>JAPLDJ010000008.1 GCA_026391805.1 Bacteroidota bacterium | reverse complement strand
AGCTTTGAGATTTTCATATTCTTCAACAGTGATTGAATTTCTTCATCGTTCATTGTGGCTCCTTCAATACGGGTAGATGATCCGATACTTTGAATTGTAGCCATTTGGCGTAATTCCTTCAAATACCTGTTTTCCTTTTTTTCAAGACCGGCCCAGGTCGATTTGAAACTATCAATAATACTGATCCTTTTAATGATTTCCTGGGTTGTTTTGAAATCGAATTCCAGTTTTTGTTCCAACATAAATACCTATATTATACCTGTAATTTACCCGGTAAAGGTACGAAAATTTTATGAAATACCCATATTATACCCCCATTCTACCCGATAAAATTCCAAAGCCCAGAAATCCATTCCTATAATTTTTTTCGATTCTAAACAGATTTTCTAACCGTTTCACCGGTCGCATGCAATTGGAAGGAGATTGGAAATCTTCAGTATTACGTCTGAAACGCAAAATGCGAACTGTAATATTCGAAATATTACACACTTCGCACTTCACACTTCGCACTTGACTTGTGATCCGCCTGGGATTCGAACCCAGGACCCCCGCCTTAAAAGGGCGATGCTCTACCTGCTGAGCTAGCGAATCAATCCATTTTTTGAGGGTGCAAAAGTAAAGGTTAAATTTTACTTTTCCAACATCAGGATTTAAAATAATTGATGCTGGTCCCCACACCCACACATCCAGCATCCAGCATCCAGTATCCAGTATCTGGCTACAAGTAAAGCGAAAGGTCGCCCTTTCCCTCGCGGGTGATGACGGGTTCATCGCCCGTGCAATCAACGATCGTCGAAGCAATGTTGCCGCCATGGCCGGAATCGATGACGATATCAACAAGGTTTCGGTATTTTTCGTAGATCAGCTCGGGATCGGTGGAGTACTCGATGATCTCATCCTCATCGTGGATCGATGTGGTCATGATGGGATTCCCAAGCCGTTCAACGATCTGCAGCGGAACAAGGTGATCAGGTACGCGGATCCCCACCGTTTTCTTGTTGCTCTGGAAATAATGGGGAACGTTGTTGTTTGCATTTAAGATAAAGGTAAAAGGCCCGGGAAGTGCCTTCCTCATCAGGCGGAAAATATGGTTGGGAATGGGTCGGGTGAAATCAGAAAGGTGACTGAGATCGCGGCAGATGAAGGAGAAATTGGCTTTTTCTCTCTTGATCCCCTTGATCCTGGCAATCTTGTCAACGGCTTTGATCTGTGTGATGTCACATCCCAGTCCGTAGATCGTATCCGAAGGATAGATCACCAATCCCCCGCTGTGCAAGCAGTCGGTGATGATCTTCAGGTGGCGTTCACCGGGATTGTCGGGATGTACTTTGAGTAACATTTAGAATTTAGGATTCTTTATTCACCACAGATTTACACGGATTTTCACAGATTAATCACAGAAATCATTTGCCAGGAATAAATTTCGCTTTTCGCTTTTCGCTTTTCGCGATTTATTAACTAGCCAACTCACCAGTTCACCAATTCACCAATTAAAAAAGGGGCAAGCCCCTTATATCGCACCGCTCGACCATCTTACCCTTGCTTCCTTCCGAACCTGGGGGAGTTTGACGGGAGCTGGTCGTATAAGACTTACCCCGCTGCAAAGATACAATTTTAGGCGGAATCACGGTAAATCTTCATATTTTTTTGTAAGTTTGCCATGAGTTCACCACTTAAAATCAAACTGTATGGAAGAAAAACAGACATCACCCGTCATGCATACCCTGACCTGGGGTTGCTACACAGGTATTGCGCTCATCGCATTTACCCTGATCATGTACGTGGCTAACCTTTACATGGACCAGGTACTTCAGTATTTATCGTACCTTCTTCTGATCGGGGGGATGGTCCTCGGTGCGTTGCAATACAGGAAAGCTCAGCCCGGTGGCTTCATGACCTATGGACGCGCTTTTAAAATCACCTTCCTGATCGGTCTGTTTGCTGCGATCGTATCCATTATCTTCTCTTACTTTTATATAAAGTATATCAACACAGGCCTTATCGATGAGATCATGGTAATGGCCCGGCAAAAAATGGAAGCCAAAGCCGGTTCAATGAGCCAGGAACAGATAGATCAGGCCATTTCCTGGACCGAACGGTTTATGACGCCCACCTGGATTATCATCGGCGGGTTCCTGGGACTGACGTTCTGGTCAGCGATATTCGCACTGATCATTTCTTTCTTCCTCCAGAAGAAAGATCCGAATGCACAACCTATCATCTAACCCGGGGAACATGAACATATCTGTTGTCATACCTCTCCTGAACGAAGAAGAATCGCTTCCTGAACTGGCGGCATGGATCGAACGGATCATGCTGGAGAACGGGTATTCTTATGAGGTCCTTTTTGTGGATGATGGGAGCAACGACGGATCCTGGAAGGTCATAGAGGAACTTGCCGTCCGAAATAATAATTTCAAAGGAATAAAATTCCGCAGGAATTATGGAAAAGCCGCTGCCCTGAACGTAGGGTTCGGAAATGCCGAAGGCGATGTGGTCATTACCATGGATGCCGACATGCAGGACAGTCCTGACGAAATACCGGAACTCTACGAGATGATTGTGAAAGGAGGATATGACCTTGTTTCAGGATGGAAGAAGAAGCGGTACGACCCCATTTCCAAAACGATCCCGACGAAATTCTACAACTGGACTACCCGGCGTATGTCAGGGATCAAACTTCATGATTTTAATTGCGGACTGAAAGCTTACCGGAACTCTGTCGTCAAAAGCATCGAGGTATACGGTGAAATGCACCGGTACATTCCTGTCATCGCAAAGTGGGCCGGATTTAAAAAGATCGGGGAGAAGGTGGTCGTTCACCGCAAACGGAAATACGGGAAGACCAAATACGGCCTCGACCGCTTTTTAAAAGGCTACCTCGACCTGCTGACAATCAATTTCACAGCACGCTTCGGGAAGCGGCCGATGCACTTTTTCGGCTTATGGGGTTCTCTTTTGTTCCTGGCAGGCTTCGTGATCGCAGGATATCTTGCCTATGCTAAATTCTTCATGCAGGCCTTCAAGATGACCGAACGTCCCCTTTTCTTTTTCGGCCTACTGGCGATGATCCTAGGAACACAGTTGTTTGTCGCCGGTTTCCTGGGCGAAATGATCTCACGCACCGGAGCGGATAAGAACCAATACCTTGTAGAAAAAAAGCTTGGACTTTAACAGACGAAAGGTGGTGATCATCGGTTCGGCCCACCCTCTCAGGGGCGGGCTCGCAACCTACAATGAGCGGCTGGCAAAGGAATACATCGGCCAGGGCAACGAAGTTGTGATCTATACTTTCAGCTTGCAGTACCCGGGATTTCTTTTCCCGGGCAAAACACAATACTCATCGGAGCCGGCTCCTGCAGGAATTCCCATCAAAATCAAAATCAATTCCATCAATCCGTTCAACTGGATCAGGACCGGAAGGGAGATCCGCAAACTCAGACCCGACCTGGTCGTCGTCAAGTTCTGGATTCCCTTCATGGCGCCCTGCCTCGGCACCATCTGCCGCATCATAAGGAAAAACAAAAAGACCAAAGTGGTCTGCATCGTCGATAACCTTATCCCGCATGAGAAAAGGCCGGGCGACACGATGTTCGTCCGCTACTGGGTAAAGTCGGTGGACGGGTTTATTGCAATGTCGCGGTCGGTTCTTGAAGATATAAAACGTGTCCAGGAAAAATCATCAAAACCAAAACCATCTCTTTTTTCACCACATCCCTTGTATGATAACTTTGGCGACCCGGTATCGAAAAGCGAAGCAAAGGCCCGTCTGAAGCTTGATCCTGCCTATTCCTACCTGCTGTTCTTTGGTTTTATCAGGGATTACAAAGGTCTGGATCTTCTTCTGAAAGCATTCGCCGATGAACGGTTACGGGCTTTTCCGTTGAAGCTACTTGTTGCCGGTGAATTCTATACGGATTCAAAACCCTATTATGATCTTCTTCATGAGCTGAAACTGGAGGAACATGTGATCATGAGCAATGATTTCATACCCGACAGTTCCGTTGGCGATTATTTCTGTGCTGCCGATCTGGTCGTTCAGCCATACAAGAGCGCCACCCAGAGCGGTGTCACACAGATCGCCTATCATTTCAACAAGCCCATGATCATCACCGATGTGGGAGGACTGGCGGAATTTGTGCCACACGAAAAGGTCGGTTATGTCGTTAACTCTTCAGAGAAGGAGATTGCGGATGCAATTCTCAGGTTCTACAAGGAAGATAAGGAATCAGAATTTTCGGCAAATGCAGCTATTGAAAAACAGAAATATTCATGGAAGAAAATGACAGAAGCCATTGATCAAATAACGAATTAGCCCCACCCCCTTCGGGGCTGACTAAAAAATAAAAAACAAAATGTCACGCAGAGTTACGCAAAGCCTGCCTACCGGCAGGTAGGTTTTTCGCTGAGTTACGCAGAGTTATTTTGTACGTTATCAGTCATCTGCGAAACTCCCTGCCTGCCGGCAGGCAGGTGCGATTTAATCTGCGAAACTCTGCGAGAATAAAAAATACTTTTTGGTCAGCCCCGATTGAGGGGAAGGGGCTGAAAACGAACAACGAATAACGAATAATATATGATAATCCGCAGCAAAGCACCCCTCCGTCTTGGCCTGGCCGGCGGCGGAACCGATGTCGCACCCTATTCGGAACTTTTCGGGGGTTCGATCCTGAACGCCACGATCAGCATGTACGCCTATGCTACCATCGTTCCGACGGATGACGGGAAGATCACACTGAATGCCATTGACAAAAATGAACGTTATACTTTCGACAGCTCATTGGCCTTGCCCATTGATGGCAAGCTCGACATCCCGAAGGGTATTTATAACCGCATCGTGAAGGATTTTATCCGGAAACCCCTGTCGTTTGAACTTCATACCTATGTGGATGCCCCACCGGGTTCGGGACTTGGAACATCCTCGACACTGGTAGTCGCCATCCTTGGTGCGTTTGCCGAATGGCTCGGGCTGCCGCTGGGAGAATATGACCTTGCCCACCTGGCCTACGAGATCGAGCGCGTCGACCTGAATATGGCAGGAGGAAAACAGGACCAGTATGCAGCCACGTTCGGCGGTGTCAATTTCATGGAATTTTCAAAAGAAGACAAGGTGATCGTGAATCCTTTACGGATCCATGAAAAATACCTTGATGAACTGGCCCATAACCTGATCCTTTATCATACCGAGACAAGCCGCCTTTCCTCGGTGATCATCGAACAGCAATCAAAAAATGTCACCGACCGCAATGAAAAGACCATCGAAGCGATGCATAAACTCAAGGAACAGGCGGTGATGATGAAAGAGGCCCTGCTGAAAGGTGAACTGGCAAAGATTGGGGAGATCCTTGATTTCGGCTGGAAATACAAGAAGAACATGGCCTCCGGGATCACCAACCCGTTCATCGATGAGATCTATGAAACAGCAAAAAAGAATGGTGCAACCGGCGGAAAGATCTCCGGCGCCGGCGGTGGCGGATTTATGTTCTTCTACTGTCCGGGAACCGCCCGCTCAGGCGTGATCGAAGCCCTCAGCAAGTTCGGAGGCCAGGCGAAACGGTATGAGTTTACGTCGAAAGGATTATCAGCCTGGACCATTTGATACGTAAGAACGATACAGGACGATTTGATTTACGATTATTTTTTTCACCACAGATTACACAGATTGCACAGATTAAGTCACAGATTCTATCCTCTATTTTCTGACCTCCGACCTCCGACCTCTGACCTCAGTAATAAGCGTATATTTGCAGAAACAACAAACGAATGAGAATCAAAGAAGCGATCAGTGAATCAATCGCAACAAAACAGCGTATTCTGTCGGATGAGCGGCTGATCGGTCTGATCAAAGATGTCGCGGATACCTGTGCCGAGACCTTCTGCAACGGAAACAAGGTGCTTTTCTGCGGAAACGGTGGCAGTGCTGCCGATGCACAGCACCTCGCTGCAGAATTTTCAGGCCGGTTCAATTACGACCGGGCACCTTTGTACTCCGAGGCATTGCACGTGAATACATCCTACATGACAGCCGTGGCCAACGACTATTCCTATGATGAAGTTTACTCACGGATCCTGCGCGGAATGGGGCAGGAGGGAGATGTGCTGATCGCAATTTCAACCTCGGGGAATTCAAAAAATATTATCCGTGCTCTTGAAACGGCCCGGGAGATGGGGATCATTACCGTGGGGATGACCGGTGAAACGGGTGGCCTGATGAAGAACCTGTGTGATTTTCTGATCAATGTTCCATCGGCCGAAACACCACGGATCCAGGAATCCCATATCATGATCGGGCATATCATTTGCGAATACGTTGAATCTGCAATATTCCCAAAATAAATAAAATTGGAAGCAATTATTCTTGCGGGTGGCTTTGGTACAAGGCTTCAAAGGGTGGTCAGCGAGGTGCCGAAGAGCATGGCGCCGGTCAATGACAAGCCTTTTCTTGAATACCTTCTGAATTACCTGACGGGGCAGGGGATCGACAGGATTATACTTTCTGTGGGATACAAGCAGGAAATGATCCGGGATTATTTCAACGACAGGTTCCGGCAGGTTCATATTTCGTATGCAACCGAGAACGAACCCCTCGGAACGGGCGGCGGAATTCTCAATGCACTTTCCCAGGTTGAAGGGGACATGGTGTTTGCACTGAACGGCGACAGCATGTTCAGGATCGATCTGAACGCCATGCAGCACCTTCATCAGAATACAGGTGCTGATATGACAGTGGCTTTGCGCTACCTGGAAGATACTTCCCGTTTCGGAACGGTTAAAATCGGTCTTGATAAACGTGTGACCGGGTACACGGAGAAAGATCCGGATTCCGGCTCCGGATACATCAACGGGGGGATCTACCTGATCAATACCGGTTTCTTCAAGAAAAGCGCCCCCGGACCCATATTTTCCATTGAACATGACGGCTTTGAAAAGTGGTATCATGAAGCAAAGATCTATGGATATCCTGCCAAAGGCTATTTTATCGACATAGGTGTTCCGGAAGATTATATGACTGCTCAGGATGAATTTAAGCGATTTGACGATTGATAATGGCTGGACCCTGTTCCTCGACCGGGATGGCGTGATCAACACACGGATCCCGGGCGGTTATGTGCGTACATGGGATCAGTTTGAATTTATGCCCGGGGTCCTGGATGCGTTGAAAATTCTCGCTGAACGCTTTTCGCCCATCATTGTTGTTAGCAACCAGCAGGGCATCGGGAAAGGTTTGATGACAGAAGAGGAACTGTCCGTCATTCATGAAAAAATGACCGGTGAGATCAAACAAAACGGCGGCCGGATCGACCGCATCTACCACAGTCCGTTTCTTGAAGAAGAACGGTCAGTCATCAGGAAACCCAATGTTGGCATGGCACTGATGGCACGGAAGGACTTTCCCGGAATCAGTTTCAAACGATCCGTTATGGTTGGTGATTCGCTTTCAGATATGGTCTTCGGAAAGCGGCTCAGCATGGTAACTGTCTTCCTTACTAAAGACATGAACCAAGTCAGGAAAAATCACAACCTCATCGATTTTGTTTATCCCGATCTGCTTTCTTTTGCAGAAGAAATAAAATAAGCTAAAGCAGTATTTCATTATTACGATTTCATTATTTCCAGTCTCTGACCTCCGGCCTCATTTCAGCCTTTCCACCGGAATCTCAAAACGGATTAATAGCACTAAACTTTTTCTCACTTTTTCAATTTGAATTTTATCTGTTCGGAATTTTTTCAATCTTGTGGTATACAAGTCCCAAAAATATATTAAAAGTCTCTTACTTGACTTTCATTATTAATTATGTATTTTTGAATTTAATCTCATTTATTAATGTATTAGCTATGAAAAAAATACCATTTCTCTTATTGATTTTTCTTTTAATGGGAAAGTCAATGGTTGCGTCATCTATTAAAATCATTTCTGGAAATCTTGGCACATTGAAAAATGAGAAAAATATTAATATAGAATTTCGATTTGATGGAATGTCGATCGGGAAGTTTGCTACAGAACAGGATTATATAAACTATTATGTCGACGATCGCAACAAAAAAGAGCCAGGTTCTGGAGAAAAATGGAAACAAGAGTGGATGAGTAACTCAAGGGAGAAATTCCCTCTGAGTTTTACACAGGAGTTAAATGGGATAACCAATAAAATAGCGATGCAATTCGACAAGGATAAATCTGAAGCGAAATATACAATGATCGTAAAAACGCTTAAATTCTCAAAATGTTACGGACTGGGAGGAAAGGTCCAGATATTTCTGGAGATAAGCATCGTGGAGACAAAAAATCCCGGCAATCTGATTGCAAAGATTTCTGTTACTAAAATTGAAGGTGTAGGATTTGGATATTACCTGGCTATGGTGGACGCATACTTGGATGCAGGGAAGGAGATAGGAACATATATTAGAAAACAGTTAAATAAAACGAAAAATTAGTGTCTGTCTTACATTTTTACTTGTTAACTGTCACAGTTAACCGTTAACCGTTCATTGTCATTTCAGCCCCTCAGGCGGAATGGCCATGTCAACGGTGAGTACCCTGAACTTCTTTACACTTTTATCCTTTGAGTTATAGTCGGCCACTGTTTTGTTAATGGTCTTTGCAAGTTTCTTGTTCATCTTTTCCAGGCTTGCCACATCCGGTTGTTCCGGACCCTTTTTCATGATCAGCTCCCTGCAGTCATCAAACCGTGTCTTGTCTGAATAACTGATGGGGGTGAATCCAACATGAGCCTTCCACGTTCCGATGATCACATCGATCTTGACAATATAGGTTTCTCCCTCTTTCAGGTCTGCTTCCAGGAACTCATCGTTCTCGGATTTTGCCCAAAACAGGTGATGTCCGGGACTGCATTCATACCTGAAGTACTTCTTTCCTTTATATTCACCAATGAATTTGTTATTGTCGAAATATTGAAAAGCCACTGCATAACCATATGAAGTGGGCCTTGCGAAATAGATGACTGCGTTGCCCGGTGAAGGCGGTTTGAAACCTTGTGACCAGGTTTCCTGGTGTCCAACCACCAGAAGTACACCCAGGATGATGAAAAGTTTTGTCTTCATGTTGTTTTTTTTGGTGAATAATCGGATATCATGATTAGAGCAGACTCATGCTTTTAAGCGTTATTTTATCTTGCTGACAATTCGTTGTGATCATAGGATCACCATCTTTTCCGTCGCTATCTTGCCGTTCGCAAATACTGAAAGTATGTAGGTTCCTGATGCCAGTGCCGGGAGCTGGATTTCGACGATCTGCCGGCTTTCAGATTGTCCTGCAAGAACGGCTTTTCCTGATCCGTCTGTCATTCTCCAGGTCACCCGGGTGAGCGGAGGCTCGGAAAACTTCAGGAAAACTTGATCCGATGCAGGGTTCGGGAAAACATCGACAAAACGATCAGCCGTTGCGTTCACTTCAATTCCGTTCGGCAGGGGATCTCCCAGCAAGGCAATGACAGCATTGCAACCAATCGGGGAAACCGGGATCGCCCCAAAATCCAGTTGTTCATTTACGACGCGACCGCCCACAAGGATCGAATTCTTGTTATAAACGGCAAGGCCGTCAAATATGGTATAACTGTTATTGGCGACAATGTTCTTATTCCATTGATAAGTGCCGGATGAAGCATACTTTGCCAGGAATGAGTTGGAATTCCTTCCCGATAGCGCTGTCCCTTCATGGAAGGTCAGAGTAGACTGGTACTGCCCACCAACATAACAGCTTCCTTCCTCGTCCAGTCCTATCTGGTAGGCTGGCCATGAGTAGTAAGGAGATTCGATCTGATGTGCCCATTGCGGGGTTCCGTCGGATGAATATTTTGCGACAAACAAATTGTTATAATCTGGGGAATTGATAACGATACTCCCGAAGGACATCTCGTACCCGTAAAACTGACCGGAGATGTATGAACTTCCCGAGAAATCAGTTGCAATATTGAACGCCCTTTCATAGTTGGTACTTCCGGCCTGTCTTGCCCAGGTCTCATTGAATGAGGGATCATATTTCGCGATGAAGGCATCATAGCCCCCAAAACTGGTGAGGCTATGAACACCGAAATTCACAGTCGAATGAAATCCCCCGGTGATGTATATATTATTTGATCCGTCGCAGGCAATGCCTCTTCCCCATTCATACCCTGTTCCCCCGAAACTGGCTGCGTTCAGCAAGGTTCCGGAAGATGAAAATTTCGCAACGAAAAAATCCTGGGAGCCGCTTGAATGAAACCGGTAATTCCCGATCCGCAGGGAATCGAAATAATTGCCGATGATCAGCACATTGCCGGCATTATCCGTTGTAATCCCGCCGACTCCGGTAAGAATTCCGGTAGAATAAAACAACTGGATCCATTGAAAAGCCCCGAACTTGTCATATTTCACGAAATATCCGCGATCCCCCGGTGAACCAGGCATAACCCGCCATTGATTATCAACGTAGAGTGAATCAGCAAAACTTCCCCAGGCATAAGAGTTGTCTGATTTGTCAGCAGTTACACCGGATCCGACAGCCCATTTTTGGGATGGAGTGCTGAACATCTTCAACCATTTAAGGCTCCCGTCCCCGCGGATCCTGGCCAGGTAGGTTCCGTTTCCCTGAAGCCTGGTACCAAAAAAATAACCGGAATTGTAAATATTCCCATGGGCATAGATGAATCCATCCTGGTCAACGGCCATCTGGTACCAGATATCGGCTTCGCCTCCATCGGAAGATGATTCCCAGGTCCATTGGGTAACTCCATTCGCATTGATCTTATTCAGGTTAATCTCATCGTTAACTGTTGCATACTGGATAAAACCACCATAGGAAAGGCTCAGCGTCGTTGCCGGGATATTGGCCGCATCCTTTGTCCACTGCAGGACTCCAAAAGCATCAAATTTTGAAATGAACGGGATAACCTCTGAATATCCCTGTACAAACCCGAAATCAGTTTCATTATCAGACCTTGTAAAGAGGTAGGGAACATCCGAATTATCGATGACAACCTGGCAATTGTGCTCATACGAAAGGTCCCTGTTCACCTGGCTGGCCCATAAGCAATTTCCCGACAGATCACTGTATTTTGCAATATAATATGAGAAGATCAATGATCCGTTTGCATAGGAAAGGAATATCCCGGGCGTCGGGAAAACAATGGAATCGCAATAACAGCCGGCATTGTAAACATTCCCGGCATCATCAAAAGCAATTGAAGAAGCGGTTGAGGCTCCGGTATCGTACGATTTGCAATTGTTTACCCAGAGGGTGTTACTGCTTAGATCAAGCTTCCCAAGGAATGAAGAAGGATAATTCCCCGAGGTCAATAAGATGGCCCCGAAATAGGATTGACCGGTAAGATACCCGGTAACATAAAGCTTTGAATTATTGAATGCAATGTCCCGGAATACCGTTGATGCAAAAGATTTAACTGACAGCAACTGTCCGTTGGCATTGAAAAAAGCCAGGTCTGTTGATGATGAGGAGAGGTTATTGACCGGGAGATAAGCATTACCCGACGCATCCAGTGCAAGTCCGCCCGCCATCTGTACCCCGCCGTTCCCGTATCGCTGTGCCCAGATGTTTGTTCCGCTGTTATCGAATTTTGCAATGAAGACATCCTTTCCCCCGGCGCTGGTCAACTGGCTTGCAGGGAAACTGGCTATCCCCGTAAAAGAACCTGTAATATAGATGTCGCTGTTGTTGTAAAGCCTGATGGCGGCCCCGATTAGCGTGTCTCCCGTGCCCCCGGCAATCTTCTTCCACCAAAGTGGTGTTCCGGCAGGATTGAACTTGATCAGGAAAAGATCTGAAACACCTGTGCTTGTGAGAGAATCTGTAAGAAGGTTGATCTTGCCGTTAAAATGTCCGATTGCATAAGAATTATTGTACAGGTCATTCACCATGTCCCTGCAAATGGGCCCACCGGTTCCTCCCATTGAAAGAACCATCCGCCAGGCAGGTTCTACGGCAGACTGGTCAGGGAAGGATGGTTGCAATGAATAACCGCGATTAGACAATACAATCATCAGCACAATCCCCAGGAAGATGCTTGAGCTAAAGTTTTTCATAGGAATTTTTTTTTGAATGAAAGGAATGTTCCAGAAATGCCTGTGAAAGATAGTAAAAAAAGGTAATGGAAGTCAATTAATTAGGCAAATATTTATTTGGGGAACAGGTTTTAGGACAAGCAAAATTTTCCGGGTATGTTTTTCACTAGCGATGATCTCACTATCTTTACCCCATGAACCCGACCACCATCCTGGTAATTTTCCTCACCTACACGATACTGCTTTTTTTCATCACCTGGATAACGTCCCGGCGCGCTACGAACCGCGCTTTCTTCATCGGGAACAAGGCTTCCCCCTGGTTCGTTGTGGCCTATGGAATGATCGGCGCCTCCATGTCGGGCGTCACCTTCATGTCGGTTCCCGGCTGGGTGGGATCTACTTCATTCTCATACATGATGGTGGTGATCGGCTATGTATTCGGCTATACCGTCATTGCCCTTGTCCTGATGCCGCTCTATTACCGGCTTAATCTTACCTCGATCTATTCCTACCTCGGGACCCGTTTCGGATTCTGGTCGTACAAATCAGGGGCATTCTACTTTATTCTTTCAAGGGTGATCGGGGCATCGTTCCGGATGTTCCTCATTGTGAACGTGCTCCAGGTCTTCGTGTTCGATGCCTGGCACATTCCGTTTACCGTCACCGTCATGATCTTCATCATCCTGATCCTGCTCTATACTTTTAAAGGTGGTGTCAAAACGATCATATGGACCGATACGGTTCAGACCACTTTCATGCTGCTGGCGCTGGTATTCTCCATTGCCTTTATCACCCGGAACCTCGGACTCGGCCTTCATGAGATGACCAGGGATGTTTTTCAGAGCGCCTATTCAAAGATGGTCGTGACCGACTGGCACAGCCAGCGGTTCGTTCTGAAACAGTTGCTCAGCGGGGCTTTTATCGCGATCGTAATGACCGGCCTCGACCAGGAGATGATGCAGAAGAACCTCAGTTGCCGAAGCCTGAAAGATGCGCAAAAGAATATGTTCACCTTTACAGGGATCATGGTATTCGTGAATTTCCTCATCCTTTTCCTCGGGGCCGTACTTTTCATCTATTCCGACCGCATGGGAATAAAAGTCCCAGGCCGCACCGACGATCTTTTTCCGATGATCGCCATACAGTATCTCGGTCCGGTTGCCGGGATGGTATTCCTGGTCGGATTGATTTCTGCTGCTTATCCGAGCGCCGACGGCGCCCTGACCTCGCTTACCACCTGCTTCAGCATTGATTTCCTGGGGCTGGATAAACGCAGCGACCTTGATGAACGTCAGAAAAGGCGGATCCGGTACCTGGTGCACATCGGCTTTGCCATTCTCCTGCTCCTGGTCATTGTTGTGTACCGGGCCATCAACGACAGGGCTGTAATCGACAAGCTCTTCACGATTGCAGGCTATACCTACGGGCCGCTCCTCGGTCTTTTTGCCTTCGGACTGTTCATGCCTTTCCAGGTGAAAGACCGGCTGGTTCCGGTTGTGGTTATCGCTTCACCGGTACTGTGCTATTTTCTGAGCGCATATTCTGAAACGCTTTTCAACGGTTATAAATTCGGTTTTGAATTACTCCTTGTGAATGGATTTATTACTTTTGCCGGACTGCTTCTGCTTAGGGTAAAAAAAGTTGCACAATCTTAAATCATAAAAAACAGTACGATGAAAAGAATTCTCCTGCTGATCGTCTTTTTCATGGCCGTATCGCTTCCTTCCGTTTTTTCACAGATCAACGTGTTTCATATTGATAACAGTACCTTGGAAACAGGCAGGGAAGGAGTCTTTTATTCCCTTCCCCGTACGGTGATCAAGATCGATGTGACCATCGACCGGATCGAGAATTACAAGGGACCCTATTCGGAATATGCCCTGAAATACCTTGGACTGAAGAATGTGGTGATGACAAATTCGGTGGAATACAAGATCACCGACATGAATGTGACCACCTCCCAGCAACCTGATCCCGACCAGTATTATTTCCTTGAACTCAGGGGTGGAATGTCTAAAGGCGATAAGTCCAGCCTGCTCTCATTCACGGAATCAGGGTTGATCCTTGGTGTTATTCCGGACCGGGTCGACAGCATTGTTAAAGAAGTGAAAGTCACAAATATGAAAGAGCCGGAACTGGCTACCGAGAAAGATGTGTTCCCGGAGGTTTTCAAGTATTCGGCCGATGTGAATTTCTTTGAAAAGGTCGATACGATCATCCGCAAGGTAAACATCGATACCATGACCCTTGAGCGTCAGTACCTGAAACGGACAGTGGTAGAGAAATCGCCCGAGCAGAAAGCGAAAGAAGCTTCCGATTACATCGTGAAGATCAAGGATAACCGGTTCAACCTGATCAGCGGGTTCCAGGAAGTGAATTATGGCAAGGAGACGCTCGAGTACATGGATGCCCAGCTGAAGCAGATGGAAAAAGAGTACCTGAAGCTTTTTACCGGGATCAGCCTGCACAAGACCCTGAACTTTTCTTTTGTTTATACACCGAACCCGAACCAGGTCAATACGGAAGTGCCGATCTTCAAGTACATGAAATCGAAGGGGATGATGGAACTGGATGAACCGGGCGGCAAGATCGTCACCATCAAGGTTCAGCGTTCCGGAACCACCAGCTCCGTTTCAAATTACCTGAAAAAGGGAGGGGAAGCCGGAAAATCCCATGGCTTCTACTACAGGATCCCTGAACTTGCCAGGGTTACAGTGAAGGTGGATGAAAACCTCACCGAAGAGACTCAGTGCCTGGTAAGCCAGCTCGGGATCGTGTCGTTCCTCCCTGCCAGTCAGTGGAAAGTCCAGTTCTACAAGGAAACCGGTGGTATCAAGGGGATAAAGCTGGAATAAATATCAAATTGCTTTCCTGATCCTTACAAGTTTTTTCAGCAGATCTTCCAGGAGGTCCAGCCGCAGCATGTTGGCTCCGTCGGATTTTGCTTTTGCCGGATGCGGGTGTGTTTCAAGGAAGATGCCGTCAGCGCCCACGGCAATGGCAGCTTTTGCAATGGTCTCGATCAGTTCGGGATGACCGCCGGCGATGCCGCTGGTCTGGTTGGTTTGCTGCAATGAATGGGTGACGTCCACCACCACGGGGACGTTAAAACGTTGCATTTCCGGGATGTTCCTGTAATCGACCACGAGGTCCTGGTAACCGAAGGTAGTTCCCCGTTCGGTAAGGATGACCTTTTTGTTCCCGGCATAATTGATCTTGTCGATCGCAAACTTCATCGATGCAGCCGATGCGAACTGACCTTTCTTGATGTTGATCACCTTCTCGGTCTTCCCTGCAGCGAGCAGCAATTCCGTTTGCCGGCAAAGAAAAGCCGGGATCTGCAAAACATCCACGTACAATGCCGCCCGGATCGCCTCCTCTTCCGTATGGACGTCGGTGAGGGTAGGAATGTCAAACTGATCGCCTACCTTCCGGATCGCCTCGAGCGCCTTTTTATCACCGATACCGGAAAATGAATCGACCCTTGAACGGTTGGCTTTCTTGTAGGAGGCCTTGAAAATAAAAGGGATCCCAAGCGCCTCTGTGATCGTCATGATCTTTTCAGCGATCTCCAGCGGCATGTTTTCATCTTCCACCACGCAGGGCCCGGCGATCAGGAAGAAATTGCCCCTGCCGGCATGTTTCAGTTTCGGAATTTCAAGGTTCATCATTTTGATTTAATTTTTTTACCACAGGTTACACAGATTACACAGATTATTTCGCTTTTCGCCTATCGCCTATCGCCCATCGCCCATCGATCTTTAATATCCGTACTTCTTCTTCCAGAGTTCCCTCAGCCTTGCCCTGAGCTCTTTCTCCCTCGGGTTCTCCTGCGGATCGTAGAACTTTTTCCCTGAAAGCTTTTCCGGCAGGAATTCCAGATCCACAAAGTTTTTCTCATAATCATGGGCATATTTATAATCTTTCCCGTAACCGATATTCTTCATCAGTTTAGTAGGAGCATTCCGTATCGGTAACGGCACCGGCAGGTCTCCCATTTCGGTGAAAGCCCTTTGTGCGCTCCGGATGGCCAGGTAAGAAGCGTTGCTTTTTACCGAGCAGGCAAGGTAGATGGCCGTTTGGGAAAGGATCAGGTCGCATTCGGGGTAACCGATCACATTCACAGCCTGGAAACAGGCATTGGCCAGCAGGAGTGCATTTGGGTTGGCATTCCCGATGTCTTCCGATGCCAGGATCACCATCCGCCGGGCTATGAAAAGCGGATCCTCGCCCGATTCGACCATCCTCGCCAGCCAGTATACCGCCCCGTTCGGATCGCTTCCGCGCATGGATTTGATAAAGGCAGAGATCACGTCATAATGCATCTCGCCCCCTTTGTCGTACATGGCCAGGTTCTGCTGGATGATCCTGACGGTTTTTTCGTTTGTAATTACAATCTCCTTGGTCTTCTTGCTTTCGGCATTGACAATGAGCTCCAGGGCATTGAAGAGTTTCCGGGCATCTCCGCCGGAAATTCGCATAAGCGCATCGGTTTCATCAATCCGGATGACTAAACCAGTATTCTTCTCAAGCCGTTCTTTGCCAAGTTTCAGAAGTTTCAACAGGTGTTCCTCTTCCAGTGATTTCAGGATGTAGATCTGGCAGCGGGAGAGGAGAGGAGAGATCACCTCGAAAGAGGGATTCTCAGTCGTGGCACCGATAAAGGTGACAACGCCTTTTTCCACAGCCCCGAGCAATGCATCCTGCTGCGATTTGCTGAACCTGTGGATCTCGTCGATAAAAAGGAAAGGACTTTCGCCGCTTTCTTTTGCTTTCGCAATGACCTCGCGGACTTCCTTGACGCCGGAGCTTACAGCGCTGAGTGTAAAGAACGTCCGTTTCAACTGCTGTGAGATGATATAGGCCAGCGTTGTCTTGCCGACTCCGGGCGGTCCCCAGAGGATCATCGAAGGAACATTTCCCGATTCGATCGCCTTGTAGAGAATGGCATCCCGGCCGACAAGATGTTCCTGCCCGATGTACTGGTCAAGGCTTGAGGGCCGGAGTTGTTCTGCCAGGGGGATCAACATATACTAATCAGTCTGAAAGTTTGTAAAGTCATCATCTCATATCTCAAATCCCAAATCCCAAATTCCAAATCCCAAATTCCAAATTCCATATTCCAAATCCCATATTCCAAATCCCAAATCCCAAATTCCAAATTCCAAATTCCAAATCCCATATTCCAAATCCCATATTCCAAATTCCAAATCCTAAATCTCGCGTCCCATCAAAGTTACAAAATAAACGGCGTTTCCTGAATTCTGAGTTAATAACAAATCCCCGGTTTTGGGTGAAACTGTATTTGACCTATGTTAATAACCCTGGCGGGAACCGATTTTATGAATTTTATCTGCCTGATTATGAGTATGATATTAGATATGTTAAAAAATGTTAAAAAATAGTGGTCAAAATATTTGGAAGCTATTATCCAATTGATTTATCTTTGCATTGAATTTAAAAATCAATAAACAGATGAAAAAACTCGCAACATTATTAGTTATCGGTGCAGTAGCTTTTATGTACAGCTGCGGACCAAGCGCAAAAGAAATGGAAGAAAAAAGAATTGCTGACTCTATCAGAGTAGCTGATTCATTAGCAATGGTACAGGCAGAACAGCAGAGAATCGCTGATTCAATTGCTAAGGTTCAGGAAGAAAAGAGGAAAGCTGATTCAATCGCACACCAGGATTCAATCGCAAAGAAACTCATCAAAGCTCCCAAAAAAGGCAAGAAGTAATTTGCTCGTAATCTTTCGATTGAACAATCAAAAACCCCGCAATTGCGGGGTTTTTTGTTTTAAATGCTTTTGATCTCGGTCACCAGCTTCTGCATGCTGGATTTGGCATCCCCGAAAAGCATCCGCGTCTTCGGGTGATAAAAGAGGTTGTTCTCGATGGCTGCATATCCCTTTGCCATGCTTCTCTTCATCACGATCACATTCTTTGCATTCCATACCTGGATCACGGGCATCCCTGCGATGGGGCTGGAGGGATCGTCTTCCGCAGCAGGGTTTACCACGTCGTTGGCGCCAACCACGATGACCACATCGGTGCTGTTCATCTCTTCATTGGCATCCTCCATTTCCAGGAGTTTCTCGTAAGGAACGTCGGCTTCCGCCAGGAGGACATTCATATGACCCGGCATTCTCCCTGCAACAGGATGGATACCGTATTTTACAATAACTCCTTTCGAGGAAAGAAGATTGTCGAGTTCGTGGCACAGGTGCTGGGCCTGTGCTACAGCAAGGCCATATCCCGGAACGATAAATACTTTCTGTGAATAGCTGAGCAGGATCGCTGCATCGCTGAGGGTAATCTCTTTCACCGACTGATCTCCCGTCTGTGCGCCTGCTGCAGAGCTTCCTCCGAAGGCCCCGATGATAACATTCAGCAGCGAACGGTTCATCGCCTTGCACATCAGGATCGTCAGGATGGTCCCCGAAGATCCCACAAGGATACCTCCCGTGAGCATGGCCTGGTTGCTATAAAGGAAACCTCCCATCGCCGCGGCAACGCCGGTAAAGGAGTTCAGCAGCGAGATCACCACGGGCATATCTGCGCCGCCGATCGGCATGACGAAAGTTACACCGTATACCAGGGCCAGAGTGGCTAACACGTAAATCATCCAGGTTTCTCCTGCAACCGGTGTTTGAAACATAATAAAAACGACAAACGCCAGCAAAAGGATGAGAAATGCCAGATTTATGTAACGAAGTACAGGACTTTTAATATCACCAATACGTTCGTCGAGTTTCCCGAAGGCGATCATGCTTCCTGCAAATGAAACACCCCCGATCATCAGTCCCAGCAGGATGGCAAGCGCTTCCCCGTTGAACATTGAAGTGGCGTGCCCGGAGGCAAGTGCCTGCTGCATCCTTGGAAATTCCATTAAGGAGATCAGGGCGGCACAGGCGCCTCCCATCCCGTTGAAGAGCGAAACCATCTGGGGCATTGCTGTCATTTTCACCTTTCGTGCAGCAAACCAGCCGACGACCGACCCGAAAAGCAGGGCGATAAGGATAAATGGAATGTTGCTGATCCCTTCGTAGCTACCGTCTTCCATTTTTGTTTTATGGAACAGGATGGTACAGAGAATCGCCAGCGTCATGCCGGCCGCAGCCCACAGGTTGCCGTTGCGGGCCGTATCGGGGTGACTCAGCTTCTTCAGTCCGAGCACAAACAGGATCGAGGCCAGGATATAGGAGATCTCGAGAATCGAGATGTACGGCGAAAACTCGAAGTTTCTTGTCAGTGTTAAAATAGTATCCATGGCTCCTTATTTTTGTGTTTTCTTTTTTCTGAACATCTCAAGCATACGGTCGGTCACCACAAATCCGCCGACCACATTCAGGGTGCCAAGGACTACGGCAATGAATCCGAGGACCATTGGCAGAATGCCATGGGCATGACCCATCACGATGATGGCACCGATGATCACGACGCCGTGAATGGCATTGGCGCCCGACATCAGCGGGGTATGCAGCACCGAAGGAACATGCGAAATCACTTCGATCCCGAGGAAGATCGAGAGGATGATAACAAAGATCGCTTCTCTGTATTCCAGGAAAAATTTTAAAATCTCATTCATTTTCTAGAGGATTTAGTTTTGAACCAGGGATTTAACCCTTTCGTTAATGATCTCTTTATTATGGGCGACGCAGGTTCCTTTTACGATGTCATCGTCCCAGTTGAGTTTGAACTCACCCGTCGGTGAGATCAGGAGCTTCAGGAAGTTAAACACATTCTTGCCGAACATCTTGCTCGCATCGAATGGCATATCGATGGCGAAAAAAGAGTTGCCGATGATCGTTACCCCGTTTTCCTCAACGGTTTTCTCATTCTGTGTCAGTTCGCAGTTCCCGCCGGAACTTGCGGCAAGATCGATAATGACCGATCCGGGCTTCATGGCTTTCACGGTCTCCTTCCGGATGAGCAGGGGCGCTTTTTTGCCCGGGATCTGTGCCGTACAGATGATCACATCCGATTTTACGGCATGGTCGTGGATCACCTGTGCCTGGCGTTGTTTGAACTCTTCGGTCTGTTCCACCGCATACCCGCCGGCTGCTTTGTCGTCGACTGCGCCCTCAACTTCAACGAATTTTCCGCCCAGCCCGGTAACCTCTTCCTTAACCGCAGCCCTGACGTCGAATACTTCCACAACGGCGCCGAGTTTCCTGCCGGTGGCAAGGGCCTGCAGCCCTGCAACGCCGGCCCCGAGGATCAGCATCTTGGCAGGAGTGATCGTTCCTGCAGCAGTCATGAACATCGGGAAAAATTTTGGCAGCGTATTGGCAGCTGTCAGCACTGCTTTATAGCCGTTCACCGTGGCCATAGAAGAGAGGATGTCCATGGCCTGTGCGCGCGATGTACGCGGAATAACATCCAGGCTGAAGCCGGTGATGTTTGCGGCGAGGAGTTTCTTTACCAGCGTGTGATCGGTCAGCGGATTCATCACGCCAAGGAAGATCTGCCCCTCCTTCATCCATCCGATCTCCTCATCGGTCGGACCATTGATCTTGATGATCATGTCGGATCCTTCAATCACCTCTTTTTTTGAACCGGTCTTTGCGCCTGCTTCGGCATAGGCTTCATCAGAAACGAATGAGCCGGTCCCGGCACCCTTTTCAACCTTGACGCCGACATTCATCTTTACGAGCGAAGCGACGATCTCGGGTAGCAGCGCCACCCGGCGCTCTTTCCCGGATTCTTTGATTAAACCAATATTCATTGATGTAACTTGTTAGAGAATTTGTGAATTAGCAATAAACTGTTAGCAGACCTTAGTCTTTAAAACCGATCTTGAGGTGAGTACCGTCGCACAAAGGTTTCTTTTTCGATGCCCCGCACCGGCAGATAGCTGCTTTATCTGTCTTCAGGAGGATCTTCTTTTTATCGGGATCACGGAGGATAAAATTCCCGGAGATGATGGCAGGTCCGTCTTTCAGGATCTGGACCCGTGCAAACTTAGGGGGAGTCTTCGATTTCTTTCTAGATTTCCGGAGCCTGGTGTTGGCGTTTTTGAGGTAAAGAAGTGCACGTGAGGGACAGGTGTCGACGGTTTTCAGGATATCGGCCGAGGATGCTCCGCGGATGTTTATCCAGGGACGCTCTGAAGAATCAAAAACACCGGGGAGGCCTATCAGGCAGTTGGCCGAATGAATGCAAAGCTCCGGCCGCCAGAACACCGTGATCTCGTCATTGGCATATGATCTCGACACGCCCTTTTTCGCTTTGATATCTTCCAGTTCACTCTTTGAGGCTTTATTTGACATTTTATATCGGTTTATATCGCTGTTAATTTTCCGTAAAGTTATAAATTATATTAATTTTATGAAGATTAACGTTCCGTCATGAAAAAGAGTATTTCTCATATTGCCCAAAGTGATTTTTCCCATTCAGGATTAGAAGAGGTTTCCATGAATCCTGATCCGGTGAAACAGTTTTCACTTTGGTTTGATGCTGCGGTGAAATTTGCCATTGAACAACCGGAAGCCATGTTCCTGGCAACGGCGTCGAAGAGTGGTGTTCCTTCCGGGCGAATGGTTCTGATGAAAGGATTTGATGCGAACGGATTTATTTTCTTTACCAATTATAACAGCAGGAAGGGAATGGCCATTGCCGAAAATCCTGTTGCCGCCATCACCTTTTACTGGAAAGAACTTAACCGGCAGGTGAGGATTACAGGGAATGTTCAGCGGGTTTCTGCTGCCGAATCTGACCGCTATTTTGATTCCCGGCCACTGGAGAGCAGGATAGGAGCCCTGGTTTCAAAACAGAGTTCCGTGATATCCGGCAGGGCATACCTCGACGACATTTACAATGAGATCAGGAAAACGATCACCGGCAAGGAATTAAAACGGCCGAAGCACTGGGGTGGATTCAGGATCAAACCGGCTGTTTATGAATTCTGGCAGGAAGGACCCCACCGGCTTCACGACCGGATCCAATACCGCAGGATCAAAGGGAAGTGGATCCTGGAGCGCCTGGCGCCGTGAAGGTCAGGAAAGGGATATGGTTTGAGAAGGCAGGTCATATGTTATACGTCATAAGTCATACGTCATAGGTCATAAGTAATAAGTAATATGGTTTTGAGTGTGAGATTTGTGTGTATCTAAATGTTTTATGGTCTTATGACTTATGTCGTATGACCTATGACCAAAATAACGAGTCCCTGCGAAGCTCAGTTTTCAAGGTATTGAGAGCAGGCAGGGACCCGGGGTTATTAAGCCCGATTAAATAACCCGATTACCAACCATCCCGTTGGGGCTAAATCTGTGAAAAGGTGAGCTTGATCCTGTAATGCTGGTTGTAGGGATGGAAAAAATCATTCATCTCGACAGAAGCGATTTTCTTTTTAACATAACCGGCAATCTTGTCATTTGTAGCGTTAAACTGCTCTACCTCGATCTTACCGTCATCGCTGAGTGTAAAAAGAATCTCAACGACCCCGGAGGTCGGAAAACCTGGCTGGTTTTCGGTCTGCTGAAACGTCTCAACCAGCTTCTGCCTGAGGTTCTTTGCTGAAAGTGCAACAGGACCTGCTGCATAGGTGGTGGCTGAAAGGATTGCCAGAAAGAGGGCAATCATAAGGGTGCGTGTTAACATTGTTGTTTTCATCTGGATTTGTTTTTAATTGAACAATCTGTAATGCAGTGGTCAGATTAACCGGAAATGGAATTTTACTTTGAAATCATAGCCGCGGGCGGTTTTTAACTCCGGGCAGGTGATCTCGGTTAATGTTTTCCTGACATAATTTGCAAGGTCAACATCGGTTGAGCGGATGTCTTTTACCACGATCCTGCCCTCTTCGGAGATCATGTACAGTACAATCACTTCTCCCTGCAAGGCAAGCTTTTGAGCGAATTCCGGGTACTTTACATCATTCTGGAACTTTTGCCACATCTTTTTAGCGCATTCTTCGGCAGGAGTGCTGGCAAATGAGGTGAATGACAGGAGCAGAACAGAAATTGTACTGATCAGGAGAATCCTGATGGATTTTGTTGTTTTCATCTTGTTCCTTTCTGCAAATGGTTTAACTTGATTTTTTTATTGTGATTTTCCCGGTCACAACAGTTTGGGAGAGTGTTGAATTCCATAAGGTTAATTTGAGTTTTGATGAATAAAATTACATTCGGAGAACGGCTCCGGCAATTCTATTATGTCACCGTTGCGAACCAGAGTCTGAAAGCAGGAAAGAACGGGTTGACCATGGTGCATGTTCCAAAACAGGATTTCACCGATGAAAATGGTCATTTCATCAAAAAACCGGGACCGAAAACACTGACTGTGTGAGAATTTATCTACATTTACCAGATCAATCCATAAGCTATTCAACACCTTCAAAATCATTTATCCATGAAAAAGATCCCCTTCCTCCTGATCCTCCTTACACTGGTAACCTTTTCGGCCTGCAAACAGGCAAAGGAGACGAAAAATCCATTTTTCACCGAGTACCAGACTCCTTTCCAGGTACCGCCGTTCGACAAGATCGATTCAACCGATTACATGCCGGCCTACCTGGAAGGCATGAAACAACAAATGGCAGAGATCGATGCGATCATCAACAATACGGCTGAGGCCGACTTCGAAAACACCATCCTGGCACTGGATAAATCGGGATTGCTTCTGACAAAAGTCAGCAAGGTGTTTAACCAGATGAACGAGGCGAACACTACACCGCAGCTCCAGGAGATCGCACGAAAGCTGAGCCCTCTGACGTCAAAGCACCATGATGACATTGTCCTGAATGAAAAACTCTTTCAGAAGATAAAGTCGGTTTACGAAAATCGTAACCAGATGAAACTCGACGATCAGCAGATCCGCGTCGTGGAAAAATATTACAGGGATTTTGTACGTCTAGGAGCCGATCTTCCGGCAGATAAAAAAGATACACTGCGGAAACTGAATGAAAAACTCTCCATGCTTACACTGAAGTTTGGTGAGAACCAGCTGGCAGAAACCAATAAGAACTTCAAGCTTGTTATCGATGATAAGAAAGATCTTGACGGGTTACCCCAGGGCGTGATTGATGGCGCTGCAGAAGCCGCAAAATCCATAAAAATGGATGGGAAATGGGTGTTCACACTGGCAAAACCGAGCATGATCCCGTTCCTTCAGTATGCAAAGAACCGCGACCTGCGCGAGAAGATCTACAGGGGATATTTCATGCGCGGGAACAATGGCAATGAGAACGACAACAAGGCCATCGTCGCCCAGATCGTGAAGCTGCGGGCACAGCAGGCCGCCCTTCTTGGATATAAAAGCTGTGCAGCTTATGTGATCGATGATAACATGGCAAAGACACCGGAGGCCGTTGATAATTTCCTGATGAAATTATGGAAGCCTGCACTGGCTGTGGCAAAGAATGAGGTCAAAGAGATGCAGAAGATCATCGACCGCGAAGGCGGCAAATTCAAACTCCAGTCGTGGGAATGGTGTTATTATGCCGAGAAGGTGAGGAAGGAAAAATATGACCTGGATGAGAATGAGCTGAAGCCCTATTTCAGCCTTTCGAATGTTCGCGACGGGATGTTCCATGTAGCTACACAGCTTTACGGGATCACCTTCACAAAGAGGACCGATCTGCCGCTTTTCCAGAAGGATATCGAGACCTTTGAAGTGAAAGAAGCCGACGGCAGCCCGCTGGGCGTGATCTACCTCGATTATTATCCCCGTGAATCCAAGCGTAACGGCGCCTGGTGCACCGATTTCCGCTCTTCGGGGTACCTCGACGGCAAAAAGGTGGATGCCATTGAATCGGTGACCTTTAACCTGTCAGCACCCACAGCTGATGCTCCTGCATTGCTTACCTGGGATGATGTTACAACCATGTTCCATGAATTCGGACACAGTCTTCATGGACTGTTCACGGTTGGAAAATACGACCGGACTGCAGGAAATGTGCCGATGGATTATGTTGAGCTTCCTTCCCAGGTCATGGAAAACTGGGCCGGCGAGCCGGAAGTGCTGAAATTTTATGCAAAGCATTATAAAACCGGCGAGGTCATTCCCGACAAGCTGGTCGAAAAGGTCAAAAAGAGCGGGACCTTCAACCAGGGCTTCGTGACCGTCGAATACCTCGCTGCATCCCTGCTGGATATGGATTACCATAACCTGACGAGCCCGCAGGACATCGATGTTCTTGCTTTTGAAAAGAAAGCCATGGACAGCATCGGGCTGATCCAGGAGATCATTCCGCGTTATCGTTCCACCTATTTCTCTCACATCTTCAGCGGGGAATATGCTGCCGGGTATTACGTCTACATCTGGGCCGCCGTACTTGATGCCGATGCCTTCAATGCCTTTAAGGAATCAGGCGATATCTACAATAAAGATCTTGCTGCCAAATTCAGAAAGTACTGCCTTGCCGAATCAGGAAACGATGAAGGCATGACGCAGTACAAGAAATTCCGGGGCCAGGAGCCGTCGATTGACCCGTTGCTGGTAAGAAGAGGACTGAAGTAAGAGGTCAGAGGTCTGATTGATCAAAAGATCTCACATTACTGAAAGCTTCCGGTTTTTCTTTCCATGAGGCCCTGACCGCATGGTTGTTGAGAAGACCTACCCGCCTGAGTTGCGGATCATACAGGGATACACCTTCAAGGCATTCAGAAGGCGTTTCATAGACATGCAGGGTAACTGAAAATTCACGCTGTGCATTGGAAATGGAATGAATGCGGTCTGCCGCAACAGGAAGGATCTGGCCCGGAACATAAACATTGTCGGACAGCAGTTTGAGCTCTCCTTCATGGAATTGAAAATACTCTTCCCTGACCTTCCCTTTCAGTACTTTCACCATTCCCCGTCCGTTCTGATGGTCATGGATGGCTGTCCTTGCACCGGGATTCCATAGCATCAGGAGCACAGTGCTTGTTCCCTTGTAGACCGGTATACGGTAATATTGGTTATCGGGAAGATCAATTGTGTCAGGGCCTGGCAGAAAATGTTGAAAGAATGACCAGTTCTGCTCAAAATAGTGAGTGTAAATTGTTTCAAAGGTTTTCATCTGAATTTTTCTTCAAAAATACACATTAAGTCAATCAATTTAGTGTACATTTGCATGCAACAGTTTAATTCAAAGGCTGAAATAATTCATGTTTTATCTTACCTGATCTGAAAATGGAAAATTCAAACAGGAGCCTTTACGATTGTCAGAAATGCATGTTCAAGGCGCTTTCCAGCCGCTATATGCCACCTGAAGATTTCGAACTGATCCGCAGGACATCGGTTCAGTTACAGTTTGAAAAGGGGGAGACGATCCTGAAGCAGGGTGCAACATCGCATCAGCTGGTATACCTTCATAAGGGAGTTGTAAAATTCAATTACCGGTACGAAACCGGTAAGAACTATATCATGACCATTGTCTCCGGACCAAAATTACTGGGCGGGACAAACCTTTTTTTCAAGGAGACCAATATCTTTTCGCTGGTAGCAATGGAGAGCTGTGATGTATGCCTGATCGACGGAAAGGCTTTGCGGTCTGTTGCCCAGAAACATGCCAGTTTTCTGCTGGCGATGTGTGAACGGACAACGGAGATGTTCCAGTCATCCATCTTCAATTTCATCAGCATGGCACACAAGCAGGTCAACGGGAGGATTGCCGACATCCTGATCTATCTGTGGGAAGAGGTTTATAAGAACAATCCGGATGATTTTGTACTTACCCGGAAAGAGATTGCCGAATTTGCTGCCTGTTCACACGAAAATGTGATTAACACGCTTTCAAAATTCAACAAGGAGGGTATCATTACCCTGGAAGGCAAAAGGATACGAATCAATGATTTTAAAAAGCTTCACGATATAAGTAAAAGGGGATGATGATATTGTCGAAAAAGACGCGCTATGCGATGCTGGCGCTGACCAAACTGGCCCGGGAATATGGCAGGGGCGCCATTCTTATCAGCGAGATTGCCCGCAGCGAGAACATACCGCAGCGCTTCCTTGAGAACATCCTCCAGGAGATGAAAAAACTGGGCATTGTCGGAAGCCGGCAGGGTAAGACAGGAGGATATTTCCTGTTGCAGGAACCCGAAAAAATTAAAATGGTCACAGTGATCCGCCACTTTGAAGGAACGATCGCCATGATGTATTGTGTTTCCGAAAAGGCCTACCAGCCCTGTGAATTCTGCAAAGATGAAGCAACCTGCAAGATCCGGAATGTATTCAAACGGATCCGCGACAATACGTACGGTATACTGGAAGAGACGAGCCTGGGTTCGCTGATCTGAACAGAAACACGGTTCACGATGCACGATTCGTGTTTCGTGCTGCGTGCACCGTAAACCGGTTTTCAGGCTATTTCTTTTTCGCTGCCTTCTTATTGGTTTCCTTCTGCGCTTTCTTCATCTCCTTCTGCTCCTTCTTGTTTATCCCGATTGTGGATTTGATGCCGCTGAAAACGCTTTTCCAGAGGAAATTGAAGATGCTCTTATGCTTGTCGCGTTCAAAATAGATCATTCCCTCCGTAAATGATCCTTTTGTCGTCGGATTATCATTTTTGACGTATACATTGCCAACCCAGGAAAGAACCCCTGATTTAATATTCGTCCACGTCTTATCATCTTTTTTCGTCATTTTTACCTGGAGGTTGTTATAATAGAAGGCCATTCGCCCAGTTGACCTGTCGTTATCAGCCTTTACATTGGGAAAAGTCATCTTCCGGATGGTTCCTGAGGTGATCTCGGCAGGGACCATTTTGGAGACCATCGTATTGATCTCTTTCGCCTCCAGTCCCGACAACGTTCCTGAAAATGTAAAGGCATCATTTTTCTCACCCAGTGGAATGATCAGCTGGGCATTCAGCAAACCTTTTCCCATCAGGTACAATTTGGCATCGACCTTTAAGGGCATCCTTATTTTTACCAGGCTGCTGTCGTTGGTAATGTTCGTGATATTTCCCTCCATCTTGTCAAAGAAAATGTACCCCGGTTCATTGCCGACCTGCTCGGCATAACGGACTTTCCCGTTCGTCAGCTTTACGAGATCAATTTTCAGGTAAGACTTTAATGCCAGGAGCGCCTGCTGGGGCAGTTTGGGCATGAAATCCGGACGCATCGGCACCCGTTTATCCCGGAAATCATCAACATCAAGTCCGTCGACGGTGATCAGCTTTGCGATGAACTTTTGATCTATTATGAGCTGTCGCATGTTGATATACTTCACCTCAATTTTTTTTATGGTGATGTCCATCCGGTCCATCTGGTATCCAAGTTTCCTGCTGAAATCGTAGTTTGAATAATTGGGTTTCAGGTGAAGATTCTTAACCCAGACGGCAGATGCCTGTGTAGAGAATCCGACCTCGCCGGGGATGATGGTATACATTCCGTTCTTGGTTTTGATTGAAATGCCGCGAACGGTAAGTTTAATGTCATCTGCATTGAAGATCCTCCTCTTTCCTACATGGGCCGAGTCAACAAGGATATTCTTAATTTCCAAGTTCATCTCAGGGATCAGATATTTCTGCGGAGGAGAGAGCACCTGGTTTTCGACGGTGATTTTTCCGTTGGTCAGGAGGATGCGTTGAATATTAATGGCCACCAAACCTTTTGGGAGCGGGATGGCGAGCATATTCGCATTGGAGGCCGCTTTTTCATCCTTTTTTGAGGGCTTTTTAATAATGACCGTCACATCGGGTGAGACAAACTCTATTTTACGGATTGTCAGTTTTTTCTCGAGCAGGAGTTGTCTCAGGCTGAAACCGCTTACCTGGAATTTTTTTATGCTGATCGCAAGTAGCATCGGCGAAAGGGTATCGGTCATCGACATTTTGCGGTACAATGCAGTGTCCGGGATCAGCCGGAAACCGCTGATGGTGATTTTTCCATTGATCACATTCAGAACCAGACTTTTCATCTCAACCTTGTAAATTCCCTTACTCGACTTTGCAATGGTTGTTGTCAGGTATTCCTTTATCAACACATTACCGCGATAATAGGTGTAGAGAGATGCCCCGGCGATGATTAACAGGATGAAGATGATGATCCAGGCAACAGTTTTCAGGATTCTTCTGGTCCATCTGCTCTTTTTTGAGCGGGATGAGGTCTTACGCTTTTTCATAATAATGAATTCAGATTTCTAATGTGATTATTGAAAGATGCCGGCAAAAATTCCCATAAATGTACAAAGTTTTTTATGGTTATATTTGCTTGACGGGAAGAGAACTTATCAAAACCGACATCATGAATAAATATAAAGATACAGGATGGAAATCATTTCTGAAAGGATATCCCTGGTTTGACGGAGAAAATAAATTCAAAATAGAGGCCTATTCCGAGTTCATGCCTCCGATCAGGACTGGGGTCAATCCTTCTGATGGGACAGTTTATCCCTGGTCGTTTGATGATGACGATCTGTTTGGATGGAAAATCCATGAAATCGAGGAAGAATACCAGCTACGTCCGGGCCTGGTAAATATCGGAAGGCAGGTTCTTGAACACACGAACAAGATGGGAGAGGGCACCCTTCCGGTCTCCCTGGTCGGGCATCACAACAGCGCGTTTGCCAATAATATCTACTGGTCGGATGAACTGGCCGGCTGCCTGGGCAAGCTGAAACGTGAAAAGTACATTACCATCGTGCCATTTTCCCTGTCGAAGACAAAGGATGACAAGGGGAGGGTGTGCTGGACGTTTTTCGGCGCCAGCGAGCAGGGACCGGAAAAGGCCTTCTGGAAATCCTTTTATGTGTCTCCTGAAAAAGAGCATCCCGAATCCTTATTTATTAATTTCCTGAAATGGGTCTTCAAACAAGCTTTCGGGGCGCATACTGACAGCCGTGAAGACCTTATCAGCAAGGGATTCAGAATACTCCCAACGGGCGATGTGTTTCCCTTTTCATACTGGAAAACAGAAAAACATCCTTCATGGACAAAGCACTACCTGGTTGATGATGATGCTGAAGCTGACAACATAAAATATTTGCTCACGTTCCGTCCGTTTGACAGGCTCCCCGGATGGGCGAAAGAGCGCTATGCCGCCGGGAAGCTTTACCTTATACCGTTCCCGGGAAGCCTTTTAATGTGGGGATTCAGGGAATACATAAAGCTCCAGGAGCAACTTCACAATGCCATTCACCTGCCCATGCTGCGGTTGGTAAAAAGGGATGAAGGATTCAACGGGCTCCGTGTTCCGCAGTCCGGCTGGTTTTTTCAGCCCGGTATCAAAGGACAGAAGGCGAAGATGCTGGAGGAATTCATTGTCAATAACTACATCCGGACAAGCCGTTGGGACAAGTTTCACAGGAATGAAGACGGGTTGATCATGAGCAAAAAGATCGACTCGGTGATCGAGACCCTCTTCAGCACCAGCCTTAAGGCCCTTGATCTATACAACAAGCCGATGGCGCGGAACAGCCAGCTCTTCTCAGAAGAATTTGAATTGCTCATTGACGGACCCACGGCCGGCCGGAAAAAGATCGGCGAAGCAATTCTGAAGCTGATGGAAGGCGGGAATTTCCGGTACCGGTTCTATTTCCCGCCCATGCGTGCAGGCCTGCATGAAGTATTCTGGCACCGGCCGCTTGTAGCGTGTATTTCGAAGTCAGGAGAGCCGGAGATCGCAACCGATCTCCTGACGGGTTATATGACCGGTTACCATGCAGGGAATCCTGATCCTGCCGATGCGGTCGAACTCTGGCCCAGATTTCTAAGGCGCGACTTGCATCTTGACGTGCTGGAAAGTTTCGATCCCGCCCACGACCGCTACCTGCACCAGACATCGTGGAACCTTCTCGCACTTCTTGATACCTACGACCTGACAGGAGAGAAGCCCCTGGATAGGGATTTCGCCCGCAGCCTGGTCAGGATACCGAAGGAAAACAGGCTTGAAGACTGGCTGGCAGGATTTCCCGAACGTGCAAAGGATCCGCAGAAAGGAAAAAAGATCGCACGGTCGGTTGAATCGATCCTCCAGCCCGAAAACAGTAAGCAGAGGCTCCCGGAACCCCTGACCTTCAGTGAAACCGCCAGCCGCGAATACGAGGTTGCATACTGGAACCAGATCCATTTCCTGGCGCATGGCGAATTCATCAACAAGGATAATGCAGACATCATCCTGGACAGGCCGACAGGCGAACGGGCAGGTCATATGCACAGGGATCTTCACAAACTGGGCGACTATTTCCTGAAGCGGTACCGTGAGTTGATCCGTAATGCCGGTATGGAAGGCAAAGCCGAATGCGGGGAATTGCCCTTCCGGTGGGAAACGGACTTTGAATTCCCGATGTATGGCGGATGGCTGGCCAACCAGGAAGGAAAGGAATATGAACGAAACCTCCTGGTGATCATTCCCGGGAAGAACAGGAAAGAGGCGGTGGTCATGGGCGATCATTATGATACTGCCTACATGGCTGATGTTTTTTATCCTGAATCCGGGGGAAGCGGGGCCCGGCTCGCTGCCGCCGGGGCGGATGACAACCATTCCGCATCGGCCGCATTGCTTCTGGCAGCGCCAATCTACCTGAAAATGGCAAAAGAAGGGAAACTGGAGCGCGACATCTGGTTGATTCACCTGACCGGTGAAGAGTTCCCTTCCGATTGCCTTGGCGCCCGCAACTTCTGCCAGCATATCATCCAGAAAACGCTGAAGATGCACAGGAACGACGGCAGCTTTAAGGATCTTTCAGAGGTTGAGGTAAAAGGCGTTCTGGTCATGGATATGATCGCTCATAACCGCGACAACGACCTTGATATTTTTCAGATCGCCCCGGGAAAAACCGGAGCATCGCTGGATCTGGCCCGGCAGGCCCGGCTTGCATGCCAGGTATGGAATGCAAACACCCTGCAATGGAATGAGTCTCCCGACAGGAAGGATTGCAAAAAGGGAGAGCGGACCCTTGACGCCAGGATCATGCCTGCAAAGGCAAAGCATCTCGCTGTTGATGGTGAAATCAGAAGCTGGGAAGATCCGCACAGCACCCTTTACAATACCGACGGGATCATCTTCTCCGACAATGGCATTCCTGTCATCCTCTTCATGGAAAACTATGACATCCACCGCAAGGGCTATCATGATACCCACGACACCATGGATAACATCGACCTTGATTACGGAGCAGCGGTTTCGGCGATTGCCATTGAGACGGTTGCTCAGCTTGCGGCGTTGAAGAAACTGGATTGAAACCTCGCGAAAGGAATGTCTTATGTCTTTTGTCTTATGTCTTATGTCTTATGACATCTGACCCGGAAAGCACAGCTATGATACCATCCTGCAGAAGGCATTCTCGTAAAGTGATCCGGTCATGAAATAGTTCGAGGCACGGCAGCCTCCTTTACAGACCTCTTTTGTTTCGCAATGTTTACAGTTTCCTTTGAGCATTGATTTCCTGTACTTCCTGTTATAGGAAAAGTTGTTTTTGTTATTCCAGATCTCCGAAAGGGAGGTTTCCCTAATGTTCCCTTCGATAAAGGTATCTTCATACAAAGCTCCGCATCCTTTAATGTTTCCGACACTATCGATGAACAGACTGGAAATCCCCGCCTGGCAACCTCCCCAGTAGGTGAAAGGAGATGTCCTGCCCCGGATGCAGAATTCATTTTCGTCATGGTACCCGATGCTGTCGCCGGCCACAACCAGCATCCTGTATTCATTGTTCTTCTCTCTTATGAACGTTGTTATTTCCGGGATTCTGCCGGCCTTGATGATCATCTTTTTCTGCCCGGACATGTTCCCCATCGGGTTGACCAGCTGCAACTGCCAGAGCTTAACATTGTTCGCGGCCAGAAAATCGTAAAGTTCTTCCAGGTCGGGATAGTTGATCTCCATGAGGGAGGTCACCACGCCGATCTCTATTCCTGCCTTGTTCAGGCGGTTCATGGCTTCTTGAATACGGCTGAACGATTCTTTGTTCCGGCGGATAAGGTTGTGGGTCTCTTCCATCCCATCAATCGAAATGCCGACGTTGGAGAGACCGGCGAATTTTATCTGCTCAATCTCACGATCTCCGATGCTGAAACCGTTGGACATCAGGTTGACGACCATTCCCTTACCGGTAAGGTAGTTCCCCAGTTTTTCCCAGCCTTTGTACAGGAAGATCTCACCCCCGATGAAGGTCATTTCCTGGCAGCCCAATTCCTTCAGTTCATCCGCAACAGGATAACATTCTTCCAGGGTCAGTTCCTTTTTACGGGCACTCCCTCCAACGGAGCCGCAATGCATGCAATTCAGCGAGCACCGTAAGGTCAATTCCCATAAAGATGAAACCAGTTCATATTTTGATTCCATAGATCAGTTCCTTTGAAAATGGATACCGGAAATGGGTGTATGCTTCGGAAATACAGGAACCTTGCTATTTCCTTTAAAGCGAATGAACACTACAGAAACTGAATATTCCCCTTTTTGATTAACTCGTCTGTAATATTGATCCCTGTAACCTTGGTTTTTAACCCTAAGTTGTCCTGTACGATGGCCATTTGTTCGTCCGTCAGGTACAATACCAAGTCTCCCTTTCTGATTCCATCGACTGGAATCTTATAGGATGCCGGGCATCTTACCTCATGTTTATAGAACTTAATCCTGGATATTCTTCTGGGAGGAATATCTTTGATCCCTCCTCCGCCGCCTCCCGTAGAAGAGCTCTTGAGCGCAGGTTTACGGTAAAAATCCAGAAGCATTCTTTTCTGCCATTCGGCAAGGTAGAGCGTTACTGATTCTTCTTTTGCTGCCATAAATTCCGTTTTAGATTGAAAACAAAAAACCAAGGGTACCGGCCTATGAAATGCCTGATACTATATAGAGAAGTTAAGTGTCTTAAATAAATAATGGATAAAAACAGCTTGATAATCCACTTCAAATATATGAAAACTAAATATGAAAGTCAAGTCTGGTAAAATTTGATATGGAATTTTACATATTTGCCATTATTGAGAATGCGTCTAAATTTCGTCATGCTGGTTCATGAGTAAATATAATTATTTTATCTTTGTTTCGTTATTCTACGAAATACTAAATGTCATGATCACAGAGAAGAAATATTATACGGAAAACCAGGAGAAAATGGCCCGGTATGCAAAAGCAATTGCTCACCCGGCAAGGGTCTTTATTCTCGACTTTCTTGCCGGTAACATTGACAAATGCTGTTACAGCGGCGACATGGCCGAAGAGTTGCCGATAGCACGTTCCACGTTGTCTGAACACCTGAAAGAGTTAAAAAAGGCAGGCCTTATCCAGGGCGAGATCAATCCTCCGTACATTAAATATTGTATCAACAAGGAAAACTGGGAGGAGGCAAAACGGTTGCTTAATCTATTATTCGAATCCTGAGACCAAATATTAAGAATTCAATAATACTCAAAACCATGGAAATTAAAATTCTGGGTCCGGGATGTCCTAAATGCAGGAGCCTGGATAAACTTACAAGGGAAGTGGTTGAAAAAAACGGTATTAATGCTACGATAACCAAGGTGGAAGATATCATGGAGATCATGAAATATGGTGTGATGTCGACGCCTGCGCTTGTTGTGGATGAAAAGGTTTTGGTAAAAGGGCGTGTGCCTTCATCTGATGAAATCAAACAATTATTGACCAAATAACCAAATGATTATGAAAAAGACAGTTCTGTTTTTCATTGCCTTGTTTATGGTATCAGGCATTTTTGCCGGAAATCCTGCCACGAAAAAAATCGAGGTTTATTATTTTCACTTTACCCGGCGCTGTATGACCTGCAATAATGTCGAAAAAGTCTCGAAAGATGCTGTTGAGCAGCAATATGCAGGGAAAGTAAAAAGCGGAGAAATCACATTTAAAAGTGTCAACCTTGATGAAAAAGAAGGAGAGGCCCTTGGCGCAAAATTGAAAGTAGAAGGTCAGACCCTTCTGATTGTTTCAGGCGACAAGCGGGTTGACCTCACCGACAAAGGATTCATGTATGCCAACGACAAACCGGATAAACTGAAAGCAGAGATAAAGAAAGCGATTGATGATTTGATTAAATGATTTGAAAATTACAGAATATGCAATATTTGCAAACAATACTGGAGAATTCCCAGTATGCATTCCTGACTGCATTCGTACTTGGTTTAATGACAGCCATAAGCCCATGCCCGCTGGCAACCAATATTTCAGCCATAGGGTTTATCAGCCGGGATATTGAGAACCGGCGGCGTGTATTCATCAAGGGATTGGTTTACACGTTAGGACGCGCTGTTTCTTATACCGGGCTGGGTGTCATTCTTTTCTTTGGCGCCAGCAAGATGCATATCTCGTTGCTTTTCCAGGGCTGGGGGGAGAAACTCCTGGGCCCGGTTCTCATCCTGATCGGGATTTTCATGCTGGATGTCATTAAACTGAAGTTTCCGGGTTTCTCAGGATTGACTGAAAAAATAGGAGAACACAGCAAACGCAGCTATTGGGGAACCCTGCTGCTGGGCATGATCTTCGCCATGGCCTTTTGCCCTTACAGCGGCGTGCTCTATTTTGCCATGCTCATTCCGATGACCGTCGCGAGTGCCAGTGGCTTGTATTTACCGGTGGTTTTCGCAATTGCGACCGGTCTGCCTGTGATCATCTTTGCGTGGCTGCTTGCGTATGCAATAGGCAATGTTGGCAAACTATATAACAACATTAAAATATTTGAATTGTGGTTCCGCAGGGTGGTAGCTGTTTTGTTTATACTGGCCGGGATCTATTACATCATGATTTTCTTTATTTAGCCCTAGAAATTTGCAGATTTGAAGATTTGAGGATTTGAAGATAATTATTGAACCATGAAGAATGTTTTCTTTCAGGCCGGATTTGAAAGTGGCGGGATCCTGAATCTCACTCCAATGCAGGCTCTGGAACTTTGCCGTAAAGGGGCTTTACTGGTTGATGTGCGGGAAGAATTCATGAACCGGTTCAAAATGTTTGATGTGCCTGAAATTATTTACTGCCCTTACAGCATGTTGAAGGAAGTTTATCAGAACCTGCCGGATGATAAAGCGATCATACTGGCCGATTCGGCCGGGTTGCACAGCAGGGAAGCCGTGGTATTCCTGTCTGAAAAGGGGTTTGGAGATCGCATTGCAAATATGGCAGGAGGGCTTGTTGAATGGGAGAGGGATGAGTTGCCCCTGGTCATTGACAAGAGTGAAAAGTTGTCCGGTTCATGCATGTGCCAGCTAAGACCAAGGAATAAAAAGGAATGAGTTTTTTTTGAAACAAGATTTCGTCTTTCTACGAAAAACTAAAAGATCCAAAAAATTGAAACTATGTCAGAAAATGAAAAACCTGGTTTTATTATGTGCGTATGCACCGGAAAATGTCCCGGATTTTCAAAAATGGATATTTGGGACTTTATAAACAGGGTGAGAATAGAATTGCCGGTTGAATATGGATTTATCCATCCCCAACTTTGCGAGGAAGACGGAGACCGGTTTTTAATGGATTTTCTGAAAGCACACAGAAAAGTAGTTATCGGAGGCTGTGCTCCCAATATGCAAACCAAGCTTTTCAGAGACGCATTCAAAGACTCGGGTCTTGATATAAGTAAAGATCTGGTCCCGATTGATGTACGCGACATGACGACCGATCAGGCAATTGAAAAGGTCAGCGCAGCTCTTTTAAAACTGGAGGAGTCGAAATGAGCCTGACTACTTTCATGGGAGTTGAACGCGATAAAATCGACTGGAGTCCGACAATTGATTACACAAAATGCGATTATTGCATGGAATGCGTGAATTTCTGTCCTCATAAGGTTTTTGAGGTCAGAGAAAATGAAGAAATTAAATTGATCATCAGGAATCCGGATAACTGTGTTGTTTTCTGCAGGGCATGCTCGAAGATCTGCGGTCCCGACGCACTGTCGTTTCCCGATAAAAATGCGACGACGCAAAGGATCAAGGAAATAAGAAAGGAGGAAACAAATGGTTGAAAATTATGCCATCCTCCCATGCAATGGATTGGATAAATGTGCAGGGGTAATTTCAAGGGAATTAGCGATAAAATTATGCGAGAACGCTCACAATGAAATTATATGCCCTGTGTATTCCAGAGTTGCTGAAAAGAAATATAATAAAATCGCAGGCGAACATTCTCTTTTAGTCATAGATGGCTGCCAGACCCGGTGTGCGAGTAAGCTTGCTGCGGAAAAGAATTTGAAAATCTCCAGGAAAGTAACAATAACCGAAGAAGCTAAAAACCATAATATTGAATTAGGAAATAATCTCAGGCTTCAGGAAAATGAAAATGGGCTGATTGAAATTATATTGAACGGACTAAATACCGAAGATAAGGTCACCCCATTTTCTGATGAAATAAATGTTGAATATAATTTCAAGTATAAGACCTATCAAAATGGCAAATTCATTTTCAGGGTACCTGAAAATCCGGAAGTTTACTTTAACGAAAACGACTGCTGGGCTTATGTGATTGGAAACCGTGCAAGAATAGGCGTTACAGATTTTGTTCAGCAAAACCTTTCCGATATTTTATTTTTTGCACCCCCCGAGATTGGTGCAGAAATTGACCAGTTCGGCGAAGCTGGTGAGATCGAATCGTCAAAGTCCGTCTTTGAATTAATCTCACCTGTAAGCGGTAAGGTTATTTCTATCAATGAAACACTTTTGCAAACACCGGAGCTTGTCAACGAAAACCCCTATGAGCTGGGTTGGATAGCAGAGCTTGAACTGACCGGTTTTGAGAGCGATAAAGAACTCTTAATAGGTTTTGGAAAATATTTTGAGATCATGAAAAAAAAGGTGGAGGACTTAAATGGATAGGAAAGTGAAAGTTGTTCCCTGCAGTGGCATTGGCAAGGTATACGGACTAATGGCAAGAGAAGCAGTTTTGGAAGCAGTCTTTGATTTATGTCCTGAAAAATCAGAAACGGTTTGCCTCGGATACATCGTAACCGGAGATAAAGAAGTTAAGGAAAGAATCGAAGGCTTTGATTGCATCACCGTTGACGGTTGCCCAAAAATGTGCGCCGCAAAAAATGTCTCAATGGCCGGCGGGATCGTAATCGAAGAAATTAAAGTCCTGGAAACAGTGAAAGAACATAAAGGAAAAAAGTTCGGTTCACCTACGCAGCTTGATGCTGACGGCGAAGCGGTGACGAGCGAAATCGCGGCGAAGATTGCGAGAAAAATAAATGAGATAAATTAAAGTGAAGTATCAATGGCTGAATTTAAAGTAGGCGTATTATCATGCAGCGGCGAGGAATGTCTCGGCGGAACGATCTCAAGGCTTGCCACAAGAAAGGTTCTTGAGGAACTTAAACTTGTTGAGACTGTAACACTTTGCCTGCCGCTTTATCTGGCGGGCGGCAAAGAAGAAAGAAACTTTGCAAAAGTGTTTCCGACAATCTCAGTTGACGGCTGTGATAAACTTTGCGCTAAAAGAAGCACTGAAAAGTACAGCGGCAAGATCAGCGGTTTTATCGATGTTTCGAAAATCATCGGAAATGAAAACGCGCTTAACACAAAAATCGTCAGGAATAGAGATCTTAAGGACCAACATCATGAAATGGTAGACAAAGTCACCAGTGAGATAGTAAAAATGATTGGCAGCATCAGTCCGGATTCCTGGTCAGGAAAATCGTTTCGTGGTTGTAGCTGCGGCAGCGAATGACAGATTAAGGATATCTGTGAGCAGGCAAAAAAACTGATGGATAATTTATCGGCAAAAAAGCGAAAATGAATCCAGTAAACCTTCGCCGGTTCAAAATTCTGATGAACATCGCCTTCATTACACTGGCTGTTCTTTTCCTGGTATTGCTTTTTGTATTCAGGGGAAGTATGAATAGGTATATTTCAAGAGCAATAAAGCAGCAAACCAGTGTGGAAGCTCAGAAGAGTATTGCACAAATTGTTGATTCTGCATTTAATTACCGGAAAAATGGGGAAGGATTTGTAATCACCTTTCTGGAATTTGGAGCAACAGGATGTATTTCCTGCAGAAAAATGGAAGTTGTAATGAAGGAAATCAAAGAAAAATATCCTTACAAGGTAAAAGTAAAATTCTTTAATGTACTTCTTCCGGAAAACCAGGATATGATGAAGTACTTCGGAATTGCTACTATTCCAACACAAGTGCTGATGGATTCTTCAGGAAAAGAAGTATTCAGGCATACTGGTTACTTTTCCACAGAGGAACTCGATAATGAAATAAAATCATTGAATCCTTAAATACTGTTCCATGAAAAGATTTTTTGTTGTTTCATTTCTATTCCTGCTGCTACTGGCAGCCTGCGCTAAAAAAGATGCTGTAAAACTGAGCGATAGTATTCAAATTGTAAGTCTCACAGCCTCCCTGAACCCTGTAAAGGCATGGGATACAACGGTAATTACCGTGGTAGCAACCGGCGACAGCCTTCAGTATGGCTGGAAGGCAAATCATGGAAATTTCACCGGGGGTGGCAAACAGATCAGGTATGCCGCCGGTGAATGTTGTGTGGGATTGAATACGATAACCTGCCGGGTGTTCAATAATACAGGTGAAGTCTCTGATACGGTTATGATCCGGGTCACTTCCTACATTCATCCAAAAAAGAAGTAACCTATGCCGAAAATACGCTTCCTGCTCTGCTTTAATTCATTATTACTTTTATTGATCAATAACGAGTCCTTTGCCCAATGCTGTTCTTCCGGAAATCCTTTTATCAGTGACGCAGAGCAGCCCGCCCTTCAGTCAAAAGTGCTGACTTCCTCGCTTACCTACCGCTATAGCCACGCTTCAAAATATTATGCCGAAGATTCTCCATTCAATGATCTGCCGTTTGAACAGACCTCGTACAGCAACTATGCTGAATTTCAGGTGGGATACGGCATTACCAACTGGCTTACCGTAATGGCTGATTTGGGATACTTTTTCAATAAGACGTTAACCACTACCGGCCAGGATCCGTACAAGGGTTATGGTTTGGGTGACGCAGAACTCTATCTGAAATTTAATGCATACACCAATCCCAGGCTGAAGTTTTCAATATCACCATCCATTGGGATGAAGTTTCCGATCGGTGTTTTTGACCAGGAAGTTGATAATGTACAACTGCCAATCACCGTGCAGCCTTCATCCGGTAGTTACAAATACACCGGGAATATATTTGTTTCGAAAGGAATGGGTAAAAAAATTGCATTGGCGGCATTTGTCTCTTATGAGTACTCACAACTTATCGAATCGGATAACTTTTATTATAAATACGGGGATCAGTGGATCGGGGCAATCTATTTTAATTATCACATCTGGAAGGGGCTGGGCATAGACCTCCAGGTTCGTAATGAATACAGGGCAAAATCGACGCGTGAAAATGATGAAATTGTCGAAGCATCCGGCTATGATGTGGTTTTCTTCACGCCTCAGCTGACCTATGCTTTTAAACACAACTGGTATCTTTCAGCCTATTCCGACATCCCGGTTTACAAATATTATAACGGCATCCAGATGTCATTCGGATATGCGGTTTCAGCCAGGATTACCAAGAAAATCGATTTTATTGCGCTTAAGGCCAGGAAAGAAGCAAAAAAATAACGTAATAATACGTTGTATTAAAATATAACGTATATTTGCGACATAAAATATTCAGTAATGGCCTACGCAAAAACGGATCTGTTTGATCCGAAATTAAATTCCACCGCAGTTTTATTCAAGGCATTGGCACACCCTGCCAGGCTTGCAATAATGAAATATCTTGCTGAAACAAAGGTTTGTATCACCGGGGACATTTCCGATGAGTTGCCCCTGAGCAGGACCACTGTTAACCAGCATCTGAAAGAATTAAAAAATGCAGGGTTGATCCAGGGACATGTTGATGGAGTGAAAGTCAATTATTGCCTTGACCCTGAACAAATCTGCAGAGCTATTTCTGATTTTCAGGAATTTTTTAAGATCATTAATATTCCTGGTAACCAAAAGTGTAAATAAAAAATGAGAATATTAATCTTATGTACCGGCAATTCCTGCCGCAGCCAGATGGCCGAAGGCTTTTTGAAATCATTTGATGACCGGCTGGAGGTGTATTCTGCAGGAACAGAACCTGCAGCACATGCTAACCCGAATGCAGTTGCAGCGATGAAAGAGGTTGGAATTGACATATCACAGAATAAACCCAAGAATGTCGATCTTTTCCTCCGGGAATCCTTCGATTATGTGATTACTGTTTGTGATAATGCCAATGAAACCTGTCCTTTTTTCATTGGTAAAGTCCGAAACCGTCTACATATGGGGTTTGAAGATCCTGCCGAAGCAAAAGGAACTTTTGATGAGGTAATGCCGGTTTACCGGAGGATTCGTGATGAAATTAAGGAAGAATTCAAAAAGTTTTATGATGAAAAAATCAGAAAATCAGAATGATTGCGGATGCGAGGGCGGTTGTTGTCCTCCTAAAAAGAAATCGGTTGTTCCCAAGGTAATATTCTCGCTGGTAATACTTGCAGCGCTGGGTATTATTCTGGTAAAGCTGTTCCTTGTGTCGCCGGCGCCTGCTTCAAACCAAAAAACTTTAAGGGATCCGAATTCACCGGTATCATGTGATTCGGCCGGAACGAAAACGTGCGATACTACCAAGGGATCATCATGCTGTCCAAAATAAGTGTACGATGGAAACATGGATACACCAGGCTTTAGGCAATGAACATGCATCAATGATGGTATTGATGGCAGTTTTTGTAATGGGAATTCTCAGCGTTTTTACGTGCGCATGCAATTTTGCAATCATCGGGGTTGTTGCGGGATATTCAGGGGCAAGTCACGCTTCTGATAAAACCCGTTTAGTCATATGGAAAGGGATTGCCTTCCTGATCGGAACCATCATCTCGATGTCACTTATCGGAGCGATGTTCGGCTTTGCGGGAAAGTGGATCAGCGATTCTCTTGGGAATTACTGGAAAATTGCCGCAGGGCTGATTGCGATTCTTTTTGGTTTGTATTCCATGGACCTGGTTCCTGTCAGATTACCGGGAATAACAGTCAAATCAGGAAAATCTCAAAAGAATACCTTTACCGCAATCCTTTTCGGTCTTGCAGTCGGGGGGCTGGCTGCTGCCTCCAATTCCTGTTGCAATCCATTTTTCCCGGTCATCCTGGCTGCATCTTTTGTCAAAGGATCTGCAGCCTGGGGTTTCATGATGCTTGTTTTCTTTGCACTGGGTTTTGGGCTGCCGCTTGCAGCAATGATCTTCGGGATCAGCCTTGGATTGGGGAAGATATCAACTACGCTTTCAAAGGTTGTTTCAATTGCGAAATACATCGGGGGCATCGCCCTGGTTGCGTTTGGATTTTATTTACTGTTAACTTTTTAAACCGTGTTGACCAGTTATATTCACGGAGAGATTGAGACACCGGTTGGTCCATTGCCACGTATAGCAACAAAATGGACCCATCTTGACCGGTGGGGCGCTTTAAAAACACGGTGGTCGGTCGGACGAATGAAATACCGCGTACGGCCGGGAATTTATGCAGTCGGGAATCCGGACCGTGATTCCCGGGTTTTTGTGACCGGAAATTTCAAACTCAGCTTCGATCACCTGCGCAGGAATCTTGAAGGCTTGAATTGCTGGATTCTCGTGATCGATACCAAAGGGATCAACGTCTGGTGCGCTGCCGGCAAAGGGAGTTTTGGCACCAAGGAGGTGGTCCGGAGGATCCGGATCCATCATCTCGCCCAACTTGTTGACCAGAGGAAACTCATATTGCCCCAGCTCAGCGCTCCCGGAGTTTCCGCTCATGAGGTAAGGAAAATGACCGGATTTACTGTTGTTTACGGACCGGTATTGGCCAGGGACATCAGGGCATTTCTCGACGCAGGGCTCAAAGCAAGTGATGAAATGCGGCAGGTAAACTTTCCCCTTTTTGAAAGACTCAAGCTGATCCCGGTGGATATTTTTTATGGAAAACAGTACATGCTGATCGTACCGCTTGTTTTTCTGGCGCTTTCAGGTCTCAATCCTCAGGGATACTCTTTTGATCTTGCTTTAAATTCAGGATGGAAGCCAGTTGTCAACCTCTTTTCAGGTTACCTGGCAGGATGTGCACTTACACCTGCACTGCTCCCATGGATTCCTTTCCGCAGGTTTTCCATCAAAGGAGTTGTTACCGGATGGTTTGTGGCTGTTCCGCTATTACTGGCCGGTACTTTAGGCATTAGTCTGATGGAAAAAGTTTCATGGTTTCTGATGATGGGTGGACTGTCATCATTTATGGCCATGAATTTTACTGGATCAACGACATTCACATCACTATCAGGTGTGCAGAAAGAGATGAAAACCGCTTTGCCGGCACAGATTGCAATGGCATCCCTGGGCCTGGCAGGCTGGATTATAACAAGATTTATATTTATATGAACCGATTCGTTTATCTTACCGATGTTGTCACCCTGGAACTGGATGTGACGAAGTGCACCGGATGCCGCATGTGCCTGGTGGTTTGCCCCCACGCCGTATTCGGGATAGAAAATAAAAGAGCTGTGATCCTGAATAAAGATCTTTGCATGGAGTGCGGCGCATGTGCAAAAAATTGCCCGGAAGGGGCTATCAATGTAAAATCAGGTGTAGGCTGTGCCGCGGGAATCATCAATGGTTTGCTGCGCGGTACAGAGCCGACCTGTGATTGCGGCGAAGGAAGTAGCAGCTGTTGTTGATTTGGTGATTTGATGATGTAAGGATTAAATATGATTTGCAGATGAAGACAAAATTAAAATTTTTAGACCGCTACCTGACTTTATGGATTTTCCTTGCAATGGCAATCGGTGTTTTCTGGGGATGGCTTTTCCCCGGGATTGCAGGATTCTGGAATTCACTGTCATCAGGAACTACCAATATTCCCATCGCCATCGGTTTGATCGTAATGATGTACCCGCCGCTTGCCAAGGTCAGGTACGAAGAGCTCGGGGATGTGTTCAGAAATGTAAAAGTACTGGCGGTTTCACTGGTGCAGAACTGGATCATCGGGCCGGTGTTCATGTTCGTCCTGGCCATTGTCTTCCTCAGGGGCTACCCTGAATACATGGCAGGGCTTATCCTGATCGGACTGGCACGCTGCATCGCCATGGTGATCGTCTGGAACGACCTGGCGAAAGGCGACCGTGAATATTGCGCGGGACTGGTCGCCTTCAACTCCATCTTCCAGGTGCTGTTCTTTTCAATCTATGCCTGGATTTTTCTGACGGTATTCCCTTCCTGGCTGGGATTAAAGACTTTTGCGGTGGATATCACCATCGGTCAGATCGCCAAAAGCGTCTTTATCTACCTTGGGGTACCGTTCATTGCAGGAATAATTACACGGTTCACCCTGATAAAACTGAAAAACAGGGAATGGTACGAACGGAAGTTCATCCCTAAAATAAGCCCGGTTACCCTGATCGCTCTGCTTTTCACGATCATCGTCATGTTCTCGCTGAAAGGGGAGTACATCGTAAAGATCCCGCTCGATGTAGTGAGAATAGCGATTCCACTGGTGATCTATTTCGTTGTCATGTTTGTTGTTTCTTTCTTCATCGGGAAAAGGGCAGGAGCGGGGTATGAAAAGACAGCAACCCTTTCGTTCACGGCTGCAAGCAACAATTTTGAGCTGGCCATCGCCGTGGCCGTTGCCGTATTCGGGATCAATTCAGGAGTTGCATTTGCCGCCGTGATCGGACCGCTCGTCGAAGTGCCTGTATTGATCAGCCTTGTGAATCTTTCGTTCTATTTTAAGAAAAAGTGGTTCCTCTTGAATAATGAAGAATGAACGATGAAGATTCGTCCGATCTTCTTTATAAAATCTTTATCCCTCCAGGGAAAATCTGCATAAAACCCTTATACTTTCAAATGCAACTTTGTACCGGTAAAAAAACGTATCGGTATGAATGCAGTAATTCTTTTGGTTATCCTTAAGATCATCCCCGGCAGCGGTTATATAACCGGCGCCATCATTTCATTGTTCATTCTCGGGTACCTGGTCTTTTCATTGGCAAAACCTGATAAATTTTAAGTCATGACAATCCTTGAATTGATACAGGTCATCCTGTTCTTTGCGCTGCTGATCGGATTGACGCCGATTTTAGGGAATTTCCTGTACAAGGTATTTATTGCAAGAAAACACTTTTTATATCCTGCCCTGGGATGGCTGGAAAGGCTGACATACAAAGCAGGCGGGATAAATCCTGATGAAGAAAGCAACTGGAGAACGTACGCTTTTGGCTTGCTGCTTTTTAATTTCATAGGTTTCTTATTTCTTTTCGTGATGCAGCTCCTGCAATCTCATCTTCCCCTGAATCCCGCTCATGTACGCGACGTTTCATGGCATTCTGCATTTAATACGGCTGTCAGTTTTATGACAAACACCAACTGGCAGGGGTATTCGGGCGAAACGACCATGAGTTACCTGGTACAGATGATCGGGCTCACCGTTCAGAATTTTGTCAGCGCTGCGACGGGAATCGCCGTATTGCTCGCTCTGATCAGGGGATTAACACGAAAAACTACAGAACAGCTGGGGAATTTCTGGGTTGATCTGACCCGTTCAACGATCTATGTATTATTACCACTGGCCATCCTGTTTTCAATTGTTCTCACCGGCCAGGGTGTCATTCAGAATTTCCATTCATATCAAACAGTGCAAACGCTGACCGGGAAAACCCAGGAAATCCCGATGGGCCCCGCAGCATCTCAAATCGCTATTAAACAGCTGGGCACGAATGGTGGTGGTTTTTTTAATGCAAACAGCGCTCATCCGTTTGAAAACCCGACACCGTTCAGTAATTTTCTTGAGATGTTCGCAATCCTGCTGATCCCTGCTTCATTGACTTTTACCTATGGCAAGATGACCGGCTCGGTACGTCATGGCTGGACAATATTTACGGCCATGTTCATTTTATTGCTGGCAGGTCTGTGTGTTTCATTGTATGCTGAATATCATGGGAATCCCATTTTTGGAAATCATGCTTTGATGGAAGGTAAAGAGACGCGGTTCGGTATTACAAACAGCATTTTATGGTCAACCTCCACGACCGCAGCATCGAATGGTTCCGTGAATGCAATGCACGACAGCCTTTCACCGCTGGCCGGGATGGTGGCAATGGTGAACCTGATGCTCGGTGAGGTCATTTTCGGAGGAGTTGGCGCCGGGTTATACGGGATGGTCATCTTTATCATTCTCACTGTATTTATTGCAGGCCTGATGGTCGGGCGGACACCGGAGTACCTTGGAAAGAAAATTGAAGCATTCGAGGTGCAGATGACATTGATCGCCATTCTTCTTCCAAGTATCGTAATCCTTGTCTTCACGGCCTGGGCTTCCGTATCTGCACCAGGCCTTGCCAGTTTGAACAATAACGGACCTCATGGTTTTTCAGAGATCCTTTATGCATTCGGTTCCGCTGCGGGCAATAACGGAAGCGCTTTTGCAGGACTTAATGCCAATACGGTTTTTTATAACCTGGCCCTGGGAACAGCGATGCTGATCGGCAGGTTTGGCGTCATCCTGCCTGTGATGGCCGTTGCCGGAAGCCTTGCCCGGAAAAAGAGCACACCCGTTTCTTCCGGAACGTTCCGCACCGACAACTGGCTCTTTATCGCATTATTGATCGGAATCATATTGATTGTGGGAGGATTGACTTTCTTTCCTGCCCTGGCCTTGGGGCCCATTATTGAACACCTGCTGTTAATGAATGGGATCACCTTTTAATCATTATGAGATGAGTTCAAAAAAAAATATCAGCCTGTTTAATAAGAAGATCTTAATACAAGCATTGAAGGAGAGCTTTTATAAGATCAATCCATTGCAGCTGATCAAAAATCCTGTGATTTTTATCGTTGCTATCGGCGCGATGCTGACAACCGTCATAGTATTGACGGGCCTCCTCCATGGAAACTATTCATCATTCAATTTACAGATTGCGATCTGGTTATGGTTCACTGTACTGTTTGCCAATTTTTCGGAAGCAGTTGCAGAAGGCCGTGGCAAGGCGCAGGCCGACAGCCTGAGGAAAAACCGGACGCAAACCCAGGCAAGAAAAAGGCAGGGGAATAAAGAGGTGCTGGTTTATGCCACCGATCTGAAGAAAGGGGATGTCGTTTACTGCACCGCAGGAGATATCATCCCTTCCGATGGCGAGGTGATTGAAGGCATAGCCAGTGTCGATGAATCGGCGATCACCGGTGAATCGGCGCCCGTGATCAGGGAAAGCGGGGGTGACAGATCCGCCGTGACGGGCGGTACCAAGGTCATCAGCGACAGCATTCTGATAAGGATCACTTCAGAGCCGGGGGATACGTTCATTGACCGGATGATCGCATTGGTGGAAAGTGCAAAACGCCAGAAAACCCCGAATGAGATTGCACTTTCGATTCTCCTTTCCGGATTATCCATCGTCTTTTTGTTGGCAGTTGTGACTTTACCTGCCTTTTTCGGATATAATTTAAATGCTTCCGGACAGCCTTCATCACAAAATCTATCATTGCCAGTACTCATTGCACTTCTGGTATGCCTGATACCGACAACCATTGGTGGTTTGCTGAGTGCGATCGGGATCAGCGGCATGGACCGTTTATTACAGCGCAATGTAATTGCAACGAGCGGAAGGGCTATTGAGGCAGCTGGCGATGTGGATGTTCTTTTATTGGATAAAACCGGAACCATTACCCTGGGAAACAGGATGGCAACGGACTTTATCCCTGCTGAGGGGATCAGCATTGAAGAACTTGCAGATGCTGCCCAGCTCTCCTCCCTCTCGGATGAAACACCGGAAGGCAGATCGATCGTGGTCCTGGCTAAGGAGAAATTCAACCTGAGGGGAAGGGATGTGCACCAGCTGAACGCACTTTTCATCCCGTTCACTGCCCAGACAAGAATGAGCGGTGTCGATATCGGAAGCGGACAGGATTCCATTCATCAGATCCGGAAAGGCTCTGCAGATGCCATCCGCAGTTTCGTCCAGAACAACAATGGCTTTTATCCCCAGAAAGTTCAGGATGTTGTCGCTGACATTTCCAGGCAGGGCGGGACCCCACTGGTAGTAGCCGCAGATAACAAGGTGCTGGGGGTGATCTGCCTGAAAGATATCGTTAAAGGAGGAATTAAGCAGCGATTTGCAGAATTGCGAAAGATGGGCATCAGGACCATCATGATAACCGGTGACAATTCATTGACGGCTGCAGCCATTGCAGCAGAGGCCGGCGTTGATGATTTTATGGCAGAAGCAAAACCTGAGGATAAATTAAGGAGAATCCGGGAAGAACAGGCCAACGGGCATTTGGTCGGCATGATCGGGGACGGAACCAATGATGCCCCTGCGCTTGCCCAGGCCGACATTGGCATTGCGATGAATACAGGTACCCAGGCCGCACGCGAGGCGGGTAATATGGTGGATCTTGACAGTAATCCGACAAAGCTGATCGAAGTTGTCGAAGTGGGAAAGCAGCTTCTGATGACCCGGGGAGCATTGACAACCTTCAGCATAGCCAATGATGTGGCAAAGTATTTTGCCATTATTCCGGCCATTGCGATAGTTCTTTATGCAGGTAAAAACGGTGCCGGACCGCTTTCCCTTCTTAATGTCATGAACCTTGGCTCCCCGCAGAGCGCAATTCTCAGCGCAGTTATCTTCAATGCGGTTATCATCGTTCTTTTAATCCCCCTGGCATTAAAGGGAGTGCAATACCGTCCGGTATCGGCAACCTCGGCGCTGACCAGGAATCTACTCATCTACGGGCTTGGCGGAATAATTGCGCCGTTTTTCGGTATAAAAATCATCGACCTTTTAATCAACCTAGTGTCATAAAGATGAAATCATTTGTTATAGCGTTGCGCATATTCCTGTTTTTAACCGTGCTTACGGGAGTTGCCTATCCTTTGCTGGTGACAGGAATTGCACAGCTGTTCTTCCCGTCAAAGGCCAATGGAAGCATCATTTACAACGGGAACAAACCTGTCGGAAGCTCTCTCATCGGGCAGTCCTTTGATTCCTCGGCAATTTATTTTCACTCCCGTCCTTCAGCCATCTCCTATAACCCGCTGCCATCGGGAGGATCCAATTACGGATTGACCAGCAGGAAACTCAAAGAACAGTTCGAACAGCGAAAACAACTATTTACCTCCGATAACCTGCTTGATGCTCACACGGAAATCCCTTCAGAAATGCTTTTTGCCTCGGCCAGCGGACTGGATCCCCATATTTCACCGGAAGCGGCCCTGATGCAGGTTGACCGAGTATCCGGGGCCCGTCATTTTTCAGATTCCGGAAAAATAATTCTGAAGAATTTAATTCACCAACTGACTGAACCCCCGCAATTTTTATGTCTGGGGCAGGAAAGGATCAATGTTTTATTATTAAATTTAGAGACTGATAAATTAAAATGAATGATTCCGAAAATAAGAGGCCGGATCCGGATGAATTGCTGGCTTTGCTGATCAGGGAAGAGAAAAAGAGCAAACAGGGTAAGCTTCATATTTTTTTCGGCATGTGCGCCGGTGTCGGGAAAACGTACACGATGCTGAAGGTTGCCCGGGAAGAACGCCTGAAGGGAGCCGATATCATTATAGGATACATTGAAACCCACAACCGTAAGGAAACGGCCGAGCTTGCCGAAGGGTTTGAGCTGATCCCGAGAAGAAATTATGAATACAAGTCCGCTGTAATCCAGGAGATGGATATTGATGCGATACTTGCACGCCAGCCGGAGACCGTCATCGTGGATGAACTTGCGCATACAAACGCGCCGGGCTGCCGTCATACCAAGCGACATCAGGATGTGATGGAGTTATTGAACAACGGGATCAATGTTTTTACGACATTGAATGTCCAGCATCTTGAAAGCCGGTCAGAAACCGTTGCCCAGATCACCGGGATCATAGTCAGGGAGACATTACCGGATGATGTTTTTGAAACCGCCGATGAAGTCGAACTTGTGGACCTTCCTCCTGATGAGTTGCTCCAGCGGCTTTCCGAAGGCAAGGTATACACCCCTGACCAATCCAAAGAAGCGATAGAGAATTTTTTCCGGAAAGGAAATCTTACTGCTTTACGTGAAATGGCCTTGCGCATCGTTGCTGAAAGAGTGGATAAGCAACTGCACGATTACATGCAGCAAAAGAGGATCCGGGGGCCATGGAAATCAGGACTTTCATTGCTTGTGGCCATCGATTACCGGCCGCAGTCGATGCGCCTCCTGCGCTGGGCCAAGAATCTTTCCTATTCCATGGGCGCATCGATCCAGGCCATCTATGTGGAAACGTTGTATAAGCTGACCCCAAAGGAGAGGGAACAGCTCGATAAAAATTTCAGCCTTGCAAAACAGTTGGGAATACAATCAAGGATTGTCACAAATCAGGATATCGTTAAGGCGATCGTTGACTTTGCACAAAAGGAGAATGTCACGCATATTATCGTCGGAAAACCGAGAATCCGGAATATACGATCGATGTTCAAGCTTGGTAATTTCGTAAACAGGCTGATCCGCTATAGCGGTAACATCGACGTCTATATTCTTGGATCCGACAAACAGGCAAAGGATTATTACAGGAAGAAAGTTTCCATTCCTCCCTTTACATCCAACCTTGCACAATATGCCATAACCTCTTTGCTGGTTGTATTGACCTCCATCATTTTATACCTGATAAGGGATTACATAGGATACCAGGTCGTTTCCTTCGGATTATTATTTCTTGTTTCCATCCTGGCGCTTTTTTATGGGACCGGGCCAATTCTGCTCGCTGCAATTGAAAGCTCGGTGATCTGGGACTACTTTTTTATACCGCCTCAATTCACCTTGCACATAGAAAGACCTGTCGATGTGCTGATGCTTGTGATGTTTTTTTTCATTGCTTTACTGAACGGCATTTTGACCTCAAGGGTAAGGCGACAGGAGAAGAAAATCAGGATCCGGGAAGAAAGAACGCATGCTCTTTACCAGCTTACAAAGGATCTTACAGTGATTTCAGGAATGGATGAAGTCACAAAAATTGCTACATGCTATATTAAAAAATATTTCCATCTTGAAAGTTTCATTCTGTTAAAAAATGAAAACGGACAGATTAACAGTCCTGTTCAAAATGATTCAAAAATTACACTCTCTGAAAATGAAATGAGCATTGCCAGCTGGGTATTCAAACATTCAGCCAAAGCGGGAAAGAACACAGACACATTGCCGTCAGGAAATTATACATTTTATCCGCTGGTCGGCAACAGCGGTAACATGGGTGTGATCGCAGTCGAACATGTAACACCGTTCACCCAGGGGGAAGAGCAGTTCTGGGACACATTTCTTCCGCAGATCTCCGGAAAGTATGAACGTGAATTCTTAAGGGAAGCCGCCAAGAAAGCATCTGTTTTAAATGAATCGGATAAGCTTTATAAAACGCTTTTCAATTCCATCTCACATGAATTAAGAATCCCTGTTACAACAATAATGGGTGCTTCCGATACTCTGATGACACAGGAATACCCGGAAGATACAAAGCAAAAGCTTTACAACCAAATAAATCTTGCATCAGTCAGGCTCAACAGGCTGATCGAAAACCTGCTCAATATGTCTCGTCTCGAATCGGGTCTTATTTCACCTCAACCGGATTGGTGCGATGTTCATGATCTTGTTAACAAGGTTGCCAATGCACTTCAGCAGGAATTACAACCGTTTAAATTGGCTGTTATTATCTCTGCGGATACGCCCCTCGTTCGTTTCGATTACGGCCTGACAGAACAGGTAATTTACAACCTGATTTTAAATGCTACTCAATATGCTCCTGAAGGAAGCAGGATCAGGTTGAAAATGTTTTATGACAATGGTTTTTTAATTATCCAGGTGATGGACAGGGGAAAGGGTTTTCCAGAATCTGATCTGCCTGCAATTTTTAATAAATTTTACAGGGGCAAGGATGCCCTTGCCGGTGGTACAGGCCTGGGACTTTCGATCGTTAAAGGTTTTGTTGAAGCACAGAAAGGTGTCGTTACTGCCGAGAACAGGGAAAACGGCGGGGCGAAGTTCACGATTAATATCCCCGTGGAAATTTCCGACTTAAAGGTTGATACAAAAGATTGAAAAATATGTCAATGGATACCATCCTTATAATTGATGATGAGATTCAGATCCGGATGTTGCTGGAAATAACCCTGTCGGCAAACGGGTACAGGATTGCCGAAGCATCAACAGGAAAAGAAGGACTGGCGCTTGCCGCATCTGTTCTTCCTGCCTGTATCATCCTGGACCTGGGTCTTCCGGATTTTGATGGTCTTGACATCCTTAAAAGACTCCGGGAATGGTATTTCAAACCCATCATCATTCTTTCCGTAAAAAATACTGAGGATGATATCGTCAAAGCGCTTGACAACGGCGCCAACGATTACCTGACCAAGCCCTTCAGAACAGGGGAGTTGCTGGCACGCATCCGGATGGCCATCAGGCAAAGCCAGGGAATGGCAGTGACGCCCATCGTTTCATTCGGTTCCCTTTCCATTGATCTTGAAAACCATATCGTCCGTAAGGATGAAATAATTGTAAAGCTTACACCGACTGAATTTTCCCTGCTGTCGTTGTTTGTAAAATACGAGGGCAGGGTGTTGACGCATCAATATATCCTTAAAGAGATATGGGGGATGGGATACCACGACCAGACACAATATCTGAGGGTATTCGTGGCACAATTAAGGAAAAAAATTGAAGACAATCCTCTTAAGCCGAAGCTGTTGATCACAGAGTCAGGGATCGGTTACAGGTTTGGAGGGTGAGTTTATTCTCTGCTGGAATCCCCTGATAATGAAATAAAATATTGAAATCGGGATATATTGTTTACCTTTGCGGCACTTTTATGAAGATACTGGTTCTTCTGGCCTTTACAATTTCTCTCCTACTGTTCAGCAAAATCTAAAACTTTCATTGAAGTTAAACGGGACCCTGTCTTTAGCAGTTGTCTGAAGATACCCATTATGTTACCATTATATATTTTACTAATTGATTATGACTTTTGAAAATTTGAATCTTATGAAATCCCTTCTTGACTCGGTCAAAAAAGAAGGTTATCTGAACCCGACCAGCATCCAGCAACAATCCATTCCATATATCCTCAACGGGAAAGATCTTTTTGGTTGTGCACAGACAGGAACCGGTAAAACAGCTGCATTTGCGCTGCCGATCCTGCAGAAGATCGCCCTGGAAAAAGGCACTTCATCAAACGGGAGCATTAAAGCGCTTGTACTTGCGCCAACCCGCGAACTTGCAATCCAGATCGATGAGAGCTTCCGTACCTATGGCGCCCTCACCGGGCTGAAGAATACATGCGTCTATGGCGGTGTTTCCCAGCATACGCAGGTGAACAAGCTGAGGCGGGGCGTTGACATACTCATTGCCACCCCGGGAAGATTGCTTGACCTGATCCAGCAGAGGATCATCAGCCTGGATACCATCCGCTATTTTGTACTGGATGAAGCCGACCGGATGCTCGATATGGGATTTATCAACGACATTAAAAAGGTTGTCGCCATGCTGCCGGCAAAACGGCAGACACTGTGTTTTGCAGCAACCATCACGCCCGATATCCGGAAACTTGCAGGTTCGATCCTGCGCGACCCGGTTTCGGTTTCCGTAGCACCCGAATCCTCGGTTACAGGACTGATCACACAATCGGTCTATTACGTTAAAAAAGAGGACAAACGGTATTTGCTGAAGCATGTCATGCAGGATGATACCATCGAACATGCACTGGTCTTCACGCGCACGAAACATGGCGCCGACAAGGTTGCCAGGGACCTCAACAAAAACGGGATCAGGGCAGAAGCCATTCACGGCGATAAATCTCAGAACAACCGGGAAAGAAGCCTGAAAGGGTTCAAGAACGGGTTGATCAGGGTGCTTGTTGCTACGGATGTTGTCTCAAGGGGCATCGATATCGAAAGCCTCAGCCATGTTATCAATTATGAGATCCCCGAAACCCCGGAAACCTATGTGCACCGTATCGGAAGAACCGGAAGGGCAGGAGTGAAGGGTACGGCCATGTCGTTTTGTTCGGTAGATGAAAAACCCTACCTGAAGGATATCCATAAAGTACTTCATAAAGAAATAAATGTTGTAAAGACACACCCCTTTTCTTCACAAACATTTACAAATTAAACAAACAGGGGAACAATTTAAATTTTAAACAATGAAAACAGGAACAGTTAAATTTTTCAATGAAATGAGAGGATTTGGTTTTATCAAAGTTGACGAAACCAATGAAGAGTTGTTTGTACACAAATCAGACGTAACCGGAACGATCCGGGAAAATGATGCGGTAGAGTTTGAAATACAAAAAGGTCAGAAAGGACTGAATGCAGTAAAAGTCAGAGTTATCTGACAGGAATGAGGACCTTACAAAGGGCAGTCACCAACTGCCTGCTCGTACAGACAAAATTCTCAGCATTCAGTTTCTGGAATTATCAGGATGTATGTGATATCGTTGGTGCAAAGTACCCGGCTGCTCCGCTGGGGCTTTTGACCGTGGCCGGCCTGCTTCCCCAGAACTGGACGTTCAGGCTGGTTGACGAAAACGTCGAACCCCTGCTCGATAATCATCTGCTTTGGGCGGACATCGTCTGCACCGGGGGCATGCTGCCACAGCAAAAGAGCATACTGGAACTGATCGGCCGTGCCCACGATCTCGGGAAGATCATTGTTGTGGGCGGACCAGATCCGACCTCCCAGCCCGCTCTTTACGAAAAGGCTGACTTCCTGGTCCTCGGTGAAGGCGAAATTACCATTCCGATGTTCCTTAAGGATCTTCAGGAAGGAGCGACCTCCGGCACGTATGTGTCGGAAGAGCGGGCAAACATGCTTGAATCGGTGATTCCCCGTTATGACCTGATCCGTTTCCGGAACTACATTATGATTGGCATGCAGTTTATCCGCGGATGTCCGTTCAACTGCGAATTCTGTGATGTGATCGAACTCTTCGGCCGGACACCCAGGTTTAAGAGCAACCTGCAGATCCTGAAAGAACTTCAGACCCTGTATGACCTTGGCTACCGCGGACACATCGACATGGTTGATGACAATTTCATCGGCAACAAGAAAAAGGTCAAGGAACTGCTGCGGGAGATCAAAGCCTGGTCGGTCGAACGGAAATTTCCTTTTTTCTTCACTACCGAGGCTTCCGTCAACCTCGCCGAGGACGACGAACTTCTGCAACTGATGAAGGAATGCGATTTCCGGTACGTCTTCCTTGGGATTGAAACCCCCGAGAACGAAACCCTGGCGCTGAACAACAAGACCCAGAATGTCAACAGGCCGGTGACGGAGGCTGTCAGGAAGATCCTCTCCTATGGGATGGTCAGCAATGGCGGGTACATCATCGGGTTCGACAGTGAAAGCAGCCGGATTGCCGGGAATATGATAACATCGATCCAGGAGTCGGGCATTGCGATGGCCATGATCGGTTTGCTGTATGCACTTCCCAATACCCAGCTGACCCGGAGGCTCGAGGATGAAGGAAGGCTATTCTACGCCACTTCACAGTGGGTGAACGATACGGATATCGATCAGATGACCAGTGGGCTGAATTTTGTCACCCTTATCCCCCGGACGGAGATCCTGAACAATTTCATCAGCGTGCTTGATGCAGTTTACGATCCGGTTCACTATTACCGGCGGGTAACCTATACCGGGCTTAAGATCCGGCCGAAGTACCGGCACAAACCCACATTTTCCACCTGGCTGATCTACATGCGGTCATTCCTGCGGGTTTGCCGGGAAGCAGGATTTTCAAGGGCTACCGGTCTTCAATACTGGAAGATGTTCTTCACGGTCATCCTGCGGAATCCAATGGGGATCGAAGCGGCTGTCAACCTCGCGGCCATGTTCATCCATTTTCAAAAGCAGAAGGCCTACATCGTAGCTGCCACAAACCGGTCTGTCACAGCTATGGCAAATATAAGCGAACAGGAATTCAATAAAAGGATGACTGAATGCACGCCTGCAGCAGTTGCAGCAAGGGTGGGAGTGAACTGACGTTCGATAAATTCAATAGATTTTTTGAAATCGGAAGGTTTCGTATGACCTATGTCTTATGTCTTATGTCATACGTCATAAGTCATACGTTATGGGCGGAAGTTTGTCCTACTTCTTCTCCAGCTGCAGCTTGATCCCGCTGATGATTTTGTAAGGCGAATCTACGATCAGCATATTGGTGATCCAGTCGGGGATACTGCCGGCCGGGTCAACATAACCTTCAAGTTCCACATGTGTCAGATCTTTGCCTGCAGGCCGGATGATCCAGGTCTGGTGGTACTCTTTGATGCGTATTTTGTCGCTGCGTTCAGGTATGACTCCTGACACCGGGGTAGAGGTTATCTTGTTGATACCGGTTACTTCGTCAATTGTAACCTTTGACTCCACGCACAGGTCGCGGTCGGAAATCGGCCATGGAAGACCAAACACCAGGTAGAACTGCGCCCGGTTGTTTTTTTCATAAAGCAACACCTTGATCTCGCTGAGGTTCTTATCCCACCAGAGCGTATTGTTAACGTCTTCAATATACGCGAAAACCTTCTCAGCCGGTGCATGGATGTCGGTGACTCCTTTATAGGCTTTCAGGGGCTTTCCGGCCTCCTTGCGCGTGTACATGATGATGCCTTCCTTCTGTTTGTTGAACTCCCAGGTTTGGGCAACCGCTGAAAAGGAGAGCACCAGGGATATAAAGAACGGCAAAATAAAACGAGGCCTGCAATGACTCATAACGCCTGAGTTGGTGATGCAAATTAAAGCTTTTTTGCTGGTTTTTTGTGAAAAATTACCCACCAATGGATAATGGAAAGTGAGAAGTGAGTGGTGAGTAGTGAGCAGCTTTTATCCTGATGCGCGCACCCGATCATTTTCCTGAGAATATTTGTTGTGCTGAAGGGTAACGCCGCCTGGCCGCTAAAGCCCAGTGCGTGAGTCCTGTGATCGCGTATGCGATCGCGGGTGTGGGAAGCATTGGGCTTAGCGGCACGTTAGTGGCCGTTCAAATTATATTTTTATAGATTTTTCTAAAATCCAGCAGCTTATCTCTTTATGATTTGATTGTCCTTTAGCAATTTTTATTACGAAATCATATTTCTCAGATTGTGTTGCTTGGATATCTATATTATTCTCTAATAAAAAATATCTCATAAGGACAAACCCGATTCTTTTATTCCCATCAATAAATGGATGGTTTGAAATCAGGCTTTCAATCATTTTGCAAGCTTTTCAAGAAGTTCCTGATCTTCTTTAAAAATTTGTTTCAAGTGGGTAAAGGATTCAATGTCCTTTTCTGATTTCATCTCAATTTTTTTAAGATAATCAAGGATTTCGTTAAGAAAGTCATCAGGAACATGCTGAATAACCCTGGTTATCTCTTTTCTAATATCTTTTGTCGTCATATTCAAACCGTTTTAACAAAGATACAAAGATTATGATTTTGGAACAAGTTTTAATTCGAATGGCCACTAACGTTTGTGTATATACAATTTCGTCAAAGAGCTGATGCAGATTCCCGGCGTTGGTAAGTCCATCGCCAATGATCTTATGGCAACCGGTATTACCCGTATTGATGACCTGAGGGGAAAAGATCCTGATATCTTATACCATCGCTCCAACAGGTACGCCGGATTAGTCCAGGACCGCTGCCTTCTTTACTGTTTCCGCTGTGCCATTTATTATGCAGAAACCGAACAGGAACACCGCGACCATGAGAAGCTGAAATGGTGGAACTGGAAGGATCGTTCAAAATAATTTCTGCCTTCTACTTCATCGCACCCTGTTCAATTTCGGGATGCCTGATCTTTCCGCCGGTTGTGCCGGCCTGGAATGCAAGGAATATGGCCAATACTGCCACTACCAGCAGGGCTGTGAGGAACTTTTTCAGAAGCAGCTCATTTTTCCTTGAAAACCACAATGCAGCGATGGCCAGGGCGCCGATCGCAATAAGTCCGTAGAAGAACGCATAACCCCAGGTTTCATGGTATTCGATGGCATCATTGCTGATCCCCGGCCAGGTTTTTATGATTTCCCCGGCACCATCACCTGTAATTATCGGTAAAGCGGATAATAACCCGATCAGGATGTAAAACCAGCAGGAAACCTTCATGAATTCCGGGCTTTTCCTGAAAATGGCAAAAAGATTGAACAGAATGGCAAAACCAAGTCCAACGATTGGCAGATGGTTGAAGATCAGGTGAAGATGGGCTGCATTCATGGTTTCTATAAAATGAGGAATGAAGAATGAAGAATTAGGCTATTGTAAAAGCATGTTATCGTTCACTGAATGGCATAATAGTCCGGTTGATCCGGGCAGCAAATTAACGATAAAAAATCATTCCTGGCAATAATCGTAATTCTGAATCTGGAGGGTGATGTTCTTTGCCGGGATCCGTGCCTCCGCATAGGCCATGTAATTCAATCCATCCTTGAGTCTCAGAAAGGTCGCGGTAAAGGAAACGAGGTCTCCTTCAAAAACGGTGCGGACCTCTATTTTGGCGGTACTGTAATTCCTGTCTTCCACCATCCATACCAGCTCATCGCCCTGTTCCTCGACGTTCCTCCCGGTAAAAATAAACTCGTGCGTTGAATCGGAAACCTTCCAGGCAGCTCCTGAAATGAAATGGTCGACTTTGTCGGGTTCCTGCAAGGAGTATTTTTTAAGGAAATCCCGCAAGCCAAAAAGAAATTTCTCCATGCTTTCTTTTTCCGATTCTGCAATCTCTTTAATGATGAAGGCCGTAGGCATTTTAGCGCCCTTTTCGTTCAGCACCTTCTGAACGAGCTGACCCTGCGCATTATATTGATTCTTCTCGATCATGATGTTCATGATCTCTTTTGATTTTAAAACTTCCGTCCGGGAGGTCCAGGTATATTTCGGGAGAAGTTCAACGCTGGTCTTCCGTGCCTGGATGATCTGGTTTACAATCTCCGATACTTCAGCATCTTTATTCTGGGCTGTCACTCTTTGCCCGATGCCAAGCCCAAGGATCATTGCGAACAATAAGGTAAATGTCTTCATAATCTGATTTTTTTCACTGTGGGGTCGTTTTGCCGTTATCGTTAAGAACTATAGTTGCAATTTGCAAACAATGAACCTCCTCGCCGCAGAGCAGCGAGGTATCAGTGGAACAAAATTATTATTCGCTGCAAACAGCAGGGAATTAACCCAAGCACCTCAACCCCCGTGGGGGTGACTAAAAAGTCCTTATTCGCCTTTGTGAAGACCTTTGTGGCCTTTGTGGTTAAATTTTAAGTGATTGAACCACAAAGGACTCGAAGCCTGCCTGCCGGCAGGCAGGTACACACAAAGTCGCACAAAGGAAAATATTCTG
>JAPLDJ010000001.1 GCA_026391805.1 Bacteroidota bacterium | reverse complement strand
TTCCAGGCCGACCTGTCGGGGATGACATTTCCGAACAAGATCAACCTGTATGAGAAGGAATGGAACCTGCCGCCCGTATCCCAGGGAAACACCAATACTTGCTGGTGTTTTTCGACCACATCCTTCTTCGAATCGGAAGTTCACCGGCTCACCGGCCAGGAGATCAAACTTTCAGAGATGTACACGGTTTACTGGGAATATGTGGAGCGGGCCAAACGGTTTGTTGCAGAAAGGGGAAATTCAGCCTTCTCGGAAGGTTCCGAGGCCAATGCAGTGATCCGGGATTTCAGAACGTATGGAATTGTGCCAAAAGACGTATACACCGGAATGGAACCCGGACGGAAATTCTACACCCATGCAAAGATGTTCAAAGAGCTCAGCGACTATGTCAACAACGTGAAAAACACGAATGCCTGGGATGAGGCACAGGTCGTGGCAACGGTGAAGAGCATCCTGAACCATTACATGGGAGTTCCGCCTGAATCCTTTGTATGGAAAGGTGTAAAGTACACCCCGAAAGAGTTTCTTTCATCCTGCCTGAAACTCAGCATGGATGATTACGTCGATGTTCTTTCCTATCTCCACCAGCCCTTCTGGGAAAAAGTCGAATATGAAGTGCCCGATAACTGGTGGCACAACAAGGATTATTACAATGTTCCCCTCGAGGATTACATGAATGCCATTAAAAATGCCATTAAAAACCATTACACGCTGGTCATCGGGGGCGATGTTTCCGAAGCCGGATTCTATCGCGATGGCCAGGTGGCCCTCATTCCAAGCTTCGACATTCCCGTTGCCGATATCGACGATAATGCCCGCCAGTTCAGGTTTTCCAACGGAACCACCACCGACGATCACGGGTTGCACCTCGTGGGTTATTATGAGAAAGACGGGACCGACTGGTACCTGATCAAGTATTCTGGATCAGGTTCGAGAAACAGCGATGAAGCCTCCCCGGAGTTCGGTTATTATTTTTTCCGCGGAGATTACATAAAACTGAAGATGATGGATTTTCTTGTTCATAAGGATGCTGTTAAGGAACTGCTGAGCAAATGCAAGAAATGACAGTATGTCAAATCACATACAAAACCTTATCGCCGAGGGTGAACACCAGAAACTTGATTTCAAGTTCGAGATCAGTGATGCGAGAAGGATTGCACGTACACTGGTGGCCTTTGCAAATACCGACGGAGGCCGTCTCCTGATTGGGGTAAAGGATAACGGCGCCATTGCCGGTGTACGCTCTGATGAGGAGTATTTCATGCTGGAAGGTGCGGCCAAGATGTACTGCAAACCTCCGGTTGAGTTTGAGTCGAAGGAATGGATGATCAACAGCAAGACGGTGCTCGAGATCATCGTACCAAAAAGTAAAACACGGCCGCATTATGCAGCGCACAAGGACGGGAAATGGATGGTTTACATCCGTGTAGGCGATCAGAACCTGCTGGCCAACAGGGTACTGCTGAAGGTCTGGGAGCGCGAGGGAAAGCCGAAAGGTGTTTTCCTTCAATTTACGGAGGCGGAGAAATTGCTGCTGGTGTACCTTGAAAAAAATCCCACAATCACACTTTCAAAATTCAGCCGCCTGGCCGGAATCCCGCGAAAAAAAGCAGAGGAGATCCTCGTGAAGTTCGCCCTGCTGAAAACTATCAATATAATTTTTACTGAAAAACAGACGTTTTACTCGCTGAAGCCATGATTCGTTTTAATGTTACCTTTGCCATAGACTAACTATTTATAATGCTTCACCGGAAAATCATTTTGTCATTCCTTGCCCTCCTTTTTATTGTTGCAGAAGGTTATTCGCAGGTATCTGCCATTGATTCCGTTCCCCGGCCCGTGACATCTTCAGGAAACATGAATCCCTCAGCACTTCCGCTTCACAAGCTGCATGTTGGCGTTCAGCTCGGATCCCAGTTCATGACGACATCAGGTTATGGTTCAGGATTAAGCACCTATGTATCTCCCACCCTGACCTACCCGGTCAGCAAAAAATTCATACTGCGTGGCGGACTCAGCGTCATTAATACCTCGATGTACGGGGTTAAACCCTTCTATTCCACCGTTGAACAAGCATCTTACTCCGGTAATTTCACCCAGGCCATGCTTTGGGTTTCCGGCCAGTATCAGTTGAACAACCACCTGACCATTACCGGAACGGCATACAAGACGTTCGACATTATGAATTATAAGCCGGGAAATTCACCCTATTATCTGAATAATCCCCAGGGTGCATATCTGAACATCGGTTACAGGATCAATGATTACCTTCATATTGATGCCACGTTCGGATATTCGAAAGGAAACAATCCATACGGACCCTATAATTCCTGCGATCCTTTCGACCGTTCGCCCTTCGGATACGGTAATGGATACGGGATGTTCGGGAGGTAGGATCGCTTCTCGCTTTATTCGTTGTTTTCGCAACATGATATTAGATAAATGATGACAATAGCAAAAATTATCCGTCTGATCATCCCCCTGTATGCAATTATAACATTGCTCCCGTCCTGCTATTATGACAAGGAAGAAACACTCTATCCTTTCAAAGCGTGCGACACCACAAATGTTACCTATTCGCAAACGGTCGCTCCGATTATTGCTACCAACTGCAATACCTGCCATTCCGGGCAAAATCCTACAGGGAAGATTAACCTCGATTCATGGCCAAGTCTGACTGTTTCAGTGAACAATGGAAAACTTGTGCCTGCCATTGAGCATACCGGGCCGTTTCCGATGCCGCAGGGAGGATCGAAATTGTCGGACTGTGATATATCCAGGATCAAAAAATGGATTTCGAACGGGGCGCCGGATAATTAATGAATAACGAACAACGAATAACGAATTGGGATTTGGGATTTGGGATTTGGGATTTGGGATTTGGGATTTGGGATTTGATTTTTAGATGTGAGAGAATTATCAGGAAATCCAAATAAAGAAAAATGAAACTCTGGATCAAGATTTTAATCGGGCTGGTGGTGATCGGGATTATTGCCGCATTTGTGGTGTACAAGTTTCTCATAAACAAACCTCATCCTGATTTTGAAAATTTAAAACCTGATTATACCCTGGATGCAGCTTCATTCTACAAAGAATTCAATACCAGTAAGGAGAATGCCAATAAATTGTACAACGGAAAGATCATCGAAATCACAGGAAAGCTTACCCGTGTTGAAAGTGCAGACACTCTGACCATTGCTGTATTTGCATTTGAACAGGACATTTTCGGCGAAAAAGGCCTCCGCTGTACGATGTTGAAAAAGTTCGGTGCGGATGCAATGAAGTTCAAACCCGACGGGATCGTCCGCATCAAAGGATATTGCACCGGATACAACGGTACAGATGTTGTCATGGAGCAATGCTCCATTGTTTATTAAACTCAAGTCAAAAACTAATTAATATGAAAAAATACTTTGCACTTTTGATCCTTGCTCTCATTCTGACAGCAGGTGTCAGGGCACAAGCCTATGTGACCAAGAACGGCTATATCCGGTTTTATTCGGAAGCTCCGATGGAGAAGATCGAAGGGATCAACCGGCAGGTCAATGTTGCCATGCTCCCTGCCACCGGCGACTTTGTCTTCAAGGTGCTGATGAAATCCTTTAATTTTGAGAAGGCCCTGATGCAGGAACATTTCAATGAAAATTACGTGGAATCTGACAAATACCCGGAAGCCACATTCCTGGGGAAGATCACAAACATCAAGGCGATCAATTTTGCAAAGGATGGCTCATACCCTGCCATGGTGGAAGGAAAGCTTACGATCCATGGGGTTACCCAGGTGGTGAAACAGAATGGGACGATAACGATCAACAAGGATATTGTAAGCGCAAAAGCGAAATTCACACTCCTTCTTGCCGACTATAAGATTTCCGTTCCCAGTACAGTCGTGAATAATATTTCCAAGTCCCTTGAGATTACGGTTGATGCTGCAATGGAGAAACTAAACAAATAATATTATGCGGAACAGTTACAAGGTTGCATTTCTTTTGCTTCTATTGTTTCTTCCGGTGCTGCTTTCAGCACAGGATGACCTGATGAATGTGCTGAATGACAACAAACCACCTGTCAATTATACGACTGCGACCTTCAAGACCACCCGCATCGTGATCGGACAATCGATCGAGAACCCGGCACAGGGGAATATGCTCATACTGATCACCCATCATTTCGGTGCACTGAATACGGGTTACGAAAATCTTTTTGGCTTGAAACAGGCTTATATCCGGCTGGGAATGGAATATGGGATCACGCAACGACTCGGAATAGGTTTTGGGCTGAACACAGAAAAAAACACCTGGGACGGATTCCTGAAATACAAGATCCTTCAGCAAAAATCGGGAGGGAAGAACTTCCCTTTCACCTTATCCCTGTTTGCCAATACCGCCATTTACACCACAAAATGGGAGCACCCCGAACGTAAGAATTATACCAGTTCGAGGATGACCTACTGTTTTCAGGTCCTGATGGCCCGGAAATTCGGCAACTGGTTCTCGCTGCAGCTCACGCCTGCAATGGTTCATAAAAACCTTGTCCCGACCTCGGAAGACCATAATGACATTTTCTCGCTCGGGGCCGGCGGACGCATTAAAATCACCAAGCGATTCTCCTTCAATGCTGAATACCATTACCTCTTCCCCAACCAGGTTGTTTCTACGCCTGCCTACAGCTCATTTTCAATGGGCGTTGATATTGAAACCGGCGGTCATGTTTTCCAGATCTTCATGACCAACTCTATGGGTGAATACGAACAGGCGTTTATGGCCAACACCACCGGACGATGGAGCAAAGGCGATATCTTCCTTGGATTCAATATTTCCAGGATATTCACGATTGTGAAGCCGAAAGAGTTCAGGAAGTAAGCGGAGACACTTTCAAATTAATTATGAGCAATTACTTGATTTTTAATTCGGTAAATACTCATTACTCATTATAGGACTTGCGGAGAGAGGGGGATTCGAACCCCCGGATCCCGTAAGGGATCAACGGTTTTCGAGACCGCCCCATTCGACCGCTCTGGCATCTCTCCAAATTCAATTAACAGATAACAATTAACAGTTAACAGTATTAGGCTCTCGCTTTTCGCTACTTCTTTATTTTAACTCGCCAGTTCGCCAACTCACCAGCTCACTAGCTTATCAGCGGAGAGAGAGGGATTCGAACCCCCGGACCCTTGCAGGTCAACGGTTTTCAAGACCGCCGCAATCGACCGCTCTGCCATCTCTCCGGGGGCAAAAGTACAAAATTTTCCAGAAACACAAAGGGATTATCAAATGATGCTGGATGCTAGATGCTGGAATGAATTTCGCTATTTCGCTTTTCGCTATTTCGCTATTTTTTCAACTCTTTATACCGAAAGCAGCCAACCACATGGTCATTCACCATCCCCGCGGCCTGCATGTATGAATAGCAGATCGTGGAGCCGGCAAATTTGAATCCCCGCCGGACCAGCTCTTTGCTCATGGCATCCGATTCTTTTGAGGTGGCAGGGATTTCACCCAGGTTCTTCCATTTGTTATGAAGGGTCTGTCCATTCGTAAACTGCCAGATGTAGTTGTCAAATGAGCCGAATTCCTTCTGAATCTCCAGGAAGCTTTTAGCATTCTGAATTGTCCCGTTTATCTTTGCCTTGTTGCGGATGATCCCTGCATCCTGAAGCAATTCACCGATTTTATCCTGGTCGTATCTTGCAATCTTCCGAAAATCGAAATTATCGAAGGCCTTTTTAAAATTCTTCCTCTTGTGCAGAACGGTTCTCCAGCTGAGTCCTGCCTGGAAACAATCCAGGAGGATGAATTCAAAATGCTTTCTGTCATCGTGAACAGGAACGCCCCATTCAGTGTCATGGTAAGTGATCATCAAGCGATCATCCGATGGCCATGAGCAGGAATTCGTCTTTTTTTGCATCAGTTTCTAAAATTAATGGAGCCAAAATTAGCAAATATAACAGGAGTCTCAATTTCCCTGTTTCATCGGACTTTGTATCGATTATACAGAATTTTATTGCCAATACAGCGGACTTATTGTAAATTTGTAATAATAAACAAAGCTCACACCCACACATCCAGCATCCAGCATCAGAAACCAGGTACAATCACGATCATAAAAACAATTCCTATGAAAAAGTTACTCCTCCTCGCAGCAGTTCTCCTTTTCCCCTTCCTTTCGGAATCGAAAAATGTATGGGCATTCCTTACCTATTCAACCTTCAACTCCCCCGAAGGGTCCTACATTGAGACCTATCTTACAGTGGCGGGGAACAGCGTAAAATATATCAAAAAAGAGAACGGAAAATTCCAGGCAACGGTCAATGTCCTCATGACCTTCAAGCAGAATGATGCCATCAAGGCCTTTAAAAAATATGAGCTGAACAGCCCGGAGATTGCAGACACAACAAAAAACACTTACGAATTCGTGGATGAACAGCGGTTCCTGGTTGCCAATGGCGCCTACGATTTCGAGCTGCAGCTTTTCGACAAGAACAACCCGGGAAAAGCCAGTCCATTCACACAAACCGTGACCGTAGACTTTCCTGAGGGGAAGCCTTCTTTTTCTGGAATCCAGCTGCTGGAGTCATACACAAAAAGCGAATCGGTGAAAACCATTTCGAAAAGTGGTTTCGACCTTGTACCTTACGTATATAATTTCTATCCCCAGAAGGAAACCCGCATGATGTTCTACTGCGAGTTGTACAACATGGACAAAGTAACGGCAGCAGGACAGAAATTCGTTTTAAGCTATTACATTCAGAGCTTTGAGAACAAAATGAAGTTCAATGACTTTGCACATGCAAAAACCGAAGCACCACGGCCGGTAAATGTCCTGCTTTCAGAATTCAACATCCAGAACCTTCCCTCCGGAAATTACAACCTGGTGGTTGAGGCAAGGGATCAGAAGAACCAGGTGATTACTTCAAGGGAATTTTTCTTCCAGCGGAGCAACCCGAATGCAAAACTTTCCTTCGATGCGATGCTTGCAGCAACAGGAGCAAACACCTTTGCCGAGAAGATCACCAGCATCGATTCCCTGAAAGATTATATCAGCTCAACATTCCCGATCTCTGCGGGACTTGAACATGCCTTTATTAAAAGCGCCCTGAAATCGAGCGACCTGAAAAACCTGCAGAACTATTTTTACGGATTCTGGCAGCGGAGGGATGCTGCAAATCCTGAAAAAGCATGGCTGGCTTACAAAGAACAGGTCATAAAAGTACAATACAATTTCGGGACACCGGTCAAGAAAGGATACCAGACAGACCGCGGGCGGGTGTACCTTGAATACGGACCACCCAATGTGATCAGCAAACAATACAGCGAACCGGCAACTTATCCTTATGAGATCTGGCAATATTATACACTGAATCAAACCCAGCGGAACAAGAAGTTCGTCTTCTATTCACCCGACATGGTCACAAGCGATTTCTTCCTGCTCCACTCCGATGCCCTCGGTGAAATCAATAATCCATCCTGGCAGGTTGACCTCAAGAGCCGTGTCTATGCTCCAAGGGATCTCCAGGATACGCAGACGATCAATTCATGGGGCAATATGTCGAATGATTACTGGGACCTTCCAAACTAACAAAGACCTGGTTTTACAAACGATGATGGAGGTGTCCTGCATGGCTGAGGCCCCTTCAGTTTCCTGTTTGCAGTGAAAGGGTTTATAATATATGAAATGTAGTTCCCTGTACCTTTGTGCGTTTTTTCTGTCTCTGCTCATTTCGGAAAGCATGGTATGCCTGGCGCAAAAACGAAATACCCGGACCGTTACCTGCGACTTTACTGTGCGGGATACTGTATGTAAGAACACACCGGTAACAATTACCAACCTCTCACTGGGAGCTTCGACTTATTTCTGGAAATTCTGTCCCGGTACACCCCTGAGCTTTCCTTCAGGGGTCAACTCAGGACCTCTTTCGGGGGTATTGCATGTACCGGCCGGAATAACATTGCAAAGAGAAGGAATTTTTTTTTATGCATTCATGACAATCCCAGGGGATAGCACTATCATGCGGATCACTTATCAGAATAGCCTTTTGAATGCACCTGTGTACGATCTGCTTAATCTTCCCGGCATATTGAAGGGATCTGTTTTCGGAATCCAGGTAAAGAACTGGAACGGAAACTGGTATGGCTTTGTTACCAACGGGTCATCGCTGGTCAGGTTGGATTTTGGCCCTTCTCTCTCAAATCTTTCTCCCGCAGCAACGACAGTGGCAACTTCCCCGCTTATGAATCTTGCGCAGGGGCTTGTTATTGGCAACGATGGTACAGACTGGGTCGGGTTCTGCACAAATTTTCCTGCGGCGACCATCACCCGGTTTGCATGGGGAAACTCGCTTGCATCCATTCCCTCCGTGTATGATCTGGGCAATGTCGGCGGATTGACGCTTCCAATGCAGCCGGCACTGATCAGTGACACCTCGGGCTGGTTCATGTTTGTTGCCAATACGACCAGCCTGGTTCAGCTGAAGTTCGGGAAATCTTTGATGAACACGCCCACCGGGATTAACCTTGGCAGTTTACAATGGATCACCGATAACCGGGGGATATCCATGTTCTACGATTGTACTAATCCCTATGCATTGCTGGCGAACCATAATGTAGTGCTGAACCAGCTTATGCAGGTCCATTTTAAGGGTGGATTGGAAGGGGCAAAAGTTGTAACCCCGCTTGGCAATACCGTCGGCCTTTATGAGACGACCGCATTATCAGAAGCACTGACTATCTCGGATACAATTTTTTGCCTCGCGGTAAACTCAACGCCTTCAATATCCCTGATCTATTTCCCGCCCTGCATCAATTCCGTTCTTCCCATATCCACCATGTTTGATCCATCTCCTGTCATCTTCCCCAACGCCGGCACCTATACAATTAAGTTGATCGTCGATGAAGGTCTGCCAACTGAACAACAGGAGTGCAAGGAAATTGAGGTCGTTGAAGGAACTGTTGACCTGGGGCCTGATACTGCACTTTGTGACGGGAAGGTCCTCCTGCTTGATGCGGGGGCAGGCTTCACGTCATACCAGTGGAATACCGGGGCAACATCCCAAACCATTACGGTAATCAGCACCGGCACCTATACTGTGAATGCCTTTACTCAGGCCGGCTGTCTGGCTGCTGATTCCATTCATATCAGGTTTGACACCAATTCCTTTACTACCGTGGATACTTCCATCTGTTTTGGAGAAACCTATTTCGCCGGGGGAAAACTGCAATCGGCGACCGGGACCTATCTTGATACGCTTACTGCAGTCAACGGATGTGAGCATATAATAACCACGCATCTGATCGTAAAACCTTTCTTCCAGGTAGAAATTGGTAAAGACACCTGCGTCACGGATACAACAACCGTTCGTCTCATTGCAACCGTACCGGGTGCCAGCACCTATACCTGGCAGGACGGATCGCATGATTCCGCAATCACTGTTACTGCGCCGGGCCTTTATTGGGTAAGGGTTACGGTGAACAATTGTTCACAGTCCGACAGTGTTCATATCACATCCTGTCCTGCCCTGACTTATTTTTATTTGCCGAATGCGTTCACGCCAAACGGGGACGGACTGAATGATGTTTTCCGGCCCATTGGGAACGATATCTCCGATTTCCACATGATCATCTATAACCGCTGGGGACAAATGGTTTTTGAGACAACGGATTCATTGAAAGGCTGGGACGGCACCCTCAACGGCAGATACTGTGAACCGGGCTCCTATCCGTACACCATTACCTTCCTGGCTAAAGATTCAAATGTCAGCAAGAGTAAAGTTACCGGCGTTGTCATCCTGGTAAGGTGATGGCCATTGTAACAGGGAAAGGAGTGACATCCGTCCCTTTCTTATTTTTTATTATCCTAATAAATTTATTCTTATTTTTACAATCATAATTTCATTAATCATCCGGCTGTGCACATCGCTGTTGTAATACTGAACTGGAACGGGAGAAAATACCTTGAGCAATTTCTTCCCCCGCTCATTCAGCATTCCGGTGATGAAGCCGAGATCATTGTTGCCGACAATGCTTCCAGTGACGACTCAATTGCCTTCCTGCAGGAGCATTTCCCTTCCATAAGAATCATCAGGAATCCTTCCAACGAAGGTTTCTCAAGAGGTTATAACCTGGCCCTGAAGCTGGTCGAGGCGGATTATTACATCCTGCTTAATTCCGACATCGAGGTTACACCCGACTGGATCCGCCCGGTGATCGAACTGATGGAAAAAGACAGGTCTGTTGCCGCCTGCCAGCCAAAGATCCTGTCGTATTACGAGCGTACAAAATTCGAATATGCAGGAGCTGCAGGTGGATTTATCGATAAATACGGCTATCCTTTCTGCCGGGGCCGGATATTTCAGTCGCTGGAGGAAGACCACGGACAATACAACGATGCCATCGAGATCTTCTGGGCTACCGGCGCCTGCATGTTTGTGAGGGCCGACCTGTTTCACCAGAGCGGAGGGCTCGACGAGGATTTCTTTGCACACATGGAAGAGATCGACCTTTGCTGGAGGCTGAAAAATGAGGGTTACAGGATCATGTATTGCCCTGATTCGGCGGTATATCACATTGGCGGGGGTACCCTCCCAAAAATCTCCTGGAGAAAGACCTACTTCAACTTCAGGAATAACTTCTACCTCCTCTATAAGAACCTGCCGGACAACCTGGTTAATGAGGTGTTTGCCAAACGTCTTATCCTTGATGGCATTGCCGCCATGAAATTCCTTTTCACTGCCGGCTTTAAAGACTTCTGGGCTATTTACAAGGCCCATAAATCTTTTTATTCGACACTTGGAAAAACCAAGGCCAAGCGGAAACTGCTGCGGCAAAAACCGTTACAAAACGTGTACAGGAAGAATATCGTTTTCGAGTATTATCTCAGGAAGAAGAGAAAATATACCGATCTTGATCCAAAGAATTTTTTCTGAGAATAAATCCTTATTACCCGATCATTGTTTTAAAGCTTTCCACTGCCAGGCGGTACGACTCCATGCCCAGCCCGATGATGCTTCCTTTAACGACCGGGGCAATCAATGATGTATGCCGGAACGATTCCCGCGCGAAGATGTTTGAAATGTGCACTTCCACCACCGGGGCCTTGATCGCCCGCACTGCATCGGCGATTGCAATGGAGGTATGGGTATAGCCTCCGGCATTCAGTATGATCCCGTCATACAGGAAACCAGCTTTATGAAGTGCATCGATGATCTCCCCTTCGATGTTGCTTTGATAATATTCGATATGGATATCCGGGTAATGACTCCGGAGTTTTTTCAGGTATGTTGTAAAGCTCTTTGCCCCATAGATCTCCTGTTCCCTTTTCCCGACCAGGTTCATGTTCGGACCGTTAATGATCAACAGCTTCATGGTGTAAAATTTAAACAAAGATAGGAAAATTCATGGTGATGTGGTGAACTGGCGAACTGGTGAACTGGTGAACTGGTGAACTGACGAGCTGATGGTCTTTAAACTTTAAGAACTTTATGAACATTACAAACTTTATGAACCAGATTACAATTCATAATTTTGAATTATCTTTGTTCATCATTTCCAATAGGGGTGCCCAAAAACGGGCTGAGATCATACTCTTTGAACCTGATCCGGGTAATGCCGGCGTAGGGAGGAGCAGAATTCAACACTATTTTTCCCTCTATTGATTGATGGTTAAAGTTCTTCTTCTTTAAGGATCAGTCATATGTTTAAACCAAAAGAAATTGCCATTATTCTATGGAAATCATTGTTGATGGTCGTCATCTGGGGCGGATCCTGCTTTTACGGATTCTCCCAGGTGGTTGTCTCCGGAACGATCCGTGATCTTGATTCCGGCAAGCCCATGCCGGGAGCAAACATATCGGTTGATAATACTTTTTCAACTACTGCCAGTGATAAGGATGGAAAATTCAGCCTTCGGATCCTGAAACCCGGTACCTGGACCCTGAAACTTTCCTTCATGGGTTACCAGGCGATCACACAGAATTTCCACCTGACCCATGATACGGTGATCGATTTCAGCATGCAGCATGGGATCATTCTCGGAGAGGAGGTGAACATCATCGCAACGCGGGCTCAGGAAAAAACGCCCACCACCTATTCTACCCTGAACCGGGCGGAGATCGAAAAGGTCAACATGGGCCAGGATCTCCCGTTCATCATTGAAAATACTCCATCGGTTGTTGTCACTTCCGATGCCGGGACAGGGATCGGATATACAGGGATCAACATCCGGGGATCCGACCTTACCAGGATCAATGTCACACTGAACGGCATCCCCCTGAACGACGCGGAATCGCAGGGGGTCTGGTTCGTAGACCTGCCCGATCTTGCCTCTTCCACAGGAACCATCCAGGTGCAACGGGGTGTCGGAACTTCGACCAACGGTGCAGGTGCATTCGGCGCCACCATCAACATTCAGTCAACGTTCCTGAATCATTCACCCTATGCAGAACTCAGCAGTTCTGCCGGATCCTTCAACACCTTCAAAAACACCTTCCGCTTCGGGACCGGGCTGATCAAAGACCGGTTCGCCTTTGAAGGCAGGATCTCGCGGATCACTTCCGACGGGTACATCGACCGGGCGTTCTCAAAACTCACCTCTTTTGCCCTATCGGGAGGATATTATGGAAAGAAGACCACAGTGAGGCTGAACATTCTTTCGGGAACTGAAAAAACGTACCAGGCCTGGGAAGGTGTTCCGAAGGATTCGCTTGCCACCAACCGGACTTACAATCCGGCCGGTGAATATATGGACAAGAACGGAAACCTGGCCTATTATGATAATCAAACCGACAACTACGTTCAGACACATTACCAGCTGCTCTTCTCACAGGAGATCAATGCTGAGCTGAATGTCAATGCGGCCCTTCACTATACACGGGGTTCCGGCTATTATGAGAGCTATGCGCCATCGCAATCCTTTTCATCATACAACCTGGAGAATGTCATCATCGGGAAGGATACCATCACAACCACGGACCTGATCAACCAGAAATGGATCGGCAATGATTTTTACGGGTTCACTTTCTCAGGCAATTATCATCATAAGGAGAATCTAAAGATCACCGTCGGGGGCGCATATAATATTTATGCGGGGAACCATTACGGGAAGGTCATCTGGGCTGAATTTGCTTCAAACGGTAATAATTCAAGGAACTGGTACAGCAGTACCGGCGATAAAAAAGACTTCAATTTTTTTACAAAAGCGAGTTACCGGGTTTTAAAAGGTTTCAGCCTTTTTGCCGATCTTCAGTACCGGTATGTTGATTACGCCATCAACGGAACCCTTGAAGACCTTCGTTCGCTGGATCAGACCCATATTTTCAACTTTTTCAACCCAAAGGCAGGAATATATTATGACATCAGCGATAAGCAGGATCTTTACCTGTCGTTTGCCATCGGCAACCGTGAACCCAACCGGAACAATTATGAAGTATCGGAACCGGGGAATATTCCTGCCAATGAGACGGTAAAGGACTGGGAACTGGGATATGACCTGAAACTGGCAAATTTCAGAGCCGGGGCGAACCTATATTATATGAATTACACCGACCAGCTTGTCCTTACAGGAAAGATCAACAGCGTTGGGGAAGCAATCATGACGAATGTTCCTCATTCCTACCGGACCGGGATCGAGATCACAGCTGGCGCCAATATTTTCAAATGGCTGAAATGGGATATTGCTTCGACCTTCAGCATGAACAGGATCAAAGATTTTACGGAATATTCAGACACCTACGATTCAGCATGGAATTTTACGGGACAGGTCAGCAACTATCTTGGAAAAACCGATCTCTCCTTTTCACCGGGCATGCTCTTCCAAAACAACTTCACTTTTATACCTTTGAAGGATCTTTACCTGACGCTGAACTCCAGGTATGTCGGGAAACAATTTATTGACAACACTTCAAACAATGACCGGAGCCTTTCATCGTATTTCCTGAACAATGTATCCGCGGGATATACCATCCGGACAAAATGGATCCGGGAGATCAGGTTCAACCTCCTGATCAGCAACATCTTCAGTGTCAAGTACGAAACCAACGCATGGATCTATCCTTACTACCAGGGCGGCAGATATTATGAATCGAACGGTTATTTTCCGCAGGCCCTGATCAATGTTCTTTTGGGGATCACGCTGAAGATCTGAGGCAGCAGGAGCCGGATTTTTCTCCGGGGTTTTCAGGGTTATTGCTGCGAAATACTTCGAAATTTGCTTAACTTGCGGCCATTATTTGCGCATCCATTCACCCAAAACAAAAATTTTATGAAAAAGCATCTCTTTAAATCATCGTTCCTATTCCTGTTTTTGCTGAGTTCAGCAATCCTGTCGGGACAAACAGGACAAGTAGACCTGACGACACCGCTGGCTGTGGATCCCAATGTCAAGATCGGCCAGCTGGAAAACGGCATGAAGTATTACATCCGGGCCAACAAAAAACCCGAAAAACGAGTCGAATTCCGCCTGGCAGTGAATGCCGGATCCATACTGGAAAACGACGACCAGCAGGGGCTGGCACATTTCATGGAACACATGAACTTTAACGGGACCAAGACATTTCCGCACAATGAGCTGATCGATTTCCTGCAGAAGACCGGTGTGAAATTCGGAGCTGATATCAACGCCTACACAGGTTTTGACGAAACAGTTTACATGCTTCAGCTGCCAACCGACGATACAGCTTTGCTCAGCAAAGGGTACCAGGTGATGGAAGACTGGGCACACCAGGCATTGCTCGATGACGGCGAGATCGACAAGGAACGCGGCATCATTGTCGAGGAATGGAGGCTCGGACTAGGCGCCCAGGACCGTATGATGAAAAAATTCTTCCCGATCATTTTTAAAGGATCCATGTATGCCAACCGGATCCCGATCGGTAAAGTGGATGTAATTGAGAATTTCAAACACCAGGTATTGCGGGATTTCTATCACGACTGGTACCGGCCGGACCTGATGGCCATGATCGTAGTGGGCGACGTCGACCCTGCAAAGGTTGAAGAACAGATCAAGGCTCATTTCTCAGGAATAACGAATCCTTCTCCTGAGAAACCGAGACCTGTTTTCGATATTCCCGACAACCAGGATCCGCTGATCGCCATCACAACCGATAAAGAAGCGACCTATAATTATATAATGATGTTTTACAAGCATGCGCAGGAACCTGTTAAAACACTGGGGGATTTCCGCAGAAAAGTGATGGGGGAACTGTTCACCGGAATGCTGAACAACCGGTTTGGTGAAATAGCCCAGAAACCGGAATCACCGTATGTCTATGCCAACACAGATTACGGACGGTTCCTTGCCCGTAATAAAGATGCCTATGGTGTATATGCATTGAGCAAAGAGAATCAGATCGACAAAAGCCTTGAGATCCTTCTTGCCGAGAATGAGCGTGTGAAGCGTTTCGGGTTTACCCAAACCGAATTCGACCGCCAGAAAGAAGAAATATTCAACCAGTATGAACAGGCTGCCAAGGAATTTGACAAGACCGAATCGATGAATCTGACCAATGATTACGTCAACAACTTCCTCTCCAGTGACCCTATTCCCGGTGCGCAGAAATCATTCAAATACCTGAAAAACATTTTGCCGGATATTAAAGTGGAAGAAGTCAATGCCCTTGCAAAACAATACGTTTCTGACGATAACATCGGACTTTTAGTCATGGCACCGGATAAAGAAGGAGTCATGGTTCCGACTGAAAAAGAAATCCTCAAGATCATTAAAGATTCCAAGACAAGTGATCTGCAAGCCTATGTGGATAAATTCAGGGAAGAGCCGCTGGTCACTACAGAACTGATCGGTTCAAAAGTTGTCAGCAAAAAAGCAGATTCATTGCTTGGATACACCGAGCTGAAGCTGGCAAACGGTGTGACCATCGCACTTAAGCCGACAACGTTCAAGAATGACGAGATCCTGCTTTCGGCGTATTGCCTGGGCGGAACATCCGTCTTCCCGGATGAAGCATTCATGTCGGCCAACTATGCCGCAGAGGTGATAAAAATGAGCGGTGCCGGTGATTTCGACAACATCGAACTCCAGAAAAAGCTGAAAGGCAAGACCCTCGAGATCACCCCATACCTCGACGACACAAGGCAGGGGTTCAGGGGGAACTGTGCACCCAAGGATCTTGAATCGATGCTTCAGCTCATCTACCTCTATTTCAAGAGTCCGAGAAAGGATACTACGGCCTTCAAAGCGTTCATGTCGCAACTGGAGAACCAGATGAAATTCATGAAAAGTAGCCCGATCATGAGCTTTTATGATACCCTCTTCAAGAGCGCCTACCCCGGGTACAAGCGCCTTGTGATCTTCCCGACGCCGGAGCAGTTGAACCAGGTGAGCCTGAACCATCTCTTCAAGATGTACAAGGAACGGTTTGCAAGCGCCAAGGAGTTCAAGTTCATTTTCACAGGAAGCTTTAATGTCGATTCAGTAACACCGCTTCTGACAAAGTACCTTGGAAGCCTGCCATCGCTGAACAGACCGGAAGCATGGGTTGACGTATCTCCCAAATTCCCGAAGGGTGTTGTGAACCGCACACTTTACAAAGGCACTGATCCGCAGGGAATGGTTGGAATTGTTCTTTCAGAAAAAATCGACTGGAATCCGAAAAATCTGCTCGAGTTAACCATGCTGAAAGAGATTATCTCGATCAAACTCATTGAGGTGATCCGGGAAAAGATGAGTGGTGTCTATTCTCCGCAGGTGATGTTTGAACCTGAACATTTCCCGAAACCGAGATTCCAGATGGTTGTCCTCTTCGGATGCTCACCAAAAGCTGCCGACAAGCTGAGCAAGGCAGTTTTCGCCGAGATCAGGAAGCTCCGGGAAAACGGTCCTTCCGCCATAGACCTGAACAAGGCTAAGGAAAGCATGATCAGGACGCGTGAGACCGACCTTGAGAAGAATGACTTCTGGCTCGGAAAGATCACATCGATCTATTACGACAAGACCGATCCGGCCACCATCGTGAACTTCAAGGACAGGGTGAACGCCGTGACCATTGAAGATCTGAAGCTTTCTGCAACCAACTACCTGCAACCTGATCATTATGTCAGGATGACACTGAAACCGGAAAAGAAATAGAGGGTGGAAAAAGGCGTCAGCATTAAGAATAAAAAAGCCAGCCATGAATTTTTCCTTTTACAGGATTTCACAGCCGGCATAATGCTTTCCGGGACGGAGATCAAGTCGATCCGTGACGGCAAAGCCAGTATTGTTGACGCCTACTGCACCTTCAAAGGGAATGAGCTTTTTGTGATCAACATGCACATTGCCGAGTACACGTATGGCACCTACAACAACCATGAGCCGAAACGCGACCGGAAATTGCTGCTCACGAAAAGAGAGCTTCATAAACTGCAGACCAAGGTGAAGGAAAGGGGGTTCACCATTGTACCCACCCTTCTTTTCATCAATGAAAAAGGGCTGGCAAAGCTTTCGATCGCACTTGCCAGGGGAAAGCATCATTATGACAAGCGGGAAACGCTTAAGCAAAAAGATGTAAAGCGGGAGATTGACCGACACCATGATTGATATCGGAAACTGATTGTTAAATCCCCTTTCCCATCAGGGCGAGGGGATTTTTTTGTCGAACTCCGACCTCTGTCCTCTGACCTCGGCCAGATTTTATGAACTCAGGTCATACCAGGAAACTAATCTTAATTATTGTTAAATCGCGACAATGTAGAAGAAAGAATTTTACTTTTGCGGAAATTTCCACTGATGCGAATTTCGATTCCCCTGATATTGACCGCATTTATTATCTCCACTTTGCCTCTTTCTTCCCCCGCTCAGAAAAAAGACAGTGAGAAACCGCAGCCTGAGGCCGGCAAGATCCATTGGTACAGTTTTGAGGAGGCCTACCAGCTGAACAAGAAGAAGCAGAAAAAGATTTTCATTGATGTTTTTACCGACTGGTGCGGCTGGTGTAAGAAAATGGATGCCGAAACCTTTACCAACCCTGTGATCAGCGCTTACATGGCGAAGAATTTCTATTGTGTGAAACTCAATGCTGAACGCAAGGATACCGTGATCATTGATGGTGTGACCTTCACCAACCCCAACCCTGCAGGCCGGCGATCGACCCACCAGCTGGCGGTAGAATTGCTCAAAGGGAAAATGACCTATCCATCGTATGTTTTTCTGAACGAGAAAAGTCAGTGGCTGACGGTCATTCCAGGCTACCAGGGCGCCAAAGACTTCGAGCCTATCCTGCATTACTTCGGCGAGGATGCCTACCAGAAAACCCCGTGGGAAGATTTCAGATCGACGTTTTCGGGAGTAATTAAGTAATAAGACATTAGACATTAGACATTAGACATTAGTCATTTGACATTGGACGTTGGTCTTAAATCTTAATGTCTTATGTCTATATATGAAAATCCCCGAAACATATGCCGTCCCGGGGATTGGGGTGGAAGATGGGGCTCGAACCCACGACCCTCAGAACCACAATCTGATGCTCTAACCTGCTGAGCTACATCCACCGTATTGATTCGTCTGCAAAAGTACAATCTTTTTGATTTATTTCAAAACAAGACATTATCACAATGCTGGAATTCAGGAATGCTGGAATTCAGGGATATTTTCGTTAATTAGAATAATGTCACCCCTGCGGGGTTCCTGAATGTTTATGACATCTCCCTGCTAGAATAATTTCACCCCTGCAGGGTTGGTTTCACCTCAATTTCCATTACCCACACATCCAGCATCCAGCATTTTTGCATTTCTGCATTTTTTGCCTCGAAGAACCTAAACTTTTCGATCTTTGCTGTAAATAATTACACAGGGAAAGGTGTTCTTCAAAAAGAAACAGTACGAATCATCGGCAAGCTTGTCGATCCTGGCCTGGAGGAAATTCAGGAAAAACCGGCTTGGGTTCGGGTCTCTTCTGTTTATCGGGATGGCGGTGATGATTGCGCTGCTTGGATACCTGATCTCGCCCGACAATACGCCTTTTGCCAACGAACAATACCTGGAACTCGGTCTGAGAAAACCCGGAACAACGATCACCTTCCTTCCGGTGCTGAAAAATGAAGAGCCTTTACAACACAACTTTATTTATGTTATGCTTTTCGGTCAGAAGAGCAGGTTTACCTCCCTTCCGGTTTCATCCTGGAGGAGGGACGGAAATCATATAATCATTACGGAATATACCGATTCCCCAACCCTTCATCCTGCAGAAAAAACATTTTCCTCCGGGGAGGCTGGTGCACCTTACACACGTACTTTCTGGCTGGGGACGGACCGTTTCGGGAGGGACTACCTCAGCATGCTGATCATCGGGACCAGGGTCAGCCTGGCGGTCGGTTTCATTTCCGTGTTCATCTCACTTCTGATCGGGATCACCATCGGTGCGCTGGGTGGTTTCTTTCGCGGCTGGATCGACCAGGTGGTGGTCTGGATCATCAACGTCGTCTGGTCAATTCCCACCCTTCTCCTGGTAATTGCCATCACATTCGCACTGGGAAAAGGTTTCTGGCAGGTATTTGTTGCCGTTGGTTTGACGATGTGGGTGGAAGTTGCACGCGTCGTGCGTGGGCAGATCCTGAGTATCCGCGAGAAAGAATTCGTGGAGGCAGGAAGGGCGCTGGGATTCTCAAATTTCAGGATCATCTTTCACCACATCCTGCCCAACATCATGGGCGTGGTGATCGTGATATCCGCAGCAAATTTTGCTTCAGCGATCCTGCTCGAGGCCGGACTGAGCTTTCTCGGGATCGGGGTTCAGCCACCGATGCCTTCGTGGGGCTCGATGATCAAGGAAAATTACGGGTACATCATCCTGGATTCTGCACAACTCGCCATTCTTCCCGGCCTGGCGATCATGCTGATGGTACTGGCGTTCATGCTCGTTGGAAATGCGCTGCGGGATGCGCTGGATGTCAAAACATCAACGGTAAATTGACCTGACCTTGTAATCGACTTCCTGGCACCCTTTAGTTTTCCGGTCCCTGCAACTTCCCTTATCAATAAAATAATGGATGGCCAGGTAAAAATCCATTCCGGTGAAATTGCTCATGTTGAAAAACTGACCCAGTTTCTCTGTGCCCATGGTGAGGTAATAATATCTTATCGCCAGTCCGATCCTTGGCTTTTCCCAGTTGTAAAGTGAAACCGGCAGGCTGACCTCGAGCGCCCGGGTTTCGTACCTGGGGACGATGGCGAGCTCTGCAGGACGTGCGACAGAAGCAGGGCCAAGGTCAAACCCGTAGATCAGCGAAGTATTAATGTACCAGTGCTTCAGGTAATGATAATCAAACTGAACGGAGAGTGCGGCGGGCAGCCACATGTAGAATGAACTGGCCCGGTAGCTTGCATTTTTATCTCCATAAAACCTGTAACTGGTGGTATCCATGAAATGATGAAAACTTATAAAGTCAAACTCGTTGCAGTCATCCCAATATGAACCCCGGTTGTCAATGGCATATTTTTCAGCATGGGTCTTGAAACGGATCGCCCCGAGATCGATCAGTGCCACGCTGATACGATACCAGTAATCATCATAGATCTGTGAGCAGGGAGTGGTAAAGAAATCCTTTGAGTATACACTGGAAAGGCGTGTATAGGTGATGCCGACATCGCCGCTGATACCTTTACCTTTAATCATATTATCGTTCGTAAAGGTGTTGTTGTCATAATCGAGCGGAAGAGCGTATCCCATCACTCCTTTAAAATTATGAACACTGATTGTGCTGTCATCGAGAACAACGTAATCAGCATCCTCGCTTTTAAGAAAAAGAGCTGCATACCCGAACAACCTGCGGATGGTGATTCCAGCAGAAATACGGGTGTAATTCCTGCTGTGAAAATTATATGCATAGCTCAGACCGATCTCCCCCCATGTCAGTTGGCCAATCCTGAACGTCCGGGCATCTTTGTAATTGATGTTGTGCTGCGGACGGTAGTTCAGTCCAAGGTAAGCAAAATTTGCTATCTCCTGCGGTACCCCTTTGGCCGATATGATTAACCGGGCCCCTGTTGTCAGTGCAAAGGCATGATCACCATAGACGAACATCACGCCCGGGCCATTCACCCTTTGCTGTATATAAGCGTTTGCCCTATGATTATTATGATATGTGTAGAAATTCCGTGTCTTCGTTCCATACTCTTCAGGATGTTCAGGCAACTGATAACCCGGCTTGAAAAAATTGATGAAGTGGTAATCCTCCTTAGCCATGTACATGTAATTGTTCTGGATGAACTCATCAAGTGCGAGAATATTGATGTCGAGGTAAGCTTTGGAGTTGAGCATGGAGGTGGGGTTCAAACCAAGTCCGTTGACACCGGAATAGTTACCCAGCGTGGCACCGAACATTTCCTGGGTGTAAGCCGGATCCGGAACAAGGGAACAGCTTATCAGCATGAAGCCTGCAATAAACCTGAAATACTTTTTAAGCCCCTTCATAACAATGTGCACTTAACCTGCATCCCCTGCTCAATTTTTCCGATATTTCACTGAATTGTAAACAGGCATTCGTAAACAAACCTTTAATTGTAGACAATTTTTCCAGCGTAAAAGTTGTATGAACATCCATTGAGATATCCGTCGGGTAATTCATTGCAGGTCTGACAGCAGGACAGATTGCCTGTTTATTAAATTCCTGCACATCTGTTTCAGCGGGTAACGCTTTCTTCCGATCTCTGGATGTGTTTTGGTTATTTTCCATATAACGACAGTTTGTCAGCCATAGTATCCGGACCCGGTCAGAATTATTGATTGGACCGATTCTTGTGCCGGGGCGTCACTCTCTCCCTGCGGGAGATCGCCTGCAGGCATGAAAAGATTAAAAAAAGTGTATCTTTGCAACCCTGTCTGGCGATACAGATATACTTGCGGATGTGGCGTAATTGGCAGCCGCGCAAGACTTAGGATCTTGTGCCGTAAGGCGTGGGGGTTCGAGTCCCTTCATCCGCACCTTACTTTATACGAACAAAATAACATAACTGTTACATGAACATTACCCGAGAGAACACAGGAGAACTGACGGCAACTGTCAGGATTGAGATCCAGCGGCCGGACTATGAAGAGAAAGTAATCAAGCAACTAAAGGATTTTCAACACAAAGCCAATATCCCGGGATTCCGTCCTGGAAAAGTTCCCCTGGGACTGGTCCGTAAAATGCATGGCAAGGCCATCATTGCTGACGAGGTGAACAGGATCATCGGTGATGCACTGGCACAGTATATCCAGGACGAAAAGCTCGAGGTGCTGGGAAACCCGCTTCTGAATACCGAAAAGACCAGTGAGTATACCTTTGAATCGGAACAGGATTTTGAATTTTATTTTGATCTCGGGATGGCTCCGCCGTTCCTGATGGATCTTGCAGCTATTCCCCCCGTCGACCGGTATGTGATCACCGTCAGCGACACCATGGTTGACACGTACATCGAGGATATGCGCAAGCGTTACGGGAACGATGTGCATCCGGAGGTTTCAGGAAATGAAGACATTGTTTCAGGTGAGATCGTTGAAATGGATGCTGATCTTAAACCGGTGGAAAACGGCACAAAGAAGAGTGCTTTCATTAATCCTTCCCTCCTGGTAAAAGAAGATTCAAGGAAAAAATTTACCGGGCTGAAGAAAGAGGACAAGCTGGTTATCACGCAGGATTTTTTCGAATCCCCCGCTGAAACGGCAAAGATCCTTGGCATTTCAGCAGACATTGCCGCAAAAGAAGACCTGTGCTTTGAACTGACCGTGAATGACATTTACCATATTGAACCGGCCATCCTGGATGAGGAGTTCTTTAAAAAGGTATACCCGGGCGACGAGATTGCAACGGAAGAGGATTTCCGTGAACGGGTCAGGAAAGATGCATCGGCCAGTTTTTCGGGTGAAACCGATAAGCTTTTTTACCGCCATGCCTCCGATGCCTTGATCCGTGAAACTCCCATGAACCTTCCGGATCCGTTCCTGAAACGCTGGCTGGTTGAGCACAAGGAGAGCAAACTTACCCCGGAGGATGTGGAAAAAGAATACAATTCCTTCGCCGAGTCGATGAAATGGCAGCTGATCGAAAACAAACTGATCCGGGATTTCGACATCAAGGTCGAAGAAGCGGAGATCCGCAACTTCATCAAGGGCTATTTCATGCAGCAGATCCCTATGAATACTGAAGATGAAGAGGTTCAGAAACGGTTCGACTCACTGGTGGATACCGTCATGAAGAATACCGAACAGGTTCAGAAGATCAACGACGATCTTTATAACGGAAAACTCCTGGGGGTGATCAAGGCCAATGTTCCTGCCGAAGACAAAGAGATCACTTACGAAGAATTCATTAAATTAGCCAGTGCAAAACAGGATCACGATCATGAACACCATCATGACCATGAACACGGGCATGATCATGATCACGACCACGAGCACGAACATCATCATTCACATTAACAATTAAACCATGGACGAATTCTCAAAATATGCAACCAGGCACAGGGGCATCAACAGCCTCACGCTGGAAAAATACAAGGCGACCAGCTCCAATTACATTTCCCCTACCATCATTGAAGAACGTCAGCTGAACATTGCAACGATGGACGTTTTTTCGAGGCTGATGATGGACCGGATCATCTTTCTCGGTGTTCCGATCGACGATTATGTAGCCAACATCATCCAGGCCCAGCTTCTGTTTCTCGAATCGGTTGATTCCAAGCGGGATATCCAGATTTACCTGAATACGCCCGGAGGTTCCGTTTATGCCGGCCTCGGGATCTACGATACCATGCAATACATCAACCCGGAAGTAGCCACCATCTGCACCGGCATGGCTGCTTCGATGGGTGCGATCCTGCTGTGTGCGGGAACCAAGGGAAAACGTACGGCTTTGCCCCACTCACGGGTTCTGATCCACCAGCCGATGGGAAATGCAGAAGGACAGGCATCCGACATCGAGATCACAGCCAGGGAGATCCAGAAACTGAAAAAGGAGCTTTACGTCATCATCTCGCATCATTCGGGGCAGGCTTACAAAAAGATCCTGAAAGACGCCGACCGTGATTACTGGATGACATCGGAAGAAGCCCGCAACTACGGAATGATCGATGAAGTCCTTGTAAAAAGTAAGGTACAATAATAAAGCATTATGACAAAAACAGGGGAACGGTGTTCATTCTGCGGCCGTGAGAAAAGGGATACAAACATTCTCATCGCCGGTCTGAATGCGCATATCTGTGACTTCTGCGTCGTCCAGGCACAGCAGATCATGGAGGAAGAACAGGCTGTAAAGGGACAGAAGCAAATGCCCGACTACACCCTTCAGAAACCTGTCGAGATCAAGAAGTACCTCGATCAGTATGTGATCGGACAGGATGAAGCCAAAAAACTGCTTTCCGTGGCTGTATATAACCACTACAAACGTATCTTCTATGCCAGGAAAATGAAGGAAGATGACGTGGAGATCGAGAAATCGAACGTGATCCTCGTCGGGGAGACCGGTACCGGGAAGACATTGCTTGCGCGCACGATCGCCAGGATGCTGAATGTTCCCTTCTGTATTGCCGATGCAACTGTACTGACAGAAGCAGGGTATGTCGGGGAAGATGTTGAGAGCATCCTTGCCCGGCTGCTCCAGGTGGCCGATTACAATGTTGCCGCGGCAGAACGGGGAATTGTCTTCATCGACGAGATCGACAAGATCGCGCGAAAAAGCGACAACCCTTCCATCACCCGCGATGTATCCGGTGAAGGCGTTCAGCAGGCATTGCTGAAACTGCTCGAAGGCACCGTTGTGAATGTTCCCCCGCAGGGCGGCCGGAAGCACCCGGAACAGAAGATGATCCAGGTCAACACGCAGAACATCCTCTTCATTACAGGAGGCGCTTTTGACGGGATCGAGAAGAAGATCGGCGCACGGCTGCAGGCAAACATGATCGGCTATACCGCCAACCGCGAACGCGATCAGATCGACAAGGACAACCTCATGCAGTATGTATCTTCGGTTGACCTGAAAAGCTTCGGCCTGATACCCGAACTTGTCGGCCGGCTGCCCATCGTTACCCACCTGCATACCCTTGACCGTGCAACGCTGCGCAGGATCCTCACCGAGCCGAAGAATTCCCTCACAAAACAGTACACGAAACTGTTCGAGATGGATGGGATCAAGCTGAGTATCGATGAGGATTCACTGGATTTCATTGTCGACAAATCGGTTGAATTCAAGCTTGGCGCCCGTGGCCTTCGGTCGATCATGGAAGCGGTGATGACCGATGCCATGTATGATCTTCCTTCGAAAACCACGGTCAAGACATTGAGGCTCACCCTGCAGTTTGTTGAGGAAAAGTTCAGCCATCTGAATGTCGCGCGCCTTAAAGTCGCCTGACAATAACCGGCTTCTGCGCCCGTTCTTATACCGTCATCACTGAATTTCTACCCTGATGAGTAAACTGGCGAACCTATGTTTCTTCTTGCTCGGAATGATACCCGCGTTGTTTTCACAGGATACGATCAGGCAGAATCAGGACACGACAAGGCATAATATAGTTCCGGGCAAAATCCTCAACGGCGACACACTCCCCTACATCGACATGAAAACAGTGGTCGTTTTCCCCGAGATGAACTTCAGCTCAGCAAAGGATCTGGTGCGGTATGAGAAGCTGGTTTACAACGTCAGGAAAGTTTATCCGTATGCAAAGCTCGCAGGGATAAAACTCCAGCAATACCAGGTTAAGCTCGACAGCATCTCCGGCGAAAAAGAACGAAAGAAATTCTTAAAGAACGCGGAAAAGGAACTTGAGGCCCAGTTCGGGGATGAGATCAGGGACCTGACCTTCACACAAGGAAAGATCCTGATCAAACTGGTCTACCGGCAAACCGGGAATTCAACCTTCCAGATCGTCAAAGAACTGAGGGGAAGTTTTAATGCCTTTATCTGGCAGACACTCGCACGCATTTTCGGGTATGACCTGAAAACAACATACGATCCTGAAGGTGAGGACAAAGCCATCGAACGCATTGTCCAGATGATAGAATCCGGAACCATCTGAGTTTGTTTCGGGAAGAAAATGTATTTTTACGGAATCAATCGGGCCTGTTGAATGAAATTATCCATTGTCATCGTCAATTACAATGTCAGGTATTTCCTTGAACAATGCCTCCATTCCTCGATAAAGGCATGCCAGGGGATAGAATCCGAGATTTTTGTTGTCGACAACAATTCGGTGGATGGCTCCGTAAAGATGGTCAGGGAGAAATTTCCCGAAGTACACCTGATCGAGAACAAGGATAACAAAGGATTCTCAAAGGCCAATAACCAGGCGATCCGCAAATCCCGCGGAGAATACATTCTCCTGCTCAACCCCGATACCCTTGTTGAGGATGACACCCTCAGGAAATCCATTCAGTTCATGGATGAACACCCTGATGCAGGCGGACTGGGCGTGAAAATGCTCGACGGCAAAGGAAAGTTCCTCCCGGAATCAAAACGCGGTCTCCCGACACCATCGGTCGCCTTCTTCAAGATATTCGGCCTTTCTGCCATATTCCCAAAATCGAAACTCTTCGGCAGGTATCATTTAGGGTTTCTTGATAAAGACAAGACCCATCCGATCGACATCCTTGCAGGCGCATTCATGATGCTGAGGAAGAAGGTCCTCAATGAGATCGGTTACCTTGACGAGACCTTCTTCATGTACGGGGAAGACATCGACCTGAGCTACAGGATCACGCAGGCAGGGTACAGGAATTATTATTATCCCGAAGCACGCATCATTCATTACAAAGGCGAGAGCACGAAGAAAAGCAGCATGAACTATGTTTTCATGTTCTATACGGCCATGATCATCTTTGCGAAAAAGCATTATTCGCAGAAAAATGCCCGCAGTTTCTCGTTCCTGATCAATTTCGCCATCTATTTCCGCGCCTTTGTCTCGATCCTGACCCGTTTTTTCACAAGGATCTCCCTGCCGCTGGCCGATACGGTCCTTCTTTTCTCAGGGATCTATTTTATCCGGAATTACTGGGAACGGGCGATCATCTTTCCCGAGGGCGGCCACTATCCTCCGCAACTCCTCTGGATTGCACTGCCTGTGTATGTGCTCATCTGGCTGTGGTGTGTGTACCTCAGCGGCGGATATGACCGTCCGGTCCGGCTGGGTAAGCTGATCCAGGGGCTCATTGCCGGGACCATCATTATCCTTGTCCTATACAGCCTTCTGCCCGAGCATTACCGGTTCTCGCGTGCGCTCATCATCCTCGGCGCCATCTGGGGCGTGATCATCATGCCGTTGCTGAGGGTCATCCTGCACCTGCTCAATGTTAAAAGCGCCCGGATCGGCAGTGAAAAGAACAAGCGGTTTGTCATCATCGGTGAGATGGAGGAGGCAGAACGTGTTTCAGGGTTGCTGGAGAAGACGATCATCCGTCCTGCCTTTGTCGGACTTGTAAGTTACCATCATCACAAGAATGTTACCAACGGATTTATCGGTTCCCTTGACCAGATCAACGAGATCATTACGATCCACAAGATCAACGAGGTGATCTTCTGCGCCAAGGATGTCCCGGCCCAGGTGATCATCGACAAGATGTCGGAATTGCAGGACCAGCAGGTGGATTACAAGATTGCTCCGCCCGAAAGCCTCTCCATCATCGGCAGCAATTCCATCAATACTTCCGGCGACTTGTATGTGATCGACATCAATGCCATTACAAAAATGGCGAACCGGCGCAACAAGCGGCTGCTCGACATCCTTATCAGCTTTTCGCTCCTGGTCCTTTACCCCGTTGCCCTCTTTTTGGTAAAGAACCCGTTCGGAATGCTTAAGAACCTCATTTCCGTCCTGTTTGCGAGAAGGTCACTCGTTGGCTATGCTCCGCACAAAACAACGGAAGATCACCGATTGCCGGAGATCCGGAAAGGCATCCTCACCCCCATCGATGCCTTTAAAGACAAGAACATCAACACCGAAGCCTCCGAACGGCTCAACATCATGTATGCCCGCGATTACAAACTCACCAACGACCTCATCATCATTTCCAAAGGATTCAGGAACTTAGGCAGACGGTAGCCGTAAGTAATTTGTAATTTGTACTTTGTAATTTGGATTTTACGCTTTACATTCGAGGTACTGAATTATTTATTATATTTGGTGATGATGGATAACCCCAGTTGTTTATTCATCAAAAAGCAGATAACCTCAGCTTCGGAACGCACAAAACAATGATAACGCAATGTTGCCCAACAAAGGTTCTGCCTTTGCTGCGGTTGCCTGCAAAACGTCAGCGTAAACAAAGGAATCAACCACTGAGGAGGACTTTCAAATGAAATACTTGCTAATCGCATTATTGTGGGCAGGATACAGTGCACTTCATAGTTACCTGATAAGTACCGGATTCACAAATCTGATGAACCGGTTATTAAAGAACTATTATGCCTTCTACAGGTTATTTTATATCCTGATTTCATTGTTCCTGCTCATTCCTTTAATAAACTATACAGCAGAATTGGATAATAAGGTAATCATCGTCTATGGACAACATCTGGACATTATAAGGTATGTACTTATCTCCGGCTCATTATTAATGTTCTTCTGGGCTTTTTTCTTCGACTATGATTCGTTATCATTTTTTGGGATTCGACAGATTTTAAACTTTGGAAAAACCAGGAATATAAATCCATCGGATGAAATTAAAAAAAGCGGACTATTAGGAATAATGAGACATCCGATGTATCTCGCATTGATCATTTATTTATGGTGTCAGACACATAAAATGTCGGATATTGTTGTAAACATAGTGTTGACAGTGTATGTTATTATAGGAACTGTGCTTGAGGAGAAAAAGCTTGTCCTGGAATTCGGGGAGGCCTACACCCGATATCAAAAGGAAGTCCCCATGTTGATTCCATTTATAAAGGTAAAGCGGAAGTAATATTTACTCATTAAATAATGGAGTTCAGTGATAATTTAAAAGATTGAATCATGGATAAAATAATATTTTTCACATTGGTCGTTGTTTGCTCAATTACGCATGTTGTCAGGACGGTTTATGAAATATTAAAACATAAAGACAAATTGAAAGCCAACAAATTAACTTTTGTGATAGTTTTTATCAATATGATGTTATTATGGATGTCATGGGTTGCCCTGTGCAGTTTTGATGTATATAAAATCCCACCAGCCGGAATCGTAAAGCTTTTGGGTGTCCTGTTAATCGGTACGGGAATAATTGTGTTTTTAACAGGGTTATTCACAATTAAAACATTGGAAAGTTATGATGGGGATTTGATAACCAAAGGAATCTATTCAAAAATCAGGCATCCGATGTATACAGGTTTTATACTTTGGTTAATAGGCTTCCCCATCTTTTTCGGAGCCGTTTTTTCATCAGTACTTTCACTCATCTTTATTGCGAACATATTATTCTGGAGAATGTTAGAAGAAAAAGAGTTAAATAAAAGATTTCCTTCCTATAAGGATTACAAAAAAACGACAATCTTTTAAAAAGGAAAATGATACTGATACAAAAGGCGGAAGGAATAAATTTTTCACGACATCCGGCCGGAGTTACTGAATATACTGGTGCAACGACAAATGAGAAAAAATGATCAGGATATTGCCATTAGCAACCAGCCAATAGCCATTAGGGATTTAATTTTGCATCTTGCATTTTGCATGCTGTCTGAGGCCTGAAGCGGAGAAAAAATTAAATCAACATGTTATTTCTGACAGCAGTATTATTTCTTATATTTGAAGAAGCAGATACCCGCAACAGTCTATTCAGTCAGGATGAACAGGTAACGTCAACTTGTGAACGGACAAGTTAAAATATAACAGCAAAGCTTTTAACATGCGTTGTGCGCAAAACAAAAAGACAGGCTAGCATGAAAATAACATCATTAGTTGCGTCTTCCTTTTTATTTGTTGGAGTATCATTTTTTTTATTGAATTGCAGTAACGTTGACAGCAAAAAAAAAGACTATCTGCAAACCGTATTAAATAATCTTAACAAGATTAAATCCGCAACCTATTATACAACCACAGAATCCTGGGCACCGGGAGATACTTCTGCTTCTGGTGTTTATTATCATTATGTCAAAGAGTTTGACAACCGTTCAGATACAACCATAGGTGCAAGCTTTGTGGAACTTTTACAGGAAGATACGACACATATGACATTTTGCTATGATGGAATGATGAGGGCTATCGTTTATGAAGATGAGAAAACAATTGCAATTGATAGTTTTCAGGTTCCACTGCTTCCTTTCAGACCAGTGACTTCTCCGTTCTTCAACTATACAAAAAATATAATCAAATATGCGCTGGAGACAACAGATAGTGTCTTATTGGAACAAAAAGATCTTAAGGATTCATATTATTTCAGTCTGACGATTTTCGAGGATCATCAAATTGAGTTCTTTGGCAAAGCTTATTACGTGGAGAGCACTTCTTACGATTCGGGGGAAACAACTTCGAAATATGAACTTTGGATAAATAAATCAACGGATTTACCATATCGTGTGAGGAGGGAAATGTCTCATGATATCATCGTTATAACTTGCCGGAGTCTTAAAATCAACAACATAAAAATTGAAGATTTCAGGGCTTCAGATTATTTTGAGCCCGGATATACCATTGAAACGTTTGGTCATGGAAGCAACAGTGAAAAAGTGAATGATTTAACCGGCAAAGTTGCTCCGGATTGGATCTTAAAAGATGCGAATGACAATACAGTTGCTTTAAAAGATTTGAAAAGCAAAATTTTAATGATTCAATTTACGAGTGTCAGCTGCGGACCTTGCCGGGCATCTATTCCATTTTTGAAACAATTAGCTTCAGAATACAACCAGAAGAATTTTGATTTTGTAGCCATTGAAAGTTGGACTAAAAACTCTAATGTGCTTAAAAGCTATCAGGGGCGAAATAAATTTAATTACAAGTTTTTAATGTCAACCAAAGATGTAACCAGGAGTTATCAAATAAAATCGGTACCCGTATTTTTTATACTTGATAAAAATCGCGTGATTAAAAAAGTAATAAATGGATATGGAGAAGGTTCAACAGATAAAGAGATTAGAGATGCGATAAATGATTTGATTTAGAGAATTTCCGCGCACAACATGCCCGCAGCTTGCGTGGCGTTAGTGCTAAATTGTCCGAAAGCATTCTCAACTGATTTTACAAAGATGCGTATGAGATTTATTAGAATGATTGTTCTGCTTATGCTCTTTTACATTTTCCCGCATGATATTTATTGTCAAAAAAACGAATTAAAAGCCAGTCCGCTTAAAGGAACATGGATAGAAACGGAGAAAAAAACTGATACAATTGCATTCTCTTCAGAATATGATGGTCAGAATCCGATTTTCACTTTGAAAAGAGGTTTCAGAATTGCAAAGGGCTATAAACTTCCGGATTATTATTCAGGCCCATATAATTTCAGATTAGGACAAAATAGCATTTCCCTTTACTGGTTCTTGTCAAGTGGTTCATATCAGACATATTATTTCAGACTCATTCCTGGAGAGAAAAAATTTAAAATTGGCAACTTTTTCAAGGATCCTGAGAAAAAGAAAACGGAACCTGATACTCTGATATTTATCAGAATAAAATAACCATTCTGCCCCTAATAAGCAGCAATGACACCAACCACGATAAAAAATGTATTACATATTATTTTATAAGACCGTCGACAATTACGCGTCACCCGTCACGCGTCACCAAAATTATCTTGAACCATTTTAAATAATAATTTCCGTATCTTTGTCCTTTAACGGAAAAGCCGCAGGATTATGGCAAAGTTTGAGATCATAATGCCCAAGCTGGGCGAGAGCATTATAGAGGCAACCATTACAAAATGGCTCAAGAATGTCGGTGATACTGTAAAGGAAGATGAATCGATCCTTGAGATCGCCACCGATAAGGTGGATTCGGAGATCCCATCGCCGGCTGAAGGCATCCTGGTTCAGCAACTGTTCAAGGAGGGCGATGTGGTGGCGATCGGGACTGTGATCGCCGTGATCGATATGGGCGGTGAGGAAGCCGCAGCAACAACAGGACCGGCTGCTGAAAAAGCAACCGTTCCGGAAAAAGCAAAACCTGTGCCGCCGGTTGCTCAAAAGCCTCTGCCGGTGCAAGCCGCCGCTGCAGAGCCGGAAGCAAGGCCGGTGACGTCAGGACGTTTCTATTCTCCACTGGTGCGGAACATTGCAAAAGAAGAAAATATCTCCTTGCTGGAACTTGACCAGGTACCCGGTACCGGGAGCGAAGGAAGGGTCACCAAGCAGGACCTGATGAATTACATAAGCACGCGCGGAAAAGGCGCTAAACCGGCAGAACCCCTAAGTCAACCCTCCCCTGTCACACTATCCGGAGGAGATCATGTTGTCGAAATGGACCGCATCCGCCAGCTGATCGCCGGTCACATGGTGCGGTCGGTGCAAACCTCCCCGCATGTGACCTCGTTCATCGAGGCCGACATGACAAGGATCGTCAACTGGCGTGAAAAGTACAAAGCCTCCTTCCAGGCACGTCAGAACCTGAAGCTGACTTTTACACCCATATTTATAGAAGCCATTGCCAGGACGGTAAAGGATTTCCCGATGGTGAACGTCTCCGTTGACGGAACCAAAATCATCCACCATAATGATATTAATGTCGGAATGGCGGTTTCACTTCCGAATTTCAACCTCATTGTACCGGTCATAAAGAATGCCGACCAGAAAAGCCTGTTCGGCCTTCAGCGTGATGTGACAGACCTTGCAGACCGGGCAAGAGCTTCAAAGCTGAAACCGGATGAGATCATGGGCGGAACGATTTCGCTGACCAACCTGGGGTCGTTCGGGAACCTTGCCGGGACGCCGATCATTAATCAACCGCAGTCAGCCATCATTGCCGTAGGCTCCATCAAAAAACGGCCGGTTGTGGTTGAAACGCCGGAGGGCGATGTCATCGCCATCCGCCATATGATGATCTTGTCGATCACTTACGACCACCGTGTTATTGATGGCGCCCTGGGCGGACAATTCCTGAACAAAATGGTCTTCTACCTCGAAAATTTTGACACCAACCAGAACATCTGAAATGAACCTGAACCTGACCCGTCCCCTCGCCTGCTTCGACCTTGAAACGACCGGGATAAAAGTTGCCACCGACCGGATCGTTGAAATTTCTATCGTACGTGTTTCACCGGACGGCAATACAAAAATAAAAACCCTGCGGATAAACCCGGAGATGCACATTCCGCAGGAGGTAACAGAAATCCATGGCATCACGGATGAGGATGTTAAGGATGCCCCGAAATTTGCGGAAGTCGCGCATGAACTGGCACAATTTCTTGAAAACTGCGACCTGGCCGGCTTCAACTCCAACCATTTCGATATCCCGCTACTGGTTGAAGAATTTCTCCGGTCAGGTGTCGACTTCGACCTGAAAGGCCGCCGCTTCATTGATGTTCAGAACATCTTCCACAAGATGGAACCCCGGAACCTGCGCGCTGCCTATAAGTTCTATTGCGATAAGGAACTGGTTAATGCACACAGTGCGGAAGCCGATACGATGGCAACCTACGAGATCCTGCTGGCCCAGCTCGACCGATACATGGATGCGGAGTTTACCGACAAAAAAGGGAATGTATCAAAGCCCGTCACAAACGATGTGAAAGCCCTCAGCGAGTTCTCGCATGCCTCGAAAAACGTCGACCTGATCGGGCACCTTGTTTACAATGAGAAGAACGTGGAGATCTTTAATTTCGGGAAACACAAAGGAAAATCGGTTGAACAGGTTTTCCGTGACGAGCCCTCTTATTATGACTGGATGATGAAATCCGAATTTCCCCTTTCAACAAAAAAAGTACTGACGGTTATTAAACTGAGAGGTTTCAATAAGGATTCGGTGAAGCTGGAGCTGTTCTAGAAATTTACGATTTACGGATTACGATTTACGATTTCCAAAATACCAAATACAAATTACAAATTACCAATCCCATGAAAGTCCTTTGTATCGGCAGAAACTACAGGGAACACATTGCGGAGCTGAACAGCGCTTTGCCCACCGAGCCGGTCTTCTTTATGAAACCGGACACATCGATCCTTACACGGAACCGGCCATTCTTCCTCCCTGATTTCTCTGCAGAGATGCATTATGAGGTCGAGCTGGTGCTCCGGATCTGTAAAGTCGGAAAGAACATTCAGAAGAAATTTGCCCATACCTATTACGATGCCATCGGGATCGGTCTTGACCTGACGGCCAGGGACCTGCAGTCGAAAGCCAAGGAGAAAGGTCTTCCGTGGCTGGCTTCAAAGGGTTTTGACAATGCAGCACCGCTGGGAAAATTCATTGATAAAACCGCTTTTAAAGATGTTCATGACATTCATTTCCACCTGGAAATGAACGGTGTAACTGTTCAGAAAGCCAGTTCATCAGAAATGATCTTCCCCTTCGAAGATATCATCGCATACATATCCCGCTTCATCACCTTAAAAACCGGCGACCTGATCTTTACGGGAACACCTTCCGGCGTCGGCCCGCTGAAGATCGGCGACCGGCTGGAGGCCTTCATAGAAGGGGAAAAGTTGCTAGGATGCAGCGTAAAATGAAATAGCGAAAAGCGAAAGGCGAAAAGCGAAAAGCGAAATAGCGAAAAAATAATCTGTGACCAATCTGTGTAAATCCGTGTTAATTTGTGGTGAAATTTTTTTAACACGAAGGTACACGAAGAAGACACGAAGGACACGAAAAACTATTGTGAACTATTGTGCCTAATGTGGTGAAAAAAAATTGCTTTCCAAACTTAATTCCAATACCTATGAAAAAACTGACCTTCCTTGGAATATGCATTTTCCTGACCGTTACAGGATTTGCCCAGGACATCATCACACTGTCTGCACCTCATATGGATGGTGGAATGCCGCTGATGAAAGCCCTCAAAAACCGTCAGACCAGCCGTGAGTTCGCGGATAAAAAGCTGACAGACCAGCAACTCGCCGACCTGCTTTGGGCTGCCAACGGCATTAACCGTCCGGAATCCAAAAAGCGGACGGCACCTTCCGCCATGAATTACCAGGAGGTCGATATTTATGTATCGACAGCCCTAGGGTTGTACCTCTATAATGCTGAAAAGAACAGTCTTACTGAGATCCTGAAAGAAGATATCCGGGCAAAGACCGGCATCCAGGAATTTGTAAAGAATGCAGGGGCAAACCTGATTTTTGTTGCAGATTATTCCAGGATGACGAAATCCGACGAGAAGACCAAGGAGGCGTATGCGATGGCCGATGCGGCGTTCATCAGTGAGAATGTTTACCTCTTCTGCGCATCCGAAGGCCTTGCAACAGGCGTACGGGCCTACATCGACAAAGAAATGCTTGGAAAGATCATGAAACTTACCCCGGATCAGCACATCATGCTGGGGCAGGCGGTTGGTTTTCCGAAGGGAAAATGAGAATTGACTATTTATTTCGCCTTTCGCTTTTCGCTTTTCGCTACTTGTAAATCACCACAGATTACACGGATTAACACGGATTAGTCACAGATTATCGGATCTCCGACCTCGGACCTCAGACAACCTTGTGATGCTTGATCTCCTTCGCCATCCTCAGGATGATCCTGTCGGCGATACCGATCAGCTTGTACTGCGACTGGAAGATTACCTTCCCCTGGTTCTCGCAGCGGACATAGGCTGCATAAAGCTTTAAGGGTTTCTCCCGCTCGAAATGGATGTAGTAATCCAGCGAGCCAACCGGGTCAAACACAGGGAACGGTTCGGGGATACGGATTTCAAGGGTATGATAAAATGGCGAGATTCCTGTGTTTTTGTTGATCATGTTGTCGATCTCCTCCTCCACCCCGGTCTGTGGCCTGTCAATGCTTTTGAGCAGCGCTTGTGAGGCAAAGGAAACCGCAAAAAGAAAATTTACCACATCAGGATCCGTGGCTCCGATAAGGGCAGAGAATTTCCGGATCTGCTCCTGCGTAACTTCCAGCCTGTGCAAAATTCCCTGGTAGCCGGTTGAGAAATCAGTTTCTTTTACCGAGAGCCGGGTATATTCGTCTTTGGAAGTGAGTGTGTCCTTATGATTGATGGCTGAAAGCCTGATCTCGGAAGGATCCTTGTGCGGGATCGTTGAGCAGAGAGTGACAAAATCCCCGGAACTCAGCAAAGAATTAAAGAGCACTCTCAGCGACCGTGCATGATTCTTCAGGAAACCTGCCTCCAGGTTGACGGTCTGGGCCAGGGCAAACATTCCGGGAACGATTACGCGCCTGCCCAGCGTCGCCATGAATTCCGGATCATGGATCTCGTTGGTATCTTTGGTGGCGCGACAAAACTCAATTATCTCGTCGTCCCTGAAAATCATTTTCTTTTGTTTCATTTACTTTAGTACGATGTCTTCAATGACCTTTGCTTTAACCTCTTCATTCAGCTCCTGCACAATGCGCGACCGGGAGAAATTCAGTTCCTGCCGCAATGCTGCAGATTCCACTTTCACAAAAAGGATCTTATTTTTGATGTAGAGTCCTTTCGTATATTTTGCAACCATCGGGCCTACGATCTTCTCCCACGACTGGATGACCCTGGTCTCATTGAGTTTGTCTTCAAGGTGATAGGAGTGAAGAAATTGCCGGATGGCATCTCCCAGCGACTGGTCATTGGATCGTGGCATTTGGCAATTTTGGGTGGCAAAGGTACAAAATTCAGCCACTCACAGCCGATGAAATCCTGAATATTTTATGCTCGATCTCCATGTTGTCAAAAATCTTCCGGATACGGTCTTCGGATGTATCGGTAATGAAAACCTGTCCGAAATTATTCTCGCTGACCAGGCTGATCAGTTGCTGGACACGCAGGTCATCCAGCTTGTCGAAGACGTCATCGAGCAGCAGCACCGGCTTGAATCCCTTGATATTCCTTGTATAATCGAATTGCGCAAGCTTGATGGCGATCACGAATGCTTTTTGCTGTCCCTGTGACCCGAAACGTTTTGCGGGGTAGCCGGATATCATGAAATCCAAATCATCCTTGTGAATTCCCACGGTGGAATACTGGGCTGAACGGTCGCGGCCAACGGCATCTGCAAGCAGAGCACCGTATTCCCCGTCTGACAGCTGCGACTGGTAAAGAATATCGACCTTCTCTTCTTCACAGCTGATAAAGTTAAAATAGTGACGGAAGATCGGAATGAACTGGTCGAGGAACGTTTTTCGCTTCTCATGGATGATCGTTCCGAGCCGGATCATCTGCTCATCCCAGATCTCGAGTTCACCGGTATCAAAATATTTCCGTTCACTGAATGTTTTCAGCAGGGCGTTGCGCTGGAAAAGCGCTTTATGATAGTTGATCAGGTCGTCGAGGTAAAACTTGTCAAACTGGGAGATCACGCTGTCGATGTACTTCCTCCGGAGCTCGCTGCCATCGTTGATCAGGTCGCGGTCGTAAGGAGAGATCATAACCAGCGGGAACTGTCCGATGTGATCCGCCAGCCGGTCGTATTCCTTTTTGTTCAGGAGGAATTTCTTCCGGTGATTCCGCTTCTGGATGCATTGAAGGTGTTCCGGGGAATCTTCCTTGCGGATGTACACGCCATTGATGGCAAAGAAATCTTCCTGGTGCCGTATGTTCTGGCTGTCGATCGGGTTGAAATAGCTTTTACAGAAGGAGAGGTAATGGATGGCATCCAGCAGGTTGGTTTTTCCCACACCATTATTCCCGACAAAACAGTTGATCTTGTCCGTGAACTGGTAATCAGCCTGGCTGTAATTTTTAAAGTTGGTCAGCGTAAGTTTCTTCAGGTACATGTTCAGGATTTGAATGTCCGGATCTGTGCGGCAACCTCTTCCATCAGCCACATAGGGGTTGAAGTAGCGCCGCAAACACCGACTTTTCCCGCGTTTTTAAACCATTCTTTTTTCAGCTCATCCGGGCCGGAAACCAGGAAGGTATCCGGGTTGATCTCACGGCATTCGTCGTAAAGGATCATCCCGTTGGAACTTTTCTTTCCGCTGACGAAGATCACGACGTCGAATTTAGCTGCAAATTCCCGGAGTTTCCCGGAACGGTTGGATACCTGCCGGCAGATGGTATCATTCCACCGGAAATCGGCAGCGCTGCCGGGCCTTGCCTTTTCCATCCGCAACCGGATCGTCTCCACGATGGCATGGAATCCTTCAATGCTTTTTGTGGTCTGAGCATAAAGGTGCACCGGTTTTGCAAAATCGATCTTATCAAGGTCATCCTCGCTTCCGATCACGATGGCCTTCCCCATGGTCTGCCCCCTCAGCCCGTTCACTTCGGCATGTCCTTCCTTGCCGTAAATAACGACCTGTCCCTCCTTCTCCTGTATCTCCTGGAATCCATAGCGGATCTCATTCTGCAGGTTCAGTACGATCGGACAGGAAGCATCGAGCAATTGCAGATTGTTCTTTAACGCGATCCGGTAGGTCTCAGGCGGTTCTCCATGGGCACGGATCAGCACCTTGCAATCGTGCAGCTGATCGAGTTCATCATGCCCGATGATGATCAGTCCCATTTCTTTCAGGCGGTTCACCTCCATGTTGTTGTGAACGATATCGCCGAGGCAATAGAGTTTATTGCCACCCGCAAGTTCACGCTCAGCAATCTCGATCGCATAGACAACACCAAAGCAAAAACCCGAATTCGGATCAATCGTTACGTCCATCGATTCTCAGTTTCACGGCAAAGGTACGAAGAAGATGCAGTTCGGAAAGTTTGTAAAGTTTATAAAGTTTTTAAAGTTTATAAAGGAGTTGTAACTTTGTAAAGTAGCGAAAAGCGATTGGCGATTGGCGAATATCCAGCATCCAGCATCTATGAAAGTAAAACCACTTAGCATCTTATTAATCCCGATCCTTATTGCGATCGCGTATCAGCTACCGGCTCAGCATCTGAGTGAAGAAGCGAAAAAGCAACAATGCGACAGGATCGTTGAAGCATGCCATCATGCGTGGACCGGGTATAAACAGTATGCAAATGGTTATGATGCCCTCATGCCGATCAGCAGGAAAGGCATGAACTGGTACTCGTCCAGCCTGATGATGACGCCGGTGGATGCTTTCGACACCTTTGTTCTCATGAAAATGAAGAAGGAGGCTGAAGAGGCAAAGGCGCTGATCTTTTCAGGACTGAATTTCAACAGGAACATGGATGTGCAGGTGTTTGAAGTTACCATCCGGTTTTTAGGAGGATTGATCGCCTCGTATGAACTCGATGGTGATCCGCGCTTTCTCAACCTGGCAAAGGATCTCGGCAAACGGCTGCTGCCTGCATTTAATTCGCCAACCGGCATGCCGTTCCGGTATGTGAACCTGGTTACGGGAAAAACCCGTGATGCACTGAACAATCCTGCAGAGATCGGCACCTGCCTGCTTGAATTCGGCAAACTGACACAATATACAGGTGATTCTATCTATTATAAAACTGCAAAAAAGGCATCATTTGAAGTCTTCAAAAGGAGAAGCAGGATCGGGCTTGTAGGAACCGTGATTGATGTCACCACCGGGAAATGGGTGAATACCGAAAGCCAGATCGGCGCAAGGATCGATTCGTACTATGAATACCTCTACAAGGCATGGCTGCTGTTTGGCGACAAGGACTGCAAGGCTGCCTGGGATACTTCCAATGTGGCGATCATAAAATACCTTTATGTCAAAACCCAGAAGGGTGCCTTTTTTACCCGGGTTGATATGAACACCGGAAAAGAAACGCATCCGCTGTACGGCGCACTGGATGCATTTTATGCAGGCATACTAACCCTTTCGGGCAATCTTACGCTGGCTCAGAACATCCAGCAGGGGAATACCTATATGTGGGTTAAGTTCAAAATTGAACCGGAAGAATTCAACTTCAGAACCGATTCCATTACTTACCCGAACTATGCACTGCGGCCGGAAAATCTTGAAAGTTGCTTTTACCTCTATCGCGAGACTCACGATGAACAATTCCTGCGGATGGGAAAGCGGATGATTGATGATATTCTCTCAACCTGCAGAACAGAAGCGGGATTTGCCGCGGTAAAGGATGTGCGCACACTGGAACTGGAAGACTCAATGGAAAGCTTTTTCTTTGCAGAGACGCTGAAATATGCATACCTGATCTTTGCGCCGGAAAGCAACCTGGATCTCAAAAAGATTGTCTTTACGACGGAAGCACATCCCTTCAAGATAGCGAAATAGCGAAATGGCGAATTAAAATATGGCAATTCGGGAATATGGGAATACAGGAATTATTTCTGTGACAAATCTGTGATAATCTGTGGAAATCTGTGGTGAAAAAATAATTACACGAAATTCCACGAAGCCTGCCTGCCGGCAGGCAGGGAGACACGAAAAACACGAAATTATTGATAAACCGTAAATCGTAAACTTATGGGTATTTACAGGTCAAAATGTTTGTTACTTATCATCCTTTTGCTGACAGGATTATCATGGCAGGTGAAATCGGAAGTTCCGCGCACATATCATGTTAAAAGCTACTTTCTGTCCCTGGATCTTTACGACTGCTTTTTCGCTCCCTATCCCCGGTCCTTTAACGCAGGGACGATCATGTGGATCCAGGCAGATTCAACCATCGATTCATTCCAACTGAATGCCGACACAGCTTCTCTTCAAATTTACTGGGTTAAGGTTGATTGGATCGATGTTCCCTTCACCCATCAGAATAATATTCTCACAATCAACCCCGGCCACTCTTATGCTCCGGGAGATACCATCCGGGTAGAAATCTCATACATGCACCGGAATATATCCGACAATGCATTTTTTGCAGGGAACGGGATGGTCTTTACGAATTGTGAGCCGGAAGGAGCCCGGAAATGGTTCCCTTGCCACGATGTTCCTTATGACAAGGCCACGGTTCAGGTCGAAGCAAAAATACCCTTAAATGTAAAGTTTGCATCCAACGGACTCCAAATAGATTCTGTTGTTTCAGGCGGATGGTTATGGGTTGATTGGAAAAGCAGGGACCCCGTTGCTACCTATCTTGTGGTGATCGCAGCCGCCACCGATTACAGCCTGAGAACGCAGTACTGGCACACAACGGCAAATCCTGCCGACAGCATTCCTGTGAGATATTATTTCAGGCCGGGTGAAAATCCCGATCCTGTTTCGGATGCATTTGTTCCCATGGCTGATTTCTTCTCCGGCATCTTCTGCAAATATCCTTTTGAGAAAGCCGGCTTTGCAAGCCTGAACGAACTTTTCTACGGGGGTGCGATGGAAAACCAGACCCTGATCACACTCTGTTCCACCTGCTGGCGTGAATCGCTCGCAGTTCATGAGTTTGTGCACATGTGGTTCGGGGATATGATCACCTGCGCGACATGGGCAGATCTGTGGCTGCATGAAGGTTTCGCCACCTGGGCAACAGTTTACTGGCAGGAACACAATGAGGGATATGCATCCTATAAAACCTTTATGATCGAGCGGTATGCAAAACCTTACCTGCAAAATAATCCTGGCTGGGCCTTATCCGATTCCTCATGGGCGGTCAGGACGCCTGCGTTCGACACCCTTTTCAACACCTACATCACATACATGAAAGGTGCCTGCATGGTCCACCAGCTGCGTTATTTACTGGGGGATACGACATTCCTGCAGGTACTGAATACCTATTGCCTCGATACCACACTGCGTTACCGGTCGGCAGCAATCGGCGATCTGATGAAGATCGTTAACCATGTATCGGGTAAAGATTATTCCTGGTTCTTCAGCGACTGGGTCTTCCGGCCCAATCACCCAAAATACCAGAACAGCTATGATATCGTTCAGAACGGAGGCAGTTCGTGGACCATCCGGTTCCTGGCAAAGCAGATACAGGCAAGCCCGGGGTTCTTCCGTATGATCCTTCCGGTGAGGATCGTTTTTGCAGACAGCAGTAAAACTGATCTCCGGATCATCAATGACAGGAACGACCAGCTTTTCACCTGGGACTTTACAAAAGAACCGGTTCGGCTTGTCTTTGATGCCGATACCAACATCATGCTGAAGGAAGGAACCACCAACCTTGGCATCCGTGAGATCACAACAGGGTCCGGACCCGTCATGCTTTATCAGAACATTCCAAACCCTGCAGGCGACAGAACCGAGATCCCGTATTACCTTCAGTTTCCTGAGCAGATCCGTTTTGAGATCCTTGATATCACAGGAAGGATCATTTCTACACCTTATTCCGGGTACAGGCCGGCAGGAAAACACATCCTGAATCTTGATTGTTCAGGGTTCAGGGCCGGAACCTATTTTTACCGGATCATTGCCGGATCAAATGTTAAGGTGAAGAAGATGGTGATCACGCACGGGAAAGAATGAATTTCATTACATTTGCGGGGCATGAATCCATCTTCATGAAGCCTGTGATCAAACTCCTCCGGAAGACCCGGAACATTTTCCTCCTCCATCCCGATTACGAGAACCGGGTCTACGGGCTCGACATCATGCGTGCGCTGGCCATCATCTTCGTGGTGCTCGAGCATGGGCTTATGCTCGACAAGGCCAACACCCACTTTCCCTGGATAAAGATGATCAACGGCGTCGAGCTGTTTTTCGTGCTCAGCGGTTTCCTCATCGGGAGCATGCTGATCAGGGCATTTGAAAAACCTGAAGGATTCAGTTTTAAAACCGTCCGGACATTCTGGATCCGCCGATGGTTCAGGACGCTTCCGAATTATTACCTGGTCCTGTTGCTGAATATCCTTGTCGTCTACTTCGGCATCATCCATGAAGATTTCACACAGTTCAACTGGAAGTTCTTTTTCTTTCTTCAGAACTTTTCCGGCCCTTTCGTTGATTTCTTCTGGGAATCATGGAGCCTCAGCATCGAAGAGTGGTTCTATCTCCTTTTCCCGGTCATACTTCTGATCCTCTTCCTGGTGATGAACTTTTTCAAGGTCCGAAAAAGGTACATCTTCCTTGCAGCCATACTTGTCCTTCTCCTGACGCCGTTGCTGTTAAGGATTTTCATCGCATCCAGGATGAATGTCACCGATTTCAGGCTCGGAACGCAGATCAAGAAGGTGGTTATCTACCGACTCGACAGCATCGCACTGGGCATACTGGCCGCGTATATCAGGCGGTGGTATCCTGTCTTCTGGAAAAGATCAAGAAATATATGCTTTTTCACAGGTATCGTTGCCTGCTACGTAATCATGTACATTCCCTTTGAGCCGAACCTTTTCTTCACCAAGGTTTTTCGCATCTTCATCGAGAGCTTTTGCTGTTTTCTTCTTCTTCCCAAGTTCGACAGCATCCGGAAAGGGCCGAAGATCTTTGTCAGGTTCTTCACCCACATCAGCCTTATCTCCTACTCCATGTACCTGCTGAACCTCGCCCTCATATCAGAGGTGATCTATGCCAACTTCCCGCCATGGGGACCGCGTTCGGCATGGGGGCTGTATGGCATTTACTGGATCCTTGTACTCGCAACCTCTACCCTGCTATTTAAATATTATGAGAAGCCGATGATGGATCTCAGGGACAGGTTTAAGTCGCTGTGAAGACCGAGGTCGGAGGTCGGAGATCAGAGGATCGAAGACTGCAGACTGCAGACTGAGGACTGAAGACTGAGGACTGAAGACTGAGGACTGAGGATGGAAGATGGAAAAAATCTGTGTAATCCCTGCCTGCGGCAGGCAGGTGTGAAATCTGTGGTAAATAAATATTAATTTTAATCATCAGTTGATGAAAGACAAATTGAATTATGAAAACAAAACTATTGCTTGCAGTCTTAGCGATCTTCCTGTCAGCATTTTATTCATGTAAGAAGACTGAAAACACAGGGACTCCGGTTGCCAGTCAGACGAGAATTAAATCAGTTACTTTTGCTGACACATCGGGAGCGGTCATCGAAAGTGCCCTCTATGCCTACGATGCGCATGGACGTCTCGCCACCATGTCATTTACTCTTTATCCGTTACCCTCGCAGGGAACAATGAGGTTTGAATATTCTGCAAACAAGGTGGTGCGCAAAGGATTCACTACAGGCACCAGCCCGGTGGACATTCTCACCTACGATATGAACAGCAGCGGGCTTGCAGTTAAAGGAGTTGAAGTCATGTATGATTCACTCGGTCTTTCAACTGGAGATTCAATTTTTTCCACATGGCAATACGATCAGGCCGGTTACCCTATCCATCACGTCCAGTATCAAAATCCTGATTCGACAGGTCTGCTTGACTACACCTACCAGATCTCGGGAGGCAATACCGTTTCATCCACGCTGCAAACAGGAACTTATTCAACAACCTTTACTTATGACTATTGGCCCGGTTCCAAAAACAGCATAAGTAACCTTACCATGGGACAATCTTTTCTCGGGACTCCTTCAGCGAACCTGTTAAAATCGGAAAGTGTTTCAGGCTACCCGGTGATGACCTATATCTATCTGTTCGACTCACAAGGGCGCGTAACGAAACAGATGGTACAATCCACAAGCGGGGAGGTTTATTTTCTGAGTTTTACGTACTATTGATTGGACGGAGGTCGGAAGTCGGAGGACTGAAGACTGCAGACTGCAGACTGCAGACTGAGGACTGAGGACTGCAGACTGCAGACTGCAGACTGCAGACTGAGGACTGAGGACTGAGGACTGAGGATGGAAGTCGTATGACCTAATTTACCCCTTGAAATTCCTGATCTGTTCTTCAAGCACTTTGATCCTTGAAATTGCGTCGGATTGTTTCTTGCGTTCGGCGGTAACGACTGCTTCAGGTGCTCCGCTCACGAATTTTTCATTCCCGAGCTTTGCCTCGACCGATTTCAGGAATCCCTTTGTATAATTCAGTTCCTCCTCCAGTTTTGCAATTTCTGATGCGATGTCGATGGTATGCGTTACCGGAATGTAGAATTCGGTGTTTCGAATAATGAAAGAAATCGAATCGGGCACTTTCTCTTCTGCATAACCTAGTTCGCTGAGGTTGCAAAGCTTTGAAACGATGCCGTCGAGTGTCGTATCGGGTTGTTCGTTGTAATTCTTCTTGACAAAGAGCTGAATGGGATCTTTGAACGGAATATTTTTCTCTTTCCGGATGTTCCGGATCTGTGTGATGACCTCCTCGGCAACAGCAAATTTCGTGATCAACTCCGGCTCATGATTTCCCTCCACGGGCATGGATGCAAACATGATGGTCTCACTTTCACCGCGTTCACGGATGTGCTGCCACGCCTCCTCGGTGATGAACGGCATGAAGGGATGAAGCATGCAAACCAGTTTTTCAAAGAGGGTAATGGTGGTGTCGTATGTCACTTTGTCGATGGGCTGCTGGAATCCTGGCTTGATCATCTCAAGATACCAGGAACAGTAATCATCCCAGATCAGCTTGTAGATGCCCATCAGCGCCTCTGATAACCTGTACTTCGAGAAAAGATCTTCCATGCTGGTGATGGCTTCCGTAAGAACGGCGTTGAACCACCGGATCGAGACTTTACTGGTTTCGGGCTGTTCGATATCCGGATCCACTTTCCACCCTTTCACAAGGCGGAGTGCATTCCAGATCTTGTTGCTGAAATTCCGGCCCTGCTCGATCAGGCTTTCATCATAAAGAAGATCGTTTCCCGCCGGGGAACAGAGAAGCATCCCCACACGGACGGCATCAGCGCCATACTGGCTGATGAGTTCCAGCGGTTCGGGTGAATTTCCCAGCGATTTCGACATCTTCCTCCCCTGCTTGTCCCTGACCATCCCGGTGAAATAGACATCATGAAATGGAATCTCTTTCCTGTATTCCCAGCCGGCCATAATCATGCGTGCTACCCAGAAGAAAATTATATCCGGTGCGGTAACAAGAACCGAAGTCGGGTAATAATAGGCGATATCAGGGTTATCCGGTTTCCTGATCCCGTCAAACACAGAAATCGGCCAAAGCCAGGAAGAGAACCAGGTATCGAGTACATCTTCATCCTGTTTCAGGTCTTCAATTCTCAGTGCTGATAAAGGATCTTCTGCTTTCACCCTGGCCAGTGCTTCTTCGGATGATTTCGCCACGACGATCTTTCCGTCCGGGAGATAATAAGCAGGAATCCGCTGTCCCCACCAGAGCTGCCGGGAGATGCACCAGTCGGTCACATTCTCCATCCAGTTACGGTACATGTTCTTGTACTTGGCAGGAAAGAAACGGATGGTGTCATTCTCCACCAGGTCCAGCGCCGGTTTTGCCAGGTCCTTCATCTTCATGAACCATTGTACAGAAATGCGTGGTTCGATCACCGCATCGGTACGCTGGGAATATCCTACCTTGTTGGTATAATCTTCGATCTTGACAATATGACCCTTCTCCTTCAGCGCTGCCGTGATCTTTTTCCGCACCACGAAGCGGTCTTCACCGATGAAAAGCTGTGCAGCTTCACTCATCGTACCATCGGGATTAAAGGTATCAATGACGGGGAGATTGTATTTGATCCCGAGGTTATAGTCATTGACATCATGTGCCGGCGTGACCTTCAGCGCCCCGGTCCCGAATTCGCGTTCAACGTAAGGATCGAAGATCACCGGGATTGACCGGTTGATCAGGGGAACCAGGATCTTTTTACCCTGAAGGTGGCGATAACGTTCATCTTCCGGGTGGACACAAATTGCAGTATCTCCCAGAATTGTTTCCGGGCGGGTGGTCGCTATGGTTAGCCATTCGTCATCCGTCCCTTCAACCTTGTACCTTACATAATAAAGTTTCGAATTGACCTCCTTATAGATCACCTCTTCATCGGAAAGCGCTGTCAATGCTACCGGATCCCAGTTTACAATACGAAGACCGCGGTAGATCAGCCCTTTTTCGTAAAGATCGATGAACACATTGATAACAGAATCGTACAGGGCCTCGTCCATGGTGAAACGGGTACGGTCCCAGTCGCAGGAAGCACCCAGTTTCTTTAACTGCTCAAGAATGATGCCCCCGTGTTTCTCTTTCCATTCCCAGGCATGTTTCATGAACTCCTCGCGGGTGACCATCGATTTATCAAGTCCCTGCTCCTTCAGCTTTGCAACCACCTTAGCTTCGGTGGCGATGGAAGCATGGTCGGTGCCGGGGAGCCATTCGGCATTCTTCCCCTGCATCCGAGCGCGGCGTGCAAGCACATCCTGGATCGTATTGTTGAGCATATGCCCCATGTGCAGCACACCCGTGACATTCGGAGGAGGAATGACAATGGTATAAGAATCCCGCTCATCCGGTTCGGAATGAAAGTACCTGTTCTTCATCCAGTAGGAATACCATTTATCTTCAACGATCGACGGGTCGTATTTCGGGGCAAGATCCATTTCTGTTCAGGTTGTTAAATTGAGGGACAAAAGTAGGGAAAAAAGTCGAGTCAGCGAGGTCTGAGGTCTGCTGACTGCTGACTGCTGACTGCCGACTGCAGACTGACAATAGAAGATCTGTGTAATCTGTGAAATCTGTGGTTAAATTATTTTTACACGAAATTCACGAAGCCTGCCTGCCGGCAGGCAGGAAGACACGAAAATCCACGAAAAACCTCTGTGACTAATCTGTGTTAATCCGTGAAAATCTGTGGTGAAAACAAGGTCAGCAATTAACCCTTACAGAATAGTCAAAGCAATCAGAAGAGTTTGCCCCTTTTGACTAAATACGGAAGAAGGACATGCTCAAATCCTGCATTAATATCAGCTTCCACGAAGTCGATGTGGTACTGTCCGCAGCGAAGTTTCAGTTCCGCCTTGTACCGTCCGATGGCCTGGGTGTACTGCTCTTTCACCTTGGCCGGGAAGACTTTCAGATCTTCGCCGCTCTCGAGATCGATGAAACGGTAGGGCCGGTTTTCAAACTCAAAATCGAGCTCTTTTTTCTTATCCGTAACATGGAAAAGGATAACCTCGTGCTTGTTGTGCTTCAGGTGCTGAAGCGATGAAAAAAGCTCTTCCGTCTGCGTATTGCTTTCCATCATGTCGCTGAAGATGATGACCAGCGAACGCTTATGGATCTGTTCTGCGATCTGGTGAAGGGCATCGGCGGCCGCTGTCTTTTTATGTTGTTCCGGGGATACCGGGTTCAGCAGCCGTTCAAGTTCAGTATAAAGGTATTTGTGATGAACGGAACTCGATTTTGCCTGCGTATGAAGTTCTATTGTATCCGAAAAAACGCTGATCCCTGCCGCATCCCGCTGCTTCCGGAAGAGGTAGATCAGGGCTGCTGCGACATAGACCGAAAAGGTGATTTTATTCGGTTTGTCGATGGTCGGTTTTTCGATCACGGGGTAGTACATAGATGAAGAGTCATCGATGAGGATCTGGCACCGCAGGTTGGTCTCTTCCTCGTACCGCTTCGAATAGAGCCGGTCGGTACGGCCATAAAGCTTCCAGTCGATGTTCTTTACCGTCTCCCCGGTATTGTACTGGCGGTGTTCCGCAAACTCCACTGAAAATCCATGAAACGGACTCTTGTGCAACCCGGTAATGAATCCCTCCACGACCTGCCTGGCGATAAATTCAAGGGAGCCGAAGGACTGTATCCGGGATTGGTCGAGGAGCATGGTTATATTCCAGCTTTTGAAATAATAATGAACTGAGGACGGAGGTCTGAGGTCTGAGGTCTGAGGTCCGAGATCCGAAATCTGACTTCTGACTTCTGACCTCAGACATCGGACATCAGATATATTTTTCGACTAAAGCTTTGTAATTCGACTTCGGCACTGCGCCAACCTGTTTGTCAACGACTTCGCCATTCTTGAAAAAGAGGACGGTGGGAATGTTCCTGACCTTGTAATTCATGGTGACCTGCGGATTTTCATCCACGTTCACCTCACCGGTAATGATCCGGCCTTCGTATTCAGCGGCCAGCTCATGGATGATCGGGGAAACCATCCGGCACGGGCCGCACCATTCGGCTGAAAAGTCAACAACTACAAGCTTATCCGCCTTGATAACCTGCTCCTCAAATGTGGTATCTGTGAGTTTGTGTAACATAAATTCTTTTCTTTTGGGTAAATATTTTTTGGATTACTCGATTAATCAAGAATGGGATGCAAAGTTATTATTTAATCTTTTACTCGTCTATCTGTCATTTATATCTCACCACAGATTTTCACAGATTAACACAGAATTTTCCAGCCTCCATTTTCTATCTTCCATCCTCAGTCGGCAGTCGGCAGTCAGCAGTCGGCAGTCTTCGGTCCTCGGACTTCTGACCTCAGTTTATCTTAACGCCTATGTCCGGAAATTCCGCCAGCGCCTTCGAAAACTCCTTCCCCTCCACCCTGAATTTTTTTGAGGGCAGTTCAATGTTCAGCTTCTCTTCCTCATCTTTCACCTGGATCCGCAGGAGGTTCTTTCCTTTGTGCTTTTTTGCAAGAGAATGGAGGGTTGCAACGAATTCTTGGGTTATATCATTCAGTGAGACCGTCAGTGTGATGCTCTTTGCAAGTTTCTCAAAGATATCTTCGAGCAATGCCATGGAGTTGATGCGGAGGTTAAGCTGGTCGGGTGAATCATTCCTTGCCTCGACCCTGGCTTTGACGTATACGAACCGTCCTGCCTCGAAAAAATGCTTCACCTTGAGGTACTCTTCCGAAAACAGCATCACCTGGATGGAATCGAAATAATCCTCAACAGTGACCGAACCGAACAGTTTCCCCGTTTTGGTGGTACGCTGGACGGCTTCGGTGATCATGCCGGCAAAGACAACTTCCCGGCCCTTGAACGATTTCATATCGTTTTTCAGCTCCCCGACCGAAACAGTGCAGAAGTTTTCGATCTCCAGCTTATAGTCGTCGAGCGGGTGTCCCGACATGTAAAACCCGATCATCTCCTTCTCGTACTTGAGCTGGTCCATCTTTGACCAGGGCTCGCAAACGGGAAAATCAGGCCGGGGCAGGATCGTTTCCTGCTGGTCTCCGAAGAGGGAATGCTGCGTGGAAGATGCCTGGGACTGTATTTCATTTGCATATTTAAGGAGCTTCTCGAGGAAGGTTTGCTCTTCATTTTTCTGCTGACAGAAAAACTGGGCACGGTACATTTCCGGGTAACTGTCGAAACCACCTGCTTTCGCCAGTGATTCCAGTGAACGCTTGTTTACCGACCGCAGGTCGACGCGGTTCAGGAAGTCGAAAATATCACTGAACGGACCATTCTTCGTGCGTTCTTCGACGATACTGTCGACGGCATTCTCACCAACATTCTTAATTCCTGCAAGTCCGAAGCGGATCTCCCCCTTTTTATTCACCATGAACCTCGATTCACTTTCGTTGATATCGGGTCCGAGAACGTTGATCGACATTCGTTTGCACTCTTCAATGAAGTTGGTGATCTCCTTGATGTCGTGCATGTTCCTGCTGAGCACAGCGGCCATGAATTCGCCCGGGAAATGCGCCTTCAGGTAGGCCATCCTGTAAGCGGTGTAAGCATAACAGGTGGAATGTGATTTATTGAAGGCATACTTGGCAAAAGATTCCCAGTCCAGCCAGATCTTCCGGGCCATCTCAACCGTAATTCCATTGCTTTTGCATCCCTCAAAGAATTTCGGCTGAAGTTCGTTCATCATCGATTCGATCTTCTTGCCCATGGCTTTCCGCAGCGAATCGGCTTCAGTTTTTGTAAAGCCCGCCAGCTCCTGGGAAAGCAGCATGACCTGTTCCTGGTAAACAGTAATGCCATACGTGTCTTTCAGGTATTTCTCCATGGCAGGAACATCGTATTCGATCTTTTCCCGTCCGTGCTTGCGATTGATGAACTTCGGAATGTATTCCATGGGACCCGGCCGGTAAAGGGCGTTCATGGCAATCAGGTCTTCGATCCTGTTAGCCTTAAGCTCCTTCAGGTATTTTTTCATGCCATCCGACTCAAACTGGAATATTCCGGTTGTTTTTCCCTGGCTGAAGAGCTGATAGGTCTTCTGATCATCGAAGGGAATCGTCTCAAGGTCCACTTCAATGCCTGTAGACTGCCGGATGTTATTTATCGCATCCTTGATGATGGACAAGGTCTTTAATCCGAGAAAGTCCATCTTCAGCATTCCCACCTTCTCGATGTGATCACCGTCGTACTGCGTCACCAGCAGATCGGAGTCCTTGGATGTGGCCACAGGGATATGGTCGATCAGGCTGTTCTTGCCAATGATAATGCCGCAGGCATGAAGACCGGTATGGCGAACCGATCCTTCGAGAATTTCGGCGAATTTCAATGTTTCTGCGATGAGTTTGTTATCCGACCGGCGTGCATTATCCAGATCCTGAACCTCCTTGTAGGCCTGCTTCAGGGTGATCTTCGGCCGGTCGGGAACCAGCTTTGCAAGGCGGTCGGCTTCCGGAAGAGGCAACTTCTGAACCCGTGAAATATCCCGGATGGCCATTTTTGCAGCCATTGTGCCAAAGGTGATCACCTGGGCAACTTTATCCCTGCCATATTTATCCACGACCCATTGGAGTACTTTATCCCTGCCGTCCTCATCAAAGTCGATGTCGATATCCGGCATAGAAACCCTGTCATAGCTCAGGAATCGTTCAAAGAGCAGGTCGTATTTAAGCGGGTCGATATCGGTGATCTTTATACAATAGGCCACGACAGAACCGGCTGCCGAACCACGTCCCGGGCCGACCGAGACATCCATATTCCTTGCTGCTTCCAGGAAATCCTGCACGATCAGGAAATAGCCCGGGTAGCCCATATTTTTAATGGTTTCGAGCTCGTATTCGATCCGTTCAGTGATCTCCGGTGTGATCACAGGATACCTTTTTTCTGCTCCTTTATAGGTAAGATAACGCAGGTATTCATTGGCATCGCTGTAACCTTCCGGGATCGGAAAATCGGGCATGATCGCTTCCCTGTTCAGCTCATAGTATTCAATCTTTTCGAATACCTCCATGGTATTTTCGAGCGCCTCGGGCAGATCCCTGAACAGTTCCTGCATCTCGACCCGTGTTTTGATCCATTCCTGCCCTGTATAGCGCAACCGGGTCGGATCATCAATATCCTTACCGGTATTCAGGCAAAGAAGCCGGTCATGAGCATCTGCATCCTGTTCATTGAGAAAGTGTGCATCATTTGTAGCCAGGAGCTTGACACCGGTTTTGCGGGAAAGCTCCACGAGAGCTTCATTGACAACCGTCTGCCGCTGAACGACAGTGCCGTCACGCGTTGGATCGGTTGCAGGGTGGCGCATGACCTCGAGGTAAAAGTCATCGCCAAAGATCTCTTTATACTCCAGGATCGCAGCCTCTGCCTTTGCAAGGTTGCGGGCCTCGATGGCACGCGGGATCTCACCTGCGAGGCATGCGGAAGAGGCGATCAGACCTTCATGGTATTGACGAAGGAGCTCTTTGTCGATCCTCGGTTTGTAATAATGGCCTTCGATCCAGGAAAGCGATATCAGCCTGCTCAGGTTCTGGTATCCCAGAAAATTTTTTGCCAGCAGGATAAGATGGTCGCCCTTGCGGTCGATGATTTCTGTCTTATCCGTGCGCGTGCGGCGTGCCACATAGGTTTCGCAGCCGATGATGGGTTTGAAACCGACATGCTTGCTGGCTTCATCATGAAATTCCTTTATGCCGAACATGTTCCCATGGTCGGTCACGGCTACTCCCTTCATCCCGTCGGCAATCGCCTTTTCGACCAGGCCGTCGAGCTTGCAGGCCCCATCGAGTATGGAATATTGCGAATGCACATGCAGATGGACGAAATCAACCATACTCTTAGACTCCTAAAACCCTTGATTTGTTTGTATTAAGAGAGAACCGACGAAAGAAAAAAACCGCGTTTTCCGGATGTGTAAAATTACAGAAAATTGAGGATGATTCCCGGATGTTGATAACTATTATCGTTGGTTTTTCGTAACACTTTAGGACAGCGCACGATTAAAATTTACAGATAAAAATTTTTAAACATTCCGGATTTTCTTTACTTTTGTTTAAAACTCATACCTATGTTTGACATTACTCACATCCACCCGATGGTGGTTCATTTTCCGATCGCACTGCTGATGGTCGGTTTCCTTGCCGATCTTGCCAGCCTTCTCTTCACAAGAGAAAAATGCTTTTCGACCATGGGCTTTTATCTTGAGATCCTTGGGTTACTGGCGGTTATCGTAGCCTTCGGAACAGGATATTTTCTCACCGGTGAAATGGAAGGAGAAGCGGGTCATGTGCGCGACCAGCATGAACTGTTCGCCACACTGACACTGATCACCATCATCGTAGCCTCCCTGGTCAGGGTTGTGATCATGTACATAGAAAAGGAGAAAACAAACCTCAAATACCTGTTCATCGGACTTTTCCTTCTCGCAGCTGTTTTTGTAGGAATTACAGGCTACCTCGGCGGAAGCCTGGTGATGAATTACATGATTGGAATTTAGGCAGTGAAGTGGTGAAATATCATAGGTCATACGTCATACGTCATATGTTATAAAAAATGTCTGTGACAAATCTGTGAAATTCAGTCTAAATCTGTGGTGAAAAAAACTTTATGAACTTTATAACTTGACAAACTTTATAAACTGAAAAAACCATGAAAAAAACTATTCTGATTCTCATCGCCCTGATCTTTGCATCAGGATTTGTTACGGCAGGGAATGAAAAGACCATTGCCAACCTGAGGGAAGCCTTTAAAGGCGAATCAACGGCCAGTGCCAGGTATGCCGCCAATGCCGATCAGGCCAGGAAAGAAGGGCTGACCCAGATCGCCATTTTGTTCACAGCCACCAGTAAGGCAGAAGCCATCCACGCCGCCAACCACAAGACCGTGCTTGAAAAGCTGGGTCAGAAAGTGGATCCAATAAAACCGGAATTCACCGTTAAAACAACAAAGGAGAACCTCGAAGAAGGCATCAAGGGCGAATCCTATGAAGTAACCACGATGTACGCGGGGTTCATCGAAACCTCCAAGGCGGAAGATGTCATCTCTGCAACAAAGTCCTTTCGCTGGGCCAGTGATACCGAAAAGAACCACCTGAAAATGTATCAGAAAGCCCTGGATGCGCTGAATGCAAAAAAAACATCCACCCTTCCGGTGGTCTATTGGGTATGTCCGAAATGCGGAAATACATTTGATGTTAAAAAGCCGGAAAAGGAGTGTCCCTTGTGCGGAACGCCCAATGCGAAATACATCAAATTTGACAAATAGGAAGTTTCAGGGATGACAAAAGGAAGGGGTCAGTATCCGGCCCCTTCCTTTATTTTGTGCAATCACTTGGTAAAGTCAAAATAATTCACGACTTTTGCACCCCAATTTTCAACAGTACTAAATATAAATAAATCAACATTTAAAAATGCCAGCGAAAATCAGATTGCAGAGAAAAGGCAAAAAGGGACAACCTTTTTACCACATTGTCATTGCGGATGGTCGTGCACCACGGGAAGGAAGATTCATTGAAAGAATTGGCACCTACAATCCCCTCACCAAACCCGCAGAAATTGATTTGAACTTTGACAAAGCCATTGACTGGATGCAGAAAGGCGCCCAGCCAACCGACACTGTCAGAGCCATCCTCTCCTATACAGGCGTGCTTTATAAGTACCACCTTTTAACCGGTGTGAAGAAAGGCGCTATGACCCCCGAACAGGCAGAAGAAAAATACCAGGCCTGGGCAAAAGAAAAACAGGAAAAAATCCTCAGCAAGATCAAGGAAAACGAACTGAAGGCGAAGGAATCAAAGAAGGAAAAGAACGCAGAGGAAACAAAACTGAATGAAGCCAGGGCTGCTGCAGTTGCCAAAAAACTGGCCAAAGTTGCAGAAGCAGAAGTAGAAGCAAGGAAAGAGCGCGTCGCCGAAGCGAATGCCAAGGCTGAAGCTGAAGTTGAAGCTGCAGCAAGAATGAAAGCTGCTGCCGAACCACAGCCGGAACCGGTGAACGAACTCCCCCCGGTACATGAACCTCCTACGGAAGTGCAGCCGGAAGAACCGGTGAACGAACTTCCCCCGGTGCATGAACCTGCCGCAGATGAAGTTACACCGGAACCTGAAACCCCGGAAGCAGAGCCCAAGCAGGAATAACCCGGAACTTTTTTGTTCCCATGAACAAAGACGATTTTTATTACCTGGGAAAGATTCTTAAACCATTTGGTAATAAAGGTCAGGTTGCCGCTATGCTCGACGTCGATGAGCCTGCGCGTTACATGAAACTGGAATCCGTTTACCTGGATCTCGATCCTGAACGGGTTCCTTTTTTTATTCAGTCGATCGAGATGTCCGGCGCTCGCCGTGTGGTGATCAAGTTCGAGGATGTGGATTCCATCGGAGATGCAGAACCCTATTCAGGAAAGGAGATGTACCTCCTGCTATCCTCCCTCCCACCCCTGAAAGGAAAAAAGTTCTATTACCATGAGGTCATGGGATTCTCGGTTATTGATGAACATCATGGCGCCATCGGAACCCTCACCAAAGTACTGGAACTTCCCCGGCAACCCCTTCTCCAGATCGACAACGGAGGCAAGGAGATCCTTGTCCCCCTTGTGGATGAAGTCATCCTGAAAGTCGACCGGAAAAAGAAAGAGCTGCACATCCGGGCGCCTGAAGGGCTTATCGAGTTCTACCTGTAAAGATCCATGGCTTTCCGCTTCAAGCAATTCACGGTGGAAGACGATCGCAGCACCATGCGGACCGGCACCGATGCTGTTTTACTGGGAGCGTGGGCAAAACCTGAAAAAGCAGACTCCATCCTTGATATCGGCACCGGCTGCGGGGTGATCTCCCTGATGCTTGCCCAGCGGTCACATGCCCAGATCACCGCCATCGATCCGGACGAAGGATCGGTCCGCCAGGCGGAATCGAACTTCACGAACAGTCCATGGGCGGAAAACCTGGTTGCCATCCATTCGTCCCTGCAGGATTATACTGCATCCTGCAGAAATAAATCCGACCTCATCATCACCAACCCGCCCTTCTTCACCGACTCACTCAAATCCCCGGATCCTGTGAAAAACATGGCCCGGCATGACATCCACCTGTCGCGCAGGGAACTCCTGGATTGCGTTCTCAGGCTCCTCGGCGACAATGGCCAGTTCCTGCTGATCCTTCCCGGAAAAGAGAGTAAAATATTTTCGGTAATGGCAGAGGAATCAGGATTGTTTCCGCAACGTACCCTTGAAATCAGGCCGAAACAGGGAAAACAGGTCAACCGCATCCTGACCGCTTACGGATTTGAGGCCTCCCCGCTTATAGCCCCAGAAGAACTTGTAATCAGGGATCAGGACGGAAGGTTCACAAAAGATTACATTGACTTTACCGGCGACTATTATTTTTCGCTCAGGTAAAGAAAATCCCCGCAATCGATTATTTTTGCATGACGAAAAAAAGATATCGATGAACCGTATCTCCATCCGAATCCTGCTTTTATTCCTTATCCCGTTCATGATCAGTTTTACGCCCGGCAAAGATAAACCCATGCGGATCGCGCTGACGAAGGCATCGGAGAACTATATCAACTGGATCCATAAATGTGATCCTCACATCGTCATCATCGATCTCAACGGTTTGAAACCTGAAGAGGCAAAAATAAAATTGCAGGAATGCTGCGGACTGGTTATTACCGGTGGCGGCGACATCGACCCATCCTATTATAACAAGGCTGACCAAAAGGAGGTCTGCACCGATATTGATCCGGCCCGTGATCTGCTGGAGACAACGATGATCCGGGAGGCCCTGGATATGAAAATGCCGGTTCTTGGTATTTGCCGCGGCGAGCAGATGCTCAATGTTTTTAAGGGAGGATCGCTGATCACCAACATTCCTACCTATATGAAAAGAAATATACAGGCTGCCGCTTTGATCCAGGAAGACATCACTGCTGCGGCTGAGGCGCCACCTGTCATTAAAACGGATGCTCAGAAAAATGAGCCTGTTACTGTCTGCCACCGGTGCGACGATTACCTGCACTGTTACCATGCGGTCAGCCTTGCACCAGGTTCGCTGCTGCGCAGCATCATCGGCGCCGATACAGGGTTTGTGACCACCAACCACCACCAGGCAGTTCTTGTTACCGGCAAAGGTCTTAAAGTAAATGCCTATACGGCCGACAGCCTTCCCGAAGGAATCGAATGGGAAGATGCCCTTGGAAAATCGTTCCTGATCGGTGTTCAGTGGCATCCTGAACGTATGGATCTTTCGAATGCATTTTCAGGAAACCTGATCCGGCGGTTTGTGGAAGAGGCAAAAAAATATTCCTCACAAAAAGGACAAACAAAATAACATGACATTACACGATTACTTTCTGCACGGGTTTACCGTTTTCATGGGCTTCTTCGCCATGCTGAACCCGGTCGGGAACCTGCCTGTTTTTATCGGAATGGTTTCCGATTTTGATCCTAAGACCCAGAAGAAGGTCGCCTTCCGTTCCGTCATCATCGCCTTCATCATCATCGCCATATTCTGCATGTTCGGGCACATCATCTTCCGGATGTTCGGCATCACGCTTCCCGCTTTCCAGATCGCCGGGGGACTGATCGTTTTCATGATCGGTTATAACCTGCTCAATGCAAAGGATTCCTCGATGCACAGCCAGGCTCCGATGAATAAGAAAGACATGGAAAGAGTAGCCGAAGACATGGCCATAACACCCCTTGGAACACCTCTGCTTGCAGGTCCCGGGACCATCTCCGCAGCCATGAACTTCGTGGGTGCAGAAAAATCGATCGTAAACGCCGTTCTGGTTGTCGTGATCTTCGGGATCATGTGCCTGATTACCTACTTTCTCTTTGCCTCAAGTCACAAACTGGCTTCAAAGATCAACCCCGGCATCCTTAAAGTGGTGACCCGCATTATGGGGCTTATCCTTGCAGTGATCGCCATCCAGATGCTGATCTCCGGCGTTGAAGGAACAATTCACATGTTCAAATAAACCCGGGATGTCAAAGAATTCATGGTTTATCCTGGTTTTCATTATCCCGCTCTTATTTCTGATCTCATGCCGGGATGTTCAGAAGATCTACTGGCCGGACGGCAAGGTTAAATCGGTGATCCATATGAAGGGCAACCTCTATCACGGCAAAGCCGAATACTTTTCTTCTTCGGGTCAGCTTCAGCTGGAGTGCTCCTATAAAGACAACCTGCTTCAGGGACCTCTCACCCGGTATTACTCCATGAAAAAGAAGAAGGAAGAACAGCATTATACAAAGGGAAAGCTCGATGGTCTCTCGACAACATGGTATGAAGAAGGAGGCAAACAGACCGAGATCACTTACGTGAATGGCATCCTGAACGGCCCGTACCGGGAATACCATCCCGACAACAACATCAGGGTTGAAGGACAATACCTGAACGGGTATTTCTCAGGGAAATGGCTCTATTATAATTTCGAGGGCACCATTATCGGTGAAGGACAGTTCACCCATGGCACCGGAAATCAACGGTTATTCTTTCCCGATGGAAAAGTTCATCATGAGGTTCATTACAAAGACAATCTGAAAGACGGCGAAGAAATTGAATACGACGCTGGCAATAAGATCCTGTCCATCAGGACTTATCGTAATGATACCCTTGTAAAATCCTTGCAAAAATAATCCCTCCGGGTGTACACATTTATAAATCGAGTCTATTTCTGAAAAGGATCGACTCTTTTCTTTACTATATTTGATTCCTCACAAAATTTATTGCCTGAACAGGCAAGGTAATTTGAGCAGCGGTTCATTATTTTTATTGCATTCATTTATTCACTCCGGAATTGATCATTACCAAAATACAACTCTGTTACTAACCTAAAATCAAAAGACCATGGAAAAGAATGAAACGATCAAATCTGTGATGTTCCTGCTTGCAGGAGCGCTGCTTCAATTGTCAACCGGGTTCGGCAATACCTGGGAGATCACCTTAATGGCACTTTTCGGAATCATCCTGTTCATTGTCGGACTCATGAAACTGAAGAAAGGGATTGACGCCAAAGGACAGAGTGCTGCAACGATTCTTCTGGTCGGAATGATCATTGGCCTTGTAGGCGCATTGCTCTTCATGATTCCGCTGGTCGGAATTGTCGGAAGGGTATTTTTCATCATTGCTTTTGTTCTTGAACTTATCGGTTATCTCCTGCTGGGCGGATCCCAGACGATCGGGGCAAGCGGAAAATCCGGAACACTCCTGTTGCTGGGTGCAATGGTGATCGGGGTAATTGTAAGTATCCTGGGATGGGTTCCGATTATCGGGGAGATAATTGGTGCTTTGTTAAGCCTTGTCGCCATCATCCTGATATTCTTCGGCTGGCTGAAGATCATGGATGGACTGATGGAGAGTAAATAAGATCCTTTTTATTGCTGCTTTCTGAACTACCTTGTTAGAGAAGAGAGACTAAACCGGTCTCTCTTCTTCTTTTTGAAGGGATCGTTCTTCATCCATTATTTTAAGGGCCGACCGCTGATAAAAGGAAGGCGTCACCCCGGATATTTTTTTGAAGGTGGCGTTGAATGCGGATTTCGAGTTGAATCCCACAGAGCGGGCAATCCCCTCGATGGACAAGTTGTTAAAAGATGCGTCGAGCAGCATCTTTTTCGCCTCTTTGATGCGGTAACTGTTGATGAAAAGATTCACATTCATGGAGAACCGTTCATTGATGATCCTTGACAGGTAGGATGTATTGGAATTCAGTTCCCTGGCAAGATCGGAGAGGGTAATGTCCGGATCAAGAAAACGTCTTCCATCCGTCATCATGTGAACCAGTTCTCCTGCAATTTTCTCCTGCATATCCTCAGCCAGCGCAGGCTTTTGCTTTCCGTTCCTGGCAGAAGGATCTGTTTCCGGGATCTCTTCCCGGGCTTCTTCCTGCGGCGGTTTCTCTGTCATTGCCCGCTCGGCTTTTATCCTTTCAACATCCTGCCGTACCAGGTTTTTATAGGCCTTCACTTTCTCCCTGTAATAATATACGATCAGGGAGGAAAATACCAGGATGACAAAGATCCCGACCGAAAGTGAAAGAATAAGCAACCGGTTCTGCTGGATCCGTGACTCGTGCAGCATCTTCTCGGCACTGAGCTTCAGGATGGTTTTTTCCTTGATGGTCGTTTCATATTTGGCATTTGTTTCCGCGATCATCTTCCGGTTATTCTCCTTCTCAATTGAATCGCTTAGCTGTATAGACCTCCGGTAATAGCCAATGGCCTGCTTATAATCCTTCTGGTTTTCCATGCTCCGCGTGAGATCCATAAGGTTGTCCATTTCCAACTCCCTGAACCCGATCCTTCGTGCAAGGTCAAGGCTCGTAGTGAACATCTCTACAGCCCGCTGATCATCCCCGCCGGCCTGGAAATATTTTCCCAATGTATTGAATGCGCAGCACTGGCTGAGCTTGTCGCCGGTTGAAAGGGCGATCTTCATCGCTTCCAGACAGACGCTACCTGCTTCAGCTACCTGCCGGCGTTTCAGGTAGATTTCCCCCATGTTGTCGAGGGTAAAGACAACACCCTGGAGATCGCCAATCTCCCGCCTGACATTCAGGGACTGATTGTAATAAAGCAATGCCTTTTCATCATCCCCTTTGTCCATGTAATAGGTACCGATGTTGTTCAAAACATAGCCCAGTGGGTGTTTCAGGTTTTTTTTCCGCAGAACATCAAGTGCCTTCAGATTATATTCCAGTGCCTTGTCCTTGTGGATAAACCGTGAATAGATGCCTGCAACGTTCGATAATGCGATGCCAAGCATCAGGCTGTCACCGACTGTTTCGCACAGATAGATCTCCTGGTTATAATAGTTGAGCGCCTTTTCAGCCATGCCCAGATCACTGTAGTATACCGCCAGTTGGTTCAGGCAATTTATCATGCCGGTGATATTCTTTCCTTTGGCATATTTCTCTATACCCCTGTTAATATGATAGACCGTGTAAGTAAATTGATTCTGGTCATGATAAAGCCGGCCTATCAGGAGGTCGCCACGTCCTGAACCACTGTAATTCTGATGCTGGTCAAATTCGGAAATGGCTTTCAGGAAATATTCGGCAGCCTTTACAGGATTCTTGCGGTCACGGAAATACCGTCCCATACGAAGATAAAATTGTCCCTCCGGGCAGGTTGTGTCAGGAGTTTGCGCCAGCGCCCCCATCGGGAGGACAAAAAGGAGAATGAAGCATAAATGACGGAATTGTCGTGTCATCATCTCAGTAACCGAGTTCAAGTAGTTGATAAAAAGAGACTTCGTGCATTCATGCCAGGATACGGGATCTCCCGGTTTTCCTGCAAACAGAAAGCAAAGATAAGAGTTACTACGATACGCGGCGCCATGATTTCAACCTCTTGTTCCTTTTGGATAACAGCCTGCCGATACCGGGTAAATACGCAAATTGTACAAATCATTTTTATGGTCATTTCATTTGTTAAGTCCTTTTAATATCATAATTTTGCTGCAGGTTACGTGATTTAGAACCCGAACTTTAACGACTTATTCAATCATAATTATCTTAAAAATCTTACGACATGAATCTAGAAAAAATCATGAACGACCTGGAGAAAAGGAATCCGGGTGAAGTTGAGTATCTGCAGGCAGTACGGGAAGTACTGGAGTCCATCGAAGAGATTTACAATGAAAATCCCCATTTTGAATCCGCGAACATCATTGAGCGCCTCGTCGATCCTGACCGCATCTATACCTTCAAGATCAGCTGGGTGGACGACAACGGAAAGGTCCAGGTGAACAGGGCTTACCGCGTTCAGTTCAACAATGCCATCGGCCCCTACAAGGGCGGATTGCGTTTCCACCCGAGTGTGAACCTCAGCATCCTTAAATTCCTGGGCTTTGAGCAGATCTTCAAGAACAGCCTCACCACGCTGCCCATGGGCGGTGCAAAAGGCGGTTCCGATTTCGACCCGAAGGGGAAATCCAATGCCGAGATCATGCGTTTCTGCCAGGCCTTCATGCTTGAGCTCTGGAAGGTGATCGGCCCGGAAACTGATGTTCCCGCAGGTGACATCGGCGTCGGTGGCAGGGAAATCGGTTTTCTCTATGGAATGTACAAGAAACTGGCCCGCGAAAATTCGGGTGTATTAACCGGTAAAGGTCTGAACTGGGGCGGCAGCCTCATTCGTCCGGAAGCTACCGGTTTCGGCGCCGTCTATTTTGCAAATGAAATGCTGAAGGCAAACGGAAAATCGTTCGAAGGCATGACCGTCACCCTTTCGGGATTTGGTAACGTGGCCTGGGGCGCCGCTATCAAAGCAACCGAACTCGGAGCAAAGGTCGTTACCATCAGTGGTCCCGATGGTTATATTTATGATCCTGATGGCATCACCGGCGAAAAGATCGACTATCTCCTCGAACTCAGGGCATCGAACCAGGATATCGTAAAACCCTATTCCTATGAATTCCCGAATGCCAAGTTCCACCAGGGCAAGCATCCGTGGGAAGTAAAATGTGATGTCGCACTCCCCTGCGCTACCCAGAACGAGTTGAACAAGGAAGATGCGCAGAACCTGATCAAAAACGGTGTTATCGCCGTTGCAGAAGGCGCCAACATGCCGTGTACCCCGGAAGCCGTCGAGTTATTCCTCGAGAACAAGATCCTCTTTGCACCCGGTAAAGCTGTAAATGCAGGCGGTGTTGCAACCTCCGGACTTGAAATGTCGCAGAATGCCATGAAGCTGAGCTGGCCCATGAAAGAAGTTGACAAACGTCTCCACGAGATCATGTGCAGTATCCATGAATCGTGTGTGAAATACGGAAAAGGCAAGGATGGTTATGTGAACTACGTAAAAGGAGCCAATGTGGCAGGATTCCTGAAAGTGGCCAATGCCATGCTTGACCAGGGCGTCATCTAAGATACGCCCTCCTTCATCCTCTAAAATCCCGGCATCGTCGGGATTTTTTTTTACTTTTGTTGCCCTTCAATCCGGATGATCATGATCTTCGCACAACCTCTTTTCCTGCTTGCATTAACTGCGCTTGCGATCCCGGTGATCATTCATCTTTTTAATTTCAGGAGATATAAAAAGGTCTATTTTACGAATGTAAAATTCATCGCGGAGATCAAGCAGGAAACCAAAAAGCGGTCGCAGCTGAAACACCTTTTGATCCTGCTGGCCCGGTTGCTGGCCATCGCCAGCCTGGTCATAGTGTTTGCACAGCCTTACATCCCTTCCCCCCTTCAGCAAAAAAAGGCGGCAGGGGCGCAGGCGGTCAGCATATACATCGACAACTCGTTCAGCATGGAAGCACTGAATACCGGGGGAAGACTGCTGGATGAAGCACGGATTAAAGCCATCGAGATTGCCAATGCTTACAAGCCGTCCGATCTTTTCCAGCTGCTGACGAACGACTTTGAAGGAAAGCACCAGCGGTTTGTGAGCCGTGATGAGTTCCGCAACCTGGCTGAGGAAGTGAAGATCTCTCCCGCGGTAAGGTCGCTTGGAGAGGTCATGAAACGGCAGGAGGACCTTTTGTCGGGCATCAGGAATGCAAACCGCATAGCATACATCATTTCCGACTTTCAGCGCACCACCGCCGGGATGCAAAACCTCAACGCCGATACAACAGTTTCATGGTTCTTCCTTCCGCTGGAAACAGCAAAGCAAAATAACCTCTACATCGATTCTGCCTGGTTCGACAATCCCGTCCTGCAGCCATCCCAGCCAGCCCGGCTCAGGGTCAGGATCAGGAATTCCTCGGATGAGATGCTCGAAAAAATACCCCTCCAGCTGACGGTGAACAGTGTTCAGAAGACGGTTGCCAGCTTTGCCATAGAACCCTCCTCGGCAACGACAGTGGTTCTTCCCTTTACAAACAACGAGGCCGGGATCCAGTCGGGCATTCTTTCCATTACCGATTACCCGGTGACATGGGATGATAATTTCTTTTTTTCCTACCGGATTTCTGCAGCCGTTCCGGTTCTCAGCATCAACGGCGATAAGCCGAGTCCTTTCCTCGATGCCCTTTTCGGTTCAGACTCAACCTTCATCTTCAGGAATGCTTCAGAAAGGCAGCTGGATTTCTCGTCCTTTGGACTTTATCCGCTGATCATCCTGAATGAGGTCAGGGAACTTTCTACCGGACTCAGGCAGGAGATCACCCGGTATGTCATGAACGGAGGCAACATTCTGGTCTTCCCTCCCGAAAAGGCGGATCTCCGGGGATACACCGACCTTCTTTCTGCGCTGGGCGCACCCGTATTCACGGGAGGCGATACGACGCGCATAAAAGTATCTGAGCTGAATACCGAAAGCCCGATCTTCAGGGATGTCTTTGAACGTGATGCAGCCGGTAAGATCACACTCCCCGACAATGCCGACCTTCCGGTCGTGATGAAACATTACAGTATCAGCAAGGCATCAAGATCGTCGACGGAAGAGTTGATGAAACTTCAGAACGGACAACCGTTCCTCACTGTGACGAAGGCCGGTAAAGGACAACTCTACCTATCCGCAGTACCTTTGAGTCAAAAATCAAGCAACTTTGCCAGGAACACTGTCTTCGTGCCAACCCTGTTCAGGATTGCCCTGCTGAGCAAACCACTCCTTCCGCTCTATTATTCCCTTGCCGCCGACAACGGTATCGCGGTCGAAACCGATTCGCTGAGGAACAAGGAGGTGTACAAGATCAGGAAAGAGGGTGCCGGTTTCGAAATTATCCCGGAGACACGTTCAGCGGGAAATGCAACCTTTCTTTTTCCTCACGACCAGATCCGGGAAGCAGGATTGTACAGCATCATGGAGGGATCCCACATGATCCAGGGCATTGCATTTAATTACGACCGCAGGGAGTCAGATCTGCGCTGCTATACCGGCAGCGAGATCAACAGCCTGCTGAAAAGAACCGGCGTAAAATATTTTTCCGTCCTGAAAAACAAACAGGCATCCCTCACCAAACAGATCAGGGAGGTCAGCCAGGGCACACCGCTCTGGAAATACTTTGTCATTGCCGTCCTTTTCTTCCTGTTGGCAGAGATTCTGCTTATAAGATTCCTTAAAGATTAAAGTAAAAAAGATTCTGTGGAACTCTGTGTCTTCACCGTGAACCTCCGTGTAAAAATATTGTTTCACAGAGAACCACAGAGAAGACACAGAGGTTCACAGAGAAAAAGTTTTCACGAATTTTTTGAATAATCGAACAACGAACAACGATTTCTGAACTTCTCTTCTGACTTCAAAGATCGTTGACCGAATGTTCGAGTATTCAATTTTTCTATATTTACATCCTCAAAAACACTTTCAATGCTAAAGAACAGGAAGGTCGTGGTTGTTTTGCCCGCTTTCGGTGCTGAAAAAACGCTCGCAAACACCTATGGCGAGATCCCTTTCGATATTGTGGATGAAGTACTGCTTGTAGATGATGCCAGCACCGACAACACCATCGGTGTTGCCAGGGAGCTTGGCATTCGTCATATCATTCAGCATCCCAAAAACAAAGGTTACGGGGCCAACCAGAAATCCTGCTACAAGACAGCGCTGGAACTTGGCGCCGATATCGTCATCATGCTTCACCCCGATTACCAGTATACACCGAAGCTTATTCCTTCAATGGCAAACCTGATCGCCAGCGACGTTTATGAGGTGGTGCTGGGCTCCCGGATCCTCGGCAGAGGAGCCCTCAAGGGAGGAATGCCACTCTATAAATACATCTCAAACCGCTTCCTGACCCTTTTCCAGAACTTCCTGACCGGCGCCAAACTTTCAGAATACCACACCGGTTACAGGGCGTTCTCGCGGAACGTACTGGAACGAATCAATTTCGCGGCAAATTCCGATGATTTCGTCTTCGACAACCAGATGCTCTCACAAATCCTCATGCAGGGTTTTGAGATCGCCGAGATCACCTGCCCCACCCGGTACTTCAGTGAAGCCTCCTCCATCAATCTGAAACGGAGCATCACGTACGGTCTGGGCGTGCTTCGTACCTCCTTTCAGCATGCACTCCAAGTCTGAGGATGGAGAATGGAAGATGGAGGATGGAATTTTTTCTGTGTAATCCCTGCCTGCGGCAGGCAGGTGTGTAATCTGTGGTGAAAAAAAAGTTACACGAAGAACCACGAAGAATTAACTCATCAGCTCATCAGCTCGTCAGCTAAAATATCTGTACAAATTCCACCCCCAGATCAACAACAACAATCCCAGCGCTGTCCAGGCAACCCATCTTTTCCGGAGGAAGGATTCAACATTCCGGTAGAACCTGTAAAAGCTTTCTCTTTTGAAGAGAAGATCACAAATGATCCATACCGGAAAGACCAGCAGCATGACTGCAGCCGGAAACCCAAGGATGTTTTCGTAAAACGCCGTCCGGAAATTCCCCCGGACAATGGAAATAAGCGCGTGTGTGGTACCGCAGGACGGACAGGGGATCCCGGTCACCATTCTGAACAGGCAGACATTTACAAGGGGCTTGTCGGCCTTTATTAAATAATTATTCAGGAGTATCCAGGAACAGGCTGCAAAAGCAAAAAGAAGAATGAACAGGTGGATTTTCTTCCGGGACATTTTACATTAACACCTGTTGGAGCCTCTCAAAGTTGATTTCACGGGTCCTTCCCATGATCAGGAACCAGTCGATGATGGTCCATACCCCCAGACCGCCACAGGTGAGAAGCTTTGCAACGCCGATCCCGGTATCGCCGATCATGAACCGGTCGATCCCGAAGTGTCCTCCGATCAGGGAAACGATGAGTGATGTGGTCGGATCCTTGAAACCTGCCGTTTGCAGGTACATGTATTTCGACTCATCAAGCTGAAGCAGGCGTTCACGGATAAAAGGCACCTGGTGACCTTCAAAATACTTGCTGTTCATCATTAAAAACATGTCGACTTTTTGAGCTTCCATAAATAATGATTTTGGTTTTGTTTCCTACTCCTGTGGTTTTTCGGCTTCACCCCGTTTTTGAACTGGTCTCCGGACTCCAGCATCATCGGTTTTTTTATCACCTCATCACAAATGTAAAAATATTGAGCGAGAAATAAAAATATCAAAAAATAATAGCTGACGAGCTAGGAGCTGGCGAGCTGATAAGTTTTTCGCTTTTCGCCTTTCGCCTTTCGCTTTTCGCTATTTTATTTTTACCACAGATTACACAGATTTACACAGATTACACAGATTACACAGAAATATTCTCCGTCCTCACTTAACTATTTTTCCCCAAGAAACAGAGCTGCCCGTTTCGACCTTTACCAGGTACACCCCGGAATTCCATGCAGAAATATCAAGCCGCGCAGTTGAAGTTGTCATTGCCTGGTTAAGGATAACCTGCCCGGAAGATGAATAGACGGTAAGGACCGTTCTACCCTGGGTATGTCCCGTTCCGATCGTTACAAAATCCTTCACAGGATTCGGGTAAATGGTCAGCCGGCTGTTAACCTGTCCGGCTTCAGTGATGGAGACAGAGCCGCCGTTGGTGGTTTTCAGGATCGTTCCGGCATCACCGATAATATATCCTGTGGTCGCATCGGTGAAATAGATACAATTCAGGTTATTGCCCGTTCCTGAAGGCTGCGAATACCAGTTCGCACCTCCGTTGGTTGTTTTCATGATCTGCCCTCCTGATGCGACGGCATAGCCAATCAAAATATCCGTAAAGAACACAGAATTCAGGGCAAGCGCAACAGGCGTGGAAACGCTCCATGACAACCCGGCATCGTTTGTCTTTATAACTGTTCCTCCGGAGCCAACGGCGTAACCTGTATTCCAGTCGGGGAAATGAACTGACCGTAAAAATGATGTCGTGGCCGGATGGATGGTATTCCATGTGCTGCCGCCATCGGTCGTCCGCAGGACTGTGCCATTTGCGCCCACAGCAACGCCGGTTGATGAACTGGCAAAAAATACTGAGCGAAGCGAATTTGTGGTACCGGAATTTACAGTTGCCCATGTCGCACCGCCGTTGGTAGTATGTACGATAGTACCGAGATCACCAACCGCAACGCCATTGAAGAAATCGGTAAAAAAGATTGACCATAGCACCCTTGAAACACCTGATACCAGAGGCAACCATGTGGTTCCGGCATTTGTCGTTTTCATGATCGTGCCATCAAACCCGGCTATAAAACCGGTATTCAGGTCGGGGAATTCTATACCGTAGCAATCCGGCGTACCGATCGTCTTGGTCGTCCACGATGCTCCTCCGTCCAGTGTCGATGTAACCGTACCGCCGGTACCACTTCCGCCGATGATATAGCCCGTTGTTGAGGTCGTGAAGCAAACCGAATAGAGATTGTTGGTGGTCCCTGAGACCAATGCGTTCCATTGTGCCCTGGAGGTGTTGAAAATCAGCAAGGCAACGGCCAGTAAAATGTAAAATTTTTTCATGGTTTCCTTTGTTTTATGACAGGCTTGAATATGAATGAATAGTTTTATCTCAGGAGAGATCAATGCAGCGTTAAAAGGAATAATTGGCATCAGCAAGATACTAAAAAAAACGGTCGTTCGGACAGAAAAAGAAAAAAGACCATCCCGTTTTACCAGGATGGTCTTTTAAAATTTTACCTTGCAGCCTGTCATTGCCTGATCAGCCTTACCACTTCCTTTTGGTCACCCTGCTTCACTTCGGCAATATAGATTCCGAAGTCAAAGTCCTCTCCGAATGTGAATATCTGATCAGGTTGAGCGTTCATCTCCTTCACCAACCTTCCAAGCATGTCATACACCCTGACCCGGACCTCTTCACTGCTTCCGGTATTGATCTTAAGGTTAAAGCCAGACACAGACGGGTTGGGATAAGCAGTAACCATCTTGTTGTTTTCCATCGCAAAAAATTCACCGGTCGATCTATCGTCGCCGTAAGATCCGCTGAAAACCAACGAATGTGAAGTGCTGCAATCATAGGAATTCCAGAATATGTTCTTATCCTTCGATTTTATTTCATTGGCTATATAAAATCCGGTCATATATGTATTCTTATCTTTATAGCCACTCACCTCAATGTTTCCCTCAGGAGTATAGACGCTGGCATTTATGTTTGTATTCCCACCGCCTTCTACACCAAATTTCCCTTTATCATCAAGATAGAACACGACATTATAATAGTTCGGGTTCACCATTGACGATTTTTTTATCGTGACATCCTTATTGCACCTTACAGAGACATTGCCCCCGAAAATAAGCTTATCCCCCTCATCCATTTTAATGTTGCCAAAACTGAGTGCCGGTACAGCAGAGAATGTAACTGTACTGTTTTTCCCGACTTCGAGATTGCCAAACAAAGTGCCGTTAGTAAATGTCACATTGCAATTTGATCCAATCTTTATATCCTTATAATTCCCACTGTAACTCATCGTGGTATTGTTGGGAACATTCAGGTTTGAACCGGTTGCGGTGCCGCCATACTGCATTGCAGGCAGCGTAACGGTTACCGGTGAATAGATTTTCACAGGAACGAGTGAACTTGGATCAACCGTGATCTTCTTTGCCTTAACAAATGATCCCGGTGCATTGATCGTACAGTTCTTCCCCACTTTTACCTCTCCGTCTTTGGTATCGGTTGCTCCCACACTTCCGGAAAACACATAATTGTTTTCGCCCAGTTCGACTTTTTTAAGACCCAGTATCGTATAGCTGTTAACCAGGTTCTCTTTTTCGTAATCGTAAGAAGTGGTTGCGAATTCATGGCAAACGCCTGTACTGGTAACCGTTACAGTATAAATGCCATTGGCATCCCCATAGCCCAGTGCGAGGGTCTGTCCTGTTGCAGTAAACGTACCCGGACCTTTCCAGGAATATGTATAATTGCCAGTGATGGATGGCTCTGCAGTCAGCGTGGTTGTGTTGCAAAATGCATCCGGGCCGCTTTCCGTTATCTCAACGGTAAACTCGAAGGGTGCCGGCTCCGTAACTGTACCACTGGCAGAAGCCGTTGAAGACGCAGCGTCTGTCACGGTAACTGCATAAGTACCAGCTGTAAGGCCTGTTGCAGTCTGGGTTGTCTGGGGCGGAACCGTATTCCACAAATAAGTGAATGGCGCGACACCTCCTGTTACATTTGCAGTTGCAGTCCCGTCGCTTCCGCCGTTACAGGAAACATTTGTGACCGTAACAGTAACGGACATCGAAACCGGTCCTCCGGTACATGGATCACCCGGCAGGAAACCAATTGCCGATGATGCATCAGTGCCCCCGATGAGCCATGGCGTATAATTAACGTTGCCTAAAATCATTGCGGAGACAGTTGCAGGTATAGCGGAACCATACCAGTTGCAAGTGCCATTAATGGTGGCAGGCATCACGTTAACAATTCCATAGGTCACATTCGTAAAACTGTTATTGTTGATGCTTACTGAAGCGGCGCCTGTATTGGTCATAACCGTCACACCACAGGCATCAGAGGAAGGATTTGTACTTATGATATTATCGATTGAATTATTGGTGACGAACGCACCGGGTGAATTACCCTCCAACCCGATTCCCCGTGCACTCTTTCCGGTAATGTTAAAAATTACGTTGTTCCGAACCACCGGATTGACGGCCATTCCCGTACTGCCCCAACCTATGCCAAGAAGGACACCCCATGAAGATTTACCCTGAATGGCTGATTTCACATCACTGATGGTATTTCGCTCGACTACAATATTGTTTATAATGCCCGTTGAAAGACTGTGGCCGAACCAGATCCCGCCCGTGCTTCCTTCTGCGGTGGTAGTGTTCGCAACGTTGCTGATGCAGTTGTCTGAAACATTGATATCGGTAGTGGTTATACCCTCGCCAACCATATAATGTACGGCATAAATATTTCCCGAACCACGCAATGTGCCGATATCATGAATCTTATTGAATATGATATTCAAAAAACTGTGTCCGGAAGCGCCATTATAAATTCCATCGTTTGTCCATGGGTCAATAATCTCGAAACCATTGATGGTTACGTTATCCGAAAGCACTGTAAAAATTGGAAGGTCGCTTGGAGTCAGGTCCTGTACAATACTTTCCGGTCCGCGGCTACCGCAGGGGACATTGGCATTGGCTCCCAGAAGTATAAGCGGTTTGTCAATAGTAACATTTTCGTTGTATGTTCCGGCTGCAACCAGGATAATATCGCCCGGATCAGATGCATCGACCGCGTCCTGGATTGTGGTGTAACATGGAGTTCCGCTACCGCAAGGCACATAACGTGTTGTCTGTGCGCTCAGATTCATTTGCCACATGAGGATACATGCCATGCAGGCAAAATAAAACGTAAAGGACTTTCTCATGAGTGCTTTTATAATAACCAACAATGATCTATGCAAAAATAATCATATAAAATTAGTAAAAAATCCGGCCTTTGGCAACTTTATTTTTAAATCAGTCTCCGGGCTCACTGCGGCAAGGCTCACCCACATGTATGAAAAAGAGGAGGCCGTCCCTGGGACAGCCTCCTCGTGTTCATCAGTTTACGGTGAAGGGGCTATTGCCTGACCAGCCTGACCATTACCTTTTGGTCACCCTGTTTCACTTCAGCGATGTAGGTTCCAAAGACAAACTCCTCTCCGAATTTAAAGATCTGATCGGGTTGTCCTTTCATCTCCTTCACAATCCTGCCCAGCATGTCGTAGATCCTGATCCGGATCTCGTCAGTGCTTTCAGTCTTGATCTTCAGGTTGAAGAAGGACATGGACGGATTAGGATAGGCTGTCACTGTCATGTTGCCTGTGTACGATGCAATTTCCTCCGGTACGATGATGTTATCATCCCCGTTATGCACCGGCCTCGTTTCCGGCGGTGTGGAGCAATCGAACGAATTCCAGTAGACATTCTTATTCTTCGTTGTCACGGTGTTTGCAATAAAGGTACCCGTCATATATGTATGCTTGGATCCATCGCCTTCCACGTTGACATTTCCAAGGGGAACATAAACACTTGCATTCACGGTTGTATTTCCGCCGGCTTTCACCTGGAAGACATTACCAGTACCGCCGTCGATGTAGATGACGACCTTGTAACCTGTAGGGTTAAAGGTATTGGTATTGCTCAGCACAACATCATCTTTTGTCCTGATGGATACATCGCCGCCGAAGTTGATTGTTGTCCCGTTACCGGTTTTCAGGGATGTGAAATCAAGCGTTGGTGTTGCCGTGAAGGTCACTGTGCTGTTGGTCCCGATCTCGAATTTTGCAAATGCGGCCCCAGTGAAGGTGACATTGCAGTTGTTTCCGACTTTTACGTCCTTGTAATTCCCGGCATACGTCTTACCTGTGGTATTGTTCGGCACGTTAAGGTTCGCACCTGTGCCTGAACCGCCATAAAGCATGGTTGGCAGCGTGACCGTTGCGGGTGAATAATATTTCACAGGAACAATAGCTGTTTTATCCACGGTGATGGTCTTCGCTTTCGCAAAAGCTCCCGTTGCATTGATGGTGCTTTTCTTTCCGACTGTAATCTTTCCATCACTGGCTGTAGCGCCTACACTTCCGTTCACAACATAATTTTCATCACCGATGGTCACGCTCTTGATGCCGATAATAGTGTAACTGCTTATCAGGTTCTGCTTCTGGAAATAATAGGAAGCCGTTGCATTGCTGCAGCTAAAGGCATCGGTTACCATAACTGAATAATCGCCATCAGGGCTTTCGTTGTTCAATGAAATGCTCTGTGTTGTTGCCCCAGTATTCCACAGATACGCGTAGGTGCCTGTTGGTGCTGGGTTGGGTAATGGGACGGCTGTCAGGGCCAGGCTGTTGCAGAAATTATTTGGGCTGCTGGATGTAATGGTTGCTGTAACTTCAAAATCAGCACCTATGCAGGATGCCGTAGGCTGGAACCCAGGTATTGCGGGGTCGTCACCGTTTCCAACAAGCCACGGACTATAAGTGACAAGGCCGACGATCGATGAAGCAAAACCACTGCTGCAGGCAGATCCCCACCAGTTGCAGGTAGCATTCACTTGCTCGTTAAGTTCATTTGTAATTCCTACAGGCAGGTTTCCGGTAATGACATTCTCATTGATAAACATAGTGGCCGGATAACCAGCCTGTAGATAAACACCCCCATACGAATTATTATCTACAATCATATTTCCCGTGATCGATAAATTCATTGGTCCAAATGGGCCATTGAGTTGATCCTGGGTCCAGTCGTATTGCCAATTGCTACCTAATATATAAGCATCACCATAAGAGGAAATGTAAATTCCATCGGGATTATTCGTGATGGTATTATTTTCGATATTGACATTTCGTGCGCAGTCTATCCAGATGCCATCGTTGTCATTGTCGTGTATGTAGTTATTCCTTACCATGAGCGTTCCCGGATCTCCGGTAATGGATTGAAGAACCACTGATGAACTTCTCGAATCGGTTACTTCATTATTTTCAATTAACAGGCCTGAATAATCCAGATGCGCTGTAAGTTTTGGGCTAGCAGCGGGACGTTTAAAATCTTCTGACTGATATCCAACATAAATGCCGAATCCATGTGAGTAGCCTGGCTGAATACCTGAAATCTTACAATTCGTGATGTGAACGTTCTTCAGATTGCCAGGGATCGAGGCCTCATACCCGACAATAATCCCATTACCGGAGAAATGTGCCACATCAATATTGTTAAAAGTCACATTGCCCGACTTAATGCTGACACCAACTTTTTGCAACCCCAAAGTTGTTCCATCGAGAACAGCTCCATCACTTCCATTAAGAGTAAGCGCCTTCGTTATTGTTAATTGTTCCGGATAGATTCCTGCAGCCACATTTACAATATCTCCAGCCTGTGCTACTCTATCAATTGGATATGATTGAATAACACTATAAATACCCCGAATAAACCATAATGTTCCCGAATCAAAATACCGGACCGAATTGTCAGGTTTTTTCACCAAAACAGCTTTATCAAAGATATTCAGATTTGAAGCAAAAATACCATCCCAATCAATCGTACCATATCCTTCTACACTATTGTATTTGCCCCATGCAACAACTGATCCCTTTTGCTGTCCTGTAAATATATTATTACTAATAGTTGCAGCACCTACAGGGTAAACATCCCATGGATCACCACCAGGCCCGACAAACTCAATCCCATAACTCCCGATGCTTATTGTATTACCGGAAATTATTCGGTTTGCCACACTGCCAGTCCAACCGGCACCACTTGAAAACCGGATTCCGGCAGCATAAGTTCCTCCTACATCCAAATAGTTATCTTGGATGGTATAAGATTGAATATGCGATGTGTTTGTTCCTGAATTATAATTTGGATCATACATATAAAAACAAGCGACCTGGTCGCCATTATGGATGTTGCAATACTTTATTGAAAAAACATCTCCAATGACAGAGATGGTTTTAAAATTCCAGCTGGGAGAATCAAAATTTACAATGTCCAAACCTGTGATGGTGACATTATCAGCCTGCACAAAAATGGTAGATAGATTACCCGAAGGAATATCCCGTTTGGGAATTACAAAAGCAGCCACATCATTATAATTTGTAATAGGAACACCGAGTGCAGTTACACCCTGAATAGTAACAGATTTATTGACAAAAATGTTGAAATTTGATGTTCCAGTACCTCCGGTCAGCATGTTATAGCCATTGGCTTCATCCTGGTTGTAGGTTCCGGGATAAACATTCACCGTACCATTTGGATTGACGCCATTAATAGCGGCCTGAATAGTTGCAAACGCATCATAACCCCAAACATGACCGTTGTTTGTCCCTCCTGCATAATAGTTATCGTCGACCCAAACAACTGAAGGAGGTGCTGTGGGTGTCCCTAAAACTTCAATCCGCCCCCATGTTAGTGTTTGAGTTGCAGGATCTTGGAAATTTCCTAAACCCATGAAAACATAAACTGAAGACAGGTCTAATCCTGTTACGGGAAAAACAGTATTTCCTGTTCCATCTGAGTTTTGAGTAAATTTCCGCCAAGCATTGGACGAGTTGTTCATAGCTATGTTGTACACCCAGTACGCCCCTTCAACAGTAGCAGCAGAATTATGCATTCTGAACCACATTTCATAAGTGTATGTACCAGACCCGGTTGGCAGGATTCTAAGCCTGAAATCATAACTGTTCAGTTCGGAAGCAGTTTTAGCCAGCGCAGAAGGATGCCTGGGGTTTGGAGTAATCCAACTTTCGTTGTTATAATATGGTCCGGCAGCAGGTCCGTCAATTTTCGAACCACCGGTATTATCTCTGTACCAGTCTTGGGTACCTTGGTGCCTGGAATCGTCACTTGTCATTACTATTCCATCTGGGCCGACAGTTGAGAGAGCTATACCATTCCAATCAACACCGGATGCAATATTCTGATTCAGGATGTTACACCAAATGCTATTTTTTTCGGGATCAATACTTGTCATGAAGCTGGATGCACTTACACCAGGTAATGCCACTCCCTCAAGGGACCATACATTTCCATCAGTGAATTGAGATACATCAATATCATAATAAGTGATATCGATTCCACCGGTCGCATTTACATTGAAGGTGGGGGAATAAAAATGACCAGTTCCACCCCATGCTCCGAAAGAACCGGAAAGGGTGTTACCTAAAAATACGATTGAACTTTGTGCCCATACACTTGTCGTTGCCAGAAGCAACGCGCTAATAAAAAGTAATAATTTTTTCATGATTGTTTGTTTTAGGTGAAACACTTCGTACGTTAAACATCCAGTGTTAACTGGTTGGTCCATCCTTTTTACCGGATGGATATGTATGAAATAAAAACAAATTCAGAAAAAGTCAGGTTTTAAAGCAGCAAATGATATTGTTGTTTGTATTGAATTTTACAGATATCCTTCAGGATAAAACTTTCAGACAAACCTATCAACTCCCGAATATATAACAAAAAACAATACGTATTACATTTCCTCAAAATAAATTATTTCTGTTGCCCTATTTCTCCTATTCAAAACAACCATTATCTATAATTATTCTGTTTATTATGGATTCACTGGAACGCATTTCAGATATCTCTTGGTCTCTTCCAGGATGGTCCATGAACCGGATCTGTTTACCTTTTCTTTCGCTTTTTCTCCCGGCTGGTGGCCATATTCCAGGTACAAAACACCTTCAGGCTTTGTGATCCTGATCAGTTCTTTCAGGAAGCTATCCGTGTCCTTAACCATGTGGAACATGTCCAAAGCATAAACAACAACAACATTAAACATGAACGCCATCATCCTGAATGCCCAATCAGGCATCCGGTTCATTTCATTGCCACAAAGTATTTTCTTCATATACCATCTTATTTAGTGTTCAGAAACTATTAGCCAATGCCAGCCCGATACCGGTTGCACCGCCTGTGATGAGGATCGTGTTGTTTGAGAGTTGCATCGATATCAGGATTAAGGTTTTTTCAAATTTACGGTATTTCGTTTCAGGAAAATCAGATTATCTGCAATTGCAAATGAACAAACTCACCCCAAGCCCCGGGGCTCGGGGTTGACTAAAAAGTCCTTATTCGCCTTTGTGAAGACCTTTGTGGCCTTTGTGGTTAAATTCTAAGTGATTGAACCACAAAGGATTCGAAGCCTGCCTACTGGCAGGCAGGTACACACAAAGTCGCACAAAGGAAAATGTTCTGCATACTTTTTCTTTTTAGTCAGCCCCATTAAGGGGGTGAGTTTTTCAAATAAACCTTTGGAAAAAGTGACATCCGGTCGTATTATTGTATTTAATTATCTGGATATTACTATATCTGGCGGAGGAAACCGAAAATCCGGGAAAGAGTAGGCAGGTAACCATCAAAAACCAAATAACATGAAGAAAACAATTTTCATCCTTATGGTGGTTTTATTTTCATCCATCGTAACGAACACGCGGGCAGCAGACCGGATGGAGGGAGGATACGTCGGCTCGGGCGGACAAATCGCAGTTGACGTAGTGTGGAATTTCATTCATCATTTCAACTATGAGCAATATTACTGGAGCAGGGATTTCCAGTTTACAAGCTACAACAATCATCGTGTTGACGCGATGGATTTTGCTTTTTATTGCGGGCATGGTGGTCCATGGACCATTTCCATGAGTGATGGTGTATGGATCGATCTTAGCACGGCAGGAAGTACAGCGGATAAAGGCTGGGGCGACTGGAACTGTGAATTTGTCGCCATGGAATCATGCGATGTTGTTCTAAGCCCGACGGATGTTACCGACTGGTGGAGCAACTGGGTAAAACCCGGCGCTGTATTCGACGGAGTGCACCAGGTTTGCGGTTACAGGACAGGAGCCGCTTTTGCAACCTGCCGCCAGATCATCGACAATTTCGGAGGACGCATTCATTCCGGAGGTGCGGTCTGGCAATCATGGTTTGATGCAATAAACGAAGAAGGATTACCCGAAGAGATGGGTTGCTGCGTGATGCATCCGACTTGCCAGATGGACACCCACCAGACATTTGCCCCCGATCCGCCGGCAGATGACCAGAGCCTTACCATCTGGTGGCAGTTTTAATCAAGTCTCACCTTAAAATCAAGATCCATGAAAAATATAAATATACTACCGGTGCTGCTCATTCTTGCCAGCATCATGATCATGCAGGGATGCAAACCAAAGATACCCCCGACTTCCGGACCAACCGTTACCTTCGAAGCAAAGATCCCGGATCTCCAGAACCAGACGTTCAACACATACACAGTTTCTGAAAAGGCCAGGATCAACCCGGAACAGGCACGGATACTGGCACGTAAATTACTTGATATTTCAGGTGAAGCAAGAAACTTCGACCTGGAAAAACCGGTCGTTGAGAACGAAAAAATGTGGTGGTTAAAGCATAAAAAGGATCCTTCCGCTTCCTTAAAAATAAACCTGCAGAACGGCGACATCTCTCTTAACAACGGGACCATGGCCTACATGGAAAAGAAGTCGACGCCCGATTTGCTGAAGGAGGATGCGGCTGTTAAAATGGCCAACTCCTGGATGGAAAAAATGGGATACAAGCTGGATGACAAATCGCTCGTCCTGGCTCATGTCGGGGGTGCTAACATGGGAAATTATGACCAGAAGGAAGGTGCAAAGGTCTATGAGAAATTCACCACCGTGAGGTATGACCGCATCCTTGACAACATCCCGGTGCTCGGACACTCCAGGATCATTGTCATGATGGCTGAAAAAGGAAAGCTTCAGCAGATGATCGCCAACTGGGCTCCGCTTCAGTCTGCTGAGGTAAAGAAAGAGCGGGTCGTCATCCAGGATGACCTTAAGGGTTCAATAGAGAAACACCTGATTGGTGATAACGCCGGAGCAAAGAACATCACTGTAAAAACGATCAACCTGGTATATTATGACGATGGATCAGGCATTCTTGAGCCTGCCCTGCACGCACTCTGCGAAGTACAGATCCCGAAAGGCAAAAATGACACAACGCTGATTACCGTTAAGCACGACCTTGTGGAGCCGATCCTGAAGGATGCAAAGATGATGTATACCTTCCAGGCTGTCAAACGTGATATTGTCCCGAAACAGGCTGATACGACGAACATGAAAGAGGAGTTGATTAAAGGAAGGGATGAGAGAAAATAGAAATTATCCTTCAAAATCTCAGATTACAAAGCCGTCCCGCAAGGGCGGCTTTTTTATCTACCACGGATTTCACACCTGCCTGCCGGAGGCAGGGATTACACAGAGTTACACAGAGAATTTTGCATTATCTTTATTTTATTGAAAAGATTGCTGGCACAGGCAACTCTTCGAAGCAGGCTTTGTCCAATAATCAAGTAAGGATAAATAAAGGCTTAAATTCATTCATATGAAAAAGGCAGCAATTTTCGTGATCCTGTCAATGGCAGCGGTCCGGCTTTTGGCCCAGGACTACCTCCTCACCTTTGCAGGAACGGGCGCAAGTTCAACGGTCGACAGCGTTAAGGTGGAGAATATCACGAGTTGTACAAGCGTGACATTCGCCGGGACGGACACCCTGCATCTCGCAGTTGTGATAGGGATCGGGAAAATAGCGCCTGGCAGCGGCGAAGGGCTGAAAATCATTCCCAATCCGTTCCCCGGAAGCGCAGAAATTGAGTTTGAATCACCGATTCCAGGGGATGCAACGATTGAGATCTGCGACAATGCAGGAAAACAGGTGATCCGGAAACAACATGAGCTGCAGCAGGGCAGGAACAGGATACTGGTAAGTGGTTTAAGGGTAGGGAGCTATATCATCCGGGTCCGGTCTGAAGCATATTCTTATTCCGGGAAGATGATAAGCAGCGGGAATGGAACCGGGAAGCCGGAAATTACCTTTATCAGCTCGGAAAGTGGTACCCGGTTAAAAAGCATGTCAACCATAATTCAGATGCAATACAATGCAGGCGATCTGCTTAAGATCACTGGGAAATCGGGTATTTACAAAACTGTTGTGATGCTCGTCCCGGTAAGCAGCCAGGCCGTCACTTTCAACTTTGTTGCGTGCACGGACGCAGACGGCAACAACTATGCGGTTGTTCTGATCGGTACACAAACCTGGATGGAAGAAAACCTTAACACCACAAAATACCAGGACAGCTCTCCAATCCCGGAAGCGGCAGACAGTGCAACCTGGGGCAGTACACCCGACGGAGCCTGGTGCAATTACCATAATGATCCGATGGAAGGCCAGGTCTACGGACATCTTTATAACAATTTCACGATCCAGGATCCCCGTGGTGTATGCCCCTTTGGTTGGCGCATACCAGCTGATTCCGATTTTTCGGTACTGGAATCATTTCTAGGAGGTATTATCGTTGCAGGCCAGAAACTGAAAGAGAATTGCGATACCCGTTGGGCCTATTGGGATACCACGTGGGGAAGCAACACGAGCGGGTTCACAGCCAAATGTGCGAACTTCCGCACAGGAACCGGTTCATGGAGCCTTGCGCCGAATAACGACCACGATTCGAACTTCTGGACCTGCACGAATTATTCGCCGGGATTTGCGTGGTGGAGGGGGCTGCGCTGGTGCTACAACGACGTATTCAGGGCTATGGCAGTGTACCGGTCGGGATATTCAATCAGGTGCATTAAATGATTGCCATCCTCAGTCGGCAGTCAGCAGTCAGCAGTCGGCAGTCGGCAGTCTTCTGACATCCGTCCTCCGTCCTCTGTCATGAAAACCGGTCAGCGATGTACTTCAGGGCTTCGCTGATGTCGAGCGAAGCTGAACCCGGGCCGAGACGGATATAGAACTCCTCATCGAACCCCGGCTGGCGCAGAAATACCGGTCGCGGGCTGCGGGCAACGGATGCAATGCAAACGGTCTTTTCGTCTTTTTTTTCCAGGTGGGTCTGGATGTAGGGACTGACATCACGGCCCAAACAGGTGCGGATGAGTGTCCAGAGGTGAAGCAGGAACTTATCCTCGTTCACGAACCTGTCGCTTTCAATGCCTTCGGTGGTGCCGTCATCCCGGATCCCGATCAACAGGACGCCTCCTGAAGAATTCAGAAACGCGCATACGGTCTTGAGGCAGGCCCGTTCAACAGCAGGGTTGGTTTTTCCTGCTTTAAGGTCCCAGCGCAGCGTGGATTTGAATTCCAGGTTTGCTCCCTCTCCCCCGGCAATGAGTTCTGTGATCAGGTTTACCGGATCAGGCGGACGGCTGAAAAAAGAGAGGTAGTCGGCAACTTCCGACGCATCATGAAAAATCCTCCGCAAGGATTGGTCAGACAGGATCATCTCGTTATCCGGAATGACCTTGCCATAGGGAAATCCTGTCTGCGGATAATTTATTTTCTCCGAGGAGAATGATTTTCTCAGGTATAAAGCCCGGAGACCCCTTGCATATTCGCCGCAGGATAATTTACCGTCCGCGAACAGAAGCGGAAGCACGATGCCGGCATCGTGCATGAAGCAGAGAAGCTGTGTCGCAGCTTTCCGTTCTGCGCCCATTGCAACGTATTGCTGCCGGAGCAGCAGCAGGAACGGATGATCCGACTCGCCGGGCTCCTCCACCCTGCTGATGTGTTCTTCGATGAATCCGTTCAACGCCTGCAGTACAGATGAAAGTGAGAGGAACAAAGTTTGCAGGATTTCCTCATTCTCTTCATTATCCTCATTATCTTCATTTCCTTTTCTGACCTGTTCACCCGGCAGCATCGGATTCCCGGTTTTCATCCGGATGAAAATATCGCGTGCCGCCAGTTCTTCAAATGACGGCAGGATGAAATCCTCCCCTTTCTCTGCATGGTCGAGCTGAAAGCTGAAGAGCATCGAAGGACATATCTTCCCCTCAGGCTTGCTTGCAAGGGACTGCAAGTTTGCCAGGATATTTTTCAGAAACCGTTCATCGGGATGGGAGAACTCGTTTCCCCCGGCGGTTATCATGGGCCGGTCATCCCTGAAGATGACAAAATCCCGGTCGCGTTTGATGATATCGAAATTGCTCCTGTCGGAATCGCTGTACTGGTTTTCCATATCGTTCGTTCAGTTATGCAAACCTAATGAAAATCCGGAATCTGCAGAAGGACCAGGTCAAAAAACTCACCCCCTGCCTGCGGCTTGGGGCTGACTAAAAAGTCCTTATTCGCCTTTGTGAGGACCTTTGTGGCCTTTGTGGTTAAATTTTAAGTGATTGAACCACAAAGGACTCGAAGTACACACAAAGTCGCACGAAGGAAAATATTTTGCATACTTTTTCTTTTTAGTAAACCCCATTGATGGGGTGAGTTCATTAAAAAAAGCAGGGGCGATTCATGAATCGCCCCTACGATAAAAAATATTGAATGTTTATTATGCCCGTCTGGCCTTATAACCGTGGGTTACCCGGTAAGTCCGATTTTGATGTTTTTCAGGTACTCCTTGTTGCTGGCGACCTTGTTCTTCATGCTGTCAACAAGGGCATGATTCTGCCCGTATTTAACACTCAGTTTTTCCACCTCGAAGTGAAGTGTATTGGTCTGGTCCTCAAGCAGGCTTTGAACAAGTGTAAATGAGGCAGCCCGCTGTTCTTCAAGCAAGTCAAGGGAATCATTCAGTTTGGTGACCCCTTCCACCAGGGTAATTTGCCTGATTTTTTTTGCTTTATTGCCGGATGCTCCTTCCTGAACAGTACCTTCATCTGCTTTCTGATAAACCTCAATAAGATCATGAGTCTCTCCTCCTTCCCGCATTGCAAATGTTTTATTCAGGACAAACTGATCTTCCTTGCAGCCCTGGTTAAACAAGATATAATTCAGGTTACTCCGCAGTTCGGCAGGTACTTCATTCTTACTGATAATATGCAGGCAGTGAGATGCCTGGTTACCAATTGCCAGGTTGGAAAATCCTAAAGATAGCAGCGACCACCTTGCAAGGGTTAATCCTTCCTGGAACCTGTTGTTGTTCGATCTCACAGTGAATCCGATAAGGGCGGCATCCACCACTATTCTGTCGTAATTCCTTTGCTTTAGAGAGAACCAGGACAGAATCTCCGAATAATTATTATCAAATGAAATATCATCCATGGTGGTGATGATCTGGGAACTTAATGCCATCTCATTCGATTTTTCTCTCAGGTCGAGGAAAGTCTGGTTGTCTGAAAACAATACACTTCCGGACGGCAGGAGCTGCAACTGCGAGTAGAAATCAGATTCAGGAACGTTTTCATAATTCTGCAGCAGTTCTGCGTCCATTCTGGTTGCAAGCTCCCTGTATTTAAGTCTCATTGCAAATTTCGCCACGATATCCTTCGAGAAACCAAGATCGATGATAAGCACCGATCCGGCAAGCAGTGAATAGGGATTCGTATAGTCGACACCCTGGGAAGTAAAAATATTTCCGGTGACAGACACAGGTCCCATGGCAACCATTAAGAGGGCATGACCCAATGGTTGCGTGACAATATTCCCCTGGATCATGGCGGCCGGCATACCATCATAGGAAGGAGTTGTTTTTAAATCCACAACATTCCTGGCCATCTTAAAGGTCATGCGGATCACAATGCCTCCCCGGTTGCCCTTCCTGACCGTCAGTCTTGAATTATCCACACGGGGGCCATTGCTCAGGATCTGATTATTTTTAATTTCAATGGCATCGCCGCAAAGGATAAAAATTCCGGAAACAGGTTCAAACTCGTTGTTCCCGTTTTGTTCAATACGGTTGTTATTGATGATGCATGAGACGCAATAAGCAAGTGTGACACCTCCATAGGCGACCTCGTCTGTAAATTCCCTTGGAATTTCTTCCGGGATCTGCTGCGCACATTTTATGATATGGTTATTTTCGATGGTCAGATCGAAAAGGCAAACCATCAGCTTTACTTTACCGCGGTTGAAATAGGCGACAACACCAATGCCCGAAAGGCCCATGTTACTGATCTGGTTCTGCCTGATCACGATCTCGTAAAGGCAGCTTTTAAATTGCTTTTCGTAGTTTGTCTTTCTTTTTTTTGTTCCGACAGAAGTAATGAAATTGTTTCCCCCTTTTTCGATCATCTCCTGCAAAGCCTCATCTGATGCAGCATCGATCAGCATGGCCTGGTCCTCACGCGCAAGATGCCCCAGCGTGATCCCGTTGCCGCTTCCGCCAATGATGATGTTATTGATGATGTGCACCCGTTCCGAAGATCCGCCAACCTTGATCCCTCCTGCTGCTTTATATTGTTTAAGGGAGTTCAGAATATGAAGTCCGTTAATGTAGAAGAACATCTGTTTGACGAATTTCTGTATCCGCACATCAACGTGATAGAGCGTCTCTGTTCCTTTGCAGGGATCAAAGATGTCATGGCCGGGATCGTCGGGTTTTCTAGGATCTTCCGGGTTGTTGCTGTCGGGGGCGGTGACCACGATGATCTTGTTGCCTTCGATAAGAACCCCGTCGGCCAGCGAGAATATTCCATGCATCCCACCTGCTTTGTCAATCATCCCGACCTGGTTGTTCAGGATTTTGATGTCATTGTCGCCGGGGGAATCTTCCTTCACCCTGATATATATGCCGTATTCAAGCGCCAGGATCTTGTTATTTTTTACCAGGATACCGGATGACGCAACCGGTACATTCAGCCGGTCGACAATATGAATGGCTGTGCCGTCGAGTGCGATTACCGACAAATCGCTTATTTCGATGTGCTGGCAGGCATCAAAGTGAAATACCGGATTCTTCAGCAGATTGGGATGCGGGCGGACAACTGACCGTTCGCCGCAACCCGTGATCTGGATGTTCTGCTTCTCGAAAACTGAAACATTTGCGCGGTGATCCCCCTGCAGCACACAAACCCTGCCGCCATCGGGAGGCAGGTTGTTAATTGCCTCTTCGATCGAATTAAAGTCACCGAAACTCATTTTCCCGTCGCCGACCATATATGTACAGCAGGTCTTCTGATCGGTCAGCGGTCGGAATCTTTTACGGCAATCGTGCAGTACCTTTCCGACCATCTTTTCCCCGTATTTGCGCCATTCAAGAATGGCTAACGGTGCAAGGAAAAACCGGGGGCCGAATACCGGGGCTCCTTTTTCAAGCTTCCACGGGACCACCTGGTCGGGTGAATTCGGCCGTGCTGCAATGATCCAGTAGTCGCCTTTATTCCGCTGGTGGCCTGTGATGGTTACCTCAATACCGGTATTCCCCAGTGCGAGCGGATCTCCGAGTGTGAACGGGATCTCTGCAGCAGAAATCACATCATCGCCCCTGCTCCAGACGCGCAGGTAATAATATTCCGGAGGATCCTGCAGATTCAGTTCAGCATGGTCCGGACGATTTTTCCATAATTCACCATAGTCGGCAGGAGGCGGTTTGTGCAACCTGATCGTCTGGTCGTCAGGATTGTAAGAAGCATCCACTTTACTCAGGAATCCGGTGAGTTCCGCAATTTTCTCCCCGTTGGGAAGGATTGCTGACCAGGGTAAGATCTCTACGACCTGACCGGCAAGCGGCCAGTGGTACTGGTCTTTCGGAATGGTAATGAATTTCACATCTTTATTGGTGACCTGTACCTTATAAAGCGGGCTGGCATTGTCGAATCCCCAGGTCAGTTTGTTATGCGCTGTCAGCTGCACCCTGATCGCCTGGTTTTCCGCACCCAGGTAACCTCCCTGGACAGAAGGCGAGCAGAGGTTATCCTTTGTCCCTGTCTGCGTGTAGGTAACTTTCAGGTCTGCATCGCGGAGGAGCTCGTTTTCCTTATTAACAGAACCGATCTTCTCATCATTTGCTCTTTTTTTGAATTTATTCCATGCCTGGAAGCATTCGGCCTCCCCGATATCAGGGATGATGCTAACCCGGGTCATATTTTTTATGCGGGTGGAAGTATCGGGTCCGCCAAGAGCTACTTCGAAAAGCTCCCCGTCTTCGGTCGCACTCACAGATTGCTGCCATCCTTCAAAATAGACCAGGTCGTAACGGCCTGCATCGCCAATATCGCCCGGATTCGGAGCTTTGACGTCATGCACCTGCAGGAAATCTTTCTGGGTTTTGTACGTAACAGGCTTCTTTCCGGCATTGTGAATGATGGTATCCATGTCGAACCTGACGCCACCAACATAGAGCCTGCCCGGCTGAATATGAAAATCGATGATCCCTTTTGCATCATCAAGATCGGTGATGCGGAATCCATTGTCGGGGCTTCCTGCAGGGCCGAAGGCATCCAGGTTCGATCTCCGTTCATTTTCATTCTGCAGCCTGCCCGATTCATTGATGTCATCATCTGTGATGACCCTGCCCTGCTGCATCTCAATGCCTGAGTAATGTTTTGCAGGATCAAATCCTACCCGTGAAATGTCGAATGAGTCCATATTTTTTTGCTTATGTTTCTTTTATGTAAAGAGGGATGAGTCCAAAAGGCATGTATTCCCCGGCTTTTTTGTCGAGGCTTTCCATTTTTACCGGGTTAAGAAGATTGCAGTATGCTCCTATTTCGGAACCATCCTCTGAACCGGTTTTCAGTACAGCTGGTGCTGATTCACTGAAGGCTCCGTACCACGGTTGGCCGAATTTCCCTGAAATGAACCAGTAACCCGTATCTGAAGGAAAAAGGTGTGATTCGTATCGCTTTGGCAGACGGCTGTTTTCAATGCCGGCACTGAACCGGAAACAACCGTTTTGCGTATCGGTAACTGTTGCCAGCCCTGTTATCAGCGTTTCTGAGGCCCTCAGCCTGTGAGCGATCAGTTCTCCGAAAACGGTCACCCGTTCCATGTTCAGCATTCCGTCATTCAACAGGATGGCGGTTTCTTTGGTTGGAGCATAGGTTACTTTCTTATTGACCGACTGAACAATTGAATCCCGGATGATGATGTTCTCAATGTGCCCCTTTGGCCCGGTAATGATGGGTCCCGTAATGCAGGAGTCGATCACGAGGAATTCGACGCTGCTGTTTATGATCAGCGGAACGGGGCTGAAAGGATCCATCTGATCGCCAGGATCCAGCGTGCAATTCTTCAGGATAACACACCTGAATGGCCCGTTGATGATGAAATTGCAGGGCAACGATGAGCCGATCCAGATTCCATCCATGATCAGTTCTGAAGTCTCGTCCTTCCCCTTGAAGCTTAAATCGCCATTGAGCGAAATGAATGGTCTTTTCCCATTCCTGGCAAAAAGGGTCATCTTCCGGATGTTCGTCCGGTTGCCGGAGGTATAATAGGTCTGATTGTCTTCAATTCTTGTGATACCATCACTGCTGATGGCGGAGACAGCAAATGTTCCCCCGCCGGATAATGTTACATCGGGATCAGCGCTCTCCTCAACCTCAGGACGGTCATAGGTCCCTGCCCCGATCTTTCCCGGAAAACCGTAATGATAAGTAACTGCAACTTCTCCCGCCGGGGACAGATTCTTAAATGAAAACAGGCCATTGGCAGGATCGATGATTACACCTTTAAAATCCGGCAGCGGTAATGAGGTAGGAAGGTAACCGGCTTTTATTGATTCAGGAGGAACAGGAATCCCTGCATTCAGCACTTTAACAGCATTTTCCAGCAGAACGCTTTTCCCGCAATCGTCCGCCAGCGCTGCTGCCAGTAATTGCCTGTAAACTGCAACCGAGGTCAGTTCCGCAGCGTTTGGCATGGAAAGAAGGAACCGTACAAACTCGGTCTCATTCCTGAATCGCAGGCCTGCAATGGTCAGAAGGTCTTTGGCTGCTGAAGCAGAGATGACAGAAGTATTTTTAAGTTCCTGGATCTTTGAAGCGCCGAGCATGTACTCGGCATGCCCCAGCAATCGGCAGGGTATGGCGGAAGGCAATTCCCATTCCAGGGCCGAATGCCATTCATCCCAGTCAAAACCATGGGGACGGTAATCCGGCATGAACAGCGGAATGCTTCTCCCGGAAGGATCGAAGGTGTAACTCTCTCCCGTTTTGATTTCAAAGGGTGTGGAATCCACAACCGGATTCACCATGAGCGGATAAAGATGGAAAGCAAGCTTCGGTATTGCATAGCGGCCATCCATCCCCTTGTATTTACGGACATCGGCAAGATGATAAAATTCATCAAAAGGTCCATGGGCAAGCGAGCTGCCATGAGGACTGCGAAGATCTGCCGTCCCGCCCGGAGGTGTTCCGGTCAGTCGACCGCCAGTCATACCGGGTTCCGGATCCAGGCCGTGACGTAGCCTTGCAAGCCGTTTAAAATTCTCCACCACCTTACCATCCCATCCTGCAATATCCCGGATCAGCTGTTCAAGCACCCTAAGCGTTCCTTTGCGCCTCCGGTAATAGATCGTCTTGGCAACATCCACCCTTCGTCCGCGCCTGTTCTTATCCGACAGCAGTCGTGTTCCCACAAGATCGGCGATATAGGGCACGGCCCAGTCCTCGCACAATTCAATAAACTGATCATCCCACAACCGGTCGGTATCCTTCCGCAGTGTGGCGGCCTGGCCGGCGATCACTTCCACCAGCGAGCGCAACACGCCCGGATTGTCACCTTCCGCATCTTTTTCGCGGTAAACTGCCGGGATCATCTCCCACAGCTTCTCGGCGAAATAGAGTTCAAAACCGTCGTCAGCTTTTCTGCTCATGGTTTAAATTGTTCCGTTCAGTGTTATCCCGTTGACCCCGGCATCAAAATATTTCCCGGGACCCGGGCTTTTTGCATATTTCATGAAATGTACTCCGCACCAGTTCACCGAATTGATGCTGATAACTCCTTCAACCTCCTGTATTGTTTCATAGATCCGGCTCAGGTAAACAGGTTTACCGATGCCCATCATTTCAGGGGTCAGCAGACCGGTTCCGGGGGATGAGAGGAGATTGCTGACCATGCTGATAACACTGTCTGCATTGTAATCCCGGTTGATGGTGAAATCTATGCTGATAGTGACGCGAACCCGTCCGGCAGGTTCTACATGATAGGGAATATTGGGATCGGAAATGGCATTGAGGCGCTGAAGAATGGTCGGTGTAAGGCTAGTGTCCCCTATAAAGTAGATGTGTACCAGCGGAAGCTGCTTCAGCTTCGACCAGCGCCATTCAACCTGGATGGCGCGCACGCCCGGAACCGACAGCACCACGGCTTCAACATCCGGTATGGAGATGATCCGTCCAAGTGTTAATGCTGACTTCGGAACGGCCGTCTGCATCTCACCGGCCGATTCGGCTTCCGCGCCGCCGCTTGCTGCCAGCGGATTTTTGATACTTTGCAATCCTTTCACCGGACTTGCTATCTGCGTGATGGAGCCTTCCGGCGGTGAACTCTTTCCGGCGCCGACCCTGTATTTTGCAACAACATTATCCTTTCCTGAAGGCAGACGCTGACCGTTGATGCCATCCCCGAATGTCACTGTGGTTTCGCCATCATCGTTCTGTCTTAACACATAAACCGGGGCAGAAGGATCAATGTTGAAAAAGTCCGGAACCTCTTTCCAGCGTATATCATTAACCCGGATCTCAAGTTGTGCTGCAACCGCCTGGTCGTTGGCCGCTGAAGGCGAAAAAAGATAGGTTAAGGGTTTCTTTTTTAATTTGAACGACTGGCTGGCAACCGATGCGTCACCACTGCCAAGTATCTCCGGCCTGACGGTTTCACCCCGAGTGGCTTCGACCACATTTCCGAAAGCCTGGACCGGAAAGGTCAGTGGCTGCGGCCAGGTTTCACCCAGGTCCGGGTTCAGTTTCCCGGCACTGTAATCAATCCTGCCTGATGATTGGGCGGCCATCATGTTTTTATCGGAGAACAGGAAATTCTGCGAGAACCAATCCTCTAAAGGCTTCTCAGGCCTGCTGTCAAGGATCATCGGGTCACTGCAGATCAGCGTATCCCGGGAAACCGGTGCAGGTGATCCGGCAGGCTGCATGTCGTAGTGGAACAGCAATTCATGGCAATTATCGCTTCCCCATATCGTTGCAGAAGGAGCTCGTAAATAATTGTTAATATCCGTATCAAGCGTGATTCGTGTCACCTTGTTATGAACTGCCGGCATAGTGAAAGTGCTGTGGTTCACCGTCATTAAAACTGCAGGGACATCGGGACTGAAGGAGATCGTTTCCGCCTTCAGGATCCTGAATCTCCTGAATTCAGTGCCACGGGAGATCAGGACAGCATCCCCGGCAATCAATCCCGGGATCATCCGCGCCAGCACCATTTTAACTCCCGATGATATATGCTGGATACCGTCTTCCCTCACGGGAGCCACAACAGAAATATCTTTGTATGCTGTATTGATGTTGAGCTTCAGGTCCCGGTCATAGGTAATCCGGGCCAGGGTTTTGCCGGTATTTTTCACTGAAATTCCTGTTTCTTTTACCGTAGCAACCAGGGTTCGTTCATAGGTACCGGAAACACGGACAAGGACTTTCATCTCCTTTTTCAGATGGGTCAGCGGTTCAACCAGGAGTTGCGATTGATCCTGCACGGAAAGAATTTCCGGTAAGGGAGGCAGGATGTTCCATTTGTTTGTAAGGGGATGGATGAGCTGATCGTTCCCTGTCTCAAAAACCTGCGGCGATTCGGCACCAAAAGCCCCGGAGCGGAAAGCTGTCCCTGAAGGGATTGTAAGCAGTCTCCTTCCGTCGCCGAGGGCGGCAAGGGAAACCTGTGAGGCAACCGCCGGTTTGGGCAGGTACCCCGTCAGTCCGGCTATTTTCCGGATGGAAGATCGCTGTTTGGCCGTCCGTATGTAACACTCGTTTGCAATAACTTCATTGTAGAATGAGGTGGAGTCGCAGATGTAAGCCCACATCTCCAGCAGCATGATGCCAAAGTCATTCTGATTTCTGGCGGCCCATGCAGAAAATGCCGGATACGACCGGATTCCCGAGAGCATGGCATACCTGAACTCCGGGAAATAAGCCAGTTGCCTTGGGATGGTGGTCAGGCCTGCCGGGATGTTCAGCAAGGGGGGAAATTCCATTTCATCGCATGGGCAGCAGGACCCACTTTCGGCCTGCTTTATCATTTCATCATAATTCATGCGCCGCCCTCCATATATAGTTTAACGGTTCCCCGCTCGGGGTGAATCAGATCGTTTTCCACCCGGATGATCGAGTTCTTTCCCGGGTTGTACCAGGGTTCAGCAAAAACCCTTTCCGTAAAATATCCCCTGCGTTTAAAGTGCATCCATACAACAGCCCTGACACCCGGAACTTCCTGGATCGCCGCTTCGAGCACTGAACGGTAGAGAAGGGTTCCGAAGGTAAAATTGTCGGGAGAGAAGAAACCTGTGACCGGCCGCACGCCCTTCTTCCCCAGCAGTTTCTCCATCACCGCTTCCTTCACTTCCGAACGGTAAGCATAAGGTTCGACACAAATCTTGATGGCCAGGTCGAGATCGGCATAGTGCGGATCCATGATATTTACTTCACGTCCTGCCTGCCGGAAACGGTCCAACTGTCCTGACAGTTCCTCTCTTTCCTGGTCACTCAATTCCACGGAGTTTTCCGGATCCGGGGTGACGAATGCCGATAACCAGCTGCCTGTCCAGCGGAAGCATGCACCGGCTTTCTGAACCCAGTCAAGCCGTTCAGTAGCTTCGGCGTAATCATCGGGAATGACAGCACGATAAGCAACCGACCTGAATTCGCGGGGTGCAACTTTTCTTATTTCTGCAATGGTTTCCGCATCCAGTCCGTTTGTTACAGGCAACGGATTATTGACGGAACTGATAAAGTCCAGGGAAAGATCCGCAGCATTCCATTTCCGGATCGATCCTGCAGCGACGTTGGATCCGGCGGTAGCGCCAAGCCTGTAATACACATGAAAGACAGTGCCTTCAGCAGGGATCCTGCCGAATTCGCCGTCGCCGAACCTGACGGTCATTCCCTCGTTCGAAGCATAATCCTGATGAACAATTTCCTTTCCGATCCGCCGGTAGCCCACGACCCTCTTCCAGTATCCTTCATCAAGGGAATAATCATGATCTTCGGGTAATGAGGAATTGATCCCGACAAACGAATGTGTAAAATCCCACAACTGGCCGTCGGAATCCAGCTTTTTGCTCACGATGTCTGTTTCAAAGATCATGATCTCCGGGCTGGTCTGCCGTGGCTTCGGACCCAGCCAGACGAGTGGTACTGCATCAGAATCCGGGAGGCTGAAAAGATAGGCGACGGAGTCTTCGCGCCCCTCCCTTTCAATGGCACGGTTTACCAGCTTTTTATAGTAAGTGTCAAGATCCAGATCATCCGGATCAAGTCCTGTCACAAACCAGGCATCGGATAATTTACCGGTCGTCGCCGGCACAGCATTCCCGTGAACCTCAACGTTATTCAGGCAAACCTCAAAGGGCAATGCATGGTTCTTTTCCCAGGAAATGCGGGTCATCGGATGGCCGTTCAACAGGTCGTTCATATCTTCGGCGCCCGTTAATTTCAGCAGGAATGACCTTTCCGGGATGGCCGGATGATCCGGCCGGCTCAGCAGGAAAACCCATTTTCCTGCAGGTGCGTTCAGCCTGGATGAATAATGACCGGCAATATACATCTCCGTGGCGCCTGCAGAAAGACACTGGCTTCCGTCATCCATGATATAGGGTGCGATCGAATTCAGTTCCGGGTCCACGGCATAGGAAGTACCATCAAAATATTCACTGATCCCGTTTCCGATCTCATAATTTATTTGTGTTCCGTCATCACTGACCGCCCAGACATCAGTACCTGACGGAATGTTCTGCGGCGACATTGCTTTTGAGGCAATATCCAGCCAGGTAGTTCCCCCTGCACCGTAATGGACATGATGGTCGACCAGGTCGGCCAGTCGCCGTAATGACCTGCGCTGGGTGGCTGTTTCAAGATAGGCCTCGCGGCCGATCCGGTCCTGGTAATAGGCCATCTCGTCCCCCAGGGCGCTCATCAGTTCTGCCAGCATCACACCGGAGTCTGCCTCCAGCCGCTCTTTCCAGTCAGGATAACGCAGCGAGGCAAAATCAAACAATGCTTTCCGGTAGCTCCAGAAGTCCCTTGCCTGGTAGTCAACCGGAAAATCGACCATCTCTTCAGGCGGGCATTCAGGATCACGCAACCGGCAATCAAGGCCGGTGGGACAATTCGTTTTAAAACTGAACGGGATCCCGTTGAACCAGGGATCAACCAGGTCATGTTCAATCGTCAGCCGGTACAAGGTAAAATCGCCGGGGACGGGTGTGGTCAGCTCGAGCACGTCGCGGTCATCCACCTTCGCCCATAGGACCTTTTTTACAGGGATCCGCGAAAGTTTGGTTTTCGTGATGCTCCGGATGGATACCTTTTCCGGAGGTATGACCCCTAACAGTGTTTTGGGTCTGACGGTCGCAGGCGGTATGAAGTAAACCGTCAGCTTTGTCTGCGAGGGATCTACATAAACAAAATCAATCCCCGTTACAACATCCTTTTCCTGGATCTCCAGGTACCGGTCTTTTACTGCAGTCATAAGGTTACTTCCACGTTTAAATATTGCCGGCCACTCATGGCATTGATTGAATAGCTGATATTGATCTCAAGCTTCTCGTTATCTGCATTGACTTTAATGTCCTGTACCGTGATCAGGCTTCCCAGCCATGTATTCAGGGCCTGAAGGATGGTGACCTGGGCAAGGCTGGCGGTGACATCGTCGTTGGGAGCAAATACCATTCGTTTGATCCCGCAGCCGAAATCGGGCCGGTTAACCCGTTCCCCCGGGTTTGTAAAGAGTACCTGAAGGATCATCTGCCTGACATGTTTCGCAAAATCCCGCTCTACGGCAAGTGTGCCCAGGCCGCTGTCGACCGCGAACGGGTATCTGATATTTTTTACCGGAGTGCTCATGTAATGAAGTTTTTAAACCCCGTTGGATTATTCCTGTTCTATTTTCACCGTAGCAGTATATTCTATCCCTTCAACATTTGTTTTCACGATAAATGCTTCAGGATGGGTACAAAGGTGATTGATAACTCCTTTGGCTATCGCAACACACAGCAGTTTCATCTGGTCATTGGTTGGTGGCGCTTCCCCTCCCATGTATGTATTCCATTCGTCGTTGAATGCCTGTTCAATCATCGCAGCCATGCTTTCTGCGTACTTGTTCCGGGGTGATCCTGACTTGAGTGGCATAGTATGGATTTTATCCTGTTTTTACTTTTAAGGATAAGAGGCTGGGGGTTGGCGGAGTGATGGGAGGCAGTGGGGGTGCCGGTGTCACAGGGATTACTCCGGCCGCAAGTTCGCCGGGGTGCAAATGTGCGTTGAAACTTGTCACCAGGCCGATAAGGTACTGCAGCAGGTCATCTCCGAATACCAGGGGATGGTAGGCACCCTCCACCAGTTCGATCTGCGGAGCCTCGACGACCACTTTCATATTCCCGTTGATCCTGATCTTCCCCTCCCGGGCATCGATGGTGAGGATGTTGCTCCCGTCCTGATCACTCAGGGTGAGCACGTTGCTGGAATCATCAAAGGTGATCATCAACCCTTCCTTTGATCGGAATATCTTTAAATCAGGCGAAGCGGTAGTTCCATGTTCATTTTTCGGCAGTTCATTATCTGCCCAGAACCCCCCGCACCAGATGGGATAAGAAGCGTCACCCGCTTCGAATTCAACCCATACACCTGCATCAATTTCAGGGATGGCGTAAGACCCCATCCCGTCGCCCGTGTAGGGCAGGCAGGGCATGGCCCAGCTTTCCAGGTCACCTAAAACTGCCGGGACTTTCACTTTGATTCTCCCACGTTGTGTCGGATCATTGTTATCTGTTACAATTCCCCTGTATTTACCAAAAAAACGGTTCCTGATCCAGTCGATCAGCTGATCAGTCTGGTCTGTATTCATGCTATATCCCCCCATCCGTTTCGAACCAGTTGCAGGTTCATTTTGTGCGCGGTCGCATCGATCGTGTGCGTAACTCCCAAAACAAAATATTTTCCACTGTGGCGGCTGCCGGCCCCTTTCAGTTCTATGATTGTGTAAGGCCGGATGATGAATCCAAGCGTCCTGGCTGTGGTTTCACAGGATGCATGAATGAACCAGTCGGCCTCGATCAGTGCGCCCTCACCCCTCGAAGTCAGGTCGCCTGTATCGTTCACGGGTGCGGAAAGAAAGACGGAGCGGATGTCATTTGTGATCTGCTGTATCCCCTTATCACCGAGGATCGTCTGAGGGGTCTTCTGAACCGTAAGTTCCAGGTAATCCTTCGTATTGAGATCGAGTTGCAGGCCTGCAATGCTGGTAGGCTTTTCAATATCCCAGTCGATATCGAGTTTTGTTATCGTAGGTGAATCGAGGTTGATCGTAAGCTGCCCTGCAGGAGCTCCTCCCAGGGAAGGCCGGCGGAAATGCGCGATCTCTGTTCCCATGGGATCACAAGTTACCCAGAAATAGCATCCATTGCGCCGCGCCAGCCGCCTGATAAAACTAAGATCGCTTTCCCGCTGCACGAGCGTATTTTTATTTTCGTAATGCCCGGCGGTAGTGGTCTCCACATCCGACAAATAGCCATACGTTGATAAAATGGTTTGTACTGCATCACTGTCGGTGACATTCTGCCAGACCACCGAGCGGCTTTCAAGGTCCATTTTAACAGAGGTGTCGGACCCTTTAACGACCAGGGTCGACCCGGCTCCGCCATGTTCCATGTGGATATCATGACCATGAACCGGCCCTTTCACCAGGCAGAGTGTGGATAAATCAATTATTTCCACGATGGAAAGTTCAGATCCTGCATCCAGCCGTTTATCGGTCAGAAAGGGTATATCTCCCTTGATGATGCTGACTCCGTATTTAAGGCTGTACGTGGTCGTTTGCCCGGCACGTTCCGACACTTCAATGGAGGTGGCCTGGGTAAGATCGGGATCATTCAGCCCGTTTACAGCGATGGCAACGCTTGTGCTCATTTCAGGCTGTTCTTTGCGGGGATCACGATCTCCTGTTTTTCAGTAAGCTGTTCAGGAAGCATGGCGTCGTTGATCTCGCAAATACGCCAGTAACCTGCAGGATCATCGAGGTAATGCTTTGAAAGGTGATCCGTCCGCTGGCCCTGCTGCAACAGGTGCCGGCCCAGCGGCTCCTGGTCCGGTGCCGGAGGAACAGGCACAACCTTCACCTTCCGTCCCCGGTGGTCGCTGACCTCGTAGGGGGTAAGCTTTGTATAACGGCTTTTATTGTCAAACATAAGGATCGTTTAAAAAGGTAACATGGCCAGGATCGATTCGGCGCTGTTTGCAAGGTTTGCAATGGCCAGCGCCTCTTTCAATCCCTTGGTATATTTATAAGAAAATACGGCAATATCTTCCGATAATGTCCGCTGACTGGAATTTGACGGGAACGATTCCAGTTTCAGTACCGTCAGACCTACCGTTACTTTGGCCCGGATCGGGAATAGTGTCGGGGAATACGACTCTTCTTCCACACTCAGGCTGGTGATCCTTACCGGAAGGATCCGGCCCGGCCCCCAGACAAAGAGTGCAACAGGAACCGTATTCCTAGGCACAGGCGCCCCGCCCAAACCCAGCGGTGACAATACCTGGCCCAGAACACTGTCGCTTTTCGGATAAACCAGCATCTCCAGGGCAGCAATGCGGTCGGCAACTCCGGAAACCGCAGCAACAGGATGCGATTCGGGAAATTCAAGTGCATCGGCTGCATCCAGTTCCAGTGTTAATGAAAAGCTCTCCACCGGGTCGAAGGGTTCGGTGGTGGTCGCAGCCCCGGTTTCACGCCCTCCCCCGCTGCCTGATGGAGGAGATATAAAACTCCGGCTCAGCTTTTCAGGGTTGTACTGAAAAACGATGATGTCGGGGATCGGACCCAGCATACCTTCCCCGAGCTTGACAAGGGCGCCTTTTAAAAGCTTGGGACTGCTGGACAAAGATGAAGGCATAGGCTTTATTTGAATTTACAGATATAATTAAGGCTTTTTAACATTGGTGGCTGCAGGAACCGGGGTGACAGGAACTGCCGGGGTGGCAGGAACTGCCGCTGGATATTTCCCCAGAAAATAATCGTAAATATTCTTACGAAGCAGCTGCAATGTCTTGGGTTCATTGAAAAACATGCTGAAGGATTCCGCAAAGCATTCACCCCAGCTGGTATTGCCATACCCTGTTATAGCTCCTTTCAATTTTTTTCCCGGAATACCCGATGCTTCAGCTACGCCATCTTTCTTAGCAGCATCCTTGAAACCCTGGGCAACTTCATCCGAATAATCTTTCTTTTCGTCAGGGGCCGGGGGTTTTAATGCCACTGCATCCTTTAAGGCCAGCGCATGACCAATTTCATGTGTCATCAGAAAAGCAAGATCCTGAGACGAAGTGGATCCGGCCATAGCCTTATTATAGACATTAATAACAAAATCAGGTTTGCCAGCTGTGATAGTCATTGCACAATCTGCGGCTTCACCTCCTTTTCCCACATTCGTATTTTTTCTGTTAAACTTTGTGCCACTTATGGATTTGAGAAGATTATCCGGAATCAATGAAATTGCAATCAGAACGTCGTTATAATCCGTATCGGTAAATGGAATGTCATTCGTGACAATCTTGGCTTTATCAGGAAGTAAAATAGCGTCCATTTCGGATACCGTCGTTATTGTGGCCCTCTTAAATCCATATTCTTTTTCGAAACGTGCTATTCGGGCGCTCATGTTCAGCGAAGCATTCGGAACAGCCTGTGATGAACCGATATCCTCAATGATAATCTGCACATTGCGTATTTTCCCACTTTTATCCGTTGAAGAGTCAAATTCGGCACAGGCAAAACGGAACCTTGTTTTGGGTCCCGCAACTCCAGTATCACTTGATTGTCCTGACAGATCCAATTCTTGGATGATGGTTAAATTCGTTTGGACCGGATCAGTAGCCGAATTGCTGGACGACAAACCAAAAATGGCCCGGGCAATGCTGTTCAGATTAGGTTTTAACCAGTCATCACCCGGTTTGGCCAACTTATGAATATAGGTTATGGCAAAACCCTTCCGGGGTGTATCGACGAGGATTTCTCCTTTCTTCGGAAAATGATCCTTTACAGTTATATCAACAGGGTCTGATTGATAGGTGATTTTTTTACGTGTCGATTCGTCGTATGAACTTAATCCAGAGATTGTTTTTACATCCGGGGCCGGTGTCCTCATGATTTTGCCTGCGGATTGCTGCTGCACTACATGTGCCAGTTCATGACCTAGCAACCGCTTTCCGCTTTCAGCCTGCGTTGAAAATTGTCCATTGCTGAATACGATATGGCTCCCCGAAGTATAGGCCAGGGCATTTATTGTTTGTGCCGATTCAGCTGCCGCACGATCCTGATGAACTCTTACGTTGCTAAAATCATATTTGAATCGCGGTTCAAAGAAATCCCTTGTACCCTTATCCAGCGGCTCTCCTGTCGATTTCAGAACATCCTTTATGGTTGAAGATGCCTCCGTACCAGCATCAACGCCTTCTTCATTTTTCCTTTGTAACGTTTGTTGATCTGAAACGGATGGGCTCATCTCACCTTCTTTCATCCTCATCACATGCTCCGCAGTCAGGTCAGCCTCACGTTCATAAATGTCGTCCGGCTGACTTATTTTAAGTTTTGCTTGTAAACTTCCATCTCCGTAACTAAGCATTCCATGATTGCTCAGTAAGTTATGCGCACTTAAATAATTTTGTTGACTCAAGTTCAAGGCTCTATGAACCTTTGCTGAGCTTATGACTGCTTGCTCCTGACCAGGTTCCCTTTTTTTTGTCAACTGCTGCTGGTTCATTCCGAATTTGTCCTGAGAATTGTCTGGATATTATTGAAGATTTTCCTGCTCAGTAACACAGGATATGATTTTCTTTCAGTTGTCCTTATCCATGAATCATAACACCGGGTCACGTCTCAAATCAATTGTAGATACGAAGGACACTTCCACATCACTCCCCGGTTCCACACCTGCAATAACCCCGACGCTCCATAATTTCTGATTGGTCTCGGGATAAAAGATGAATGCTGGCAGCTGCTCGGGGCCCGTCAATATTTGACGGTATTCACCAAAGCAGGACTTCAGGTTCCATAGCGTTGGTCCGGCATGCTTTTCAAACCTAATGCTAAGGACGTAAGGAAGCCCTGAATCAGGGTAGCGTGCAAGTTTCACAGTTTGAATCCCGGGTATCTTTGTCTTGATTGTAATTGGAAGAGGCACTCCCGGATCATCAAGGTTAATACCAATCTGCGTGACAACATCGGAGACAGAAATCCGGTCTTTTGAGAGGAAACTCACCAGTTCACCAAGAGTATCGATCATTGATTTCATTATCTCCCGTTGGTTCTTATTCTTCCCACTTTCTCACAGCCAGATCGGCTGCATCACCTACATCATGGGCATCCACTTCATACGGGATCTGCCGGTATAACTTATAAGCTTCCTCTACAACCGTAATCTGGGCCTTTAGTTCATCCCCGCAGACAGTCGCTTTTCTGATTGTACCCTCTGTGGCAGTCGACTCCAACAGGTCACGCAGAGCCATATCTGCTTTAATTTTTTTCTCTATCAATACCTTGATTACAGAGCCCATGTTTGCTGATGTCGCCTTATTGGATGGACCCTCCGTGATCATCGCCTGGTACATATTTCTGCCAAGCGTAAAAACTTCTTTATCGGTCTTTGAATCAAATTTTGATACCACTGCCCTATATGCAATTTCAATGGGGATTCCATGTTCAACGGAAAGCTCTTTAGCGCCAATTTTATTGACACCAGCAGAATAGCGTGCAGAAAGGAAATTCTGTTCTGCGTGCCGGCTTTCATGCAAAACCGTATTCGCCATTTCACCGGTTTCCTGAATCGTGGGTGAATCGTTTGCTAAGAAGTTCTCGTTGAGTGCCAGTTTCCAAAGAGACGGAGAGAAGTATCCCATCGGAGTCATCTCCTCTTTATCAACGATTAAAAAGCCGGGAACTTTGACTGCTTCTAACTGGTTGCTGCCTTCGGTGCCCAATTTTCTCAACCGATTTATTGGAGTCATGGAAGTCCATTTCACCATGATCTTTCGGATATTTTCCGCAAAGTTTTCAAGCCTGGTTAGTTTACCCAGGCCAGTCAGGTCGGTACGTGTTCCTTTATATCGTTCTTTTGCCCGCTGAACGCCACCTGCCGACATCATGGGGTAAACCCTTTTACGGATCTCACTCCAGGTTCCCTGGAAGATCAGTTGTTGTAACTGACGTGCAATCCCCATGGCTCTTGCTTTCATAACATCCCAGAACCGGTAGATCTTATTTTCAGAATTTCCAGCAACCCCCTGCTGGACCACATGTGCAAGTTCATGCGCAACTATGCGCGGTTGAGTCTGGCTGTTAACGGAATTGTTTGTCCCAAAAACAATATGGTTACCTGCGGTATAGGCGACAGCGTTCAAAGCTGATGCCGACTTAGTTGCAAGTTCATCGTTATGGATCCTTACATGATTAAAACTGAGACCGAAGCGTGGTTCCATATATTCACGGGTCAAACGGTCAAGTGGCTGACCCGGCGATCGCAATACACTCTCAATAAGCGGATGCTCATTAATATGAACGGTATCAGCTGATACCTTATTTATATATTGAAAACTCAAATTGTTGGGTGAGGTCATATGAATAACCTTTTCTGCCAGACAGTCCGCTTCCTGCTCATATTTATCCCCGGGTTGGCTGATTTTCAGTTTTGCCTGGATAAGAGGAACTCCATTTTGTTGCAGAATACCGTGATTCCCGATCAGGTTCTGTAATTGCAAATCAGCATCATGCTTCATCCTTTGCGCTTCATGCGTCTTTGCGGCGCCCGGGATTGCTTTCTCCTGCCTGCTTTCTGCTTTTTTTATTACCTGACCCTGCATTTACAGTTGCTTAAGAATTGCTTCAGCAATAAACTTTGACATTCCGGATCCGGCTGTCCCTGTCGGAATGGTAACTTTAATATCAAGCTTTTCCAGGTACTCTTTTTTAAATGTTTCAGGAAGTGCTGAGGAAACTGCCTGCAGAGCATTCTGCCCGATCTCCTCTGCTTCATCCTGCTGTATGCCGGGGATGCGGAGGTTCATTTCATTAATACGGATCTCCTTATCCTGCATGCGACAATAATTTTTCGCGTTCAAGTTTGCCAAGGGTACGGCCTTCCTTCATCAGCTCCCGTTCAATGCCCCGCAGCAAATGAGCCATGCCAATGGGCTTTTGTTCCCGCTTAGCAGAAAAAGCCGCAGAAAGAACAGCGAATTTGATCTGCGCACCTGTTATTTCAACCTGGCTGGCGAGGATTCCAAGTTCGCCGTTAAAGCTGAACCCGCTTTCCTGCGGAAGGATCTTTTGTAAAATCTTCACCCAGATCTCCCCGCGCTGGCGTGCATCCGGCCGCGGGAATTCGAGCACGTAGCGCAGGCGCCGTGTGAACGCCGAGTCGATGTTCTCCTTTTTATTGGTGGCGAGAATGGCGATCCCTTTGTAATTCTCGATCGCCTGCAACAGGTAATTGGTATCGGTATTGGCAAAGCGGTCGTGGGCATCCTTCACCTCCGTCCTTTTTCCGAACAGGGCATCGGCTTCATCAAACAGGAGGACGACATCCATGAATGCCGCCTGCGACAGGATCTTTTCAAGGTTCTGCGATGTTTCACCCACATATTTGCTCACGACCGATGAAAGGTCGATGCGGTAAAGATCAAGCCCGAGCTGGGCAGCGATCACCTGGGCCGCCATGGTCTTGCCGGTTCCCGGCGCTCCGCTGAAAAGGCCGACAAGGCCCCTTCCCTGCGGGAACATCTTCCTTATTCGTTCATTCTCCCAGAATTCTTTCCGCTCACGGGCCTCGAAGACAAAATCCCCGAGCGTATCTTTCAAAAAATCGTTCAGCACCATGTCGTCCCACGAAAACGGGCATTCAAGAAGCTGCGCCAGCGAGCCCAGCCGGTGACGTGAATTTTCCCGGATCACCTGTGCAGCCTCTTCCACCGTCTGTATATCCTTTTCACGCATGGAAACAATGTCGCCGATGTTCAGCCGGTGCTGTGCGATCAGCTGACTGAGCATCAATGGATCCCAGGCAGATGCAACCGGCACCATTTTACGGATCAGTTCATCCTGTTCCGAGATGCTCAGTTCCGGCATTTCGACAACCACATCCGTAAACCCTGAAACCGGCTTTGGCGTTTTACCGGGATCGCAGATGAGGCATTGCAGCGGGTAGCACGGCATCTCCTGTGGCCACGGATGCTCGCTTGCATTCGTACCTGTCCATGCGATGACGCACTGGTCCAGGATGGCTTTCCGCTGCGCGTGCAGGTATAGCGTTGAAAAATCGGAATGATCGCTGTTGATCACAAGCAGGCGCTTGTCAAAACCTGCAGCAAGAATGGCGGCCATGGTCCTGCGGCCGCTGCCTCCGGGTCCGGAAAGAATAAGCCGCACCTTGGCAGAACCGCCGTGGAGCATGCGCTCAAGCAGGTTTGCCGTGGATCCGGCCGGCCAGCTTTGCAACGGCTGCTGCGGACTTCGGAAAGTTGCATGAGGAGCAAGAACTTCATCCAGCGTCTCCTGCCCCAGCAGCCAGTGGAAAACGAAGGTATCGCAGTTCAGTTCTGAAGGTTCACCGGCAACGCCTTCCTTTTCATGGATCAGTTTCCAGCGAGCAAGGCTGCTGTCTTTTTTCCAGACGCCGTAATGACCGTAGCCAAAGAGGCGCCGCGCCAGCTCTTCCGTAACATACCCTCGACCTGCATGATCCTGCAGGTAGGCATACAGGCGGCCCAGGGAGGGATCGAGCCTGGCGGCAAGACAAAGCTGGAAAAGATCCGACTCTTCACGGCTGAAGCCAAAGATTTTTTTAAGCGCTGCAAACCGGGATGACTCATCCTGCCCGAGCGCTGCTTCAACACTTTCAATTTCTTTGTTCAGGGGTTTAATTTCTTCGCAGGTGCTGTACCATGCGGCCTCAGCAGCCGGTGAGTCCAGGTCGTCCAGCAGCGTGTTGATCTCGGCATGCGTCACGGCCACCTGTCCCCCGGTTTCGCCTTCCTCCTTCCACAGCTTCCGCAGCCATGCCACACGGCGGCGGGCATACAGGCGGACGCGCGCAAGAACAAGTTCAGTATGAGTATCAGGATGGGTCACGGAATATGGATCCAGAAGGGTGCCGACTCAGCGCCGTTGATGATGATCCGCAGCGGGAAATAATGAATGTCAGGATCAAGAAGGCCGGGGATGAGCAGGTAGAGATTATTCACGTCGCCGACCTTGAATTCCCCTGCGCTTAATGTGCCGGCAGATTTAATCCCGGTAAGCTTTTTATCACCAACGTAGACTTTAAGTAAGGGGAACAGCGGATCTTTCGATTGTTCTAAGGGAAAAACATGTCCCTGAACATGAATCGTTTTATCCGGAATTGCCGGAAGCTCGAAAACATTATCGCCGGGGTCAACAATGGCGGGAGAGATCATGAACGGGCACTCGTTGGAATGCTGTTCGATCGCGCGTGTGGTCCCGTCCGTGAGTGCGAATTGCCTTTTTACATTGATGATGGCAGAATAGATGCCGGGAAGAACTTTTACCGGGATGCCATGCTCGTCAGGTATTGTTTTTTGTATGGTGATGACTGCTCCTTTCTGCGAAAATGAAAGGAGCCAGGGACCATCAACCTTCAACGGATTGACCCAGTCTGCATGTTTCAGTAAGAGGGTTGCCGATCCCCCGTTGAATCCGGTGCCGGTAAAAAGGACCTCTTCTCCAAAAGGCACCTGGGCCGGACTCAGTTCAACCTGGTTGGATATTGTTTTCCCAGGCAGCTTGAATGAGAGCGTGTTTCTGCAACCGTCAATCCGCGGCCCCAATCCGGCAAAAGTGCCGATCCCGTATGCAAACACCCGGCCGGTGCGGGTTGGCAGTTTTTCAGGCCTGAGAAACACAACAGATACCTTGTAATAGGCTGCAAGGCGCGGTGCAGTGCTGCTGGTGGCCCAGTAGCTCATGGCGTCTTTCGGATCGATGCTGAGCAGCTCAATTCTGAGCCTGGTTCCGGTTCCTGTCAGCAGATCATCAAATACGGCTGTTTCTGCGAACGAATCATCCGGCATTTTCCGGAACACTTTGGTCCGCTCGTCGATGATCGCGAAGTCGTGCAATGCTTTCATCGCCACCCCCATCATGTTCTGCTCATAGATCGAGGAATCCTTCGACTCAGTTTCTGAAAGGTACTGCGCCACCAGCTGGTAATAGAGCTGCAGACCCAGGGGGGAATACTTTACAGGCGCAGTCTGGTCATCGGGTACAGGCGTGTTTTTTGAATGCGGATCTTCACAAACATGATAAAGGTACAGTCCAACCGCGTTTCCTTTCAGCTGGTCGGGCCGGTGCGACGAGATGACCGGGTTATGAACATGCTGCTCCGGTGCCGTGCTGAAACAACAATCAAGAAGGTTGATCAGGGATTTTGTTACCAGTGAAAGATCGTTTATGCCCATATTATAATTGTCCTAAACCGAATTTAATTTTTAGTCCTGAACCGTGGCTGTATTGCTCAGCCTGTGGTGCAGCCTGTACAATGATCTTTTCCTTCGCGGGAGGGACATCGGGCTTTTTTTCAGGCTCCCGGATAACCTCTACCGTCAGTTTCCCGATCACCAGTTTTACCTGTGGATGTGAAGGGGCCCGTTGTTCACGAACCGGAGGCGGAACAGGGAGAAGATCGGCGACTCCCGCGGCCTGTCTTCCCGGCTGTAATAATGTATCCTGAAAAAGTGCGGATTGATTTTCCTTTATACCGGACGGCAATCTTTTTCCCTCAGAAAGGCCGTTCATCATCACGGATGATTTTCCTGATGAAGGAGTGTCTGAAGATATCTTACCGGATTCTCCTTGCACAGCATAAACAGGCGGCTGAACCTTTTCAGCAGGATTGAAGCCAGGTTCTTCATAAAGATTGCGCTTTCTTAACACACTGCCGGGCTCAACCTCTTGTTTAATTGTTGTAAAAACATCACGGGAGGTAATCCGCGAAACGATCGCTGGCTCATTTTCATTTGTATTGTCGCTGATCTTCTTCTCCGGAGATTGAGATGAAACAGTTTTTTCCGTCTTCACTTTTTTAGAAGATGGAAGTTCAATCCTTTCATCATCCCCCGGAGGCTGAGCAAGTGTTTCACTTTTTTTTCCGGGGAAGGATTGAATTTCCTGCAAAGGTTCGCCTGTGAAAGTTTGCGTTTTCTCTCCCCTTATTACCATAGCCTCCTCCCCGTTTGTCGCCTCAGTCAAAGAAAAAGGATCGCCTGGAACCGGAATTGCAAATCCTGAAACCGGATTATCAGGTTTCAGGGCGGTCCCTGTTGAGATTCCGAGACTGTTACCAACGATGGATGAAAGGTATGAAGGCATTCCGATGTATTACGTTATTCAGGCATTTCCGGTAAGGGCGACATACGACTTGCGGCTGCTCCTGGGCAGTTCCAGGATCTCATTCAGGCCCCAACCGTAGAACCGTGCAAGCAGGTGCACCTCGGCAGCGAGGTTGTCCTTCTCCTTCATCAGGGATGATAACATGTATTGCTGAAGATTAAAATGAAGGATTTGCGACACTGAGCATTCAGGACAATTTGCTTCGATCTCTGCATCGGCAAGGGGTGCAACCTCCTGCATGGACTTCTGCAACTGATCACTGTTGTATTTCAATGTTCCTTCAGGAATGCATCTCCGGAGCATTTCAGCTTCAGCCTGACCGGGCTCCATGCTGACCACCTCCATTTCATCTTCCCCGGTAGGAAGTCTGAACTTCACTCCGCGGGGGGTTTTGAACGGATATTCCGTTCCTTTGCCATTTGGTTTCCTTTCAGCCGGCTTCTGCAGCTCCCTGTACCATTCCTCAAGCGAAAAGCTGACGTCATAGTTTTTTTTGCAGGAAGAACAGATGACAGTCGACCGGACCGTATTTCCGTAAGTATTGAAATAGACAGCCATGAGAACGCGATCCCTGTCGGGAACGGCCAGGATCGCCGAGCGGGGGAGCAGCTGCTCCTGCCCGGGGAAGACAATGATCCTGTCGAGCAGGCACATGGCATCGACCGACCGTGTCCCGGCCACCGATTGTTCATCTTTACCGCACAATTCGCGAAGATGAACCCAGTTCATTCCGTTAAGAAACCGGAGAGGGACAACCGTAATCATAACGACGATCGTTACCGAATGAAAAAGTCAGAAAATCCCGGAGAAGTATTAAACCTTAAGAAATCAAGGTTCCGTGAAGGTAGGCTCGGTCGGTTCTGTCACACCATAATCCCTTTCCCAACCTTCATTTTCCAGTTTAATGGACTGAATGGCGATGGCGTTTGCGTTCGCATCAAGGTCGGGCTGTGCCTGAAAATCGGAGACCCAGCAACGGTATACTTTGTAAGCAATCACGAGCTGGCCGGCCTCGTTGTACATTTCGATGATGATATCCTTGCGGAAATCCTTCAGGGAAGTCTCCATGCCAAGTCCCGAGCCGAAGTTCCAGACTTTGTTGGCCCACGTTTCGAATTCCGTATCATGGGTAATCCCTCTTTCAAGGTTAATGGGTTCGTACTTTGTCCTGCCCGGAGATTTTCGTTCCATGCTGGGATCACCGCCTTCACGGTGCATCACCACTTCGGTGCTTCGTTTCAATGCGCCGACCTTGCTGATGCCCGCGACATATCTTCCGTCCCATTTTACACGGAATTTGAAATTCTTATACGGATCGAACCGGTTGGTATTTACGCTGAATTGTGCCATGGTTATGATGTTTTATTGATTGATTTGTCCGGCTATTTGTTGAATGTGCAGTATGACGAATTCTGCTGGTTTCAGTGGTGCGAAACCGACCCAGATGTTGACGACGCCCATGTTGATGTCGTTCTGTGTTGTGGTCTCCTTATCGCATTTCACGAAATAGGCATCCTTGGGGGTCAGTCCCTGGAACGCGCCCTGCCTGAAAAGTCCGTTCATGAAAGCGCCCGCGTTCAGGCGGATCTGCGACCACAACGGCTCGTCATTGGGTTCAAAGACGACCCATTTCAGGCCCCGGTAGAGGCTCTCTTCCAGGAAGAGTGCAAGACGCCTTACGGGGATATATTTGTATTCGCTCTGGAAATCGTCGTCGCCGTCCATTGTCCGTGCACCCCAGTTGACAATGCCATTCGGGAAAACCCGGATCGTGTTTATGGCCCTTTGATTCAGGACGCCGTTTTCGTCATTGGTGAACGGATATTCCAGGCCGACGATGCCCCTGATATCTGCCTCAACCCCTGCAGGCGCTTTCCAGACGCCCCGGCTGCTGTCGATCCTTGCCATTAATCCGGCAATTGCACCACTGGCGCCCATGTTCACCTTCAGTCCGTTGTCAATAATCGTTATTCTCGGATAGAAGATGGCGCTGTGGTCTTTTACCAGGCCGATGCGTAAACTGCTCACACCCGTAACCGGCATGGTTGCCTGCTGCACGGTGCCCCAGGCCGTTGGTGCATCCATCAAAAGGAAAGCCCTGCGTTTCTGGCAGAAGATGCTGGCAGGTCCCCACAAACCGGTAATGGTCGAAGCCGTGTGCTCCTCATCTGTCGGAAGAATCATTAAATTAAAAAGATCAATTTTCTGATCAATCACATTAAAGGCACTCTGATAATCGGCCAGCAAAGGTGCTGTTCCGTCTGCACCTGCAACACCCAGCTCCTGATACAAGCCGCTTCCTGTGCTTCCTAAGCTATAGAAACGAACGTTCGGAGGAAAATAGGCACCGATATCAACATTAGGAGCACCGCCGGTTGTTTGAACAGTCCCTGTGAAATTTTCACCAAAATCCGAGGGTAGTAATGCCAATCTTGAACCCCAAACTTCTGCAGACCATTTGAAATTCGGATCAATCGCTTTCTGAGAATTGATGAGATTCGCTATCAACGCCCATTTTTCCCTTACTCCGTCATTGTTCCCGGTAACTGCAGAAGCATAGCCATCCTGATAAAGTTTATTTACAGATAAAGCTGTTTGCAGTGATAATGCCGGTAAACCCGTTCCATCAGTAGTTATTGTGAAAGTGGTAAATGCAGTGGGTTTTAATGCTGCAAATGTCACCAGACTGGAAATGTTAAAAACTGTTCCGGTTGGTGCCGGCCTGTTTCCGGCATAGCGAGAGACTTCAATTCCGCCCTGGTCGGTTCCAAGCATCAATGGAATAGCCGCATCGTTTGAGGCGGAAGGCTGAATTCTCACGTCACCGTTTGCGGAGGAAATTCTCAGGCACGAAGTTGTATCGCCGGCTACCGGGCCGGCAGGACCTGATTCAAAAGAAACAGTAATCGAAACCCCGTTTGGTAATTTCGGATTGATCACTTTCTCGATTTCATCATGAAGATTAGTGCGGCAATCTACAACGGCGGTCAAAGAGGCTAAAGTGAAGTCGACGGAAAGATCGACATCAATAAAAGGTGAATTATCAGCACTGATCCGGATGTTATGCGGAGCAGATGTCTTTGCGATCAGACTGGTCCAGTTTGTTTTAAACAAGGTATCGTTTTTATCCAAAACCGGCCGGCCCGACTGAGAATAACCTGTGGTAGCAGGAGAATTATTGAGAACGCCGAGGTTTACGAGTTTGGAATTCTGATTGATAAATGTTTCAACATACCTGCCATTGCCAGGATCCATGGATAAATTTTTCCATACTTCCAGGTTCTTTTTGACATAAACTCCGCCGCCGTTCGGTTCCCAGTTGAATACCTCCATGTTGAAATCAGATTCAGGATTTTGTCCGCTGTAGGTTACGGCAACCCGGATCGTATTACCGCAAATTCCGGGGGATTTTGCAGTCACCTGCATCACATCTTTGCTTTTTGCTTCATCCTTAAACTTTACTGAAGACGGGTTTGCACCGTTGGCAATCCTCGTAACATAACATTGCGTGCCTCCGTTCTGGAAAAACAGTTTTACGGCCCTGGCGAGATCGCTTTTGGCATACTCAGACGTAAATGTTCTTTCAAAATCTGTGAAATTCAGACACAGTACAGGATCGTTCATGGGGCCGCTTTTTGCGCGTCCAATGAATAACGCAATGGAAGTACTCACTCCCATGATTGTTCGCACCCCGCTGGGCACCTCCTGTACATAAACACCTGGATAAGTTGGTTGTACTGGCATAATAAACCTCCGCTTTTAGGTTATTTTTTAAATAATGATTTCGTATGTTGATTTTTGTTGAGGAGTAACTACAGCTTCGCCCGGTCAGTCCCAGGAAAAGGAAGAGAAAATTTGGCGCAGGACGGATAAAAAAAATAGTTGTCAGCAAAATGATTAGGTAAAAATAAATCAACATTGCAGTAAAAACAAATTTTTTTTAAATAAAATATGTATAATTCCTTTTCTATATGATTGAATTATTCTTCATATTTTAGCTTAGTTTTTCAAAATCAATCATATTCGATATTATGACCTGGCTGCAACAGTACAAAATTATCTCGTACATCAGGGGTTCGATCTGGATCCTTCCCTCACTCAGTATTTTCGTGGCAATGGCCTGCGTCCGAACCCTGAACTGGATTGAAATCAGGGAAGGCTGGATAACAGGTTTTGACGCGGCTACTACCATGACGGTGCTGGGAACGCTGGCTGCATCGATGTTCACCCTCGTTGTTTTTGTCTGTTCTGCATTGCTGATCTCCGTGCAGCTCGCCAGCGCTTCGCTCACTCCGCGGTTCATCGGCCTTGTTTTCCAGAACCCGGTTATCCGATACTCACTGACAATATTCATGTTTACATTCACCTTTTCACTTGGGGCACTGCTGAGGATAAAAGAAAGCGTACCCTTACTCACCGCCTATACGGCGGTTTACGGTTGCATCGTCAGCCTCATCACCTTTATCTTCCTGGTCGACAAAGTGGGAAAAGCACTCCGGCCGAGCGGTGCTTTGGCGCTGGCGGCAAAAAGGGGACACGATGTTATTGAAAACGTTTATCCCCGCCTTCTAGCCGGATCGCAGGTTCCTGGACCGGAGCATTTAACCCTACCTGACAGGAAACCATCAGGCACGATCCTCAACCCAAAAGGGGGCGTGGTGCTCGCCTTTGACGTTGAAGGACTTGTTTCCATTGCCCGGCAGTCAGACTGTATCATTGAACTGGTACCACAGGTGGGAGATTTTATCGCGGCCGGACAGCCGCTTTTCAGGATCTTCGGAAGCGGGGCTGTTCCTCCAGCCCGTTTGCTTTTTCATTCGGTCTCTGTCGGTCCTGAACGGACCTTCCGGCAGGATCCGGGCTTTGCATTCCGGATCCTGGTTGACATCGCATCCAAAGGTCTCTCCCCCGCCATCAACGACCCCACCACCGCAGTTCTGGCCATCGACCAGATACAATACCTCCTTCACTTTTTAGGCGGCCGGTACCTGGATGAAGGACAAAGAGCGGATGCAAACGGTAAGGTCCGGCTGATCTACCGTACACCCGACTGGGAAGATTTCATCAGGCTGGCCGTTACCGAGGTGCGCCAGTTCGGGGGAACAAGCATCCAGATCGCCCGCCGTCTGAAAGCCATGCTGGAGAGCCTGATGCAAACACTGCCTGCGGAACGTTCTGAAATCCTCCGGACTGAGTTGGATCTTATCGGGAAATCTGCAAGGCGGTTCTTCCCCGAGGAGGAAGATCTTGCCATGGCCGGTGTCAGTGACTTCCAGGGTGTAGGTGGCAGGAAGGCAGCGGGAGTAGTCAAATAAGATTAACGGAGATTTCGCTTAAGGCTTAACCGCCACCAGGTACATATATTCCCAGGGATAAACGATGAACCCGATGGTTGACATCACCCAGCTGAAGTTTCGGTTGATGACGAGGCTTACCGGATGCGTAAGCGCCCATCTGCGGAAATAGGGCCTTACAAGGGTGGTTATGTTTCTTGCGTCCATGATCACAAACCCCGCTTCGCGGATCTTCACCATGTAATCGTGAAAGCCGTATATGTTTGCCGACGGGATGTACAGGCCGTCCTGAAGGCGCGATAATATCATCTTATGCACTGCTTTCCGGGGCTTGTTGAACACCATGTCCGACATGGATAATATCCCGCCGGGCTTCAGCGTCCGGAAGGCTTCCTTAAAAAAATGCACCCTTGAATCAAAGTGGAAGGCGGCCTCAACACAAACCATTTTGTCGACAGAATTATCGTCGAACTGAAGGTCCGTAGCCGACATGTTTTTTATTTCAACCCGGTGCTGCAGGTTGTGACTTGCAACTTTTTCAATCGACTGGTCAATCTGGTACTGTGAAATGTTTATTCCTACAACATTGGGACAATCATAATCTGTTGCACAGAGGACCGCGGCATTTCCGAATCCGCAGCCGATATCCGCCACGAAATCATCCTTGGCCGACAACTTCGCGTTTCTGCATACCAGGTTAAAAAGGGCATGGTTCGAACGTGGCAAATGGCCTTTGGCAAATGCGCTGAGACCATGCCAGTAACCAAGGTTAACGAAAGAGAGGTTGTTTTTTTTATCGTGTTCAAGGGGCGCGTGCCCCATGAAATCGTAGAGGGCGCCTGCGTCCTGAAAGGTAGAACTTACCTTGCTTTTTATCATTGGATTCCTGAATTAATGTAATCGATCACTTGCTAACAACGAGGCGATACATTTCCCTTCATGCAAGTTCGATTTTCAATCCAGGGGATGATCAGAATTCTGATTTCTAAGATTCTTTATCTGAAAGTGACAGACCGGTTTTTAAAACTGATTTTAATCTGATAACATATACAAAGATAAATAGATTTATACTAAACGACTGAAATTTAACTAATTTTATGAATTTCATGAAGTTTCACGCCGGGAAGGAGTTCGGCTTTAAGCGGGCTGACGAGTCAATATTTCTGTAAAAACCACTCCGGATGAGGAGATCCTACTTTGTGTAGGCATAATTACCACCCTGGTACCAGATGTTGATCTTATCGACCGGCTCTTCGTAAATTTTCTTGTACCCGTATTTTTCAATCACCTCCTTATGAAGGGCGTTGAAGTAAAGGACTAGTATAGGTCTTTTCGCCACAGCCAGCGACAGATCAATATTCTGCATTACGATATCCATCAATGCGCTGTCGAATGGGTTGAAAAAATAAAAAACATTCACATCCGGGGGGATGACGTATGTGGTTGCATCGCAGCAAATAATTTCATGTGTGAATTCTCTTTTGGTGCGTTTGATGAACTTGCCGATGATCGACATGCAGTCATCGGCCAGCGACTGGTTGTATTCCACGCCCATGCATTTCTTAAAGCCGTAGCGGGAAGCCAGCAACAGTGCCGCCCCCTTGCCGCAACCGAAATCCATGAACGTGCTTTCCCTGAAATTCCAGTCGAGGCTTTTCATCATCCGGTCGAAGGTATAATGGCTGATCGGTTCATACCATGTATGACCCTGTTGCATTGTTTTACCCTTGCCGAAGAAATCTCTCTTCATCGAGGGATTCATCTTCAGTCCGTACCGTATCTCGAACCAGTATTTGGAATAGAATGCCCTCAATGCGTTCAGGATGCCTCTCTTCCGCAATCCGTTGATGATCCGTTTAATCATGTGCAGTCATTTTTCATGACACCAAATATACGACCATGGGGTGGGATTTGGTGCATCATTCTGCCTGTTATGGATATTTGAGAGGGGAAGGCTAAAAGGAGAAGAATGAGGACGAAGGTCAGAGGAATGAAAGGTGAGAAGTGAAAGGTGAAAAGTAAAATAGCGAGACATTATTTCGCTATCTCGCTATTTCACCATTTTACTATTTGTTTTTGTCGGGGTAGCAGATTACCTGCGGTGATCCTTGAGAGGGGGGATCCAACAGAATAGTCCTGGTTCGCTTCGCTCACCGTCCTTTTTCATTTTTTTTTTGCGACTGCAAACAAGTTTGCATCGCCTCAAAATGAAAAAGTCCGGACTACGTCCAGGACTTTTCAAGTTGTCGGGGTAGCAGGATTCGAACCTGCGACCTCCTGCTCCCAAAGGGGCGAAAAGGGTTACTATTTTTTACCTGAATATTGCGTGCGGGCACTGAAAATACTGGTGTTTCCAAAAGTTATCAACTTTCCCGTTTGTTGGTTATTATTCGTTAAATTTGCATTATTTCTGATAAAATAATGCAAATTTTGTGCAAATAATCTGACCTGTTTTGACCATCCCAACATATGGAAAAGGAATTTATCATATCGTTATTTCTCGATGCCCGAAGGAAAAAAAGCAACCATAAATATCCGGTAAAAATACGTGTTTATCACACACTGACCAAAATCGCAAGACTTTATCCTACGAAATTTGAGTATTCGGAAGATGATTTTAAGAAGGCCTGGAAAGCTGAAAAGGCTCATAAGAATTACCACGAAGAAAGACAGAAATTGCAGGCTTTTGATACTCTGTTGAATGAGATCGCCGGAAAGATCACTCCCTTTTCTTTCGAACAGTTCGAAAGAAAATACCTCAGAAAAAAGGGTGACACTCAGAACTTGTTGTATCATTATGATCAGGCGATCATTAAACTTAAAGCCAACAACCAGTTTGCAAACGCATACAATTATAGTTTGAGTAAGAAGTCGATCGAAGATTACATGGAAAGTCTCACCGGTCATAAGCCGACCAAAATGTTTTTCTCTGAAATTACTCCTGTCTGGCTTGCTAAATATGAGTTTGCCATGCTGCACCGAAAAAAACCTCTGAAACGGTCGCATGAGTTAAGGGAATGTCCTTTATCCCGAACCACGATTTCAATTTATCTCAGGGTACTGAGGACCGTCTTCAATAATGCTATTGCAGAAAAAGACATCGATCCTGAGATATACCCCTTTGGAAAAAACAAGTACCAGCTTCCGGCTGTCCAGGGAGTAAAAAAGGCCTTGACCGGTGACCAGCTAAATACACTCTTCTTTGCTACGCCAAGGATCCCAGAGCAGGAAAAGGCCAGGGATTTCTGGTTCTTCTCCTATGCCTGCAATGGCATGAATTTAAAGGATGTTGCAATGCTTCGCTGGGAAAACCTCCAGGAAGACACATTGATCTTTTACCGTGCTAAGACAATCAATACAGGCAAGACGCATTTAAAACCCGTAACGGCTTACATTACCGATCATGTGAGATATGTCATTGATAAATACGGCAACAAGGACAGGGGACCGAAAAAGCTGATCTTCCCTATTGTTTCAGACGACCAGGATGAAGAAACAAAGTTCTTGATGACAAAGAACTTTACAAGGTTCGTAAATCAAAATCTGAAGAACCTGGCGAGGAACAATGGGATCACCGGAAAGATTTCCTCATACTGGGCACGACACAGCTTTGCCACAAATGCTATTCGTAACGGAGCAACGATGGAATTCGTCAGCGAATCCTTAAGTCACACCAACCTGAGAACCACTCAAAGTTATTTTGCGGGATTTGAAGATAAGGACAAGAAGGAGTTTATGAAAAGCCTCATGACCTTTACAAGACCGGTCACAAACAATGAACAGATTACATCTTGAGTAAGATTAAACACAATGATTTATTCCATCAATTGTTGAACCTTGATGGGAAAACCTTTTTTAAATTAGTGCTAAGCTTCATGAATTGAGTATATCTGATAAACAAATATTTATGAAAGAGGAAATTAAAAAGGTGCCAACCTGGTCTGAAAAAGGTGCCAAGCTATAACAAAAGAAAATACAACCCTAGCAAGTAAACGAGGAGCACATACGGATGAAGATAAAGGTTAACAACAGAATACCAATAAAGAAGTCATAAGCCAATGAAAACCGAAGAGCTGGATAAATGCCTGAATATACTTTCCTGTTACCATGACCCTGATGAAAAGAAAATAGAGATCCTGGCAGGGATGGATACCGATTTTCAACAGGAGTTCGTCGAACCCTTCAGAAGAGAACTTGGGCTGAACCTATTGACGAAAACGACCTTCCAGGAGAAGAAGGATCTGATCACCTTTTACGTTGATGAACTTGACCGGGTCATTATTATCTCGGAAAATTTCAAGAATATAGAACCGGTAGATTTGATTACCGATGAATTACTGGCTCCAATATGGTATGAAGATCAATACGAATCTGATGATGAAGGAATTTCCGAAGTCAGGGCCCATTATCTCTTTTCTTTATTATTTGTTGTAATCCAGGAGTATTGTAATCTCTACCATATTCCCTTCATTGAAATTTGTGATGACCGGTTTTTCAATTTAGACGTTATCAATCTGGAACCAACAACAGAGAGAGCGGAGATATTGGACTTTGGAAAATCAATCAAAGAAAAATATGAATTCAAACTGCCTGGGATAAGGCCAGTCTTTGCATCAGAATCAAGAAGTGAAATTTTCGAGATTCTCAAGGATTTCTTCTCGGTTGAAGACCAGATTGCGTTTTTTGCCTTATTAGATGGCAGTGAGAATGCTCCCAAACCTCTCTTATTCCTGGATAACGGGAACCGCCTTGCAGATGCGTTCAAGCAATTATACGATTGTGATTTCATTAGGGGTTGTCAGAAGAAGGAACTTGAGCTTTGGATAAGCCAGAACTTTCAATTCCGTTACCGGGATCAAGTAAAAATATTCAACCTGGAATACCTGAATGAAATCCTTTCAACAACGAAAGATAAGTGCAAAAAGCCCATTCTGAATGTCCGGGAGGATAAAGCAACCAGAAAATATATCATCACTAAACTATAAAATCTTAACCGGGTTTTAACCAGGTTGCTCCCAGCCATATTGTAACCCTGCTAAAGGTCACTGTACCATTGCCGCATGTTTAACAATTAAATCATGTAGCGATGGAAATGACATTTGAAAAATTACCCCAGGCTGTTACACAGCTCTATGAGAAGCTCGAAAACATCGAACGGCTTCTACTTTCACAAACCAATACTCCCGAGCCCGAAGAGGATAAACTATTGACCATCCGGGAAGCAGCCGAGATTATTCATCTCACTGTCCCGACAGTCTACGGTCTGGTTCAGCGCTCTGAAGTTCCTGTCTGCAAGCGGGGAAAACGTCTCTATTTCTCAAAACAGGAACTTGTTGCCTGGATCTTGTCCGGCAGAAAAAAAACAATTTCCGAGATCAAAGCCGACGCAGAATCATACCTGGTAAGAAAGCGCGGATCCTGATCCGCTCCTTTTCGGGAACCTGGTTTACCAGCTTCTTAGGAATTCCGACCGGGAAATTAATTCCCATATTCTGTAATCAGAAAAACAACTAATCATGGAACATTTACGTGAACTTGATCAACTTTTTAATTCGCAACTGACGATTCTGTCTGAGACAAAAAGGATGTATAAGTACCTGGTGAACAATAATATTCTGGACTGGGAAAGCGACCGCCTTTTCAGGGAGCTAAATAAAAAGGGAAAAAAAGAACTTTTGAGAAGTTATTTATGCCTTAAAAGATCCTACATACAAGAGGAAAAAAATAGACTGGACCGTCGCCGTATTATTTTCAGAAAAAAACTGGAACAATAATGCAAAACGTTTCAAGCCTTGTCCTAATTAATTTAACGATAAAAGCCCGCAGGAACGGGCTTTTGTCGTAATCTGTGAACTGACTTTTAAAATCTTAACTCTCAAGTACAAAGATATGAATAATGAACAAATATTACTTAGAAAGAATCATGAACCTTTTCCTGAAAGAAGTTCTAAACATACTTCTGTTTCCGTTTCTGAGAAGGATCAGCCCGATGATATGTCGTCAATCCTTATGCGTGAGGGAGAAAAATACATCCGGGTCGCAACAGACTATTACCGCTTGAGCCATATTCTCAATGCCCGCAAACAAAGTACACCAGTTCAGCAGCTTTGGAGAAAAGGTGCAATTATGGGGGACTTCGGGAAGGAGATATTCAGGTACATCAATAAATATGTGGCTTTTGTAAACATCCCGGACAATTCCGAAACCTACCTAAAAGAGCACATTCATAACGGCGATGCATATTATAATCTCTATGAGCAGATGAAATATGCACCAGCGCCGGGGGATGTGACCATTACAATGAAATTCCTCTCCCGGATCTTCCAGGACAAACTTGATATCGTTCTGGACTACCTTAAGATCCTTTACGAAAACCCTACCCAGAATCTTCCGGTCATCTGTCTTGTCTCGAAAATACAGGAGACCGGCAAATCCACCTATATGAAGTGGCTTTGTTCCATTTTCGGACGAAATGCCATCATCCTGGGAAATGAGGAATTCAGCACCAACTTTAATTCTCTCTATGCAAGCAAGCTGATTGTTTGCATTGACGAGTCTTTTATCGATAAGACCATCATAAAGGAAAAGATCAAGCGGCTTACAACAACCGATTCAATTAATATGGAAGCTAAAGGCAGGGATACGATCCGGATGGATTTCTTCGGAAAATTAATCCTGTCAAGCAACACGGAGGATAATTTTATAAAGATGGATGAGGATGACAATCGGTTTTTTGTAGTGAAGGTACCGGAACTTACTCCCGGTGATTTCATTCCGGAACTAATGACCCACCTGGAAAATGAAATCCCGGCATTCCTTTATATGTTAAAGACTCGTCAAATGGTTTATCCCAAGAAAAGCAGGTTATGGTTTGATCCTAAGGTTTACGAGACTGAGGCGCTCACCAGGATCAGGATCCACACCCGTAGCATTATTCAAAAGGAACTGTTAAGGTGGTTCGAAGACATTTTTGCTTTTGAAGCAACAGGGGATGAAATTCATGTAACACCGGTCAGACTGTCCCATGAGCTTGAGAAATCCCTGAGACAAATTACAGGCCTGGCATCGCAGCTCGGTTATATCCTTAAAGAGGAATGGAAACTTCCTCAATCAAAAAATAATAAATTCAAATTTCCTTCCATTACGGACAACTATGAGGATGGGGCTCAAATGATGGTTTCCAAGATTTCATTTACCACGACTACCGGAAAATATTATACAGTGACCCGTGAGTTTGTCGAATCGAAAATTTAGATTTTCCGAAAAATCGTTTACCTGTTTACTAATACGCTAAAACACTGATGTATCTAAGTAAATCGAAGGTAAATCAATAGTAAATAGGAGGTAAATTTACCTCTTCTACCAACCTTTATAGACATATATAATTACAAATCAAGACATTAATAAAATAGTAAATCAGTAAATCAAAAACCCTTAAAATAATTTTTCATGAAGAAAGACGATGATTCAGGATACACCAGCTATTGCACAAAAACAAAGAAAACTCATATTCTCGATTATCTTGAGCAGAATAGTCACCTACCTGTGAAGGTTAAATATGGTAGTGCATGGTACCAAAGTCCTTTGAGACAGGAAAAAACTCCCAGTTTCAAGGTAGACCTGAACAAGAATCTCTGGTATGATTTCGGAACCGGTGAAGGCGGCAATCTCATTGACCTTGTAATAAAGCTGAACAATTATTCGGTGCCGGAAGCCTTAGCACATATTGGCGGCAGTTCCTATCCCATAGGGGAGCATCGCTTTGAACCTTTGGATGATTCAGGCCGTATTAAAATCGATCGCATTCACCCGTTGGCAAACCCGGCCCTGATTCAGTACCTCAGATCCCGGAAGATTTTAATGCCATTCGCCCGCCGGATTCTTAAGGAAGCATATTATACCGTTCATGGGAAGCAGTATTTCGCCCTGGCATTTGCAAATGACAAGGGTGGATATGAATTACGGAGCGCTTACTTTAAAACCGGTTCAAGTCCAAAATATTTTACAACGATCCGCGGAAAGGATAATTCAAAACTCAATGTATTTGAAGGATTCATGGATTACTTATCGTGTTGCACCTATTACAGGCAGGTTCCAAGTTACAGAACGATCATATTGAACTCCTTATCTTTTCTTCCAAAGATCGAAGCTGAACTTGTAGGCACATATGAAGTTAACCTTCTTCTTGACAATGACCAGGCCGGAAGGACCGCTACACAAAGCCTAATGACCAGTTATAAGCATATCTGTGATTGGGCACCGATACTCTATCCGGATCACAAAGACTTCAACGAGTTTTTGATGAACAGAAGAATCCAATAAGACCGATTCAGTTTTCCCGGCATGAGATCAATTCATATGATTATCAAATATTTGAAGACCAATGAGAAACCTGGGTTCAGAAAAAACACTTGAACGGATCAGATTATATTATCAGTCAGATAAAATAAAATTATCCAAGCATGATAACCAAATCCGTTTCCGTCTTGAAACTGCTTATTCCATGTTGATCAACCAGAATGGGGTTGAAAGGGATGTGGTTAAAATGCTCATGAAAATTCACGGTATTTCCAAGATGCAGGCTTACCGGGATGTGTACAATTGCACCAGGTGTTTTGGCCCCATTGGTGGCATGGACCGTCAGTTTGTTCGCAATATGGTTACGCAATGGGCAATAGAATCCCTCCGGAAAGCAGAATTAATGAATGATTTCGCTGCTGTTAACAGATTTCTTAACAGAATTATCAAGGCCAATAATCTTGATAAAGAAGATACGGGGTTACCTGATCCATCGAAGATCCAGCCTCCTGTTCAACTTCTCTTAGTCAATTATTCATTTCTCAAATCGGAATATTTCAAGCTCATTGATACCAAAGCCCAGAAAGCACTATTGAAGCTGCACAGAAAAGTGGTTGCATTGATCGATGCTTCTCCAATTGCTGAGTACAAGGACATCCTGTTAGCCGCCGGGGACCCTACAGAAGGCGAATACAATGATTTCGAATAGGGGATCAATTTCCAAGGTACAAGTTGAGACTGAATACTGGTCGATGAAGGGGAGCATCTCCCCTTCATTCCTGATCTTATCTGCAACCAAATATATATAGCATCAATTCATATATCCCTAAAAAAGGATTCACTGCAATTGTATTTTTCGATAGGGCGGGGCGTGCACTCTGTGGACATTTTGATATTATAAGTGTGCATTTACACCCTTATAATTCTAAATATCAAGGAGATGATAAAATATTTTTGTTACTTTCAATTTCACCGGACTTCTTTTCTTGGTGCGGATGTCAAGAAACGAAGCAAAAGAACCATCTGCCTGGGGGAGCAAACCGCCTCCCTATACACCCTGTTCCAAACCTAAAGTATTCAATATCAATTCATATATCCCTAAAAAAGCCTTTGTGCAATTGCATTTCCCGATAGGGCGTGGCGGGCACTCCGTGAGGTACAAGTAAAATTTCGGGGGTATTCAAACGGTTAAACCGTTAAAGATGAATAACTAACGAAATTTTACAGGTAAAACCAAAATCGGCCGCTTTTTTCTTTACAAATCAGGGCTAAAGAAATAAGCTTGGCAAAAAAGAAACCCCATCTGGCCGACACACGGTTTAGCTCGAAATTTTGCTACGAAGGTACCTGCGGATAATTCGCTTTAAAAGTACCGTCTGGACCTGGTACAGCTTAAAACTGTCAAGGGCGACCTCCTGATGGAATTGTCGCTCGTTGAGTTCTTTCATCCCGCAATCGTGGGAATGACCCTAACCCATTGACATTATTTATTATTCTCGGTAGTTGCCTTTGGCGTAAAAAATTTCATTTCTAACCTTAAAACAAACGCCTTATGAAAGCTTTAGCCGAAACAACAAAAGAACAGTCAATCGTTGAAATCTTCTCCGAAATGATGGATCAGATTTACTACCCTGGTTACACAGAAGAAATCATTGCCTCCGATCCTGAAAAGTTCGATTGGGAACTGAAAGAGTTCCAGGGGCAATTCTCAATAAAAAATTAATTGCCTTCAGCGAAGCTGTCAGTTCCGATACTCGGGACTGACAGCTATTTTTATGGTCGCAATGGCTCCAATCAGGTGATCCGCAGTATAAATCCGGGATTTTCTGATACTGCTTTCGGATCAGATCTGTTAAAATGAAACTCTATGAAAAATTGTAACTCCGGGAGTTCCGACAATTTTTAATTCCGTGCCTATTCATTGCGCTTTTTTCTTTCCAGATCACAACAAAGAAAAAGGCTTGGCAAAAAAGAAGTCGATGCCGAATCAGCATGTCCGGGGCGACTTTTAGAAAAAGTTGCAAAAATCCTACCCAGTAGTAAATCGAAATTCACAAAGTTATGCTTGTGAAAATATTGTCTCGCTAAACACGACCTCCTTCAGGAACTGTCGCCTTCCAGGTTCATTCAGATTCTTCCATGCGAAACAATCTGACCTGAATGTTTGTTTAAAATTTTCACTCCGCATTCTCTCTTCCGGCAAATTTCATTTACTCACTGCGGCCAAGGGCTGCTTAAAACTAATCTACTATGAAAAAAATGATCATGAAACCGGAACTTGCCAGGGAAGGCGGCAAAAACTACGAAAACAGAATCCCGATGCGTTACTGGGCAGAAGATGACCTGCCAAGTCAGAAACTCCTGCTCAAGGGCAACGGCAGTTTGTCAGACGCTGAACTTCTGAGTATCATCATTGGCTCAGGTGTTTCCGGGGAAAATTCTTTGGACATTGCCATGAAAACCCTGTCAATCTGCGGAAATAACCTGTGCGAATTCTGGAAGTTCAGCGTTTCAGACCTTCAGAAGATCAAAGGAATCGGTGAAAAACGTGCCGTGAAGATCGCTGCCATGTTTGCTCTGGCCCGCCGGCGGAATGAATCAGAAGTGATCTTCAAAAATAAGATTTCCAAGAGCCAGGATGCCTTTGAAATCTTTCATTCCCTGATGGGCGACCTGCCTTATGAAGAATTCTGGCTTCTGTTGCTGAACAGGGCAAACAGGGTCATTAAGAAAGTCAAAATTTCCGAAGGTGGAATATCCGGGACCGTTGTTGATCCGAAAAAGATATTTCAGATTTGTCTTGAACAGCATGCAACCTCCATACTGCTCGGGCACAACCACCCATCTGGAACAGTCACACCCAGTGAAGCCGACAATAAGATAACAAAGAAGATCAAGGATTGCGGCTTACTGCTCGATGTAGCTGTCCTGGATCACATCATTGTCGGAGATGACCGGTTTTATTCCTTCGCTGATGAAGGGGTTTTATAGAATCCAAGCCCCGGGCACCGATAGCTGCCGGTACCGGGGCTTTTTTATATTTATGCGGGTACTTTGTAATTATCTCAATAGGAGATGTTTAAAGATGACATAGGTGCAATTGCACCTGATTCCGGAATAATGTTTTAATTTTACTCTGTAAGCGGTTGGGACCATCTTACAACCCGTCCGGGTGCGACTTGACCAGCCATGCAATTCGACACTGAATTTAAAGATATATAAAGAAGAATGAACAAAATCTCAATTTCAAACATTTGCCAGTATTTTCGTTTACTGGCGTTTGTTGGAAACCAACAATAACATCACAAAAAAGATAAAGGATTACGGCAAATTTAATATCAGTGTCCCAAATATTTACTAAATTTGGGACATTAATTTCGCATAAAATGAATATTAACATTGTAATTCAGATACTTACAAAAATTAAAAAAGCCAGAAGGGGTACGCTGTTTTTTGGTGATGATTTCATTTCAAAAGGCAATTCAGAAGCTGTCCGTAAAGCACTGCAACGTCTTGTGAAATATGGCGAATTAGTAAGAGTTGCAACAGGCATTTATGTAAGGCCGGAAATAGACCCTGTTATCGGCCCGGTCACCCCCAGCATTGAAACTATTGCCAAAGCTATCGCAAGGAGAGACAAAGCCCGGATTATACCCACCGGAGTATATGCCCTGAACAGGCTGGGTCTGTCCACACAGGTACCCATGAACCTGGTGTATCTTACCGATGGAGCAGCCAGAAAAATTAAAGTTGGTAAGAGAACAATCACCTTCAAAAAAGCCACTCCTAAAAATGTGATTGCTATTGGTGCCATTAGCAGCTTAGTTATCCAGGCTTTAAAAAACATTGGCAAGGACAAAGCGACTCCCAATGAAATAGAAAAAATTCAGTCATTGCTGAAAAAAGAAAAACCTACTCATCTCCTGCATGATATACGACTTGCTCCGGAATGGATCAGGCAAATCATGCAACAGGTGTTAAATGATAACAAGGAATGAATCCGGCTATATTAAAGGAATGGTTTAAGCTAACTGACCAAACCAGGCGCAATATATTTGCTGAAACGTCGGCGGCTATTGGTTTGCCCGATGCTGCTGTAGAAAAAGACTGGTGGGTAGTTCAAACCATTGATCTTGTATTTAACACCTCTATCGCTCCTCATACAGTTTTCAAAGGAGGTACTTCGTTAAGTAAAGCATGGGGATTGATAGACCGGTTTTCAGAGGATATTGACCTTGCGCTGGACAGAAGGTTTTTAGGCTTTGACAAAAAGGATAATGAAATGACCGGTTCACAGGTAAGAAAACTCAGAGAACAATCATTTCAATTTATTTCAGAGAATTATTTTCCGGAACTCAGACGAAAATTTTCCGATGCAGGTTTCGACAATGTAACTTTTCAGTTAGGCGAAATTAAGAGCCATGACCAGGACCCGCTGATCATAGAAATTTATTACCCAGCAGTAACGGACCTTGTTTCATATTTGCAGCCCAGGGTATTGATTGAAGTAGGGAGCCGATCAATGATGGAACCTTTCGAAAAATGCAGTTTTACCTCATTCGTTGGCGAACATTTCAAAGGCCGGCCCTTTGCCGATGAACTTATAACTATTCCAACCGTCAGACCGGAAAGGACTTTCCTGGAAAAAATTTTTCTTTTACACGAAGAGTTTCAGCACCCTCTTAAGAAAATAAAAGTAGAGCGGAAAAGCCGACACCTTTATGACCTGGAAAAATTGATGGACACCAGGTTTGCCAAAGCAGCGCTTGCGGATAAGGACCTGTATCAGACCATTGTTGAACATCGCAGAACTATAACTCCTTTGAGGGGGATTGATTACTCAAATCATACTCCCGATAAAATAAATATGATACCACCGGACTCCATCATTGGTGAATGGGAAAAGGATTATGTTGCAATGAAGGAAAGTATGCTATACAAACCTTCATTGCCGTTCGATAAATTGATAGCCCGGCTTTACGAATTAAAAGCAAGAATTAATCAATTATAATATGAGAATTGCGTCATAATTGCGTCAATTGCGTCGAGATTGCACCATAATTGTCTCAATTGCACAATTAAAGCCTGTTGGAAAAATAGTTTATGGCGAATAAAATGGGGATATGCCGGATAAATGGCGGATAATTAAAAGGGATCTAACGGCTCATGAAGGGCTCAGTCACAATATTTCAAGGTGAATCACTCATGTTGGGTGATGACCGGTTTTATTCCTTCGCTGACGAAGGTACATAGTAGCATTAAAATCCAGGGAAACAGGGCTTTTTCATCCTTTTGTAACTTGAAAGTAAATCATATGGCTGTGTAATAGTAGAGCATATAAAGATATTTTAAGTCACTTGCATATGATATTGGAATATTGTTTTAATTTTACTCATTGGGAGTTAGGAACATTCATGGAATATGCATTTTCGATCTTCATTGATCCGAATGAGTAAAGTGCATCAATTTTGATTTTCGATGATTTTTATAATCAAATGACAAAGGTCGATTCTGAAATACCAAATAAATTTTATTTTCAATGGCATATTGGAGAATCCGGTCAAATTGACCACCTGATTCCGGAGCAAATTGACCACCTCTAAACAGGTCACTTTTTAGTTGTTTTCCGGAGCAAACTGACCACCCCGTTTCCGGAGCAAATTGACCACCCATTTTCATAGATTTTAT
>JAPLDJ010000018.1 GCA_026391805.1 Bacteroidota bacterium | reverse complement strand
TTGTGAAGACCTTTGTCGCCTTTGTGGTTAAATTTTAAGTGATTGAACCACAAAGGACTCGAAGTACACACAAAGTCGCACAAAGGAAAATATTCTGCATACTTTTTCTTTTTAGTCAACCCCACGGATGGGCATAATAGATATTTCCCCAAAGGTAAGAAAGTATTCCTGCAGGTTGTCAGGGTCTTGCCGGAATCGTTCCTCGAGGAAATGAAATTTCTTATCTTTGAAAACCAAATCAACCGGAATTATGGATTTCAGCAGGATCAGCCATTTTTTTCGTGATAAGCGGAAACCCGGATACGGGGCGCTGGATATCCTGAAATACATCGGTCCGGGGCTGCTGGTGACGGTCGGCTTCATCGATCCCGGGAACTGGGCTTCCAACCTTTCTGCCGGGTCGGATTTCGGCTATCAGTTGCTGTGGATGATCACCCTCTCCACCATCATGCTGATCATCCTGCAACACAACGTCGCCCACCTGGGTATCGCTACCGGACTCTGCCTTGCAGAAGCCGCAACGAAATACCTTCCCCGCCGGGCCTCGAGGTTTCTGCTGGTTTCCGCCATGGGGGCCTCCGTTTCCACCTCGCTCGCAGAGATCCTTGGCGCTTCGGTCGCCCTCGACATGCTCTTCAACATTCCCATTCCTGCCGGCGCATTTCTGACTTTCCTCTTTGTCATGATCATGCTGCTGACGAACACCTACACCCGGGTCGAAAAATTCATCATCGCCTTCGTATCGGTCATTGGTCTCTCTTTTCTTTATGAACTTACGCTGGTCGACATCAACTGGGCGAGTGTGGGAATCGGCTGGGTAAAGCCCACCATCCCGCAGGGGTCCATCATCATTATCATGAGTGTTATGGGGGCCGTGGTCATGCCGCACAATCTTTTTCTTCACTCCGAGATCATCCAGAGCCGGCAGTGGAACCTTGAAGACGATAAGATGATCAAGCGCCAGATGGATTTTGAATTGTATGATACCCTGTTCTCGATGATCCTGGGATGGGCGATCAACAGCGCCATGATCATCCTGGCGGCCTCCACTTTTTTCCAGCACGGCATTTCCATCACTGAACTGCCGCAGGCTACAGCCATACTGCGCCCCCTGCTGGGGAACCATGCCACGGAGATCTTTGCATTCGCACTGCTGCTTGCGGGGGTTTCGTCTGCGATAACTTCCGGGATTGCCGGGGGTAGCATCTTTGCAGGATTCTTCGGCGAGCCGTATGATATCCGCGACGTCCATTCCCGGTGGGGCGTGGTCATTTCCCTGCTGCTCGCCATGGTGATCATCTTTTTCATAAGGAATCCATTTCACGGGCTGGTCATCTCGCAGATGATCCTGAGCATCCAGCTCCCCTTTACCATCCTGTTCCAGGTTTACCTTACCTCCTCCGGGAAAGTGATGGGGAAATACAAGAATACAAAACTGACCACCATAACCCTGCTGTCCGTTGGCGCTGTCGTGATTTTTCTGAACATCCGCCTGTTCCTGAGCCTCGTCTTTTAAAAGATTATACCTTTGCCACGGATTCTGCAAAATACCTGGTTTTGAAAACACATTCATCCTGTGATCTGGAGAGTATTTAAAATAACCGGCTGGATCATCGCCGGACTGCTGATCATCGAACTGCTGTTCTATTTCACGGCGCCTGTTTATGATTTTCAGCCCTCGCAACCCTTTTCAGGAGAAAAGATCCATAATCCCTATGCAGGGATGGACAGTTCCCACTGGCGGAAATCCAACTTTCATTTTCACCTGCGGGCCTGGGGAGGATTGACCAGCGGCCGGAACAATACAACGGATGAATTCTGGAAAACCTATAAGAAGCTTGGGTACACTGCTTCTTATGTGTCCGATTATATGCGGATCAACACTTTTAACAAGGATTCGGTATTTTATATCCCGGTTTACGAACATGGCATAGGAATCAGAAAAAAGCACCAGATCCTGATCGGTGCAGAAAAAGTGCTTTGGTTTGATTATTCACTTGTTCAGAACCTCAATCACAAGCAGCATATCCTGAACCTGCTCCGCAATCAGAATGAGATCGTTGCCATCGCCCATCCCGACTGGGAAGCAGGCTATTCCCTCGACGATATGAAATTGCTGTCGAACTATGACCTCCTGGAGGTGCTGGATAACAACTGGCGGTCGGTTCCGCAGTGGGATGTAGCATTATCGTCGGGTCATCCGGTCTATATTCTTGCCGATGATGATGCCCATGACATCTCCAATCCTTACCAGATCGGGCGATGCTGCACCTATATCAATTCGCCGACACTTCATTCAGCCGACCTTGTTAAAGCGCTGAAGGAAGGAAAATCATTCGGGGCGGAAATTTACATGTCGGAAGGGGAGACCTTCGACCAGAAAGCTTTCCGGGCTGAACAGGTGCCCACACTGGAATCCGTCGAGATAAGAAATGATACGCTTTTTGTCAGGGCGGACCAGAAGGCATTCAAGTTCAATTTCGTAGGGCAGAACGGGAAAAGCATGAAACTGGCCCGGTACACCAGCTCAGCCTGGTACAGGATCCTGCCGGAGGATACCTACATCCGGACGGAGATCACCTTCTTCAACCAGTACGGCGGACCCGGCACCGTATTCTACCTCAATCCTGTTTTCAGGTCAAAGGATGAAAACCCGGGGAATCCGCTTCGTGCAGAGATCAATTATCCCAGGACCTGGATCCTTCGCTTGTTTTCGATACCGGCGCTGGCAGCCCTGATCTTCTTTTGGTTTAATATGCGGAGAAGAAAAAAGAACCAAAAACAGTCCGGTCATGAAGGATGACAAAACAATCATCAGGGCGATGTTTGTTCTTTTGCTCTGTTCATTCCTCGTCAGGGCGTTTGTTGCAGGATTTATCGAGCTTGGGAACGACGAGGTCTATTACTGGACCTATGCAAAATTCCCTGACTGGAGTCATTTCGACCATCCACCGATGGTGGGATGGGTCATCCAGCTCTTTACGCTGAACCTTTATTTCGATCATGAATTCTTCCTTCGTTTGGCCTCCGTGGTTTTCGGGACGATAAACACCTGGCTGATCTTCCTGATCGGGCGGAGGATCAAAGATTCCCTTACCGGGTTCTATGCGGCTTTGCTGTTCACGGCTTCCATCTATTGCTTCATCATTGCAGGCACCTTTATCATGCCGGACACCCCGCAGGTGCTGTTCTGGCTCCTCAGCCTCTGGCTCCTGACCGATTGCCTGCCGGATAAGGATCTTACAAAAAGCAGCCGGATCCGGTTGCTTCTTGCAGGTGTGACCGTCGGACTGGCCCTTCTCTCAAAATATCATTCGGTATTTCTGCTGCTGGGCGTTTTCCTTTACATGCTTTTGTATAACAGGAAATGGTTCAGGGCGAAGGAAACCTACCTGGCTTTCCTGATTGCCATTGCATTGTTTCTGCCTGTGATCCTCTGGAACTACCATAACTCCTTTGTCAGCTTCACCTTTCACGAGGGCAGGGTTTCTTCAGGGTTTCGGATCCGCTGGGACTATTTCGGGACCGAGTTCGCAGGACAGTTTTTATACAGCAATCCCGTTAATTTCATCATTATTCTATTCTCACTCATCGCCCTCTTCGGGAAAAAAATCTTTCTTGACAAACCTTATCTCCGGCTCCTTTTACTCTTAAGTCTTCCGCTGGCCGTCGTCTTCATCGGGTTTTCCCTTTACAGCAGCACTTTGCCGCACTGGACCGGCCCTGCTTACCTGGGATTGATCCTCGTAGCAGCGGCATGGCTTTCAGGCCAGCAGGAAAAACGACCTTCCGCGAGATTGATTCCCATATCGCTGCGGATCGCTCTTGCATTGCAGCTGATCCTGGTCCTTGCCGGGGTGCTTCAGATCAATTACGGGATCGTGCCGTTGAAAAAATGGGGTGTCGATGATTTCACCGTGCAGCTTTACGGCTGGAAACAATTGGGAGAGAAATTCGGACCGGTTGAAAAAAAAGACCTTGAAGCGGGCATCATGCCTGCAAACGCGCCGGTCATTACGTTCCGCTGGTTCCCGGCGGCCAACCTGGATTATTATCTGGCACACCCCATCGGCAAAAAGGTCTATTCACTGGGTACGTTGAGCCGAATCCATAAATATTACTGGATTGACCGGGAGAGGGGCGATCTTCTGAAAGGCACCGATGCCTATTACGTCGCATTAAGCAATGACTTCAACGATCCGCACGAAAGGTGGGGCTCGCTGTTCGATTCGATCATGGCGCCGGATACGATAAGGATCACCAGGCAGGGTGACCGGATCTGGGAAGCCTATGTTTTCCGCATGAAAGGATTAAAAAGAGACATCCGGTTTGAGAATGTTCATGATTTTGTTGAACCTTCCAATGAACGCGTCATGTACTGGGTCAGGCAGATCGAGACCCATCCCGAATGGCTGAAGATGGTAAAGGAAAAAGCACGCCAGCGGGGCGCTACCCTGGATGATGTTCTGTGGGATGATGCATCGTGGATTGTGGAACAGGAGATGTTGAAATAAAAAGCGAAAAGCGAAATGGCGAAAAGCGAAATTAAACCCCACAGGGGTGAAATTATTCTAGCAGGAAGATAAGAGCAACAATTGAGAACCCCGCAGGGGTGATATTATTCTGTGGTGACATTTTTGTTTCATGGCGTGCAGATTGCACGGAAGAGAAATATTTCATACCTTTGAATTTCAGAACCGTATTGTATTTTTTCAGGGTAGGAATAGTGGTTTTCCGCAAGAATGTTTTACGGGAAACCCGCACTATCAGGAACAGGAGCAAAGAGTATCAAACCCGGCTGTAAAATGAGAAAATTATTTCTTTTGCTGATCCTCGCAACAATGGTTTCATGCCTGGAGAGGCAACAGGTTTGTCCGGCAGGACCATACCAGGTTGCAACGATCAACATCACCGGTGACAGCCTGATTCCGGGAACGGACTTTGTCCTTACGACATACAACCAGCACAATTTTGATTCCCCGGTGGATACTGCAGAGTTCTCTGCCGATAACCAGGGTCATCTTGCTTATGAATTATGGATTTTAGGGAAGTATGACTATATCCTCCTTTGTGATACGTTAAAGATCCGGGATACGATCACCGATATTGTCGAGATCCGCGATGATTGCGGGAATAGTGTGGTTGCTCTGGATTTCAAACTCAATGGCAAACTCGTTACCAACCGCACAATTACCGTCAGGCCATAGAATAATGTCACCCCTACGGGGTTCTCAATTGTTGCTCTTATCTTCCTGCTAGAATAATGTCACCCCGTCGGGGTTTGCAGAAATTTCTTAATTTTCTTTATCTCGCTATTTCGCCCTTTACTCAACTCGTCAACTCACCAGTTCGCGAACTCGCCAGCTAAAAAATGTCACACCTGCAGTGTTCAGAGGAATACCTTAATTATAATTTCGCTATTTCGCTTTTCGCCTTTCGCTATTTATTTGCCAACCATCTTCTTCGGATCCACGATCTTCGTGAACTCCTCATCGGTGAGTAGTCCGAGCTCCAGCGTTGCTTCACGGAGGGTCTTGTTCTCCTTGTGGGCTTTCTTGGCGATCTTTGCAGCGTTGTCGTATCCGATCTTCGGATTCAGCGCGGTGACGAGCATCAGTGAATTCTCGAGGTTTTTATTGATGGCAGCCATGTTTGGTTCGGTCCCTGCCACACAGTTGTCGTTGAACGACAGGCAGGCATCGCCCAGCAGCCGTGCAGATTCGAGGACATTCCGGATGATCACCGGCTTGAAGACATTCAGCTGAAAATGGCCGTTCATGCCGCCGATGTTCACCGCCACATCGTTTCCCATCACCTGTGCGCAAACCATCGTCAGCGCTTCCGGCTGGGTGGGGTTCACCTTGCCCGGCATGATGGATGATCCGGGTTCGTTTTCGGGGAGGATGATCTCTCCGATGCCGCAGCGCGGACCTGATGCCATCAGGCGCATGTTGCTGGCGATGTGCATGCAGCTTACGGCAAGGGTTTTCAGCGCCCCGGAGGTTTCCACCATGGCATCATGAGCGGATAATGATTCGAATTTATTCGGTGCAGTCACAAACGGATAGCCGGTCAGTTCGGCGATCTTTGCTGCGACTTTTACATCGTACCCTTTCGGCGCATTCAGGCCGGTGCCGACAGCGGTTCCGCCCAGTGCCAGTTCTGCCACATGAGGAAGCGTATTTTTTATGGCAACAAGGGCATGATCGAGCTGTGAAGCGTAGCCTGAAAATTCCTGGCCCAGTGTTAATGGGGTGGCATCCATGAGGTGCGTGCGGCCTGTTTTGACAATATCCGTATAGGTTTCAGCCTTCTCCCACATTGTTTTCCGGAGCTTCTCCACGCCGGGCATCGTGGTCTCCACGATCCGCTTGTATGCGGCAATGCTCATCGCGGTAGGGAAGGTGTCGTTGGAGGACTGCGATTTATTCACATCATCGTTGGGATGGATGATGGTTTTTTCACCCAGCGTACCGCCGTTCAGCACATGTGCCCGGTTCGCGATCACCTCGTTGACGTTCATGTTCGACTGCGTTCCGGAACCGGTTTGCCAAATCACCAAAGGGAACTGGTCGTCCAGCTTCCCGGCCAGGATCTCGTCGCAAACCGCAACGATCAGGTCGGTTTTCTCTTTTGCAAGAACCCCGAGGTCAAGGTTGACAAGCGCCGCCGCTTTTTTCAGGATGGCAAAGGCTTCAATGATCTCTTTCGGCATCGACGCCGGTTCTCCGATCCTGAAGTGCTCGATCGAACGCTGTGTTTGTGCGCCCCAATATTTGTCGGCGGGAACCTCAATGGGTCCCATCGTGTCTTTTTCGGTACGGGTTTGCATGGCGGTAAGTTTTAGGGTTGATTATTTGATAAGAAGGTCAATGTTTTCAGCAGGATCGGCAATGACGGCCTTGTATTGCGCTTCCACGATGGGTCGCTGGATAAGCTTTGGATTCTGTACCAGTATCCGGATCCATTCACCGTCGTTGAAATTTTTCCCCTTCAGGCTTTTCTTAAAGTACTCTTCCTGCGTCCGGACGATCTCTTGCGGCTTTTTATTCAGCTTTACAAGAAGCCGTTCGACCTCTTTTTCTGTAAGGAGTTGTTTCAGGTATTCAACGATCTCGAATTTCACTCCTTTCCCTTGCAGGAACTGCAGCCCGGCCCGGGATTTTTTGCATTGAGGATTGTGATAGATCTTTATCATAGAAGATTTTATTTGCTTCCGAATTCCATCAGGAACGATTTGATGAACTGATGCAGGTCGCCGTCGAGAACACCCTGCGTGTCGGAGGTTTCGTAACCTGTCCGGACATCTTTCACCATTTTATAGGGATGCAGAACATAATTCCGGATCTGGCTTCCCCATTCGATCTTTTTCTTGCTGCCTTCGATCACAGCGATCTTTTCACGTTTCTTGCGGAGTTCGATCTCGTAGAGCTGGGATTTCAGCATATGCAGGGCCTTTTCCCGGTTCTGCCCCTGCGACCGTGTCTCCTGGCATTCGATCACGATGCCGGACGGCTCATGCTTCAGCCGGACGGCCGTTTCCACCTTGTTCACATTCTGACCGCCCGGGCCGCTCGACCGGAACGTATCCCATGTGATATCGGCAGGATTGATGTCGATCACGATGTTGTCGTCGATCATCGGGTAGGCATAAACGGAGGCAAACGAAGTATGGCGCTTATGGTTGGCGTCAAACGGTGAAAGCCTCACCAGCCGGTGCACGCCGTTTTCCCCTTTCAGGTAGCCGTAGGCATAATCGCCTTCAATTTCGAGGGTGACCGATTTTATGCCGGCCACATCCCCTTCGAGATAATCCAGTTCCTTGACCTTGTATTTGTTCCGCTCGCCCCAGCGGATGTACATGCGCATCAGCATCTGGGCCCAGTCCTGACTTTCGGTTCCGCCGGCCCCTGAATTGATCTGTACGATGACGCTCAGCTTGTCCTCCTCGCCGCTGAGCATGTTCCGGAATTCAAGATCTTCAACCAGGTTAAGAGTCTCAGCATAATGCCTGTCAAGCTCAACCTCGGTGCCTTCACCGGCCTGGAAAAATTCCACGAGCACCTGTAAATCCAAAAAACTGTCGACGGCAGCCTGCCAGGCATCGGTCCAGGCTTTTTTATCGCGGATGGATTTCATGACCAGTTCGGCCGCCTTCGGGTTGTTCCAGAAATCGGCCTCCCGGGTCAGTTTTTCTTCTTCTTCAATCAGGGTTAATTTTTTGTCGTGGTCAAAGAAACCTCCTCAGGGCGTCGAGTCTCGACTGCAGATCCTTCAGCAAATCAGGTGTTACCATGTTCAGATTTTGAGTTCTTTTATGATGGAGAGGATAAGTTCAAATTCGTATCCCTTGCCATGTACAAAGTTGATGATTTTTTCCCGGACCGGAAAATCATTTTCCTGAAGGAATTCCTTTTTCTTTTTCAGGATCAGCTCCTTCAGAACCTTGTGGTAATCATCCCCGTCGATCTCTTCCAGCCCTTTCGCTATCAGATCTTCCCCGATGCCCTTCAGCCTCAGTTCGAACCCGATCCGCTCGCGTCCCCACTTGTTCACACGGAATTTTCCTCCTGCGTAGACCTTCGCAAACCGTTCCTCGTCAACATATCCTTCATCCTTCAATGATTTGATGATCGAAGGGATCAGTCTCTTCTGAACCGTCCAGTCCTTCAGTTTTCCTTCCACATCCCGGATGCACCGTTCCTGGTAACTGCAGAAATAACGGATCTTCTGAAGCACCAGTTCGGAATCAACCGGTTTTGTTTTTCGATGGACCACGGGAAAGGCTGTTCATGCAAATATACGAAAAAAGAAGAAGAATTGGAATTCGGGAATTCGGGAATATGGGAATGAGGAATATCTTCTTAATTTTGGCTATAACTTCCCCTATATGAAAAAAATCGTCCTTTCCCTGTTACTCTTACTCCTGTGCTGCGGTGCCTTTGCAAGTGAACCGGTCATTGTTATCGGTTCACAAAAATCGGAGTTAAGGAATTATTCCATTGTTCTTCCGATAAGCCCGATGCCGGTAATGGAAAAGGCAGCAGGTGTCCTGCAATCGTACCTTCGGCACATGACCGGTATTGAGATACAGGTCGTTCAAAGTTCAGCAGATGAATTTAAAACCGGACTTTTTATCGGGAGGTTGCCTGAAACCGGCGATCCGGACGGATTCAGATTAAGGACTGCAGGAACCAACATTTATATCAGCGGAGGCTCCCACAAAGGAGTACTTTACGGGGTTTATGAACTGCTGGAAAAATACCTCGGATGCCGGTTCCTGGCGCCGGATGCGGAAATCATCCCGAAAACAGCCGAACTCAGACTGCCCGTTATGGATAGTTACCAGGCGCCCGCATTCCGAAGCCGGGAGACCTATTATGCCGGGATGGAAGACCCTGATTTCGCCGACAAGATGCGCTGCGACATCCATGCCTGGAAAGGCCAGGGCGATTGGGGCATGTGGGTCCATACCATGTTCAGCCTTGTTCCGCCGGATAAATTATTTGAGGCCCATCCGGAATATTATGCCCTGATGGGCGGGAAGCGCAGCAAAACACAATTGTGCCTTACTAATCCTGATGTATTGGGAGTCACCATCCGGGAACTGAAGAAGAAAATGGATGAAAAACCAACAGCAAAATACTGGTCGGTGTCGCAGATGGATACGTATGGCTATTGCGAATGCGACAAGTGCAAAGCCATCTATGAACGGGAAGGATCTCCCTCCGGCGCCATGATAGAATTTGTCAATAAGGTGGCAGCGGCATTTCCCGATAAGGTAATCTCAACACTTGCATACCAGTATACCCGCGCAGCACCGAAACACGTGAAACCTGCTTCCAACGTGAACATCATGCTCTGCACAATCGAGTGCGACCGGAACAAACCGATCGCAGCCGATACCTCCGAAGGTTCTTTCTTCAATGATCTCCGGAACTGGTCGAAGATCGCGGGTGATATCCTTGTATGGGATTATGTGATCCAGTTCAGCAACATGCTCAGCCCCTTTCCGAACTTTCATGTGCTTCAGCCGAATATCGAGATGTTTAAAAAATATGGTGTGAAATCGGTGTTTGAACAGGGCTGCCACGGCACCTATTCGGAAAACCAGGAGTTGCGGCAGTACATCCTTGCAAAATTGCTCTGGAATCCTGAACTGAACATGGATTCACTCGAAACCGTTTTCCTGAACGGATATTACGGTACAGCCGGAAACTTTATCCGGAGTTACCTGAAAATGACGGAAAAGAACCTGGTTTCATCACAAAAAATGCTCTGGATCTATGGATCACCTGTCCAGGAAACAAATTCTTTTCTTGCCGCAACCCAGGTCAGGTCTTATGATTCGCTTTTCAATCTTGCAGAAAAAACGGCCGGGAAAGATTCTGTTTTTCTTTCAAGGGTCAGAAAAGCACGACTGCCGCTGATGTATGCCAAACTGGAGATCGCACGGAAGAACATTACCGGGGCGGGTGGATGCATGAAGGTGACCGGTAAGAAGGTAAAAATCAGTCCGGTCTTTCTGAAGGACGTAGACAGATTCGTGTCCCTGTCGAACCTGTACGGAGTAAAAACACTTCATGAACGGGGCATTTCTCCTGAGAAATACAGGCGTACCGTCGATTCCTCCGTTCAGAAAGCCTTTATCAAACATCTGGCAACCGGGAAATCCTATGTGTTGAAAAATCAACCGGCAGCGAAATACAGTGCTGACGGTCAGGGAACACTCACCGACGGAAAACGGGGATTTGACAATTTCCATATCCTCTGGCAGGGGTACGAAAATGAAGATTTCGAAGCCGTGATCGACCTCGGGAGACTGACGAACGTCAATTACCTGGCGGCCGGGTTCATCCAGGACCTCACCTCCTGGATCTTCTACCCGGAATACGTTCAGTACTACGTTTCAACCGACGGGAAAAATTTCATTGATGCAGGGCGGGTCGCCAACGGCATGACCTCATGCGATCCCTGCCCGATCATCTTTGATTATGCGATCCGGATCAATGAAATGAAGATCCGCTATGTAAAAGTCTTTGCCAAATCCATCCTCACCTGCCCGGAGTGGCATATCGGGCACGGGGGAAAAGCGTGGGTGTTCGTGGATGAACTTATTGTTGATAAAAGATAGTAAGACATAAGACGTATAACGGCGTCACTTCTGCCGCTCAAACACATCCACTTCCCTGAAATAGTAGGGTCCGTGGGCGGATTCTTCCGTGATCCACATCAGGTAACGGCAAGTGAGGGGCTTCGTTTTATCGGGAACCAGGGAATAGACGACTTTGCCGCTTCCCCAGATGTCAAGCGGGGTCAGACTCGCAAGGTATTTCCACCCGCTTGTTTTCGGATCACCTGTGATTGCGGGCCTTGCATCTTTTTCGCTCGTCCAGACAGAATAAAACTGGGGCCCACGCTTTGTATCGATCACTGAAAAAGCATGCAGGCTGTCGATGCCAAGCGGATTCTGAAGATCCATTACGACACGTCCTTCCCCCTGTTCAAACCAGACATCCTTGACCGAATCGGAGGGCAGCAGATCAAACATCCCATCGTTGTATGCAGAGATTACCATTCCCTGTTCCGGCTGATTGGTTTTCAGCTTTTCCGTTCCTGAATAAAAATAACTGAACGTGACACCGTTCGGCATGTGCATGTCGGCATAATCCTTCAGTGAAACCTTGTAGGGGAGGTCGGCGAGGTTGCGGTTTTTGACAGCCGTCAGTTTTGCTGCAGAAACCATCTCTTCCGTCACATTCCGTTTTTCCAGCGTAAGGATCAGTCCTTTCCGGGCGGAGAAATCATCGTACAGGGGCTGAACGGGCTGTTCCTGGTCATACTGATTATCGGCAAGGGTGATGGCAAAGATCTTAATCGCATCATTTTCGGGCAACTGAATATAACCCGCCTCCGGGGTGATATCCATGGAATATTTGAAGATATAGGCATAATGATACGGGATGTTCACGGTATCCTTCTTCACATGGGTTGCAAACCAGGCGACTTCATCACGTTTGATGTATCCTTTTTCAAGTGCCTTGATCATTCCCAGTTTGTTCCAGATCCGCTTGTCAAACTGCCCGATCATCCCTTCATATTTTTGTACGCGGATGTTCTTTTTACTGTCTGCCGTGCGGAACAGGCCCGTGGTATCCTTTACGGCAGCCGCGAGGAGATAGATCCGGTTGTAACTCCCGGTTTTCGGCAGCGGGATCTTCTGTCCCCTGCAGACAATCACATTGTTCTTTCCTTCCGACTTATTCCCCATCGCAAACCGGATCCCGTCGACATTCAGGTTATCGGGAAACTGTTCTGCAGGAATTCCATATCCCTTAGCGGCAAATAGCCCGTTCTTCTTGTATTTATCGCTGCAGATGACATTCTCATCGTACGCAAGCACCACAGGCTGGCATGCAGGTTCGCGCAACTTTTCGAGCGGAGGGGCAAGCGTAAAGGAAAAGCTCCGGATCGCATATTTTGAGAAGCCCACGATAAGCTTTCCGTCTTTCAGCGTCGCCTCGCCGGTTTTGCGCTCCTGGCCGTCAACTTCACACGCAGATGCGATCTTTCCTGCAAAACTGATCTCAACATTGTCGACATCTTTTCCCCAAAGCTCCTGGAGCCTTACAATCATTGTATTCCCGGATTCAGCTTTTTTCAGTGCCCGGATATCAACCTGCGGGGTGTTCACCTTTGCAAGGGAAAATGTATTTCCAAGAACCCCCGAATGTGGAGTAACCTGGAAAGCCTTGAATGGCTGGTTAACGCTGCGGCCCTGCCATTCCGACTTGCCTGTTCGCCAGTCGCCTTTATGGCTGTAGAGTGCATAGGTGATCTCGTGCGTTCCCCAGTCCTGCGTAGCCTGGTCATGGTAAAAATTAGTGGACGGTGTGTAGAGAAGGGTAAGGCGCAGTGTTTTGTCGTTCGGTTTGTCGGAGCCGAATTTGCAATCTTCCAGAACAGAAATACCATAAGCGCCCGATTTATCTGTCAGGTCGAACCATTCCCGTGATGGAACCTCATATTTTTTTTCGTCGTTATTGGCCCGTTCAATGGTGCCCAGTCCGAGGTTATAGGTAGCGACCGGGTTGGCGGCCGTCAGCGGGAATGAGGCTTTCAGGCTGACTCCTTTGGACTGCCATTCGATCTGGTTCCTGAAGATGATCCGTTTTCCGCTTTCACCGGAAGCAAGGCTGATCCACTGGATAAAATTCGAATTCCGGGCGGTCCGTTCCACCTTGAACATGACCCTGACCGGTCCATTTTCCACAAGGGTTATCTTCGGGTTGCCATCCACAAATCCGATGGGCGGGTTTTTTCTGTCCTTCCAGTCCATGTTCCAGGCCGGCCAGTACTCCGGGTGTTCCTTCTGAAATTCCAGGCGTGCCGGTGCAGATAAAAGTTCCTTCCCCAGTTTTTTATCCAGGATGGAAGAGACATCACCATTGGGATTCAGGGTAACTTTGTAATATTCGTTTTCCAGGAAATTAACTCCTGTTGAGAGACCGGTTTTAAATGGACTTTCGTTCTTGGCCGTCCAGACATGGTAACAGGCCAACCCGAATGATGGGACGGTGGCCGAGAATAAAACCTTCAGTGAAACTTTCGTCCGGCTGATGACCTGCGACGGGATCTCATTTCCGTCAGGGCCGATCACCTGGATGGCTTCAGGTGCTGCTTCGGGGTAACTCAATTCTGCTTCAACAAGGTCGTCGCGTGAAACCGCAACCGGGTTATAAACGACAAGTGCTTTCCCGTTCCCGCGGGTATCCATGGCGCTGATGACGGTTCCGGCTGAACTTTCAAGGAGGGAGGAAAATTTATTCTGTGCAAGGATTTCGTCGTTCCAGGCATAGGTATAGGCTTCCGGAATGCAGGTACCGGGCAGGATGTCGTGCATCTGGCTGCCGAGGGTCAGCCACCAGGCCTGGTTCAGGTGCAGGAACGGGTAGGGGATCCCGCCGAGCCAGTCGGCCGCAACGGCCATGGGCTCTGCAGCCTGTGCCAGCAATTCGTTCTTGCGGTTCCAGCGCTTCATGTATGATTGCGAAGTGAGCGATCCTGCCGAATGCTGTGTGAGGAGAAGATCTCCTGAATAATTGGGAAGGTTGTGTTTCTGATCATCGGTAAGATCCCGAAAAAGCTGATCGGAAGAGCAGAGGTTGACATGGATGAGGCCGTCAGGATTCCGTAAGCTCCCGACACCGTTTTTGATGGCGGATTCCGAAGGTGCGCCGCCGATATCGCCAGTGCCGTAATAGCGGTAATCGGCATAAACGCCATATTTCTTGCCGTTTTCCATGACCCGGTCCACCCAGTATTTTGCCGTGTCGAGCCGCGGATCGATGTCACCGCCGTAATCGGTGGCATTCAGCGCTGCTACAACACCTTTCCCGTCAGGACCGTTCCAGTTGCCGATGTTAAAAGGAATTCCAACGGCCGATCCCCAGACCAGCTTCTGCGTCGAAAAACCTTTCAATCCGCAGTGTGCAAGCACGGATGGAAGATGCGCCTGGAAACCGAAACAATCGGGAAGAAGGAAATCCACACTTTCCTTCCCGAATTCACTCCTGAAATAGTTGTTCCCGTAAAGCACATGGCGGATGACAGATTCCGGGGAAGGAATGTTGGCATCGCATTCATCCACCGAGGATCCGCCTACGAACCACCGGTTGCCGCTGATGTATTTTTTCAGCTTTTCATACCGCTCCGGGTAATATTCCTTCATCATCTTATACCGCCGTGCACCGGAAAAGGTGAAAACATAGTCCTTGTATTTTTCAAAAAACCGGAAATTATCATCCAGCGTTGATTTGATGTATTTATTGACGGTTTCCGGGTAATCCCAACGCCACTCGGTGTCGAGGTGTGCATATCCGACGGTATAAAGCACGGGTTCTTCGGAAAGATTGTATTTCATCGGGGCAGTCATTTTTGCTTCGGGTTGTGCAACGATCCTGCAACTGCAAATCAACAATGCGAGGGTAACGGAAAATGCAATGAACGATCTCATGGGACATGGTTTTTCGTTGTAAAAGTAGGGAATTATTATTTCGTTGAAAAATCTTACTTTTGTTCAAAATTTTATCAAACATAAAAGAAGATGAAAAATGTATTTATGATCCTGGCTTTTGCAGTGATACTCGTATCCTGCGGAAGTGGCAAGGGAAAGTATGAAATTTCAGGTAAAGTTACCGGCATGGACGACGGTATGGTTTATCTACAGAAGATGGACACCATCGGATGGGTCACGGAGGATTCCGCTGTTGTGGCAAAAGGTGAATTTGAATTTGAAGGCAGCGTTAACTCTCCCGACCGGTGGAATTTTACCATCAGGGGAAAGAACATGGCCTTTCCGTTCTTCCTGGAAAATTCGCCGATCCAGGTTGTTATCCATGCCGACAGTACGGCATTGCTGGAGGTGACAGGATCAGAGAACCAGGATATTTTCAAGCTGTATAATCAAAAAAATGACAGCATCCAGAAACTGATGGGTGACCTGGATCCCTTGTTCAGGCAGGCTGAATCTTCAGGAGATTCGGTAACGATGAACAAACTCGATGACCAGTACACGGCTTACGACAATGCCATGAAACAACTGATCGTGGATGTGGCGAAAAACAATCCAAAGTCACCGGCCGGGCTGTGGCTGATCATCAGGAATACCTACCGGTTCGAACTGCCCGAGCTGGATTCGCTGGTTTCAGGTTTTGACTCCACGGTATATAATTCCTTCTTTTATAAGGCGGCTAAGAAAAGGGTCACCATCCTGAAAAGTGTGCAGGTCGGACAACCGGCGCCCGATTTCACCATGAATGATACAACCGGGAAACCGGTTACCCTCTCTTCCTTCAAGGGGAAAATATTGCTGGTGGATTTCTGGGCTTCATGGTGCGGCCCGTGCCGCGCCGAGAATCCCTATGTCGCCAGGGCATATGATTGCTTTAACAAAAAAGGATTTGACGTGCTCGGGGTTTCCTTAGACCGGAAAAAGGCGAAATGGCAAATGGCCATAATCGACGACGGACTCAACTGGAACCATGTTTCCGACCTGAAATATTGGGGAAATGCAGCCGCTCAACTTTACGGCGTCAGTTCGATCCCTTCGAATGTCCTGCTCGACAAGGATCAGAAGATCATTGCCCGGAACCTGAGGGGTGAAGCGCTGATGTCCAAACTGACCGAATTGCTCGGGCCGCCGCTTCCGGCAAAGAAAAGACCGGTATTAATTTACAGAAACAGATAAGGCGGTTCCCGTTCGCAATGAAAAAACTGATTTTCTTTTTTCTCCTGGTTGCTTCGGCCGCCCTGGATGCCCAGAATGTCTGTTCCATCAATGGAGAAATCCGGAACAACGGGGGCAAGAAAGTATACCTTTCCGGCTACTACGGAGAGAAGGTGAAACTCATCGACTCGGCCACCTGTGATCCGGCGGGCCGTTTTGTGTTTTCGCTGAAACCGAGTACTTCTCCCGGGCTTTACAAGATCTTTTCCGGTAAAGACCGTTCACTCGACCTGGTGCTCAACCGTGAAAATGTCGAATTCACCACGAATGAAACCATGCAGTCCGACAGTACCACCTTTAAAGGTTCGGCTGAGAACAACCTCTATTATTTCTTCCAGGGCGCTGACCGAAAGATCCAGACCAAACTTGAACTCCTGGTCCCGCTGCTGGATTTTTATCCGGAGCAGGATGTCTTCTTTCTCCAGGCAGCTGCAGAATACGAACGGCTGCAGCTTTCCGAGAAGCAGATGATCGATTCACTTTCCCGTGTTTATCCGGGATCTTTTGCGGTAAGGATGTTTAAGCTTCAGCAAACCCCGTTTCTCTCTGCGAATCTTGGCAAAGAGGGGCGTCTTGCTTACCTGAAGCAGCATTTTCTCGATACTGCTGATTTCAGCGATACCCTGTTGCTGAAAAGCCCGGCATGGGCCAACAAGGCGATCTCCTATCTTTCGTTCTACAGCAACAACAAGTACTCGCAGAAACAGCTGGAATCGGAATTCATCAAGGCGGTAACGGTCATGCTCAGCAAAGCCTCAGTAAATGCTGAGGTGTATAAGTTCCTGCTGGATTATTTTGTCGGGGGATTCGACAAGTACCATTTCGATGCGGTAATCACTTATATCGCCGATAATTTCCAGGATCCTTTCTCCTGTGAAGACCAGGCAAGGAAAACACAGCTGCAAAAGAAGCTGGAGAATTTCAAAAAGATCTCGATCGGAAAGATCGCACCCGATATCGTAGTCCCGGATCCGAAAGGAAAACCGATCCGCCTGTCGGAAATCAAATCCGAATATACGCTCCTGGTCTTCTGGTCAAGCGAATGCGGGCATTGCGTGCAGATGATGCCGCAGCTGAAGGAACTATACGACAAACAAAAGCCGAAGCGCTGGGAAGTAATGACGGTTTCGATCGATACCAGCCGAACGGAATGGGCAACCTTTCTCCGCGAGCAAAAGCTCAGCTGGCTGAACGGGTCAGAGCTGAAAGGCTTCAACAGCGTCTCCGCGGATGAATACAACATCTTTGCAACACCCACCATGTTCCTCCTCGACCGTGAAAAGAAGATCCTGGCCAAGCCGATATCCTACCGCGAGCTGGAGCAGGCGCTGAGGGAGAACAATCTTCTGTAAATAGCGAAAAGCGAAAGGCGAAATAGCGAAAATGAGCGAGGTCGCTTGGGCACCTGGCAGGCGAGCGTTTCCTAACGCGTGCACGAAAATGTTACTCGCCAGTTCGCTAGTCCGTCAGCTTTTTTTTATTACACGAAGGTCCACGAAGAATTACACGAAGAACCACGAAGAGAACTCACCAGTTCACCAGTTAATCTTTAAGACAACGCACTGAGAAAGCATTAACGCGCGCGGATGGATAGAACGCTACGCTCGGATCAAAATCATTCATAGCATGTGCCCAGGCTTTATAAGGACCGTGAGCAGTGGATGACCAGAAGAAAGCGCCAAGGCCATTGTAATCCCACTGAATATTCAGGTGTAGGGCGCCTGTCATCAATGCATTAAATCCGGAATAGCCTGAGTATTTCAGCGGAGCTCCTGCAAAGGCATTGTTGACCCAGTTCGAAAAAAGGGTGTTCCATTCGTTTTCCGTGGGAACATGCCAGCCGGGAGGACAAAGTCCCTGTTGTGCGGGGGTGTCGTCATAGCGCATGAGCTCGTCCCACTGGTAAGCCGATGCTGGATGCTGGATGCTGGATGCTGGATTGTGGTACTTCTCAGGAATACAGTTGTCTCTTTGATCCTGGATGTCCGGGATTTCTATTCCGTAATTCAGGTCTTCAGCAAACCAGCACTGAGTGCCGATCTGCACCGTGGAATAACTCTTTCCGTCACGGATATCCGTAAGGATGTTCCCGCAAGTGAATGCCGGCGTTGACAGAACAGTGATTGTTCTTGTCTTTGCAGCAGTGCAAAGGGATGCGTTCGTGTAGGTGTACGTGATTGTATGTGTGCCTGCACCAGCCAGTGATGGCGTGAAAATATTGGTCAAGGAATTTACTCCTGCCCCTGAATAGGTACCACCAAGCGGGATCCCACCCCTGAGTTTGATAGGTTTTGCAATGAGCATAGTTATGGTATCAAAGCACGATGTGAGGGTCACAACAGGCGGTGAAGCAACAATCATTGTGATCGTATTGGAGATGGCCGGATTGCCGGTCGGACAAAAAATGTTTGAGGCTATAATGCATTGCACCTGGTCTCCAGACGCAGGATTGTATGTGTAGGTTGATAAGTTTGTGCCGGCATTCGTTCCGTTGACTTTCCACTGATATGACGGAGCTGATCCTCCATTGGTCGGGCTGGCTGTGAAAGTTACTGCAACTCCTGAACAGATCGGATTTGCCGAAGCTGTAATGGTAACGCTGACCGGCATATTCGGATTAACAGTTACTGGATACTGGATGCTGGTTGCTGGATTGTTTGTGGCGCAAATTGCAGAAGAGGTCAATGTGCAACTGACAAGATCTCCGTTAATCGGAATATAAGAACAGACCAGATTATTCGTTCCGACCGGATTGCTGTTGATGTACCATTGGTAAGAAGGAGATGATCCGCCATTAACCGGAATTGCTGTGAAAGTCACTATCGTTCCGGCACAAACCGGGTTGGCGGATGCTGACACGGAGAGGCTGACCGGCAGGTTCGGGTTGACAGTCATGGTCACCGAATTGGATGTGGCCGGGTTCCCGCCTGCACATGCGACATTCGAGGTAAGCGTGCAGGTGACGAGGTCCCCATTGGCTGGGACATAGGTATAAACCGGGCTGTTGGTTCCGGCATTGCTTCCGTTCACTTTCCATTGATACGATGGAGTTGTTCCTCCGTTGGTTGGTGCTGCTGTAAATGTTACAGATATTCCGGCACAGACCGGGTTCGAGGATGAGGCAATTGAAACACTGACCGGAATGCTGTTGTTCTGTACCATCGTGATGGTGTTCGAACTGGCCGGATTGCCTGTGGGACAGGAAACATTTGAATTCACATTACAAGTGACAATATCACCATTATTGGGGATATAGGACAATGTTGAACTGTTGATCCCGGCATTAGCACCGTTTACCTTCCATTGATACACAGGTGCTGAACCGCCGTTTGTGGGTACAGCAGTGAAGGTCACGGTTGATCCCTGGCAGAAGGGATTGGAAGAAGCAGAAATTGTGATGCTGACAGGCTGGTTCGGGTTAACGGATACCGGATACTGTATGCTGGTTGCTGGATTGCCGGATGTACAGGGTTCAGAGGATGTGAGTGTGCAGGTGACAAGGTCGCCATTCGCAGGAACGTAGGTATAGTTCGGGTTGTTGGTGCCAGCATTGCCTCCGTTTACTTTCCACTGGTATGAAGGTGTTAAACCTCCGTTGGCTGGTGTTGCGGTAAATGTGACCGATGTACCGGCACAGATATTATTTGCTGAAGCCGAAACAGAAACGCTCACAACCAATATACTATTAACAACCATTAATACCTGGTTACTCGTAGCAGGATTGTTAAAAGTGCAAACCGTATTCGAGGAGGTCAGCTCACAGGTCACAACATCATTGTTCAATGGTGTATAAGTGAACGACGTTGAATTCGTGCCTGAATTGACCCCGTTGACTTTCCAATGATAAGTGGGCGTTAACCCGGGATTTGCCGGGGTTGCAGTAAAGGTGACAGAGGTCCCTGCACAAATATTATTCACAGATGCGGAAATAGAGACTTTCACGGTATCAATAGGATTTACCGTGACTGAAAAATCTGAAGGAATTCCATTGCAATTTCCTGTTTTCGGGGTAATGTGATAATTGACAATTCCGGGAGAGGCGGTTGGATTGATCAAAACCTGGTTAATGAAAAGTCCTGAATCAGCGCTGAAACCTGTGACGGTTCCTGATGTGAGGCTTGCTGTCCAGTGGAAATTGGTTCCCGGGACATCCGACGTCAATGGAATGGCTGTTGATTCTCCTGAGCAGATCGTCTTGAAAAGAGGATCGTTTGTCACATGCGGCGGCGGATACAGCCTGATCGTATCCATTCCGGTACAACCGTCGTAATCAGTTACCGACACCATATATGTGTCCGGGACATTGGTCTTATAGGTCTGGCCGTTTCCGATATTGTACTGTCCTAAGGTCAGATTTGCCCATTGGTAGGTAGCTCCGCCAAAGAGACCGGCATCGAGCGTGATGGAATCTCCGTTGCAGATAATCTGATCAGGCCCAAGCAAGGGTTGCGGAGCATAAGCGACAAGAATGGTTTTCGTTGTGGAATCGATGCGGTTGTCATTGTGCCTTACAAAAAGATGAACCGAGAAAGGACCTGATGCATGGTATGTATGAAATGGATTTTGGATGTTGGAAATGTTGTTTACCCCTGAAGCCGGATCACCGAAATCCCAATGGATGCTGTCGGCGGGAGGCCAGATGGCAGGCGTAAAATGAAACGGCTGGTTCTGGCAATATCCGGAATCATTAATAACGGCATAATACCGTTCGATGAATTGCGGGAAACCCGTACCCCCGTCAAATGACTTCACGTCGACAACGCCTTTCTGAAAATTGCATCCAATGCCCAGGACGGAGGGATTGTTGATTACGCTTAACGTATCATTAATCATGGGATTCGACACATAGATCTTCCAGTCCGGCGCCATCTGGAGAGCATGACCCATACCGCCGCTGATGGAATCCAGCAGCACGCAGCTTTGGACAAATTGCGCCGAATCCGTTTTCGTAACGTCATACTGGTAAAGAAATCCATGCACGGGCGCCCACCTGGACCGGCCTGAAACATAAAGAAGCTTTGAATCGAGTGAAAATTCGACCATATTTACATCTGTTGGTACTCCCATAATAAGGGGTAGGTAGAAATGAAATAGAGGGGATACCTGCCCTGTCGCGTCGTTGAACTGGCATACCTCGGCGATGCTATCATAATTTGCCACCAGCTTTGAGCCATCCTTTGATATCCGCATATTTGATACCTCGAGTGTCATAAACGGTGGAGTAGACATCTGGATTCCGCTGTTACTTAAAACCGGGACGAAACTCAGCCCGGCCGGGTCGACCAGGTAGGAAGCATAATAATTGCTGTCGGTATCCTCTAAACGTACTACCACCCAGGCATCACGGTTGTTGTGATGACGGGTGCCGGTCACGGAATAATAAGCCCTGTAACCTCCCGGAAGGGGAATGCCGTTCATTCCCGCCACCACGGCTCCGTTGCCGCCGCCGAGTGTCATATCCACAACGGAATAACGGAGAATTGCATTGCTGGGTCCCGGTTGGTAACATCCTGCCGTAAACAGATAATATCGCTGCAGATTATTGATCTGCTTAACTCCCAGGTTCATTTGGTCATAGTTTATTGAACATCCGCCTCCGTTAATGGACCCGTTGGGCATGACAACGTTGTTACGGTTATAAACATTCCAGCCCTCAGAATAGAAGAGGATGTTGCCCAGGGAATCGGAGATGCTGGTAGATGGTCCGGTATGCTGGAGCTGGCTGCCGCCGAATGAAACCGGGAATCCCGTATTAAAGTTCAGCGCTGCTTTATTCCCAAAATGCCAGATATTGAATTCGCCTTGTGAAAATCCAAAGAAAGACAGAGAAAGAAATAATCCGATAAGGTAAAGATGTTTCACATCTTATAGATGATGTGTAAAGGTAGAAGAAATTTCAATAGTATCGGACTAAAGTACAAATAAAGCCACATTCAATCAGGGGTTGACTGAAAAGTCCTTATTCGCCTTTGTGAAGACCTTTGTCGCCTTCGTGGTTAAATTTTAAATGATTGACCACAAAGGTCACGAAGTACGCACAAAGGCACACAAAGGAAAATAGTATGCATGCCTTTTCTTTTTAATCAACCCCGGCTCATGATATGATAACTCGGGCATCAGCCCATAACATAAGGAAGACAATGAAGGCTGGAAAGGGTTGTCTGGCGGGAAATGATCAACTGTATTTTATTGGAAGGGTTAAAATTTCACTCTACTGCTTACAATGTTTTTTATATCTTCAACGATATTCAGAAGGGTGGATAATTCATTCAGTGACGGTTCAAGAAAATCACCCGGATAGCGTGCTTCAACCCCGTAATCGGTCAGATTTCCGGGATCAATCTCCCCTAAACCCGGATCAAACTTCTTTGCTTTTTCAAGAAGGAATTCAATATTGTGTGTCCTGGGTATATCAACGTCATGATAAAGCAAAAAAGCTTTCAGGAATTTTTCAGCCGATTGCTGGTAATGAAATCCTATTGTGCCTTTCGGAGGGTATTCTATTTTCATCAGCTGGTTTGCCACCATAAGGTCCTCTTCGGCTTTTGTGATCCATTGTCTCACAAATGCTTTCATTTCATCACTCATAACTTTACTCCTTCCAGAAAAGCGTTTCTGACGATATGACCGGTGAGACCTTTTTTTATTTCAATATCTGATTGAGATTGAACGATCACATCAGAGAGTATGTTCTGAGCGGCTAATTTCTTCCTTACTTTTGATTGGATCAGCAGGCGGTCTGTATGACTGATCGAATGATCAACAACAATGAGCAGATCATAATCACTGGTTTCCTGATCCATGCCTCTCGCACGGGAACCAAACAGAAAGACCTCTGCACCGGGGATCAATTCTTTGACGGTATTCCTTATGGAAATAATATTAACGTCGGATTCAATATTATTCAAGACACCGTTCATGGGAATTTTTAAAGCAAAGATACGAATTAATCTTTCAAACACCTCACCCCAAACGCATTCGACCTGAGCGAAGGATACATCGCCACGCTCGGATCAAAATCATTCATAGCATGCACCCAGGCCTTATAAGGACCATGTGAGGTGGATGCGCGACAGCCAGTAAATATATTATCAATTTCTGCTCTATTTATATTGACAGATACGTTATAAATGAATATCTTTGACAGGGAAGTTTGAAATTCTTATTTCCTCCTTATTCAAGCCGGGAAGATTTCGATATATCACAATAAATACCTTTTTCAATTTATTTTTCTACTCGAAATATAATCTCCTGAATCATGAAAAAATATTTACTTCTTCCTGTGGCCTTATTCATGGCCAACGTTTTTGTATCAGGTCAGACACTAAATCCGGTTTCTGCAGGAAATGCTGCTTACAGCCCTCTTCTTCCCACGTTGTGCGGTTCATACAATGTTGGTGCGGGACAAATCTATGTAACGCTTACAGCGGCCATCGCGGATCTGAATTCCAGGGGTGTTTCCTGCCCTGTTACATTTGTCCTGATGGATAATACTTATCCATCCGAGACATTTCCGATCACAATAGGAACAGTTGCCGGAGTGAGTTTTACCAACACCGTTACGATCAAGCCGGGTGCCGGGAAAACGCCGGTTATATCGGGCTCTTCCGCTACAGCGATCCTGATTATAAACGGGTCGAAGTATGTCATCATCGACGGGTCAAACAGCGGCGGGAGCGATAAAAGCCTTTCATGGGCAAATACCAGCACTGCGACCAACACCTATACGATCGAACTGATGAATCCCGGAGCGCTGCCTGCCAGCAACATCCTGATAAAAAACTGCCAGATCAAGGCGAGCAGCCAGATCACAAAAAACACTTATGGCATCTTTCTCGACAACACGAATGGCGCATACGACAGCATCACGATCAGCAACAACACGATTTCCAGCGCAAGGTTCGGCATCCAGTTCCAGGGGATTGCCGGCGCCGTCGCAACCAACGGGCAGATCCTCAACAATATCATCGGTTCCGTTACAGATGCGGAAGCGATCCAGTTCCGGGGTATTTTTCTCCGGCAGGCCGATAACACCCTGATCCAGGGGAATGAGATCATGGGAGCCCCGCTGGGCAATGCCAACACGGCCCAGGCAGGGATCTGGATGCCGGGTGGCGTCACTAACACCAGGATCCTTCAAAACAAGATCCATGACTGGTATTATCCGGGAACCGGAGGTTACGGGAATTATGGGATCTACTATGGTGCGGCAGCAGGAACACCTACCGAGATCTCAAATAATACGATAACAACGATAAAGTCGGACGGGGCGATCGGGAACCAGGACAATATCACGGCAGGTATCTATATCAACAGCGGCGGGAACATCCGCATTTACCACAATTCCATCTGGCTTACCGGGGCCGTGCTCCGTTCGGCAAATTCGGGGGCAAGCGCCTGCCTTTCCATTTTTTCCGGTATCAATGGACTGAATGTGAGGGATAACATTTTCAAGAATTCACAAACGTTAATCGGCGGATCCAACGGGACGACCTTTGCCGTTTACTGTGCATCTGCAAATACTGTATTCGGGAGCATAAACTACAATGATTATTATGACGATGGTGTGAATCCGAATATCGGATACCTGGGCTCGAACCAGGCCACGCTTGCCAACTGGCAGGCAGCTACCGGGATGGATGCCAACTCCCTGAATATTGATCCTGTATTTACCGGGTCGAATGATCTTCATACATCGGTTGCCGGGCTTGCCAAAACCGGGGTATACATTGCGCTCGTTCCGGTTGATATAACAGGCGCCGGACGGACCAATCCACCGGATATGGGAGCATACGAATTTTCGGCAAACCAGATCGTGACCACCAGTGCCGCAACGGCCATCCTGGGTACTTCAGCCACCCTGAACGGAACAATAAATGCCAGCAACGCGACCGTGACCTCAGGGTATGATTACGGGCTGACCACGAACTACGGCACATCCATTGCCGGTGTTCCGCCAACGGTTACGGGGACGACCGTAACCGGGTTCACAGGAGCTGCAGCAGGTCTTACCGGCAATACACTTTACCATTTCAGGGCAAAGGGGGTCAGCGGCGGTGTCACGGTTTACGGAAGTGATCTGACCTTCATAACGCTTTCGAGCCCACCTACAGTTGTTACCACTGCAGCTACCGGGGTTACTGCAACCCTGGCAACACTGAATGGAACAGTCAACGCAAATGGCTCTTCTTCGACCGTATTTTTTGACTATGGTTTGACGACAACATACGGAAATACGGCTGCAGGAACACCTTCTCCTGTCACCGGAAATTCAGTTACATCAGTTTCCTGCATCATTACCGCGCTGATGCCATGTACGCTTTATCATTACAGGGTGTATGCCACCAATACAGGCGGCACTGCATACGGAAACGATCTTACCTTCACCACGGCGGCCGCAGCTCCATATGCAACGACTACGCCTGCAACTGCCATAGGGCCAACAGTTGCAACGCTGAACGGGACCATCACCGCAAATTGCGCTTCAACCACGGTAACCTTTGATTATGGATTGACTACTACCTATGGAACGACTGTTCCCGGTGTACCCAGTCCTGTGACCGGGAATGCCGCCACTCTTGTAAATTCAAATATCATCGGGCTTTCCATCGGAGCAACCTATCACTTCAGGGTTTGCGGAACCAATGCAAACGGCTCCACCTGCGGTAACGACATGACCTTTACAACAGGATGCCCTGTTGCAGGTCCAGCAGGTCCGATCACCGGACCTACACAGGTCTGCCAGGGCGGATCAGGTTATGTTTATACAGTAACCATTCCGAATGCCACCGGCTATGTATGGACACTTCCGATTGGCGGAACCATTACGGCCGGAGCAGGAACCAATACAATTACGGTAAGCTATGCATACAACGCTGCCCCGGGTTATATGTTCGTATACGGGACGGCACCGTGCGGTAACGGAGCCCCATCCATGCTGGCTGTCAGCGTGAATTCTCCTGCAACACCTACCATCACCGGACCTGCTTCGGTTTGCGTGAACAGCGCCGGGAACGTTTATACCACACAGACCGGCATGAGCAACTATACCTGGACCGTTTCTGCCGGGGGTGCAGTTACAGCCGGAGGCGGAACCAATGCCATCACCGTTACCTGGTCCACCACAGGAGCCAAGACCGTTACGGTCAACTACAAGACGGCTGCCGGATGCTGGGCAATTTCTCCAACTGTTTATAATGTTACGGTCAATCCATTGCCGGCTCCGACCATCATCGGTCCGAATCCTGCCTGCAGCAATTATCCCGGACTTATTTATTCAACCCAGGCTGGTATGACAGGGTATACATGGACCATTTCTGCGGGCGGATCCATAACAGCCGGCACCGGTACCAATGCCATCACCGTGACATGGAACAACACCGGTGCACAATCGGTTTCTGTAAACTATACCAATGCCAACGGGTGTACCGCTGCAGCAGCAGTGACCTATCCGGTTACTGTTAACAGCGGTGCTACCCCGACCATCATCGGTCCGAACAGCCTTTGTGTCAATTCAGGTTATTGCACCTATACCACCCAGGCAGGCATGACCGCGTACAACTGGACCATTTCGCCGGGTGGCATCATCAACTTTGGTTCAGGCACCAATGCTGTAACCGTTTCATGGATCGGTTCGGGTGCACAATGGATCAGCGTGAACTACACCAATCCTTCCGGATGTTCGGCTCCCGCTCCGACACAGTTCAACGTGACGGTTAACCCGCTTCCGGGTTCTGCCGGTTCCATCACCGGTACGGCTGCAGTTTGCGGAGGAGCTAACGGAGTTGCTTATTCCACGCCTGTCATCACAGGTGCAGTCACTTATATATGGACACTTCCCGCAGGTGCAGCCATGGCTTCCGGGGCAGGCACAAATACCATCACGGTGAATTATGCGGCCAATGCATCCAACGGGAACATCACCGTATATGGCAACAACATGTGCGGGAACGGAACCACTTCTGCCCCATTTGCCGTTACAGTTACGGCTCTTCCTGCTGCGGCGGGGACCATCTCAGGTCCTGCTTCGGTCTGCGAGGGTGAGACGGGAGTGCTTTATTCTGTCCCGCCCGTTACAGGAGCTACCGGCTATACATGGACACTGCCCATCGGGGTTACCATGGTCAGCGCTGTTGCAAACACTATCACTGTTGATTTCACTGCAGCTGCCGTTTCAGGGATCATCCGTGTTTTCGGCACCAACGCCTGCGGAAGCGGGGCAGCATCACCTGACTTCAATGTTACGGTAAACCCGATTCCGCCCACTCCCGTAGTCACCAATATAGGTTACATGCTTTACAGCAGCGCACCATTAGGAAACCAGTGGTATTATTCCGCTACCTGGTCCGGAACGGGAGTACCCATCCCTGGTGCTACTGCGCAGACCTATGACGCATCCCTGACAGGACAAGGTGTATACTGGACAATAGTAACACTTAACGGTTGTTCTTCGGATACATCAAATCACTGGATCCTTGTAGTTGGGATCGATAATCATACATCATCATCAATAAAAATATACCCGGTGCCCAACGACGGAAAGTTCACCGTCACCTTCTCCGGAACTTCATCTGAAACATACACCATCAGCGTGTTCAACAACATCGGTGTAAAGATCTGGGAAGAGAAGAACGTGGAATTGAACAGTTCAACAAGCAAAGTGATCGACCTAAGGCCGGTACCGAACGGGGTTTACACTGTGATCTTTGAAAACAGCCTTAACCAGGTGGTAAAGAAGATTGTTGTCAATAAGTAGTTGACGAGCTGACGAGTTATATTAATTGGTGAACTCGTGATCTGGTGAACTGGCGAGTAAAATAATGCTCACCAATTCGCAAGTTCGCCAATTCACCAGTTTCATATGGGTTAACCACCCCTATTTACGTCCTCCATATCATTTCATTATCTAACCTGAAAATTCTTACTTTTGCCTTATAAACAAGGCTGAAAAAATATTACCTTAAAATGTACGAATTCATCAAAGGAAGACTGACTGAACGGAATCCCGCTTATGCGGTGATTGAAGCGAATGGAATTGGGTACCTGCTGAACATTTCGCTGCATACCTATTCCCAGCTCAAGGAAGAGGAGAACTGCATGTTGTTTACTCACCTCGTGGTGCGTGAAGATGCCATGATGCTTTACGGATTTGCGGATGCCGAGGAACGGGAACTTTTCCGGCACCTGATCAGCGTTTCCGGCGTCGGGCCGAATACTGCACGGATGATCCTTTCATCCGTCCATCCTTCGGAAGTTGCCCAGGCCATTGTCCAGGGGAATGCACCATTGCTGCAAAGCATCAAGGGCATCGGTTCGAAAACTGCCCAGCGGCTGATCATCGACCTGAAGGATAAACTTTCGAAAGACTTAATCCCGTATGAAAAATTGCCCGGCGGATACAATACGAAGAAAGAAGAAGCGTTATCAGGATTGATAATTCTCGGCTTTTCAAAAATGATGGCTGAGAAGGCACTGACTAAAGTTATCGAGAAAGAAGGCTCGGCTTTACCGGTGGAACAATTGATCAGGCATGCGTTGAAAATTTTATAAAACGGCAGCATGTCCTGATTCAGTTTTTCCTCCAATTCAACAACAAAGAATACGGGATTGAGTGAGAATTAACAATTACATCCTAGGGTACTTTTTCGTCTTCCTTTTCGCTGTCTTCCCGGGGGCTTCTTACGCTTTTTCCCTTCACGGAGATTACCGGGATGATCCCTTCCTGCTGGCCGGCGCCCCGCCCGACAGTTTGCCGAAAGGCGATACCATCAAGCTGCGGTATCCTTTCAATGACCAGAATGCTCCGCCGGGATCCTCCGGTTCAAACGGACTTTACCTCAAAGATCCTTCCAACGTCAACACTGTCGTGGAATACGACCCGGTGACCCATCAGTATTACAGGATCTACAAGATCGGGAACATAACCTACCGGGTGCCCCAAACGATGAGTTTTGAGGAGTACCAGTCGGAGGACAGCCAGCAGATGCTGAAACGGTACTGGAAAGAGCGTGCGGAAGCGGCCAGTATTGATAACAACAAGGGAGTTATTCCCAAACTGCACATCGGGGGCAAGGTATTTGAGACCATTTTCGGAAATAACACGGTGGATATCCGCCCGCAAGGATCGGCCGAGATCACCTTCGGGATCGTTTCGAACCGGCGTGATGACCCGATGCTGAATACCCATCAGCGGAGGCAGACCAACTTCGATTTCAACGAGAAGATCCAGATGAACGTGCTCGCCAAGATCGGCGACAAGATCGAATTCAAGGTCAACTACAATACCGAGGCGACCTTTGAATTTGAAAATAAATTAAAGCTGAAATACGAAGGCAAGGAAGATGACATCATCCAGCTGATCGAAGGAGGGGATGTCAACCTGCCGCTGAACAGCACCCTGATCCGCGGGACCGAGAACCTTTTCGGGATCAAGACGAAGCTTCGGTTCGGAAGGCTCACCCTGACCGCCCTCTATTCCCAGCAGAAAAGTGAAACCAAGAACATTACCGTTCAGGGCAATGCACAAACCACGAAGTTCTCGATCCGTGCCGATGAGTACGAAGAATACCGCCACTTCTTTGTTGCACAGAAATTCCGCGACAACTTTAAGCCCGCCCTCAAGACCCTCCCGGTGGTCTCATCGAGCATCAACATTCTCAGGGTGGAAGTCTGGGTGACCAACATAGGCGCTGCTGTTACGGATAACCGCAACATCGTGGCGTTTATGGATCTCGGAGAAAATAATCCTTACAACAAGATGGTGTTCCATGGCACTCCCGGTAAAACATTTCCTTCAAATTATTCAAATGATCTTCTGCATGTGATCATGCCCACACCGGCCGATACCGCCAACGTCAGGAACATTAACAAAGTCAGCGATTACCTGACCCGTACGTTCGGACTGACGGCAGGCCAGGATTTTGAAAAGGTGGAGAGTGCGCGTAAACTTCTTCCATCAGAATTTTCATTTAACTCAAAGCTGGGTTTCATTTCGCTGAACACGACGCTGAACTCCGACCAGGTGCTTGGTGTGGCTTACCAGTACCAGGTTGTAGGAGATACAACGGTATACCAGGTCGGTGAATTTTCGAACCAGGGGATCAACTCACCCAGCTGCCTGATCATAAAACTGCTGAAAAGCACGGCGCTGAACACCCGGATCCCCATGTGGAACCTGATGATGAAAAATGTCTACTCATTGGGTGCCTACCAGGTTCAGAACACGGATTTCAACCTGAACATCCTCTATTCAGGAAACAAGAACGGCGTTCCCACGGCATACATTACCGAAGGAAGGATCAGCGGCGTACCCCTGTTACGGGTTCTGAATTTCGACAACCTGAACCAGCAGATGAATCCTCCCTCCGACGGGATGTTCGATTTTATCGATGCAGCAGCCACCCAGGGCGGAACCGTACAGGCCTCCAACGGAAGGATCTTCTTTACGGTTCTTGAGCCTTTCGGACAGGATCTGCGGGATTCCATCTATGATCCGATGAATCCCAAGCAATCGCTGGAACTGGCCAGTAAATATTGCTTCGACTCTCTTTACACGGTCACCCGGACCATGGCGAAGCAATATCCCGACAAGAATAAATTTCTCCTGGACGGATTCTTCAAATCCTCGACCGGATCCGAAATATCGCTGAATGCGCTGAATGTTCCGCAAGGCTCCGTAAGGGTGACGGCAGGCGGAGTTCAGCTGCAGGAGAACGTTGATTATACCGTTGATTATACCCTTGGAAGGGTACGTATCATCAATGAAGGGATCCTCAATTCCGGGACACCGATCAACATCTCGCTGGAAAGCACCCAGATGTTCAATATCCAGACCAAGCGGCTGATCGGGGCTCACCTGGATTACAAGGTCAACAAGGATTTCGTCATCGGAGGTACCGTACTCAACCTGAATGAACGGCCGCTGACGGAGAAAGTCAATTACGGCGATGAACCGATCTCCAATACCATGTGGGGGATCAACCTGATGTACCGCACCGATTCAAGGCTCATCACCAGGATAGTTGACGCGCTGCCCCTCATCCATACCAAGGCGGTTTCAAGGGTGGCGGTCGACGCTGAATTCGCCCAGTTCATCCCGGGTCATTCCAAATCCATCGGGAGTGCCGGGACCTCTTACATCGACGATTTCGAAGGAGCCCGCTCCACCATTGATCTCAAGAATACCGGAACCTGGTTTCTTTCCAGCACGCCACAGGGACAAACATCCCTTTCGATGTTCCCCGAGGCTGCATCCGGAACCGGACTGACCTATGGCTTTAACCGTGCAAAATTGTCCTGGTACATCATCGACCCCTTGTTTTATGACAAGAACCAGAACCTCATTCCACCCAATGTAACCAATACGGAACTTTCAAAAAATGAGGTCAGGCAGGTTTGGGAGACTGAAGTTTTTCCGAACAAACAGCCCCTGAACGGTATTCCTGTAAACCTTGCCGTTCTGAACCTGGCCTATTATCCCGCCGACCGGGGACCCTACAATTATGATGTGAGACCGACTTCCTTTTCGAAGGGACTCGCCAATGACGGGACCCTGCAAATGCCTGAAACCCGCTGGGGAGGTATGATGCGGAAGGTAGAGACAAGCGATTTTGATGCCACCAACATCCAGTACATTGAATTCTGGATGATGGATCCCTTTACGAGTGATTCGACCATTTCCGGTGACCTCTATTTCAACCTGGGGGATATTTCCGAAGATATTCTGCGGGATGGAAGAAAATCCTATGAGAACGGATTGCCCGCCACCGGCACGGTGATCAATGTTGATACCACCATCTGGGGCAGGGTTCCTTCGGTACAGTCGCTGGTGGATGCCTTTGATAATTCACCGGGTTCCCGCCAGTACCAGGATGTCGGATACGACGGACTGAGCGATAATGACGAACGGCTGTTCTTTGATACGACCTACCTGCAAAAAATTGCTACCGTATATGGCGTGAATTCAAGTGCTTATCAGCTTGCGCTTCAGGACGCCTCGGCCGATGATTTTCATTATTTCAGGGGAACCGATTATGACAATGAATCCCAGTATTCAAGCGTTCTTGAACGGTATAAGCAATATACGGGGGTGGAAGGCAACTCACCGGCAGCCGATAATTCGCCGGAAAAATATCCGACCATGTCGACCACCCTCCCGAATGTTGAGGATATCAATCATGACAACACCCTGAGTGAAGCCGAACGATATTACCAGTATGTCGTCCACCTGAGTCCCGACAAAATGAAGCCGGGTCAGAATTACATCACGAATGTGTACCGTGCAATCGATATACCGCTGGCTGATGGTCAGCGGGGAAACGTAAAGTGGTACCAGTTCAAGATCCCGATTCGTCAACCGGATAAAACCGTAGGAAACATGCAGGGCTTTACCTCCATCCGTTTCCTCCGCATGTTCTTCAAGGGATTCAGCAAAAACATCGTGTGCCGCTTTGCAACCCTGGAACTCTCCCGTGGGGAATGGAGAAAATATGACTACGACCTGCTGCAGCCGGGAGAGTATATCCCTGATAACAACGAAAACCAGACGACCTTCGACGTCGCTACGGTCAGCATTGAAGAAAACGGAAGCAAACAACCCATTCCTTACGTGATGCCTCCGGGGATCACCCGTGAGACAAACTGGGGATCGACCAACCAGCAGCAACTCAACGAGCAATCCATGGTCCTGAAGGTCTGTAACCTGATTGACGGGGATGCACGTGCCGCTTTCAAAACCTGCGAATTCGATTTCCGCCAGTTCAAACGGTTGCAGATGTTTGTTCATGCCGAGCAATCGATCCAGAGCCAGAGCATCAAAAACGGCGACCTGACGATCTTCATGCGTGTAGGTTCTGACTTTACCCAGAACTATTATGAATATGAAATCCCGCTGACGTTTACCCCGTGGGGCACCGGAACAACCAACCCCGATGGAATATGGCCCGAATCCAATGCATTTAACGTCGACCTGGACCGGTTGGTGCAGACCAAAGAGGACAGGAACGTGGCGATGCGAAGGGCCGGGAATAACATCACCTCCTCCACACCCTATGTTGAGAACGACGGGAATAACCATATCACGGTCATCGGATCTCCCTCCATCAGCGATGTAAAATCCATCATGATCGGGATCCGGAACCCGAAAAAGAACAGCCAGTCGACGAATGATGACGGCCAGGCAAAATGTGCGGAGATCTGGGTGGATGAATTGCGGCTGACCGATTTCAACAAACAGGGCGGATGGGCCGCCACTGCACGGGTTGCAGCCGACCTTGCCGACCTTGGCCGGATCCAGTTGAACGGCGAATATTACAGCAGCGGGTTCGGGACCATCGAAGAAAAACAGACACAGCGGGCGTTGAAAACAACCACCGGCTTCGGGTTCGATACAGACCTTGAACTTGGGAAATTCTTCCCGGAGAAATCCGGCATCCGCATCCCCATGCATTTTGACTATTCAATGATAAAAAGCACGCCGAAGTACGATCCCCTCAACCCGGATATCCTCTTTTCAGAGAACCTGAGTACCTTTGAAACAAAGGCCCAGAAAGATTCGGTGCGCGCCACATCCGAAGAGTATACACAACGAAGGAATTTCAACCTGATGAATGTCAGGAAGGACCGCGTTGGCGACAAGAAGGCAAAGGTTTACGACATCGAAAACTTCAACGTCAGCTATGCCTATTCGGAACTTTTCCAGCGGAATCCCGACATCGAATACGACCTGCAGAAAAAGTATACCGGAGGAATCGGGTACAACTACGCCGCTGTCCCGAAAAACATCACCCCGCTGGCAAAAGTAAAGTTCTTAAGCCGTCACAAAGCATGGAAGATCATCTCCGATTTTAACTTATACTACCTGCCGCGTTCTTTCTCCTTCAGGACGGATATGAACCGGGAGTTTGAACAGCGGAAGTTCAGGAACAAGAGCACGGCCATCATCCCGATGGAAACATATTACATCAAGAAATGGGACTGGTCAAGGGTATATGATCTGAAATACGATTTTTCAAAATCGCTTAAATTCTCACTCATTGCCAATGCCAATGCTTATATCAATGAGCCTCCCGGGGCCATCGACCATTCGAGCAGGCAGCAGGTGTGGGATCAGATCTTCTCCTTCGGAACCATGAACAACTATAATCAGCAGTTTTCAGGCACCTATGACATCCCGATACCCAAGATCCCTTACATGGACTGGATCACGGTGACAGCCGGCTACCAGGCAAACTACCACTGGACGGCCAGCCCTGTCTCACTGCAGCAACGTCTCGGAAATACCATCGAGAATTCGAACACCACGGTTATCAACGGAAGACTGAACTTTATTACGCTTTACAACAAGAATTCCTACCTGAAAAAACTCAACCAGGCCAGTTCAACCGCAGCCAAAAAGAATCAAAGCCAGTCCAGCAAAAACATAAAAGGGGATAAAACACAGGCAAAGATTGACAGTCTGAACAAGCTGAATCCAAAATTCAACTTCGGTAAATTTCTCCTCGACGGAACCGTGCGCATCCTGATGATGGTGCGGAGCGTCGGGATCAATTATACCCAGGGCAATGGCACCTTGATCCCCGGGTTTGTCCCGAAGCCAAACACATTGGGTAATAACTGGACATTGAATGCCCCGGGCCTCGGGTACGTATTCGGCAGCCAGAAGGACATCCGCCAGCGGGGAGGAATGTGGTTTACCCGGGATTCCTTGCTGGTGCAGCCTTATGCGAACAAGTACAACGACAACATGACCATGACGGCATCCCTCGAACCTTTGCCTGACCTGAAGATCGAGATCAACGCCATCCGTACCTATACCAAGTCTCACCAGGAATACTACAAATATGTTGATTCCCTGGGAGGATTCAGTTCGTTTTCACCCATGGACAACGGAACCTTCACCATGTCGTACATCGTCATCGGGACCAGCTTTGCGAAAACCGGCGGTGATAACATCTCACCGGTCTTTGAAAAAATGAAGGAATCCCGGCTTTTGATCGCCCAGCGATATGCAGCGCAGAATCCATGGTCAAAAGGAACCGACTCAACCGGTTTCCCGACAGGGTATACCGCAACCGACCAGGAGGTGCTGAATACTGCTTTCCTGGCAGCGTATACGGGGAGAGATCCTTCCAAGGTTGGACTCGGGGCATTTCCGAGCATCCCGTTGCCGAACTGGAGAATTACTTACGACGGACTGACCAAGATCAGGGCAGTGAAAAAAATCCTGCGGACCTTCACGATCTCGCATGCCTACCAGTCGACCTATTCGGTGGGATCATTTACTTCGAACATCCAGTACAAGGAAATTGACAGTCATCCTGTACAACTCGACAATGCAGGGAATTACATCCCCAAAGATCAGATCAGCGTGATCTCGGTTACTGAACAATTCAGCCCCATGATCAAGTTCGACATGGGATGGGTGAACAGCCTTCTCACTTCCATCGAATGGAAGCGGGGACGTAACCTTTCCTTCAGCTTTGTCAATAACCAGCTTACGGAGATCTTCAGCAACGAATATGTCATCGGACTGGGTTACAGGTTCAAGAATATCAAGCTTTCTTTTATTTCGCTCGGACTGGCCGGAAAGAAGAGCAAATATTCGAGTGATCTTAACCTCAAAGCCGATTTCTCTGTGCGGCGCAATAAAACCTACCTGCGCAGGATCGATGAAGCCATCAACCAGGTCTCCACAGGCCAGCAGGTTACCTCCATCAACTTTACAGCCGATTATAACCTTAACCAGCGGTTCAACATCCGCTTCTATTTCGATAAGGTCATCAATCAACCCTATGTGTCGAACCAGTACAGGACGTCGAATACGAAGGGAGGGATTACGCTGAGGTTTACGCTGTCGCAGTAGCAATTGTGATAATTGAATCCGAGGTCGGAGGACGGAGGTCAGAGGTCGGAGAATGGAAGATGGAGGATGGAAAATCTGTGACTAATCTGTGAAAATCTGTGTCAATCTGTGGTGAAAAAAGAGGTCGGAGAATGGAGGATGGAGGCTGGAAAATGGGGGGTGCTTCGTCCCGATGAAATCGGGACTCGCAAGGACAACGCTGAGTTGTAAGAATGAAGGAGATTGTTTCGGTCGCCTGCGGCGGCCTCACAATGACAATGAGGATGAAAAATCTGTGACTAATCTGTGAGAATCTGTGTCAATCTGTGGTGAAAAAAGAGGTCGGAGAATGGAGGATGGAAAATAGAAAAGTATTGACAAAAGATATTCCAGGTTTGCAAAAAACCTTATATTTGAAAATCATATAAAAAAAACCCGATCTGTATGAAAGTTCCCGAAAATTTAAAGTACACAAAAGACCATGAATGGCTGAAAGTAGAAGGTAACGAAGCCCTTGTTGGCATCAGCGATTATGCACAGCATGAACTGGGCGATATTGTTTTCATTGAAGTTGAGACGGTAGGGGAGATCCTGCAGAAAGGCGAATCCTTCGGAACCATCGAAGCCGTAAAAACGGTCTCCGACATGTTCATGCCGGTGGGCGGGGAGGTTCTTGCCTTCAATGACGCACTGACCTCAAAACCCGAAACCCTCAACCAGGATCCGTATGATGCAGGCTGGGTTGTCCGTATCAAGATCACCAATCCTGATGAGGTTAACCAGTTGCTTTCTGCAGCAGATTACGGGAAGCTGATACAGGGGTGAAAAACTTCCTTACCCGCAACCTTTGGGGAATACTTTGGATCATTCTCATTTTTGTTCTGACGTGCATCCCGGGGAATGTAATCCCACAGGTTCCGACTTTCCTTGATCTTTTCAGTCCGGACAAGTTGGTCCATCTTTTCCTTTTTGCGGTGCTGATCATCCTTCTGCTTCGTGGGTTCAACCTGCAGGAGGAAAGTCTTTTTTTTCGCAGTCATGCGTTGACCATCGCACTGAACACCGGCATTTTCCTCGGAGGAATAACAGAAATGCTCCAACGGACAGAATTAGTCACCGGCCGCGTGGCATCGATCTACGACTTTATTGCCAATGTTGCGGGATGCTTTTTAGGTTGGTGGATTTTCATCCTATTGGAAAGAAGAAAAGAACGATCTTAACCGTTCACTGCTCACTGTTCACCTTTCACTATTCTTCCGGGTGAAAATGGCTGTACACCACATTGCCTTTTGATTTCCCGATCGTCTCCTGCAGTTCTGCCAGCGTGGCCAGCTTTATGTTTTTCACCGATTTGAATTTACGGAGCAGGACCTGGTTGGTTGAATACCCGATGCCTTCGATCTGGGTCATCTGGGCGGTGATCGTTCCCTTTTCACGTTTCCTGCGGTGATGAGTGATGCCGAACCGGTGTGCTTCATCACGCATCTGCTGGATGATCCGCAGCGTTTCTGATTTTTTATCCAGGTAGAGCGGCAGCGGATCGTTGGGATAATAGATCTCTTCCAGTTTTTTGGCGATCCCGATCACGGTCATTTTTCCGTGAAGTCCCAGCTTATCGATGCTCTTCATTGCTGCGCTGAGCTGGCCTTTTCCGCCGTCCACCACGACCAGCTGGGGCAGGCCGGAATTTTCATCCATCAGCCGTTTGTAGCGCCGGTAAATGATCTCTTCCATCGAGGCAAAATCGTTGGGCCCTTCAACGGTTTTGATGTTGAAATGGCGGTATTCGCTTTTATCCGGTTTTGTGTTTTTAAAACAAACCATCGACGCTACCGGGTACGCCCCCTGGATGTTCGAATTGTCAAAGCATTCAATGTGTACGGGAGGTTCGGTCATCCGCAGGTCTTTGGTCATCTGCGCCAGGATCCGGTTTGAACGGTGCTCGGGATCCACCAGATCCTTTTGTTTTTCCTTCTCAAGCTGATAATATTTCACATTCCGTTCCGACAGCTCAAGCAGTTTCTTTTTATCGCCGATCTTCGGAATGGTAAATGTCACTCCCGGGACCTCATAGTCGATCAGGAACGGAAGAATGATCTCCGGCGCCTGGCTTTCAAACCGCTGGCGGATGTCGGTGACGGCGATCGACAGCAGTTCTTCGGGGCTTTCATCCAGTTTTTTGACCAGCTCGATGGTATGCACCTGGATGATGGCACCGTTCATCACCTTCATAAAATTGACATACGCGGTGGTTACATCCGAAAGGATCGAAAACACGTCGACGTTGTTGATCGACGGATTCACGACCGTGGATTTACTCTGGAATTTATCCAGCAATTCCAGCTTCTCCTTGATCAGGTGGGCTTTTTCAAATTCCAGCTTCCCCGCATACTCCATCATAAGCTCTTTCAGCTGGCGGTTGACGGCCTGAAGGTTCCCCTTGATGATCTCCTTGATGGAATTGATGGAAAGATCATAATCCGCCAGGTCCTGGTGTCCTTCGCAGGGACCCTTGCAGTTCCCGAGATGATATTCGAGGCAGACCCTGAACTTCCCTGCCTTAATGTTTTTCTCCGTGAGGTTGAGGTTGCAGTTCCTGAGCGGGTAGAGCCGGCGGGAAAGGTCCATCAGCGTATTCATCAGCCTGACGTTGGCATAGGGACCGAAATAGACCGACCCGTCCCGGATCACATGCCGCGTTGAAAAAACACGCGGGAAAGGTTCATTTTTAATACAGATCCAGGGAAACGTCTTGTCATCCTTCAGGGCAACATTATAATGGGGACGGTATTTTTTGATCAGGTTGTTTTCAAGGAGCAAGGCATCCTGTTCCGTGTCCACCACGATGTATTTGATATCGGCGATCTTCCTTACCAGCATCTGGACCTTTCCGCTCACCGAATTGATCTTGCTGAAATAGGAGCTGACCCTTTTCTTAAGATTCTTCGCTTTCCCGACATAGATGATCTTGTTGCGGTCGTCAAAGTACTGGTAAACGCCCGGTTTCTGGGGCAGGCTCCTGACAATGGGTTCCAGGTGTGAAAAATATTTGTTGAGCGAATGGGACATTCTTGCCGTGATCTTCAAAGAAAAAGCCAGCAACAAAGTTACTTAAAACTTCCGGCCGGATCTCATTCCCGTTTCTGACGGTTGCGGGACCCGGCTACATAGATTCTTTCTCAGGTTCTGTTCGTCTGGTCGAAATTTTCACCAATTTTGCAGAAAAGAAAAAAGATGAAAATGAAATATTACCTCGCCGCAGTTATCCTGTTAATTTCATGCGGACTGTTTGCACAGAATGGATCAGGCGAATATAAGATAAAGCAGATCATTCCGGTTTCCGGAAACGGTGGCTGGGATTACCTGACAGTCGACAATGCCTCGATGAGGATCTTTCTCTCGCACAGTACCTGTGTGCAGGTGATCGATCTCAAATCAGGAAAGCAGGTCGGGGTTATCCCCAATACCCCTGGCGTGCACGGGATCGCGCTGGCCCATGAATTCAACAAGGGCTTTATTTCGGCCGGGAAGATCGATTCGGTGATCGTTTTTGATCTGAAAAGCTACCGGATACTGGGGAAGATCCCTGCCGGGAGAAACCCTGATGCGATCCTGTACGATCCTTTTTCGCAGCAGGTCTTTGCCTTCAATGCAAGGGGCAACAGCGTAACGGTGATCAAGGCGGAAAACGATTCGGTAGTGGCAACTGTCAAACTTCGCGGAAACCCGGAATTTGCAGTTACCGATATTAGCGGAAACATCTATGTGAACCTTGAGAACATCGGGTTCATTGCACGGATCGATGCAAAATCCCTCCAGATCATTGGCATGTATCCCATCGGTCCCGACAAAGAGCCCACCGGACTTGCACTGGATAAGCAGAACAACCTCCTGTTCTCCGGCTGCAGCGGTACGAACGAACTTACCGTGCTGAACATCAGCTCCGGCGAAGTCGTAGCCACCCTTCCGATCGGGATGCATTGCGACGGTGTCACCTTCATGCCGGCACAAAATGATATCTTTACCAGCAACGGGGAAGGCACCATCACCGTGATCCACCAGAATGCCCCCGACCGTTACACGAAAGCTCAAACACTGGTCACAAAACGCGGGGCACGAACCATCTCATGCAACTACTCAAGCCAGAACATTTATACAATAACAGCGGAATTTGATGATGTCAAGAAGGAATACAAACCTGATTCGTTTCAGCTGATTGTTGTGGGAAAGTGACAAAGTAACAGAGTAAAAAATTCTGTGTAATCTGTGAAATCTGTGGTAAAAAAATAGTACACGAAAACCCACGAAGAAGACACGAAAAACACGAAATAAATTATAAATAGTAAATCGCAAATCGCATGATAAAGTCCATAAAATTCGTTCAGATCAACCTGCTAATCTTGTTCTTTCTGCTGGGCATTGGAAATGTTTTCGCTCAGCAGCCAAAGCCAAAAATAAAGGTCAGAGTGGATACAATCCCGACGGCATTGATCCTCATCGATATCCAGGATTTCTATTTTCCCGGCGGAAGGGTGCCGCTGGTGAATCCGGAAGCTGCGAGCGAAAAAGCGGCTGCGTTGCTGAAACTGTTCAGGAGCCAGGGTCTTGAGGTGATCCATGTGCAGCATGGCGGAGGTACACCGATCCACAAGAATGTGACACCATTGCCCGGAGAAAAACTGATCACGAAACGGGATGCGAACAGCTTTAACGGGACCGACCTGCAGAATTATCTTACGACGATGAAGATCAAACGCCTCGTGATATGCGGCATGCAAACCCAGATGTGCGTGGAAGGAACTACGCGCGCCGCTTATGATCTTGGCTACAAATGCATTGTTGTGGAAGATGCCTGTGCAACCCGCAACCTGATGTATGGTCGCCGGACTGTCTTTGCCATTGACGTCCAGGCCTCGACCCTGGCAACCCTCGACGGCTATTATGCAACGATAGTCACTACCGCGGATCTGGAGTAGCTGAAGCGTTCTTAAACCCGTCCCAGCCCTGTGCTGTTAGCTGGACTTCTTTCCCGTCGGGGGTGATGAGAAGTTTCCCTTCGGAGGGAACGGTCATATGACCGATGACGGAAATCCCTGAAATATCACGGATCTTTTCAAAATCATCCTGCCTGATGGTGAAAAGCAGTTCATAGTCTTCCCCACCGCTAAGGGCACAAACTGTGGGAATCATGTTGAATTCAAGGGCCAGTTTCTGCGTATCCGGGTCGATGGGGATCTTTTCTTCATAGATCCGGCAGCCGGTTCCGGAATCTTTGCAAAGGTGAAGTGTTTCTGAAGCCAGTCCGTCGGAAATATCGATCATCGAGGTCGGCAGCACAGCGATTCCCTTCAGCAGGTTCCGGATGTCGGTGCGGGCTTCGGGTTTCAACTGCCGGGCAAGAACATAATCATAACCGGTAAGTTCCGGCTGCATTTCAGGGTTGACTTTGTAAACCTGTTTTTCGCGTTCAAGCAGCAACAACCCTGCATAGGCGCCGCCCAGGTCTCCGGTCACGCAGATCAGGTCTCCGGCCTTTGCACCCGAGCGGTAAACGATCTCTTCCTTATCAGCTTCGCCTGTAATGGTAACGGAGATCATCAGGCCGGTAACGCTGGAACTGGTATCTCCTCCAACAAGATCAACATTATATTGACTGCAGGCCAGCCGGATCCCTTTGTAGAACTCCTCCATGGCTTCCAGTGAAAAACGGTTCGAGACGGCAATGGAAACGGTCATCTGCTTCGGGATGCCGTTCATGGCGGCAATGTCCGAAATATTAACGATCGCAGCTTTGTATCCAAGGTGTTTCAGCGGCATATAGGTGAGGTCGAAATGAACACCTTCGATGAGAAGATCGGTCGACAGCAGGAGCATCCTGCCGCCGGTATCGATCACCGCAGCATCATCGCCGACGCCTTTTACCGTGCTGCTGTGCTTCGGAACGATGTCCCGGGTCAGACGATCGATAAGCCCGAATTCACCCAGTTCGGATAATTCGGTTCGCTTTTGTTTTTCATCCCCCAGGGGCCGGTCTTTCTTCGTGAACATGGCTGTTTTTTTGCAAAGGTCGGGGTTTTTTTGGTTATAATGATTCCCGATTAACGGAAGAATGTACCCTTGTTCCAGGCTTTCGGATTGTTTTCAATATAATCACGGATTCTTTGTAATGATTCATCATTCCGTATAATGTGATCGTGGAATCGTGGTTGCCAGATGGAATTTTGGTTATTATTTTCCCGAAACCATTTTGTCACGCCAATTTTAAAACCCCGGACAATGGATGCCAAATTTTTGGATTGCGGACCGAATTGGTTTTTATATGGCAGAGACGCAAAATTTTGCGTCTCTGCCATTGCGGGAACGGGGATTGTAATCGATAGAGGCGCAAAATTTTGCGCGTCTACATGATTTTCGGTAATAAAAATAATTCCGTGAACGTGATTGGGCATAATGATAAATGCATCCAATTTCACGTTTGGAAAATGATTGGGTATATCCAAATACGATTGTTGTGCAATGTTTCCGGCATCGTTCAGCATCATTTCATTAACCACAATATTACCAAATAACCATTCACGGTTTTTTGTTACGATGGTGATAAAATATGCACCGGGTTTTGAATAATCCCATCCCTTTAGCCGCGTCGTCTCAATACGGTATTTATTTTGAAATAGTGTCATTCCTGGTAATTTTCCTTTACTCCTCAACACTCAAGGTATCCCTTAATCGTTTTAACTATCAAAAGGTAATACCCCGATCATCACTTTTTCTTCAAAATAGTCTGGGAAAAACCTGCATCCACGGATTATTCGTACCTTTGTGTCACCGTAAAATGCAGTTTTACCAAGAGGTACGATGTGTGTTTAGATTTGTTCTAAATTGATTTTCAATGGAATCCGAATCCAATAAAGTACTGAATGAGTTTACCCAGGGTGAATATAAATACGGGTTCGTCACAAACATCGATATGGATATGGCCCCGAAAGGGCTGAATGAAGATATCATTCGTTTCATTTCCGCCAAAAAAAACGAACCTGAATTCCTCCTTGAATTCCGCCTGAAGGCTTATCGCCACTGGCTTACCATGAAGATGCCCAAGTGGGCTCATCTGAATATTCCCGAGATCAATTTCCAGGATATCATCTTTTATGCAGCACCGAAAAAGAAAAAAGAACTAACCAGCCTCGACGAGGTTGATCCGGAGTTGCGGGATACCTTTACCAAGCTGGGGATCTCACTTGAAGAGCAGAAAAAACTTTCAGGCGTTGCCGTGGATGCTGTCATCGACAGTGTTTCGGTCAAGACCACCTTCACTGAAACCCTTTCAAAACACGGTATCATCTTCTGCTCGTTCAGCGATGCCGTTCAAAAGCATCCCGATCTTGTAAAACAATACATGGGATCGGTAGTGCCTTATACCGATAACTATTTTGCAGCCCTGAATTCAGCGGTGTTCACCGACGGATCCTTCTGCTATATTCCGAAAGGAGTACGCTGCCCGGTAGAGCTCTCCACCTATTTCAGGATCAATGCCGCCAATACCGGTCAGTTTGAACGGACGCTCATCGTTGCGGAGGAAGGCGCATATGTGAGTTACATGGAAGGGTGTACGGCCCCGCAGCGCGACGAGAACCAGCTTCATGCCGCCATCGTGGAGATCGTGGCCATGAAAGATGCCGAAGTGAAATATTCCACCGTGCAGAACTGGTACCCCGGAAATAAGAAAGGCGAAGGCGGGATCTTTAACTTTGTAACCAAGCGGGGAATCTGCAAGGGAAGCAATTCCAAGATCTCCTGGACACAGGTGGAGACCGGTTCCGCCATCACCTGGAAATAACCCAGCTGCATCCTGCTTGGCGACAATTCGGTGGGCGAATTCTATTCTGTCGCCGTTACCAACAACATGCAGCAGGCCGATACCGGCACCAAGATGCAGCACCTCGGCAAGAATACACGCAGCACGATCATCTCCAAGGGGATCTCGGCCGGGCATGGCCAGAACAGCTACCGCGGACTGGTCAGGATCTCGAAGAACGCGGTGAATTCACGGAATTATTCGCAGTGCGATTCACTTTTGCTGGGCGATAAATGCGGTGCACATACCTTCCCGTACATCCAGGTGGAAAACAAATCTTCCATTGTGGAACATGAAGCAACGACTTCCAAAATCTCGGAAGACCAGCTTTTCTATTGTCAGCAGCGAGGCATCGACATGGAAAGCGCCATTGGGCTTATTGTAAACGGCTATGCCAAAGAGGTACTCAAACAGCTTCCGATGGAATTCGCCGTCGAAGCGCAGAAGCTTTTATCAATCAGCTTGGAAGGAAGTGTGGGGTAATTGAATAGATGACAAGTGACAAAGTAACAAAGTGACAGAGTGACAAAAAGAAAATCTGTGTAATCTGTGAAATCTGTGGTAAATGAATTATTACACGAAAATCCACGAAGAAGACACGAAAAACACGAAATAAATCGTAAACCGTAAACCGTAAACAGAATGCTGTTATCAATAAAAAACCTTCACGCTTCAATCAAGGGGAAAGAGATCCTGAAGGGCATCAACCTTGAGGTCAATAAAGGAGAAGTCCATGCCATAATGGGTCCGAACGGGACCGGTAAAAGTACCTTGGCGTCGGTGATTGCCGGACGTGAAGTATTCGACGTGACCGAAGGGGAGATCACATACAAGGGAAAGAACCTTCTCAAACTTCCGGTCGAAGACAGGGCACGGGAAGGGATCTTCATGGGGTTCCAGTATCCTGTGGAAATTCCCGGAGTAAGCATCACCAATTTTATGCGGACGGCCGTAAATGAAATACGAAAATACCGCGGACTCGATCCCATTGCCGCCATCGAATTCCTGAAGCTGATGGAGGAAAACAAACGGCTGGTCGAAATTCAGTCAAATCTTACCAACCGTTCGGTGAATGAAGGTTTTTCGGGCGGTGAAAAGAAAAAGAACGAGATCTTCCAGATGGCCATGCTGGAGCCTACGCTGGCGATCCTCGACGAAACCGATTCCGGGCTCGATATCGACGCCCTGCGGATCGTCGCCAACGGCGTGAACAAACTCCGCACAAAAGAAAATGCTTTCGTTGTAATTACACATTACCAGCGTCTTCTCGATTACATTGTACCTGATTATGTTCATGTCCTCTTCCAGGGAAAGATCGTCAAGTCGGGCAAGAAAGAACTTGCCCTTGAACTGGAAGAAAAGGGATACGACTGGATCAAGAAAGAATTTGAATAGATCATTCCGGATAAAGGATAGAAAGATGATAAGCGACGTCAAAGAGATCATCACAAAAGAAAGGATGACCGGGCTTTTTGAGAAGAACCGGGAGGTGATCGTCAAAAATGATCCGACAATGGTTACCCGGTTGCGGGACACGGCATTTGAGTCTTTTGCGGGACTGGGATTCCCGACCACTAAGCTGGAAGCCTGGAAAAATACCGATCTGAAAGAGTGGCTGGGGAAACCGTATGATTATTATTTTGAGCCGCTGCCCGGAATGGATGTTCAGGAGGTTTTCCGATGCAACATTCCGCACCTCGATACGGCCATCATCGGACAGCTGAACGGGTGGTACGTTTCGAAGGATGTCCCGCTGATAAAACTTGGGAACGGGATGATCCTCGGCAGCCTGGCCGAAGCGTTCAAAGCCTATCCTGAACTCATCGAAAAACATTTTGGCCGATATGCCATCACCGGCAAAAACAGCCTAACCGACCTGAACACGGCCTTTGCCCAGGATGGAATTTTCATTTATGTACCGGATGGCGTTCACAGCCCAAAACCGATCCAGCTGATCAATGTTATCCACCACGATGAGAACCTGTTTCTCCAGTCCCGTAACCTGATCCTGCTGGGGAAGAATGCCCGCCTGTCTCTGGTCCACTGCGATGACTCCTATAACCACCAGGCCAGCTTTTCAAACATTGTCACCGAGGTTCACCTGGATGAAGGAGCTTTCCTTGATCATTACAAGCTCCAGAACCTGAACAACAACTCGACGCTGATCAGCAATACTGATTTCCAGCTGGAGAAAGGGGCCGAACTCGCCTCCACCTTCATCACCCTGAACGGAGGAATGCTGAGGAACAACACCAATGTGCTTTTTAACGGACCGGACGGTACTGCCAATATTCACGGGCTTTACCTGATGGACCGCAAGCAGCACATCGACAACCACGTATTTGTCGATCATCTTGCACCCGGATGCATAAGCAAGGAGATGTTCAAAGGCATCCTGGATGAAAATGCCAGCGGTGTGTTCAACGGCCATGTGCTGGTACGAAAGGATGCACAGAAGACCAACGCCTACCAGAGCAACCGCAACATCCTATTAACCGATACGGCCAAAGTGAATTCCAAGCCGTTCCTCGAAATATATGCGGATGATGTCAAATGCAGCCACGGATCAACCACCGGCCAGCTTGACACCGAAGCGATGTTTTACCTGATGCAGCGCGGCATCGGACCCGAAAGCGCCCGCATGCTCCTGATGTTTGCCTTTGCCAATGAGATCGTCGGAAAGATCGCCATTCCCGAACTGCGTCACCGCATCGAGGACATGATCAAGAAACGGCTCCAGGGAGAGCTGCAGATTTGCGAACAGTGCGTTCTCCATTGCAGCACGCCGGAACACCCGATGGAGTTTGATATTGATATTTCGAAGATCTGAGGCGGAGGTCAGAGGTCTGAGAATAGAGGATAGAGGATAGAGTATAGAAGATAGATATTCATATTATTTTCTGTGATCAAATCTGTGATAATCTGTGTAATCTGTGGTGAAATAAAAAGCTACAAGCTAAAAATCAAAATCGAATAACTTATGACCAACTTCCCCGTCGATTTGATCCGGAAGGATTTTCCAATACTGAATCAGACAGTATATGGAAGACCGCTGGTTTATTTTGACAATGCTGCGTCGACGCAGAAACCGGTGCAGGTCATCAGGGCGATCAGCGGGTACTATGAGACCGACAACTGCAACATCCACCGGGGCGTTCATTACCTGAGCCAACGGGCTACAGAGGTATATGAAGATACGCGGAAACAGATCCGGCAATTCATCAATGCCGCCTCCTCCCAGGAGATCATCTTCACCAGGGGTACCACTGAGTCGATCAACCTTGTTGCATCTTCCTACGGAAAACAATATGTAAATCCGGGCGATGAAGTGATCGTCTCGGTGATGGAGCATCATTCGAATTTTGTCCCGTGGCAGCTGATGTGCCAGGAACGGGGAGCAAAGCTCAGGATCATCCCGATCGTTGAGTCAGGGGAACTGGACATGAATGCCTTCAGGGGAATGGTGAATGAACGGACAAAGATCATTGCAATCACGCATGTTTCCAATGTGCTCGGGACGATCAACCCGGTGAAGGAGATCATTCAGCATGCCCATACCTTCGGGATCCCGGTTCTTGTGGATGGTGCGCAATCGATCTCGCACCTGGGCGCGGATGTGAAGGATCTCGACTGCGATTTCTACTGCTTCTCCGGGCATAAGATGTACGCACCGATGGGCATCGGCGTTCTTTATGGGAAGGAGAAATACCTGGATGCCATGCCGCCTTACCAGTCGGGCGGGGAGATGATAAAAGAGGTTCATCTCAGCGGAACCACATTCAACGACCTTCCATTTAAATTTGAAGCCGGAACACCGAATGTAGAGGGTGTTTATGGACTAAGGGTAGCTATCAGCTACATTCAGGAACTCGGTATGGAAAATATCGCCGTATATGAAAAGGAGCTCCTGGATTATGCGACAGAGAAACTGACAGCCATGGGTGATATCCGTATCATCGGGACGGCAAAGGAAAAGACCAGCCTCATCTCCTTCCTGATCGGCAGCATTCATCCTTACGATGCCGGCGTCATCATCGACAAAATGGGTATTGCGGTCCGGACAGGTCATCATTGTGCCATGCCGCTGCTGGAATGGTATAAGATCCCGGCCACCGTCAGGGCTTCGTTCGCATTCTACAATACTACTGAAGAGATCGACCTGATGGTTGAAGCCATTCTGAAGGTAAAACAGATGTTTGGATAATTTACTCCCTTGCTATGACAATCGCTGAAGTACAGGAACAGGTCGTCGCTGAATTTTCGCTCTTCGAGGACTGGATGGATAAGTATAATTACCTCATCGAGATGGGGAGATCCCTTCCGGTGATCGACGAACAATACAAAACCGATCAGTTTGTGATCAGCGGATGCCAGTCGAAGGTATGGCTGAATGCAAAATACCTCGAAGGCGTGGTATACTTCAGCGCCGACAGTGATGCCATCATCACAAAGGGGATCGTGAACCTGCTGATCCGCGTATTATCCGGTCATTCCCCGGATGAGATCCTTGATGCCGACATGGATTTCATCGATCAGATCGGGCTGCGGGAGCATCTTTCCCCGACCCGTTCCAACGGGCTTACTTCGATGATCAAGCAAATGAAATTGTACGCGTTGGCGTTTAAAAGCAGGGGCTAAGAGCCTCATTCCTCATTTTTATCAATGATTCCTTTGTCCCTTGTAATTGTATCTGTCAGAACGAGCGGCGGATGATCCGCGATGCGGAAAGCCATCTTATCCCTCAGTTTTTTACTTTCCGTCACTGCATCCTCGTACGCGTCGCTGTATGATTTTCCTTTTACCATTTCCGCCCGTTCCATCAGCTCGATCCCGATCGAATATTCGGTCTCCTCGCAGGAGATCTGTCCGTCGATCCATATTTCTTTTGCAGGAATAAAATGACAGGAAAGATCATTTCCACTGAAGCCGAAATCGGGGTAAATGTTTTTCCGGACGAGGTATCCGTCCACGATCCAGACCATGATCCCGTCCCGCAATCCTACAGGCAGACGGTATATATTCTGCAACCGGATGCTGTCGGGAATGTCTTTTATCTCTTTGATATTATCATGATCCGTTACCGCTTCTTTGCCGAGCGATGCCTCATGGGCCCTGCAGATCGATTCGTACTGCCGGCGCGTCTTCACCTCCAGCCGGAGAGACGAATCATGTGCATTCTGGTAGGTCCAGCCGAACTTTGCCATCAGATGGCGTTCGTTCAGCTCATGGATCAGGGTCATCTCGAACTCTTCGCAGGAAAGGGCATTGTCGATCCATATTTCTCCTTTCGGATTGAACGGGTAACGCTGTTCATTCCCGCCATAAAGAAAGGAATTGTAGATCTTTTGCCGGACCTTATAACCGTCGACAATCCAGACATCATACCCATTCTTCTTACCCCAGTAATAACGATAGATGCCCGGAATGCTATCCTTTTCCTTGCAGCTGGAAAGGAAAGAAAAGAGCAGACTGATTAAAAGAAAGTACCTGAATTTCATAGATCAAAGATAACTCAAATGCATCGAACTTACCACCTTCGTATTAATTTGATAACTTTGTATTCTCATTTTTCACTTCCATGACCTTTACGCAGATACTCAAGCAATTCAAATTCAGCATTGCGATTGTTCTCTTTTTTGTGCTGATCGAGAACATTGCCTGGATCATTGAACCCACTTTCTTCGGCGTTCTGCTGGATGCCCTGATCGATCATTTTACCGACAAGGAGGTATCCGTCGGCTTTATGTCTCCGCTGATCATCTGGATACTGATCTACCTTTTAAATGTTCTGGGCGGCACTCTGAGCCGGCTTTACAGTGGCCGTGTTTATTCGAAGATGTATGCAGATATTGCAACCCGCGTGATCGTGAATTCCAAAAAAAGGGGATATCCGGTTTCAAAGATCCTGGCAAGGGCTGAACTGGCGAGGGAATACATCGTATTCTTCAAGGACCGGCTACCCGAAGTCAGCTGGCAGTTCTTTGCCACCGGGGGAGGCGTAATCGCCCTTTTCTTCTATGACTGGCGGATCGCTGCCGTGGCCTTTGCCGTTATCTTCCCGGTCGTCTGGATCAATAACATCTACCGGAAAAATGTCCTCACGCTCCAGAAGGATATCCATGATACCCGTGAAGATCTGTACCACCTGGTTGAAGAAAAGAGTACGGCAAAAATTCACCAGTACTATAACAGCATGGTCCCTCCGCAGCATAAGATCGCAAAATGGAACTCCATCGATTACGCGGTCATCAAGGTGCTGCTGATGATCATCTTCATCGTGGTGCTCTTTATCTGTGTGGATGTGGATAATTTCTCAACGGGTAAGATCTATGCCATCGTGGCCTACATCTGGACCTTCATCGCCTCAACGGAATACCTGCCGGGATTGATGGAAAGCCTCACCTCAGTGAAAGACCTGAGCACGCGCCTGAAAGAAGAAGATATCTGAAAAGACAGGGACTATAAATCCGGGATCTCCAGCTTTACCAGGAACCATTTGCCGTTTAGGAGGTCGAAATAATATTTCTCATAATTCCCGTTATCCAGCCGGCCATTCACGATGGTATTCGTGGCTCCGGGATAAACATCAACCAGCTTAAAATGTATGTCGGACGGATTGGTCTTATTCCAGTAGAGATGACCGGTAAATTGCCAGTCGGCCTGCTGGATGGGCTTCGGGTAGGCATCAGGCTTGATGAATTCCAATGGAAACTTGATCCGCGCAACCTGGAAAACACTGTCGGAGAAGAACTGCGACTGGAAGATGCTGAAGTCTTCAGTCGCGGGAGTGTTGGTACTGCTCTTCTGCGGATGCTGGCTGAATGCCATGGCACAGGAGACAAGGGAAATGAAGAGAACAGCGATGATTTTTTTCATGGAATGCTTGTTTAAATTTCAAAGGCCGGATTCCGTTCAGATAACTGTCACTGAATACCCGGTTTACTAAAGATGCACGATTCAGAATAAAGTTGCCTGTAAGCTAATTCAAAGACAGACAGATTAATCTGCGAATCTACTTATTTTCCGCCAAAGGTACTTCAGAAATTTCTGAAGATCAATTCTGATGGAATTTTTTTCATTTCCAAAAAACAAAAAGTACTTTTACGCGTAATTCTTGTAGATCAAATCAACCTGGAAGAAAAGAACCTCAATATAATCCGCACGCTCGACAAAGCCACCTTTGAATCACTCTTTCGCAGTGAATTCAGGGGACTCTGTTTCTTTGCGCTGCGGTTTACAAAGGATGTTGATACGGCGCGGGAAATCACCCAGGAGTCATTCATCAGTCTCTGGGAGAAACGGGATAGCATCGATCTTTCCAAACCGGTAAAAACATACCTCAGCACCTCCGTTCGGAATAAATGCCTGAACCACCTGCGCGACAATAAAAAATTCAATACCGATATCCTTGAGGCCGAAGGATTGCTTTCGGAACAGATCTACCATCAGTCTGACAAACTGATCGAAACGGAGATAAAAGAAAAGATCAGCGATGCGATCGGGGAGCTGCCGGAAAAATGCCGCGAGATCTTTGTCCTGAACCGGAACGAGAATCTTAAATACCAGGAAATCGCCGACCGCCTGGCGATCTCGGTAAAAACAGTGGAAACCCAGATGTCGAAGGCGTTGCAGCACATGCGGGCACGGCTGGCGGAATATTTAACGATAATAATGATATTTATACTTGGGCATTGGTGATAGGACATACGTCATACGTCATAAGACATAAGGATTAGAAACTTACGTATGACTTATGTCGTATGTCATATGACTTAAAAAAAAGTTCAGTTTGACATCAGGGTAAAAGCAGACTTGCGTGTAATATTGTCGGTATAACTATGGAAAACCAGTCAACATATCACATCGATCTGATCACGAGGTACCTTGCAGGGGAAGCTTCCGGGGATGATTTGATCTTCCTGGCCGAATGGCTGAAGGCGGATCCGGAACACCAGAAGATCTTTGACGATTACCGGAAGGTTTGGCTGCAGATGGAGCAGGCCAGGGTGGAGGATTCTGTTGATGTGGATATGGCATGGAAGGAGATGGAAGCACGGATCACGGAGCACGAGGCACGGAGCACGGAACACGAATCACGGAAGCTTAATGTCCCAAATCCCACATCCCACATCCCAGATACCGGATCGACCCGCTTACTAACAAGGTACCAGCAGGTTCTCCGCCTCGCCGCCGTGATCCTGCTGCTGGCTGTACCATCATTCCTGATCTACCGTTACCTTATTCGTACCGAGACCAGGCAACTGACCGCTGCTGAAACGATCCTGGAAGGAAAACTTCCCGACGGCTCTGCGGTTACATTGAATTCTGGTGCGACGCTTGAATACACTTCTTCCTTCAAAGGCGACAAACGGAACGTAAAACTCAATGGTGAAGCCTGGTTCGAAGTGAAACATGATGATCATCGCCCTTTCATCATAACAAGGGATAAGGTCAGGGTTGAAGTACTGGGAACGACGTTCTATGTGAATACGAATGCTGAAAACGGGAAGATGGAGGTGATTCTGAACAGCGGCTCGGTTGCGGTTTATTATGATGACCGTCCGGGGGAGAAGATCTTCCTGGCGCCTGGCGAGAAGGCAGAGGTGTCGCTGGATCAGCCGAAGATCGAAAAAGACATTAATACGGATCAGAATTACCGGTCGTGGATGACCAAACGGTTCATCTACAACCATGAGCCGCTGGCAAAGGTCGTTGCCGACCTGAACAAGGTTTATCGTGCCAACCTGAAAATTTCAACGCCTGCTGTTTCAAATTGCCTGATTACTGCTACCTTTGATAACCAATCGGTGGAGTCGATCCTGAATGTTATCCGGGCCACGCTTGATCTGAAGGTCACAAACCACGGATCCTGGACGGAACTTTCAGGCGCCGCATGTAATTAATCCATATCCCGGATTCATTGGAAAACAGGAAACTCATAGCCCTTTTCTTTATCTGCTTTCTTTTTTTTTCCGTTTTTTCTTTTTCGCAGGATCTTGATAAAAAGATCACCATTGTCGTAAAAAACCAGCCACTGGGCGAGGTGATCCGTAAAATAGGAGAGGAGGGAAAGATCTTCTTTTCCTACAACCCGCAGAGCCTTCCCCTCGACCGGAAGATTACCCTGAAGGCAAGAGACATAAGCATCCGCGAGATCCTGGACCTGGCGCTGAAAAAAAACGGGATCAACTATTTTGTCCTTGAAAACCAGGTCGTGCTGAAAGCCGTTCATGATGAAACTGCGGGAAAACCTGCTGAACCCAATCGGCCTGCGGCAAAACATACCATCAGCGGTTACCTGAAAGACAAGGCCACCGGGGAGGTCCTGATCGGCGCAAACGTGTATACCCGTGAAAACCATTCCGGGACCACCACCAACGGATACGGATTTTATTCGCTGACGCTGCCTGCGAAAACCTACCAAGTTGTTTATTCCTATGTGGGGTATAAGGATTATGTAAAGACGATCGATCTTCAGCAAGATGAGGAGGCGATCGTGGAGATGGAAGGAACGTCCCTTCCGATCAGGGAAGTGGAGATCCAGGCAAAGAACAGGAAGGAGGAGATCCAGAAAAGTTCCCTCAGTGAGTTCCGCTTTTCTGCAAAAACATTGTCGCAATTGCCCGGTTTTGCAGGGGATCTTGACATCATCAAATCGCTGCAGGCCGTTCCGGGGATCAAGTCGTACGGCGACGGTTCCGGGCTGTTTTATGTCCGCGGCGGTAACAGCGACCAGAACCTGATCCTGATCGACGAGGCGCCGATCTACAATCCCTCTCACCTTTTCGGATTCTTTTCGGTGCTTGCGCCTGATGCCATCAACGAGATGACGGTCTTCAAGGGTGATTTCCCTGCACGTTATGGCGGCAGGCTTTCATCCGTGATCGATATCAAGGCGAAAAACGGGAACCTCAAGCGTTTCGGCTTTTCAGGAAACATCGGTCCCTATGCCTCTGAACTGACCCTGGAAGGCCCGATCGTAAAGGACAGAAGCTCATTCATCATCTCCGGGAGGGTGTCGACCATGAACTGGCTGAACAACCTCCACCTTTATTCAAACTCTTTTTCGGTCCTCTTTTATGATGTGAACGCCAAGGTGAATTTCAAGGCGAACAACAACAACCGTTTTTACCTGACCTTCTTTTACGGCTACGATCACTTAGGCCAGGTCAACGAGTCCTCTTACCCAACGTCGGGCATGAGCTGGAACAATATGGCGGGGACATTCCGCTGGAACCATGCCTTCAGCAATAAATTGTTCTCCAATACGACGCTGTGCTATAGCCGTTATCACTATTATCTTTACATTGACAATGAACAGAAAGATGTCTGGAACTCCGCCATCTCCAACCTGACCCTGAAAACCGATTTCGGATGGTACCTGAACCCGAAGAACACGATCAGGGCCGGATTTGAGGTGACCAGTCACAATTCGGACCCGGGGAATGTAAGCCTGCCGAACAACCAGTCGGATCCGAATGTCATACCCATCCCCCTTTATCATTCCATGGAATATGATTTCTATGTTGGCAATGACCAGAAGGTTGGCAAAAGGATCATCCTTAATTACGGGATCAGGCTGCCGGTGTGGCAGGATATAGGCCCGACCACCGTCTACCATTTCGACGCATACCATAACCTCATCGATTCTTCCGTGGTCTCAAACATGACGACCTATGCCGTCTTTTTCAGTCCCGAGCCGCGGCTGAACATCCGGTTCATCCTGAATGAGCGGTCATCCCTGAAAGCAAGCTACAGCAGGACCACACAGTTCCTGCAGGTCCTTTCCAATTCGGTGAGCCCCTTTACTTCGCTGGAGGTCTGGGCTCCGTGCGGACCGAACATCAAACCGCAGAAAGCCGACCAGGTTTCGCTGGGATATTATCTCCAGGTTCCAAAGACAACCCTGAATTTTTCTGCGGAGCTTTTTTATACCCTGTTTCACGACCATATTGATTACGCGAATCATGCCAACCTTTTATTCAACCGCCTCCTGGAGGGCGAGGTACGAAACGGGCAGGCCCGCGCGTACGGGCTTGAACTGATGGTCAGGAAACCGGAAGGAAAATTTACCGGGTGGATCGGCTATACCTATTCCCGCACCTTCGTCAAGACACCCGAAATAAATGACAGCCAGGAATACCCTGCGTTTTATGACCGTCCGCACAATGTCTGCATCTACCTTGCCTGGGTTCCCGGGAAGCACTGGGAACTTTCCGCCAACTGGCTTTACCTGACCGGCGGCGCCATCACGACACCGGTGGGATTCTTTTATAACAACGGATATTCAGTACCGGTATACGGCGACAGGAACAACGACCGGCTGCCCGACTATCACCGTCTCGACATTGCCGTGAAGTGGAAGATCAGCAGGCCGGAACAACGTTACCAGCATTCGCTGATCCTGACACTTTACAATGCGTATGGACACATGAACCCGTTTTCCGTCAATTTTAACAAGACCGTTGACGGAAACGGCAACATCGTGGTTCCTGCGAATATGAGCGGCTCTGCGGTACTGGTGCCGACGACGATCTCCGTTGCAGGCATCATCCCGTCCATTAATTATCAATTCAAATTCTGATGAGGAAGCTGTTTTGTTATATCGTTCTTCTGATCCTGTTCGCCGGCTGCGAGAAAACGGTCGACTGGCCGTTGAAGAGCCAGCAAAGCAGCCAGATCGTCGTTGACGGGATCATTACCAGTGAAAACAAGATCCAGACGGTGACGCTTTCTTACCCTGTAACAGAACTGAATGCCAGGCCTGATCCTGTTACAGGCGCAAACATTCTTATCTCTGATGAGGACTCGGTGTTTAATTTTACTGAACAGCCGGCCGGATCAGGGATCTACAGATCCATCCATCCGTTCGCCGCACATGAAGGAAATCATTATACCTTGTTTATATCATACAAGGAGCAGGTCATCACAGCTAAGGCTGCCATGACGACACCAACATCGTTTAATTTCCTGGTCTATTTGCCGGATGACGACGACAACCTGTATCACATCTCATGGGTGGCCAGCTCATTCAGCACTGAGCCCCCGGCGATGTGGGAGGTGCTTCTCGACTGGTCGAATGTAACAGGTTATGAAAATTCAGATACCAGTACAACAAAGAAACGGCTTCTCTTTTATACATTGTCGACCCTTGATGTCAGCGAAATCTTTGCCCCTCAGATGGAAAAGATCACCTTTCCTGCCGGAACGGTCATCAATGAACGAAGGTATTCCCTGACGCCGGAGCATGCTGAGTTTATACGTGAACTGCTGCTGGAGACGCAATGGCAGGGTGGGCTGTTCAACTCTGTTCCGGCCAATGTCCCTACCAACCTGAGCAGGGGCGCCATCGGTTATTTTGCCGCCTGCGGGGTCTATTCCATCTCCCAAACCGTGCCGCAATAAAAAAATTTTCAAACGGCATCAGGGTAAACCAGGTTGACCGTGTATAATATTCAAAAGCAAATCCTCAAACAGAAACCTTAAAACCAAAAACCATGAAAACGAAAAATCTGTTCACCTTCGCTTTTATCATGATCGCCGTGATGGCACTGATCCTCGCAGGCTGTTCAAAAGACAAGACCACCGAAAAAGGCACGACCAACACTGAATCGATGCAGCAACTGACCAATGACAATAACAATGTCATGAATGCTGTCGACCAGGTTGTCAACGATGCCAACTCCGTTCTGAATTCAGCTTCCTCGCTCAAATCCGGACAAATGGGCGGCGGACCCTGCAACACGACAGTAACAGTCGGTGGCATAATAAATGACAGTATTACTGTAGATATCGAGTACCATGGCAAGGATTGTCCCGAGCAACATCTCCGCACAGGTCACATCCTGATCAAGAAGAAATATAATGAACCCTGGGGAGATCCGGGCACCACAGTGTTAATCACTACGAATAATTTCAGCATTACCAAGTTGTCGAACGGAAAAACCATCATCCTGAACGGAATAAAGCATTACCAGAATGTCAGCGGACATTACCTTTGGGAACTTGACAGCACGATGAACGTTACCTCGATCACCCACAAGATTTGGGGATCTGTCAGTGCTACCTTCACCGACGACAATACAACCCGTGTATGGAACATTGCCCGCCAGCACATCTTCACAGGTCAGCTGTCGAATTACACCCTCGTCATGACCACCGACGGCTTTGGCTCGGCCGACGGCTACGACAACCTCGAAACCTGGGGACTTACCCGCGCCGGTGAAAATTTCTACACCCAGATCACCCAGTCGGTCGTTCACAAGATGGCCTGCAACTGGGCTCCCTGCGCAGGGATTATCATTCACCAGATCCCGTCAGATTCAAAATCACTGACGATTACCTTCGGTTACGACATCAACAACAACCTCATCACCAACGGTGATTGCCCGGCACGTTACAGGGTTGACTGGGTTGTAAACGGAAATTCCGGGACCTTCTTCCTCCCGCTTTAAAATACTTCTTTTTCTTTACCTGTTCAGGGCCGCACACATCGTGCGGCCTTTTTTTGCTATCTTAAATCCTAAATATTTCGTATCTTTGATAAAATTTTATTTGAAATGAGATATTCTGACAGGATAGAAATTAATCCAAGTATCAGATTTGGAAAACCTTGCATTAAAGGAACACGCGTAGCAGTTTATGATGTCTTAAACTGGTTAGCATCGGGCATGACAAACGAACAGATTATTAAGGATTATCCTGAATTAAAGATTGAAGATATCAAGGCATGTCTTGCATTTGCAGCTGACAGAGAGCACAAACTGCGTGTGGCCTGATGAAACTGTTATTTGATCAAAATATTTCATATAGGGTAGTCAGGGGCTTACAAGATCTTTACCCTTTGGCTAAACAAGTAAGGGAATTACACTTAGAGAATTCGACCGATAGAGAAATCTGGGAATATGCTAAGAGAGAAGGTTATACTATTGTAACCTTTGATTCAGATTTCTATGATCTCACCCTTTTACTCGGGATACCTCCAAAAGTAATTTGGCTAAGATTCGGAAATACTTCTACTGATAATTTGATACACATTCTCACTGAGAACCAGAGTGTCATTAACGAATTTATTGAAAATCCCGAGTACCGCCAGCTAGGTTGTCTAGAACTCGATTAATATATGTTCGCGGGATAAAAGTCTTCTTCGAGGAATCTTCGAGTAATAAAAAAAGCTGGCGAGTCGAGAAAAATCTCATTCGCATTGTTTTCGCTACTTCACTATTTCGCTTTTCGCTACTTTCCTCGGCATGCGTATAGGAAACGCGCGCCTGCTAACCAACAGGTTTATAATTCGCTATTTCTTCTTTCGCCACCTCGCTATTTTTGCTGTGCGTGCCATTTTTCGGAGTACCTTTGCAGCCAATTTCAAAAAACAGACCTTTTAAATTCGTTACGTGCAGAATATCAGAAATATTGCCATCATTGCCCATGTCGATCACGGGAAAACAACTTTGGTCGACCGGATCCTTTACCAGGTAAAGCTTTTTCGTGATAACCAGGTAGTTCGCGACCTTATCCTTGATTCCAATGACCTTGAGCGTGAACGCGGTATCACCATCCTTGCAAAGAATGTTTCAGTCCGTTATAAAGGATATAAGATCAATATCATCGACACCCCCGGCCACTCCGATTTCGGCGGGGAGGTGGAAAGGGTGCTGAACATGGCCGACGGCGTTTTGCTTGTCGTGGATGCCTTTGAGGGACCGATGCCGCAAACCCGTTTTGTTCTTCAGAAAGCGCTGGAGCTGGGTAAAAAGCCAATCGTCGTTATTAATAAAGTAGATAAACCCAATTGTTCGCCGGATGAAGTTCACGAAGCTGTTTTTGAACTGATGTTCAGCCTCGACGCCAGCGAAGATCAGCTTAATTTCCCTACGGTTTACGGCTCCTCGAAACAGGGGTGGATGTCGGCCGACTGGAACGTGCCTACCACAGATGTAACTTACCTGCTGGATACGATCATCGATCACATTCCGCCACCGGTCAGCGAGCCGGGAACGCTTCAGTTGCAGATCAGCTCGCTGGATTATTCATCCTATGTCGGACGCATCGCTGTCGGACGCATCTCCCGCGGATCGATCAAGGCAGGCCAGCAGGTATCGCTCGTAAAGAACGACGGAACCATTGTAAAATCAGTCGTCAAGGAATTGTACCTGTTTGAGGGACTGGGTAAGGAAAAAATAAAGACCGAAATCACCGCCGGCGAGATCTGTGCCGTGCTCGGGCCTGAGAACTTTGACATCGGGGATACCCTTGCGGATGCTGAAAATCCGGAAGGGATGAAGCCGATCAGCGTGGATGAGCCTACCATGAGCATGCTTTTCACCATCAATAACTCACCGTTTTCAGGAAAAGAGGGAACATTTGTGACCTCCCGCCACATCCGGGAGCGGCTGTTCCACGAGATGGAAAAGAACCTTGCCCTGAGGGTGGAGGAGACAGATTCTCCCGAGCGTTTCCAGGTCTTCGGAAGGGGCATTCTTCACCTGGCCATCCTCGTGGAAACCATGCGCCGCGAAGGCTATGAATTCCAGCTTGGTCAGCCGAATGTGCTCACCAAGGTGGTTGATGACAAGATCCATGAACCCATCGAACATTTGCGCGTTGCAGTACCGGAGGCATTTTCCGGGAAAGTGATCGAGATCGTAAGCAGAAGGAGGGGAGACCTCGTCAAACTTGAAACAAAAAGAGACCGTGCCATTCTGGAGTTCGATATCCCGGCCCGCGGCCTGATCGGCCTCCGCAATCCTGTCCTTACAGCCACCGAGGGAGAAGCCGTCATCGCTCATCGTTTCAAGGAGTATGCTCCCTGGAAGGGTGACATGGCCAGCCGGAACAACGGTTCCCTGATCGCCATGGAAACCGGCACCGCCATTACCTATTCGATCGACAAGCTCCAGGACCGTGGAAAATTCTTTGTTGAACCAGGGGAGAACATTTATGCCGGACAGGTGGTCGGCGAAAGTACCCGCAGCGACGACATGGCCATCAACCTTACAAAAACAAAAAAGCTGAGTAATGTCCGCGCGTCCGGCTCTGATGACAAGGCCGTGATCGTCCCCGCAATAAAATTCTCACTGGAAGAGGCAATGGAATACATCCAGGGCGATGAATATGTGGAAGTAACCCCGAAATCGATCCGCCTGCGCAAGATCATTCTTGATGAAACGGAACGTAAAAGAAGTAAAAAAGCAAACTGATTCTCTCCCGGAGAATAGCGAAGCTCTGATGGAAATTTTTTAACTTTGTAGTTCCGGTTTAATAACGGAATTTGTATGACACATATTGATAAAATACTGGAAGGAAAGGTCATCGATGCGCTCCGGCGTGTCCATGATCCTGAGATCCCAGTCAACATATATGACCTCGGATTGATTTACGAGCTGAAGATCGACAGTGAGTCGAATGTTTATATAAAAATGACGCTGACCACACCGAACTGCCCGGTTGCGGAAGACATGCCCGGAAATGTGCACGATGAGGTGAAAAGCGTGGACGGAGTGAAGGATGTAAAGGTGGAACTGACCTTTGAACCACCCTGGGACAAAGAGATGATCTCTGAAGCCGCACTTTTAGAGCTCGGATTGCTTTGATGAGTGCAATTTTCAGCTTCCGAAGCCGTTGATTTAAGACTGAAATTACCGTCGTGATACTATTCTGAGATGACTGCAAAGATTGGAGAACTGCTTGCCGGGGTTAACGACCCTTCCGACCTCCGGAAACTGAAGGTCGAAGATCTTCCCAGGCTTTGCAACGAGATCCGGCAGTTCATCATCGATGTTATCTCCGCCAACCCGGGACACCTCGGCGCCAGCCTTGGCACGGTGGAACTTACGGTAGCCCTTCATTATGTTTTCAACACCCCCTTCGATAAGGTGATCTGGGATGTCGGTCACCAGGCTTATACCCATAAGATCATCACAGGCCGGAAAGATATTTTTCATACCAACCGGATGTACAATGGTATCAGCGGTTTCCCGCGGATGTCGGAAAGCGAATATGATGCCTTCGGAACAGGTCATTCCTCAACTTCTGTTTCTGCTGCCCTGGGAATGGGCGTTGCCGCCAACCTCAACCATGAACCCGACCGGCATCATGTGGCCATTATCGGCGACGGCGCCATCTCCGGCGGTATGGCCATGGAGGCGATGAACAATGCCGGTGTCTCGAATGCGAACCTGCTCGTCATCCTTAATGATAACGGAATTGCCATCGATAAAAATGTCGGCGCCATCAAGGATTACCTTGCCGATATCGTCACATCCCGGACCTATAACAAGATCCGTGACAAGATCTGGCTGATGCTCGGCGGCGGAACGAAATACGGCAAGAATTCCAGGGCGGTCGTGAAGCAGATCGGGAATGCACTGAAATTAACGCTTCTCAATCGCAGCAATCTCTTCGAAGCCTTTAATTTCAGGTATTTCGGACCGGTCGACGGACACGATGTCATCCGTCTTGTGAAGCTGCTCGATGACATGAAACAACTACGCGGACCCAAGCTCCTTCATGTTGTCACGGTGAAGGGGAAAGGATACGAACGCGCCGAAAAGGAGCAAACCGTTTACCATGCTCCCGGGGTTTTTGATAAAAAGACCGGCGAGATCCGGGAAGATAAGTGCCACAACCAGCCACCCAAATATCAAACGGTTTTTGGCCGCACCATTATTGAACTGGCCGAAAAGAACCCGAAAATCGTCGGGATCACACCAGCCATGTCGACCGGCTGTTCCCTCAACATTATGATGAATAAGATGCCCGACCGTACCTTTGACGTAGGGATCGCTGAACAGCATGCGGTGACCTTCTCCGCCGGACTTGCAGCCTCGGGCATGGTGCCGTTCTGCAACATATATTCATCCTTTCTGCAACGTGCATACGACCAGATCATCCACGACGTGGCGCTGCAGAAGCTGAATGTCGTCTTCTGTCTCGACCGCGGCGGACTTGTGGGCGAAGACGGTGCCACACACCATGGTTCCTTCGATTTTGCCTACCTGAGTTGCATCCCGAACATGACCGTTTCGGCACCCATGAACGAGGAAGATCTGCGAAACCTGATGTATACGGCCCAGCTTGAAAATAAAGGGCCTTTCACCATCCGATACCCGAGGGGCAGGGGCGTCATGCCGGAATGGAAAACTCCTTTGCGTGAACTTCCTGTCGGGAAAGGGCGGATAATAAAGGACGGAAAAGATGCTGCGGTCATCTCGATCGGTCATGTGGGAAACGATGCGCTCCAAGCCTGCCTGGAACTTGAAAAACAGGGATCTTCAGTTGCCCATTATGACATGCTATTCCTTAAACCCCTGGATCAGGAACTTCTGCATGAAATCTTCAAAAAATTTAAACGGATCGTGACCGTGGAAGACGGAACCGTAATCGGCGGTCTCGGTTCCTCCGTGGTGGATTTCATGGCTGAAAACGGCTACCAGGCGAGGATTAAAAAACTTGGAATTCCTGACCGGTTTGTTGAACAGGGAACAATTCCGGAACTTCATCACGAATGTGGTTATGATGTTGAAGGGATTGTGACTGCGCTGAAAAAGATACTTTAACTATTTCACCTCATCCCCTGCTCAGGATGTCTCAAAAGCCTTAAAATGTTTCACGCAAAGGCCGCAAAGAGATGTCGCTAAGATCGCAAAGAATTTGTTAATCAGAAATTTCATTTTGCGTCCTTTGCGTTTTTCTTTGCGTTCTCTGCGTGAAATTATCTTATGAGACAACCTCACAAGGGTTGAGGTGCATACTTTATCTGACCAGCACAAAACTTCCCTTTAATTTTTTTGTTTGCCCCGGGTTGTCATTGCCTTCGTATGTGGCTGTATAGGTGTAGGTACCGGCCGGGCATATGACTCCTGCTGCTGCCCCATCCCAGCCCCGTTCCATGTCGTCGGTCTGAAACAGCATCTGGCCCCAGCGGTCGAAAATCATCAGGTGAAACTTTGCAATGCTGATTCCTCTGGGCCGGAAGAAATCATTTAATCCGTCCCCGTTCGGAGTAAAAGCCGAAGGAAAGATGAGTTCGGCAGGACACTCATTTATAACTACCGTATCACCCACCGTGCACAGATCATAGGTAACATGTACCCAATAATTACCGGGCTCAGTGACAGTCAGCGTGGAATCGGTACTTGCATCCTGCCACAGATAAGTAGCAATTGAATAAGTGGCATGCAGGGTGATCGTCTCTCCGGGGCAGATGATCCGGTCACTGCCCAGGCCGACCGGTATCTCATCCTTGACGGTAAGTGCGGTTATCCTGACGCTGTCGCAGCCATCGGCTGTCTGAAGTGTATCAAAGTAAGTTCCGGAAACGGACTGGAATGCACCGCCGATAAAGTAAGTAGCCCCGTAGCAGATGGCCGTGTCAAGGGCAATGAAGACCGCAGGTAGCTGGCTGATGGTCACCGTGTCGGAGGCTTCGCAGTTCCACCGGTTGGTCACATGAACCCAGTATGTGCCGGGCTTTTTCGTTTGTGTGGTCTGCGTGGTGTCGCCTGTGCTCCAGTCATAATGAACGAACCCGGGGCCTGCATCCAGTGTCATCAGCTTTCCTGAACAGACCAGCGTGTCGTTTCCTGCATTCACCGTGATGGGCGGCATCACCGTGATCCTTTTGCAGACATTCTGCTGTGTCGGCAGCCCTTCATCGGTAACCAGCGTGATGTTGTATTCTCCCGGGGTCGAATAACTGATTGCCGGCGGTGTTCTGAGCGTTGAAGAAGGGATAGATGCATCAGAACAACTTGGGAAATAGAGGAGTGAAAGGCTCGAACTGCCCGTATTGGTGACCAGGGTATAAAGCGTATCGCCCAGCCTGACAAGTTCAGAAAAGGTTGCTGGCAGATCGAGTGAGCCGATGTTACCCATCGACACTCCGGTGACAGGTCCGGAAATATCGCCCGGGAGATTCAGCCTGACAAGGGGCGTGAATCCGTCTGAATGATTCAGGGAAAAACCGTTCAGCGCTTCACAGTCGCGCGTCAGAAGGATCCCTTCATTCTGATCAAGGCTTCCCACATTTCCGAGGTTGGTCCCGGTGGGGGTGTTCAACAGGGAATTCCCGAAGCTGAGACGGGTTATGGTGTTGTTTCCTTCATTGGCCACAAGCACATACCAGTTCGTATCCTGCTTCATGACCGCACATTGCCAGGGCACGTTCATTCCTCCCTTGTTGCCAAGGTTTAGGGCAGCAGGCGTTTTCGAAAGGCCGTTGATCCATACCAGCCGGGTGACCGAGTTTCCCAGGGTATTGGTGCAGAAACCGATCCATTGTGTTCCGTCATACAGCATGGTCAGTCCGTTCATCTGGTTGATCGTGTCAATAAGGCTTGGATAGAGGCCGTACGTGGGAGTATTCATGAGCGACGTCCCGAAATCAAGCCGCATGATCAGGTTTTCATCCGCGACAAAACCGTACCATTTTCCTGCCTCTTTTCTGACCTGGAGCCCTCTGACATTGTTATTGAGAACGCCAAAAGTTCCCAGGTTTACCGATGAAACCGGGGGTGCCAGGAGATTTGCCTGGTATTCGTTCCGGATAATGGCTCCGCTGCCCCCGTTGGTCACAAACGAAAAGAGCTTGCCGTTATCCTCCACCAGAGAAGCAAAAACGGGCTGTGAATAAACTGCACCCGTAGTTGAGGTTACAAACCCGAGCGGAGTGGTACCGGCGTCGCCGCTGCAGAAAGACCAGTAATAGGTGGTTGTGCCCTGGGAAATGTTTTGGATCTGAAACGGCTCATCCACACAGACCGTATCGGGAATAATGAAATCGGTTGAATTCAAAGGAGATTTTCCCGGCTGGGAATAAGAACCCAGGAAGGTCATCAGAAAAAATGCTGTCAGGAGGAGCCGCTGCATGGATGATGTTTTACCGGCCGGGTTTTAACTTGCTATGGCCGGCATCTGCCCGTCGTATTGTTTATCAGTGGTAAGCTTCAGCATGAAATCGGCCACATCGGCCCGCGGGATCTTCCAGGAAGCGGGTGGGCCATCTGTGATCTTGTATTTTCCCGTTTTCGGGGCATCTGTGAGTCCGGTCGGACGTAGGATCACCCAATCTGCCTTACTCTTCTGAATGACTTCCATCTGCCTGACCTTGTCTTTAAAGACTTCGCGGAGAAAAAGCGGCATGATGATCTTCCCGAACAGAAATCCCGAATCATTCCCAAGGATGCCGGCAGAAGACATGCAGATGAACCTCGGAACCTTCAGCTCTTCCATGGCCCGGAGGATGTTTTTCGTTCCTTCGGAAAGCATGGTAGTGGGCTTTCTTGATTCGACGCCCAGTGCGCTGATCACGGCCTCCTGCCCTTCAACGGCCTGTTTTACTTTTTCATATTCGAGGATGTCCCCCTGGATGATCCTGAGGTTCTTATGCTGAATGGTTACTGAGTTGGGCTTCCGTGCAAAGGCCGTCACCTGGTGACCTTTGTCGAGGGCCTGGTAAACAGTAAGGATTCCTGTGCGTCCGCTCGCTCCGAAAATTGCAATCTTCATCTTCCTGATTTTTCCGCGAAATTACGACTTTCAGGTTTAAAAAACTTAATACATTTACAGAAACAAAAAGCCTGGTGGAGTACAGGGAACTCTTTCGCAGAAAATCGATCGAACATATCCTGAAGGATGCGAAAGAGCATCATGGCGAGAAGACCCTGATGAACCGCCGGCTGAATGTCCGTGACCTGACGGCGCTCGGTATCGCCGCCATCATCGGTGCGGGCATTTTCAGCACCATCGGCAACGCCGCTTCCACGGGAGGTCCTGCTGTTTCCCTGTTATTTGTATTTACCGCCGTTGCCTGCGGATTTTCGGCAATGTGCTATGCGCAGTTCGCTTCCCGCATCCCCATCAGCGGAAGCGCCTATACTTATGCCTATGCCAGTTTCGGGGAACTGGTCGCCTGGATCATCGGCTGGGACCTGATCATGGAATATGCCGTTGGGAATATCGCAGTGGCCATTTCCTGGTCGGACTATTTTACCGGCCTTTGCGGAGGCATCGGTCTCCATTTTCCCGAGTATCTGAGCGTCGACTACCTCTCGGCTGCGCGGGGCTACCATGCTGCGGCCACCTCGATGATGCACGGTATTTCGATGGCATCGTTGCCGGGAGGATTGCAGGAAGCCTGGCTTGCCTGGATGAATGCACCCCGAATCGGAAGTTTCAGGATCATTGCCGATATCCCGGCGTTCAGCATCACGGTTTTCATCACCTATCTTGTTTATGTCGGAATTTATCAGACCAAGCTGGCCGGAAATACAATGGTGTTGCTGAAACTGGTCGTGCTGATGGTCGTCATCGGGGTGGGATCGTTTTATGTGGATCCGAAGAACTGGAGCCCGTTTGCACCGAACGGGATCGGCGGAGTGCTGAAAGGTGTGGCCGGGGTGTTTTTTGCTTACATCGGCTTTGACGCCATTTCAACCACGGCGGAGGAATGCGTAAACCCGCGGAGAGATCTGCCAAGGTCGATGATCTATTCCCTGCTGATCACAACAGTTTTGTACATTTTGATCAGTCTCGTCCTGACCGGGATGATCCATTATGCAGACCTGGCCGTAGGGGATCCGCTGGCCTATGCATTCCAGAAGCTTCACCTGACGAGACTTTCAGGACTGATCGCCATCGGCGCAGTGATTGCCATGGCCAGCGTGCTGCTCGTCTTCCAGGTCGGACAACCCCGTATATGGATGAGCATGAGCCGCGACGGTTTACTTCCGAAAATCTTTTCACGCCTTCATCCGAAGTACAGAACACCTGCCTTTTCAACCATCATCACCGGCATCGTGGTCGCTGTTCCTTCACTTTTTCTGAACCTCACGGAAGTCACCGACCTGACCAGCATCGGGACTTTGTTCGCTTTTGTTCTTGTTTCCGGCGGGGTGCTGATCCTGGATGATCACCGCGACAAAGACCGGATCAAACCCGAAAAAGGAATTTTTACGGTCCCTTATCTAAACAGCCGTTATTTTCTTCCCCTGATCTGGCTGGGGATCTTCATTGTTCTCTGGTACTGGAATCCGCCGGAACTGCAGGTGTTTTTCAATTCCTTGCATCCGGCCGGTGCCAACGGTCAGCCTTCCGACGGAATTCCCCTGTCAGCCCTCTCCTTTCAGCACTTCATAAAACTCGAATTTCCCATCCTGCTTTTTGCTGCTGCTGCACTGATATTGACCATTGCCGGCATCTGGAAGCAGCTTTCACTGATCCCTGTACTCGGTCTCCTGACCAACTTTTACCTGATGGCGCAACTCGGAATCACAAACTGGATGAGGTTCATTATCTGGCTGGTGATCGGTCTGGTGATTTATTTTACTTTTGGGCGTAAGCATAGTAAGCTGATACGTCATACGTCAGACGACATAAGACATAAGACATATGAAAGAGAATGGAACAGGGAAAATGAAGATTACATAATTGCTGGTATGACAAATTATTTAGTCTCACGCAAAGACCGCAAAGAATACCGCAAAGAGCGCAAAGAAAGATATTTTATTGCATTCTTTTTTCGTCCTTTGCGAAAACCTTTGTGTCCTTTGCGTGAAACCATTGTGATGAAAGTCTCTTAATGAATAACAAAACCTTTTTGAAATAAGGAATATGTCCGTTGTTGAAATCATCGTCATCGTCGTTGCCGGGATCTTTGTCGGGTTCATCAATACCTTGTCCGGCGGGGGATCGGTGATCAGTCTTTCACTGCTTATTCTTTTGGGATTGCCGGCAAGCATTGCCAACGGGACGAACCGGATCAGCATCTTCTTCCAGACCTTTTCATCCGTCAGCAGCTTTACCAGGCAGAAGATGTTCGATTCCATGAAGCCGGTTTGGCTGGGGATTCCTGCCACCATCGGGTCGGTCCTTGGGGCTATTGTTGCAGTGGATGTAAACGAAAAAATCATCGAGGCTGCCATGTGCGTGGCCATGGTGATGATGCTGTTCTTTCTCTTTTACAAACCCGATAAATGGATGAAGGAAAATCCCCAGGTACTGAAAAAGCCGTTGCGCTGGTGGCAGTTCCTGATCTTTTTTGCCGTCGGTTTCTATGGCGGATTCATCCAGGTGGGCGTAGGGTATTTTTTACTGATGTCGCTGATGCTCGGCGTCGGGTATGACCTGGTAAAAGCCAATGCCGTAAAGAACCTGATCGTTTTCTTCTATGCCATCTTTGCCCTCCTCGTTTTCATTCTCAACGGGCAGGTCAACTACCTTTATGGACTGATTCTCTCTGCCGGGAGCATCATCGGCGCCCTGATCGCCTCTTACCTTGCCGTTAAAAAAGGGGCAGGTTTTATCCGCGCCATCATCCTGCTCTCTGTGATCCTGACGATCCTGCAGGTCAGCGGACTGGTGAACTTTACGGAGTTTTTTAAAAAAATTATTTAAGATGAAAAGAACTATTTTTTTTATCGGAAATGATAGCCGTTTCGCTTTTCGCGTTTCGCTTTTCGCTTTTCGCGTCACTCAGATCACGTTTTATCTGATCTGCCTGGTACTCTTATCTTTTCTTAACCCAGCATCAGGTCAGAATAATGATTCATCTTCCATCCTCCATTCTCCATCTTCCACAAGACCGACTTGGGTCTTGGTAATTCACGGCGGCGCCGGCGGGCCCGGCAAAGGAGGCATGCCGGCCGACCTGGAAAAACAGTATACCGATAAGCTACAGGAAGTGCTCGAAGCCGGTAAAGAGGTTCTGTCAAAAGGCGGCACCAGCCTTGATGCCGTGGAGACCTGCATCCGGATGATGGAAGATTCGCCGCTGTTCAATGCCGGCAAGGGAGCGGTTTTCACTGAAGAAGGAAAAAATGAACTCGATGCTTCCATCATGGATGGAAAAACATTGAAAGCCGGAGCGGTTGCAGGGGTATCAACAATCAAAAACCCGATCACCGCCGCCCGCGCCGTGATGGAAAAATCAAAGCATGTGATGCTGATCGACGGTGGTGCTGAAAAATTTGCAAAGGAACAAGGACTGGAGATCGTGAAGCCATCCTATTTCTATACAAAAAAACGATGGGATGAATACGAGAAGGTCCATCAGCAGGAGATGAAAGGAAAAGCAGAGGAAAATCCAAAGCATGGAACCGTCGGCGCTGTAGCGCTTGACGCTTACGGCAACCTGGCGGCAGGTACTTCCACCGGCGGTATGACCAACAAGATGAAGGGACGGATCGGCGATTCCCCGATTATCGGAGCCGGGACCTATGCCAACAACGCAACATGCGCAATTTCTGCTACCGGTCATGGCGAGTTTTTCATCCGGAATGTGGTGGCGTATGACATCAGCGCGCTCATGGAATACAAAGGGCTTTCGCTCGACGCTGCAGCACACCTGGTTGTGGATCAGAAGCTCAAATCGCAGGGCGCCGACGGAGGCCTTATCGGCGTTGACAAAAACGGGAACATCACCCTACCGTTCAACACCAAAGCGATGTTTCGCGGAACGATCCGTTCCGGCGGGAAAGCCATTGTGAACATTTATCCCGACTGATTCCTATTTGCTCAGCGGCACCGTTTCGATGTAAAACTGTTCCGGGGTACCATAGTATGAGTAGCTATATACACTGCTCAGGGAGATCAGGTTGGTGCCATCAATAAAAATTGCGGATGGATATCCGATGCATTTATAGGTCTTCTTTTCGGAGTATCCGGGATAGGAATATTCAACAATGTTCTTATAGTTGGAACAGCCGGTAAAAATGCTGGTAAAGGGAGAATTGAATGTAAAAGAGGAATACTGGTAATTACCATACGGAAGATTCTGGACGAGGGTCATTGAACCGGAATAAATTGAACCGGTTGTCGACGTGATAAAACCCTGACCATTGGGAAATACCTCGAAACACATCCACGAGTAACTGGAGTTGTAATTTACATCATTCCAGCTGATATAATGTCCATTGGCATCATATTCAAAGGAAAACAGATAGTAGCTGCTGATCCCGAAGAGCTTCGTATTACTACCCGGCACCAATGCGATATACTGGGGTCCCTCTGCAATTCCGGTATGTGTTATCAATGCCTTGGATGAACGGTCATAAACCCTCACAGCATAATCGTAATATCCTGTATCGACGGCAATAAATAGTTTGCCATTGTTATAGACTACAGAATTGCATTTGACCCCTGCTCTGATCTGATCAATCTTGTCAAGAGTGTTCGCATTGTATATGTATAACCACCCGTCATTACGCGGCACATAGAGTTCCTGCACCCCATTGAAGTCCCCAAGCGCGCTGAAACCAAGTGTTGCATTGGTAATGATTTCTTTCGTAATGGCCCTTGAATGATAATCCAGGATGTTGATCTTACCGCTGTCCGCACCGATGACATAACACCGGTGATTGGGAACGTCAGGCAATACATCCTTTATATTGAAGTAGAATTGTTTAAGTTCAGGTCGTTCGTAAGGTACGACGTTGCTGTAAACATAGGAATAATTGTAATAGGATCCGGTGTCCTGCACAACCCCGATCTCCTGGTATTCCTGGTAGGTTGCTAGGGGCGGTGAATAGTCTACATACCTTTCGGTTGAAGCATCGGATATGTCATCAATGACTTCGTTATAAGAGTATGTGTTCGGATTTGCGGATTTGTAATTCCTCCGGACGATCAAGTACCGGATGAATTTCGGGTTGCTCAGTTTCGACCAGTTCATCACGACGGAATCATTGCCGGCCTGAAGATCGGACAGCACAATTTTATCCGAATAAACAATCGGAACAGGGCCACCCCCGGAGGAATTATTTTCTTTTTTACAGCTGGCAGTGATGACAGCAAGGATCGAACAGAGGAGAATAACAGCTAATTTTTTCATTGGGACAGACGATTTATCGGTTATTAATATCGGGTTGTCTGGTCTTATAAAAATTGAATTTAAAAAGAAATTATCATACTTACTGCCGCTCGTATTCCTGGATTTCGTCATGAACAAATTCCAGGGAAATGCCGGCCTGCAGGAACATCTCCTCGGATTCCTTCCCGTCGTGGTATTTCCGTTCACAGACCACCTTCTCGATCCCGCAGTTGATGATCAGCATGGCACAGGTGCGGCAGGGGGTCATGCGGCAGTAAAGGGTGCTTCCCTGCAAGGGAATGCCGAGCCGGGCCGCCTGGCAGATGGCATTCTGTTCGGCATGAACCGTCCGCATGCAGTGTTGCGAGATACGCCCGTCCTCGTGCTGAACCGACTTCATCAGGTGGCCGACCTCGTCGCAATGGGGCAATCCTCTCGGCGACCCAACATACCCTGTTACCAGGATCTGCCTGTCGCGGGCGATCACACAGCCGCTCCGGCCGCGGTCACAGCTGGCCCTTTTGGCAACGGTACCGGCCACTTCCATGAAATATTCATCCCAGGTTGGGCGTTTGTTTTCTTCTTTTTCCATCTGCTAAAGTTAACAAGGACAAAAATACACAATTGACGGCAAATAGGGAATCTTCAAAATCCTAATTAAAAAAATAATATGTCATCATTTATATTCGATTTTTTTTTTACTTTTGCACCGGATATAATTTCATATTATCAAAAATTTGATTTTCCATCCTTAATCAGATCACATCAACAAATCCCTGAAATTTATGAGAAAAGGTTTCCTTCTTATGGTAATGCTGTACCTCAGCATTAATTTTGTATTTGGGCAGAACAATGATATTGTCGGGCCCGTTGTTCAGACTCCTGTCTATTTTGATGTTTCGCCTCCCCTGCGGGATATGGTGAAAAACCTTCCCAAGCATGCCGAAACTTCCTGGAAAGACGGAATTGTAAAGAACATGTTCAATGTCAGGCGCAAACCGCCGGTGAACAATTCGAATATGCCTTCCTTCGGTGACCCGTACGTTCAGATCATGAACGGTCAGAGCATCCAGGACACAACCATTGTAAATTTCGACGGGAATACCAATACCGAGGGATATTATCCTCCGGATACCCATGGTGATGTTGGCCCGAACCATTATTTCCAGGTGGTCAATTGCCACTATTCCATTTACAGTAAAACCGGAACATTACTGTTAGGCCCCCTTGCCAACAGTTCTGTTTTTACAGGAATGCCCAATAATTCAAATGATGGTGATGCTGTCGTACTTTATGATGACCAGGCCGACCGCTGGCTGTTCTCGCAGTTTTCACTGCCAAACTATCCGGCAGGACCTTATTACCAGATGATTGCCATATCGGCGACTCCTGATCCTACCGGATCATGGAACCGTTACGAATATACGTTCACCAACATGCCCGATTATCCCAAGTTCGGGATCTGGCAGGATGCCTATTACATGTCGACGCATTACTTTACCGCCAGCACATTCAACTATGCAGGCTGCGGCGCCGTTGCTTACAACCGTACATTGATGCTGGCCGGCAGCGCCTCCACAGCGATGATCTCTTTCACGAAACCTTCAAGTGATGAAGCTTTCGGCTGGCTTCCTTCCGACTGCGACGGTCCTTTCCCCGCTGCAGGAACACCGAATTATTTCCTTTACATGTACGATGGCGCTGCCAATGACCACCTCGGCATCTATGAATTCCATGTCGACTGGGTCACAACCGCAAACTCGACCTTCACCAACTTCCTTTCACTCCCGGTCAATGCCTTCACAACGAACAATGCAGGAGCCGGACAGCCGGGAACAACGGTGAAGCTGGACCTGCTCAACGACCGCATGATGTACCGGCTCCAGTACAGGAGCTTTGGCGACCACAAGGCAATGGTCTGCAACCATACGGTAGATAACCCGAACGCCACAGGCTTTACAGGCATCCGTTGGTACGAATTGCGGAAAACAACCGGCGCATGGTCGATCTACCAGCAAAGCACCTATGTGCCCGACAACACCAACTGGCGCTGGATGGGGAGCGTCGCCATGGATTCGAGCGGCAACATGGCCCTTGGATATTCAATCTCAAACGCAGGCACAAGATACCCGGGTATCCGCTATTGCGGCCGCAAGAAGAACGACGCCCTTAACACGATGACCATCGCTGAAAGGGGAATCATCGTCGGCGGCGGGTCGCAAACCGGTACTGCCGCACGCTGGGGCGACTACAGCGCGCTGAGCTGCGACCCGGTAGCCAAAGCCACATACTGGTTTACCAGCGAGTACCTGTCCACCACGTCTGCTACCGGCTGGAAGACCAGGATCGCAGAATTCCGCTGGTCAAACGTGCCGGTAGTTGTCACAACCGCCGCAACAGCCGTTACGGCAACCGGCGGTACGCTCAACGGGACTGTTAACCCAAGCGGGTTTGCAACCACTTACCATTTTGACTGGGGCACAACTACCTCCTACGGACAGGTAACGACAACTGCGTCGGCCGGAGCCGGAACAGGCGATGTCCCTGTATCTGCGGCGATTTCCGGCCTTACAACCGGAGTTACCTATCATTACAGGATCAATGCCACCAACAGCGATGGAAATGCCCTGGGTCTGGATATGACCTTTATACCCGGCCAGGCGATTGTTACCACAACAGCCGCCTCAGCCATCACCCAAAACACGGCAACTGCAGGCGGCAACGTTACAACAGATGGCGGTTCATCTGTAACAGCCAAGGGGACCTGCTGGGCCACCACGGCAAATCCAATCGTCACAGGAAGCCATACTACCGATGGTACGGGGACAGGATCTTTTACCAGTTCCCTGACGGGCCTGTCGGCCAATACAACGTACCACCACCGTGCATATGCGACAAACGGAGGCGGAACAGTTTACGGCAGCGACCTTACCTTCACAACAACATGCGGTGTTATCAACACCTTACCCTTTACCGAAGGCTTTGAAGCATCGGCTTCCACACCAGCATGCTGGTCGGAAGAGAACGCAAATCCGGCATGGCAATATATTGCAGGTAATGGCGGGTCGAATCCTGCTGCTGCGCACACTGGTGCCCGTAATGCCTGCCTGGAGGATGCCACTGCTGCTACCAACACCAACAAACTAATCACACCGGTCATGAACCTGACCGGGTATACCAATGTCGTGCTGACCTTCTGGCATTACATGCAGGTCTGGACGGGCGACCAGGACCGGCTGATCATCTATTACAGGACCAGTCTCACCGGACCATGGGTTCAGTTGCAATCCTATACCGCCAATGTTGCCACCTGGACACAAAGGACCATCAACCTGACAACCACCTCCGCTGAATTCCAGGTGGCGTTCGAAGGCGATGCACGTTATGGATACGGAGTCTGCATCGATGACATCCAGATCACAGGAACAATTGGCGGACCGACACTCACCGTTACACCGGCCAACCAGAATGTTCCTGCAACACCTGCCGGAGCGACCAACTTCACGGTCACCTCAAATTCAGCCTGGACAGCAGTAAGCAACCAGGCCTGGTGCACCGTAACCCCGTCCGGAACCGGTAATGGAACCATTGTAGCCAACTATGCAATAAATCCAAATACCACATCACGCGTGGCCAACATAACGGTAACCGTGATCGGGCTCACCCCGGTTGTCGTTACGGTTACACAGGCAGGAGCAACACCAACGCTGACCGTTACCCCGGCCAACCAGAATGTTCCTGCAACACCTGCGGGATCGACGAACTTTACCGTCACATCAAATTCTTCATGGACTGTGGTAAGCGACCAGACCTGGTGCACCGTCACCCCGTCCGGAACCGGAAACGGCACCATTGTGGCCAATTATACGGTAAATGCACTGACCACTTCACGTGTTGCGAACATCACGACGACCGTGGCCGGGATACCCGCTGTGGTTGTAACCGTTACCCAGGCCGGTGCGACACCGACACTGACCGTTACACCGGCTAACCAGAATGTTCCTGCAACACCTGCAGGATCGACTAACTTCACGGTTACCTCAAATTCTTCATGGACCGTTGTCAGCGACCAGACCTGGTGTACCGTCACCCCGTCCGGAACCGGGAACGGCACCATTGTAGCCAACTATACGGTGAATGCATTGACCACCTCCCGTGTTGCGAACATCACGACGACGGTTGCAGGAATCCCGGCAGTAGTTGTCACCGTGACGCAGGCAGGCGCTACCCCCACGCTCACAGTAACTCCGCCCAACCAGAATGTACCCGCATCACCTGCAGGTTCTGTAAACTTCACGGTTACCTCCAACAGCAGCTGGACGTCTGTAAGCAACCAGACCTGGTGTACGGTTACCCCATCCGGTACCGGCAACGGCACGATCGTGGCAACCTATACTGAGAATACCACAACCACATCACGGGTTGCGACCATTACTGTAACTGTCGTTGGAATACCTCCGGTCACCGTAACAGTAACCCAGGACGGTGCCACACCATTTCTCTCGGTCACTCCACCGAACCAGAATGTTCCTGCAACTAATGGAACAACGACATTCTCGGTAGCTTCGAACACATCGTGGTCCACCTCCAGCAACCAGACCTGGTGTACAGTTACACCTCCCTCCAGTTCCGGTAACGGTACCATCAATGCTGACTATACTGACAACCCCACGACCTCGACGCGTATTGCGACGATAACGGTGACCGCACCCGGTGTGACGCCGGTTACTGTCACTGTCACGCAGGCCGGAACTGCCAATTCACTGACACTTTCACCGTCGAACCAGAATGTAACTCCTCCTGCAGGCACTACCAATTTCACCGTTACCACGACCGCTTCAACCTGGACGGCTGTATCCGATGCACCCTGGTGCACGGTTCCGTCGGGCGGATCAGGTTCCGGTCCACTTACTGCAACTTACGACGAAAATACCTCGACAACGATCAGGATCGCTACCATAACGGTCAGTTCATCAGGACTGCCTTCCCAGTCATCTACAGTGACTCAGGCAGGTGCAGTACCGACGCTGAACGTTACACCACCGACCCAGGCTGTGTCATACGTGGCCGGATCGACCAATTTCAACGTAACTTCCAACTCCACCTGGAACGTAACCAGCGACCAGACCTGGTGTGTGCCGACCTCTTCAGGGAGCGGCAACGGAACCATTGTTGCAAACTACGATGCAAATCCGACAACTGCCATCCGGACTGCAAATATCACGGTCATGGTTGCAGGGATCACGCCTGTCGTGGTGAATGTTGTACAGGATGGTTTGGTCGGGATCGCTGATCATACAGCCAATTCAATCCAGATCATACCGAATCCCGCCAATGGCTTGTTCCGCGTCGTTCCGGGCATCTCCGGGAAGATCGACGAGATCACCATCCTTGACCTTACCGGGAAGGTTTTGATTTCAAGACAGTGCAAAGGTGAAAGCGATTATGAATTCAACCTGGCAAATTCACCACAGGGGACTTACCTTGTGAAGGTGAAGATCAATGATGAGTTGATCGTTCGCCGCCTCGTGATCAGCAAATAGCTGAGCGGGGTTGATCTCAACCCTTAAGGACCTGGTCCAGCACGGTATCCACCTGCAGGATCAGGTCTTTTTTTGTGCCGTTGTTCAGGAGGATGAAATCAGCCATTTCAATGCACTTCCGGAGGTTCTGCTTGTTCGGATCGGTGGTGCTCATCTCGCGCGCTTCGTTTTCGGTAAAGGTTTCCCACGAAACAAGGTCGGTTTCCGACTGGCGGAGAAGGATCCTGCGGTAGCGGATCAGCGGATCGGCGTCGGCAGCCAGCAGGAAAAAATGGCCTTTAGCCCTGAGGGATTCAATTTCGCCGGGTGTGCGGATGCTTTCGATCACACAATCCTTTCCCGAATCCAGGGCCCTCAGGTAAAGCTGATCGGTGACATAGGAAGGGCCATGGGCGGACCGGAGCTCATTGGCGAGGGTGAACATGCTGTCACGGTTTTCAGCCATTCCGAGTTCCCTGATCTTTTCCAGCAGGTAGGTCCTGACAGAATAGTGAACAAAGCCTTTTTCGCCAACAAGGTAATCAACGATTGTTCCTTTGCCAGCGCCCAGCGTTCCGGTGATGCCAATGATGATCATTTTCTTTTATATTGCTTTTCTTTCACGCAGAGGCCGCAAAGGATCCGCGGAGAACGCAAAGTAGCATTGTCATCCTTCGCGACCTTTGCGATTTTCTTTGCGTTCTTTGCGTGAAACATCTTATTTCTAAATCTTTCCCTGCTTCAGCCGCTCGATCCACTTCTCTGCAACAACAGGCTTGTAATCATTCATCCGCTGCAGCAGGAGATCTTCATCGTCCTCCACCATCAGCATTCCCCTGTGTTCGGGGCGGAGAAATTTTTCCTCCACCGCCCTATCGAGCATCGCCAGCATCGGGTCAAAGAAACCACCTATGTTGAGAATCCCAACGGGTTTTTCAATGATGTGCAGCTGGTTCCAGGTCAGCATCTCGAAAAGCTCGTCAAATGTTCCGAAGGCCCCGGGCAGCGTCATAAACCCGTCGGAAAGCTCCGACATCTTCGCTTTGCGTTCCTGCATGTCGCCCACAATGTGCATCTCCGTAAGATCAAGATGCGCCACTTCCCGGTGAACCAGGTTCTTCGGCATGACCCCGATCACCTTTCCGCCCCCTTTCAGCATCGTATCCGCCAGAACCCGCATCAATCCAATATTTGCACCACCATAAACAAGCGTGATCTCCTGCCTGAGGAAGAAACGGGCCAGTTTTTCAGCCCTTTCGGCATATAACTTATCACCTCCCGTGCTGGAGCCACAGAAAACACAAACTGTTTTAATCATCAGAATGGAATGACATTTGTTAAATCTTTACTTTTGCAGTTTCTCTGGTCAAATGTAATCAGAATTCATTAAAACGCTTCCGCAAAATTGCCATGAATGAACTCTATCCATTGAAATTCAAGCCCCGGTTCCTGGAAAAGATCTGGGGCGGAGAGCGGATGAAGACGGTCCTCGGTATGGATTTTTCCCCCTTGCCAAACTGCGGCGAGGCCTGGGTGTTGTCGGGCGTACCCGGATCTGAAACCAGGGTGAGGAACGGATTCCTGAAGGGAAATGAGCTGAATGAGCTGGTTGAGATTTACATGGAAGACCTTGTGGGGGAAGCAACCTTTGAGCGGTTCGGGAGTGAATTTCCCATCCTGGTCAAATTCATCGATTCGAATGATTACCTCTCCATCCAGGTCCATCCCGACGATGCGCTTGCTGCCAGGCGGGGCATCGGGAACGGCAAATCCGAGATGTGGTACATCCTTGATGCGGCGCCGGGTGCAGAGATCATCAGCGGCTTCAGCCGGAAAACAGATGCAAAAACCTACCTTGATTTTCTTGAACAAAAGAAGCTTAAGGATATCCTGAACATTGAAAAACCGGAAAGGGGAGATGTTTTTAACATCCCGGCCGGACGGATCCACGCACTCGGTCCCGGCATCCTTCTCGCCGAGATCCAGCAGACATCTGATACAACATACCGGGTCTACGACTGGGACCGGGTAGATGAAAAGGGTAAAAGCCGCGAGCTACACAAGGAACTGGCGCTTGAGGCCATTGACTTTGACGGACCCCAGTCAGCAAGAACACCTTACCGCAGGCAACTGAACAAAACGATATCACTTGTAGATACTCCACATTTTACAACCCGGATCCTGAACTTTGACAAGCCTCTCCGGAAGGACTATTCCGAGCTGGATTCGTTTGTGATCTATGTCTGCGTTGAAGGAAAGACACGGTTTGAATGCGCCTCCTCCGCCGATCACCTCGGGAAAGGGGAGACCCTTCTGATCCCTGCCGTAACGCAGCAGATCGTGCTTTCACCAACCGAAGAATGCACGATCCTCGAGGTTTTTATATCCTGAAAATGTTTATTTTTGTCACGAAATACATTAACTTCTTTTATCCTCTTCCTATGAAAAAATTAATCCTGTTCTTCTCCCTTGCATTGATCTCTACGTTTACATTTTCCCAGGAAATGGTGATCTCCAAATCGCGTCCATTGCCCACTGTTGACATCAAAGATGTAAAAGGAAATCCGTTCAGCACCTCAAAGATCGAAAATGACGGGAAGCCCATCGTCATCAGCTTCTGGGCCTCCTGGTGCAAGCCCTGCATCAAGGAACTTACCACCATTGCAGATATTTACGGTGACTGGCAGGAAGAGACCGGTGTAAAGCTTTACGCCATTGCCATCGATGATGCACGCTCTTCTTCACAGGTAGGGCCCCTCGCAAATGGCAAAGGTTGGGATTACGTTGTATTACTTGATCAGAACGGGGATTTCAAGAGGGCCATGAGTGTAGGACCCATTCCTCATACTTTTGTCCTTAACGGCAAACGTGAGATCGTCTGGCAGCACACTTCCTTCTCGGAAGGCTCAGAAAAAGATCTGATCAACATTATCCGGAAGGTAAAAAATGGTGAGGAGATCAAATAAAACCGAAAAGCGTTGCTTCGTCGCTACGCTCCTCGCAATGACAAAGAAAAAATTAAAAATACCATTGAACACCGCAGGTGTGACATTTTTGTAGCGAAAAGCGAAAAAATCGTAAATCAATCCTTCAACATAAAATCTTTCATGCTTTGAAAAAAATTTACACTCTTTTTCCAACCCTCCTGCTGGCGTACTGGCTTATTCCTTCCTATTCAGGCGCACAAAATGCCAATCAGGGAAGCCAGCTGAGCGGCAGTTTCCAGGCGGATGCCCAGTATTATGTCAAAGATCCGAAAATGAACATTACAGATTCATCGCTGGATGGCCATCTTACGCGCATGAACGGGTTTACGGAGATCAATTATTCTTTCAAGAATTTCACCGCAGGGATGCGTTTCGAGGCTTACCTTCCTCCCCTCGTCGGCTACGATGCAAAATATGAGGGATATGGAGTTCCTTACTGGTTTGTCAACTATAAGAATGACAAGCTTGATATCACGGCAGGAAATTTCTATGAGCAATTCGGTAACGGAATGACACTTCGCACCTGGCAGGAATGGACACTGGGGTTTGATAATTCACTGCGCGGACTCCGGGTAAAATTTTCACCGGTGGACGGTCTTACTTTTAAAGGCGTATGGGGCGTACAGCGGAATTACTGGGAAGTCTATTCCAATAACAACCGTGGAATTGTCAAGGGAGGCGACATTGATATTTACCTCAATGATCTTTTCAGCAGCCTTAAAGATGCCAGGACAAAACTCTCCTTCGGCGGAAGCTTCGTCAGCGATTACCAGAAAGGGAAGACCACCGACCTGCTGATCGACACCATGATCTATACACTGAAGCTTCCTGAAAACGTTTCCACCTATGGCGGCAGGGTCAATCTTAACATCGGCGGGTTTAATCTGAATTCGGAATATGCCCATAAGATCAATGACCCGACCTCACTGAACAAGTATATCTACAAAGACGGCAATGGAGTTTATACAACGATATCTTATTCCCAGAAAGGGCTCGGGGTCTATGTTTCTTCCAAGATCATCGACAACATGGGCTACAAATCCAACCGCCTTGTCACCAACAACCAGCTCGACATCAATTACCTGCCGTCCATCACCAAGCAGCACACCTATGCGCTTGCAGCCATGTATCCCTATGCAACGCAGCCCAACGGCGAATGGGGCATGTCGGGTACAGTCACTTATACGATCCCGAAGCATTCCAAACTCGGAGGGAAGTCGGGACTGACCCTTGCGTTGAATTATTCACAGGTGAATTCGCTTTCGAGGGACAGCCTTGACGGCATCAACATGAACCAGAGCGGCACACTGGGTTACAAGACAAATTTCTTCACCCCGGGCAAGGATGTCTATTACCAGGATTTCAACTTTGAAGTCGACAAGAAATTCAGCAAACGCTGGAAGGGGATCTTCACCTACCTGAACCAGACCTATAACAAGGATATTGTTGAAGGACATCTTAATGAATACGGGTTGATCTATTCCAATATCGGCATTGCGGATATCACTTACAACATGACCGATAAATTTTCGCTCCGGGGAGAGGTCCAGGGATTATGGACAAAGCAGGACAAAGGCAACTGGGCTGCAGGATTGCTGGAATTCACCATCGCACCCAAGTGGTTCTTCTCCGTTCAGGATCAGTGGAACTACGGAAATGACGATCCGGATCTGCAGATTCATTATTTCCTGGTCAGCGCCGGTTACACCTACAACACCTCGAGGGTGTTTCTTTCCTACGGACGTCAGCGGGAAGGCATACTCTGCGTGGGTGGCGTCTGCCGGTATGTCCCCGCCGCCAGCGGATTTACGCTGACCGTTACAAGCAGTTTCTAATGCCCCGAATTGTAATAAGGATTTTAACAGGTAATTACCAATGGTCAAAAACACGATATACATGAACAGCACCAGATCAGTCCTTCTTGTCCTGGTTTCCGTAATATTTCTGCTCTCTTCCTGTGATAAGATAAAGACCCCGTATGCCACCGCCAGGCACGGAAACATCATCGATACCGTCATGGACCTGGATACGGTTGCGGTTGTCAAAAGGGTTTTACTGGAAGATTACACCGGGCATAAATGCGTCAACTGCCCGGAAGCTGCGATAATAGCGCATAACCTCGAAGCATCCCATGAAGGGAACCTGATCGTTTTATCAGTTCATGCCGGATACCAGGCGCTGCCGGGTACCGGTGAATATACAGCCGATTACAGGACGGCTGCCGGCGAAGCATGGAACGTGGATTTCGGGATAAACAGCATCAATCCCCAGGGCATGGTCGACCGCAGGGCTTTCGACGGTACAGTTGTTCTTTCAAAGGATGTCTGGAGCAATGATGTGGAGATTGCCCTGACACAGACACCGGAACTTGTCATGACCATGACCAATGCTTATGATACCAATACAAGGATCGTTAACTCTGTCATCTATTCGCAATTCAGGAGCGCCATCGCAGGATCTTACAATATAACGGTATGTGTTGTGGAAGACAGCCTGATCGGCGGTCAGAAGAATAACAATCCCGCCGTCGGTACGACGCCCGATATTCACAACTACATCTTTATGGATGTACTCAGAGGCTCTGTAAACGGCAATTATGGCGAGGTCCTCACCGGCACGGTCGATCCTTCTTTAACCTACATGGGGAAATTCGCTATTACCCTTGATGCCAACTGGACAGCAAAGAATTGCTGGATACTTGCCTTCGTTTCCAAATCAGATACAAGGGAGATCTTGCAGGTTATCAGAAGAAAAGTCATTCAATAAACTCACCCCCATTATGGGAGTGGGTTTTTTACATCAATTCCTATTGCTAAGCGGAATTTTTAATTCCGCTTTTTGTTTTGCAGGATTTCAAATTCTGAATCAATAGCAAATGATAGAAATGATTACTGAGTATCCGAAATTCCGAGCGGCATTATAAATGCCGCTCTTATTTGACTTGTCCTAAAATAGGTTTACACCAAAACCTATGAAAGATGAGAGAAAATTTCTTGCCTGCCCATCATGAATATCATAGATATTCAGAGGTAATCAAAAATTCAGTTATCAGAGAATACCAAGGCTCAGGCTGCAGT
>JAPLDJ010000003.1 GCA_026391805.1 Bacteroidota bacterium | reverse complement strand
GTCTTTAAAACGGTGCTGGAAGAATTATTACAAAAAAAAGGAACCTGAAGTTGTAAACCTATTATCGGATTAAAAACTAATGGTAAATTTATACCAGGATTTATGTCTAACCTGTAAACTTTTTTTAGGACGAGTCACTGAAATCTGACTTCAAAGATCGTTGTTCAATTATTCGAGTATTCTCTTTTTTTTACATGTTTGAAATGATCTCGCTGCCAAACTCAGAACATTTCAGCTTGGTGGCGCCTTCCATCAGTCGCTCGAAATCGTAGGTTACGCGCTTCTTCCGGATCGATTCCTGCAGCCCTTTCACGATGAGGCTTGCGGCCTCTTTCCAGCCCATGTATTCAAGCATCATAACGCCGGAAAGAATGACCGAGCCCGGGTTGACCTGGTCTTTGCCTGCATACTTCGGAGCCGTGCCATGGGTGGCTTCAAATACAGCGTGTCCTGTTACATAATTAATGTTGGCTCCGGGTGCGATCCCGATACCGCCGACGATGGCAGCCAGTGCATCGGAAATATAATCTCCGTTCAGGTTCAGCGTGGCGATGACAGAATATTCGGCCGGCCGGGTAAGGATCTGCTGGAGGAACGCATCGGCGATCACATCCTTGATGATGATCTTACCGGCGCTGATGGCTGCTTTCTGGGCAGCATCTGCAGCGGCCTCACCCTCTTTTTCCTTAATGACATCAAACTGCGCCCAGGTAAAGACCTTGTCGCCAAATTCGCGCTCAGCCAGTTCATAGCCCCATTTCTTGAACTGTCCTTCGGTGAATTTCATAATATTTCCTTTGTGAACGATGGTTACAGAAGGTTTTTTTTCGTTGATCGCAAAAAGAATGGCCGCACGGACGAGCCTTTCAGTGCCTTCCTTCGACACAGGTTTGATCCCGATGGAGGAGGATTCCGGGAAACGGATCTTTTTCACGCCCATCTCCTTTATCAGGTAGGCGATCATCTTTTCGGCCTCCGGTGTACCGGCCATCCATTCAATTCCTGCATAGATATCTTCAGAATTTTCCCGGAAGATGACCATATCCGTGGTTTCCGGCCGCTTTACCGGCGAAGGAACGCCCTGGAAGTACCGCACCGGGCGCAGGCAGGTATAGAGGTCAAGGATCTGGCGCAGGGCCACGTTCAGTGAACGGATCCCGCCACCGACGGGGGTTGTCAGCGGCCCTTTAATGGCGACAATATACTCACGTATTGTATCAAGTGTTTCATCCGGAAGCCAGTTGCCGGTTTGCTGGAAAGCCTTCTCCCCTGCCAGAACCTCTTTCCATATGATTTTTCGTTTTCCGTTATAGGCTTTCTCGACAGCCGCATCCAGTACACGCACGCTGGCGTTCCAGATATCGGGACCTGTTCCGTCGCCTTCGATAAAAGGGATCACCGGGTGATCCGGAACAATCATTTTTCCATCTTTAATGGTGATTTTCTCTCCGTTCATTGTTTTATGGTTTTGTTATTTGTTGTTCGTTGATCTTTTTTTTCACCACATTAGGCACAATAGGTCACAATAGTTTTTTGTACTATGAATTTTTTAAACACAAAGGACACCAAGGTCAACACTAAGGCCACAAAGGTATTCAATCTTCTATCCTTCATCCTTCATCCTTCATCCTCCATTCTCCATCCTCAATTTTCCGACTTCCGACCTCAGACCTCGGACATCAGTCATTCAGTTTTTTCACCAGCGCACCCCACTTCTTATCCACTTCAAAATAGTGCTTCAGGTAATAATTTCCCAGGAGGAAGTGGGCTTTCACCACCTTCACACCCTGTGCCGCCATGCTGGTAAAGAAGTTCTCGATCATCCCGGAGGCGATCCCTCTTCCCTGTAAGAAAGAAGTTACAACGATTCCATCGAGCAGGACATTGTGACCTTCCAGGTTTCGCCAGGTCAGACCGCCGATGATGCGGTCATTCTCATCGGTAACAACATAATGCTGGTCGGCCGGGGAAATTTCTTTCGGATAATTTTCCCTGAAAAAAAGCTGGTACAGCTGTCCGATCTCGCGGGGCTCGACCGGATCTCTCTGGATGTAATGGGTGCCGGTTTTATCGACAAGGTCGAATTTCACCACAAGATGTTCCTTGAGCCGTTCGCCGACCTTTATAAAATCAACCTTCTGCTCGCTCTGCAGCCGCGGGAATACCATCCGGCTAAAGACATTCCGGTCGTCCGTGCCCCGGATCACCGATTGAAGGGCGGATAATTCGACAAGCTGGATCGGCAGAAGGTTCTGGTCGGCCATCATCTTTTCCAGAAGATTGTCGAATGCCTGCCTGGCATCTTCCGTCGCATCGTTGAAATAAGTATGCCGGTAAAAACAATATCGAACAAGATCCGGATATCCCTGGAGATTGTACAACTCGAGCAATTCGAACAGGGTCTGTTCCTTTGCTGCTGAGGTCGTGAGCGGGTTCATCTTGTACCATTCACCGTATTGATCGATGGCACTGTAGAGCGCCAGCGGCAGGTAATAGCGCTTCATGTTCAGTGCGAGGTACCTGAGGAGATCAACCAGAAGGTTTCCTTTCTCGAAATAATAAACCGGTTTGACCTGCAGGTCTTTCCGCAGGGTTTCCAGGAATTCCGCGGCTTCCTCTTTCCCAAGGGCCTCGATACAGGCATCAAAGATCCAGCTTACATCCAGCTGCTTGCTGCACCAGGGGTAAAGAGCGGCGGTCTTGCAATAGAAATCCTGGATGACCGGCCCAACAAGTGAAATGGTATTCTTGTATGCTGTCCATCCCGTGAGGGAGACAATGATCGCATTCTGCCGGAAATCCATCTCCGGAACGACCACATTGTTGGGCGAGATGATCCCCGGAACGATCTGGTACCCGCTGTGGTGCCATGCACGGAAGATCACTGTGAAGGCTTTTGTAAAGACCTTCTTCCATGAGTTTGCCCGGATAAATCCGGCCGATTTATGGATCTCGGCAAATTCACGGAGCTTGTCCCATGCTGTCAGTCCGCCGATATACTGTGTTGAAAGCACGCCCATGGTCGGACGGCTGCTTCCCAGGAATGGTCCGACTGCCGGGCCGTATGGGAATCCTGCCAGGGAGGCCAGCCAGTAGAAGGTATCCGGTTTCGGGCGGAACTCGGGGTTCTCGCTCATCACCATGTGAAGATCGTAATGCTTACCCGATAGCGTGTTAATGCTGAGCCTGTAATGACGGAACTCCTTGTAGGCCTGCAGGCGGAGCACCCAAATCCCGTCCTCGGGAACTTCCTGCAGGTCAAAACCGGGCTGACTGAACGCAAGAATAATGCTTTCGGCGAGGTAGGTTGTCGATTGGAAAATGTGCAGGATCCTTTCCTTTTCAGCGTCCTGCATCCCGTATTCAAAATGGATCTTCTTTTTCCATACGTCCGGGGGAAAAACCCGGATCCTGTGGTTCATTGTCTCCTCAAACACGTCGGCCAGCTGGTTGAAAAATTCTTCCGCCTTTTTCGACAGGTAAGGATCTTTCTTATGCAGAATCCACCGCGACAATTCAGCCCGTATCGAAACATAGAATTCGAGGTGCATCGCGGCAAAATTGTAGAGCATTTTCAAAACGCTCTCAAATTGCTGCTGGTTCTTTTCATTGGCCGGCCATTTCATGTGGGTCCGGTAAAAGTAGAGACGCTGCTTCAGGGAATCCAGGCGGTGTTTCCCGAAATTCCCCGAGGCAATCGCCTTAATTGACTTCTCATTCAGGAACGACAGACCCGACTCGAGAAAGCCTGTCAGGTTCTGTATCTGTTGCGGATCGGGTGCTTTAAGAAGGATGGTACGGTAGGCTAGCGTCCGGACCTCTTCTTCGGGATGAAGGGCCAGTGCTTCTATCCGGAGGCGCATGACGAGTGCCAGCCGCTGTTCTGTTTCGCCAAACATCCTCCCCAGGTCTGTCGTGGCCTGGTATGCTTCGTCGAAGGAAAGGAAAAGAGATTTGCAGATCAGGTGGTGAACCTTCTGCAACTCTTCGTTCTTCACGGATCTAATCTGGAGGAAGTCCTCTACCTTATAATTCCTTCCCTGAATAAATTGAACAGCTTCGCTGATGTTGCCAAGTGACAGGTCCCAGCCCTCCTTGACCGGGCAGAAGGCAACCAGTTCGGGGTTGCCGATCCATAGCTCAGGCTGACGTGCAAAGATGCCAAGGTCGAATTCATCAGTCCCGATCTTATAGATAAGGTCCCCGATCTCAAAACTTTCAGCGCCCGACTTCCCGATGTGCAGAAAGACCTTCTTTCTCCGGTTGAAGAGCATTCCGTCCTTAAAGAGAATATCGTTTTCAAGGATCCCGAGGTCGCGGAAAAACCAGCGCGGAATGCGGATCGTGAACCCTTCGGCCTTGATGGTGACGACATTGCTGATGTAAAGGGTTTCGATCAGATCAAGAAAATTCTTTTCGATCGCCTTCCGGTTGAACGAGCCCTTTGGCGTCAGCTCTCCTTTCTCCTGGCTGAAATCGCGGTCGACGAGGGTGAAGTTGATGACACGCTCATAGGGGGCTGCATCGGCGTTGGCGGCCATGACGATCTGGTGAAAGTATTCGGTCAGGTTGTCGCCTGAAAGGTTCGAATACATGGGATCTTCGCGGTCAGGTGCAATCAGCAGGACGTTGTATGGACGGTTATCGCCGACCAGGAATGTATTTTTAATACCCGGCACCTTGTAAAATTTCTTTTCAATGACCTGTGGAGCCACCGTCTGACCGCGGTTGTTCTTGTAAATATCCTTGACCCGGTCGACGATCTCGTAAAATCCGTCTTCAGACAGGGTAAACACATCGCCGGTCGATAACCAGTCGTCCTGTTCCTCCGAAACCGGGTAAGGGATCATATCTCCCGGCCCTGCCTGTTCGAGGTACCTTCCGATGTAATGCCCGGATAATACAAGTTCAGAAACATCCGTCAGCTTTGTCCTGACGCCGGGAAGCGGGATACCGACCGACATCTCCCTGTACCGGCCGGGCGGCGTCATGGTGATGCCGCCGGTAGCTTCGGTCATTCCGAAGCCGCTACAGAGCGCAATGTCATACTGATTGAAAAACCTGAATACTTTCGGATCAAGGTAACCTGCAGCGGAAAGCCCCCATTTCAGCCTTCGGCCGACGACTTCCCTGACCGCCTGCGCGCGCAGATCCGGATTTTCGATGTGATTGATCTTCTCCTGGCACAATTCATAGAGTTCCTGCCAGCGCAGGGGAATGCTGATAAACCCGGTGGGGTTGATGCGGGGAAACAGGGTAAAGAGGGTTTCGGAGGAATTGTTCCCAGCGAAGGTATAGGTACCGCTCCAGAAGATGGAGCCTGTCATTTCAAGGTACCGTCCGAAGGTGTGAAAAAGGGGAAGATAACAGAGAAAGGTTTCATCGCCGACGCGTGGCAGCGCTGCAGCCCGGGCGAACCGTTTGCTGACGATGTTATAGACCGAAAAGGAAACTCCTTTCGGCAGACCGGTACTTCCGGACGTGAACATGGTGGTGGCCACCTCATTGCTTCTGCGGATCTCACGGCGCTCCAGCACCTTTGTAATTTCAGGCTGTGAATATTTTTTACACTCTTCCTGCAGGAACCTGATCTCTTCATCTTTTCCGACGGTAACCGAGAGTGAGAAGAGCTTGAATTTTGTTTTGGTCCGTTCCCTCACCTTGAAGAGGAGTGCGAACCTTTCCTTTGAATCCGCTACTGCTATGTTGATCTTCAGCTGATCAAAAATATGGACCAGCACGTCGGCATTGAAGTGCGTGCTGAGCGGGGTGTCGAAAATATCGTAACAAAGGCAGGACAGGTCCGTGCAGGCGCCTTCGAGGCAGTTGTCAGATAAAATGGCCACCCTCGGCCTGCTTCTCACCGCATGGTAAAACACCGCTGCAATTTCCCGGAGATGCCGGTGTATCTGCTCATAGCTCCATTCAACCGTGTTCGGAACCGACATGTCTTTAAAAAGGATCCTGTCGGGATGTTCCTTCGCACGGCATTCCATCATATCCCGAAGGGTATAATTCGTATGCTGAAGGATCCTGAAAACCACTTCACTCCACCGCATCCTTTCAGCATCTCCTGCCAGTTCAGTCAGGAAGGAAGATTTTTTTGTAACATCAAGGAAATCAAGCCAGATCTCCCTTTCAATGGCACCGATCTGATCCGGAGCAGTCAGCAACTCCGCATCGCTGAGAATACGGGCGGCCAGTTCATGATGATTTACCTCCGTTTGATCAGGTTTTTTCCAATCTTCCAGCAGATTCCTGATATCAGTCATCTTTAAATTATTATAAAATCTTCCTGATTTTTATTTCGACAAACAATATTACGGATAAAAATATTGTTAATCTAAAAAGTATTATATTTAACTTCTTAAATCTATTCATTTTATTTATTCATTTTTCAGTAAACAAAGATTTATATGTTGCTTGATATAAAGACGATAGAAGGAATTTACAAAAAGATCGCATCATCTGCAGAGGTTGCACGGAAGCTTCTGAACAGGCCGCTCACCCTCACCGAGAAGATACTTTACGGTCATTTGTCGGATCGTGAAACCATGAAAATTTATCAACGGGGCGTTGATTATGTAAATTTTTATCCCGACCGGGTAGCCATGCAGGACGCTACCGCCCAGATGGCGCTGCTGCAATTCATGACAGCCGGGCGAAAGAACAGCGCAGTGCCTGCCACCGTTCATTGCGACCACCTGATCCTTGCAAAAACAGGCGTCAGGAAAGACCTTGCCGACGCCATGCTGCAGAATGAGGAGGTCTATTCATTCCTGCAAACGGTAAGCGCAAAATACGGGATCGGTTTCTGGAAACCGGGAGCCGGCATTATTCACCAGGTGATCATTGAAAATTATGCAATCCCCGGAGGAATGATGATCGGTACTGATTCTCATACCCCGAATGCCGGCGGCCTGGGGATGATCGCCATCGGCGTAGGCGGTGCGGATGCCGTCGATGTCATGTCGGGCATGCCGCTCGAACTGAAGATGCCGAAGATCACGGGTATCGAACTTACCGGAAAGCTCAGCGGATGGGCATCGGCAAAGGATGTCATCCTGAAGATCGCCGGGATCCTTACCGTAAAAGGCGGAACCGGACGCATCATTGAATATTTCGGTGATGGGGCCGATTCGATCTCCTGTACGGGAAAAGGAACCATCTGCAACATGGGCGCTGAAATCGGCGCCACCTGCTCGCTGTTTGCCTACGACGGCAAGATGAAGAATTACTTAGGGATTACAGGCCGGTCAGAAGTTGCCGAGCTGGCTGACCGCTATGCTGATTTCCTGAGACCTGACCCGGAAGTTGCACAAGATCCCAAAGCTTATTATGATGAATACATCAAAATCGACCTCTCCGCGATCGAACCATACATCAACGGTCCTTTTTCACCCGATGTGGCCCATCCCATTTCGGAATTCTCTGCTTTTGTGAAGGAACAGGATTACCCGGAAAAGCTGGAGGTCGGCCTGATCGGCTCGTGCACCAATTCATCCTACGAAGATATTTCACGGGCGGCATCTGTAGCCCGCCAGGCGAAATCGAAAAATATAAAGGCCAAAGCCGAACTTATTATCACCCCCGGATCGGAACAGATCCGTTACACCTGCGAGCGCGACGGACTGCTGCAGCAATTCACCGACATTGGCGGGGTCATCATGGCCAATGCCTGCGGGCCCTGCATCGGTCAGTGGGAACGCAGCATGGACAACCCGGCCCGCAAGAATTCCATCCTCAATTCCTTTAACCGGAACTTTGCCAAGCGGAACGACGGGAATGCCGGTACGCACAGCTTTATCTCCTCGCCGGAGATCGTTATGGCGCTTACCCTTGCCGGCAATCTCAATTTCAATCCCATGACGGATAAGCTCCTCAATGAATCCGGCCAGGAAGTGATGCTTGATGAGCCGGCAGGGGAAGAACTTCCGCTGAAAGGCTTTGCCGTTGAAGATCCCGGATACCTTGCCCCTCCGCAGGGAAACGAAGATGTAACGGTCAAGGTCGATCCGTCGTCAGAACGGTTGCAGCTTCTTGAACCGTTCACTGCCTGGGACGGAAAAGAGATCACCGGGATGCGTTTGCTGATCAAGGCAAAAGGGAAATGCACCACCGACCATATCTCCATGGCAGGACCCTGGCTGCGATTCCGGGGCCACCTCGACAACATCTCGAACAACCTGCTGATGGGCGCTGTGAATTTCTTCAACGAAAAGACCAACAGTGTGAAAAATGCCGAAACCGGCGATTCCGATGAAGTCTCGAAAACCGCCCGCTATTACAAGAGCAAAGGCATCCCTACAATCATCGTCGGCGATGAAAATTACGGCGAGGGTTCTTCAAGGGAACATGCAGCCATGGAGCCACGGCACCTTGGCGTCAGGGTCGTGCTTGTAAAATCCTTTGCACGGATCCATGAGACCAACCTGAAAAAACAGGGCATGCTGGCGCTGACCTTCAGCAAACCCGATGATTACCTGAATATCCTGGAAGACGACACCCTTGAGATCCTTGGACTGGAGACCTTTGCCCCGGGAAAACCATTGACCTTGAAGATCCGCCATGCGGACGGCACTGCGGAAGAAATCCCGGTGACCCACAGCTACAGCGATCAGCAGATCCACTGGTTCAGGGAAGGAAGCGCGCTGAACTACATGAAGAAAGCAACGAGATAGTTTACCAAGCTGATGAGCTGATGAGCTGATGAGCTGATGAGCTGATGAGTTGCTATAAAACTTTTTGAACTTTAAACTTTACAAACTTTACAAACTTGTCGTAAATTTGAATATATTAATATTTATATTTGATCCCTGAAATCTATCTAACAAATTAAATCTATGATAATTGAATCCTTCATCAAGAAACTTGCACCTCTTTCAGAAGAGTCATGTAAAATCGACGAAAGTCTGTTCAAAGAATACGATGTAAAGCGTGGCCTGCGGAATGCGGATCACACCGGTGTACTGGTTGGCCTGACAAGGGTCGGAAGCGTTGTCGGTTACGAGAAAGTCGACGGAAAACTGGTTGCCATCGACGGGAAACTGATCTACCGCGGCATCGATATAAACGACATTGTTCACGGCTGCCAGGAGGAAAAACGGTTCGGGTATGACGAAACGGTGTTCCTGTTGCTTTTCGGACGACTTCCGCTGAAAGAAGAACTGGAGCTCTTCTCGGCCGGAATGGCTGAATTGCGGTTCCTGCCGGAAAATTTCAACCGCGACATGATCCTGACCATGAAGGGAAAGGACATCATGAATATGCTTGCACGCTCGATACTTGCACTGTATACGCTCGATGAGAAAGCAGATAATACATCGATCGAAAATGTGCTGATGCAGTCGATCAGCCTGATCGCGAAGTTTCCGACTATTGCTGCCTATTCCTACCATGCCATGCAGCACCTGATCTATTACGATACGCTGACTGTCAGGTATCCGGACAAGATGCTCACCACGGCAGAGAATTTCCTTTACATGCTGAAGGGAACCGAGTATACCCCACTGGAAGCCGAATTGCTCGATCTCTGCCTGGTGCTTCATGCTGAGCATGGCGGCGGAAATAATTCGACTTTCACAACACGCGTTGTCAGCTCCAGCGGAACCGATACCTATTCGGCCATTGTTGCTGCCATCGGTTCACTGAAAGGCCCGCTTCACGGCGGCGCCAACATCGAGGTCGTCCGCATGATGGCCGATATCAAAAATCATGTGAAAAACTGGTCGAACGAGGAAGAACTGGCAGATTACCTGCGCAAGATCCTGAGAAAGGAAGCCCATGACCATTCCGGGAAGATCTATGGATTCGGGCATGCCGTTTATACCGTTTCGGATCCGCGTGCAATTCTTCTGAAGGAAAAGGCAAGGTTGCTTTCACGTGAAAAAGGAAGAGAGGATGAAATGCACCTTTATGAAGCCATTGAGCGCATCGGGCCTGAGATCTATTATGAATTCAAGGCCACGCAGGACAAGCTGATCTCCCCGAACGTCGATTTCTATTCAGGATTTGTTTATGAATGCCTGAAGATACCACAGGAACTCTACACACCGCTCTTCGCGATCTCCAGGATCTCCGGATGGTGTGCACATCGCTTGGAAGAACTGATCAGCGGCAGGAGGATCATCCGCCCGGCTTACAAGGCTGTGACGCCTGCTGCCAAATACATCCTGATGAGCGACCGGAAATAATCACTTCGGACCTCTCATATGGATGATCAGCCCGTTCAGGAAATTCCGGAGGACCTGGTCGCCTGCTTCCATGTATTTCGGATGATCTTCATTCCGGAAAAAAGCGCCGAGTTCACTTTTTGAGATCGTAAAATTCACGAGCTTCAGTATTTCGATGATGTCGTCATCGCGCAGGTGCAATGCCACCCGGAGCTTTTTGAGAATATCATTATTACTCATCGGATTTCGTTTAATTCCTTTTTTGCTTCATTGAATTCATGGATGATCTCTTCGATGATCTTCCCGGCTGGTTTTATCCCGTTTATCAGTGCCGAAGCCTGCCCGATCTCAAGTTCGCCTTCTTCCATTTCGCCTTCAAACATGCCTTTTTTTGCACGTCCTTTTCCGAGCAGTCCCTTTAATTCTTCTGCGGATGCGCCCTGGTCTTCCATTAACCTTACCGCATCAAGGAATTTGTTCTTCAGGAGCCTGACGGGAACGACTTTCTTCATCGCCAGGAAGGTATCGCCATCGCCGGATTCAATGATCTTCCGCTTGAATTCAGGATGGGCAGAAGATTCTTCAGATACAACAAACCGGGTTCCGATCTGGACGCCTTCCGCGCCCAGTACAAAGGCTGCAAGCATTCCCCTCCCGGTAGCGATCCCGCCGGCCGCGATCAGCGGCAATGAAACAGCTTTCCGGATCAGGGGTATCAGCGTGAGTGTGGTCGTTTCTTCCTTGCCGTTATGGCCTCCGGCTTCAAAACCCTCGGCAACGATTGCATCCACGCCTGAATCCTGGCATTTCAGCGCCGATTTCACGCTCGCCACAACATGCACGACGGTTATGCCATGTTCCTTCTGATAAGAGGTCCAGGTAGCAGGATTGCCCGCAGAAGTGAAGACAATGCTGATCTTTTCGCGGATAAGCAGGTCGAAGACCTCCTTGCGGTCGGGAAAAAGCAGCGGGACATTGACCCCGAATGGCTTGTCAGTTGCAGCCTTGCATTTTTTTATCTGCTCTTCCAGGATGTCAGGATACATCGATCCTGACCCGATCAGGCCCAGCCCCCCGGCGTTGCTCACGGCCGAAGCAAGTTCCCAACCGCTGCACCAGATCATTCCGCCCTGGATAATGGGATATTTGATACCAAAAAGTTGTGTGATCCTGGTATTCATTCAATCATCAATAAAATTTGTTTTGGAAATGTAATTTTGTTTCACGCAAAGAACGCAAAGATGAACGCAAAGAACGCAAAGTAAAACTTATCATTGATAAATCCTCTGCGGCCTTAGCGAAATTTCTTTGCGACCTTTGCGTGAACCTTTTTTAAAACAGCTTTTTAAAAACTGCTAACTATTTTTACCTCTCTTGTATACGATTGACACGAGCGTCTTGTCATTGCCACCCATGTTGAGAGTCAGCCCGTAAGGCCGGTCAGCGGGGATCGGGATCTGTGCATCACCTGCCTTGCCTGTCAGCTGTTCAAGGATGGTCACGGCCTGGTGAATGCCGGTGGCGCCGGTCGGGTGTCCCCAGCCGATCAGTCCGCCGGTCGTATTGATAGGGAATTTCCCGTCACGGGCCGTATTCCCTTCCAGGATGTAATCCGGACCCTTGCCATGTTCTGCCAGTCCGAGGGCCTCCACAGCCAGCACACCGGCAATGGTAAAGCAATCATGGATCTCGGCAGTAGCGACCTTGTCAATTGTTATTCCTGCAGACTCCAGCGCATTTTTTACTGCCTGCCGGGAAGTATCCAGCACAGTAGGGTCGTCCGGCTTCTTCGTGATGTCGCCTTCCGCCTGTCCGAAGCCGATGATCTCAACGGCCTGTTCCTTCGGAATGCCGGTACGTTTGAGGCCTTCTTCCGAAACAACAGCGATGGCTGAAGCGCCATCGGAAACTTTCGAGCAATCGAAGACATTAAGGTAATCGACAAAGCCGCGGGGATTGGGCTCGGCCATGGCCAGCGCTTCAAGGTCTTTGGTCGTATTGTGGAACTCCTGCGCCGTCGGGCAGAGCCGTGCATTTTCTATTGCATTTTTATACCAGCGGGCCAACGCCTTGCGTGTCTTGTCCCTGCCGAATTTTTCAAAATAGGCGCCTGCACGGTCGCTGAACTGTCCGGGGAAGAAATAGGCATGGCCTTCTTTCCTGTCCTTGAACCAGCCCGCAGCTGCAAGGATATCCGCGCCGTACATTGCCTTCACGGTATTCTGCACTTCGACGCCAACAACCAGGACCACTTCGGCCGTTTCTGCCAGCACGCTCCGGATGCCGGTGACCAAAGCAAGTGCCCCCGTTCCGCAGGCACCTTCCACGCGGATGGCCGGCTTGCCTTTGAGACCTTCATCAATGAAAGGAAAGAACCCGGCCAGGTTGGCCTGCTTGTTGAACCGTGATGCGATGAAATTACCGACCACGCATTCATCCACATTGCCTGCACCGCCAATCATTTTCAACGTCCCCTGCCCTGCTTCTTTCAGATACTCTTCGAGTCCCGGACGTTCCTTCTTCGGACTGAACTCCTTGCGGCCGGTACCCATTGAAATGGTGTTGTAACCAGCCACCATATAAATTTTTCTTCTCAGTTTTTTCATTTTTCCTCCTTTACATCAGGTAATCATTAACCGGACCATAAGCATGAAAGAAACCCGTGAGCAGCACCGTGTTCACATCCTTTTCATTGAAGGCCACCTTATCCGTGACCAGCTGGACGCCGATCTCGCGGGACCTGAGTCCGTATGCCTTTGTCATATTTGCACCAAAGCTGTCCGTATTCTTTATTTCACTAAACCAGGATTTCAGGATCTCCTCCTTCCCGGGATTGCCGACCACATTCTTCCAGGGCTGCGGAACCGGCATCTGTCCCAATGCTCCGTCGACTTTCCCCAGCAAAGCGGAAACCATCACATATTCTTTCTTGCCGGGGTCAAAAACACCTGTGACTTTTCCCTTTTCATATTTCAGGATCCCGTCCTTCTGAGAACCGTCGGCAAACTGTCCGCCTTTGATGCCGAGGGCGAGCATCTGATCGAGCAGCGGGCAATGAAGTTTTTCATCCTTCTTGTAGGATTGCATGACGCTCAGGATGTAACTGCATACATCCACTCCCACGTAATCGATCAGCTGGAAAATCCCCATCGGCCGGATCAGGTATTCATGGCTGATCTTGTTCATTGCATAAATGGCTTCAGGCAGGCTGAAATTACTGCGCAATTTTTCCACTTCGCCTGAGGCATGAAGGATATCGCGCATGAAGTGGCCGTTGCCGATGAAACCGGCAACATCGTTGGAAGGCACCACTACTTTTCTCAGGTTCTTAGCATATGCCAGCGCGAATTCGTTCACTTCCGGCAATGTGTTCTTTGCATTGATCACCTCCACCAGCTTCTGGATGGCAGGGGGATTGTAAAAATGGAAGCCGATGATCCGTCCCTCCAATTTGGCTTTTTCATCCAGCTCACCGATCGGGATCGAGGATGTGTTGGTAAAGAACCAGGGAGTGTTGGGGTTGTTCTCCCGGATGTAGGAGAATATCTTCACCTTCAGGGCAGGATCTTCCTTGATGGCTTCGAAGATGAGCATCGAATCCAGCGCAGATTCCATCCGGGTGGATGGCTTGATGACGGAAAGAACATCGAGCACGTACTGGTCGATGATCTCCGAATTTTCGATCAGCGCAGGATTGTCCTTGTAAACCTGGCGGAGGGCGACGATCTTCTTTTCGGCTGCCTTCAACGCCTGGGCGCGCAGGTATTTCATCAGGCCGCTGAGTGCCTCATCCGAGACATCAATGGCGTTGATAACAAATTTCTTCCCTTTGTTATCCGGTTTCAGACTGAGGTCTGCCATCTCGAGTGCAGTGAGCAGCAGGATACCGCTGCCCATTTTCCCGGCAGCGCCCAGTACGGAAACATTTTGCAATCTTTCCTCGTAATTCATCAGGTTGATTTTATTGGTTAATGTTTTTTTATTTCACCACAGATTAACACAGATTTTCACAGATTAGTCACAGATAATTTCGCTACCTCGCTTTTCGCCTTTCGCTTTTGGTTTCTTCCATCCTCCATCATCTACCTTCCATCTTCCGACCTCCGATCCCGAATTACCAATTCGGCTTTCTCTTCTCGAGGAACGCCTTCATTCCCTCCTTTGTCGAGGGATAGTCGAACAATTTCGAGAAAGCTTCCGATTCGAGGTTGCTGCCGTCGTGAAGGGTAGTTTCACGTCCCTTGCGGATGATCTCCTTGGCCATGCGGACGGCATGGGAACCGTTGGACGCCATCTTCGTTGCAAGTTTCATTACCTCTTCCATCAGCGTTTCTGCCGGGACCACCTTCTGAACCAGGCCCATCCTGAGGGCATCATCGGCGGTGATCGTTTCACCCGAGAGGATCAGGAAAAGGGCATTGCCCATGCCTGCCAGGCGAGACAAACGCTGTGTTCCGGCATAGCCGGGGATCAGCCCGAGATTGACCTCCGGCTGGCCGAATTTGGCCAGTGATGAAGCGATCCTGAAGTCACAGGCAAGCGCCAGTTCACAGCCACCCCCGAGGGCAAATCCGTTTACGGCGGCGATGACAGGGATTTCCATCTTTTCCAGCCGCAGGAAGGTTTTCTGCCCGGTCCTTGCAAAACAGCAGGCCTGGTCGTAATTCATGTTCGCCATCTCAGCGATGTCTGCTCCTGCAACAAACGCCTTCCCTTCACCGGTGATCACCATGACCCTAATGCTCGTATCTTTCCCGAGTTCATTCAGGAGGTCATTGAATTCGGTAAAGAATTCCGAATTGAGTGCATTCAGCGCTGCGGGACGGCTGATCGTTATAAGCGCCACACCGTTCAACAGTTCAACCTTAAGATTCCTGTATTCCATTATGGTTTAAATTTTTGGGGTTATCCATCATTTAATAATGCCTTCTGCCGAAGCAGTGAGACAGATCTTTTCCGGAAAAACAAAACACTATTCGATCCGGGTCCGGAGTATCCTGACCTTATCCTGCATTAAATGGAAGAACCGGTTCCGTTCCTTGGCAGAAGTACCGCTGATCAGCGTAGATTTAGTCATGAGGATCTGGAGGTTGTTCCTGATCTGTTCGCAGAAAGAGGGGTTGGTAGTGATCAGCAGGTTGATGATGTTATAGGTCATAAAGGTGCCCGCATTGCCGTCGACATTGGTATAGATCGTATTGTCGCTCAGCAGCACCTCGTTGAAGTAAAGACGGTAGTTGCCGGGCAGGCCGTCTTCCGGTTGCCCATAGAGGAAGAGGAATCCGCGTTCAGCCTGGCGCTGCAGGTGCCGGATCATTTTCTCGAGGACGTCGCAGAGGTTAAGTGCGTCGGCTTTGGAAGCGAAGAAACCGCTCACATAACAGTATTCGATCTGCCGGGTGATGCTGGTAAAGGTCTCTTCATTCCACAATTCGCAGACGGGGACTGTGTTGTAGAGTGAAAGCATCTGGTAACCGATGCTGTAAACGTTCTCCGTGATATCGAGCGAGAACTGCATATCCTCATCTTCGCGGATCGGAAAGAGCGCCTTGTGCCAGAAATAGAATTTAAAGGCGGCGATCTCTGGGAACTGGAACAGGTGGAACACCGGGATGTCCTTGGCTGCATAAATGATCTCCTTATCCTTACTCTCTTTCAGCCGCTTCATCTCGGCAAGGATCCCTGAGAGCCACATTTCAAGTGTGAAGTTATCCTGACCGATCGCCCTCGAATTAAAGACCACGCTGTTACTTTCAACGCCCATCAGGGCATCGAGCGAAACCTTGTAATGCAGGCAGATCGTCCTGATCTCCTCAAGCGACAATTCCTTTTCTCCCCTGATCCTCCGGTATGCGCTGTCGTAACTTATTCCGAGCAACTCGGAAATGTCATGTACAAAGGAAAGGTTCGAAGGCAGCCGCTGCTTGATTGTCTGGAACAATAGTTCCTGAGTCGATTTTTCCTGATTCATGGGTGCAAGATACGTTAATTTCTTAAAAAATACAAAATGCAAAAAGGTACCCGTTTCACCTAGCACGTTTCATTATATTTGTTGTTCATTTGATGATTTAGTTTGCTTCACATAACCGCAACTTCCTGTTTGTAATACTCTAATCAGGCTTCCATGAAGCAACCCTGACCTGAAATTGTAGTCTTGATAAAACAGAGAACCGATTATCTTTACTCTTCAAAACCTGTCCCAATGAAAAAGATCTGCATTGCAACAGCCCTGCTCCTGTTTGCAGGATTCACTCTTTGTGCACAGCCCACAACCTTTTACCCGAAAGGCATCGGCGGCGGCGGGGCGCTGTTCTTCCCCACCGTGAACCCGGCTAATGACAATGAATTCTATGTCAGCTGCGACATGAGCGAACTGTTTCACAGCACCGATTTCGGGAACAGCTATTCTCAGGTCCATTTTTCACGTTTACAGGTTTTCAACACCTCGACGTATGAATTCACGAGCAATCCAAATATCGCCTATTGCAATTTCAATGACGGTAATGAAGGTTTCCCGGTGAAGACCACCGACGGAGGGGCCAGCTGGTCAACGATAACCGGGTACAATATGAGCCTTTACGGACATGTTTATACGATGCGTGCGAACTATAACAAACCCTCTCAGCTGCTCATTGGTTCCTACGGTGACATTCTGTTCACAAACGACGGAGGATCCACATTTTCACTTGTAAAACATGCTGCCAATATGGGTGCCGGTATTATCATTGGCGGGGTTTTCTGGGATGACGTCAACATTTATATTGGTACAAATGAGGGGATCCTCCATTCCAACAATGACGGGGCCTCATTTGCTTTCATACCGACCTTCGGAATGACAGCCGGACAGGTGATCTGGTCCTTTGCCGGGGCAAAAGCCTCCGGGACAACCCGGTTTGTTTGCATCGCCGCCAATGTTTCCGACACCTACAATGGGATCATGCCGTGGGATTACTGGAACTTTGCAAAGGCGGTCTATACGATGGATAATGCAAACGGCACCTGGATACCGAAATCGACAGGAATCAATTTTTCCACCGATTTCATCATGTACGCAGCCATGGCCGGGAATGACATAAACACCATATACCTCGGCGGGAATGACAATGCACTCTATGCACCGCTGGTCATTAAATCCACTGACGGAGGATCCTCATGGGCAAAGAAATTCAATACGGCCAACAATGCCAATATCATCACCGGGTGGGAAGGTTACAACGGTGATAAAAACTGGAGCTGGAGCGAAACCTGCTTTGGTATCTCAACCGCTCCGAACAATTCCAGCAAGGTTCTGTTCGGAAGCTTCAGCAATGTAGAAGTCAGCAGCGACGGCGGGAACAACTGGAAACAGGCCTATGTAAACTCTGCAGATCAGCATCCCGCCGGGGCCGCGACCCCGAAAAACCAGGCATACCACAGCATCGGCCTGGAGAATACAACCTGCTGGCAGGTCCACTGGCGCGATGCAAATACCATGATGGGCTGTTTTAGCGATATCGGGGGGATCCGCAGTACGGATGCCGGAACCAGCTGGGGCTACCAGTATTCAGGATTCTCTGTTAATTCCCTCTATCGCATTGCAGAAGGGAGTGACGGTAAAATGTACGGAGGATGTTCCAACATCCACGACATCTATCAGAGCACGCGGCTTGCCGATGCCCAGCTCGATGCCAGCGACGGCAACGGGAAGATCGTCTGGTCGGCTGACAACGGCGCCACCTGGTCGGACCTGCACAATTTCGGCCATCCGGTTTACTGGCTTGCGATCGATCCGAACGACGGGAATACGATGTACGCTTCCGTGATTCATTTCGGGGGAACACAGGGTTCGCAACTGGGAGGGATCTATGTTACACACGACCTCAACAACCTTGCAGGTTCAACATGGACAAAACTCGCGAACCCTCCCCGCACGGAAGGACACCCCGCCTGCATGGCGGTTCTGAACGACGGTAAGGTTCTGTGTACTTTTTCAGGAAGAAGAAATTCCTCCGGGGCCTTTACGGCCAGTTCCGGTTTATTTGTGTACGATCCTTTATCATCATCCTCACCATGGACGGATGTCAGCGATCCGGGTATGTATTACTGGACACAGGATGTTATCATTGATCCGAACGATGCCCAGCAGAACACCTGGTACGTTTGTGTCTACAGCGGCTGGGGAGGACCTCCGAACGGTCTGGGCGGTCTTTACAAGACCATGAACAGGGGGGCAAACTGGACAAAAGTTTCCGGACCACAATTTGACCGTGTCACCTCAATTACGTTCAATCCGGGACAACTTACCCAAGCCTACCTGACAACGGAAACGCAGGGTCTGTGGAAATGTGATTATATGATGTCGGCTACTTACTGGACGCTCGTTCAGGCTTATCCTTTCCGCCAGCCGCAGCGCGTTTTCTTCAATCCGTTTGACCAGAACGAAATGTGGGTGACCAGTTTCGGCAACGGGATGAAGGTGGGAAACCTCGATTCCATCTCCGGAATTGTAACATTTCCTCACGGTGATAAGAAAAGTCTGACGGTTTTCCCTGATCCCTGCAATGGAAGTTTCATAATCACTACAGATGCTGATCTCTCTCGCGGTGGTAATCTTGAGATCTGGTCACTTACCGGTGCGATGATCTATTCCCGGAAGATCGGCCCGGTTTCCGGGAACTTACGTCTGCCTGTCACTCTTACCAATCCTTCAAAGGGGATTTATTTCATTAAGCTGATAACACAGAATGAAATGCGTTCTTCAAAACTGATCGTCAATTAAAAAAAGGATTTAACATGCCATCTCTCCGGCATTTTTCTTGGCGGAAAGCAGGCTGTATGCGCCTTTAATGACAACTTTTGCCGCTTTAACATCGAACCCCTTTGGTAATATCACTTCCGTATATCCGCCATCCGTAACGCCTTTCTGAACCTCTATCATACGGTATTCTGTAAAGGGCTTGCCGTTTTCTTTTTTGTTTTTATCGAAAACAAAAATGTAATCCTTATCGTCAAAACTGACAATGGCTTCAGCAGGCAGGGAAGTCACACTGTCGGTAGATGCCTCGATAATGGCGTTTACGTACATTCCCGGAAGCACATTTTTACACTTTCCGTCAACTGTTGCATAAACCTTATAGGTTTTATCGGCATTTACTGACCGGCCTGTCTGGTAAATCACTGCTTCGTGCTGTTCGGCTTCATTATTTATAAAAAAGCGGATTTTCTGACCTGCTGAAACTTTATCGGCATCTTTTTCAAAGAGCGTCAATTCAAGGTAAAGTTTATCGCTGTTGACAATCTCGAAGAGCACATCGGTAGGCGCCACATATTTGCCAATATTGATATTTACCGCTTTCACATAACCCGTAATCGGTGAAACCACCGCAACCGCTCTGGTAATATCGTCTTCGTGAAGATTTGCCGGGTTAATTCCGATCAGGGCAAGTTTTTGTTCCAGGGCATGAACCTGGGCTTTCAGACTTTTATAATCAGCCGTTACCTGTTGCAGGTTTTTCTGTGAGTAAACATCCTCTTTAAATAATTCAGCATGCCGTTTATAATCAGCCTCGGTAAATTCGAGCTTGCTTTTTGCTTCGAGGTAGTTTTGCTGAATATCAATAAACTCCTGGTTTTCAAGAATGGCAAGCGTTTGACCTTTGGTCACTGCATTGCCGGGCATCAGGTTGGCACTTTTAACAAAACCGCCAAAGGGCATACATACTGTTGCGAGATTCTCAGGAGATACGCCCACCGAACCGTTTACTTTAAGATTACCGCTAAGGGAACGCATTTCAATGGATCCTGTTTGAATGTTCGCGAGCTTGATCTGGTCATTTCTTAACTCGACAATATCGGCCGGAAGAACTTCTGCCTCTTTCGCCTCCTGCGTGACCTTTTTATTTCCGCTACATGAGATAAGTAAGCCCAAAAGTGCTGACAGGATGACTTGTTGAATAAATTTATACGTTTTCATGTTATTTGCAGATTAATAAATTTTACCTGTAATGTAATCAATGTTAATAATGGTCTGGTTGTAATTGTTAAGCGCCTCAAGATAGCTTTGCTTGATCTCATGTGCCCTGTTCAGATTCGTTACATAATCGAGATAGTCCAACGCGCCGGCTTTATAGCTCTGCGTTGATTGTTCAATGATCATATTTGCTTCAGGGACTGCCTGCTGTTCATAATAGTCAATGCTGGAATTGTACTTGCGGTATTCATCAAGTAATGAATTGTAAGTACTTTTCAGTGAAACGGAATAAGAATCCGCGTTGGCCCCGGCAACCTGTTCCTGCAATTTCGCGGCTTTTGCTTTTGAAACCGCCGGACCGAACCAAAGCGGGATTGCAATCCCAGCCTGAATGCCGGTGAACCGATATCCGGCGTCGAAGGTCCGTGGAGTTCCATTGACCTCCTGGGTTCCAAGGATGGTCTGGCTGAAATAGCCGATGCTCAGATCGGGCGTCATTTTGCTTCCTTCAAGTCGTTTTGAGATCCTGGCAACTTCCACCTGTTGCCTGATGTATCCCAATGATGGATTTGTGGATAAAGCCGTACTGTCATTTAACTGAGAGAAGTCAATGCGGCGTAACACGGTATCAGCGGGATGAACCGTCCCGACTGAGTTAAGCAAAGTCTGCAGCTTCCGCAGGTAAATCCCGATATCAATGTTAACCTGTCTCAATTGATTTTTTATTTCCAGACTCTGTGTCCGTGCCGTGATCATTTCAAGACGGTTGGTTTCACCTGTCCGTGCCCTTAGTTCAGCCGCATGAAGAAATCCGGAATACAAACTGTCCTGGTAAACCAGGAGTCGCTGCTTTGAAAAGAAATATGCCAATTGCCAGTAAACCTGCTTGACCTGGATGGTCACTTCGAGCCTTGTGCCTTTAAGCTGCCAGTCGGCGCTTTTAATATTGGCTTTCGACAGCTTGTTCTGGTTAACATAAACGGCAGGAAAAGCAAATGCCTGCGAAACTCCTATGCTGTTATCATTCTGGTATGAGTTGAATTGTCCATACTGCCCTTCAATAACCGTTTTAGGAATATCCCATGAAGCGCCTTTCAGCGCCTGCTGCACCTCTTTTGAATAGACTGATGATTTGATATTAAGGTTACTGTCAAGTGCTATTTTTATGGCATCGTTTAATGTGACGTTCCTGGAACTTTGGGCTGAGATGAGATTAAAAAATGATGGCACTATGAAAAACAACAGGATGCCGGTAATGGCTTTTGCGGATTTCCATCGGACCGGCATCTTTAATCCACCGGAAAAAATGATATAAAAAACAGGCAAAACAACAAGGGTCAGCAGCGTGGCGCTGATAAGCCCGCCAATGACGACCGTTGCAAGCGGTTTTTGTACTTCAGCACCTGCGGATGTAGAAATGACCATTGGTAAGAAACCAAGGGCCGGGGCGGCGCCGGTGATGATAACAGAGCGCAAACGCGTGCGCAGGCCCTTCAGTACACGTTCAGTGATATCGGTAACGCCTTCTTTTTCGAGCCGGTTAAACTCGGCAATAAGTACGATCCCATTCAGCACGGCCACACCAAACAGGGCGATAAAACCTACTCCGGCTGATATTGAAAAGTTCATGCCCCGTAACCAGAGCGCAAACACGCCGCCAATGGCCGACATCGGTACAGCCGTAAAGATCAGAAAGGTTTGTTTTACAGAATTGAATGTGAAATAAAGCAACACAAATATCAGGAGCAGGGCAACAGGGACAGCAACGGATAACCTTGCTTTGGCAGCTTCCAGGTTCTGGAACTGTCCGCCATAAGAGACATAATATCCTGAAGGAAGCTTAATTTGCCGGTCTATTTGCCGTGTGACTTCTGCAATAACACTTTGAACATCCCGGTTACGGACATTAAAACCGACTGTAATGCGTCGTTTGGTGTCTTCTCTTGAAACCTGGGCAGGACCCGATTTTATGGTAATATCTGCCACCTGGTCAAGGGGTAATTGTGAGCCGTTTGGAAGTGCAACTGTCAGGTTATTCACGTCATTCAGGCTTTTCCTGAAGTCCTTATCGAGCCTGACCACTAGTCCGAACCGTTTCTCCCCGTCAAAGACCACGCCGGCCTGGCTGCCGGCAAAAGCTGTCCGCAAAACACGGTTTACGTCATCTATAGAAAGTCCATACTGGGCAAGCCGGTCGCGCTTAAAATCGACCTGCACCTGGGCCAGTCCGGTCACTTTCTCCACATTTATATCTTCAACCCCTTCGACCCGTGTTATAATTTGCTCGACAACTGATGCTTTGTCAGCTAAAATGCGCAGGTCGTCACCAAATATTTTTATTGCAACATCCTGCCTGGAGCCTGACAGCAATTCATTGAACCGCATCTGGATGGGTTGCTGGAATTCAAACTTAACCCCGGCGAGTGCCGCCAGTTTTTCCTGCATTTTCCCAACCAGTTCTTCGCGGGACTTAGCTGTTGTCCATTCGCTTTTGTCTTTAAGGGTGATAATATAATCGCCTGTTTCCATGGGTGTGGGATCGGTGGGAATTTCACCGGCGCCGATCTTACAGACCGTATGCTTAATTTCCGGAAAATTATCAAGCAGTATCTTATTGGCCTTTATCACCATCTCAACAGTATTTGTCAGTGAACCACCCTGCAGGGTCATCACTCCCGCGGCTAAGTCGCCCTCTTCAAGCTGAGGAATAAATTCCCCGCCTAAACGGCTGAACATAACCATGCTGAAAAGAAACAATGCGATGGCCGAAAGAGAAACCACAATTTTATGCTTCAGCGCCCAGCCGATCACCGGGTTGAATGCAGCATGTATCCAATCCATCAAACGGTCGGAAAGGTTCCGCTTATGTTCGGTTCTCTTGCTCAGGAAAAGAGCAGTAGCCATCGGGACATAGGTAAGGGAAAGCACGGCTGCCCCCAGCAGGGCAAATGCAACAACCTGGGCCATCGGGCGGAACATTTTCCCTTCAATTCCAACCAATGCCATGATAGGCAGGTAAACAATAAGTATGATGATCTGCCCGAAAGTGGCTGAGCTCATCATCCGCTTTGTCGATTCAAAAATATTTTCATCCATTTGTTTTTGCGACAGCCTTACAACACCAGGATGGTGGTGCTTACTTAAAAATATCCGGTGAACCGCGCTTTCCACGATAATGATCGCCCCGTCCACGATCAGCCCGAAGTCGATCGCTCCCAGGCTCATCAGATTTCCTGACACGCCAAACAGGTTCATCAGAGAAATAGCAAAAAGCATTGAAAGAGGAATGACCGAGGCCACGATTAACCCCGCCCTGATATTGCCCAATAACAAGACCAGGATGAAGACGACAATCAATGCTCCTTCGATAAGGTTCGTTGAAACTGTTCCGATGGCCCGGCCAACAAGATCGGAGCGGTTCAGGAAGGGTTCAATGGTTACACCCCTGGGCAATGATTTCTGGATGGATTGGATGCGGGCCTCCACGTTGTCGATCACTTCATGGGCATTTGCCCCTTTTAGCATCATCACTACACCACCGACCGCTTCTGATGTGTCGACCACGAACGCTCCATACCGGGTAGCGCTTCCAAACTGAACGGTCGCAATATCCCTTATCAGAACAGGAATGCCTGAGGAATTTGTTCTGACAACAATATTCTCAATGTCCTCAAGTGATTTAACCAAGCCGATCCCGCGAATAAAATAGGCCGTAGGCTTTTTGTCAATGTAAGCGCTTCCTGTATTCTCGTTATTTTTTTCCAGCGCTTCAAAGATATCGGTGAGGGTGAGGTTCATCCCCCTGAGTCTTTCAGGGTTTACAGCAATCTCGTATTGCTTGACAAATCCTCCATAACTGTTAATGTCAGCAACACCCGGAGTGCCAAGCATCTCACGCCTGACAACCCAATCCTGAAGCGTACGCAACTCCATCGGGTTGAATTTTTTCTCTAGCCCCTTTTCCACTGCAAGACGGTACTGGTAGATTTCGCCCAAACCCGTGCTGATGGGGGCCAGTTCAATTTTTGCCAGACCGGCCGGTATCGCGTCCTCTGCCTCTTTCAGCCGTTCACTGAGCTGTTGTCGTGCCCAGTAAACGTCAACACCGTCTTTAAAAACAACAGTAACAACCGACAACCCCAGGCGCGATATAGACCTGAGCTCGATGATGTCAGGTATGTTTGCTACGGCTACTTCAATCGGCGCTGTAATAAAACTCTCCACCTCCTGAACTGCAAGTGACGGGGCCATCGATATGACCTGAACCTGGTTGTTGGTAATATCAGGAATGGCATCGATGGGAAGCCGGGTAAGGGAATAAATGCCCCATCCTGTTAACGCAAGGACAAAAAGTCCCACAATGAATTTATTCCTGATGGAAAAATCAATGATTTTGCTGATCATTCGTTTATGCTTTAAAAAATTACTTCGAAATAGACAATTGGGTGGTGTTCTTTTACTGATGCTGGATGCTGGATGCTGGATACTGGATCCTGGATCCTGGATGTGTGAGTTTGGGCATGAGTTTAGGGTAATTAAATCACACAACCCACATCCCATAACACAAACATCCAGCATCTAGCATCCAGGATCTAGGAGCCGAACCCCAAAACGAGAGGAACTACGCTTTAGGAGGTTCCCAGATGGAATAGGTAAAACCGGAAGGGAAAGAAGGGGAATAAAAATAGGTGATGGTCTGCGGAAGCTTGTAATTCTGCACCATGACGTAGGGTTCCATCAATTGGAACGGGATTCCGCAGCAGTTGCAGGTACAGAGGGGCGAGCAGCAATCCTGCTGATCCTGGTGGATGGGCAGGTTACCCGTTGTTATTTCAGCCCTGCTGTTCAGATCCGTGCAATGATCGTCATCCACGCATGGCATTACGACAAGCGTCAGAACATAAAAAGCCATGATGAGTGAAAGGATCTTTCTCATTTCACAGCAAAATTAAGAATTTTGTTTTAACAGAAAAACTTTATATTTTTACTCACCAAACCAAAAAACCGAGCCATGAAAATGCTGAAAGAATTCAAGGAATTTGCCGTAAAAGGTAACATGATCGACCTTGCCGTCGGGATCATCATCGGAGCCGCTTTCGGGAAGATCATCGCATCGCTGGTCAGCGACCTGATCATGCCGCCAATCGGACTTTTACTGGGCGGTATGAATTTCACAGACATCCACATCACGATGAAGGATGCCGTGGTAGATCCGGCTACAGGAAAAATCCTGAAAGAAGCTGTCAACCTGAGGATCGGGAACTTCATCCAGGTACTGGTTGACTTTACCATTATCGCCTTTTCCATCTTCATGATCGTTAAAGCCATCGCTAAAATGCAGCGCAACAAAGAACAGGAACCCCCTCCCCCTCCGGGTCCCACCAAAGATCAGGAACTGCTTACGGAGATCAGGGATCTGCTTAAAAATAAATAGCGAAAAGCGAGAAGCGAAAGGCGAAGCCTTCACGAACACCATTAAATAATAAAATGATCGTGAGTAAATAGCGAGACATAAAAAGAGCACCGTAATTTTGCATTTGTTAAGGATAAACTTAAATGATATACCTATGAAAAGAATTTCACTTTTGACGCTTCTAATCCTTTTTTCGGGAATGGCAATCTGCCAGGACATTGTCAAAGTGGCCAAAGCGAAGGATGAGATCTCGGCCGATATCAAGGATACGGTCAAGCACTGGTACCTTGATGGTAATGCATCCCTGAATTTCACGCAGGCTGCTTTTTCGAACTGGTCATCCGGGGGGCAAAACTCTCTGGGATTAACCACCTTCTTTAACATGAAAGCCAATTATAAAAAGGGAAGACATGCATGGGGTAACACGATCGACCTGGGATACGGCGGCAACATCCTCGGGAAAGGGAAGGATGCAATGCCCACAAAGACAAACGACAAGATCGAAATTACCACAGCTTATGGTTACTCACTAAAAAAGGACAGTAAATGGTTGCTGACCGTTCTTGTGAATTTAAGAACCCAGTTCAGCGCCGGGTATAATTATCCCGACGACAGCACTGTGATCTCCAATTTTATGTCGCCGGGTTACCTGATAGCGGGTATCGGGTTCACCTATGCCCCGGTAAAATGGTTCTACATTTACCTATCGCCTGCTTCCGGAAGGATGACCTTCGTCATCGACAAGAAATTATCCGACTCAGGTGCATTCGGGGTCGAACGGGGGAAGCAGATCTTTGCAGAATTTGGTCCTTATATACGTGCTGATATGAGTAAGGACCTTTCCAAGACCATAAACCTCGCAACCACTGCGGAATTTTTTACAAATTATTTAAAGGATTTCGGGAACATTGATGTGAACTGGAGCCTGATGCTGACCCTGAAGGTCAACAAATGGCTGGCTGCTTCCATTACCACACAGCTTATCTATGACGACAATACGATGGTCAAGTACTCCCCCACCGAAGATGCTGGTCCGCGAACCCAGTTTAAAGAACTTTTCGGCCTGGGGCTGAATTATAAATTTTAATAATCCCCGGTTCAGTAACTTTAGGAGAAAATAGTAATTTTGGGCCTTGAATCAAATCAAGGCCCTTTTTATTCTAAAACAGAGATCATATGGCACACCAGGAAGTCAATGAAGGGATCCTCACCCATGAGGAGATCATGTACAACTATTTTATGACCAGGGGCGTCGATTTCACCAAGATTGAACTGTTCCGGTCGGCAAGGGAGCATTACAAGCAAGCCCTGATTTACAAAGCGGGTGACCCCGAAGCAAACGAACGGATTGACTTTTGCAATGCACAGATCCGGAGTGACCGGAAAAAAGTTCTCGTCATCGTTCCGTTCGTACTTGCACTCATCGCGGCTGTCATCGCTCTGAACGTATAAGTTATCTTCTGATTGCTGACCCGGAGTAAGGATTTCATCCGACCGTTCATGTCTGCTATTTATCCTTCAGTTTTCGCCCGTTTCTACGATCTGATCTATGACAGGATCAGGGCAGGGGTTGATAGTGACTTTTTCCTTGAAAAAATATCCGAAGCCAAAGGGCCAGTTCTCGAAGTCGGAACCGGAACGGGACGATTCTTCTCAACAGCATTGAGCCATGGCGCCGATATTTACGGGATCGACATCAGTCCGGCCATGCTCGATGTTCTCAAAAACCGGATTCCCGCTGAGGATCACAAACGTGTAAGTGTACAGGACATCCGGGAATTTAAACATGCTGTGAAGTTCCGTCTTATCATCGCGCCCTTCCGTGTATTCATGCACCTCACCGAAACGCAGGACCAGTTGAAGGCGCTTAACCATGTGCATGATAACCTTTCCGAAGACGGACTTTTCATCTTTGACCTCTATATACCAGATCCGGGCCTTCTTTCAAAAGGACTGAAGAATGTAATGGACTTTGAAGGGGAATATGAGCCGGAGAAGGTCGTACGTCGTTTTGTAACGGCTGAAAATGATCTTGTCAACCAGATCAACTATCTTTCGATGCGGTTTGAATGGGACGAGGACGGAAAAATCCTCAGCGAAACCTGGCATTCGGAATTGCGTTTCTTTTTCCGTTATGAGCTGGAATACCTTCTTCAGCGTTCGAAATTCAGTTCATATGAACTGTTCGGCGACTACCAAGGAAACCCTTTGTCCTCTGCATCAAAGGAGTTTGTGGTTGTTTGCAGGAAATAACCCTGATGACCCCACCCCCCGTGGGGTTGACAAAAAGAAAAAGTTTACAGAATATTTTCCTTTGTGTGCCTTTGTGTGTACTTCGAGTCCTTTGTGGTTCAATCACTTAAAATTTAACCACAAAGGCCACAAATGTCCTCACAAAGGCGAATAAGGACTTTTAAGTCAAACCCTGCAGGGAGAGGGGTCAGAAAAGA
>JAPLDJ010000019.1 GCA_026391805.1 Bacteroidota bacterium | reverse complement strand
TTTTATCGGCATACGTTACTTTCTGTTGTAAATTTGCTTCTGACATGGGTTTTGGTTTTGAGTTTATCTATAAAGATACTGTGGCATTCCATGACCACTAACTCGGACCAAAACCTTTTTTATTACATGGGTACTGCGTGACATATTTTATTTTAACACAATACCGGCGGACAACGGAAGATACAAGCCGTGAATATTGGAGATGACTTGAAGATAACTTACAGAAGACTTAGAGGAGACTTAGAGAAGACTTAGAGGAGGTGGGTGGTGTTTTTTTGGAAGGAATGCTTTATGGTCGCAAGCATGTTCATCAGATACAAATATACGATAATTTGTGCGAATTTCAACCATTGTAATTACATTTTTTTTCGCTCAGGTTTCCGGGCAGGTCCCGGGCTGGAAACCTCAATATTTTGCAAGAAAGGGTAAACCTATAGTTAATCTCCCTAATTTTAAAGGATATTTCCTTCCGGTATGACTGTTCAAGAGTATGTAAGCAAAATAAACGCCCGATACGCCTCAGGCATCTCCACCGAACACAGCTACCGTGGAGATCTTCAGAACTTATTGGAATCCCTGGTCCCTGATGTGATGGTAACCAATGAACCTTCGCGGGTGGCTTGCGGTGCACCGGATTACATCCTTACCCGGAAAAATATTCCGGTTGGTTATATTGAAGCAAAGGATATCGGCGCCGACCTGGATAACAAGTCATACAAGGAACAGTTTGACCGCTATAAGGCCTCACTTACCAACCTGATCATTACCGATTATCTGACATTTCGTTTATTCCATGACGGTGTTCTCGTGGATACGGTTATCCTTGGAAATATTGAGAGGGGAAAAGTAATTGGAAACACTTCCCAATACGATAAGTTCACAAATTTCATTGTTGATTTCTCAATCCAGGCAGGTAAAACCATCACTTCTGCAGAGAAACTGGCGAAGATGATGGCTGGTAAAGCAAGGATGCTGGCTACCGTGATCGAAAATGCCCTTCTGAGCGATGAAGAAGGCCAGACGAATATAATCTATGAAAAAGCAAATAATACACTCAGGGAGCAACTTATCGCTTTTCAGCAGGTACTGATCCATGATATAAAACCAAAGGATTTTGCAGATATTTATGCGCAGACCATCACTTATGGCATGTTTGCCGCACGCTTACACGATCCTACACTCGATACCTTTTCACGACAGGAAGCAGCCGACCTTATCCCAAAATCCAATCCTTTCCTTCGTAAGTTGTTCCAGTATATTGCGGGCTATGATCTGGATGACCGCCTGAAATGGATCGTGGATGCGCTTGCTGACATTTTCCGGGCAACGGATGTGGCAGCAATTTTGAAAAATTTTGGCAAAGCCACTCAGCAAAATGATCCCATGATTCATTTTTATGAGACTTTCCTGGGAGAATATGACCCGAAACTTCGCAAGAGCCGTGGTGTTTGGTACACACCAGAGCCTGTAGTGAATTTCATTGTCCGTGCAGTGGATGATATCCTGAAAACAGAATTCGGACTGAAGGATGGACTGGCTGATACTTCCAAAACAAAAGTGAAGGTGAAGATCCCAACCCATGATTACCGCATGAAGGTTGACGGGCAAAAGGGTTATACAGAGGTGGAACAGGAAGTGCATAAGGTTCAGATTTTGGATCCGGCTGCAGGCACCGGGACCTTTCTTGCAGAAATCGTAAAGCACATCTATAAAAATTTTGAAGGACAACAGGGTATTTGGAATACTTATGTGGATGAACACCTTATTCCCAGGCTAAACGGTTTTGAGCTACTAATGGCCAGTTATGCAATGGCGCATCTCAAACTTGATCTATTGTTGACCGAAACCGGTTACAAACCAACAAAAGAACAGCGTCTTCGTGTGTACTTAACCAATTCTCTTGAAGAATATCATCCAGACACCGGAACCCTGTTTGCCAACTGGCTCAGCACAGAAGCCAATGAAGCAAACCATATTAAGCGTGATACTCCGGTGATGGTGGTATTGGGGAATCCGCCTTATAGTGGGGAAAGTTCTAACAAAGGTGAATGGATAATGAACCTTATGGAAGATTACAAGAAAGAACCAGGTGGAAAAGAAAAACTAAAAGAGAGAAATCCTAAATGGATTAATGATGATTATGTGAAATTCTTACGTTACGGACAATATTATATTGAAAAAAACGGGGAAGGAATACTGGCATTCATTAATCCACATGGTTTTTTGGATAATCCGACATTCAGAGGCATGAGATGGAATCTCTTAAAGGCTTTCGATAAGATTTATACACTTAACCTTCATGGTAATAGTAAGAAGAAAGAAGTTTCACCTGATGGTTCTTCAGATGTTAATGTTTTTGATATTCAACAGGGGGTCTCCATCAATATATTTGTTAAAACAGGGAATAAGAAAATTGAAGAACTTGCCGATGTTTATCACGCTGACTTATTTGGATCACGTGAGGACAAATATGAATTCTTGTGGAAAAACAAAATTGGTTCTGTACCCTATACTCTCTTGCCAAATGAACCTCCTATGTACTATATGGTTCAAAAGGATTTCATTCTTAAAACTGAGTATGATAAGGGATTTTTAGTTTCAGAAGCATTTGTTTTAAATAGTGTAGGTATTGTGACTGCTCGGGATAGTTTTACAATTCATGAGAATTCCGAGAAGGTCAAGGAAACGATATTAGAATTTCTAAAGTTAGATGATGAAGTAGCTAGAGCAAAATTTAATTTAGGAGATGATGTTAGGGATTGGCAGGTTAATTTCGCCCGTAAAGACCTTGAAAGATCTGGTCCAGATTTTAGTAGAATTGTAAAGATTTCATATCGTCCTTTTGACATTAGATTCACTTATTTTACTGGACATTCAAAAGGATTTCATTGTTATCCCAGAACTGAAATTATGCAACATTTCATAAATGGGGAGAATGTTGGATTGGTCACAGCTCGAAGCAATAAATCGGAAACCTGTGATCATTTTTTTATTTCTAAAAATATTATGGAAACTAAATGTGGTGAAAGAACTACACAATCTGCAATTTTTCCGCTTTACCTTTATCCAGAAACCAATTCCCTGATAAACATTGAACAATCATCAGAAAGAAAGCCTAATTTCAATTCAGCAATAGTAAATCAAATTGCCGAAAAATTAGAACTTCATTTCACCCCCGAAAAAGAAACAACCCCAAGCACCTTTGCTCCGATTGATATCCTGGACTACATTTACGCCGTTCTGCACAGTCCAACTTACCGGGAGAAATACAAGGAGTTCCTGAAGATTGATTTTCCTCGTGTTCCCTATCCAAAGGATGCCAACACTTTTTGGCAACTGGTCAAACTTGGTGGTGAACTCAGGCAGATTCATTTACTGGAGAGTCCTATGGTAAACCAGCTTATGACAAAATATTCTGTCGAAGGCAATAATGCGGTGGATAAGGTCAAATACGAAGATGGAAATGTCTGGATCAATGGAACCCAGTATTTTGAAGGAGTTCCCCAGGTTTCATGGGATTTTTATATCGGAGGATATCAGCCGGCGCAGAAATGGTTAAAGGACCGGAAAGGCCGGGTATTGAATTTTGAGGATATTCTGCATTACCAGAAAATTATTGTGGCGCTGGCGGAGACGGCGAGGATTATGGGGGAGATTGATATGATTGATGTAGAATAGAAATAAATCGGAATAGATCTTTTAGAAAAAATAGAACGGTTTTGTTTAGGGCAAGAGTTTGTAAGGTATATATTCTCGCGACTTGAGTTTTTAGAATGGTTTGATAAATCTGGTTGGGGTAATAGTGTGAGCATGAATCACCCAACAAACCTCAAATTGAAAGCAATGACTTCTACTGAACAAAAAATATATGCACCCGCGTCTAACATGCAGCTAAGGCCAATGCTCGGTCCTTCCGGATCGCTCACGCGATCCCGATCTCACGCACAGGCCTTAGCTGCGCAACGTTATGTGGGATTATTTTAGGAAAAGCTTGCTTTTAGTACCAATATTTGGTACTTTTGTAAAAAATCAATTATTATGAGCAAGAACACATCAATATCATTAGGCGATCATTTTGAGAGTTTTATCTCAAAAAAAGTAGGATCAGGAAGGTACCATTCAGCAAGTGAGGTCATTCGGGATGGATTAAGATTACTGGAACAAGAAGAGAGAAAAGTAGAAGCGATAAAATCTGCCCTTGAACTTGGTGAAAAAAGTGGAATTTCGGAGGATTTTAAAGCAATGAAGCACTTAAAATCACTTCACACGAAGGAAATGTAGGTATGGCCAAGTACAGTTTTACAAATGAAGCTGTAAAAGATCTTGAAGAAATCTGGTCTTATACAAAACAAAAATGGTCGCTTGAACAAGCGGACAGATATTATAATTTGATTATTGATGAAATAGAATTCGTCTCCTACCATCCTCTTCTTGGAAGATCAATTGATTACATTAAAGAAGGATATAGGTCAACAAAAGTAAAGTCTCATGTGGTCTTTTATAAGCAACATGAAGACGATACAATTTTAATTGTACGAATTCTGCATCAGAGTATGGATTGCGAGAAAAGGATGAAATAATTCCAGCCATATAAAAAATAACCCCACATAACATGCCGCTAAATCGCAACAAAACCTGCCTTATTCCTGCTTTTCGAAGGGTTTGCCTTTGATGCGTTTAGCGGCCATACGTAATAAAATGTGTGTATAATTGCTGATGGTGCTAATAATAAATGAATTACAAAAATATTTCTCAATTTTTTTCTGGATCTTTCAAATATTAGTTTTTATATGCGAATAATTACGAATATCATAACAAAACGCAAATATAAACTAATGAAAAAGATGAACCGGCTATTCAAATATAATGCTTTATCAAAGTAGGCTGACTTTTCCGGAACAATGATTTATATAGGTATAATATGGGTATAATGCGGGTATATTATCGCAAATCACACAAATGACAATTGGTAGAATTGACGGAGAAAATGGGATTATTCACTTCGTTCATGATCCCTGTTGGGGAGGCTTCAACAAAAAACCGTCCACTTCGTGTCCGTTTTTTTATTGGGGGCGAGAAATACTTCTAATAATGAACTTGTCAATGGGAAAATGGTTGAGTGTAAACATGGTATAGTAAAAGAACAATTAGACCCACTATCCCTTTTTGAGTTTTTTATTTTTTGTTTTTGTCGGTTTTTGTTCCTGACTTTCAGTCAATTTTCCGGCTTTAATTTTTTTTGAAAGGATTAAATCGCCAGGAGATACAAGTGGAAAGATAAATTGCGAAAAAAAAGTTCCGGCAGTCCGCGATGCTAACATGCCCCGTGTAGATGAGATCGCAATACTTACAAAAGTTGTTTCTAACGTTTCGTCCATTATGAAGTCATTGGGATTATTGACTTTAAAAATCTTTTGTAGATTTAGAACTTTAAATTCTGTATAGGAGGAAAATTTTAACAGTTCGGTTTTCTGGTGTTCAAGTATTTCTTTTATATAAGCAATATCCAGGTGCACTCCAAAAATATCCTGTTCAAGATTCCATCTGTAATTTACATTTATCCCAACTTCCAGTTGATCGATTTTTTGAGTTTGACCAGGGTCAGTTGGTTCAATATAACTAAATCCAATTTCTTTTAATTTGGTTATTTGAAATTTAATCGCTTCTGTCTCCATGGTAAGCTTATAATCACAAGTTGTTTACTGATTGACACCATCCGGTACTGATAATGACTTCATTATTAATATTTGTTTTATCAGGTGTATTTGTCACATTCGTTTCGGGGTTTCTATTAACAATTACCTTCCATTTTTTTACAACATATCCATCCTTAACATTGGAAATAATTTCTTCTAAATCCTCAAATTCGACTTTCGGTACCTTACCAATTGCTAATGCGAGGTCTACAAAGGTGGCTACTCTGTGATTAAAGTCGCCATTCAGAACTTGACTGATATATCCTTTAGTAACACCAAGCTTTTCTGCGAGTTGGCTTCTGTTGAGATTATTGTTTCTCATGTATTCGTCAACATATTTGAACAAATCCATTTGAATATTTGCAATCCAATAACCCCGGCTGCGAATTAATTCTTCCTGCGATTTCATGATTTTGGCTCCTTATCTTCCTTTTGACTGAATATAGGCAACTTTTATTCGTCTCATGCGGTCAATATCACTTTGCTGTCCTTTTGGATCTTTTAAAGCTCCTAAAACGATGATCTTCCCGGTTTTTTCACATTTAAATAAATAGACTCGGATTTTTTTTACAATAATTTCATAATCCTTCGTATGGTCACTTTTCTTTCTTCCTTTAAGTTCTTTGAATAATTTTTGCGGCGTAGGTTCGCCTCTGGACATTTTTTCAATGATTACCTGAATTTTATCAAGGTCATCTTCATAATTGCCTTCCTTTTGGATTTTATTCCAAAACTCATCAATTAAGCACTTTCCGTTGACCAGGAGTTTGTAGAAGTTTTCCCTGGCCCCCTCAACTTTTATTAATTTTTCGGCAAATATATACATATATGTTTAGAAAACACTAAACTTATTGATAAAAAATGTTAAAATATTAATCAGATCATAAAACTAATGAAAAAAAGAATAAAAATAATTCATGTGAATAACTTGATGAAAATCTTAATTTTCAATCATTTTACGATTATCTATGACCGCTCTCGTTTGGTGTAAGTGTAAAAGCTGGTCAAACCTTCTTGCTAATGTTGAATTAGAGTGTAGATATGTGGGTATAAAAAATCAGCCCCTTCATGAGGCCTGTCAATACAGGCTTTTTGAAAGGGCTTTGCGGAGAGAATGGGATTATTCATTTCATTCATGATCCCTGTTGGGGGAGGCTTCAACAAAAAACCGTCCACTTCGTGTCCGTTTTTTTTATTTCTCCACAAATCTGAAAGCAAGCTTTCAATTTGTTCCGAAATAAAAAAACCGCCTTGCGGCGGCTTTTTTGTTGGCGGAGAGAATGGGATTCGAACCCATGAACCGCTTTTGGCGATTACACACTTTCCAGGCGTGCGCCTTAGACCAACTCGGCCATCTCTCCCTAATAAATAGCGAAAAGCGAAAAGCGAAATGGCGAAATTGAAATTCACACTGATCGCTGACTTTTCAACCGGGGTGCAAAAGTAAGAAATTATTCTGATTTCTCAAACGGTCATCTCGCCACGCAGCGAGATCTGGAGCAGGCGTTCGACCTCACCCTTCGGCAGACCGGTTCCCAGGAGGTACATCATCTTGGTGACGGCCGACTCGGTGGTGATGTCGTAACCCCCGATCACACCGATCTTTCCCAGCCCTGCGCTGGTTTCATACTTGCCGATATCCACCTTGCCGCCCTTGCACTGTGTTACATTGAAAAGGATCATGCCTTTGTCGATGGCTTCTTTCAGCAGGTCGAGGAACCAGGAAACCGTCGGTGCGTTTCCGGCCCCGAACGTCTCCAGGATCACGGCCTTCAGCCCGGGTGTGGCAAACGTGCTGCTGACGACATTCCGGTTAATGCCGGGAAAAAGTTTCAGGATGGCAATGTTATCATCCAGGTTTTTGTGAACCTTCAGCCGCTTGAAATTGGGTTTCAGGATAAGTTCGTTATTATACCGGATGTCGACACCGATCTTGGCCAGTGAAGGGAAATTCCCGGAAACAAATGCCCCGAAATGTTCGGCGTTGAACTTGGTGGTACGGTTGCCACGGTAAAGCCTGTTCTCGAAACAGATGGCTACCTCCGGAACAACCGGCGTTTCCTGCTCGTGGGCGGCAGCGATCTCGATCGAATTGATGAAGTTCTCCCGTCCGTCGGTCCTCACCATGCCGATGGGGAGCTGCGAACCGGTAAAGATCACCGGCTTGTTCAGGTTCTCGAGCATGAAGCTTAAGGCGGAAGCCGTATAAGCCATCGTGTCGGAGCCATGAAGCACCACAAACCCGTCGAACGTTTCATAATTGTCTTCAATGACCTTCGCAAGTTCAACCCAGAAAGAGGGATTCATGTTGGAGGAATCGAGCAGCGGCCGGAAGGTGTAGAAGTCAAACTTGTAATTGAAATTTTCCAGGACCGGCAGGTACTTGTAAAGGATATCAAAACTCAGCGGCTTCAGCGACATGGTCTTGGGATCCTGTACCATGCCGATGGTCCCGCCGGTGTAGATGATGAGGATGGATGTTTGCTCGCGCATGATGGTTATTTCTTATGTTTTTATTTCAATCTAACGGAGGTCTGATGTCCGAGGTCAGATTTCCGAATTTTTTTATTCACCACGGATTACACACCTGCCTGCCGGCAGGCAGGGATTACACAGATATTTCTCTCCCCCTCGCCTTCAGGAGAGGGGGAATATTTGTTTGAACCGACCTCCGACCTCCGTTTCATAATGAGAATAGCCTTTGAGCATTTCCCGTCGTGATTTCTGCAACATCCTGTATCGTCACGTTCCTGATCTCCGCAACCTTTTGTGCGATCCGCGGGATGTATGCGCTTTCATTTCGTTCCCCGCGATGCGGAACGGGAGGAAGCCAGGGTGAATCCGTTTCGAGCACCAGGTGTTCCAGCCCGGTCACTTCCACCACCTTCTGCAATCCTGAATTCTTGTAGGTGATGATCCCGCCGATGCCCAGCAGGAATCCAAGTTCAATGGCATGTCTTGCCTGTTCTACCGATCCTCCGAAACAATGAAAGATCCCTTTCAGCCGCGGATCATTTTTCTGCCGGATGATCCCGATGGCAATATCGAATGAATTTCGGGTATGGATCGCCACAGGCAGGTTATACTGAATGGCAAGATCAAGCTGAAAAGCAAATGCCTCTTCCTGTTCCTTCGCATGGGTCTTGTCCCAGTAAAGATCGATGCCGATCTCCCCGATGCCGTAATATGTTTCCTTTCCTTCCGCCAGCTTGCTTTTTACAAAATCCAGTTCTTCCCTATAATTATCCTTCACGGAAGTAGGATGCAGGCCGATCATGGGAAAACAATTTTCCGGGTGACGTTCAACAAGATCCATCATCCTGCGATGATATGAAATGTCGATCGCAGGAAGCATCATGCGGGAAACGCCTTGTTCAACGGCATTCCTGACGACCGCATCCCGGTCGGGATTAAACTCTTCAGCGTAGAGGTGGGTATGTGTGTCGACAAAATTCATCGTGAAATCCTAACGGTTAAGGCTCCGGATAATTGCACCGGCATCCTGGTCGTTCATGCAAAGGAAATGACCTTTGGGACACTTCTCAAAACCGATCTTCGAGCAGGGACGGCATCGAAGTCCTTTGACTTCAAAAATCTCAGAGCCTGTCTCCGGCTTTCCATCCAGGTAAGGATACATCCCGAATTCCGGGATCGTATTGCCCCACACGGAAAGGATCTTCTTTCCGAATGCAGCCGCGATGTGCATCAGCCCGGTATCGTTGGTAACCACCTGTGCCGACTGCCGGATCAGGGATGCCGACTGGTTAATGGTAAGTTTTCCGCAGGCATTAAAGACATTTTTGCCAGCCGAAGCTGTTATCCGCCCGGCGCGTTCCATGTCTTCCATTCCCCCTAATAGAACAACGGGTTTATTGGCTCCGGCAATGATCTCCGCAACCTTCTCTTCCGGCAGGATCTTCGTGGTATGTTTTCCCCCGATCACAAAAGCAACGAACCCGGTACTGAATTCTGGCGGCAGTAGGGACATATCTACTTCTTCCTCTGAAGGAATAAAATAATCAAGCCCCTTACCGTCGTTAGTAACGCCCAGCCGGCGCACGGCTTCAAAATACCGGTCGACGATGGAGATCTCTGGCAGACGGTCAACCTTGAAATTGACGATGATCCATTTCCGGAGATTCAGTTTTGAGAAAGTGCCGGATGGCTTTCGCAGCTTCATGCGCACATGGCGGGAGCGGAAATTTTTGTGCAGGTCGGCGATGAAATCAAACTTTTCAGCCCTCAGCCGGGGCAGAAGCTCGCTGAAATTTTTATCGTACAGCCAGACCTTGTCAATGTAAGGATTCGACTGCAGCAACGGTTGATTCTGCTTTTTCGTCAGGTAATGGATCTCCGCTTCCGGTACCCGGGTTTTCAGGCATCGGACCACCGGTGTGGTAAGAACGATATCACCGATGGAACTGAGGCGGATGATCAGGATTTTTTTCATTTTCCGGCGGATCAGGTAAAGAACTAACGAATGAACGGATTGTTCATCTTCTCATAGCCGATGGTTGTTTCCGGTCCGTGGCCGGCATACACCTTCGTATCGTCGGGCAGCGTGAACAGTTTTTCCCGGATGCTTTTCATCAGCAGGTCGAAATTCCCGGTAGGCAGGTCAGTCCGGCCGATGGTATCCCGGAAGAGCACATCGCCGGTGATCACGAAGCCATTTTCCTTGTTGTAAAAACATACGCTTCCGTCGGCATGACCGGGCGTATAAAGAACTTTCAGTTCTGAAGAGCCGAAACGGATCGTTTCCCCGTCCTGTAAATACCGTGCCGGCTCGGGGATCTGGCGGAGCACAAAACCGAATGAAGCCGCGATCTCAGGAGCTGCAAAAAGCAGAGGAACGGAAGCTTCGTGGTATTCGGGCCGGATCCCGTAGATTTCTGAAATGAATCCATTCCCGAGAACATGATCAATGTGGCAATGTGTGTTGAGGTTGCGGACCAGTTTCAGCGAATTTCCTTCGATGAATTCCATCACCTGCTGCTTTTCACGCTCATCGTAGCAGGCCGCATCGATGATCACACATTCACCGGAATCATCGTAAAGAATGAACGAATTTACCTGGAAGTTGTTGAAGACGTATTTCTCTGTTTTTATCATGTTAGTTAAGGACAGACAGGGTTTTCACAAATTCCGGCAAAGGTACGAAAATGGGTATTATGCCCGTGAAATATAAAATAATCGTAATTTAGCGTTTCCTATTTTAGCCATTTGCTCCAGCTGATATGAATCCTGTTGAACGGAATAAAATGCGCCGGTATTCTGCTGCAATTGCGTTCATCATTTTGCTGGGGTCGCTGATCATTTCCTCACCCGTTCAGGCACAATTCTACAACGGATCCCAGCTTACCTTCGGGAAGAGCAGGGTTCAGTTCAAGAATTTTTTCTGGAGCTATTACCGGTTTGAAAAGTTCGATACCTATTTTTACCTCAACGGGAAGGAACTGGCCATATATGCTGCGGAATATGCCGACAAGCACATCAAGGAGATTGAAACCGTGCTGCAGTCATCCCTGGAGGAAAAGGTTCAGTTCATCATCTTCAACAACCTTACAGATCTCAAGCAAAGCAACATCGGCCTTGAGAGTGAATGGGAAAGCTATAATACCGGTGGGGTCACAAAGATCATCGGTGGCAAGGTACTGGTCTATTTCGACGGGGATTACGACCATTTCGAACAGCAGATCCGGGCCGGCATTGCAAATGTCATCCTGAATGAAATGATCTACGGCACCGGGATCGGCGCCCAGATCAAGAACAACGCCATTTTTACCATGCCCGAATGGTACATGAACGGGCTGATCGCCTACATCTCTGAAAAATGGAACCCGGAAGTCGAGAACATCGTCAAGGACGCCATCCTCGGAAAGAAATATGAAAAGTTCAACCACCTGACGGGGAAAGAAGCCACCTATGCAGGACAGTCCATGTGGAATTACATCTCCATAAAATACGGTGAAACAACCATTCCAAACATCGTTTATATTGCCCGGCTCAACCGCAATGTGGAAAAGGGATTCTTTTACGTACTGGGGATCTCTTTCAAAGAGCTGATCACCGACTGGCTCGCCTTTTACAAGGGGATCTATACGCAGGAAGATCCGTCGCGGACAGATCCTTCCGGAGAGAAGATCAACAAAAAACCGAAGCCTGAAAAAACCTACCGCCAGCTGAAGATCAGTCCTGACGGTAAATATGCAGCTTATTGTGTTCACAACCAGGACATCTACAAGGTTTTCCTGTACAACTTCGAAACGAAAAAAGCAAAAAAGATTTACCGGGGCGGATACCGCCTTGCCGATAAACCTGACTTTTCGTTTCCCATACTGGCATGGCATCCCACTGGTGAGGTCCTGGCGATCATAACGGAAAAGAAAGGCGAGGATTACCTTTTTTTCTATACATTGGAGACAAAAACCTTTGACCGCCAGATCCTTCATGATTTCCAGAAGATCCTTGACCTCGACTATTCGGATGACGGCAGCAAGCTTGTATTTTCAGCGGTGCAGAAAGGGCAGTCCGACATTTATGTTTATAACATCATCGCCGGATCTTACGAGCAGATCACAAAGGATGCTTACAACGACCTGAATCCACGGTTTATCAGTCATTCCGACCGGATCATCTTCAGCTCCAACCGTACGAACGACACCGTCCGGTTTGATCCCCTGATCCATCCGAAGGACCTTCAGTTCAACAACGATATCTTCATTTATGATTATGCCGGGAAGAGAAATGTTTTGCAGCGGATCACCTCGACGCCGCTGGTAAACGAGATCCAACCCATGTCGTACAATGACCGGTTTTATTGTTTTCTGAGCGACCAGAACGGAATCAGGAACCGCTACCTTGCGCGGTTCGACAGCGCCATCACCTTTGTAGATACGGCAACGCATTACCGGTACTTTACGACCTCTTTCCCCGTTACGAATTATTCGAGGAACATCCTTGAACAGGATGTGAATCCGCAGGCTGCCATGATCGGTGATGTTGTTTTCCTGAACAATCATTTTGAGATGACCACCTCCGACCGGATCGAACCGAAATACATTCAGCCGGTGCAGCCTGTCAACTCGTTCTACCAGGATTATAAGTCGGGACGGATTCCCGGCAGGAGTGCGCCCGAGGAAAAAGATACGACCCGGATAAAAAAGGAAGAGATTGGTCCCCCGGCCAAAAAACACTTTTCCACGGTTCACCAGAGTGATGTTGCGGTGAATGAGCCTAAAAAGGAGTACCCGCTGCTGATAACGGAAAAGGATTATGATACCCTTCGCCGGGCCAGGGCCGATACCTCGCAGAAACCCGGAAAGCCCTCCGGCCTGCGGTTGCCGGCAAAAGATACCACCGATAAATACCGTACCGCCCGGCCCCTGAATTACAATGTTGAATATTCGGTCAACCAGATGGTCACGCAGATCGATTTCAATTACCTGAATTCGGCCTACCAGCCCTTTACGGGAGCGAAAGAGGCCATCTTCATCAATCCCGGACTGAATGCATTGTTCATGGTCGGTATCACCGATCTCATGGAAGATTACAAGATCGTCGGCGGAGTCAGGCTGAATTTCAATTTTGTGGACAACGAATACCTTCTCAGCTATTCGAACCAGCGCAAGCGCCTCGACCACCAGCTGATCTTCCACCGTCAGGGGATCGAAGAAACCGGCTATTACTCTTACATCCGGCACAGGATCCACGAGCTTTACTACATCTCCACCTATCCGTTCACCCCGATATTCAGCATAAAAGGAACGGCGACGGTCCGCTACGACCGTGCCGTCTATCTTTCCACCGACGCGTACAACCTGGCTACCCCCGATGTAAACAAGGTCTGGGGAAGCCTGAAAGGGGAGCTTACCTACGATAACACCCGCAGCACCGGCCTGAACCTTTACAATGGAACCCGGTATAAGCTCTTTGGTGAATATTATCAGCTGCTGAACGAGAAGGGGAATAATGTGTTCATCCTGGGCGCCGATTTCAGGTACTACGTGAAGATCCACCGGAGCATGATCCTGGCACTGAGGGGTGCCGCCAGCACTTCGTTCGGGAGCAACAAGCTGGTTTACTATATGGGCGGGGTCGACAACTGGCTTTTCCCGACGTTCGACAACCGGACGCCGGTGGCTTATGATCAGAACTATGTTTTCCAGACGCTGGCCACCAACATGCGTGGGTTTAACCAGAACATCCGTAACGGCAACAGTTTTTTTGTTATCAACAGTGAGATCCGCCTACCCGTTTTCCGTTACTTCTACAACCGGCCCATCCGTTCCGATTTCCTGAACAACTTCCAGCTGATCACATTTTTTGATGTTGGTACGGCCTGGACCGGCTGGAATCCGTATTCGGAAAAGAACCAGCTTTTTACGACCTACATTTACAACAAACCGCTGTTCATCAAGGTCGAACTCCTGAAGGAACCCATTGTGGAGGGTTTTGGCGGGGGGCTACGGACAAGGATCTTCGGCTATTTTATCCGGGGTGATGTGGCCTGGGGCATGGAGGAGTGGAGGGTGAAAAAACCGGTCTTCTATCTATCGCTGAGCACAGATTTCTGAACCATGAACCCGATCGACAAAAGGATCCTCGATTTTATAAGGGAGCATCATATTCTGACCCTGGCCGTGACCCGCGACCGTCAGCCCTGGTGTGCTACCTGTTTCTATGCTTTTGATGAGGTCCGGAACATTTTTATTTTCACATCGGAGGATGATACCCGGCACATCCGTGATGCAGCAGAGACCGGGAACTATAGGGTGGCAGGTGCCATTGCCCTCGAGACGAAAATGATCGGTAAGATCAGGGGTGTTCAGTTTACGGGGGAGATGTTTAAGCTGGAAGGAGAGGAGCTGAAGGCGGCAAAAAAGCACTACCTGAAACAATTTCCGGTCGCCCGGTTATCTGAATTGTACCTCTGGGGTCTCTGTCCCGGTCACATCAAGATGACCGATAACCGCCTCGGCTTTGGCAAGAAATTGATGTGGTATGCGTAGATCGCACTGTTATCAATGGTTTCAGGGTTCCGGTCCGCTGATTTTTCAATGCTGAATTGCTTTTATCATGATATGTAATAATTATCAGGCACTATTATTTTTGTAGTCAAACGGTTACAATTTTTCAACGTTCCGATGTTAATAAAATATTTCAGACACAACCATTTCTTAATGTAAATTGCCGCTTGATTTTGCTCCCCATTCCATAAGCAAACAACATTTTTTTAGTTCAGTTTTTAGTTGATGATCCCATAATAATTTTCACATGGAAAATGATCCCATTGTAAATACCGATCAGGAGAAAAAGTCGTTGTTTTACAATGATGTTCTGGCGAAACGAACTCGTCCGAAAGTTAATATTGATGAACCGGAAATGAAAGATCAGGATAAGGAAACAGGCAAGGAAGATAAGAAAAACCCGGTGCAGGAACCCCACAAGGTATATTCTACGGAAGAAGCTATAAAGGCATCCACTGTTTATTTCAAAGGAGATACCCTCTCGGCAGACGTTTGGGTGAACAAGTATGCCCTGAAGAATTCGGAAGGAAAGCTCTATGAACTCACCCCGGACGACATGCACCACAGGATCGCCCGTGAGATTGCAAGGATTGAGAAGAAGTACAAGAATCCCATGAGCGAGGATGAAGTGTTCGGGCTCATACGGGATTTTAAATACATCATCCCGCAGGGCAGCCCGATGGCCGGGATCGGTAACAATTTCCAGATCGGTTCACTGTCGAATTGCTTCGTGATCGGCAATGAAGGCGCCTCTGATTCTTACGGCGCCATCATGAAGACCGATGAGGAACAGGTACAACTGATGAAGAGGAGGGGTGGCGTTGGCCATGACCTTTCACACATCCGTCCGAAGAACAGTCTTGTAAAGAACAGCGCACTTACCTCCACCGGTATCGTTCCCTTCATGGAACGCTATTCAAACTCCACACGCGAGGTGGCCCAGGAAGGCCGGCGGGGTGCGCTGATGCTCAGCATTTCGATCCAGCATCCCGATTCCGACCAGTTCATTGATGCCAAGCTGGAAGCCGGAAAGGTGACCGGCGCCAACATCTCGGTCAAGATCACGGATGAATTCATGAATGCCGTGGCCAGCGACGGTGAATTCACCCAGCAGTTCCCCGTCGAGGTGAAGGAACCCAAATTCACAAAGAACATCAAGGCGCGCGAGATCTGGAAGAAGATCATTCACAATGCATGGAAATCGGCCGAGCCGGGCATCCTTTTCTGGGATACCATCCGAAGGGAATCTGTCCCCGACTGCTATGCCGATCTCGGATTCAAGACCCTTTCCACAAACCCCTGCGGGGAGATACCACTCTGTGCCTACGACAGCTGTCGCCTGCTGGCGATCAACCTTTACAATTATGTTGATAAGCCGTTCACGAAAGAGGCAAGCTTCGATTCCGATCTGTTCATCGAGCATGTTCACAAGGCACAGCGGATGATGGATGACATCATCGACCTGGAGCTTGAAAAAGTTGACAACATCCTGAAAAAAATCGAATCGGATCCCGAAGAGGAAGCCATCAAGAAACGCGAACGCAACCTCTGGCTCAACATCAAGGAAAAAGCCATCCAGGGTCGCCGCACCGGTTTCGGGATCACCGCCGAGGGCGACATGCTCGCAGCGCTGGGAACCCAGTACGGATCGGATGATGCCATCGATTTCTCGGTTGAAGTTCACAAGACGCTGGCCATCGAGGCCTACCGTTCCTCCATCAACCTGGCTGCCGAACGGGGATCCTTCCCGATCTGGGATGCCGAACGGGAAAAGGACAATCCCTTCATCCTCCGGATGAAGGAAGCAGCTCCCGAACTTTACGAAGAGATGCTTGTACATGGCCGCCGTAACATCGCCCTGCTGACCATTGCACCGACCGGCTCCGTAAGCATTCTTTCACAGACCACGTCCGGCCTTGAACCTGTTTTTGCCGTGAGTTACAAGCGCAGGCGCAAGGTGAATCCAAATGAAAAGAACACAAAGGTCACCTTTACGGATCCTGTCGGAGATACCTGGGAAGAATACAACGTCTTTCACCATAAATTCGTCACCTGGCTTGAAATGCAGGGATACAACATCGACGAGGTCTCCCACATGGACGACAAAGAGCTGAAAGCCATTATCAAGGAGTCGCCCTATTACAAGGCAACTTCCAACGATATCGACTGGGTGGCCAAGGTTCATATGCAGGGCGCCGTTCAGAAATGGGTCGATCATTCCATCAGCGTTACCGTGAATGTTCCCAACGAGACCAAGGAAGAGATGGTAGCCGATATCTATCAGACGGCCTGGAAAGTCGGATGCAAAGGCATCACAGTTTACCGCGACGGCAGCAGGGATGGGGTTCTTGTGAACAACGACAAGAAGGAAGGCGATGAAGACAATGATGAGGAATTCCACGAAACACGGGCGCCACACCGTCCGGAAAAACTGGAAGCCGAGATCGTCCGTTTTCAGAATGATTATGAAAAATGGATTGCCGTGGTGGGACTTCTCAACGGTCGTCCCTATGAGATCTTTACCGGTCGCGCAGATGATTTCTGGATCCCGACCTGGGTACAGCAAGGCTGGATCTTCAAGACCCGTCCCGACAGTGTAAATTCCCGGTACGACTTCCAGTTCGAAGATCGCCAGGGATACAAGATCACGATCGAAGGACTCTCACGATCATTCACGAAGGAATACTGGAACTATGCCAAGCTGATCTCCGGGATCCTGCGCCACGGAATGCCCCTGCCATTTGTCGTCAACATCATCAGCAAGCTTCACTTCGAAGTCGATTCCATCAATACATGGAAGAACGGCGTTGAACGGGCACTGAAAAAATTCATCCCCGACGGCACTCAGGCCCCGGAACGGGTCTGCCCGAAATGTCATGAGGCCAATGTCATGATCTTCCAGGAAGGTTGCCCGATCTGTACCAAGTGCGGGTACACTAAGTGCGGCTGATGACTGCTCAGAAATGGAGCTTGTGATAGTCGAAGGTCTGACTGTCGCGTAATTTCCTTATTTTTTGTGTGATGTTGAGCAACACCGGAAGGTTGTTGTGCATGAACCACTGAATGGCTTCGCCCTTGCCATGAACGGCATCAGCAAAGATAATGTGGAAGGTATATTTATTCCGCAGCAGCCATTCACAGGCTTTCAGGTCTTCATCGATGGCGCTGTCGAGCGCTGCAAGTTCCGGGAAACCGTTTTTCAGAAGCCACTCAGCTGCATCGTCACTGCCCTGGACGGCATGGGAAAAGGCTGCCAACTCCGGGTACCCGTTTTTTATGAACCAGTCGATAATATCCTTTCCCCCTCCGATGGTTTCACCAAGAGCGACAAGTATCTTTGGTGGATATTTGAGCAGGTCAGCCATTTTCGCTTTTCGCCTTTCGCTTTTCGCTATTTGTTATTATTCACCACAGATTTTTCCATTCTTTTTCTCATTGCGAGCGAAGCGAAGCAATCCCCTTATCAATACATTAATGTTGTCATTGCGAGTCCCGATGAAATCGGGACGAAGCAACCTCAATCTTCCATTCTCCGGCTTCTTCACGAACGCACCTCATCCCCCGGGGGGGTGACTAAAAAGAAAAAGTATGCAGAATATTTTCCTTTGTGCGACTTTGTGTGTACCTGCCTGCCGGCAGGCAGGCTTCGAGTCCTTTGTGGTTCAATCACTTAGAATTTAACCACAAAGGCCACAAAGGTCTTCACAAAGGCGAATAAGGACTTTTTAGTTAGCCCCAGCAATCTTCCATCTTCCATCTTCAATCCTCCATTCTCCATCCTCAGTCCTCTGACTTCAGACCTCAGTTATAAACCTTCGCTTCAATCCCCAGCTTGCGGACTTTCTCGGCGATCAATTCCAACTCAAAGATAGCGATTTTTTCGAGGTTGTGTACCGGTGTGACGCGGGAAATGGGGTAGATCATCACCATGGAAGGGCGGATGGAGCCGATGTGACGGAGCCATTCATTCACTTCTGATCCGATGGTGTTGTCGATGGGGCTTCCCTGAAAGATTCCCCTGAGGAACATGCTCTGGATGATGACCTTCCCCTTGAATTTTTCAAGGTCCCGGACGAGATCCCCGAAATTTACAGGAACAACGGGATTGTTCATCCGGTGAAAAAGCCGTTCAGAACCGGCATCCAGCTTCTGGATGTTCTGGTCGAGCTTCATCAGCGCATTGAAAACGGAGGGATTATGGATCATCGAGGCATTTGAGAGGACAGTAACCTTGGCACCAGGGATGATCCTGTCCCGGAGTTCAATCGTGTCGTCGACAATGGCTGCAAAGTCAGGGTGCATGGTAGGCTCTCCGTTCCCGGCAAAGGTGATCGCATCAGGAATGTGATCTTCCTCAACCAGCTCGTTGAGCCGGTATTCGAGGTACTGCCGCACGAGTTCCCTCGGGGGAAGCTCCGGCACCTCGTTTACATTTTCGGGCGTCCACCCGCATTCACAATAAATGCAGTTGAATGAACAGTATTTTGAATGGGTGGGGAGAAGGTTGATTCCCAGTGAAAGGCCGAGCCGGCGACTGCGCACCGGTCCGAAGATGACATCATGAAAAAGAAATCCGGACATATTCATCGATAAGGTTGCAAAATTGGGAATTTTCCACCGATCAATTACGGTTTGACTGCCAATTATGCTTATTTTTACAAATTCTAAAATATACGATGCTTTCACTGAAAGAAATACAGGCCCCGGTTGCCGAACACATAGGGATCTTTGAGGGGAAGTTCAGGGACTCGATGAAAAGCACTGTTCCGCTGCTTGATAAGATCATGCACTACATTATCAAGCGGAAGGGAAAGCAGATGCGTCCGCTGTTCGTTTTTCTCTCTGCAAGCCTGAACGGGGAGATAAAGGAGGTGACCTACCGGGCTGCTGCCCTCATCGAGCTCCTTCATACGGCTACACTGGTGCACGATGACGTGGTGGACGATTCCAACCTCCGCCGCGGCTATTTCTCCATCAATGCCCTGTGGAAAAACAAGATATCGGTCCTGGTTGGCGACTACCTTCTCTCGAGGGGATTGCTGCTTTCACTTGAAAATGATGATTTCAACCTTCTGAAGATCGTTTCCAATGCAGTTCGCGAAATGAGCGAAGGCGAGCTGCTCCAGATCGAAAAAGCACGGCGCCTCGACATCAAGGAAGAGATCTACTTCGAAATCATCCGCAAGAAGACCGCCTCGCTAATCGCTTCCTGCTGCGCCTGCGGAAGCGCTTCCACCGGCGCGGATGCTGCAACCATTGAAAAGATGCGCCTTTTTGGGGAATATACCGGGATCGCCTTCCAGATCAAGGATGACCTTTTTGATTATGAGGCCGGAAATGCCACAGGCAAACCTTCGGCCATCGACATCAGAGACCAGAAGATGACACTGCCGCTGATCTACCTGCTGAACCATTCCGGTTTCCAGGAAAAACGGTGGATCGTCAATACCGTGAAAAATCACAATACGGATCCTGCCAGGGTTATGATGCTGATCGACAAGGTAAAGGCCAGCGGCGGGATTGAATATGCACGCCAGAAAATGCTGGAAAACCGGCAGAAGGCGATCGATCTGCTGCAGTCCCTCCCGCAGAGCGTATACCGTGATTCCCTCGAACAGCTTGTCATTTTTACGACCGAACGTAATAAATAGCCTTTTTGGATGTTTTATCCGGCAATAACTGATCCCGCATGAAATGCCGATATAAATAATCTTTATACAAAACCTGAATGTAAATAAGGGCATTCCATGTGACCATTAAAATCAAAATTATTAACACATGAAATCATTTCAGATAAAAGGAACCTTCATTTTCTTCATTTTCCTCATTTCCCTCATTCCTTCATTTTCTTTACATGCCCAGCGTTTCAATGGAGGGCTGATGGCCGGTGGGATTGTGAGCCAGGTCGACGGCGATTATTACGGAGGCTATAACAAATTAGGCTACCTCGGCGGGGGATTTGTCAGCCTGCGGGTGTCGCCCCGTTCTTCCTTTCAGATGGAACTGGAGTACATCCAGAAAGGAAGCAGGATCAATTCCGATTCGACCAATGCGGGCAATACTTACCTGATGCGTTTCCATTACCTGGAAGTACCGGTGTTGTACCAGTTCACCTTTGCAAAAAAGTTTTCTTTCGAAACAGGCCCGGCCATGGATGTGTTGCTAGGCTCACGCGAAGAAAGCAACGGCCTGGAAACGCAGAGCACGATCCCCCTGCGGAATATCACTGTAACCGGGATCATCGGTGCCTCCTGGTTCATAACGGAACACCTCAAGGTGAATTTCCGGATCAACTACTCATTGATGTCCATCCGGCAGACGGCCGAAACCTACCCGGCCTCCTACCGGTATATCTTCTGGCAGAAAGGGCAGTTCAACAATCTGCTTTCCTTATCCCTGCTGTGGTATTTTAAGGCGAGAGAATTTTAGGAATGAATAATTTATAGAATGAATTGTTTGCATTAACCCCACCCTCGGGGGGCTGACTAAAAAGTACTTATTCGCCTTTGTGAAGCCCTTTGTGGCCTTTGTGGTTAAATTTTAAGTGATTGAACCACAAAGGACTCGAAGTTCGCACAAAGGAAAATATTCAGCATACTTTTTCTTTTTAGTCAGCCCCTGCAGGGGAGGGGTCATCAGAATGAATTTTTCCGTAAAATGAAATTTTGAAAAAGCTGAAGCTAATCATCGGAATCACCGGCGCCAGCGGCGCCATCTACGGCAAGTTACTGCTTGAGAAGGTCAAACAGCTGGAGGCCCAGGTTGAGGATTGCAGTGTGGTGTTTTCGGAAAATGCCAAAGCAGTCTGGGCCTATGAGCTTGGTTCTTTTGATGAGAAGCAGGTGCCGTTCAAAGTTTACCAGCCCGATAATTTCTTTGCGCCTCCGGCTTCCGGTTCGGCCGGATATGACGCGATGATAGTCTGTCCGTGTACCATGGGCACATTAGGCAGGATCGCATCCGGGGTCGCTTCCGACCTGCTCACCCGTGCTGCCGACGTGATCCTGAAAGAGCGCAGAAAACTGATCCTGGTTCCCCGCGAAATGCCCTACAACCTGATCCACCTGAACAACATGAAACTGCTCACCGAAGCCGGCGCCATCATCTGCCCCGCTTCGCCTTCCTTTTACAGCAAACCCACAACTCTTGAAGATCTGGCCATGACGGTTGTCGACCGGGCCCTGATCCTGGCGGGGTTTGAGTTTCCATCGTTTCATTGGGGAAGTAGCGATTTGCATTAAATTATTTATTAATCACCTCACCCCCCGGCCCCCCTGCCTACCGGCAGGCTCTCCTGAAGGCGAGGGGGAGATTTAAAAAGTTGGGGTTGACTAAAAGATAAAAGTATTTAGAATGTTTTCCTTTGTGTGACTTTGTGTGTACTTCGAGTCCTTTGTGGTTCAATCACTTAAAATTTAACCACAAAGGTCACAAAGGTCTTCACAAAGGCGAAGAAGGACTTTTTAGTCAAACCCTTAGGGGATGAGGTGGGTCGGTTTGATAAAATCCTCGTCCAGAATTTTACTAAACTTTTCCGCTCCGGCAATGTTCAGATGGTCGTTGTCGCTGAAATCGCTTTTCAGGAATCTGAGATCATTCATGTAATTTAGGTAAACGGCATCATATTCTCCGCACAACCCCGTAAGGATCGTCCGGTTCATCTGAAGGACAGCCGGATCAAGGTAAGCTGAATAAGTCTTGTAAAGAGGTGTGGTCACAAAACAGATACGGATATTTCTTTTCTTCAGTTCGGTGAGGAGTTCCCGCAGGTACCGGAGGTTCTTTTGCAGGTATTCCATCCTCACCAGGGTGCGGTGAAAAAGGGCGTTTTTATGGCCTGTTGAATCAGAGATTGCTAAACTGTCAACCGGTGCAGGAACTTTTTTCCAGCCGTTGGACTGGATATCCCCGAACTCCTCCTTCTCATTTACCTTCGAAAACATCACGGCATTGATGAAATCCCTTGTATATAGGGCAGTATAGGTGAATGCCTTCGGGTCGGAAAGGTCGAGGGAAGGATACCGGATCCCGAAATAGCGGTAATAGAAATAATCCCTCCAGCTTTCCGGCAATTCATTCAATTCATAAAACAGTGAAAAATAAGAGACATCCAGGATCACGGCCCTGAGGTGAGGCAACCGGTCGAGGTACTTCAGGCAGAGACGGGTATCGTAAAAGAGCGACTGGGAAACATTACTGAAGTTATATCCCTTGCAGGAAAAGAATTCCGGGTTGATGTCGTCGAATGCATGCGACGAGCCGAAAACAAGAACCTTAACCGAATCTTCCTGAAGTTCAAGAAACTTTTTTTTCTGCGCATAGCTGGTGGGCAGCCGGCCGGCCCTGTATTCAATGATGCTGAATACAACCAGGAAAGGAAGCAGGATAATCAGCAGCCGGATGCAGAATTTCTTCATTTCAGTTCGTCAGAATTGCTGGTAGATAAAAGGTCTCTTTTCAAAAACACCGTAAAAAATGATGGCAAGGATGATGGCATAATAGATCGCCCACCGCAGCAAAACCGGCTGGTTCATGATGCGTAAGAAGATCTCTTTCGTTTCGGAAAGCCGGTCGGCCGTAAGCAGGACCAGGATCCCGAGAAGCGCCAGGATCAGTTCATGGGAATTCAGACCCATATCCGACAGAACCTTTACAGAATCCGATATACCTGTATGCGACCAGCCCTTAAATGAATTCGCAATGACCGTGAACGCACCGGCCAGGTTTTCCGCCCGGAAAAAGATCCAGGCAAAAGTGATAAGAACAAATGTGATCAGTATCTGCAGGGTCTTCAGCAGCCGGGGCCTTGTGGTCAGTCCGGCCCACCGGTTGATCTTTCTTCTCCTTTTGATGGTAAGCTGGGCAAAGCTCAGGTATAGGGCGAACAATCCGCCCCAGGCTGCGAAATTCCATCCCACCCCGTGCCAGATCCCGCAGATGAGAAAAGTAATAATGGCGGCAGTTAGATAAATCCAGTGTTCTGTTTTCAGTCCCAGGTAACGGTCGTTTTTCAGCCTTCTCGAAACAGCATACGACACCGGCAGGAAGAGGTAATCCCTGAGCCACTGCGAGAGACTGATGTGCCAGCGGTTCCAGAAATCCTTGACCGAATCCGCCAGGTAGGGCGCGCGGAAATTCTGCATGATCCGGATGCCCATCATCCGCGAAGCCCCGACGGCAATGTCGGTATATCCTGAAAAGTCAGCATAAATCTGGAAGGCAAAGAAAACCGTTGCCGTGATGAGCGTCAGACCATTGTAATCTCCCGGGTGGGAATAAACACCATTTACAACAACGGCAAGCCGGTCGGCAATGACCAGCTTTTTGAAAAATCCCCAGGCCATCAGTTTCAGGCCGGCCGTTGCATCATCATAATCGAACCTGTAATTCTGCATGAATTGTGGGATGACCCTTCCGGCCCGTTCAATCGGTCCCTGGATGAGCTTCGGGAAAAAGAGGAAATAGGTAGCAAGGATACCTGCGTTCTTTTCCGGCACCAGGACCTTCTTCTTGATGTCGATCAGGTAACTGACCGCCGTAAAGATGAAAAAGGAAATTCCCAGCGGGAAAATGATCTCCAGTATCTGCTGCGGATAATAAAGGTGCAAAGCGTCTGCGATCTTCCTGAGGTCGGGACCGATGAACCTGAAGTACTTGAAGAAGGCAAGGAACAGGATGTTCAGGACGATCCCGGAAATGTAGATGCCTTTGCGGATGTGCCCGTCGGGAGCGACGATCCTCATCCCGATAACATAATTCAAAAGACTTAAACCCAGGAGAAGAAGAAGACATTGCCAGCTGAAGACCAGGTAAAAGATCATGCTCGCAGCCAGCAGCAACATCCACCGGAAGCGAGATGGGCACAGGTAAAACAGGATAATGACCAGCGGAAAGAAAACGAAGAAATGAAATGAGGTAAAGGCCATTTTTCCTGTGTCAGTTGATTTCCGTTGATCCGGAAGCGCTCCGGATGTTGTTCATCAGCTTTTTATAGCCGATCCTGCGGATGGAAGATTCTTTGAACATCAGGTTGAACTGATCTTCTGTCAGATTCAGCCAGTCATCTTTCCTGAAGGATTTCAATGTTTCTGAAGGAAGAAGTTCCGGCAGTTCATGAGGAATTGCGAAACGGTTGTAAGGGCAAACATCCTGGCAGGCATCACAGCCATAGACCCGGCCGTTCAGCTTTCCTTCAAGGTTTTCAGGGATCCCCTCTTTCAGTTCGATTGTCAGGTAGGCAATGCAAAGCGACGGGTTCAGTACAAACGGTTTTTCAAGCGCACCGGTAGGGCATGCATCCATGCATCTGGTGCAGTTTCCGCAATGATCGGTTTCGGGAGCATCAGGTTCAAGAAGCAGATCGGTTAGGATGATGGCAATGAAATGAAATGAGCCCCGCGATGGATTGATCACGAGTGTATTTTTTCCTGTCCATCCGATCCCGCACATCCGGGCCCAGGCTTTTTCGAGCACCGGTCCGCTGTCGACATAGGCTTTCGCATTTACATTTGCATCTGTCTCTTTCATGAAACTGATCAACGCATTGGCGCGCTCCTTTACTACGATATGATAATCCCTGCCATAAGCATCTTTCGAGATGATGAAATTGTCTTTTTCCGGCAGCGCTTCGGAAGGAAAATAGTTCAGCAAAAGGCCGATGACGGTTCTCGTTCCTTCAAATACAAGTCTCGGGTCAAGCCGTTTCTCAGGGTTCCGCTCAAGGTAATGCATGGCGGCATTCCGCTTTTCCTGCAGGTAATTATGGAAGAAGGCGTTTTCCGTTTCCAGGACTCCTGCTTCGGCAAATCCGCAGGAAGAAAAGCCCAACTCAAGCGCCTTCTCTTTTATTTTCTCTTTGGTAAGTTCCATGAACGACCGGCCAATGGTTTTTTCAGAACAATGCCTCCTGGTTCCCCGGCTTGATCTTACCCGTATGCTTGTATGCTGCCTCCGTAGCCTCACGTCCCCTTGGCGTGCGCATCAGGTAGCCCTCCTGTATGAGGAAAGGCTCATACACCTCTTCTATGGTCCCGGGATCTTCAGAAACGGCGGTGGAGATGGTATTGAGCCCGACCGGTCCCCCCTTGAATTTTTCGATGATGGTGAGCAGGATCTTGTTGTCCATCTCATCGAGCCCGTGTTTGTCGACATTCAGTGCATTCAGTGCATACTGGCTGATCTTCAGGTCGATCTTCCCGTCTCCTTTGATCTGGGCGAAATCGCGGACGCGCCGCAGAAGAAGGTTGGCGATACGGGGGGTTCCCCGGCTCCGGCGGGCGATCTCGGCCGTGGCATCAGGCCGGATGATCACCTTCAGGATGTCGGCGGAACGCTCGATGATCCGCTCGAGGGTGGCAGCATTGTAATAGTTCAGCCGGGAGTTGATCCCGAACCGGGAACGGAGCGGAGCGGTGAGCAGCCCCGAACGTGTGGTGGCTCCGATAAGGGTAAAGGGATTAAGCTTGATCTGGATGCTGCGTGCGTTCGGTCCGGTTTCGATCATGATGTCGATCTTGAAATCTTCCATGGCCGAATAGAGGTATTCCTCCACGACAGGACTGAGGCGGTGGATCTCGTCGATGAACAGGACGTCGTTTTCTTCCAGGTTGGTCAGGATCCCGGCAAGGTCACCGGGTTTGTCGAGCACCGGCCCGGAACTGACGCGGATGTTGACCTTCAGCTCATTGGCAATGATGTACGACAGGGTGGTCTTTCCCAGCCCGGGCGGACCGTGCAGAAGCACATGATCCAGCGGTTCGTTCCGCTGCCTGGCAGCCTGTACGAAGATCTTCAGGTTCTCGATGATGTTCTCCTGGCCGGCAAAATCAGTAAATTCAGTTGGCCGGAGCACTTTTTCGATCTCCTTTTCAGCAGAACTGAGTTGTGTCCCGGTCGGATCAAGATTGTCGTTCATTAATGGTCTTATGTGGTAACGGGAAGAGCTTTGCAAGAGGTACTCTTCCTTTACAAAAGTACTAAAAATAGCGGTTTTAAAATAATTTCGGGTAGGAAGTTGTAAGGGAAAAATAAATTTTGTGTACTTTTACCTTGGATAAATCCAAAAACCCTCCTTTCCATGCAACCGATCATCGTAGCCGTAGATTTTTCGAACACATCCATCCATGCACTTGAATATGCTATCCCCCTTGCAAACAAGCTGAAATCCGATCTTATCATGGTATGGGTGGATAAGGTTATTGCAACCGAAGGGATATACGCCGATACTTCAAATGAGAACCGGAATGAAGCGAAAAAACGGTTTGATGAGCTGATCGAACAATATAAAAAGAATCTTGCAAAAGAGGTCAAACTCGACTACAAGCTCAGGAAAGGCAAGGTTTACCATGAGCTTGACAGTATGGCCAAAACACTGGGAGCACTGATGATCGTGACGGGTTCACATGGCATCTCGGGATTTGAGGAATTCTGGATCGGCAGCAATGCCTTCAAGATCGTCACCTATACAACAACCCCGGTGATCACTGTGCGGCATGACTTCCCTGCCGGAAAGAACATCGACAGGATACTGGTGCCGGTTGACAGTTCCAGCGAAACCCTTCAGAAACTTCCGTTCATTGCAAAACTTGCAGGGCTTTTCGGTTCACAGGTACATGTGGTTGCCACCCATTACAGCCAGCTGAGATCCATTCAGCGGATTGCCGAAAATTATGTGGACCAGGCCATCCGTTATCTTGAGAGCCATGGCGTAAAACCGATGAGGGATCAGATCGTTTCGAATGACATTACAAAAAAAACGATCGAATATGCCCTTGGCATGAAAGCCGACCTGACCAGCATCATGACCGAACAGGAAACCCCGGCCAACATCCTCCTCGGACCTCATGCACAGCAGATGATCAACCAGTCGCCGGTCCCGATATTAAGCATTCATTATCAGGAACATTTTACCTTATGAAACGCATCATCCTGAGCACGATCCTGATCCCGGTTGCCTTATGTTTATTCATTTGGGCGCCGGCAATGAGATGCTGCGCCCAGGATTCCAAAACCGGGAAAGGTGAAATCACCATCGTCCAGGACGAAAAGGTGGACCTGCTGGTCAGCAAGCATGTAAGGATAAACCAGAACAAGGAAGGCATTGACGGATTCAGGATCCAGATTTTTTTTGATTCTGGAAACAACTCCAAGACAAAAGCGCAGTCTATCTATGAAGGATTTAAGGCAAAGTATCCGGATGTGAGGGCCTATCTTTCGTTCAAGTCGCCGAATTATAAGGTAAGGGTGGGGGATTTCAGAACGCGGCTCGATGCTCAGCGCTTCCTGAACGAGATCATCGATCAGTACCCGAATGCCTGGATCATTGCGGATAATATAAATTTACCCAACGCGGAATAAAAAAGCAGAAGCTATGAACAACAACATCGTCGTTGCCATTGATTTTTCGGAAAGTTCATTAAACGCTTTCCTTCATGCATTATCGATCGCCCAGAAATGCGGAACGGATCTGGACCTGGTATGGGTCCGGAAATCTGTTGAAGAAAAAGACAAATTTGAAACCGGGGGAGATCCCACAAAAGAGGTCGAGGTCCAGTTTTCGGAACTCGTGAACAAATACCAGCCTGAATTGCCGGGCAATAAGATCTCCTATAAGATCCGCACAGGTAAAGTATATAAAGAGATTACGGATGAGGCAAAGGAAAGTAAAGCCTTGCTGGTGGTTACCGGTACACACGGCGCTTCGGTTTTCGTCGAATTCTGGATCGGGAGCAATGCAAACCGGATCGTCTCCCTTTCACCCTGCCCGGTGATTACCATCCGTAGCGGTATCGATATCCAAAAACCGCTTACAAAGATCGTCTGTCCGATCGACAGCAGTACGGAAACCCGGCAAAAAGCGACATTTGTCGGATACATTGCAAAAAAACACAACGCCGAGGTTCACATCGTTTCCATGTACAGCTCAAAAGTCAAAACCATGAGACGTACTGTTGATACCTATTCAAGCCAAGTCGGGGATTATTTTGCGGAAGAGGGCGTGAAATTCCTGATCACCCATAAGGAATGCGAAAACATTGCAGACGGAATGATCGAATATGCACAAAGTGTGGATGCCAACCTGATCGCGATCATGACGCAGCAGGAATCCACAACGGCCAATCTCTGGATGGGCTCTTATGCACAGCAGATCGTCAACCGTTCACAACTTCCGGTTCTGAGCATCAGGCCAAGGGAAACCCTGGCTGCCGGACTCGGGTTCTAAAACCGGTCGATACAGTTCAGATCGGTAAAAGCGATCTTCAGCCTTTCAACGATTGATTTCTCGCCATCGCGCAGCCATGCGCGGGGATCATAGTATTTCTTGTTCGGCTTGTCTTCCCCTTCCGGGTTACCGATCTGGCCCTGCAGGTAGCCTTCATTCTTCTTGTAATATTTCATCACCCCTTCCCAGAAAGCCCACTGCGTATCGGTATCGATGTTCATCTTGACAACACCGTAGGTCAAAGCTTCTTTGATCTTTTCCGGTTCGGAACCGGAGCCGCCATGGAACACGAAATTCACAGGATTCGGAGCGGTCTTGTATTTTTCCTGTATATAGACCTGTGAATTGTGCAGGATGATGGGTTCCAGCTTCACATTTCCCGGTTTATAAACCCCGTGAACATTCCCGAACGAAGCGGCAATGGTAAAACGGTCGCTGATTTTGCTCAGCTCTTCGTATGCAAATGCGACATGCTCAGGCTGCGTGTACAAACGTGAACTGTCGATGCCTGTGTTGTCAACGCCGTCTTCCTCCCCGCCGGTCACGCCGAGTTCGATCTCAAGGGTCATTCCCATTTTGCTCATCCGTTCGAGGTAGCGTTTGCAGATACCGATGTTCTCCTCCAACGGCTCTTCCGAAAGGTCAAGCATGTGTGAGCTGAACAGCGGCTTTCCGTTCTTTTTGAAGAAGGCTTCACCGGCATCAAGCAAGCCATCGATCCAGGGAAGCAGCTTCTTTGCTGCATGGTCGGTATGGATGATCACCGGGATACCATACAGTTCAGCAACTTCATGAATGTGCTGTGCGCCAGAAATGGACCCTTTAATGGCAACGGTCTCGTTGGCATTCGAAAGGGATTTCCCCGCATAGAAGATCCCGCCTCCGTTCGAAAACTGGACGATCACGGGCGAATTAACGGCCTTCGCCGCTTCCATAATGGCATTTACGGTGTCTGTTCCGGTTGCGTTCACAGCAGGCAATGCGAACTGGTTTGCTTTGGCGATCCTGAAAATTTCGGTGAGATCGTTACCGGTAGCTACGCCGGGCGCTATTTTCGATGAAATTTTTTCTGACATAAAAATCGTTTTTAAATATTGATCAAAGATAAAGAAAAGTCGTATTACGATTTCAGTTTTTAGAAGAACTTTGAAATGCCACGAAGTGGTACAATTTCAATAACCGTGGATGTAATCCACGGAAACAGGAATCATCCAAATCCCAGCCCTGAAGGGGCTGAACAATTCAACCCTTTTTATAAAAACTCACTGTCCTCTCAAACGCTTCTTCAGCACTGTATTTTGGCACAAACCCGAAATCCCTCTTCGCCTTTTCAGAACTGAAAGTGAAATCGGTGCACGTGTAAATCACTGCGAAGCGGCTCATTTTCGGGGTGTACCTTTTGACGGGTCGTGCAGCAACAGCTATCATTTCTGAAAAAAACCCGACCATCATGGCAAAATCCCTTGGCAGCCAAAGGTTCTTCGGCCATATCCGGTAGCCTGCCCCTTCAACGATCCGGTCAAAAAAGTGAAAGAAATTATGGCCCGGGCCGTCTGTTATCAGATAAGCATTCCCCGGCACTGCCTTATTCCCCGAAAGCAGCGCATGTGCAGCAAGAAGATGGGCGTAGGCCATGTTCCGCACATACACATGCTGTGATTTCGATTTCCCGTTCCCGAGCCTTACGTAAAACCCGCCTTTCGCCATGTCGATCAGCGAACCGACATGAAATGGATCGCCCTCGCCATAGATGTCGGAAGGCCGGAGCACGCAGGTGCTGATGGCGCCGTTATTTGCTTCGAGGACAAGTTTTTCGGAAAGGTATTTGCTCCGGCAGTAACTGTTCGGATGCTTTTCAGGATAGGCAATCGTTTCATCAATATTGACCAGCGGTTTTCCGCCGAAGATGGCATCAAGGGAACTTGTATAAACCAGGTGCCTGATGTTAAGTTCGGTACAGGCCTTCAAAACGTTTTCAGTTCCCCTGAAATTAACGGAGAAGATCTCCTCATCCGATTTGGTTCCCCAGTCCACCACAGCGGCAGAGTGGATAACCATGTCCATGCCCCTGCAGGCTTCAAGGACAGCTGAATAATCGCGGATGTCGCCGGAAATAAATTCCATCAGATCCTTTTCCGGACCCGAATATTCCTTCAGGTCGAAAACCCGGAGATGGGAAAATTTCAAAGGGGAGGAGGGATCCGTGAGTTCAGCGACGATCGCCCTTCCCAGGAATCCCGATCCGCCGGTCAGTAAGATTTTAGTCATTTCTATTGATTTGGTAGAGGGGGCAAAAGTAGGAACTTTTATTAACCTGATGCTGGATGCTGGATGCTGGATGCTGGATGCTGGATGCTGGATGCTGGATGCTGGATGAATAATCAATAAAGGTAAAATTATTTTTAAAGATTTTCGTATTACCTTTTTAATGTTGGACGATTAAGGTAAAAAATCAATATGAATTATGAAGATCTTGAGATATGGAAAATCGCCAATGAACTTGTTTTGCAAATTCATGAGCTGACACTCAGAGATATTCAAAAATTTGAAATGTATGAGACCGGCAGTCAGATCAGAAGGTCGGTCAAATCTGTCAAGGCAAACATTGTTGAAGGATTTGGCCGCAGGAAATACAAGCAGGATTTTATTCGTTTCCTTGTGATTGCCCAGGCCTCAAATGATGAAACCATAGATCATCTGAAAACACTTTTCCTGACAAAATCGCTGACTGACAGAGAAAAGTATGAGAAGTGTCTGAGCCGGTTAATGGAGCTGGGCAAGAAGTTGAATCTTTTTATCTCCGCGGTCGAACGAAACCACCGGGGTTAAACACCTCCACCCTCCATCCAGCATCCAGCATCTAGCATCAGTTTAGTAGCAAGTGAATCTCTAATCTCCCATTTTGATTAGTAGCACTCTTTTATTACCTTTGCCCCCACGGCTCCGTAGTTCAATGGATAGAATATCAGATTCCGGTTCTGAGGGTTGGGGGTTCGAGTCCCTTCGGAGTCACTTAACGCTTCTGAAGCATTAGTATTTACTGATGTTTCGGAAGGTGGTCGCTGAAAACTGTCAAGTTTTCTGTCAACTCAAGAAACCCAAACGATGAAATCATCCGATTTTGTTGTTTGGGTTTTTTCTTTGT
>JAPLDJ010000025.1 GCA_026391805.1 Bacteroidota bacterium | reverse complement strand
GAAACTGGAAGTAAAATTAAAATCACCGGCCACCATTGAATTTGCGGTAGAATCCTTTGAGGGCATTTCACTTTTTGCCATGCTCCAACTCAACATGTCGGAGCTCACCGGCAGGTCGACGCTCCTGACCGCCATCGACCTTTACCAGAAAAAGATCATTACGAAGAAAAGGGTGATCCAGCTGATCCGTCCCTATCATTTAAGGCAGATCTTCTCGGAACGGATTGACGATGCTTCCTTAAAATCGCTGATCTGGTTCGGGGATGGTGTTTCCATCCTGCCCAGGTCTGCCGTATCTGCCAAAATCTATTTTACGATCGAAAAGGCCCTTGAAGCGAAGAGAAAAGGAGAAAAAGTATGCCTCTGCAAGGAAAATTTTGTTCCTTCCGAAACCATCTTCATGGGAGAGCTGGATGCCATTCTGAGCATGAGTCCGCTGGCCATCCATGTCGTTACTGCCTGCCTTGGCTATGGCATCCCGGCATTTATCAACCTTCGGAATCATCACATGGACTTTGCCGGTAATGCTGTTATCAATGAGGCCGGGATCATGATCCAGGAAGGTGAATGGGTTACCGTATCCAGCAAGCATCGTTCCATCTACCTGGGGAAAGCACATTACAAACCGGCACGGTTCCAGAAGTACCTTGAAGGTCAGGCGCTCGAAATGGACACCAAGGAAGAGACCGTCTTTGTCAACATGTCAAGGGCTTATAAAGCCTACCAGGAGATCATTAACACGCTGAAAACTGAAGAGGCCATGACACTTCCGGATCTTGTAAAACTGATCCGGAACGATTATGACCAGCAGCAGCAGAAAGCCATCGATTTTGTGAACGGATGGTTTGATATTCATATGGAATATTATTACACCGAGATCCTGAAAAGCGGGCTCGGTTCCCATCTTGATCAGCATAAGATCTACAACCTTCTTACGACTGAACGAAGGATCCGCTTTTTTAAAAGTATGATCCCGAAATGTCATAAAGAGAAACTAAGCGGATTTTCGGCAGGTGCGTTCATGCTCGGCCGGTTTGTTTGCCAGCAGCATCCGGTTTCATTCTGGAGGGCATTCACCGCCGCTGATGTTATCTTTTTGCTGAACGAATACATCCTTTTTGAGAAATACATGCAGGTGCTGTATGAATTCGGCGAACGTCACCTGAACCGGACGAAGAACAAGATCCTGACGGATGATCTGAATACGATCACCTTATCCAAGATGGATACGGACACATTCCTTACCTTAAAATTATCTTCTCCCGGCTGGAAGGAGATCGAAGCTCATATCAGGCATGAACATGAAAAAGATACCCGGAACCTGATCAAGCTGTTAAAGCGGCCGTACGGTCTTCTGATTCATTACGATCAGCCCTGGTCGCTTGATAAGCTGCAGACCATCTGTGAAGCGGAAAACCTTGAACTTCCGAATCCAAAAGACATATAAATCGGGACCTTCCGGATAACAATTGTTCTGTACTTCCGTTTTATAATCAGCATTTTCCTGATAAAAACGGAAACCCATGATAAAAAAACATCTCCTGCTGGCTTTCATTTTCACCATCGGATGCAGTGTCAGTCTGACTGCACAGATCCTGAATGAAGCCATGAAGCTGATTGAACCGGCAAGCCAGGGACTGACAGAGAAAGACGCCGTCAGCGGAATAAAAGAAGCGCTCGTCAAAGGCACCGGTGCGAGCGTGAACCTGGTTTCAAAAGTCAATGGATATTTTGGCAACCCGGAAATCAAAATTCCGTTCCCCGAAAATGCCCGGACCATTGAATCGAAACTCCGGGGAATCGGCCTCGGAAGCCAGGTTGACGAGGTTGTTCTTTCAATCAACCGCGCCGCCGAAGATGCGGCAAAAGAGGCAGAACCAATCTTTGTCTCCGCCATCCGGAACATGACCATTGCAGATGCCATTCAGATCGTTAAAGGGAAAAATGATGCCGCAACCCAATACCTCTCACGGACGACTACAGCCGGACTCAAAGAAAAATTCACCCCGGTTGTGAAAGCCTCGCTCGACAGGGTCAATGCCACCCGGCTTTGGGAAGACGTTGTGAAGACTTACAACCAGATCCCTTTCGTAACCCGCCAGAATCCGGACCTCACAGGATATGTTACGGATAAAGCCATCAGCGGGCTTTTTGCCATGATCGCCAAAGAGGAACTGAAGATCCGACAGGACCCGGCCGCCCGTACCACCGAAATCCTGAAAAAGGTTTTTGGCAAATAGGAAGATTGCAATGAAGGACAAAAAGCACGTCAAGTACACTAAATACAAAAAGTTCAGGCATACCACCGAATCGAAGCGGAAAAACATGGTGGGAAATAATCCTGAAGTGGAGAAGCGGAAGGCTCTTGTCGCCGCTTTGAATCCATCCTATACTTCCAGCAGCACATTATCCGCCGGGCAGTCTTTCGTTTACACACCAAAGAACGAAAAATAGCAAAAAGCGTAAAGCGAAATAATCTGTGCCTTAATCTGTGTAATCCGTGTAATCTGTGGTGAATAAAAATTGAAGATAGAGAATGGAAAATGGATATCCTTTTACGTATGTCATATGACTAATGACATTTGCCAATAATCTTCGGCAAAAAATTACAAAATTCCCTTTCTCTTTTAGCAATTTTCAAGGAAGAAGGTTCCTTCTTATGGACATAGTCCGCAAAAATTAAGGAGGTCCCTTCTATTTCCTGATCCTTTCCGGCAATAGTTTGGATTTTTCGGGAAACCATGCTTCTTCTCCGCAGTGATCAATTTCTCTTCCGGCCGGTAAGGGTATAATTTTGTTCGTAAGAAACCAAAAAAACCAACGCCATGAAAACACTTGCAAGAATCACCCTCCTGGTCAGCATCATGATGATGCTCTCGCTGCTGGTAAAAGGTGCATTGCCACTTGTTATCCACTACCAGGTAAATGTTCATATGCCAAAAGAAAAATCATTCAACACGCGCAACATGTATGTTGTAATGACCGATGGCTACAACAAACCGGTCGCTCCTCCGCAGCTTCTCAGCAAAGGAATGGAAACGTACCATTTTTTTGAAGGTTCCTCTGTCAAGGGAACCCGGATCGCACAGCTGATCTATTCCGATGGCACGACGGCTGCAATGTTCAGCATTGCCGGTCCGGATGTGCAGAGTGGTTCTTTTATCGCCGGTGCCACATACATCTTCAACCTGTACGTTACTTCTGCGCAACAGATAAAAGCAGAAGACTGATCTGATAAACTTAATTCCAGGAAAGCCGGGCAGTGATGTCCGGCTTTTTTTATCAGCTGGTGAGTTAATTAATTAGTGAATTGGTGAACTGGTGAGTTATGAGGTCAGAGACCTGAAGGCGGAGGTCCGAGAAAATATTCTGTGACATAATCTGTGACATAATCTGTGGAATCTGTGGATATCTGTGGTGAATAAAGAAAGGATTGAAGATGGGAAACGTATGTCGTATAACATATGTCGTATGACCGATAAAAATAATCTTCAGCAAAAATTTACAAATCTCTTCCCCTCTTTTGGCAGAAAATAAGGAGATGGGAACATTCATCAGAATCTTCTCCGCAAAAATTCAGAACAGTTCAGCCGAAATCCGATTTTTCCCTGAAACCATTTGGATTTTTTCAGGATCCACATGGATCCTCCGCAGGGATCAATTTCTCCAGCGACCAGACCGGGCATACCTTTGTCTTACAAAACCCAAAAAAACCAACGCCATGAAAACAATCGCAACAATGATCGCCATCATCAGCCTGATGATCACAATCCCGACCTTCGCAGGAAACGGAAACGCAAATTCAAATGCCGTTAATTATAAGGTAACGGTTCACATCCCGGGGGATCGCCCGTTCTATACACGCAACGTGTTTGTCGTGATGACCGATGAGAACAACCACATGATTGCTCCTGCACAGCTGCTCCGCTACGGTATCTGGACTTATGGTTTTAACGAAGGTACCAGCGTTACCGGAACCAGGATCGCCAAGCTGGTCTTTTCGGATGGAACAACCACAACCCTTTTCTGGGCTGCTCCCGATTCAAAGACCGGAAAGTTCACCAACGGAATCACCTACCTGTTCGACCTTTTTATTGCTGCTCCGGACAAGGGGAATAATACTAAGGGTGAATGATCGGATCTGATATAACTACAGAAAAGCCGGACAGCGATGTCCGGCTTTTTTTTAGTTGATCAAATGTTCGATTATTCAATCAACGATCTTTGAGGTATGAATTATCTTAAAATGAAAGGCACCATCGTTGCAATGACACCTGTGCAAACCACCACCAGGATAAAGAGGTTGTACCTCGCATTGTAGTTACTCAGCAGGGTTTCATCGTAGTATTTTGCAACATTCTGGTCGCGGTACATGGTGATCAGCCCGTTGAGCAATTTTTTACGGGTCTGTCTGCCTTTGACAAGACCGATGACGACCACGATGTTTACCAAAACGATCAGAGTGACAAAAACGAACATCACGATGAGACTTGAACTTTCCGTACGCGATTTTTCTACAAGACCAGAATTCACAGCAAGGGTGATCAGGTTGAGGACGATGGAAGTCAGGATAAAAATGATATCCGTCTTCGTGTTTTGCTCCATCTCCTTTGTAATGTGGTTATGAACATGTTCAATCATAATACACCTCCTTTTTTTAATGGATGTTTAACAAATATACTCTCTTTTTTATCTACTTTTGATTTCGTTAAACCGGTATTGATCCGGTTCCGGGGATCAAAATTAGAATGACAGGGCCGGAACGATTTGAAATCCGGTTGTAAAACAGTTGTAAAGAGTTTACAAGCGTTCTGCATACAAAAACAGCAATAATCCGTCATCTTTGCACCAAAAGGATCAAATACATTTCGAATTGCTGAAGCAGAAGATTGCAGCGGTAATGCAGCAGTCCTATCCGGGAATGAATCCCGTCATTGCGGATTGGAAAGGGCAGGAGATCACAAATTTCCAGGAGGATCTGCGCATAAAGGTGAGTGCAAACATCAGCGAGAAGTGGTTTTACACCCATATGAAATCCGCCCATCCTTCGCTTCCGCGGATCGACATGCTGAACTTCCTGAGCAAATATGCCGGTTATGCGAACTGGGACGATTTCATTTATCAGAATCAACGTCAGATCCAAACTGAAAAACCCCCGGTCAGCGCCAACCGTTATTTCTTCCTGGTTCCATTGATGGCGGTTGTCATCGTTGCCATATTCTTCGGATTGTTCAAACTCTTCAACACCCAGGAATACCGCTTCACCTTCATCGATGCCGACACCCGTGAACCCATCACCGGCAGCGGGATTGAAGTGATCTTACTCCCCGAGGGCGAATCACCGGTTCAGACCATGCTGGGAAGCGACGCTTGTTTCCGGCTTAAGACGGATAAAAGCAGTATCCGGATGGTAATCAACGCCCCCTATTATCAAACGGATACCGTTGTGAGGATCGTCAAAAAACTCATCAGGAATGAAACGATACTGCTGAAGCCTGACGATTATGCGATGATGATCCACTATTTTTCGATGATGAAGGTGGATGACTGGAAGAAACGCAGGATCAGATTAAAAGAGATGATCGATGACGGGGCGATGATCTACCAGGTCATCAGCGGGAAAGAGGCCACGGGGATGGCGCTGTACGACAAGGAAGAGTTTATCGACAAGCTTACCATGCCTTCGGGAAGCCTGAAGAACATCGAGGTACTTGGTTCACAATCGAAAGATGGAAAGATCATGGTGCTCCGGTTCCGGCTCAATGAAAAGAAAAGATGAAAAGGATTTTAAAGTTATCGGCCTTTATTCTCGTCTACCTCCTTTGCTGCGCGAAAAGCTGCGATAACGAGGAGCAGTTCAGTGCTGCCCGGAATCAGAAGCGAATCAAATCTGAAAAAGACAGCCTCACTTCTGCTTTCGGCTCGGATACGCTTTCAGCCACGAACCTGAATGCATTTGAGGAGACTGCAAAGAACAGGTTCAACGACTTCTTCGATTACCTCGCGGTTCTTTCCGACACTACTTCTGCCCCTGAATTCATGGCGCATTCAAAGCAGATGATCCTCGGGCTTTTCAGATCCGGAAACGATTTCCTTCGCTTTACCCATCCAGGTGAAAAGAAGATGGTAAAGACCTCTTTAAACGAACTGGCCGGTGAAAAGTCTTCAACCGAAATAAACATCGGAAGTGTAAAACCGGATTCCCTCTGGATTTCTCAAAACCTTCACCCGGTAAGTGATTCTGCATTTGCAGGCCGGATCGGATTTTCATACCGGTCCATCAATTCCGGTCCGGATCTGAAGAAATATCATCTTGCCGGCGGAAGCATTGATTTCTTTGCCGTAAAACGTGAAAAGAAGTTTGGGAAAGAAGTCCACAAGGTTTGGACAGTTCTTCTGGGGGAAAATAACTGATAATGATCAGGCACGCATCAGAGACTCGCGCCATCCCGGCTAACTCGCCGGTGGGTCATTTAAAGTACGGAATCCTGTTGTGCCGCAGGTTTGCCAGGAACCCACCAATCTGCAACTTGCGCCAGTATTCCGCCGCATAATTGTTCAGTGCTTCCAGCATGGGCCTGTCGTCGGTAAGGATCACGGCATCGCTGAGGTCCAGTGGCACATCCGTTACAAACGTCCAGCGATCCCGCAGCTTTTGCCGGCAGCAGTCATTCAGCTTTGTGGAATCGATCCGGGTGAAATCCTGGCCTTTCATCGAGGCGTACAGGTGCACATCCCCGGCTTTTTCATCCAGTTTGGAAAAATACCAGACCCTGAATCCTGATTCCTCCAGTGTTTTATAGATGGATCTTGCAGCCCGGCCATGCTCACCCTGGATAAATCCTTGCAAATTGATGATGATTAAGGCATCGTCCGATAGGATCTTTTTCATCTCTGCGAAAGACTCCATCGTGAACATGTGGAACGGCTGCACCTCCCCGTTCAGCACATCGATGATGATGAGGTCATATTTCCCTTTGGCACTCCGGATGAAATGCCTTCCGTCATCAATGCTGATATTGATCCCCCTGGCGTCAAATGCAAAATATTTCCCTGCAATGAACGGCATCCGCTCATCGATCTCGACGACATCCAGGCCGAACCCCATTTTTTTCAGTTCCATCGCAAGGCTGCCACCGGCCATGCCCACCAGCAGCGCCTTGCTGCCCCTTGGTTTCAGGCTGGAGACGGCGGAAATCCGGTGGGGGTAGGTCCACATGGAAACAGGCATATATTCCACATTTTCCTGTGTCTGTGGTACCTGGTTGATGAACATCAGCCGGATCATCTGGTTTGCTTCATAGAGCGGGTAGTTGAGCACGCTGACCTGTCCCAGAATGCCTTCGCTCCTGTAAATGAACCGCAGCGCCATGGCCGGGTCACGGATAAATGTCGTGGCGGAAACAAGGAATCCTGCAACCAGGAGCAGTCCGGCCCCAAGCCAGATCCTGTATCTTCTCAGGAGAATCACCAGCATGATCGTCATTGACCCGAGTAATCCGGCAACCAGGATGATGGAATTCCGGATCCCCCATTCCGGCAGGAAATAGAAACCCATGAGAAGTGTCATGAGGATGCCTCCCACCGTTGAGATCGCGTAAATCGTTCCGGCGGTTCTCCCGGTTCCTTTCAGCTCGGTATTGCTGATCTGGATCAGGGTGGGCGAAACCATTCCCATGCAAACCAGGGGAAGCAGCATAAAACCAAGGCAGGAGACAAGCGAGCCGGTGCGCAGCCCGAGGCTGCTCACCGCCGGCATGATGTGCTGTGCGATCATGGGCATCGCCGCTGTGAGCAGCGATCCTCCAAGTAAAATAAAGAACAGCAGCTTTTGCGCAGAAAATTTGAACGTCGCCCATCCTCCAAGGTAATATCCTGTGGTGAGTCCGCCCAGCGTCACTGCAAGCACGGCGGCCCACACATAGAGCGACGTCCCGTAAAAAGGCGCGATCATCTTGGCGGCAGCCAGTTCGATGGCCATTACGCATGAGCCTTCGATAAAAGCGATCAGGTAATAATACCCGGTCTTCATCTTTACATTGTTCATCAAGAAAATTTTGGGGAAAATTACTGATTTTTTATCAGACCGGATGATGGCTCGATGGTGGATGGTCGATGCCCTGATCCCAAGACTCAAAACTCACACATCGAATATCGCCTATCGCCTATCGAATAATCGATTAACGAATTTTAAAATCAGAACGGTATCCCGGACTAATACATCACCATCTTTCCTGCATATACTGCAGTTCCTGAACAGAAAAACCGATAGGGATAGACTCCCTTCCATCCTGATTTGTTGATGAATTCCACCCGGTTAATGCCGGCAGAAAGCTGTACATTCATAACGACAACTTTTCTTCCCGCCAGATCAGATACGACAAGTGAAGCTTCCTTCTCCCTGAAATATTCATCTGTTTCAACCGTAAATGTGGTCCTGTCTGTAAACGGATTCGGGATGTTCCGGATCGAACGGATCCCCTGGTCGTTCAGTAAATGATCATTCATCCCGACGGCAAAATCAGAATATTCATCACTGAAAAGACTTTCCACCCCGTTCTTCACATTGGCGACGCTGAAGTACCAGGTTTTATGAGGATCGAGGCCTGAGATGCTGATGGTGTTTGAATAAAAAGTATAAACGGTATCAAAATATAACGATCCGGAGTGCTTTGTACGTAAGGATACACGGTAATGCTGGTAAAGGGAATCATCTCCTGACAAATGGATGCTGATCCCGTTTGTCACAGGTGTGAATTCAGGATGCGGGCTGGGCGGTGCTATGGCCAGCCATCCAAGGTTGACGCCGTTCATGATGATATTCCGCCGCAGGTAGTTCGGATTGACATAAAAACTGTCGATGATGCCATCGGGCGGAACAGAGGTGTCAACGCCCAGAATATCGCGCACCGAATGCTGCCGGTCGGGAGGTGTTCCAGTTCCGTTGCCGTGTTCATTACGCGAGGTAAAGCGGATCGCCGTGTAACCTTTTTGCCGGAACGGGATATGATCGCCGCTGCGGCCGGTACGGTCTTCGGAAATGATGATGTCGATGGTCATCGGGGTGCTGATCAGCGGGTTGATCCTTTCTTCCTGGTGAAGCCGGATGTAACGGGCCAGCTGCTTGTGGGGTGAAACAGAACCCGAATCGCTGTAGGAAGAAAAGGAAAATACCCTGACATGTGTGCTGTCGATGGAATTCAGTCCCGGGCAGCCCGGCGGGGAAGAGGTCTGTCCGCAGATGACGCCCCCGATCACATCGTTATTCATCACCGACCGGATCTTCACATTGTTGTTCTTCAGATAGGCCGACAACGCCGAGGATCCGTACAAACCCTGGTCTTCGCCGGTAACGCAGGCAAATACAATGGTGTGGTTATAGGAATAGCGGCTCATGATGCGCGCCAGTTCCATCACAAGAACGGTTCCCGAACCGTTGTCTTCCATTCCGGGTGAATAGCAGGAGGTGTCGCAGGCTCCTTCGCAGCGGGTATCGAAATGACCTTCGATCAGCATGATCTCCTTGTTGGTGGTATCAAGTCCGGGCAGAACCGCCAGCACATTCCGGTGATGCATCTGTCCGCAAATGTTCTGTGTAAAGTCCATGTATGTAGTCAGCAGCCGGTTTTCACAGGAAGCGCTGTATTGATTAAACGTTGAGAAAATCCACCTGCGCACGGCCCCGATGCCGCGTGTATCGGAAACCGTGTCGGATCCAGAGTTATGGTTGTGCTTGCTGTCGATGACCAGCAGGTTTTGGATCAGCGTGTCTTTGGAAACCCGGTTGATGATTCCGTTCAGGATGGAATCAGGATGGTTGATGATCACCGCCGGGGTATAGACTGCAGGATTGTAATTTCCGAGCAAGACAGGAAGAACATCCGGATTGGAGAGGGTGATGTTTGTTTGGCCTGATACCCCAAGACTACAGAAGATCACTATCAGAAAAATCGCTGACTTTTTCATATGACCCGGATTTACAACAAAGATAGGGATTTCCAACTCACCTCACCCCCAACCCCCTCTCCTGAAGGCGAGGGGGCTATATTTTTCGTGGGTTTTCGTGCCTCCCTGCCTGCCGGCAGGCAGGCTTCGTGGACTTTCGTGTAATAAAAAACCGATGCTGGGGGTTGCAACATCCGCTTTACTTGATGAACGTCCCCTCCCTGTACTCTTTGAACGCAACAGCAAGTTCCGCTTCGGTATTCATCACGATGGGGCCGCGCCAGGCAATGGGCTCGTTGATCGGTTTTCCGGAGATCATGATGAACCTGGACTTTGAAGATCCGGTCGTGGCGCGCACCTGCGAACCGTGTCCGAACAGCGCGCCTTCGCCTGAATGCAGGGGTTCTTTTCTGCTCTCATCAAAACCCGCAGATCCTTCGTAAACAAAAACAAAGGCGGTATAATCAGGATTGACCGGAGCAATAAATTCCGTGTTTTCCGGCATCTCCACGTCAAAATATTCAGGATCAGCGATAATATCCTCCACCGGTCCGCGGGTTCCGTTGAATGTACCCGCAAGCACCCGCACTTTTACCTGGTTATCGAGAACTATGGTGGGGACCTTGCCTGCCGGAATATCCTGGTACCGCGGAGCGATCATTTTATGTGAAGCCGGCAGGTTCAGCCACAACTGGAATCCGTACATCCGCCCGCCTTCATATTTGGGCATCTCCTGGTGGATGATCCCGCTTCCGGCGGTCATCCACTGGATGTCGCCCTTGCCGATCACCCCGCTGTTGCCCATGCTGTCGCCGTGTTCAACTTTTCCGTCCAGCATATAGGTGACGGTTTCGATGCCCCTGTGCGGATGCCAGGGAAATCCGGCCATGAAATCATCCGGGTTGTCCGAGCCGAAAAAATCAAGCAACAGGAACGGATCCAGCAGCCCTTCTTCATAAAAACCAAAGATGCGGGTCAGGCGGACGCCTGCGCCGTCCGAGGTGGGTTGTCCTTTGATAATGCGGTCGATTTTGCGGGTTGTTTCCATGGTGGTTGTTCTTTTTCAGTTATACAAAGATATGGGAAAATGAGGTCGGAGGGCAGAGGTCGGAGGGCGGAAAATCGAGGATGGAGGATAGAAGATGGATCAATTTTGGACTTTACAGTTCAGACTTTGCACTTCAGACTTTGCGTTTCATATTTTAGAAACTGGTAACACGAAATTCCACGAAGAAAAGCCGGTACGGAGCAACGGTTCATCGATGGGCGATGGGTGATGGGCGATAGGCGATTCCCAAATCCCGAGTCTCACACATCGCATATCGAGTATCGCATATCGATGGGTGATGGGTGATAGGCGATAAAATAATTTTCAGGAACGTATTACTTTTTACGTTTCGGACGATTAAGGAGAAAAAATATTATCAATGCAAAAATTAGAACCATTCATTCCTGATGAGGAGAGATGAGTTCATGAATTGGAGGTCAAAATTTGTGACCTCCAAAGCGGATGTCATAGGGCTGAGGCATTTGCCATTTAGCTTTACGGAGCAGGGCGTCACAATGTTATCCTGCATCCTGAAAAGTAAGGAGGCCATTGAGGGCAATATCAGGATTGTCAGAATATTTACCCGGTTAAGAGAAATGTTATCGACCCATAAAGATATTTTGCTGAAACTGGATCAACTTGAGAAGCAGGGTATTCAGAACAGCGAAGAAATCCAGGCGATCTTCAGGGTGTTGAAACATCTGATTAATGTGCCTGCTGAGCCACGGAAACGGATTGGTTTCACGATTCCGGGTAAGAATGACATGTAAATTGAAAAGGATAGAAGATAGAATTTGAGATAACCCTTCGTGGAATTTCGTGTAAAAAATTTTACAGTCTGTTACACAGAGGTTCACAGAGAAGCACGGAGTTACACAGAGAGCAAGCACAAATAAAATGCCCTTCGTGGTCCTTCATGTCTTTTTCGTGGTTCTTCGTGAAATAAAATAACAATATAAAGTTGCACTATGAGGCAACATTTCTTATCTTTGCAAAATGAATATAAAATGAAGTACAGAACAATTGTTTTTTACAAAAACTACTTTGAGGATTTCTTCATAAAGCAAAGCAGTAAAGTAAAGAAAAAAATTATCTGGACGTTTGATCTAATTGAGGAACTACCGCGAATTCCGGAGATGTACCTCAAACACATCAGGAATGTCGGAGATCTTTATGAAATACGAGTCCAGTTTGGTAGTGATAGTTACCGGATCTTTTGCTTTTTTGACGAAGGTAAGATAATTGTTCTGGCCCATGGTTTTCAAAAGAAATCACAAAAAACACCTGATCAGGAAATCGAAAAAGCATTAAAAATAAAAAAGGAATATGAAAGAGAAAAAAAATAACCTTATGACCCTTGAACAGTTCAAGGATAAGCATTATGGCAAGCCAGGCACCCAGAAACGTAAGGAATTGGAAGAAGGGTATGAAGAATTTAAACTTGGTGCAATGCTTCTGGAAGCTCGTATTGAAAAAGGATTAACGCAAGAGGAACTTGCTGCAAAAGTCGGGACCACAAAATCCTATATATCAAAAATAGAAAACAATATCAAAGAGGTTCGGTTTTCTACCCTAAAAAAGATTATTGAATTGGGACTGGATGGGCAGTTGGAATTGTCAATAAAATTGTGATGGCCATATCGGAATAAACCCTTCGTGGATTTTCGTGTCTTTTTCGTGGAACTTCGTGTAACAAATTTTAATGTCTGTTACACAGAGGTTCACGGAGAATCCACAGAGTTACACAGAGAATAAGTACGAACGACGAATTACGAAATCCAAAAGAATTGAAAAATTACTTGAAAACTTCTGCAAGAAAATTAATTTATAGTTGTCCAATCAGGTAACTTTGCTCCGTGCTTGAAAAAGCAAATCGATTAAAACAAAAATATCATGAAGAACAATCAAGAAAATAAACTTGTTTCCTGGGATGACCATTTGGATAAAAAATACGGCAAACCAGGTACGCCGGCAAGGGATAAATATGAAGAAGGATTTGAAAATTTTAAAATAGGAGTACTTATCCAGGAAGCCCGGAAGCAACAACACCTGACCCAGGAAGAACTTGCCGAAAAATGCGGGACAACAAAAAACTACATTTCAAGAATTGAAAATAATGCCAGTGACATTCGTCTCTCGACTTTGATGAGGATAATTCGTGACGGACTTGGCGGGCATCTCAGGCTAAGTGTTGAGCTATAGTTCATCCCTCTGCGAGCCTCCCAGCCTGCCGGCAGGCAGGTGTGTCTTCTCTGTTTAGCTCTGTGAAATAAAGAATTGGTAACACGAAATTCCACGAAGAAAAGCCGGTACGGAGCAACGGTTCATCGATGGGCGATGGGTGATGGGCGATAGGCGATTCCCAAATCCCGAGTCTCACACATCGCATATCGAGTATCGCATATCGATGGGTGATAGGCGATAAAATAATTTTCAGGAACGTATTACTTTTTATGTTTCGGACGATTAAGGAGAAAAAAATATGGAATACCGTGATCTTGAAATATGGAAAATTTCGAATGAGATGGTAATTGAGATTCATGAGATGTCACTGAAAGATTTGCCCAGGTTTGAAATGTTCGAAACCGGAAACCAAATACGTCGGTCGTCAAAATCGGTCAAGTCAAATATTGTTGAAGGTTACGGAAGGCGCAGGTACAAACTGGAGTTTCTTCATTTCCTTGTGATTGCCATGGCATCCCTAAGGGAAACAGAAGATCATCTCGATACCCTGTTTCAGACAAAATCCCTGAAAGATCAGGGGAAATATGAGAAGCTAAAAGAAATGCTTGACAAATTGGGCCGTAAACTGACGTTATTTATTCAAAGCGTAGAGCGAAATCATCGGACCTCTCACTAATCGCCCATCGCCCATCGCCCATCGCCCATCGATATGCGATCTGTGATATGCGATGTGTGAGTCTGGGTTTGGGTATTTGGGAATCGCTCATCGCAAATCCCCCATCGCCCATCGAGAATCGCCCATCTATTCCATTTTCCCCAGCAGTTCCAGTGCGTCCAGCCTGATTTTGGAAAATGCAAACCATTTTTTTCCCAGGTCCTTTAACGATGCGCCGATATGATAGACATCCTGCCGGTCGATAATCAGAAACCTGTCATGGGATTTATTGAATATTCTCACTTCCACCGGAGGATATTGTACACTGAAACGATCGAGATCCAGTTTGAACTGCCGGGTAATATGGTCAGTATAAATTACGGCTTCAACGCCGGGATTTCTTTTTGAAAGCAGGACAAGGACATTTTCATCCAAATAATTGTCGATCAGTACAAGTAACGTTTTTGCTGATTTCACCAGATCAGACACGAATTGATGTGCGTCAAATATTTGTCCGTCATAAAAAATGCCTTCTTTCGGGGGGAGAGTAGTTTTAATGAGCAGATCAAACTTCTTGTCGTGGTCGTGCAGCCTGCTTTCGATCCTGTCAATCCTTTCATTGAATGCATAACCTCTCAGGAGGTAATCTTTCAAAACCTGATTTGCCCAGATTCGGAATTGAGTACCTCTTTGAGATTTCACCCTGTACCCGACGGATATTATGACATCAAGGCTGTAGAGTGTTGTTTTATACCTTTTTCCGTCGCGGGCAGTTAGTAAGAATTCCTTACATACTGAATGTTTTTCCAGCTCCTTTTCTTTAAAAACATTAGAAATATGAAGTGTAATATTATTGCGCGTGGTCTGGAACAGTTCAGACATTTGTGCCTGTGTGAGCCAGATGTTTTCATTAGCCAGCCGCACATCCAATATCGTAAGTTGATCGGGTGTCTGATAAAGAATAATCTCCCCCCGGGTTTTATCCGATCTTTTCATCACAAAGCAATTTTCCTATTAATCGGCAAAAATTCAAAAGGTAATACATCTTTTCCTTATTTTTCCTTTGGAATCCGGTTGAGCAATGGGGGGATGGGGGATATGCGATATGCGATAGGGAATAGATTATAGAATCGGGACTGGATTGGCAGCTGGAATTGTCACTAAAATTGTGATGGCTATATCGGAAAAACCCTTCGTGGTCCTTCGTGACTTCTTCGTGTACCCTGATTTTTTATTTCACGAAGAACCACGAAGAGTAAGTACAAACTGCGCCCGGCGCAAAGCGCTTAGTGCACTAGCACCTTCTTACTTACCGTCTGCTTATCCGAGACCAGCGTCACAACATAGCACCCGGCCGGAACATTCAGATCGATCCTGCTGAATTTCCCGTCGACTCTTTGTTGCATCATCTTCTGCCCGATAAGGTTGAAGACAAAAAGATTACCTTGCAGGTCGGTGGCGGAATTGCTCCTGATATAAATAGAGTTTCCGTAGGAATAGATCGTAACCGGGTCAACTTTTGGTGTGGTTCCAACACCAAACGGCCCGCCGAAATGGAGCCTTAATCTTTCAGTTGCATCGCCGGGGCCACCTGAAAATGTATAAACCGGGTTGTTTTTCAGTTCTTGTGTTGTTGCGGTTTTGAGATCTTCGAGAAGGACACTGGAAGCACCGAATTCAGACACACCGGTTGCCGTGACTGTATAATTGCCGTTTACACCTGCTTTGATGCCGATCGTGATGGTCGTATTCTGGTCGATCGAGGGCAAATGGTCGATGGAATAACTGTTGCCGTTTTTGATCGACCAAAGCTCGGGTGCTTCCGCGTACATGCTTGCGAACTTATCGGAACCGTCATTTCCGTATGATGAATTCACCCCGAAGATCATCTCGTCGCTGTATGTATTCTGGTCTGTTGTTACCCTCAGACGCATATGGTTGACAGGATCGGCCTTCTCCTGCTTCAGCCAGGCTTGGGTGCTGTGCGTCCTCACATCATTATCCATGGTCAGGTAGCCGGTAGTTGTATTTTTCGCCTTGACAAAAAATCCCTGAGCAGGGGCTATGCACTGGCTGGTACCGAGGGTTCCTGCTGCTCCGTCGTATACGCCATAGTTCCCATCCTGATCATTCCAGATCCAGTAACTGTTGATAAGAAGGTTTGTTTTCGTCCACCCGGGTGATGCGTCCCAGTCGATTGAAGAAGGATAAGGGTTTCCGACAAGGTTGCTGTAATATCCTCCGGAGCTGGAATAATCGATAATGGATGTTGAAACTGAACCGTTGTTCAGAGTTCCGGAAAATGTATGGATGCTGAGATCCTTCGATGCAAGAGATCCCGTTGAGGTCCACCCGGTATTGTACGCAATAAGATATCCCCTGCCGGGTGTGAAGGCCGGGGTTGCGGCACCGAATCCGGCGTTACTGCTGGGATCATCAACGTACCCTTCATTGTAATATCCCCCTGTTTTCCGGAGATTCACCCAGGAAAGTCCGTGAACGTTGCAATAAGGATTGAAGTAATAGAAATCCCAGTTATAAGGCCCAGGGCCAAACGTAAGAGTACCACCATCCGTTGGCTCAGGGGCGAACTCAGGCCAGATGTCTTGGCTTATAACTGGGGAGGAAAGCATATGCCAGTGGTTGTCGAGTGTGATACTTCTTTTGACGGTGGCTGTTCCACTGACAGTCAGATTTCCTGCACTTGTGACAACCAATGATGCCCCCGATTCTATCGTTATGTTTTGACAATTGTATGATCCTGAAACAGTGGGGAAATTCGTGACTCCCGTATACGGTACCGTGACATCCGTTGATGTAGTGGGAACGGTGGGTGTATCTCCGCTGCACCAGTTATCGGTTGTATTCCAGTCATTATCCTTGGTGCCGAACCAGACACTATTGGAAGTTGACGTGAGGTCTTCACCGATATAAAAATCACTGAATGAAGTTAGCCCCGTACACCTGGTAGATGTTGAGGTTCTTGTCGAAGCTGTAGCGGCCGCCCAGAATGTTCCGTTGTACTTGCGGATGGCAAAAATGTTTGTATTTGGCGTTCCCACTAGGTCACCGGAGACAAAAGTAAAAGTTGGTGCGTAAGAAGAAAAACCCCCGACACCCGAATTGGTGATGGTCCATTTCCGGTTCACATATTTTGACTGGCTTAAATATGAAGCAGCCGGTGGTGCAGATCCCGGGACGGATGTGAAGACATCGAGGTATCCGGATCCGGAAACGGTACCTGAGAATGTAAGTGAAACAGGGGTGTAATTGGTTGCATCACCAATGTCGTAGCCGACAGTTGGACCTGAACTATTGGGGACATATCTTCTGAGGTTACCATAAATGTATTTCCCTGCATCTGCCCCAGAAACCGTTCCTGCGTTATTACTACTTCCTACAATCAGCTTGTTTGAGCCGGTGGTTATCTTACCGGATGAAAAATTCAGTGTCCCTGTAACAGTTTCATCTAAGGATGATCCACCGAGAGTGACACCGAAAGAATTACTTATAGTAAGATTATTAAATGTTGTTGCTGAAGATCCGGTTATTGATTGTGTAGAACCGCTTTTATTTAAATTGACTGTTCCGCTGTTATGGGTAAAAGCACCGTCGTTAGTAAAATCTCCGGCAACATTCATAGTGCCGGATGTTGAAACAAGGGTGCCTGCACTGATTGTAAGTGCTCCCAGGGTTGCAGTGCTGCTTCCCAAACTCAACGTTCCTGCTCCCACTTTGGTCAAATCAAAGCCGCCGGTGATTCCTCCGCCTAAAGTTATATTCCCCGTGGTTACGGAGGTTGTCCCGATACTGCCGGCGCTTCCAAGGGTTATAGCTCCATTATAAGTCGCGCCGGTTCCGGCTCCAGAACTATTTATTAATGCTCCTGTACCTGAAATCCCGGTTCCATTCAGTGTCAGTGGTTCAGAAGTTCCCAACGTAAAACCATTCAGATCAAGTGCAGCACCAGTAGCAGAAACCGTTGTTCCCGAGGCTATCGTACCCAATGGTGTATTTGTGGCGTCTCCTGTAGCTCCAACTTTAAGTGTTCCTGCACTTATAGTGGTTGCCCCCGTATAAGTATTCGAACCTGAAAGGATCAAGGTTCCGCTACCGATTTTGGTAATTGACCCACCGGTTCCCGAAATAATTCCTGCATATGCTGACGGGCTCGTGTTATTACCACCAATTGTAAGGGTTTTCGCGCCAAGTGAAACATTACCCCCATTAGTTCCTCCCCCTGTCAATGAACCAATCTGTGTATCAAAACCATTGAGGTCAAGTACCACACCTGAAAGATCTGTTAGTGTTACAGCTGAATTGTTTCCAAAAGCGCCACTTGTATTTACGACGGAAGCAACTCCTGCCTGCAATGTCCCCGAAGTTACCGAAGTGGCGCCAGAATAAGTATTTGCCCCGCTGAGCACCACAAGGCCTCCTTGCCCCTTAATTAGTCCTCCACCTCCGGAAATGACATTACTGGCAGTAAGTGTCGTGCCAACCGGAGTCGTAAGTGTCAAATCAAAACCTCCATTACTTATGGTACTTGAAATCGTAAGAGGATTGCCACTCCCGCATCGAATGGTGCTGGCGTTAGTCAGGTCGATCGCACCTGTATAAGTAGCAAGGCTGCCAACTGTAAGGGTGGTTCTAAGGGTTCCTCCATCTAGAGTGAGAGGTTCAGCAACCGTTAGGCCGCCATTTATATACAAAGTTGCTCCTGAGTTTACATTTGTTTTGCCGGCATTGGTTCCTAATGCCGTTGCATTCGTAGCAGTAAGGAATCCGTCACTGACCGTGGTTAATCCTGTGTATGTATTGGAATTGGATAAAGTCCAGGTACCTGCACCATTTTTAGTTACTGTACCTGAGGTTGTGCCAATCACTCCCGAGATTATCCCATCGCTGCTGCTTGCGCCGTCTAATGTTAGGGGATAGGTATTACCACTGATATTCCCGCTCACTGTCAATGTTCCAAAGGTTGTGGCTGTAATGGTCGCTCCTGAGGATCCTAAGGTAATTGCACCGCTATAGGAAGCATTGCCTCCTGTATTTGTTAATGCTCCGGCAGGGGAGCTAGTTAATCCTGTTCCACTTAATGTCAACCCTTCTGTAGTCACTAAAGAATTGCCATTTAAATCCAAGACAGCTCCGGAACTGACTGTTGTGCCATTTGTGGTCGTACCTAAAGGTGTGTTTGAGCCACTTCCGGCTCCTCCCAGTTTTATGGTACCGGCGCTTATCGTGGTCAAGCCGCTATATGTACTATTTCCGGATAATGTTAGTATTCCCGTCCCGTTCTTTGTCAAAGCAATTGATGTTGCAGTTCCATTTTGGATTATACCGGAATAACTTGTCGTACTGTTATCTCCGCCCGCTGTTAATGTTAGATTTCCTGCAGCTGAACTGGTAACTATACCCGTACCTGAACCAGCAAGTGAGCCAACTGTTTCACTGTTCCCATTGAGATCAAATGTTCCATTAACTGTCAATGCGCTGACATCAGGAATTGCAGTTCCTGAACCTAGTTTTATTGTTCCGGAACTGATCGTTGTTGCCCCGCCGTATGTATTTGTCTGGCTCAAAGTTAATGTGCCAGTTCCACTGTATGTTATGCCACCGGAACCACTACCAATAACTCCAGTCTGTATCACATTACCATTGCCATTGAAAGTCGTCAGATAAGTTGAATTGCCAACTGCACCAACACTCAATTGAGTAGTTCCTCCTCCTGTCGGATTAGTCACTGTATAGGTCGGGGCACCGGTATGTGTTACTGCCCCAAACGTCAAACCAGCTGTTCCACTGGTCACATTACTGCCACCGTTAATGGATAAGGTATAAGCACCGATTGATAAGGTGCCTAGTGTATGTGTTATACCGGGACCAGCACTGCTTACATCACTTGTTATCGCTGAATTTGCACTGACTGTTGTATTTCTCGCAAAATTTAGTCCAGTAGCATTTGTTAATTTAAGTGTGCCTCCTGAAAGGGTCAATGTGCCGGCTCCAAGAGCTCCGACATAAGAGGCCCCCACGACTGTTCCACTGCTTACCGTCAAGATTCCGGTGAATGTATTTGCCTGAGTTAATGTCAAGGTGCCTGATCCACTGTATGTAACACCACCTGATCCATTGCCAAATACACCTGTTTGTACCACATTCCCGTTACCATTGAAGGTTGTCAGATATGTTGAATTGGATACTGCTGCTAAGCTAAGTTGTGTTATTCCTCCCCCTGTCGGATTCGTCACGGTATATGTTGGAGTTCCAGTATTGGTTACGGCACCAAATGTCAATCCTGCTGTTCCACTAGTAACATTACTTCCTCCATTAATGGACAAAATATAAGCGCTGATTGATAATGTGCCTAACGTATGTGTTACGCCTGCTCCAGAACTACTTACATCACTTATTATTGTAGAGTTAGCGCTTACGGTTGTATTTCTGGCAAAGTTCAGGCCTGATGAGTACGTTAATTTAAGTGTACCACCGGAAAGAGTTAAATTTCCGGCTCCAAGGGCTGATGTACTGGTAGTTGCAATCAATGTACCTTCAGAAACGTCAGTTGTCCCTGTAAAAGTATTTACTCCTGATACCTGCATTGTTCCGGCACCTTTTTTAGTAACACCGAAATTGGTTCCACTGATTATACCACTTACTGTCAAATCCGTTACAGGTGTTGTCTCATCCGCTACGGTAAACGTCCTGGTTGCGGTCAAAGCCACAGGGCAGGAAATAGTTGCACCAACACCGGTACCGGTAATCTTGGTTACGGTGACATCTCCGCCAAGATACAATGTGCCTGTTGTTCCGGAAATAGTAGAACCCGAGACTCCATTTTGCAATGTCACCCTTGGGATTGCTGTTGCTGCACCAAAACTGTAAGTAAGCAAGGATAAAGTTGTCCCGGCATTTACTGTGAGGGATCCTGTAGAGGCAGTTGAATTAAGACTTACTCCGAGTGTAGTAGTTCCTCCTGAAATTAATAACGCATTAAAACTTGTAATAACCCTGGCCGGTAATGTGCAATTAGCTGCTAGTTCAACGGTCCCAGTTCCAGGTGTAAATGTAGGAGGAGTAGTTGCGGTGGTTTGTGCTGTCGTAAAATTACCATTTATTTTCATGTACCCTCCATTGGTCATGTTTATAGTACTTAGTTGCTGATCAACCGCACCTAACATTACACTACCAGCTTCAAGTGTAGAACCGTTTTGAAATGTTATTGAACCCGCCCTGTTTTTATTATTGATATTGCCGACTGTGACAGCACCTGACACGGTGGCTTTTGGACTTCCTGAAGTAGCAAATGCAAGGTAAGCAGTTCCAGAACCGCTCCCTAATGAAATTGAAGCACAAACACCAGCTGAGACATTCACGGTAAGTGTAAAGCCTGTATTTATGGTAATCGCATCTGAACTACTAGGTTGCCCACCGGGGCCAGAACCGGTAGTAATTGCACTCCAGTTAGTATTAGCACTTATTAAGATGTTATTTGATCTTACATCCGCAGCAAACCATAAAAAGAATAAAGTAAATAACAGAACAAATACTAATATTGTTCGCCTTAATTTTGATAAATTCATTTTGCATTGAAATGTATATGACATGGTTTTTTATTTAAAAAGTGGAATTCCACATTGATTGAATAAAATACTGAATGAGCTATTTTATCTCGCACGCCGTAAATTTCAGACTAGCATTTTAATTGGTCGAAAATGTGTTTATACGTTATTAAAATTTCCTCCTTTTTCGACGGGTGCTTTTGCCGGTCTGATTAATCAAAAAAATTGTTGTTAAGTGATTTATTATTGTTCATTTGAACTTATAGTGTCTAATTCCTGGAGTTTTAAGATGAGTAACACTCTATAGAGTTTGTTTTATAAATCTTGAAACAATTCTATTAAAGGAAAATTTTCCATCCCCAATGGTTTTTTTGATCCCTTGATTAAGTGTCCCGGGTCAACATATTTCACCACTTCATTTTCCGCAATAAAAAAAAGTGCTTTCAAATAAGTAACATTAGATAGTTGCCAGAGTCCGGATTTCAGTATCCAACTTAAAAGTGATCAAAAAAGTCCGAATAATCATGTATCCTGTAGCCCAAATGCAAAAATAATAATTATTACATTGAGTATAAAGCGCATTGTTAATTATTTATTAAGACTATTTTGTTGAAATGTGGGTTGCTTCGCGGAGTTTATCCCGCTTTTGCGGGTCTCGCGAGGACTGGCGAAGGGTGAGCGGTGAGCGGTGACGGGTGACGGAGGATGAAGGTTTGTTTCGCTCGCAATGACCGGGCGAATGGCGCAAAGCACTTGGCGCAAGGCAACTAACGAAAATCGAACATTAAAGTAAAAAAAATCATCAGGAGATGTGTTCTTGGTTAACAAATATGTTAACTTTGCCCCATGAAACGAAAAATAATCTTTTTCAGGCACTATTTCCTCGATTTCTATACTTCCTTGGATGAAAAGGAACAGGAGAAGGTAGAATATGTGCTTGACATTGTGAGGAACCTTCAATGGATCCCGAAGAAATTCCTGAAACATATTGAAGGAACGGATGGACTGTTTGAAATTCGTGTTTCATACGGTCAGAATGAATTCAGGATATTCTGCTTCTTTGATTCAGGTATGCTGGTCATTTTATTGACCGGATTTAAAAAGAAGTCACAGAAAACGCCGGGAAAAGAGATTGATCGTGCAGTTAAATTAATGAAGGAGTATTATCTGGAAAAAATAAAATAATGGAGGCAGAAATGAAAACAATAAAGGATGCAAAAACATTTGATGAATTACTGGACATCAAATATGGCAAGGCCGGGACGCCCCAAAGGGATGAATTTGATAACAAATCCAAGGCTTTTATGATTGGTGAATTAATAAAAGATGCCAGATTACATGCGAATATTACCCAGGAAGAACTTGCAATGAAAACAGGCACCAAAAAAAGCTATATCTCAAGGGTTGAAAATGGTAAGATTGATATTCAATTATCTACGCTTTACCGGATTCTTGAGGAAGGATTAGGCCGCCATGTGAACCTGACCCTAGTTTGAGATCGGAGGTCAGAGGTCGGAGGCCGGAAATCTGAGAATAGAGGATGGAGGATTGAATTGGAGCAATGCCTTCGTGGAGTTTCGTGTCTTCTTCGTGGAATTTCGTGTAATAAAAAGGGTGAGCAGTGAGCGGTGAAATTTTCTCAAGCTTCATTTAAAATTTTCTCAAGCTTCGTTGAAAATTCTTCCTTGCTTTGTTTGAAATTTTGTCAAGGAGAATTTGTGAGCGGTGAACGGTGAGCGGTGTGCGGTGGCGGAGGTTGCTTCGTGGCTGCGCTCCTCGCAATGACAATGGTGGATTATAATTGAAGGGGATTGCTTCGTCCCGATTTCATCGGGACTCGCAATGAAAAGCGAACAGCGAACAGCGAATGGCGCAAGGCGCATTGCGCTTGGCAAGACTTTTTAATCCTTCATCAGATATTCATACGCCGGCAACACCGCTATTTCAAAGCCGTCTTTTTCAATATAATCGGTGTTTGCAAAGGTTACGATAGTAGCTTTCTTTTGCTTAAAGAACCGCATGGCCGTGAGTAAACCGTTCAACTCCCGTTTCAGGTTATCAGGAGTCAGTTCGTAACATACCTGGACGATTTCGGCTGCAGCACCGTGTTTCATGGCGATAAAATCACATTCGCCTTTATCATCGAAATAATACAGTTCGGTGTATTTACTTCGTAAGTGCAGGAATATCAGGTTTTCCAATTTCCGGCCGGCATCTTCTGTCATAGCAGTTGAGATTACTTCTGCCAAACCCAGGTCGATAGCATATACTTTCCGCGGATTGATCAGTTGGGCTTTTGCTGAATGGCTGAACATGGGCAGAAAAGAAACCAGGTAGGAAAATTCCAGGTGCGAAAACCAGCTCAGAATAGTGCTTGTTGCGCCTATCGACATCGGTTGCTTAAGTTTGGTCGCCGTGATGCGGTTGCCGATATTGGAAAAAAGGTACGAAGCCAGGCGTTGCAGGCTCTTGATATCCTTTATCCCGTAACGTGTTACGATATCACGAATGAGGATATCATCGAAAAGCGTGGCTAGTTGTTCTTCGTCGCCGCTTTTCACAAATTCAGGAAAACCGCCGGTTTGCATATACGCTCTTAAACTCTCCGCCGAAGGTGTTAACGATCTGAAAGAAAGGAACTCACTGTATGAAAACGGGAAGAGTTCCTGTGTGATGTGACGCCCGGTAAGTTTGGTTCCTAATTCTTTGCTCAGCAAAGAGGCATTGGATCCCGTGATGATCACCTTAAAACCTTCGTCTAATTTTTGCCGGACGTATATTTCCCATCCTTCCACCAGTTGTAATTCATCGAAAAATAGTGTTTCTATACCTTTTTGCTTTATCACATTGTCCAGGCGGGAAAAATCAGAGAGCGAAAATTCAAACAGTTGCGGAGATTCAAAGTTAAGATAAAGCAACGTGTCACCTTTCATGCCTTTCATCATCTGCATCAAAAGCGTACTTTTCCCGCAACGTCTTACGCCGGAGATAATCAGCGCATGTGACGACAGACTTTGTGCTGCAGGAATAAGCTCTCGTTTCAGCCCGCTATCGCGTGAGGCAATACGATTCTTTTGCTGCTCGACAACGTGCGTTATGACGCTTTCTAATATCATACTGATTAAATTTGTTTGCTGCTAAGATACAAATCTATTCGATGCGAACAAACAAAACTGCAATTCACAGAACTACAAAACATAATTTATGCTCTCTTTTTTAACTTTTTGACCCTCGCGAATGAAGTGAAGCTGGATGGAGAATAGAGGATAGAGGATGGAGGATGGATTTTGAGCATTGCCTTCGTGGATTTTCGTGTCTTCTTCGTGGAATTTCGTGTAACCAAATAGTAAGATGGCAAGAGGATAAAATCGTAAGATGCGCATGGCGAAAGGCGAATAGCGCAAAGCGCTCAAAGCAACTCCTATTCCGCTGGCACGGTGAAGGTGCCGCGCTTGATCAGCGTGTTGCCCAAGGCAGTGGTCAGAGTGTTTGTAAGCGTTATGCCGGTTGGATTGTCGCAGGTCAGGTTATTGAATGTTGTGGAGCTGTTGCCTTTGATGGTTTGCAGGGAAGAACCGTTCAGGTTCACGGTGCCGCTGTTGTGCGTGAAGGTGCCGTTGTTGGTCCAGTCGCCGCCGAGAGAGAGGGCATTCGTGGCATTTGCACGAAAAGAACTATTGGCTGAAATCGTAAAGTTTCCCAGGATATTTAAGGTGGCTGCGTTCGTTGCAGCCGTTACCACAACTCCTGTATTTGTGCCATTGCCGGCCGTAAGGTTTCCGGCGACAGTTGTGGTGCCTGCGCCAAACGTGTGGGTTATGGAATTTGTAGATGGTTTGATTTCAAGATGACCATAAGTGCATGGATAAATTGTCTGATTATTGGTTTGTAAATAACGTACTGTGCTGGTAGGGTCAAAAGCAAATGTGCTGAATCCGGTTGGAAATACGGCTGTGCCGGTCATTTCAAAGAATGCCCCGTTGGATACTCCAAATGTCTTACCGGAAGTACCGGTAATATCGAATCCGCTATTTTTAAGCTTCCCGTTCTGAACCATGATGTTTCCTGCAACAACGCGGGTCGTAACAGCCTCACTTAACGTCACTCCCGTTGCACTGGTGTTGTTTATGTAGAGATTGCAATAGTGGCTCGCCGAGGCGGCAGTATAGCCGTAATAGAAAAAATTAATGGTCTGTGCAACATCATCCGCATAATTAAAGACGCTGCCTGAATGACCTCCGTAAAATGTTCCGTATTCAGCGCCTGTCAGGGCGCCTTTGAGGTTAATGGTTCCGTTCCCCGGGGCTTCCTGCATATCAATGATTTTATTGAAGAAGAAGGGACCTTCAAATGTAATCCCGGCGTTGGCGTTCAATGTACCGCCCAGTATGTCGATCCTGCCTTTTCTGTTTTCAGTACCGGCGCCACCTATACCCGCAAAAGTAATAAGGCCGTTCACCGTGACTGTACCGTTATTTATACTTAAAAGGTTAGTGACAGGATTGAAGTTTGGCTGATAAAAATAGAGGGGCCCGTTTATGGTCAGCGTATAAGTGCCTGAAATGTTGACATGTGTATCGACATTGGATATATTGAAGGTCAGCGATGCACAGGTATAGTTCCCGTTAACGGTAACGGTGTGACCAGAAGCAATAAAAACTTTGTCACTGGCCCCGGGAACACCGGAAGGGCTCCAGGTTGCAGGATCACTCCAGTTGCCGGTTTTTGCTGATAAACGGTCTGTTGCTTTTGCTTCATTCCCAAAAGCAAAAAGCAGTAAAGCCAGCGCGGTAAGCAGGCAGAAATTAAGGTGTGTTATTTTTTTCATATCGGTGATATTTAAAAAATCAACCATGATAACCTTTTAGTCTAAGGCAATTATGATATAAGCAGCAGAGAAAAAATGTATAATTATGTAGCTAAGGACAAATATAAGAAAAAAAAGGTCATATTGTCATGGAAATGTTAAAAAAAGATACTGGATGCTGGATACTGGATGAAGGGGGAGGTCGGAGATCTGAAGATCGAGATTGGAAAATGGAGGATGGATTATCTGTGACTTAATCTGTGGTGAAAAAATTGCGGTTGCTTCGTCGCTGCGCTACTCACAATGACAAGACGAAAAGCGACTGGCGCAAAGCGCAAAGCGCCCGGCGCTCCGAAAGCCAAGACTAACAAAGAACCCTTACCTTTGCCGCCCGACCCACTGAGGAATGAAAAAAAACAAAACCCGGATCCTTGGATACAGCCTGATCATCCTGACCTGGATTTTCTGGGGAATGATCTTTACAATTCCTTTCCTGCACCTGGGGCTTAAAACATCAGCCATTTTGATCACAATTTTACTTGTCGCTACCAATATATTCTATGTCGGCGCCTTCCTGGTCGGGAAAGAACTTATGCAGAAGTACAATATCTGGTCGAAGATTAAAAGCTGGTTTACTAAAAGACACTCATAACAGATAACTGAAGCCGGATGTCAGAGGTCGGAAGTCGGAGTTCTGAAATTATAGTGGTGCAGTGGTGCAATAGTGCCATGGTGAAGCGGATCGTGCTATCCTCTATTCTCCATCCTCAATTTTCACCACAGATTTACACACCTGCCTGCCGGCAGGCAGGGATTCCACAGATTAAATCACAGATAATCCGACCTGTGTCCTAGTAGTGCACGAACCCTTTGCTGAAAACAGCTTCCGGAGTAGTGATCCGGATGACATAGAAGCCAGCAGGGATTTCGGTCAGCGGGATCTTTCCATTGATTAAGGAGTGATCACGGGTTTCTGAGAACACGGTTTCCCCGGTGGTATTGATGATCTCAACACGATACGAACCGTCATTCTTTTTCCCTTCACAGGAGATTTCGCAGGAGATAACATCCCTGGCAGGATTCGGAAATACACGGATGGTACAGGCATGCCGGATCCCTGAAATCCCTGTCATATCGATCGTATTCGACATTCCGGAATAGGCCGGGTAGTTCACAAGGACTTTGTATACGCCACCGGTTACAGGTTTATAGGAGGAAGAATTAGCGCCGGGAATGGTATCGTTGCCGAGAAGCCAGCGATAGGATTTTCCTGCAGGGCAAACCAGTGAATCGCCGATTTTTGTCAGCCTGACTCCCGGCTTGCTGTACATCCTTTGCCAGTTCATTGCATAATTTGGCTGTTCCATCACCGTATCGATCCGGGCCTTTTTGACATCCACAACCATATAATAAGCCTTATCGGTGCTGTTCACATAGGTGGGAAGAATGTATTTTGATGAGTCCTGGTCGTAAACCGCCATCTGGTTGTCGAGGTGATTCATTGGTATGGGCAGTTTTACGAGACGGGTGATATCATTCGCCACCGGATCCAGGATAACAACCGTATCACGGTAAACCCCGTAATATTTCCCGGTCTGATAATCAACAACCACGGATTCAATCATTCCATAATAAGGACAAGGCTGCGACTGGATCATTTCACCGGTAAAGCCATCGATAAGGTCGAAATAGATTGTATCATTCGTATACCGCTGAAAAAAATATTGATTGGTCACGGGGTTATAAACTCTCGTTTCACCGTAAATAATTCCGGTGGAGGCAGGAAGCGTTGAAAGATAGTTCAGAACTGAATCATTCAGATGATAAGAATAGAAATCCCCACCGGGCGAGCCAAAAATGAGGGAGTTGGCCAGGCAGTTGTATTCGATCCAGTTCTTGTACTCGAAAGGGGATGTTGATCCGGTCTCCAGTGTATTCAGGTCAATGTAATTCACGATCCCGTAATCATGCAAAGGATTTGCATCGAAAAAATACTTCCCGTTGTAAGGATCGATGGTACAGCCGAAACTCATGTTGGTGCCGGGGATAAGCCAGGAGGAAAGCACCGTGTCGTACGCCCCGCTTCTGTAATCGAAAAAAACAAGATTGTGTCCCGACACACCGTAGATCCGGGATTGGGCTGTGGCGTTTCCGGTTGAATTCAGAAGAAAATTGGCTGCGATTGCAAGGATGATGAAAAGGCGGTAAAAATAGTTTTGCATAACGTATGTTTTTGGTCAGAAAATTAAGGTTGCTTCGTCGCTGCGCTCCACGCAATGACAAAGCAAACGGCATTACTTCTTCATGAACTTTGAATAAGAAACAGCACTTCCTGATCGAACAGAAACAATGTAGAACCCGCTGGGCAGTAATGAAGTATTGACCCTGCACTCAGAAATTCCGGCAGGGAAAAGCTGATCAAGTAGAACATTCCCGGAAAGACCGATGATCTTTATTTCTATGTTTTTTTCCGTAATGAATTGGGAGAATATTGATACAACATCATCGGCAGGATTCGGATAAAGATTAAAGGCTTTATTACTTTGCTGATCATCCAGGTGTGTTACAACAAATGATTTCCGGTACGTAACCCTTGAAGAAGATGCCAGAGAATCGTTAAACAGGATCCACGAAGCAGGATTCTTCCTCAGAAAATAATCGAGAAAAGGCCTGGCAAAATCAAGCGTGACGGCATGCTGCTGATCGCGGGTGATGGTAAAGTTCTGCTGGCAGCTGGTTTCTCCCAGAGAGCACTGGAAGTTATAATCTGCAAAATAGCAATGCCCTCCGCCGGTGATATTGATGTAAACCTTGCAGTCGCTGGCAAGCGAATCATACATCGGAACCTGGTTGGCCGGTGGGGGAGTCACACAATCTTCCGACGCAGCAAATACAAGATTGGGTATGGTAATATCTGATGCAGCAGCAATGGCAGACGGGTTGGTCTCTGCAGCAGCAAAAGTTACCATGGCGGTCGGGACGGTATTGTTTTTACAGGCCAGCAATGATGCTCCTCCGCCCATTGAATGACCCATGACAGCCGATGTTGTGTCGACATGAAGGTAAAACGGAGAGGATGGATCCATTCCTTCTGATTTCATCTTAACAACAATAAAAGAAAGATCCCCGCCGAAATCCCGGTGATTTGGTATCAGCCCCCCTTCGGTGGTTGGAAAAACAACAAAATAGCCGTCCCGAACCATGGCATCCTTGAAATAAGCATAAGCGCTGTAAGGCATTAAATAACCATGTCCGAAAACGATGACCGGAAAAGTCCCGGCAGCAACTGCTGTATTGTTACCGGCACTTTCGGCCGGGTAATAGATTTCCACGGGAACCGGACGGTTATTTCTTGAAGTATCAATAAAACTCACAGTCCGGTGACCGATGGGGAAAATCTGGCAAAATGAACGTAAAAGAAAAAGGAAGAAGAAAATCATCAACGCACTTCTTTTCAATGGCCATGATGATGGTATAGATAATGTCATGTTAATGCTCTTTTGACACATTAAAAGTACTAATTTTTACTGAATAAAAATCGAGCAAGTGCGCATCGGAAACGCACGCCTGTCTTTCAGTTATTTGTTTTGGGCTAAAGCCCGGGGCAATTGAACGTGACCAATTAACGGACTTTAGTCCAAAAAAATTGAGTACATTCGTTCTGTAAAACCGGGTGCCATGAGAAAAGTCATTTTCTTCTTTTTTCCCCTGATCTTTGGTTTCACAGCTTCTGCCCAGATCAAGGTGTATAAAGGAACTTCGACGTACAGTTCCGATGTCATCTGTACTGTAAAAGACGGGAAGGTTTTCAAGAAAACTTCTTCCTATTCCTCCGACATCCTGTGTCATGTTTCCGGGAACAAAGTTTACAAAGGAACTTCCGGGTACAGCAGTGATGTCATATATACGATAAAGAACAAAGCAGTTTACAAGGGAACGTCATCCTACAGCTCCGACATTGAATTTTCCATAGACGACGGCAGGCTCTTCAAAGGAACTTCTTCCTATACCAGCGACATCATCGCGACGATAAGGGATGAGAAGGTCTATAAAGGAACTTCATCCTACTCTTCGGATATCGAATTCACTATCGATGGTAAACTTACCATTGAAGAGTTTGTTGCGGTCTGGTATGCTGTGAAGTATTGTTATTAAATGCATTAAAAGCCCCCTCGCCTTCAGGAGAGGGGGTTTGGGGGTGAGGTGTGTTGGCAATAAAAAGGCACTTATCGGAAACACGTTCAAGCATCATTTTCTGTTTGAAAAAACCTGAATCTTTTGTATCTTTGATCGTTCTCATAATACAGTATAGGATCATCAAAATCTTTAATCTATGAAAAATTTACTCTTTTCATTTTTTATTGCACTGGCATTTTCCCCGGTGCTCCTTGCCCAGGACAAGGAGGTTCATCCCTCATTTATCACTACCGGAGAGTATCACGGACTTTCGCAGCCATTGCGCGATCTGCCTGCATTGACTCCGGATGAGTGGGAAAAAATGGAAATTGATGCAGCGAAACCAAGAAATGAAGGTTTGCAGTTCCGCCAGTACCCCTTTGCTGAAACTGCCCTTCCGCGGGGCAATGACCCGGTATGGCAGCAGGAGATGGGAAAAACCTCACCGCCGAAGGCGCCGATCGTTTCCTTTGCCGGACAGCCTTCTCCCTATTATCCACCGGACGCCAATGGCGTTGCCGGGCCCAACCATTACATGCAAACTATCAATACAGTCTACGCGATCTACAGCAAAACGGGTGCATTGGTGGCCGGACCAACAAACATGAACCTTCTTTTCAGCGGTGTTACCGGATCCGGCAACAACGATGGCGACCCGGTCGTTCTCTATGATAAACAGGCGGATCGCTGGGTGGCCATTGAATTTTCCATTTCCGGTTCCAATGATTACATGCTGGTTGCTGTTTCGCAGACCAATGACCCGACCGGGAGCTGGTACCGTTATTCATTCGACGTGGATGACATGCCGGATTACCCGAAGATCGGGGTATGGCAGGACGGATATTACATGGGAACAAACTGTGGAGCAAAAGATATCTATGTGATGGAACGGTCCAAAATGCTCAGTGGACTGACGCCCCAGATGGTAGGCTTCAACAACCCCTCGAGACCTGCCTCGATGGATGGCTTTATGTGCGTTCCGCCGGTTGACAATGACGGAACTTTTGCCCCGGCCGGAAGCCCGGGACTTTTCATCGCATTCAATGATGATGCTATCGGGGGAGGAGCCGACCAGTTATGGATCTATCAACTGGCTGTAGACTGGACAACACCTGCATCTTCCACGTTCAGCCGTATCCAACAGTTGGCTGTTCCTCCCTTCACGAGTGATTTCGGGAATAACTGGGACAATATCAAACAGAATGGTACGACACAGGAACTTGATGCCATTCCGCAGGTTATTATGAATACCCCGCAGTACCGCAATTTCGGCACCTATCAGACCCTGGTTTGTTGCCATACAGTGGATGTTGATAATACGGACCATGCTGGGATCCGCTGGTATGAACTTCGCAAAACTACAGGAACCTGGTCGTTGCGTCAGACGGGCACCTATGCCCCGGATGCTCACTCACGCTGGATGGGAAGCATCCGCCTGAACGGCCAGAATGAGATCGGGCTTGGCTATTCTATTTCCAGTACAACCCTCTACCCGGGGATCCGGTATACCGGCCAGTCGGCAACTGCATATGCAGCCGGAACCGGCGTCCTGGACCTGGCAGAGCAAACGGTCATCACAGGGGCAAATTATCAATCTTCTTACAACCGATGGGGTGATTATTCATCTGTTACCATCGATCCGGCCAATGACAAGACCTTCTGGTTCACCACCGAATACATCGGATCGGGTGGTGCACGCAAAACCCAGATTTTCTCATTTGAAGTAGGATCCGCACCGGCACAGGCCGACCTTGTTGTCCAGAATCCGGCTGCCACTCCTTCATCGATCCCCGACGGATCAAATGTAACTGCTTCCTGCACGGTACTGAACCAGGGCGCTGCATCTGCAGGATCATGCAACCTGAAATATTATCTTTCAACCGATAATACATACAGTGCAGGAGATATCCTGCTGGCAACAGACGTCATTCCTGTTCTGAATGCAAGCGGATACTGGTCGTTCAGCAAGCCACTCACCATTCCTTCCGGAACGCTCCCGGGAACGTATTACATCGTCTTCTTTGCCGATGCCGACGGACAGGTTACGGAAGTCAGCGAGAACAATAATGCAGGAAGCGCACAGGTCGTAGTCACATCAGCAGCCGGCCTGGCCGACCTTGTCGTCATTAATCCGGGAGTCAATCCCTCTTCTCTCAATCCGGGAAATACAACCACCGCCACCTGCACGGTGAAGAACCTGGGACCAGGTTCTGCCGGTGTGTCATCCCTGAAATATTACCTTTCGGGTAACACGACCTACGAAACAGGCGATACCTACCTGGCAACAGATGCCGTTACCGCACTGGCGGCCAATGGAACTTCCCCGTTCAATAAAACGCTCACCATCCCGTCAACGACAGGCGTAGGTACATGGTATATTCTGTTCATCGCCGATGCCGATGGCCAGGTTCCTGAAGTAAACGAGTTAAACAATCTCGGTTATACTACGATCACCGTCAAAGCGCCGCAGGGATGCAACAGCACTACGATGTACCCGAGCAAAGCGCTGTCCACCACCACAAGCTGGAAATACCAGAAATCCATTAATGCCGGTGAATATACGGCCTTTAACGTGACCGTGGGGAAAGCCTACGTCTTTTCCTATTGTTCAACCGACGGTGGCAGCGCAAGCTACAATTCAGAGATGACGCTGCGTAACAAGGCAAACGATGCCTTACTGGCCTATAATGATGATTTCTGCGGGGATGATGCCAAGATTACCTGGACAGCCACATTTACAGGCGTTGTTAAACTGGTGACCACCGTATCCGGCTGCGGAACAAACCGCATCAATACTACGTTAGCATATAAGCGCCTGACCAAGGCACCCGAAGATATGCCTGAAAATGTCACGGAGGAATTCCTGGTCTATCCCAACCCGACCTCCGGTAAGATCTCCGTTGAAGCCAAAACCAGCTTTGAAGGCATGGAACAGATCGCTGTTTATGAGATGAACGGAAAAATGATCAAGCGGATTCCGATCCCTGAAAAAGCCGATAACCTTTACACCATCGACCTGGAAAATAATCCCGAAGGTTATTACCTTGTTCAGATCAAAGGGCCCGGAACATTAAAACAGTACAAGATTTTCGTGACCAGGTAGTGTTTTATCTTTATTGACCCTTCTTCCGGGGTGTTTTAGAAGGATTTTTTTACCGCAAAGACGCTAAGGCGCTAAAAAGGATAATATTATTTTTTGAGCTTGGCGTCTTCGCGGTTAGAAGCAATATTTGAAGTTATTTGACATCAAGGGTTCACTAAGGTCGTTTTATCTTCTTCCATCCTGCACTTACTCTGAAAACTGATGAACGCTGACTCCCGGAACACTGATGAACGCCACCAGGCTGCAACACTGCTCGGAGTGGATATCGGCTCGGTGACCATTTCACTTGTGCAGATGGATCTTTCGGGGAAGATCCTGGATACAGCTTATCTTTTTCATAAAGGACAGATCAGGGAAACTCTCAGGAACGCCGAACAGCAGTTTGACCTTTCAACCGTTCGCAGTGTCGCCTGTTGTACTGCTACCTGTATTCATCCTGACAGGGTTACCATCTTCAATCCGCAGGTGGCCGCAATCAGGGCGGCCAAAATGCTTTGTGGCAAGGCAAGGTCACTGTTGCTGGTCGGTGCAGAACGTTTCATGCTTTTCAGGTTCGATGAAAAAGGAACTTTTGAATCGATCCGGTCAAACTCTTCCTGCGCGGCAGGCACCGGCAGTTTTCTCGACCAGCAGGCGTTCCGGCTTAACCTCTCCGGTATTGAAGAACTGTGTGCGATGGCATTAAGGAACAGTGAACCCATACCTGATATCGCATCCAGGTGTTCGGTTTTTGCCAAGACCGATCTCATTCATGCGCAGCAGCAGGGCTATTCGCCGGAAGCCATCTGCGACAGCCTGTGCAAAGGGCTGGCGACAAACATCGTAGATACCTTATTTAACCAGGAGACACCGGTACCACCCATCTTTTTTGCCGGGGGCGTATCCAAAAATGCTGCCGTGATCCGGCACCTGGAAAAACAACTGGATACCCGGTTTTTGCAGCATCAGCATTCCCACCTTGTTGGTGCGATCGGCGCATGTTACCTGGCATTGGATGAAAACCCCATCTCTTCGAAAGGGTGGCCCGGATCGCTGGAAGAAATCCTGCTTCCGGATGATAATGGCAAAGCTTATTTTCATCCGCCGCTTGCCCTGAAACTTTCCGGGTATCCTGATTTCAGAAGTGAAGATTCCTGGAATTTCAAACCTGTTGTTTCTGCACACCCCGTTGAAGTCCAGGTTGATCTTTATGCACCGCTCAGCAAAGGTATTCAGTATGAAACTTTTTTGGGTATCGACATCGGTTCGACCAGTACAAAAGCGGTCATTACCAAAGAAGATCAGTCGCTGGTGGCAGGATTTTATACCTATACGGCAGGCAAACCGGTTGACGCCGTACAGGCCATTTTTGAAGCGATCGACGACCTGGTACTGAAACAGGAGATCAGTTTAAAATTCATTGGCGCCGGAACCACAGGGTCAGGAAGGAAGTTTATCGGGAAGATCATTCATGCCGATCTGATCGTTGATGAAATTACGGCACACGCCAGGGCAGCGTATGAGCTGAATCCTGAAACAGACACGATCATCGAAATCGGCGGACAGGATTCAAAGTTTACGCTGATGCACGACGGAATGGTGACGTTCTCACAGATGAATGCCGTTTGTGCCGCCGGAACAGGAAGCTTTATTGAAGAACAGGCCAGGAAATTAGGTTGTGATCTTTCAGATTATTCGCAACGGACCGATGGAGTCCCTGCTCCGCTGGCCAGCGACCGCTGCACTGTTTTTATGGAACGCGATGCCAACCAGCTTTTGAATAAAGGATATTCGGTGAATGAGATCCTGGCCACGATCCTTCATTCGGTGATGGAAAATTTCCTGAAAAAAGTGGCTGTTGAAGGATCCATCGGTAACCACATCTGTTTCCAGGGTGCAACGGCAAAAAACAGGTCACTGGTGGCCGCCTTTGAGCAACGGCTCGGGAAAAAGATCTTTGTTTCACCATACTGCCACCTGAGTGGTGCACTGGGGGTTGCGCTTCTTCTCCGGGAAGAAATAATCACTGAATCAGTTTTCCGCGGAATTCAGCTTTACAGGGAGAAGATCAGGATAAGTACTGAAACATGCACGATTTGCACAAATCGTTGTTCCATAAGCCTTGCAACTGTTCATGGAGAACAGGAAGCATATGGATTTCTGTGCGGGCGGGATTACGAAACAAAAAAATATGTTACTTCCGATTCACAGGTATTCAATCTCCTGGAAGAACGGTCCCGGATCCTTCATGTACGCCAGCCAAAAACGGTCACCGGTGATGTCATCATCGGATTGCCTGCCGCATTGCACCTGTTTGAAGAGCTGAGCCTTTGGAAACGGTTCTTTGCAAATCTCTCCATCCGTACTTTATCAAGCGAGCATTATATAGATCCTGTCAGATCGGGGAAACGGATCGCCGGGGCAGAGTTCTGTGCCCCGATCGACTCAATGTATGGCCATGCAGCTTTCCTGGCTGAAAAAACCGATTATATCTTTCTCCCGGTTTCGCTTGAGGCAAGGGATAAAAACGGGACTACGGACCGGAATTATTGTTATTATACGCAGTATTCGGCGTCCCTGATTCATACGCTGAAGGATAAGCAGATCCCGGAAAAATTACTTTCTCCTTTGCTGAACTTTTCAAAAGGGAACAAGCATGTGATTAGACAACTGGTTGCCTGCCTTCATCCGGTGCTCGGATCATTGATTACTCCGTTAAAAGTCAAACAGGCTTACGAGGAAGCTTTGCTTTTTACGGATCTGCAGAAGAATAAATTGTTTTCACTGTTCAAAAGGGAATTCCAGCCGGATTCAAACATTTCGGTCATCCTGCTGGGAAGACCCTATGTCGTACTCGAAAAGTCGCTGAACAAGGGCATTCCGGATATCTTTGCCCGGATGGGGATCAAGACCTTTTCCCAGGATATGATCAGTCCGGATGAACTTCTGCCCGGGGAAACAGAACTTTTGCTCCGGCAAATTCCCTGGTACTTTGCCGCCAGGGTTCTTGAAACGGCCACCGTTGCAGCGACCACCAAAAACCTCTACCCGGTTTTGCTTACCGCTTTCAAATGTGCACCAGATTCCTTTATCACCGACTATTTTAAAAAGATCCTGAACCATTATCGCAAGCCATACCTGATCCTGCAGATCGATGAGCACGATTCGAATGTGGGATATGAAACACGGATCGAAGCGGCGATCCGGTCGTTCAGGAATCATGCCTCACGTGAACAGATGTTCCCCGGACCGGGATCACTTCAACTGATACCGGGTCTTGAAACAAAGATCAATGGCCGGACATTGTTATTTCCCAACTGGGATAACCTTGTAACACCCCTGCTTGTCGCCAACCTGAAACGGGGCGGCATCGATGCCCGGCTGATGCATTCCAGCGACCTCACCATCAAAAAGAGCATGGCCTCCAATACCGGGCAGTGCCTTCCGGTAAACATCATTGCACAGGAATTTATTGATTATGTAGAGCAGCATCAGTTACTGCCGGAACAAACCATGCTCTGGATGACCAAAAGCTATATCAGCTGCAACTTGCGTCAATATCCTTTTTATATTAAGAACCTTCTTGAGACTTACGGTCACGGTTTTGAAAAGGCGGCCGTCTATCTGGGCGAGTTAACCCACCTTGAAATCGGTATAAATACAGGTTATAATGCCTATTTTGCCTACTTGCTTGGCGGACTGATCCGGAAGGTCGGATGCAGGATCAGACCCTATGAGATCAACCGGGGCGAAACGGATAAAACCATTGATAAAAGTATCCGGATCCTTGAAGAAGCCTTCCTGGGGAACCGGCCGATGGATGATGCAGTGGTTGAAGCAATCTCCCTTTTTGATAAGATCGGAAGGAAGGAAGGACGCAAGCCCGGCGTTGCCATATTCGGGGATCTTTATGTGCGCGACAACGATATCATGAACCAGGACCTGATCCATACCATCGAAGAAAACGGCGGCGAAGTGATCACTACGCCATATACAGACCTGGTGAAGATCACGATTGAGAATGTCATCCGAAGGGCCATAATACGCGGCGATTATTATAGAGGCGGATTGTTCAGGGTGATGCTGTCCGCAATTAAATTCTTCGAGGACAGGTACTATAAGCACTTCAGGAAATACCTCGGAAACAAGCCTGTTGTCAATCCCCTGCGGCTTGAAAAACATTTGGCGAAATTCAATATCACACCCTTTCATTCTGGGGAATCGTACGAAAATATCCTGAAAATCTTTTATATCCTTGAGAATTACCCGGACATCTCGCTTTTTGTGCAAACCAATCCTGCTTTTTGTTGTCCGGCGCTGGTGACGGAGGCGATGACACAGGAGATCAAAAGGATCACATCGATTCCTGTTGTAACCCTTACCTATGATGGTACCGGGGGATTTAAGAACGATCTCATAGCCTCTTACCTGAAGACAGCAACCGTAAGTTGAACTGAACGATTCAGAATGTTTCAAAAGCCTCAGTATGTTTCACGCAAAGGCCGCAAAGAAAAACGCAAAGAACGCAAAGAATCCCTTAATAAGAATTTGCATTCTGCGCCCTTTGCGTTTTTCTTTGCGCTCTTTGCGTGAAATTATCTTTTGAGACAACCTCATCAGAAAGGGGATGGTGAAGAAAATCCTTGACTTTGCCTGTTTTTTTCTTATATTTATTTCCGATTTGTCCCATTGTCGTTCATAACTGTAAACAACCTCACAGAAAAATGTACAGAATATCTGCTTCACAGGCAATCCGGGAAGTGATCAGCGAAATCAGGGAAAACGGCCTCGAAGGCTGCGGGACCCTGAAGATGTACCTCGAAAATGAGGAAATGATCCATGCCATGTTCATTGAAAACCTTGCTGATCCAAACCACTCCTATTACCTCGTTTACTGGCTGATCAACAAGCGGATCCTCTGCATCGCGGAGGTCGATGCCACGGAGGGGAAAGTCATATCCTTCACTCCGTTTACACATCCCGGAACGGAACATTACCACAATTTCCTGAAGGCAGAGGAGATCGTTCATGAAAAATTTCATGAAGACGAATTTATCGGATCGAGCCTGGTTTGGATGCCCTGCAGGGAAAGCACCAGCTCCCTCTTTCCTTTCCGGCGGGTCGTCACCAAAGAGCATACTTACTTTGTAACGATGTCCGGTGAGGTCTATTCCGAGCTGACTCCAGTTGTTCAGGCCTGATTAAGGTTCCCGGGATTTCGTTTTCGACCTAGCCATACGGTTTCATTATCTTTAAATAAAACACAATAGGCACATTAGAACACAATAGGAATTTCTCTACTGTGGCCTAATGTGCCTACTGTGGTGAAAAAGGCAATAGGTTACCTGCTATTCCAGCACGTGGATATTCTTCTCATGGCACATGTCCTTCAGGATCTTCGGCCATACAGTAACACTGCATTCGCCGAGGTGGGCCTTCTTCAGGATGGACATGTAGGTCCGCGACTGACCGATACCACCACCAATGCTTAACGGGATCTCATTGTTCATGATCGCCTTGTGATAGGGGTAATCGAGGAAATGAAGCTGGTTGGTGATCTCCAGCTGCTGTTTCAGCGTTTCCGGGGTGACACGGACGCCCATGGAAGAAAGTTCATGGCGACGCTTTGTGACATGGTTCCAGACGAGGATATCCCCGTTCAGTCCGTGCATGGGTTTTCCGTCGGCGGAAACCGTCGGTGTTACCCAGTCATCATAATCGGCAGCCCTCATCTCATGCGGGTAACCGTCGGCAAGTGTCCAGCCGATGCCGTAAATGAATACAGCAGGATATTTCTGGAGGATCGCGGTTTCACGCTGCTTCCTGGGCAAGGTCGGGAACATGTCAAGGATCTCTTCTGCATGAAGGAACTTGATCTGGTCGGGCAGGTTGGGGTATTTATCACTCTTCAGCTTCGGGAAGAGCTTCTGGGAATGCTCTTCGGCGCCCTTCAGGGTTTTCCAGAGTTTTTCCACAACTCCGGTCAGGAACTGCAGGTTGCGTTGCTCCTTTGTCATTACCAGTTCCCAATCCCACTGGTCAACATAAGCGCTGTGGTCATGGTCTAGGAAATAGTCCTTACGCACGGCACGCATGTCGGTGTACAGTCCCTCGCCTACCTTCATGCCGAATTGCTTCAGGGCCATCCTCTTCCATTTGGTGGCTGCCTGTACCACCTGTGCATCGATCGGGTGCTTGTCGTAGTCGTTTTTAATGTGGAAATCGATGGGGGTACGTGAGCCATCACGGTCGAGATAGTCATTGACGCCACTTTTAACATCGACGATCAGCGGGCATTCCACCCTGATCAGGTTGAGTTCCTTGCAGAGGTTCTCTTCGATGTACTGCTTAACAGCCGTCAGTGCCATTTGTGTTTCCTTGGGATCAAGCGCTGAAGCATAATCCTTTGGAAGGACGTTAACGAGTTCGGCATAGTCACCGATTCCGGGACCGGCCAGGTCTGCTTTTTTGTTTTCCATGGGTTGATCTTTTTTTAGTTGAGGTGAATGGTATAATGCATATACTTGAAAAGCACGGCGAATAGTCCTTCAAATATAATTAATTTCGATATATCAAAGAAAGAAGAAAAAAAATTCTTTGGAGAGAAACTTTTACGGATCAACCAGGATTTGAGGAACTCACTCCCTGTCCAGGTGCCCGGTACTTCCCCTTCTCTTTAAAACAAAGAGAGGGGGATTGAGGGGGTGAGTTTTTTGGTCAACACCAACTTATTTCTGGTAAATCCTGATTACTTTTTCCTTTAGTTTGCTCTTCAGGGGATACCGGGAAATGTTGATCAGCCGCGGATCAAGCAAAAAGCCCATGACGCGCCGTTCGATCCACTCATGCATCGGGAGCATGACCGCAAGCAGGAAGATCTTTATGAGCAGGATCTTCCAGGGCTCACCATGGGTGATCTCATGGATCGTATGATCAGCGATCAGGATGATAAACTCAAAAAGGAAAATGAAAGAAAAGAAGCCCAGCATTTTAATGATCCATTCCGGGACCTTCAGGCTGCCCAGCATCAGTAAAACAATAAATACCCCGATAATGACAATTATCATGGCAGAATATTCCAGGTAATTCCTCCGCTGGATGGACGACCGTTCTTCTTCGGCTGCCAGTTCCTGCTGCCGGTTTTCATGATCAATCTCCATGATCAGCATCTGGTCTTTTTTCGACATGTTGTTCATGCTGTCGGAAAGAACCTTGTTCTGCACGGACCAGTTATAAGCATTTTTAAAATCTCCCTTGCCGGCATAGACCGACTGAAGTTCCCCGGATGCATTCAGCATGTAGTCAAGGTATGAAGCTTCTTTCGCTAGTTCATACGACTTTGAGAACTTGGCAATGGCCTGGTCTTTCTTTCCCTGTCGGACAAGGAACTGGCCGAACCTGTTATAAAAGTTAGACTGAAGGATTAAATTGGGGTTCGATTGCAGGCTTGTTTCCGCCTTGCTGAAATAATAAAGTGCAGAGTCCGGCATGTTCCTTCTTTCACAAAAAAAAGCGTTGAGCTTATTGTAAAGCCCCGGATTTTCCAGCGACATTCTTTTCAGCTGATCCGGGAACTGTTTGAGGTAAAAGTCATGAAGCTGGTCGATTTTGTCTGCTTCAATCAGATGGTTGCGGATCAGCGCAAATTCATAGCTCAGCATCTGGTGGTTTTTCCTTCTCGTTGCGAAATCAAGGATCTCATTGATGGTTCTTTCATTCAGGTGATTGTTGTTGGAGTGAATGTCAATGGCCTGGAGATCATACAGGGTCCACATGAGCGCGACCGAATCGACGGGTTTTGCCTTCTGAAGCAGATCGATCTGCATTTGCTTGTATTTGATCGCCTTTGCGTACAATTTATTCAGGTTGTAGAACTGCGATAACTGGTCGTCGCATTTCGTCATAAGGTCACGGTCTTTTGTCCGTTCCGCCAGGCTAATAGCATTCAGGTAATTCCTGAAGGCTTCAATCTTCTGGTTTTTCCCTTCAAGGCTTCTTCCGATGTCCAGGTAACTTTCGGCTTTCCATTTGATATTATCGGTGGAGGCGGAAATGGAGAGTGATTTGTAACTGTATTCAAGCGCCTTGTCATATTCATATCCTGCAAGATAAACAGCAGCCAGGTTCTTATAACTTCGGAAGACTACCGCGGGATTGTTGCTGAGGGATGAGAGCTGTTCTGCCTTTAATGCATAGCCAAGCGCTTTCTGATAATTCCTGTTCAGGTTATTGGATTCCGTGTACCTGTTATAGGCCAGCAGGAGCAGCCCGGGCCGCTGATCTGCTTCTGCGATGCCGATTGCAGCCTGGCTGATACTATCAGCGGCCGGGTCGTCACTCAGATCATCGTAGTAAAAGAAGGCCAGGTCGAACAGCCGTTCTATTTTAATGCTGTCGTTCCCTGTCTTTTTATATTCATTCCTCAGTTTTGCCGCATAGGACAAGGACTCAGCATGGGTGATCAAGGTCAGCATCAATAAATACGTAACGAGGATAGCGACAAGTAAAATTGTTACCCTGTCCTTCTTTTTCTTCTTCATTCCGGTATATTTCCGGCAAAGGTAATAAAGAAATGGTCTAAATAAAAATTATGAAGTGGGTCATTAAATAGAATCGTCGGAAAAATCCCGTCCATTAAGCAGGTTCTTCCCGGCAATTCATAATTCAAAATTCAAATTTTCTAATTCATAATTCCTTTTCCTTGTTTTTCTCTTTTTCTTTCTGCAACTCCATGGTCAATGCAGTTATGCCGGCAAGCCCGCCCAGCTGCATCGAATCTACGGCAGAACTGGGCACGATGACGATGGTGGAATTCTGTTTCAGTCCTTCGTAGAGCATGTTCATGGCCCGCAGGTGAAGTGCGGTAGGATCGTTGGTATAGGTTTTTGCAGCTTCGGCAAACTTTTCCGCTACCTGGCGTTCAGAATCACCCAGGATCACCCTTGCCTGACGTTCGCGTTCTGCCTGGGCCTGCATCGACATGGCATCTTCCAGGGCTGACGGGATTAATACATCTTTGACCTCTACGGAAATAACATTCACGCCCCAGGGCTCGGTACGTTCATCGATGATCCGCTGAAGCTCGCTGCTGATCTTTTCCCTTCCTTCGAGCATATCCGAAAGCATCGTTTTCCCGATCACATCGCGAAGTGCCGTCTGGGCAGCCCAGCTGATCGCACTTCTGTAATCGGCCACATCCAGTGCCGCTTTTTTTGGGTCGATCACTTTCCAGAACAGGACCGCATCAACGTCGACCGGCACCGTGTCCTTGGTCAGGGTTTTCTCTGTCCTGAACGTCGTCGTGATCACCCGGATGTCGATCCAGTAGGGGATTGCATCAATGACGGGAATGATGAAAAAAAGCCCCGGCCCCTTAAGGGCATAGAAATGACCCAATCGTAAGATCACAGCTCTTTCCCATTGATCCGCCACCTTGGTAGCGCTGGAAACAATAACTGCAAGTACAAAGAAAATGGCGCCAACCCATGTACCCTGGGCGTTGTCAGCCGAAAGGTAGGCAGTTATAAAAGCCAGTCCAACGCCGATTCCCAGGATAACGAAAAAAACCAGCACGGCAAAAGAATTGATTCTTCTCATATCAAATTCCTCCATAAATTTTATTGTCAGAAAATCCGAAAAGTAGTTCTTTCAAATATACTGAATTTTTCCGGGTTCTGATCAGGGATGTGGAAATATTTTCCGGGTTTCATTCATGAGGCTGGCACCGGGGTTCATGCCCATGATAAAGTCCCCCGCTGTCAAAAAGAATTCAGGAAAACAGAGATTTATCATGAAATTAAGTTAGAAATGGTCTAAATAAACGTATCTTTGTAACATAAACCTTAAAAACAATTATTATGAAAAAGCATATTTTAATCCCGGTTATGGCCATCGGATTTTTATCCGTAATCATATCCGGTTGTACAAAAAGTTCAACCACAACCCCGGAGACAACACCCACCAGTAGCGTTCCAACAGTCAGCTATAATTTCAGCGATGCGAATGGAGTACTGGTTTCATTAATGACGGTAACAAGTCAGACAGTTGGAGGCGTAGCGGTTCCTTATCAGATGAATACTCCAACGGCGGCTTTTCCAACAACATTAGGTGCAACAACCTTCCTGGATGGCGGTTCGGTCACATTCAATACCAAAGCATTGGTAAAACAGTCAAACAATGCGTATTTATATACTGACCTTGCCAACCCGGTAACATATGATCAGTCCATATGGTCTGTTTCAGGATCAGCCAATGTCCCGTCATTCAATTATACTGATACCCGGACATTTCCGGAATTCACTAATTTCAATAATCTGCCGGGTGCCTTTTCGAAAATGGCAGGACTGGCCGTAGTATTAGGTGGGTTTACCAACAATGCAGATTCGGTTTATGTAGTATTGATCAGTTCCGGCAACGGCAAATCTGTAATGAAACGATTGCCAGGAAATGCAGTTCCTTGTATTTTCTCTCAGTCTGATGTTGCAGATCTCGCAACAGGTGCAGGATACCTTGAAGTTTGTCCATGGACTTACAGCATTCAGACCTTCAATTCGAAGTCCTTCTATTTCATCAAGGAGGCGGCTTATGTGAAGGCTATTACGATTAATAATTAATCGATCAGGAGCTTTTTTTAAGTGATAACCTGCGCAAAAAAAAGAACCCCCGGAGGGGTTCAGGTGAATGAATAAATAAAGGATGATATTCAGACAAGGATGAGTTTTCTCTGAGCGGTATTTTCAGCCTGGCAGATCCTAAACGACTGCAATGTGTTACGGAACAAAATGCCGAGAACGACTGTCATCAGTCCCCCCGGAACCGGAAGGATGGATCCTGCAATGTTCTTAACCGATTCAACGCAAACACCGCCGCGGATCACGGGGACCAGCCGGGAAGGATCGGCTTTTGACGGAACCTCCTTTACCAGGTTGGAGTAAATATCGATGATGCAGACGCCGGGCTTCAGCCATTCGGGATCGACATATTCCGGGAATTTTGAGACCACCACAAGAAAGTCGGCCCTGTGGCAATATTCTGCAACTTTAGCGGAGTTCTTGTTGATAAACGATACGGGACAATCCTTTGGCACGGCCCTGGAAGCCGCTGCCTTGACGATCATATAGGTCAGCGGGTTCGAAATGAACTCATCATCCAGCAGGAAGACCCATTCCTGGTCCTTGTGTCTGCGGATCCCGTTTTCCCTGAAAATTTCTTCCAGTGCAGCAGGGAGGCACATCGGGTAACGGTTCAGGTGACTGTCGGGCATCAGCGTACCGGCCAGGTTGACAGGGTGGAACCCTTCAACTTCCTTCCGGGGATAGATCTTCCCGGCCATTTCAAGGGGATTAAGATGACCGGGCAGTGGCTGGAGCAATACAATCGCATCGACCTCCTGGTCATGGTTATAATGTTCAATTACTGCGGATAATTGCCGTACCGTCACATCCTCCGGCAGGAGTTCCTGGTATACTTTGAAGCCCAGTTGCTGTGCTGTGCCCACATGCAGCGGCATATTGTATTTCCCCAACGGAACACCGGCAAAACCGATGAATACGATTCCGGGAACCCTCTGGTATTTCTGTAAAAGCCGTGAAAGCTCATTTTTTACTTCTGCGAAGATCCTGTCCCTTACAGCTTCTCCTTTTAAGATCTTTGTTTCCATATCGTCCATCTTATTTTTATTCATTGTTAGAAAATAATTTCCCCGGCAATTAAAATCTGTACCTGATGGAAATGCCAGCCATCGACGAAGTTGTCTTTACATCCACGGAAAGTCCTTTCAGCTTATCCTTGTATTCAGAACTTTTTGTTGCACCGATGATCGTCAGTGTTAACCCTGCCACACTTATCAATCCCCCTGTGACAATGATAGCCGTTTTTAATGCTTTATTGTTTGTTTCTTCAAGGGAACTCAGGAAATCATCACTGTTATTAGATTTCGTCTTAATGGTTGTTCCGATGAGGCAGGTTGACACTCCCACGACACCAAGTACGGTTCCGACAACAATAAGGCTATTATAATGACTGATCTTTTTGGTAAGGTATTCGCGGTTCACCTGGTTTTCTGCCGGTGTGGATTTTGCCTTCTGGTTCCAGATTTTCTCCACCTGGTCCATGGATGTGGTGAAAATGATTCCGGGAGCTGAAGTCATTTCATATTTGATGGAATCGGCATGCTGCGAGATCAGTTTGACTTCATACACCTTCCCGGACTTGAATTTAATAACCTGCTGGGGGAACAGGGTCCCGTGGCAGAACAAAACAATGATTAAGAGAGGAAGAATGCACCTGGTTTGGTTTTTGGCTGATGTTTTCATGATGCAGGATTTTTAAATAGAAAACAAAATTAGCCCGGAAAGACCCGTGAGAGAAACGGGATCATACAACGCTTTTCCTTGAATCAGGATTAAATACAAAAAAGAAAGGAAAAGCGGAACCCGGCTTTATATAACCGCAAATTCCGCTATCGGATTCAGGATAATGGGATATTATGCAACAAATGAGCCCGGTTTTCTCAATCCCGGCTGAAATATTTTCTTCTTTCCCTGCTTTGGCTGATGTTTTTTCGATTCGCCATCAGATGTAATTCTCGTTCATCCTCTTCATCCGGAGATTCCGCCGGTACTGCCAGCGGAACAAACCATAACCAAGGATCAGCAGAAGGGGGAGGAGGAAGTTCAGGTATTTCAACAAGGCTTTTTTGCCATCTTCCATCTGATCGAGCGGCCTTGAATTGACCTCTTTCGAGCGGAGATCAATCAGGCCGGTGTCATCGGAAAGCCAGTCGATACCGTTGACCATGAAGTTCAGGTTGTCGGGCTGGAGCTGCCGGGCTTCGTTCCCTTCACCGTTGATGGGGAAATCGCCATCGGACACCACAATGATCTTCGACGTGGCAGTCCCAACGATCTTTCCGGATAAAACCCCCGCAACAGTCAGGTTCGATAAGGGAAAATCCTGCGGCTGCCAGTTCCGGTTGACGTCGAAACGAAGCGGCGGGTTTTCCGTCCCGGCCTGGTCCGAAGTCGATGCAAGCGCTGTGAATGAAACATCCCTGTTGGTTGAAAGAAAATCAATGGAACTCGGAAATTGGAGCAGAAGGGCTGACAGTCCTTTGGTTGCTGGTTCCGTTGAGAATTTTGTAATCAGCGGCAGGTACGGAAAACGCACGGCAGTCTGGAAGTTCATAAACCCCTGCTGCTGGTTCACGGTAACGCTTCCGCAGTTCTGATCAACAACGAAATTCGGATTGACGCGAACGCCTTTTTTCTCCAGCCATGCCTCCAGACCGGTGCCCACCACCGCGCCGGTCAGCGTCCTGAAATCTCCATCGACACGGTTCATGGCGATGAAGATATTTTTCCCGGCGGCAAGGTACTGATCAAGTTTATTCAGCTGATCTTCCGGGAACGTGTCCTTCGGGTTCACAATGACCATGGTCTTATACTTATCCAGGTTTATTGCAGCATCCCTCAGGTCGACCGGTTCCACATCATACAGAACCGACAGCGATTGCATCACCTGACCCATCGAATTCATTGTTGCTTCGCCATGGCCGGTCAGCAGCGCAAGCTTCGGTTTGTTTTCAGCGGTCATCTTCTTTATGCTGGTCGACAGGCTGTATTCCATCGCGGCGCCCGGCTGAATAAACGGGATCACCTCCTTCTTGTCGCCGAAATGCAGTACGGCGCCCATATAGGCTTTCTGCTGCTTCACCTGGTCCTTGTCACGCATGTTGATCATCACCGGGTTGACGCCCTCTGTCAGGGCCTTCTGTTCCGTTTCGTTATCCTTGTTCGGATTGATGAATTCAAACATGACCTTGCCGTTCGAGCGGTTGTTGTACTCGATCAGAAGTTCCTTGAAATCCCTGCGCACCTTCAGGAAATCGGGCGGGATCTCCTCGCTGAAATAGGCTGTAACTGTCACCACCTGTTTCAGTGAATGCAGGATCTCCTTTGTGGGCTGGCTGAGCGTATATCTTTTATCCGCCGTAAAATCAAGCCGCAGGAAAAAACTGTCCGACATGATGTTGATAAAAACAATGATCCCTGCAACAAGGAGTAAATATGTGAGAATCGATTTTTTATTTTTCATGTGGTAATAATTTTGATTTTAACGGTCACATGCCCGCCTGCCGCGGGCAGGGAATGCCCTTATTAACATTCAGGTTTTGTGTGATGAGTTTTTATATGGGCATTTCATACCGTTTGAATATTAAAAACTCCGATCGATGATGATTAATTTGAGAGGTTCCTTTTTGATAATGAAAGTTCCGTACCGATCAACCCAAAGAAAATGATGGAAAGGAAATAAAATAGATCCTTTGAATCAATAACCCCGCGCGCCATGCTCTCAAAATGGGTGGAAATGCTCAGGTAGTTGAGTATTCCGGCAAACCATCCGGCCGATCCGCTGCTGGCGATCCCGAAGATCAGGTGGAAGAAGATCCCGATGAACAGGGCGATCAGGAAGGAGACGATCTGGTTGCTGGTGATGCTGCTTGCAAAAAGGCCGATGCTGATGTAGGAAGCGCTCATGAACAGAAGCCCGAGATAGCCCATCCAGACGGCACCGTGATCGATCTTGCCGATGTTGGCAACGGTGATGTAATAGGGGAAGGTCAGCGCAAGTGAGATGCAGATCAGCAGGAAAGCAGCAAGGAATTTACCGATGATGATCTGCCAACTGCTGACAGGTTTCGTAACCAGCAGTTCCAGTGTACCCGATTTCCGTTCGTCCGCCAGCAAACCCATGGTGATGGCCGGGATGAAGAAGAAAAGGGTCCAGTAAGCGATCCCGAAAAATGTCTGAAGGCTTGCCTGGTTCACCAGGAAGATATCGCTGCCGGAGATCCAGGTAAAGAAACCGCTGAACCCGAGAAAGAGAACGATCATGATGTAGGCCATGAGGGAATCAAAGAAAGACCTGAGTTCCCGTTTTGTTATGATCCAGATTTTTTTCATAGTATGTTGGAATAAAGAAATTCAACCTTAATTCGTTATCGTAAGATCCCTGAACACCTCTTCGAGTTTCCGCTCAACCGGCGTCATTTCAGTCAGGGTCCAGCCTTTTTCGGTGCAGAGCTTGAAAATGGCCCGCCGGGAGGAAGCATCCGGTTTGCTCTGGACCTCGTATGACTGTGTATACTGGGGGAGGAGATCGACCAGTTCGACGGTTTCCAGCTTCTGCAGGGCCTGGAAGATCTGGTTCCGGTCGCCGTCCTCGATGGTGACTTTCACGATCTCCTTGGCCTGCGCCTGTTTTCGGAGGGTGTTCGCCGTTCCGTCGGCGACCAGTTTCCCCTCATTTACGATCAGGATCCGGTCGCAGGTGGCTTCCACCTCTGCAAGGATATGGGATGAAAGGATCACTGTTTTTTCGCGGCCGATCTTTTTTATCAGCTCCCTGATCTCGACAATCTGGTTAGGATCCAGCCCGGAGGTCGGTTCGTCGAGGATCAGTACATCCGGGTCATGGATCATGGCCTGTGCAAGGCCGACCCTTTGCTGGTAGCCCTTCGAAAGCTCGCCGATCTTTTTGTATTTCTCGCTTTTAAGTCCGCAGACCTGGATCATTTCAACAATCCGTTCCCGGATCTTCTCCTTCTGAACACCCTGTATTTCCGCCACGAACCGGAGGTAATCGATCACCGGCATCTCCTTGTAGAGCGGGTTGGTTTCGGGAAGGTACCCGATGTGTTTTTTTACCTCCTCGGGATCGGACAGAACAGAGATCCCTCCGACCTTCACGTCCCCTTCATTCGGAGGCATGAAACAGGTGATGATCTTCATCGTGGTGGTCTTTCCTGCGCCGTTGGGACCCAGGAAACCGACGATCTCTCCGGCTTTCACCTTGAATGAAATACCGTCGACGGCTTTCTGAAAGCCATAGGTTTTGGTGATGTTTTCGACACTTACTTCCATAAATGTTTTGATTTAGAAAAACGGGCACAAATTTATTTTTTTTTATTTTTCCGGAAAAGAGGAACGGAAAAATTTAACGGATCTTTAACTAAATCCATGGTATCGACATGATACCACTCATGGTACCTTTTAATCAGCCTCATCCCCTGCACCCCTTCTCCTTCAGGAGAAGGGGACGGGGGTTGAGGTGCATGGGTTAATTCCCCGTCGCTTCCGGCGAATAGAAATATATTAAACTACTAAGATTCCCCTCTGCTTGCCGCGGGGAGCTTTATTTCTTTTCCGTATGAAACAGACGTTGAATAAAAAATTATTTTTGCAAGTGCCAGGTTGAATTACGCTCTTCCGTAAAAACGAAAAAAACCTCACCATTTATGATCCAGTCGTCACTCCAGGTCACTGAAACCATTTTTGCCTTTGCGCTGGTCGTGGTGCTGATCATCGTTCTGAAGAACAGAAAAATCATTTCGGTTGACAATATCCGGTCCTTCTCGCAACTGCTGATCAAAGTCGTGCTTCCGTCGGTCATCGTGCTTCAGCTTTCAACAAATCCCATCCATCGTCATCAGCTTGTTCCGGTACTGATCATGGTGGCTACCGGCATCCTGAGCATGATCCTGACCTGGATCATTGGAAAAATAATCCGGCTGAAACGGGAAACGCTCGGCATGCTGATCATCACCTCCACCTTCGGATCCTCAAGTTTGATCGGCTATCCGCTGATCCAGTTTGCCTTCCCGGGCAATCCCCAGGCCCTTACCGACGCCATCCTGATCAGTGAACTGGGGGTTGGAATTCCGATCTTTACCTTGTGCCCGATCATCGCCTCCTATTACGGAAGCAGCACCATCGGGTTACGATCCCTGTGGCCGATCGTGAAAGATTACCTCAGGTCCCCGATCTTTATTGCCCTGGTTGCCGGCCTCCTGTTTTCCCGTTTCCAGACGGTGGTCCAGAATCCATTCATGGGCCCCATCTGGGAAGCGCTGAGAATGATCCAGGGAACACTGACCATCATGGCCTGCATCGTACTCGGGTTGCAGCTGAAATTCAGTGCACCGTTAAAGCTGCTGCCCCTCTTCCTGGTTTCCACAGCGATCCAGATATTTATCCAGCCGTTCCTTGCAGAACGAATGTCGGCCTGGATGAACGTGAATAAAACAGACACGCAAGTGCTGGTCCTGATCTGCGCAATGCCTTCAGCCATCCTTGGAACCGTCTTTGCCACCCAGTACGACTGCGACGGGGAAAAGGCATCCGAACTGGTTTTTCTGAACATCATCGTAAGCCTTATCGCGATCCCGCTGGTCTACTACGCAATGTTTCATTAGTGAGAATTGATTTCCCCCGGGAATCAATTGCCCTGGACGAAAGTCCGGGAAGAGTTTCTTTTGATAATTTGCACCTCCTGTTTCATTTAAATTTTCTTTTTATTTTTATTCGGAATTTGGTGCTTTAAAAATTTCTTTCTGATGAAAAGGATCCTAATCATTATTTCCCTGGTGCTGACTCTCGCCGGGACTGCGGTCAGCCAGGACGATCACTACTGGTCGCAACAATTCGGTGCTGTTAGCAGTTCCATGGGTGGTGCGGTCGTAGCCGGCGTGCGCGACAACAGCGCCATCTTTTACAACCCCGGAGCACAGGCTTTCATCGACAATCCAAACCTGTCGGTGGATGCAAACCTCTACCGGCTCGACCGGATCCTGATCAAAAACGGGGCGGGCGACAACGTCAACCTCAATTCCTCCCAGATGAGCATCTATCCCCAGATCGTATCCGGGCTGATCAATATCTTCCACGTTCCCCGCCTGAGGCTGGGATACGCCATCCTGACAAGAAACTACAACAACGTCCTGATGAACACCCGTTTCACCAATCGTGACCTGGCCCACAATCCTGATCCGAATTCGGAATTCATCGGTGCATTTGATTACGCCAACCAGCTGAATGAACAATGGTTCGGCGCGAGCGCCAGCTACCAGGTCAATGAAAAGCACGGACTCGGCCTCTCCCTCTTCGGAAGTTACCGCGGGCAGACCTATTCATTGTCCAATTACATCCGTGAAATCCGTTATGTTGATTCGACCGCAAGGTTTTCGACACTGAACATTGATGAAAATATCAAATACGGGACGTTTGTCATGATCATCAAGCTTGGATGGGCTTTTGAGTCAAAACGGTGGCGCGTCGGGATCACGATGACATCCCCCGGCATCTGGTTTTATGGAAGCGGCAGCATACAGCGTGAGGTATCCATCTATTCCGCGACGGACCGGCCAGGAGATACGGCCTTCAGCTTCATGGTCCTCGACCGGAAAAGCTCCATTAAAACGGTTTACAAACACCCTTTCTCCATTGCGGCAGGTGTGGAATACCACACAGCATCAACAAGACTGGCGCTGACATTGGAATATTTCACCGGCATCAAATCCTATTCGCTGATGCAAACAGAAGCTGACCCGCTGGTCTATCCTCCATGGATAAAGGACAGCGCTGACGCTCAGGAATACCTGAAAGGTTACCTGAATGTCAACAACCAGGCAAAGCCGGTACTGAATGTCGCGGTCGGGGTCAGCCAGGATCTTTCAAAAAGTTTCACCCTCATGGTAGGAGGGAGGACTGATTTTACAAGCTTTGAGAAAGCCGAAGGCGCCGATATTCTTCTCCACAGTGCAGGAGAGTGGGATCTTTACAATGTTTCAACCGGGTTATCCTACCATACAAAAAAACAATCCATCACCCTTGGTTTCAACTATACATTCAGCCCGAGGATTTCCACTGATCCCTATGCGATCATCAACCCGTTCTCTTCCGCAGGACTTCATTCGACGGTCTTTTCACAAACCTTCGGAGTAGTCCTGGGTTATACGCATTACATAAAGAATTAGGCTGAAAAAAACTCAGCCCCGGTTGGATATCATAACTTTACTGCAAACACCGCATTCAGCGACATAAGATAATCGTTGGTCTTGCCCACATAAAAGAATCTTGCCTCTCCCCCGACTTCAAAATATTTGCTCAGCGGATAGAGATAAGAAGCACAGGCTTCAAAGTTGGCAAATGAAATCTGATGGCTGGTTATTTTATCACCGATTCCCGTGATCTGCGAGTACTGAAGAACAATCCCCGGCGCCACGGAGAGGTAAAAATTATCGACAATTCTCATCCTGATCACGAGAAGCAAGGGAACCATATTCATCCGGGCGTGCATGTCATATTCAGGCGAAAGGACGGAATCAACCTTGAAAATGCGGTAAAATCCGGTTTCCAGCCCAAGACTGAGCCTGTACTCGGGTTCCCACATGAACCGGAAAGATAAGCCGACAAAGTCTTTCTGAACATTCCTTGCCGGGACAAGATCCATATTGGAAAAATAATGAGACCATCCAGCACCAACCGCGAGAGTATAATGACTGCGGGTTTTGGGAATGCTGTCGTTGGTCTGTGACGAAGCAGTCCAGCCGGCAAACAGGCATAACAGGATTATGATGACAGATCTTTGCATAGCTTAATTCTCCCGTGTATAATGATAATAACCAACAATAAAAGGATAATTGGTAAGGATCCCGTCAAAATGACCGTCGTTAATGAAGGTCCGGATCCAATCCACATCATCAAGCGTCCATGTCCATACGATCCTTCCCTGGCTGTGCATCTGGTCAACAAGTTCATTCTGCGTACCCTGTGTCCAGCGCGGAGCCCAGACCATGGAATTGAGCGTTTGCACATCATCCGTGGACAATTCACAAAGTGAAGGAATGTTTTTATAATCCGGCTGGTTCATAAAATCGTTCATCCCATCCGTTGATGGTATGCCAATATAGATATGCAGGTCCCGTCCCTGGTCTTTGGCCCTTTGAATCATTTCCTTCTGTATCGGGACAACAGCCGACATGGTCGGTACTTTCTCCTTCATATCGAGATAAACATCAGTGAGCTGCGTGCTGTCGACAACAAATTTCAGGGCATCTTCGAGTTTTGGCATATGTTCACCATGGATGAGGCGGACAAGGTAATACAACTGGATCCAGGTAAAATCCTTGATAGGTCCTGATATAGGCCCTTTCTGCGTCAGACGTATGTTAAGATCGGCATCGTGGTAAAGTACCGGGATCCCGTCTTTGGTCAACTGTACATCAATTTCAATCCCGTTGGAACCCAATCCTTCCGTGAAATTGATCATTTCGATGCTGTTTTCCGATACAGGAAGATGATCCGAAGTCCTCCCCCCCGAACGATGGGCGAGGATGGAATAATGTTTACTCAGAAGGGCAGGGGAGATCGGCCGCAGGTAGTTGAACTGAAGCGCCTGGTTGATCTCATTTCCCGAAGTTCCGTAACCGCCCCTGATGATCAGGTTCTGCGGATGCGGATTTGCATTCATGATATCGGTGCCGCCTTCATCCCTGCCTATATACGCAGTAACCAGCCCGGTATTGTCATTATAGCAATACCTCCAGTAACCCTCCATCATGATGACCGAATCAAGCTGCCCTACATCGAGAACGAAATAATGCCCGTCAGAGCAGAATACCGACATCTTTTTACGCGACCATTTGATCACGACCTGGTCGCCGAAAAGATCATTTCCTGCACTCACGGTATAAATGCCGTCCATCACCTTGCGCGAAGCATCGGGTAATGGATATGTCTCTTTCAGGATCGAATTCGGGCCTGCCGAGGGCAACGTAACCTCCTTTGACTTGTTGCAGCCTGCCATCAGCAGTGCCATCCCCAGTATGGATATAATAATGCTTCTCATAAGACCCAAATTAAATGAAGTTCAGGAATATAATAATAGCGGTCGAAGGTCGGAAAGATCATCCACGCAGGCCAGTAATATTTCAGGTAGTTCTCCTTGAAACCTATGATGAGTATTTTTTTTCTGAAGATGCGTTGTTCCATATAAACCGCACCGGTGACGCCGTCGAATACATTACTGGGTTTGACCATGAGATTCTCGCCTGTTTTCATCTGTCCCCAGCCAATGACCACGGCCTCTCCCTTGAAAGTAAAGGCCAGGGTCCTGGTCTTGAAACCGACAGAAAAATTCGGATAATGGGAGATCATCATACCGGTGTTTTTAAAACCGCCGATGTTCATTGTTCCCAGGGCATAACCAAGGTCATAGCCCAGGTTGAATGAGAAATTCTTATGGATGTAATTCCATCGGGCGCCCAGGGTCACCTGGTTTGACACCACGATCGTGTTCAGGCTCCCTGCCAGTGAAAACCCGGCCGGAAGTCCGAAGGTCAGCTGAAGATCGACCAGGGGAGCTTCAAGCGCATTCTCCACCCAGTCGTAAGGCAGTTTGGTCATGTAAAAACCAAGACCTGTCTGCAGTTTGTACGTCCGGTAATGGTGAGGGAAATACATGCTTTCCTTCCCGATGTCAATGGGAGGGGATTTCTCCTGGGCAGGTAGAATTACGGGGATGCCGATGACGATGGCAAGCAGCAAACATCGTAAAGATGATCTCATAACCTTTGTTTAAATGTGCGATAAAGGTAGCAATAACTTAAAGATCCCTTCCTGTTGGGTATCTTCCCGGTCTTAATTATACTGACTAATGAGTATGTGGCGTTATGATGAACCTTGCCCCGACTCGAATCCAAAATATTTAATCTTACTTATCAGGAAACACCGGATATTTGTTCCATGATAAAGTATTTGCCTGCCCTGTTCCTCTTTTGTCTTATTTTTTCCTTGCCAGCTGTGGCACAGGAGCAGAAGCACTATACCTGTTACCGGACAACTGATCATATTGTGCCTGATGGTAATTTGAACGAACCCGACTGGTCCCGGGCAGAATGGTCGGACGACTTTATCGATATCACCGGCAATCCTGATCTTAAGCCTTCTTTCCGGACCAGGATCAAACTGCTCTGGGATGATACTTACATCTATCTTGCTGCTGAACTTCAGGAACCTGACATATGGGCAACCATTCATGAAAAGGACCAGGTCATCTTCCATGACAATGATTTCGAGCTTTTTCTTGATCCGGACGGAAACGGCCGGAACTATTATGAGATCGAGGTCAATGCACTCGGAACGATCTGGGACCTTCTGCTTACAAAGGCTTATAAAGACCACGGGAAACCTGTAAGCACATGGGATCTGAAAGGACTGAAAACCGGCATTCACATCAGCGGATCGCTGAACGATCCTTCAAGGCCTGACACCTCCTGGACAATTGAAATGGCCCTGCCAATTGCTGAACTTATGCAGGGAAAGAAGCCGGAAAACAAACCGGCCGAAGGAGTGCAGTGGAGGGTGAATTTTTCCAGGGTTGAATGGAAAACAAAAGTCCGGGGTTCATCTTATCAGAAAATAACGGATCCAGAAACCGGCAAATTTTTGCCTGAACAAAACTGGGTCTGGTCACCCATGGGTGAAGTTTCGATGCACATTCCCGAACGCTGGGGCCGGCTGGAATTTTCAGATGAGAACATCCGCCCTGAACCTGCACGGTTTATAAATGAAAAGCAAAAAACCGGGTTCAGGATCTGGCTCTGGATGGGAGGAGATCCTGCATGGAAAGCTGCTAAATGGGATTCGGTCTTTTCCGAGTTAAAAAGAAAAGGAGTGTACGGGGTCCTTACCGGAGCCGATTCTGCAACGCTTTTAAGAATGATCCCCGCTGCACATAAAAACGGGATCATCATTGAAAAGTGGTTCGTGGCCATGATGAACAATGATCCTGAACTGATCAAAAATCATCCCGACTGGTTTGTGATCAATCGTGATGGTAAATCCTCGATCACCGATCCTGCCTATGTGGGTTATTACCGTTTCCTTTGCCCGTCAAATCCGGAGGTCATTCAATACCTTAAATCAAGTCTTGACCAATACCTGGATATTAAGGGGCTTGACGGAATCCACCTCGATTATATCCGCTATCCCGATGTCATCCTGCCGCAGGCGCTCTGGCCTAAATACGGGATCGTGCAGGATAAGGAATATGCTCCCTATGACTATTGCTACTGTAAAGTTTGCAGGGAAAAATTCCGTTTGCAGTCTGGCACCGATCCCTTAAGCATGCAACATCCCGAAAGCAATAGTGACTGGAGGCAATTCAGGTACGACCAGGTAACCTCACTGGTAAAAAAACTGTCGGATTACTGCCACCAGCACGGTAAAAAACTTTCTGCCGCCGTTTTTCCCGGACCATCGGTCGCAAACCAGCTGGTAAGGCAGGAATGGGATAAATGGCCCCTGGATGAGGTTATGCCGATGTTGTATCAAAACTTCTATTATGGGAATCTTGACTGGATCAGGCTTCAAACTGCGGAAGGAGTAAAATCTCTTGATACAGCTGTTCCGCTATACAGCGGCTTATACATTCCTTCACTGACACCGCGGGAAATGCAATCGGCTGTCAGGAAAAGCATCGAAGGCGGCGCCAACGGTATCTGTCTCTTTATATACGGTGCCATGACGCCAAGGCACTGGGAAGCGTTGAAGGAGGTTCTTGGCCGGTAGATTCACCGTACACTTTTCATAAACGCCACCACCAGCATCGCTTCATCCTCATCGGTATTAATAACCTTATAACTTCCTGCCGCCGCAGCAACCACAAAGGTTTCTGCATAGTTGAATGTCATTGCAGGTGAGTTTTCAATTTTTACGATGATCTGCCGCCCTTTTACCAGGCTTAGAACATGACAATCGTTTCCGGTTGGAATAGTGATTTCTGAACGGAAGTGGAACCGCCACACATCGTAATAATGCCGGGGATGTGTCGGCAGATGATAATGTGTCCAGTCGTTCCCTTCGGCGATCAGCGTTGGCCTGGAAATAAATTCTTCTTTTACACGATCTCCTTTAATATTGAAATCAAGATTGTCAAATGCCCGCCGGATGTTCAGGTCGCGCGGGTTCCCGTCGAGATCCAACCGGAGCCAATCATACATTTTAAAGGTGAAGATGTAAGGTGTGGTGCTGATCTCGAGAACGAGGTTGTTGATCCCGGAACCATGCACCGTTCCGTCGGGGATCAGGAAAAGATCGTGCCGGTGAGAGGGATGCTGCTGAATGAAGACCGGGATGTCGACCGGGGTTTTCTCCGTTGCGCTTTTTTCAAGTTCCTGCCGGAATTTATCCGGATCCACATTATCCCTGAAGCCCAGGTTCACCAGGGCATCCTCTTTCGTGTCAAGGATGTAGTAAGCTTCCTGCTGAGTAAAGTTTTCTCCGAAACGATTGCGGATATAATCTTCGCGCGGGTGGCATTGCACAGAGAGGTTACCACCGCCGAAGGTATCCAGGAAATCGAACCGGATCGGAAATTCGGTCTGAAAACGCGGATGACAATTCCCGAGGATCTCCTTTGAATGACCGTACATCAGCCAGTCGAAGGAGGCCTCCAGCATTTTCCGGCTGCTCTCCAGGATGATCCCGTTTTCCGGTACGATCATCTCGAACGACCATGCATAATTGGGAACATCACCGGGAAGCCCGGGGATGTGTTCTTTTATCCAGTTCCCGCCCCATGCGCCGGGTTCAAACCATGGCCTGACCCTGAAGACGCCCCGGCTCATCACTGTCAGCGCCGCCCTGAAGTCAATTCCCTCCAACCAGGTGACCTCCTCCGGGCGCTGACCATCACAAAGAACATCCACCCTATCATAGATGGCCTCTTTGTGACGGTTCAAAACTACCCAGTCCACAAAATAGAATTGCTTATACATCGCTTTGGCAGGTCCGGGCTTTGCGGCGCCCAGGTTTGTGATGGCGCCTTCCCGCGCACGGTACTGCATCTCGTTTTTCGGAAGATCAAAATAGACCAGGCAGCCCTTCCATCCTGCAAGTGCAGCGCCGGTTCCGTAAAGGATGTTAAGGTCAGCCGCTGGATCAGGATGAATTTCTTTAAGAATATTCTGATCGAAAAAATCAGCAAGCTTAAGATTTGTACGGGTGCCGAAAAGTGGGTCATCTCCGCCGAGGAAAGGAGTGATAAGCCGCTCCGTCTCCGCCGCAGGCAACAGTGCTTTGCCGGCGTCGTGCCATGCCACGCGGAGCCCTGCAGCACGGAAACAGGCATCAAGTTGTGACCGGATCAGATCAAAGAAAATGCCCTGGTAGCCATCGAGAATAACCATTCGTTCCTTTGCCAGCCGCGTCGCCAGTGAATTAAAACCTGCCGGTATCAATCCTTCCTGCAGAGGAAACACCGGGTAGATGTCATATTTTCCTTCTTCAGCCGTGGGTTTGACCACCGGCAGCAGGTGTTGGCGGCTTTTTCTGAAAGGGGTTTCGATGGCTGAAGGAATTATTTACCGGAGAAAAAGGGTAACCGTGAATAGAAAGAATCATCACAAAGCCGCGCAGCGCCGGCAATGGCAGCCAGTTCGCCCAGTTCGGTAGCAAAAACCGGAACCGGAGCCTGACCTTCGGCCAGCGCCCTGTTCAGTGGCACTTCGAACAACTCATAGCTGTTGGCGATGTTGCCCCCGATCACCATGCATTCGGCCCCGAATCTCCGGAGCCAGGGCGCAATGAAGGTTCCCATTGCTGCTCCGAACTCCTCAAAGATGCCGGCTGCATCAGGATCAGTCCCTGAAGAGGCAGCGGCAGCCATCTCCTTCACTTCGGAAATATCCTTCCCGGTCACCTCTTTGTATCTCGAATGGAACCAGGTAGTGCTGAAATAATCATTGGCAATGCCTTCCCTGTAGGACAGGTGGTAAACGCAGCCGAATTCCGGGACATCGGGGCCGGTTTCAACCGGTATACCATCAGTAATAAAGGCCGATCCGAAGCCGGTACCCAGGGTGACTGCGACCACTTTCTGCAGGCCGGCACCCTTTCCGATCCAGGCTTCGCCAACGGCAAAGCAGGTAGCGTCGTTGAGGAACCGTACCGGCATTTCCGGTGCAAGCCCGAGCCGCTGCTTCAGTTCAGCCCGCACATTGACCCCGAAAAGATTATCATACTTCTTTACCCCCTGGAAGAGCGCGATCCCCTGCGGGTAATCAAAAGGGCCGGGCATGGCAAAACCGATCCCGGCAAGATTTTCCCGGCCGATCTGCCGGATCAGTTGCTCAAGGGTCGCCGACCAGTCGTGGAGGATCTTTTCCGCACTCCCGTGGCGGTCGATCTCCTGGCGAATCTGCAGATCCGTCCTTACCGCATGATCTGCCGGATCCACACCTATGCAGGTGATGTGGCTCCCGCCAATGTCCACCCCGATCACAGTTGTTGACATAGTGATGCTGTTTGTCAGTTTATCTTTCACGGTAAAATTAGGAAATATTTATGTCATAAATCATACGTCATAAGTCATATGTCATACGTGGCTTGTTACTTATGTCTTATGTCTTATGTCTTATGTCGTGTAACCTGAAACGCTACGAGGCCTGGCTTGCAATCATCAGGGGATAAGGGTATGATACAAGAGCCGGTACGGAATAACCGGTAACATTTTTTTCCGGTTCCTCATTCCTGAACTTTGCAATCTTCATCAGTATCCTGGAAGGAAGGCATTTTGCAAGTATGTAAAACAATTTATTGACAGATCCCGGGATACACAGCACCCATCCCTTTTCAAGTTCCTTCAGTGAAACGGAAACTACGCTTTCGGGCGTCATGAATTTCACGAGATGAAATTTCCTGTTCAGTGCCGGATTCTCGATGTACCGGTGAAAATCGGAATGGGTCATCCCCGGACAGAGGCTCTGAACCCTGATCCCGAAAGAACGCACCTCCATAAAAAGGGACTCGGTAAAATAATGGATAAACGACTTTGTGGAAAGATACATGGTCCTGGTCAGCCCCGGGAGAAAAGCCGCGAGCGACGAGACATTGATTATGGTGCCTTTTCGCCGGCTGATCATGCCCGGGAGGACAGCATAAGTAATTTCAGTGGTTGCCATGATGTGCGTGCTGATCATCGAACGGATATCATCAAGGCTGCTGCCATGGAATGTACGATCGAACCCGAAGCCTGCATTATTAATAAGGACATCGATCATCCCCGCTTGCTTTATCATCCGGCAAAGAGCCAGCCGGTTATCAGGATCTGCAAGATCCCCGATAAAGGTCTCAATCCTGACATTATACCCGGAGGAAAGGTCATCGGCCACTTTTAAAAGCTCCTCTTCTCTGCGGCCTGTGATGATCAGGTCAAGCCCCTGCTTTGCAAATTCAGTTGCAAATGCTTTCCCGATCCCGCTGGTGGCTCCTGTTATGACTGCTGTGTGACAAATTGTTTTCATGATTGCCTGGGGTTTTTGTTTGGTAAGGCAAACATACACCGGCAAAATCGTCCCGGAAAATGGCTTTCCGCCTGACATCCGCGACTTTGCGGATGAAAAGCGGTTTTTTACAAAGACCGGCAGGACGATTTGCATTAAATCCCAATCATCATGACAAATGATTTGCAGGTTGAATATTTTCATGAACCTTTTTCTGCCCTTTGTACATTATACAAGAATTGCCTCCGGGAAGTTCTTCTTTAGGGTTTTATCCCCTTGCCGGAGACTTTCTGTTACGATTTTCCCGAAACAGCTGATCCCGGAATGCAATTCTGCAACTTTAATAAAATCATTTACGGATGAGGTTTACTTGTGGGAAATTTTGCCTTACACAGGCAGATCTCCTTACAGATCAGTTATGACAAGGGCTTTATACACGGTAGTTTTGCTTCTGAACACCATAAAAACAAAAAGCCATGAAAACAAAAATCATCATCCTGATCGGTCTTCTCCTGGCAACAACCTCTTTCACGCTGGGAGACGAAAACAGTAATCCGGGGGAGTTCACTGTTGTTAAAGAGGAATCGGGTATCCGCATTTCGGAAAAATGGATACCGGTGACGAGCACCCGTTCGGCACGGCAGGTCAGATGTGAATTCACCGTCGAAGGCTCCGTTGCCAGCGTCATCTCCGTCCTTCATGACGACCTTTCATTTACAAAATGGATGAAAGGAACCAAAACCTATTACCGGGTGAAAACCATTGATCCCGGACACTGGTATTCGTATGTCCAGTTTCATCTTCCATGGCCCCTTCACAACCAGGATTGCATCATCCGGTATGAAGTCTCAACCGATGCAGCAGACGGGAAAACCGTGATCCGCATGACGGGCGATCCCGGATTCCTGAAACAGTTCGAGGACGTGACCCGGATCCCGAACATGGAAGGATCATGGAAATTCACCGACCTTGGGAATAACAGGGTAGGCGTGGAGTACAGGATGTTCACTAACCAGGCGCCCAAGTTCCCGCGCTGGATCACCGATCCGATCGTTCACAGCAACCTTCTGAAAACCATGGATGCTTTCCGTTCAAATGTTCATAAACGGGGATCCGAAACAATCGCTCAAAATGAAAGCCATTAAAGTCAACATCAAAGCAAAGCTTCTCGGGATCAGGAAAAAACTGGTCTCAATAAAGGCAGATCCGAAAAAGATATGCCTTGGCTATGCACTCGGGATCTTCCTCGCAGCCACCCCGTTCATCGGGGTGAAGGTGCCCATCGCAATTCTGCTGACACACCTGCTGAAATGGAATAAGGTCGCTTCGGTCATAGGGGTGTTTCACATCAACATATTGACGGGGCCGTTGTTCTACGGGTTTTCCTACCTGGTCGGCAAGTTCATCCTCCACCCGGGAACCGGTTATTACATGCCGCAGGAACTTACCGTGAAAACGTGCCTGGCATTGATAACTGATAATTCCACTGTGTTCACCGATCTTCTTGCCGGCGGGTTTATCCTCGGCCTGCCGATGGCATTTGCTGCCTACCTGATCTCATCTTCGTTTTTCCGGCATCATCCATCAAACAAACCTCACGGATATGAAAAACAATTCCCTGGAACTTGTCTGTTGTCCCGATTGTAAAAACAGGCTGTCCGAGCAGATACCAGCATGCCGGATCAACGGATTCGAAAAGTACCTGTGCTGTAGCAAATGCAGTGTCATCTATCCTGTGGCGGGAGAGACGCCTGTGTTTTTGAAGAAGAAGGATTTAATAAGTTATGGCCGCAGGATGGACTTCATGAGGGCGCAGTATGCAAATTTCTACGATACGCTCACCAACCTGATGTTCATCCCCTGCGGAGGAACAGAATCCGCCCGGCATGAGGTGATCGACCGGCTGGAGATCCCCGAAAATGCACTTGTACTCGAAACTGGCATCGGCGCCGGCGACAATCTTTCCTACATTTCAGAACGGACCGGGAACTGCAGCTTTTTCGGCATAGATAACCAACAGATCATGCTGGACAAATGTACCCGGAAGCTCAGGCGATCCGGGATCAGGGCGGAGCTTTTCCTGGCCAATGCCGAGCAGCTTCCCTTCAGGGATCATAGTTTTGATGTGGTATTTCACCTTGGGGCGATCAATATCTTCAGGGATAAGGAGAAAGCCATCATGGAGATGATCCGCGTGGCAAAGGCAGGGACCAAAATCGTCATCGCCGATGAAACCGAAAAAGCCGGAAAACTTTATGGGATATTTACCGGAAAGCAGCCGGAGATCATTCCGCCTGTCGGGCTGGTTCCCAAAACCATGCTCGACATCCGCCTTGAAACGATCTGGAAAGGATACGGGTATCTGATTGAGTTCAGAACACCCGGTTTATGATCAGCCCCTCTCCAGCACCACCACCGCCACTGAAACAGCGAACCCCAGGATGGTAAAGACACCGGCCAGTTTCCCGCCGTGTTCAAAGGCTTCAGGCATCATGGAATTGGCCAGCATCATCAGGATGGCACCGCCTGCAAAAGCCTGGATAAATGCAAGCCACTGGTCGGATGCACCACTGAAGAGACTGTAACCTGCCAGGGTGGCAAGGGCACAAACCACTGCAATGACCAGCCAGAGAATCTGGACCTTTGCCCGGCTCCATCCGCTGGCTTTCATCCCGGTTGACCCTGCAATGGCTTCCGGCAGGTTGGAAATGAAAACGGCCGCCAGCATCGCCATGCTGATGGTCCCTTTTTCAAAGAGTCCAAGCCCGATGACAATCGATTCCGGTATCCCATCGAGGATGATGGCGAGGACCATAGGGATGATCAGGCGGGAGGCCGAAGGCGCATTGATGGAACCGTGGTCGCCGGCACCCATTTTAGCGATCAGCTTATCGGCGAAGAAGAATACGGCAGCGCCTGCGAACAGCCCGTAAGCAGTGAACCCGGTTCCCTTGCCAAGTTTTATGGCTTCATCGATCAGCTCATAGGAAACAGCCGAGATCAGCGTCCCGGCTCCAAAGGCCATGATGACCCCGAGGGCCTTTTTGCTTAAAGTAACCCGTGTGGCAAGTGCTCCGCCCACAGCCAGAGAGGATGTTGCAAACAATCCCCAGAGAAATGCGTTCAGCATAGCGTAAGATTTTGGTGAATTTGCGGTAAATATAATCGTTTTTTAAACCAGTACACGTTACACGGTTCACGATATACGAGTCATGCTCAAATTGAAAACACTATTTGAATTTATAAATCAGTCCCGCATTGATGCTGATCCCGAAAGGTGTTCCGGCCGGCCGGTTGTCCCGTTCGTACAGATTATTCAGGTAATATGTACCTGACGGACTCACTTCAAGTGAAATTCTTTCATTCAGGTTCCACCGGAATTGCACCATTAGCTGCCATTGCCAGCTTGTTTTCAGCCGTGCATAATCGTTGTAGACGGTATCCATGACCTCCCCGCTTACAGGGTCAGAAGAGTAATCGGATACAGTTCGTTCAGAAATCATAAAACCGACGACAGGTCCTGTTTTTACATCGAGCGAAAACTTGCGGTTTGACACGACCTGCTTTGAAATGAAAAGGGGAACCTGAAGGTACTGATAAAGGTATTTATGTCCGGATGTCCGGGTTGAATTGGTATATGTTACCGTATGTAATGAATCGCCCGCGATGGAATCTGAAACCCTGACCGTGTTCGAAACAGAACCATAATCATTAAAGGCTTGCCATCCGATCCCTGTCTCAATCCCTGCTTTCAGCTTTTTGTGCCACAGACCCGCCGTAACCATTCCGCCGTAAAACAGGTTGGGATTTCTTCCCTTCTGAACAACCATCCCGGCATTGCCATGTAAACCGGTTTGCCAGTTCATGTTTTCCGACAGACGGGGGGAACTGCCTGATTTATCTTTTTTCCTGTTCCCTTTTGTATCAGCGGGTTTCACATCTGTTGCCGGGGTCAGATCAGATTTCAGATCCGAAACCGGCTGACCGGATGATTTATCAGGGACAGATCTTGGTGCCGGTGGTTCGTTTTGTGATTTGGAATTCGCAGCCTTACTCCATAATGTGTCTGGGATTACAGGTGTCTGCTCATTAATAATTTTACCCATAGGGACTGTTTTGCCGGTTCCGGGTTGAGACGGAACAGCGGCTGAAGGATTATCCGTAACAGCAGTAGTTTTTGGAGCGGAATGTTCTTCTTTTTTGGTTATATCGGCAGATTGGGCAAAAGCGGTTGACTGAACAAAGCTATTGCTGACAGACTGTCTTGCCGGTAAATTCAATTTTGTTTCAGAGAATTCAATCTTTTCATAAGAACTGGTCTTTTCATGAGAGGATGGGTTGTTTTGATGGACTGACTTCAGGGAATCAGTAACTGCGATCTTTTTGATCACATTTATTGTATCGTTTCTATTGATGGCTGTTTGCGGTTTACTGGTAAAGTGCAGAATGCTCCATGTCAGCAGGCCTGCAACGCCCACCACGATCAGGATGATGTTCCAGATATGGCTGCTGCCGCCCAATATTCCACCGCTGCCCGGTTTAGAGGGTTTCGGCGATGCTGAGGGATCAGGCTGTGATACCGGTAACTCAACATCGAGCAACCCGGCCATATTATTCCAGGCCTCATCGGCAGGGATTTCCGGTGCGGGGAACCCTTTTTCAGGGTCAGGGGTTATATGTAGATTTTCGTCATTCATTTTCAGTGTATGGAAGTTTTAAAAAACAATGTTTTCAGCCGGCTACGGCTTTCACTCAGGTGCCATTTGATGGTGCCCTCGCTCAGGCTGAGCTGTTCAGAAATCTCCCGTACCGCAAATCCTTCGATGTAATGAAGGGAACAAACGGCGCGCGTGGCAGGAGGCAGTTTGTCAAGGTAAGAGAAAAGGTCATTCCATTCCAGTTCTTTAAAAGGACTGGAAAATAACGACTGCTCCATCTCCCCTGTGATTTCAGTGGTTTGCTGAACGATTTTCATGTTGTTCAGGTGTGTGATGGCTGCATTCCGGACGATTGTATAGGCCCAGTTAAAAAGTTCACCTTTTGCAGGATCGTACTTGCCGATGTTTTTAAATACATTGAGCATTCCGTTGTTCAGTGAAGTGAGTGCATCATGGTTGTCGTGGAAGAATTTTTTGCACAAAGCAAACAAACCGGGATAAAACTGACGGTACAATTTTTCCTGGCTCGACCTGTCGTTTCTTTTACAGCCTTCGATTATGTCGTGTAGGTCTTTCACGTGAAAAAGGGTTGACTAAAAATCCTTTGTGCATTTTTAGTCAACCCAAAGATAACAAGTTTAATACAGAATAAGCGGTGTGACCGTAACACCGGAAGTATACGGCCATGTGAACGTGAAGGTTGACCCGCTTTTCACAAACGAGCCGGTATAGGTATTTCCGTCGAGAACGACCTCAAATCCATGCGTGCCTTCTGCAACCGGAAACCAGGAAGTTCCGGATGATGCATAGTCTTCGCCGGCAGTGCAGGATTCCTCTGAAGGTATATATACCCAATTAAAAACAACCTGGAGATCCTGCCCTGAGAAATTATTATCAAACAACAGGGAGTGGTTCAGACAGTTGTATTTGTTTGCGGTGATGAACCGGAAACCTAACCCGGTAATGCCCATGCTGTCCATTTTTGATACCGTAATGAAGATCTGGTCGCCGGTCAGTGGTTGGTAGGTGGGCGTTCCGCCGCCACCCGGGTTGTAAATACTGTCAATAACGCCTATCTGCACGCTCCCGTTGAGGGAGCCATAGCTTGCATTCACAGTATAGGATCCGGCATTGTTGAAAAGAACGGATGCCGAATTACCTGAAGGATTTATCTGAACATCACTGGCAGGTGCAACAGTCCACAAAACATTGCTTCCTGCTGGCGCCTGAGAGAAACTGAAACTGATTGGTTCCCCTTTTTTGATCTTTGAGGTTTTCGATGCACTGACTGAAGTCGGTGCCGGTTGGTTGTCGTTACGGTCTTTTTTGTTGCAGGAAGTGATTCCCAGCAGTAAGGTAGCAAATGCTACAATCATGATTTTGGTTTTCATATCAGTGAATTTTAATTGTTAATACTAATTGAGATTCTGGCTATCGATAATCCATTGGTATATACTCTGATCATAGGCCTGAAGGTTGGGTCGTCTGAAACTTATTTCAGTTCATCCGGTTTATTTTGTTTGTTTGCCCTCCCGGCGTCATCAGACGATGGAGATGACAACTACAGCGATGATAAAAGCAGGAACTGTTATAAAAAGTGCCCATTCCATTGATTCTTCTATGATTTTCATTTCGCCCTCCTTGTTTTACAATTGTTCTTTCATTCGATTTCTACTTACATATACTCCTGATTTATGCCGAAAGGTTGGGTAGGGGTCATTTTTTTCCGCCCTGGGGTGTGAAAATTTTTCCATATTTGTAAAGCATAATAACAAGGGAATATGGAATCGATCCGGGAGATCTTCAAGACCGGGAATGGCCCCTCGAGCAGCCATACCATGGGACCGAAAAAAGCTGCGACTGTTTTTAAGGAGCGGAACAAGGAGTGTTCCTCTTTCAGGGTCACGCTTTACGGCAGCCTCGCTGCAACCGGGAAAGGCCATCTGACAGACCAGGCGATCCTGGCAAGCCTCGCCCCACGCGAGGTTGAGATAAAATGGGAACCGGAGGTTTTCCTGCCGCTGCATCCCAACGGGATGATGTTTGAAGCGATCGGCACGGCCGGAGAGGTTACCGATACATGGACAACTTACAGCATCGGTGGGGGCGACATCAGCGACACCGGTCAGCGCGAAAGCCGCGAAAAGGTTTACGAACATACAACGATGAAGGAGATCCTGGATTTCTGTGAATCGGAGGGCTGTTCCTTCTGGGAATACATAGAAAGCCGCGAATCCGGCGATATATGGGATTTTCTTACAGCGGCCTGGAATACCATGCAGGATGCCATTAAAAGAGGACTTGATGCGGAAGGTGTCCTGCACGGGGGGCTGAAACTGCCGAGGAAAGCAGAGTCATTTTTTCAGCGTGCAAAATTTTTTCAGGCTCCTGTTAACAGGCGTCCGCTGATGTATGCCTATGCGCTCGCCGTCTCGGAAGAAAATGCTTCCGGGGGAATCGTTGTGACGGCCCCTACATGCGGTTCCTGCGGCGTCATCCCTGCGGTTCTCTACCTCTTCAAGACCGATAGTGATTATTCGGAAACAAAGCTGATCCGGGCCCTCGCAACGGCCGGACTGATCGGCAACCTGATCAAGACCAATGCTTCCATTTCAGGTGCCGAAGTGGGCTGCCAGGGTGAAGTGGGAAGCGCCTGTTCGATGGCGGCAGCAGCGGCAGCGCAGCTACTCGGGGGTTCTCCAGGACAGGTGGAGTATGCCGCATCCATTGCCATGGAACACTTTCTCGGCCTCACCTGCGATCCGATGAAAGGGCTGGTGCAAATCCCCTGCATCGAACGGAATGCGCTGGCATCCTCCAGGGCCGTTGATTCCGCCACCTATGCCCTCATGACCGACGGACACCACGTCGTCGGTTTTGACCGGGTCATAAAAGCAATGAAAGAAACAGGACTGGATCTTCCGAACATCTATAAGGAAACAGCGGAAGGAGGGCTGGCGGTTGTGTAATTCGTAATCCGTAATCTGTCATACGTCATACGTCATATGTCATAAGTATAAAGTTATATGTTGCCCATCACCTTTCACACATAATGTTAGTATATTTGTGTTATCATTTTAACCCGGTAACGGTTCGTTTTTTTCATAACTTTAAGCATGAATTTGTTTCTTATAACAGGATAATATCATGAAAAGCATTATCTTATCATTTGTAGTATTAGCAACGAGTTTGCTAAGCCTTCCTGCATTTTCCCAGACAGGGAGTCAGACACAAAAGGATACGACATTACTTGGCCTGCCGGGAGATAACCTGGATCTTTATGCCGTACTGGATCTTTTTCAAAAGTCAAAGACCATTGAGGAGTTTGAAAAATCATTGAATGAAGAAAAAACAGGAATCAATAACCTGGATCTGAATTTAGACGGTAAAGTTGATTTCATCAAGGTCGTGACAAAGAAAAACGGGGAGGATTTTACATTTATCCTTCAGGTTGATGTCAATGAAAAAGAAAAACAAGATGTTGCTGTCATATTAGTATCAAAGGATAAAAATAAAAAAGTCACGATGCAGATTGTCGGAGACAAGGCTTTATACGGCAAAGATTATATTGTTGAACCCAAAACCACCACAACCCCTGCAGTTACTCCCAATCCCGCGTATACCGGTTCCGAGCCTGTACCAGTACCGGTTCCGGCATCGACTACCGTCGTGGTAGTCGAACAAACACCCATCGTACAATATGTGTATTCACCTGTGTATGTGCCCTATGTTCCGCCTTATTATTATGGATTTTACCCGCCCTATTTTGCAGCATTTACGGTAATGGCGGTTGGTATTTATTGTCATAATCATGCCTATTATCATGGAGGCGCCTATGGTTATCATGGAAATACAACTGTTGTTGTTAATCATAACAGTTATAATAATTATAATAATACCAGGAACACTTCCAATACCGTGAACCATAATAACGCCAACGGTAATTATAATCGTAACAATGCATCAAAGGGTAATTCACCTTCGACACAACCAGCAAATCGACAGTCGGGTGGTAAATCACCCTCAACACAACCATCAAATGGTCGGCAAGGTGGTAATTCACCTTCAACACAACCAGCAAACCGTCAGTCGGGTGGTGCTTCACCCTCGACACAGCCATCTAACCGTCAGTCAGGTGGTAATTCACCCTCAGCACAGCCATCAAACCGTCAGTCGGGTGGTGCTTCACCCTCGACACAGCCATCTAACCGTCAGTCAGCAGGATCTTCTCCTTCGAGATCATCATCTTCAATGGGATCATCCCGTTCGAGTGGTGGAGGCAGCAGCGGTTCCAGAGGTGGTGGCGGCTCCAGGGGAGGTGGCGGCTCCAGGGGAGGCGGCGGCAGACGATAATTTTATTTCTATGGCATGTCAGAAGTACTCATGTCTCTCAGGCAGACATATTTACCGTCTCTTTTTACAAACAGGCTTATATAATGTCCGGAATTAACAGTGGTTTTGGTAGAGTCAATTACTTTATAATCTCCGATTTCAACCACCTGGTTGCCTCCCTCTGTTACAAAAACCTCAATCGTGGAAAATGAAAGTTGATTGGATTTGGGGGAGGATCCTATATTGGCTTTTAAAGATTCAATAATTGCTGTTTTGCCTACTAACGGAGCCCTGTTTTGAGAAAAGGATGTCGCGTCGTCGGCATAATAGCCAATATTTTTTAATTCCCTTGCATTATAGGTTGCAGCAAACTGATCTTCCTTGGCCTGAATTTCTTTTTTGATCTGGAGAGTGTCAACCACCGTTGCCGGGGATTCTTCTTTCTTTGGACTGCAACCGATGATGAATGACATCACACAGGAAAACAATACTCCTTTTATGACCTTGTTTTTCATAATGACCTTGTTTTAATTTACGTATTCAGGATTTGCACTAAGAAGGTAAAATTAATATAAAAAATCACTGTGATCCGACGGAAATAAAAAAATATAATTAAAATTCTTTTTACTCTATCCTGACGTACTGGTCATGTTTGAAGACAGGTTTCCTTCCATAAACGGCCAGCCCAAGCTGATAGGTTTTAATCGTACTTTGATCCAGGTCGTGCCATCTGCTCATAAATTCCGAAACCGGGATATAACCTGTATTGTACAATGACGGGTCACTGAACAGGATGAATTTATCGTTATACCCGATCACCACCACAAAATGGCCATCGTTCCAGCAATCCTTATAACCATTTTTTAAATCAGTTTTACTCCCCCACGCCTGTATCAGTGTAATGACCGGAATACCCCTGTCTATATAACTGCGCAATTCATCGAGGGTCATCTTCTGCTTCAGGCGGGTTGTAAACCCGTTAAAGTGGAAAAATTTAACGATGTCCCTCACATAGGTTCCTTCACTGGTGTCTGTTTTGAGCATATCGATCAGTTCAGATTCGTGGAAGTCTTCACCGTAATAAGCCATCACCACCTGTACGGCCCCGGGTCCGCAACTGTATCCGTAAGATTGTCTTGTATTCGGAAAATCAAGCAATTTCCCTTTATCACAAGTGCATCCGGAAAGTCCGAGTGCCATTAAAAGCAAGAAAGTCCATTTTTTCATATCCCGTTTGTTAAATTGTCAGCAGAGAATTTTCACTAAATTACTAAATCGTCGGAAAAGTTTCATATCCATCGTAAGAATTACTCCATGTCATGATTACAGAGGAAAAAAATGAATGGAAAAACAGGTTCAATGGGAAGTTGTCTTTAAAAAGAAATATCCGTATCTTTACCTTTGCTTACTTGACAGCTTTCTTACCTTTCGCGCTAAAAACATGATGAAACCAACCATTGATCCCGGATTTACCGTCAAACATTGCCGGATGATATCACATTCAACCCTTGCCCTGTTTCTGATTTTCATGATCAGCAGCCTTACTATTCGCGCCCAGTCATGGAATTTTATCAAGGAAAAGGACGGGATTAAAATTTATACCCGTACAGCTGAAAATTCTACGTTCAAATGTTTCAAAGGCGAAACCACGTACCATGCCACTATGGCGGATCTGGGTAAGTTTATCGGCAATGTGAAGAATTTCAACTGGTGGGACAAGAATGTGAAGGATCTGAACGTGATGGAAGCGGAACCCGGGAAACATGCCAGATATTACCTTGTATATGACGTGCCATGGCCATTCGACGACCGGGACCTGAGCGTTGAAGTGTTCATTACATACGATACGGTGAAAGGAATAAAGACCGTTTTGGCAAAGCCGTTGCCTGCTGCTGTGCCGGAGAAGAAAGGCATTGTCAGGATAAAGAATTACTGGCAGAAATGGATCCTCACAGAAATCAACCCCAACACGGTCCACGCCGTACTGGAGGGTTTTGTCGATCCGGGCGGAAGCATACCGGCCTGGCTCTACAACATGGTGATCACTGAAACACCGATCAAGGTAATGAGCGGCGTAAGGGCCCGTGTCGAACCGGGGCAGAAAAAATAAATCAACCCACACCCTAAAATTAAAATAACATTATTTCAAATTTTAACCCGATAATTTGGAAAAGTTACCAAGTTGTGCGTATCTTTGTTTTAATTCAGTCTACATAAGAATTAAGGCTTTGTCATGCGGGGTTATATATTACTCCTTCTTCTCTTCATTGAATTTTCCTGTACCCGTCGGCAGGAACCGGTTCCCAATGGCAGTTTATCCCCAGGCATAATTAAAGCCAGAGGATTTGTTCTGCCGGCCGACAGCGTTGCAAAACCCGGGATGATAATGGCCGGTAAACCGGTCGTAAAAAAAGCTGGCCATCCGAAAAAAGTACTCCTTAACACAAACATTCACCCGGCCGGAGTCCTTAAATCAGTTAAAGCAGGGACACCGGTGATCTGCGTTCCCGGAAAAGGCAAGTACTCCATGCCCCGGAAGGTTCCTGCAATCAAAAACAGTGTTGCAGCGGGCATCCCCGAAGTGGTCATTGCAAAAGAGGCTCATATTTCCTCCAACAGCCCTTACAACCTCAGCTCTTTCGGAAAATTCCAGGGATTAAAGACCAATAACATCTACTGCATAACACAGGACCATTTCGGCAACATATGGCTCGGAACATCAGGAGGCATCACGAGATACGACGGATATTCCTTCACTCATTATTCCAGTGACGAAGGCTTGTGCAACAATAATGTCCTCTCCATCCTGCTTGATAAAAACAATAACCTCTGGATCGGGACTGCAGGAGGCGGGGTTACAAAATACGACGGAAAAACATTTACCAATTTTTCAATGAAAGAAGGCCTGTCCAGCGATACTGTTTCGTCCATCCTGGAAGATAAGAACGGTTACATCTGGTTCGGTACAAAGGGAGGAGCTTCAAAATATGACGGATCATCATTCACCCGGTATACTAAAAAAGAAGGCTTAACGGATAACCATGTTGTTGCAATCTGCGAAGACAGGGGCGGAAACATCTGGTTTGGAACGGATGGCGGCGTTTCCCGGTACAATGGAAGATCCTTTTCAAATTTTACCGTTAAAGAAGGTTTATGCAGCAACGGGATCAGAACTATTTTACAGGATAAGACCGAAAAGATCTGGTTCGGAACGGATGCAGGCGTGTCGTTATATGACGGAAAGTGCTTCACTTATTTTACAGGAAAAAACGGGCTGAGCAATAATCCTGTCAATTCGGTTATTGAAGATCGAAACAACAACATATGGTTCGGGACATGGGGTGACGGAATTTACAAATATGACGGGAAATTCTTTACCCACTACGACGAAAAGGAGGGATTGCCGAAAAATGAGATCCTCTGTGTTTTCGAGGGTAAGGGAGGCATCATTTGGATGGGGACGATGGCAGGAGGCGTTGCAAGGTATAGCGGGGATTCCTTTGAACATTTTATTGTCAAGGAGGGTACAAACCGGAACCGTATACAAAACATTGTAAAAGACAAAAAAGGCAACCTCTGGTTTGGCACGTGGGGGGCGGGTGTATCAAAGTACGACGGGAAATCCTTTACATATTACACCAAAAAGGAAGGGTTAATCAATAATGATGTCAGAAGTCTTCTCGAAGATAAAAAAGGCAACCTCTGGTTCGGGACAATGGGCGGCATAGCAAAATTTGACGGAACCAGGTTCACCCGGTATACAGAAAAAGAAGGATTGACCAGTATTGCAGTCATTAGCATGCTGCAGGACGCCTCCGGAAACCTCTGGTTCGGAACCCAGGAAAAAGGGGTTACAAAATACGACGGGAAGCATTTTTTCCATTACGGTAAAAAAGAGGGACTGAGCGGCAGCACCGTCAGGTGCATGATGCAGGACAAAAGGGGGAACATCTGGTTCGCGACGAATGAAGGCGTGACAAAATACAGGCCTGCCGGAAAATCCGGCACAGGTCAGGGATCCTTTACGCATTACAACGAAACAGGGGGCCTGCCCAGCAACGATGTGATCTCCATACTTGAAGACCGGCACGGAAATATCTGGATCGGGAACTCCTGGGGAGGTGTGACAAAATTTGACGGTAAATATTTCACCTATTATACTAAAAAAGACGGCTTATGCGAAGATGGTGTAATGTCGCTTATGGAAGACAAAAGCGGGAACCTCTGGATCGGAACCCGCAGGGGCTTTAACAAGCTTTCAAAGGAACAGATCGGTGCCTCGTCCGATGATTCCGCTAAGAGAAAGGGCCGTCAAGGCAAGCAATTTTCAACATACTGTTATGAAGACGGGTTTTTTGGCATTGGCTGTAACGCTAATGCGATGTGTGAGGATAACAACGGCGTTATCTGGATCGGGGCCAACGACCGGCTTACGGCCTTTCACCCGGGTGAAATGATTACGGACACGATCCCGCCGAACATACAACTGACGGGTGTTGAACTGTTCAATGAACCGATTCCGTGGAACATTCTGGAGAAGAACAAAGAATCACGAAGGGTCCTGAATAACGGGGCAGTGGTCAACAATGTTAAATTCGACGGGCTATCCGGATGGTATAACATCCCGCAGAATTTAAGCCTGGCCTACGATGACAATTTTCTCATATTCAATTTTATCGGCATCACCACCCCGTCGGCACAAAATGTCAGGTACGAATACTCACTTGACGGTCTCGGTAAAAAATGGGTTGCCTTCACAGACCAGATGAGTGCATCCTACGGCCACCTGCCCGACGGCACGTTCACTTTCAGGGTAAGAGCCATGAGCAGGGCAGGGTATTGGAGCAATGAATTAAAGTACACCTTTACCATTCGACCGCCCTGGTGGGAAACAACCTGGGCTTATTTTATCTACACCCTGTTATTTATTGGCGGGATCATCCTGGTTGACCGGATTCAGACTGACAGGGTCATTGAAAGGGAGCGCAAACGGACCATTGACCGTGAATTGCAGCAGGCTCATCTGATCGAAATGGCCAACCATGAGTTGCAGATTCAGAATGGAATTGTTGAAAAACAAAGAAATGAACTCGAACTGCAAAAAAGACGCAGCGACAATCTGCTACTGAATATCCTGCCGTCGGAAATAGCCGAGGAGTTGAAAGCGAAAGACGCTGTCGAGTCAAAACTTATCAAGGAGGTCACCGTCCTCTTTACCGACTTTAAAGAATTTACCCGTTTTTCTGAAAGGGTTTCTCCCCGGGAGCTGGTGGCGGAAATTCACGAATGTTTCTCAGCGTTCGACCGCATCATGGAAAAAAACGGGATTGAAAAAATAAAAACGATCGGTGATTCCTACATGGCAGCCGGGGGTCTTCCCACACCCAATAAAACACATGCTTTTAATGTTATAAAAGCGGCGGAGGAGATCCAGCAATTTATGTGGGAACGCAGGATAATGAAAGAAGCCCGCAGAGAACATTACCTGGAACTGCGCATAGGGGTGAATACAGGGCCTGTGGTTGCAGGAGTCGTTGGAATAAATAAGTTTGCCTACGATATCTGGGGAGACACGGTTAATATCGCTAGCCATATGGAAAAAAGCGGTGCTGTCGGAAGAGTAAATGTCACAAGGGCAACCTATCAGTATGTTAAGGATAAATTTGAATGCGAATACCGGGGAAAAAGCAAGACAAAGAATAACAAAATGATTGAAATGTACTTTATCAATTTTTGCTGATCATTAATTATAATCCCACTTGACCGGTATTTACGGTCAATAACCCGATTTATCGAGGAATACATAGAATCCGCTGAGAAAAGTGGGGTTTTCATACTATTTTTATCTGAAGTAATCACGATCACAAAAGATGATGACAGTATGGAAACAAACATTTACATTTCAAACCTGTGGCGGGTTGTCCTTTTTTTTCTTCTTTATCAGTTATCAGCTGCCTCCGGGGCAGTTGCACAAAATAACCAGCCTTACCTCGGGCGTCCGGCCCCCGGGCTGACGGCACTGCGTTTTCCGCCCGATTCCCTGCTGGCGACCAGCACCTGGATGTGGCATGGATCGCCGGCGTTCACCGCCGGCGGCCTGGAAATGTTCTGGACGGAATATTCCGAGTCGGGAGGCAGCATTTTCCACCTGGAAATTTATACCATGCGGGTCGAGAATAACAACTGGAGCGCCATTCACCGGCCGGAATTCGCGGATACCACTTACAAAGAAAACAATCCTTGTTTACCGGCCGGGGAGGATACACTTTTTTACTATTCCGAACGGACTTCTTCCTTTATCAACCGCGTGATCCGGACAACAGCCGGCTGGATGACGCCGCAACCCCTGATGATCCCCAATGCGACTGGCTATTTCCATGGTAATTCATTATCGGTGAATAAAGACCTTGATCTTTATTTTGATGAATCCGACCAGCTGGCCGGTGAATCGAACATCTGCGTCTCAAGATTTCAGAACGGGAATTACCAGGAGCCAGAAGTGCTGGGTCCGGAGATCAATTCCGCTTACAATGAGTTCTGCCCGTTCGTTGACCCTGATCAGAATTATATTATCTTCTGTTCCGACCGGCCCGGCGGGTTCGGAGGACAGTATGACCTGTACATCAGCTTCAAAAAACCGGATCAGACATGGACCGGGGCCATTAACATGGGATACGAGGTAAATGCCACCGGGGCCTTCTTCCCGGTTGTAACCCCGGATAAAAAATATCTTTTCTTTAATACCGGCCGGTCCGGGGATATCGGTTACAATCCCTACTGGATCAGCGCCGCCATCATCGACACGCTCCGGACGATTGCAGGGATAAAAAATGAAGCAGAATCAAAGACGGCCGTGAAATTGTACCAGAACCAGCCAAATCCCTTTAAAAATCAAACAACGTTGTTTTTCGAGTTCCCGGATCCAATGAAAATATCACTTGAGATTTTTGATCAGACAGGGAACAGTTCAATGGTTTTATGCAGGAACAGATCCTTTGGGAAAGGTAAGCATTCGATGACCATGGATGCTTCGCAACTGCCTGCCGGGATTTACTTCTGTAAACTGACGATGGAGAGTGGAACTGCACTGACAAGAAAAATGGTGATAATAAGATGAATCAACCCTTTTCTAAAACATCCTTTTAACTTTTATTTAACGCTGATATCCTGTTTCAGTGCATGGATAATAGTACTTTTGCTTTGTGATGAAAACAGGGAGGAATACGATAATCAGAATCTGCTTTTTGCTGTCAGCGCTTTTTTGCGTTGGAATACAAACCTGTTCTGATTACAATTTCCTGACCGTTGGTGTTGAATTTTCAGCAGTCGAAAACAGCGCAGGTGGGACTTTTATTCCTGATAATGACCCACTATATGACGACCAGATCATCCATGCCAATGATGTGACTTCATTAGCGAAGAGGGGGAACCCGATTCTTATCCCTCATAACAGCCCCATGGTATATAACGTCTTCCTGTCCGTCTGGCACCCTCCGGAAATTTCCTGATCTTCTTTGTGGTTACCCTGCAATTCCTGCACGAGTATTCAGCTTATGCCTGTTGAAATTGCACATGGTCAGCCATCGTAAGTAATCATTTTCCATCATTTAAGTAAATACACAACATATGGGTTTAGAGGATTTTTTTGAAAAAAGACAAAGGATTCAGGGAAATTACAAGGGCTATGATGATGATGACGATTACGGATATCCGGTGTATCGTCGCCATTCTTATCATGAAAAGGTTTACCGGCAAAAATGGCTGGTTATTCTGGACAGGATCCGGAGCAGCAAAAAACTGAGACTGCTTGTTGCAGCTGCCGCTATTGTTGTTTTAATGACAGCCGTTATCCTGGTCGTGGTTCTTCTTCCGTTTATATTAAAACTTTTTGATTATATCGGACATAATGGTCTGCGGGGATTATCGGATGCAATAACCGGTTTTCTTGATAAACTTCTGAAGGGTTCAGGAAAATGAATTCCTGTCCCGTCAGGTAATATAAACGGCTATTGATTGCAGTATGAAAAACGGATTTAAATCTTTACAGGATTGGAGTTTGAATTGGGCTGGCACGAAATGGGGCAGCTGGGCATTGTTCATTTGTGCTTTTGCGGATGCAACATTTTTACCATTGCCAACGCCTGTGTTGTTTCTGACCCTGGCATTGTTGAAAACAAGGAAGGCATACACATATGCGATCATCGGGACTGCAGGAATTGCTGCTGGTGCAATGGTGGGTTACCTGATAGGCCATTTTGTCTGGCTGAACGGGAACGGAGAATTTACCGGGTTTGCACAATTTATGCTTAACCATATTCCCGGATTTTCTCAGTCAGGATACAATGATATCCGGCTACAGTTTGAAAAATGGAATTTCTGGATCCTGGTCATAGCATCGTTTATGCCTCTTCCTTTTAATATTTTTTCAATTTCGGCGGGCGCCTTTGATATTAATATATTTATGTTTTGCTTTGCAACATTTTTAAGCCAGGGAATACGATTCTATTTAATGGCTTTGCTTGTGACAAAAATTGGCCCGGAAGTTAAAAAAATGGTTGAGTCCTTTAACAGACCCCTGGCAATTATAGGTATTGCAGGTATTGCCATTGCTATTATTGTTTTTAATGTTTTATGACATTTGTATTGAAAATGAACAAAAGTTATTTGACGGAAAATGAAATTTAATCTTGATCCCGGTAAGTTGACGGGGGTTACCTCTGATGAAGCCGCAAAAAAACTGGAATCCGAAGGGTACAATGAATTACCCTCCTCGAAATCGGGGAACTTCCTGACCATTGCAATCGGCGTCATTAAGGAACCAATGTTCCTTCTGCTGGTGGCATGCGGAACGCTTTACATGATCCTGGGAGATATCCAGGAAGGCCTGATGCTGCTCAGTTTTGTTTTTTTCATCATGGGCATTGAATTCTACCAGGAAAAGAAAACGGAGAAGGCACTGGATGCACTGCGCGACCTTGCCAGCCCAAGGGCACTTGTTTTACGCGACGGGATGGAGATACGGATACCGGGAAGGGAAGTTGTAACAGGCGACATCCTGATCCTGCAGGAAGGTGATCGCGTTCCTGCTGATGCAACAGTTCTCTCTTCCGTCAGCCTTCTGGCTGATGAATCTTTACTGACAGGTGAATCCGTGCCGGTAAGGAAGCAGGATTGGGACGGGAGCATCACGGAGGCTCACCCCGGTGGCGATGACCTGCCATTCGTCTACTCCGGATCAATGATCGTCCAGGGATCCGGATTTGCAAGGGTTTCGGCAACGGGGATCAATACGGAGATCGGGAAGATCGGAAAAGCGCTCGGGGAAGTGACGGAAGAACCGACACGGCTGAAGAAAGAGATGGGAAAGCTGGTAAAATGGCTGGCCGTTTCCGGAATCATTATGTGCCTTGGTGTAATTGTAGTCTATTCATTGACCCGCGGTGATCTTCTGAAGGGTTTCCTTGCCGGGATTACCCTTGCCATGGCCATGCTTCCCGAGGAATTCCCGGTCGTTCTTACAATTTTCATGGCCCTTGGCGCCTGGCGGATGTCGAAAAAAAATACACTGACAAGGAAACCATCAGCCATTGAAACACTCGGTTCTGCAACGATATTGTGTACGGACAAGACGGGTACGCTTACATTGAATAAGATGACGGTCCGGCAATTATTCAACGGGGAAGAGCTCTTTTTTATTGATAAGGAGAAGGAATTGCCCGAAGCATTTCACCGTGTTGCCGAATACGGGATCCTGGCCAGCCAGGCCAAACCGTTTGATCCGATGGAAAAAGCGATCACACACCTCGGCGAACAGTTCCTCCGCGGGACCGAGCACCTGGATCATGAATGGGAAATGATCAGGGAGTATCCCCTTACGAAAGAACTTCTGAGCATGTCGCGGGCATATTCCGACCGTCAGACAGGGAAACGGAGCATTGCAGCAAAAGGTGCCCCGGAGGCCATTTTCGATCTTTGTCACCTGCCGGAGGATACTCGTCAGAAATTTGTCGGAGCCATCGGGGAGATGGCGGGAAAAGGCTTGCGTGTACTTGGTGTCGCAATGGCACCGATCACATCCGATGACCTTCCGGAACACCAGCATGATTTCGATTTTGAATTCCTTGGCCTGATCGGCCTTTCCGACCCCATCCGGCCTGAAGTAAGCGATGCTGTCGCCGAGTGTTACCGTGCCGGGATCAGGGTGATCATGATCACGGGGGATTATCCTGTGACTGCAATGAATATTGCGGGAGAGATCGGACTGAAAAACCCGGATGAATGCATTACCGGACAGGAACTGAAGATCATGACAGAAGAAGAGCTCTGCACGAAGATCCGGACGGTAAATGTTTTTGCGAGGGTCATTCCCGAACAGAAGCTCCTGCTGGTGAATGCCCTGAAAAAAAACGGGGAGATCGTTGCAATGACCGGCGACGGTATCAATGATGCCCCTGCCCTGAAAACCGCCCATATCGGGATCGCCATGGGTGAAAAGGGAACGGATGTCGCCCGGGAGGCTTCCTCGCTGGTACTGCTGGATGATAATTTTTCATCGATCGTCGCAGGAGCTGCCATGGGCCGCCGGATCTTTGACAACCTTCAGAAAGCACTCGGATATATTTTTGCGATTCATGTACCCATCGCCGGTCTTTCACTGATCCCGATCTTTCTCCTTGACCTCCCGCTGATACTGTGGCCTGTGCACATTGTATTCCTGGAACTCATTATTGATCCTGCCTGTTCGATGATCTTTGAAGCTGAAGAAGCCGAAAAGAATGTAATGAACCGGCCGCCCAGGGATATCCATGAACGGTTCTTCGGCATGAAAAAAATATTCATCAGCTGCCTTCAGGGAGCCGGAATCCTGGCCTTTGTCATGGGCATCTATTTATACAGCTATCACACCGGCCATTCCGAAGGCCAGATCCGCGCGATGGCTTTTACGACCCTCATAGTCGCAAATATTGCCGTTATCCTGTCAAACCGTTCATGGACGCGAAGCATCCTGGAAGTTTTGGTAGTCCGGAATAAAGCGGCCATGTGGGTGATCGGCGGTGCTGTCATCTTCATGTTCCTGATCATGAATATTCCTTTCCTGTTAAAACTGTTCCTGTTCGAACAGATCGGGACGAAGGATACCCTGGTTTGCATTGCCGCAGGTCTCCTGACTGTCGTATGGTTCGAGTTATATAAAGCCATCAAATTCTTCAGAAAAAAATGAACCTGAACAATCAACCCGTTACATCTCTCACTTTTTTAACTGCCTCCAGGTAATCTGATGATGTTAAGATCAACTTTCTTCATACTGGTATTTACATTGATTTCCCTTGCGGCCATGGCCCAGACCCGGGGCCCGGGAATCATTTCAGGTAAGATCCTTGATGCAAAAACACTTGAACCGGTGGAGTATGCCAATGTAGTTCTTTACGATACCCTGACAAGAACGATGGTTACAGGTGTTGTTTCTGACAGTACGGGGGTTTTCATCATAAAAGGAATTCCTCAGGGGAAATATTATATCGAGTACAGCTTTATCGGGTATGAAAAGCAACGTTCGAAAACATTCGTCCTTAGTAAGAAAAGGTCAAATCACGATTTCGGGAAACTTGAGCTTCTCCCGTCGGCCATTAACATGGAAGAAGTGAACATCACGGCCGAAAGGAGCATGATGATCACAAAGATCGACCGGAAGGTGTTCAATGTGGAAAAGGACGTTATGGCCCAAACAGGGACTGTAATAGATATGTTGAAGAACATCCCTTCGGTTTCGGTGGATGTGGACGGAAACATCAGCCTGAGGGGATCTGAGAGTGTGAACGTGCTGATCAATGGAAGGCCGTCGCTGATGGCGGGAGTGGCCAACCTCGACCAGATGCCGGCCTCCCTGGTTGAAAAAATTGAAGTGATTACAAATCCATCGGCAAAATACAGGCCTGACGGAACGGGAGGGATCATCAACATCATCCTGAAGAAGGAACGGAAATCGGGGTTTAACAGCATCATCGGGGCGAACGCAGGGAATCACGACCGTTTTAATACAAACCTCCAGCTCAACATGAACACCGGTAAGGTCAATGTTTTCGGAAGTTATGGCTTCCGCCAGGATTACCGTATCCGGTCGGGTGATCTTTATTCCCAGGCCATTGACACTTCCGACAACCAATCGGTTTACCTCTGGCAGACCTCGGAAGGAACCATCAAACTCCTTTCCCACCTGGCGCAGCTGGGTCTTGACTGGAACCTCGGTAAAAAAGACCTTGCTGGGATCTCGGGAACCTACAATTACAGGAAGGTCGAACGGAACGATAACGCATGGAACCTTTACCAGGACAACGAACAGCAGCCGACAGAAGAATTCACCCGCACGCTTGACGGAACCGAAACCGAGAACAGCGCCGGACTTAAGGCCTACTATGAACATACCTTCAACAGGGAGCAGGAGCACCAGCTGAAGATGGATTTCGAGTATCAGAGTGAAGCTGAGAAAGAAGATGATTACTGGACCAATGTTTACAGTTTCCCGGCATATCCTGACGGGAAAGATCATACGATCGGAAATAACAAGCAGCAGGAGATCAATTTTTTGCTCAACTACAACCGTCCGCTGCGGAAAGAGCTGACGCTTGAAACCGGTTATGAAAGCACTACCAGCCTGCTGGACCAGCAGCAGGACGTATTCCACATGTATGCTGATTCTGCCGGATGGGTTCCTGATGCAGAGGCAGGCAACCGTTTTTACGGCAACCAGTCTGTTCTTGCATTGTATGCGCTGGTGGATTACTCATGGAAGAAACTAAGCATAATGGGAGGGCTGCGGGCGGAAGAGGCGCTGCTCGACCTTGAATACAATTCGACCGATACCGCGACAAAAACCTCGTATTTTGCGATATATCCGACCCTCCACATGGGCATTACCTCGGGAAAGAATGAATGGCAGCTGAATTACAGCCGGAGGGTTAACAGGCCTGATGTTGATGAGATGAATCCTGTTCCCGAATACCGTGATCCGAGAAATATATTCAAGGGAAATCCTGACCTGAAACCGGAAGACATACATTCATTTGAGCTTGGATATTCCTACCAGCCGAAAAACCTTACACTGATTCCCACACTTTTTTATCGTTACAAGGTAAACGGATTTACAAGGGTTACCACAAGCCTTAATGACACAATACTTGTTACCACGATGGAGAACCTTGCTACCGACCAGTCGGCCGGGATCGACTTCAGCGGAACATGGCAGATCGCAAAGGTGGCAGGCATCAACTTCGGCGCTTCCGCTTTTTACAATCAGATCGATGCTTCAAACATCGGGTACAGCGACAAGAAGGGGGCTTTTTCATGGAATGCCAAGCTCAATGCTTCAATAAGCATTACCCGGACCACTATTTTCCAGGTCAATGGCCAGTACAGGTCTGAAGCGCTGACCGCCCAGGGCTACCGGCTGCCTTCATGGGTGGTGAACCTCGGTTTCCGCCAGGATTTCTGGAAAAAACGGATCTCATTCATTGCTACCGTTTCCGACCTGTTCAACTCACAGGCATGGAAATCCAACGTCAGCACGCCCGTACTTGTCCAGCAATCAACACGCCGCCGCGATGCACGTGCGGTCTATGCCGGACTTGTCTTCAACTTCGGTACGAACGGGAAAAAATCAAAAGAACCGAAATTCGAGTTTGATAATAACGGAGAATAAAGCAAGTATAGCTTTTGACAAATATATCTGATTTCGCTATCTAGCCATTTTTTGACCTGACAGGCACCAGCTTATTTATTCTTTCTGCCGAAAATATTCCCTCATGGAAAAAATGATTCTGTTCATTTCATCCTGTGAAAAGAAATTGGAATAACACTTTTTAAAGACCTCTATTTTTAAATCAATCTCAGAGATCCCCGGAATTTCCGCACGGATTGAACTTTCCAGTATTTTCCTGCCAAACATATTTAATTCATCGCCGATCCGGAACCGTTCTGATTCTGATTTCGAAAGCAGTATCTCAAGTTGTTTACTTGCTATTTCAGCATTGGTATCTGTCATTTTTCTTTCAGAAGATCATAAGTTTTAAGGGTCAGTTTCTTACACCACAAAGAAATATAATCCCTGTCAATTCCGTGCAGTTTCAACAACATTATAATGTCCTGTATCTGCTTATCGCTTTGCAATTGCTGTATCCATTCTATTTTAGAGATGATAAGATCTTCCGCCGTAACCATCCATACGGGAATATCATCAATCACCTTTTGGGTTTTCCTTGAAAATTCAAGTTGCCGGTATTCTGTGTCTTTCCGGATTATAAAATCGATCTTTAACCCCGATTGGTGATCAATCACATTAAACATCCCTTTCCTTCGTATCCCCTGGTTCACAGAATCCTTATCCAGATAAAAACCCTTTTTGAATATTTCTAAAAAATCATCCCGGTTTGACGGATCAAGGTGAATAACAATATCAATGTCCAGGGTCATTCTCGGGATACAATAAACATTCAGGGCAAGACTGCCGGAAACCATATACTCGATTCCCTTCTGATCTAGTAGACGGGTTACTGTTTTTAGAAGTTCCTGAATCATAACTCAAAGATAAAGAAAATAAATGAGTAGTCCCCGGGAAGGGAACTGATATTGTTAAAAATTACCTAATTTTATCCGGGATCTCGTAAATGCATTCTTTTTGTTTATAGACCTGCCAGGATTCCCGTCTGCAGGTATTATGATATTCATAACCGGTAAAACAATTCAGATCATGGGCGGATTATTCGGGACTATTTCAAAGCAGGATTGCGTAAGCAACCTGTTCTACGGTACAGACTATAATTCCCACCTTGGGACGAGGAGGGGAGGCATGGCGGTGTGCGACGGAACAACGTTCACACGGTTCATCCACAATCTTGAAAACTCCTATTTCAGGACGAAATTCGAACCGGAGCTTCAGCACCTTCACGGGAACAGCGGGATCGGGGTGATCAGCGATACCGAATCGCAGCCCCTGCTGATCCATTCCCACCTGGGAGAATATGCGATCGCGATCGTCAGCAAGATCATGAACCTGCAGGAACTTTCCGAAAGGGCCATGAAAAAGCGCCTCCACTTCTCCGAGACAAGCTCCATGGGAGTGAGCCCGACAGAACTTGTTGCCCTGCTTATCAATGAATGCAGTTCCTTTGAAGAAGGAATTGAAAACGTTTATCATCATATAAAGGGATCATGCACGATCCTGATCCTGACATCCGGCGGCATTTTTGCAGCGCGCGACAAACTGGGCCGCACCCCCATGGTATTGGGAAAGAAGGAATCCGCCTTTGCCCTCAGTTCGGAAACCACCTCATTTGCGAACCTTGGATTTTCGGTCGAAAAATTCATTGGCCCTGGTGAGATCCTGTTCATCACTGCGGATGGATGGGAACAACGAAGGAAGCCCAATGATAAAATGCAGATCTGTACCTTCCTCTGGGTCTATTACGGCTATCCGAGCTCATACTACGAAGGGATCAACGTCGAGGAATGCCGCTACCGCTGCGGTGCTGCCCTGGCACGGAAGGACGATGCCGTGGTGGACTTCGCCTGCGGCGTGCCCGATTCGGGAATCGCCCATGCCATCGGTTACTCCAATGAGAAAAAGATCCCCTACAAGCGGGCATATGTCAAATACACGCCCACCTGGCCGCGCAGTTTCATGCCCCAGAACCAGGAAACAAGGGACCTTGTAGCAAAGATGAAGCTCATCCCGACGACGGATATCATCCGGGGGAAACGCATCGCCATGTGCGATGATTCCATCGTAAGGGGCACACAGCTGAAAGACAATGTGAAGATCCTCTTCGAACACGAGGCGAAAGAGGTACATGTAAGACCGGCCTGCCCGACGCTGATCTTCCCCTGCGAATTCCTGAACTTTTCCACCTCCCGGTCGTCGCTCGACCTGGCGGGAAGAAAAGCGATTAAGGAGCTGGAAGGAAAGGAGGATGCCCATCTCGACGAATATGCCACCCCGGGAACTCCCAGGTACCACGCCATGATCGAAAATATCAGCGGGAAACTTGGATGCACCAGCCTGAAATACCAGGAACTGAATGACCTCGTGGAAGCCATCGGTCTGCCCAAGGAGAAGCTCTGCACCCATTGCTGGGACGGCTCGAGTTACTTTTAGCCGGGTTCTTTTCTGATTTTCGTCGTAATTTTGTGGAGACTGTCTTGAAACAGTCTGAGGCATGTGAGACATATTTTTCAGATCATTTAACTTATAAAGATTCAGGAAATGGAATATGTAAGATTCGGCAACACAGGATTGAAGGTGTCAAGGTTGTGCCTCGGTACCATGACCTACGGCGACAATAAGTCGGAACGGTGGAAATGGACACTGAATGAAGAAGAGAGCCGGCCGTTCATTCAGAAGGCGCTGGAGCTGGGGATCAACTTTTTTGACACGGCCGACATGTACTCCTCCGGCGTCAGTGAAGAGATCGTTGGCAACGCGCTGAAGGATTTTGCAAAACGCGACGAGGTGGTGATCGCCACCAAGGTGTTTCACCCGGTGAGCAAGGCTCCCAATGACCGGGGACTTTCCCGCAAACACATCATGAGCTCCATTGATAACAGCCTGAAGCGGCTGAAGACCGATTATGTTGATCTCTACCAGATCCACCGCTGGGATTATGAGACGCCCATTGAAGAGACCATGGAAGCCCTTCACGATATTGTCAAGGCAGGCAAGGCACGCTATATCGGTGCCTCCTCCATGTACGCCTGGCAGTTTGCAAAGGCCTTGTACACGGCCGATCTGCACGGCTTGACCCGGTTTGTCTCCATGCAGAATCATTATAATCTGGTCTATCGCGAGGAGGAGCGGGAGATGATGCCCCTCTGCCAGGATCAGAAGATCGCGGTGATTCCATGGTCTCCGCTGGCGCGAGGACTGCTGACAGGGAAGCGGTCAAAGGAAAGAAATGAAACCCTTCGCGCCAAAACAGATGAATATGCAAGAATGTTGTATAAATCGGATTCGGATTTTGACATCGTTGACCGACTGAGTGAAGTTGCAAAACAAAAAGGTGTACCGGATGCCCAGGTGGCGCTGGCCTGGATGCTGAGCAAGCCGTTCATCACTTCGCCCATCATCGGGGCAAGCAAACCCGGCCACCTGGAAGATGCCATCGCTGCCTTAAGCGTGAAGTTGACTCAGGAGGAAATAAATAAGCTGGAGGAACTTTACCAGCCGCACCCGGTGCTGGGACACGCGTAAGAGTTTCACGGAGATCTATTGAAACAGCCTCATAACAGGAACATTTATTATATTTGTTCTCATACAACCGGATTACAATGATATAAAGAAACTACTATGAAAACGGTTAAACACTATTCATTCTTCCTCGTGATCGGGATTGTTCTTCTTGCTTCCCTGCCTGCCCAGGCGCAATGGGTCACCCTCGTAAGAAAGGTTAAATCCATGCATACCCCCGAGACCGATATTTCGACGGTGATGCTTGACGCCAAAACCTATCGTGTGTACCGGGCGATCATGGATACCCTGACGACGGACAAGAAATTCTCGGTTATCAGCAGGAATAATGACAAACGGTTTGTTGAATTTACCGCGAAGAGCTATACGGTTTCGATGCAGGTCGACTCGCTCGAGAATGGCCTGACGCAGATCACCGTTGCGTCGAAGCATTCGGAAGATGCAACGAAAAAATCAACGGATATGGCGGTTGAAGCCATTCTCAGGGTCTGCAAAATGGCCGGGATCAAATGCACGGTGGGGAAACCCTAGTCCCAACCCGTGCATGAGTACTTCCAATTAAGTAGCGAAAGGCGAAAGGCGATGTGGCGAAATAAATATACCACCGTCAATCCCATATTAGTCTTTTAGTTCCTGGTCGATCAGTTCAAGGATGGATTTAATTTCTTTTTCCGCCAGCAGGTAGGCTTTCTTTTTTTCGGCCATGATCGTAATTAAAATAACAAAATTATTCAGGAACTTATAGCTGTACAAGGCGCCTGGATCCTCTACTTTTACAGGATCAAACCGGATCACCTGCCTGAGGTCCGGGACAATGTGCGAATACACAATCGTTTCATGGTTCTCCTCCAACCGGTTTATATAAAGGTAATCCTGTTCCAGGCTTTCCAGTTTTTCCTTGATCTTTTTGTTGTTGATGATTACGATCTCCCCGCTGCTCACAAGGGTCTGGTAGATGTTGCTTTTTCTCCTGAAATCACCGTACCTCACCATTTTCAGGGCGATCTTACCCAGCGTGTCCATCTGGTTCTCGTCCTTCAGTAAAATCAACTTCTTTGCACAGATAAACTGGTCGAAATGGTGCTGATCGTAATCCATTACATCGATCAGCGTATTCAGGTCATCCTGCAGTTGCGTTTTCATGCTTTGATAATACTGGATCTCCAGTTTATGATTGCCTCTTTCCTGGTTCCGGTTGTTCAGGTACAATGCGACGATGATCCCGACCACCACGATGATAATCTCACCAAAAGCATAGGTCAGGTATTTTAACAGTTTTCCTTCCTTCAGAAGTTTTTCTCGTATTTTGCTCAGACGGGTCCGCATAGTGTGTTTTTTGTTTTATCATAACAAATATAATTCATTCCTGGCGGATTCCTTATATGGCAGGCGTGCGTCCTCCAAAGGCGGATAAATCTCTGACACGTGCCCAGAAATTAATTGGCGAAAAGCGAAAGAATCTGTGTAATCTGTGAAATCTGTGGTTAAATATTAGGTTGCTTCGTCGCTGCGCTCCTCGCAATGACAATGGCGGGTAATAATCGAAGGAGATTGCTTCGCTTTGCTCGCAATAAAAAAATAGCGAAACAGCTTTCGCCATTTCGCTATCCTGATAAAACAAATTGGGTTATTAAAAAATGTTCGAACGAAGTTCGGACGTATAATCCACGATCATATCCTTCCACTCCTCCATCAGCGTCTGCCATGAGTCTTCACCGTAGATCTTTTCATAATCCTTTTTGGGGCCGTTATCACTGTACCATTCTGAATAGGTATTAAAGCTCCAGATGATTGCAACATCAGGTCCGCCGGGTGCGTGCAAAGCATTTTCCAGAACCACGAAAGAAGTAGTGCCCATTTGTTCATAGACTTTTTTCAGCTTCTCACACAACGCCTTGAACCGGTAATATTGGCCGGGCTTCAGATCCACCATCCATATTTCGTAATGTTTGGATTTTTTAAAGAGATCGAGGCCGTACGACAGATTTGTGTTATAGGTTGACAGGGTTGTTCCCCCGTACTGCGCCACCAACGGCTCAATCGTTGTGCTCCAGTCCTGGTCATGTCCGCTCTCTTTTGTCGGACGCGTATCCAGCGATCCGCAAACGGTCGGGCCCATGACCCATACGTACCATCCTGCCTTCGGACCGTAATCGATCTTGCGCAAGGCGGCCACATAGGCTCCTTCGGGGTGAAACTTCTTGTTGTGTGCAAGGACCGCCGCCTCGAATTTATCCTCCATCCCCGTTTTCGGCAGGATCATCTGGCTCTCGATCACCATGGGGGTCGCATCCGGAGCTGATTGCGAAAAAGCTGTAAATGCTGACAATAGCGTTAACAATGCCAGGAAAATATTTCTTTTCATGTTCAAATTTTTAAATTAATACTGTGTTGATTTAATGCAGAAACAGTGTGCAAGGTACAACGGGTTTACAAAAATCCGGTTCGAAAATTAAATTAAACTTTCTCTGAATCAGTTGTTTATAATTTAACAATGGGAATGTAAATGCGGGAATGCGGGAAAGATGAATGCAGGAATGCAGGTTTTCATATTTTTACAACTTCATTCTGAAATCCTGAAAAAATGAAAGCATCCCGTATCCTTTTGAAGGTAATCATACTTTCAGCAATTACTGTCTGCATTTTCCTCCAGTCCTGCAAGAAGAAAGAAACTCCCGCAGAACCGGTTTACCTGAGTGTAGAACTTCCGAAGCTTGTGTTGCAGTCAGGTTTATATTACCCGGCCGACAATCATGAACGGACCATTGAGCTGGAATTCAGCCAGGCGATTGATACGGCATCCATCCGCGGGAATATTTCTTTGTCGGATATGAACGGATCCCTGGATTCGGCTTACACTTTGATTTCCCTGGACCGGAAGATTGTTATGTTCCTCAAGCCCGACTTCAGCCTGAAACCGGGATGGAGGTACCTGATAACAATAACGACAGGACTGCGATCGGTTTCGGGGATCACCTTTTCCTCTGCAAAGGTCATTGAGATCAGAACCAGGACCACATCACTGACCGGAGGACAAGGAGAAACAAAGCGGGATGCCATCCTGTGCATCAGCGATATCCATATGGGCGAGTACAGGGCTGTGGCGGGAAACTATTGCTGGTTCAGTAAAAATGAACCGGCGCTGCTCGATTTACTGGATACCGTGCTGACGAGCCAGCTTGTCCGGCAAGTGGTCATTATGGGAGATCTGTTCGACGAGTGGGTGATCCCTTACCGGCTAGCGCCGTTCGACACCATTTCCGGGATTCATAACTCCAGGGATTATTTCTTGTCGGTGGCCGGCTCACCCGTCAATCTTCCCGTCATTAACAAATTGAGGGAGATTGCGGCAGGCGACAGCATCCAACTGATTTATGTGCCGGGGAATCATGACATGCTGCTGACCCGGAGCATCCTGGAGGAGATCATCCCGGGCGTTGTCTGGCAGGGAACGGTCAGCGGGCTTGGGAATTATTCGCCGGTAAATGAGATCATCATGGAACATGGTCATCGTTTTGATCTCTTTAATTGTCCGCAGCCTTTGGTTAACAGTGGCCATATGCTGCCACCCGGATATTTTATCTCCCGGCTTCAGGCAGAAGGATTAATGGAAAATCCGGGACATGCCTTGAAAAGCAGTTCCGCCCCGGGTGGTTCCTCTGAATTCCTGGTTGCCTGGACACTTGCTTATGAGTACCTCCTTGCGGAATACTCCCTTACAGGTCACCCGGATTCGGCCAACATCCTGATGAATGGTATCGACGGGTATTCAGGAATGTATTCGTATAACGGCGTAAGGGACATGTATGCAGCTTCCATTGAAAACAGCTGGCCTGCAACCCAGCAATTGAATGCCATGCCTCTGCCGATCCCGGTGCTCATGGCCATACTTGACGGGACGGAGGATCTTTTCCTGGCGGCTTCGTATGAGTACCTCTCTTCTTCTTCACCAGCAAGGTATAAAATAGCGGCCTTCGGCCATACCCATAAGCCGGAACTGAAAGTGACCCCTGCCGGCAATAATTACCAGGGCATCTATGCGAATTCCGGTTCCTGGGTCAATGCCGAATTATGCTCCAATCCTGTACGCACCTTCCTGCTGATCTGGCCGGGGCAATGGACGGGATCAGACCTTGATGTCGTAGCGTTGTACCAGTATAATCTCGACAGCAACAGCGGCGGACAGAACCCCGATTACACAGCAGTCAGGCTGGCTGAAGAAAGCATTATTAAGTAGCGAAATAGCGAGGTGGCGAAATAATCTGTGACTAATCTGTGGTTATCTGCGTAAATCTGTGGTGAGAAAAATAGCGAGATAGCGAAAATATTCAAGCTAACTTTCGGCGCTCTGCACATTCATTATGAATTTTATCAGTTCGATCATTGTGCGGGTGCCGGTGCGGGAGTGGAGGCTGGCACGGTGATGGTCGACGGTTCGCTTGCTGATGTCGAGCTTGTCTGCAATCTGGCGGGAAGTGTATCCTTTCAGCATGAATTCAATGATCTCGGCTTCACGCGGGGTGAAGATCTTTTGCAGAGGATCCCGCTGAAACCGCTTCTTTTCCTTTGGTTGATTGGTGCTTTTCAAGGTTTTCCGGAGGAGTCGGAACTCGCCGTTGAGGGCACGGCGGATGGCTTTTATCAGCCCGGTGTCGGCGGAGATCTTCGGGACAAATCCTTTCACACTTTCCGGAAGCCTGTCCGTGATGATCTCTTCGCGCATCCTGTTCGAGATCATGATGATATTGGCGGAAGGGTATTTTTTGGAGATCACGATGGAGGCTGAGGTCCCGTCGAGGATTTTCATGGTATGATCCATCAGGATCACCTGCGGCTGAAAAATACCGGTCTTGACGATGGCATCGCGGCCATCGCCTGCTTCCATGATCTCCCACTGAGGTTCATACTGATGAAGAATGGAGATGATCCCTTTACGGATAAGGTGTTCATCATCCACGACAAGAATCCGGGTATTCATAGTGCTGGTTTTTGTGAATCCAGCAATTCTGCCGCCGTTTCCCATGATCCCGGTGCGAAGATAAAATGAAAAATTAAAAAAACATAATATATACATAAGAATTCAGCCTGTTTATTAACAAATTCATTCAGGATCATCCGGTCCAGCAATTTCTGCAAAAAATATTCAGAATTTTTAAAACAATGAAAAACAAATGAATACAAAAAATATATAGGTACAAGTACCTATATCCGGATAAAACATAGGTATAAATACCTATTGACACGTACTGTTTCATGTTATTACTTTTACCTCACAATATTCCAAAGCTTTCCTGCAGGAAGCAAGATAATTTTAATGTTAAACCTTAAAAAACAAAATTATGGCAATCAATTTTCAGCCGGCTAAAAGGATAAACCCTTTAAAGCCGCAGGACCCGGCGAAGTATTATGCTAACCCGGTCTATAAAGACAAGATCACCATGCGAAAGATCGCTACAATGATCGGAACGCAAACCACCATCAGCATCCCCGATACAATGGCGGTGCTTGAAGCCCTGACCCAGGCCTTACCCTTTTTCCTGATCGACGGTAACATTGTCTACCTGGGCGATTATGGCACTTTCAGGATCACGTTGCAAAGTGAAGGAGCAGCAACCCCTGAAGAACTGACATCTGCCAATATTACTGGTTTCAGGTTGTTGTTCAGGGCCGGAAAAGAATTTGCAAAAAAGCTTAAGGAAATGGAGGCGACCAAAGTATAGGTTTTTTCCGGGCAAGAATCCCTCCGGTGGCACCCCCACCGGAGGTTTTTTTAGTAAAATTTTACTTTCCTACACAAACATTTTTAATATATTGAAAAAGATCGTGTTAGATTGTTCTTCGGGAAATTCAAAACGGTTGCCCAACGGATCATCAACGGTTGCCCAACAAATTGTTAACGGTTGCCCAACAAATTTCAGCCGTTGCCCAACCATTTTTGAACGTATTTGCAGCTACAACAAACCGTTAAATGAAAATGAAAGAAATTAGCCGGCTGATAAAAAAAATCTGGAAGGACCCGGTCCTGAGCAACCTGATCGCGAACGGGTTAATTGCGCTTGTTGCGTGGATATTTTATAGTATCACCACTGCCACCAGCCCGTTATCAAATGATCCTGATACGGCTGGCAGGATTCACCGGCATGTTTCACGCAACCCGCATTTCCTGCATACCGACACGGGGCGCATTGTGATCTATTCCGTTCATGCAATACTGCTTGTTGGTTTCGTGATATTCTTTCGTGGTGCGGTGAAGGGATATCTCCGTAAGAATTACAGACATCAAGCGGCTCTTAAGCGTATCAGGAACAAATAGGGTAAAACGAAATCCAATTTTACAATCTTACCATTTTACCATCTGATTCACTTGCCCTCAGGCCGGGCGGGCCTCATCGCCACATCGCAGCTGCGTCTGGGGCTATCTCACTTCGTTCGATCCGCCTGCGGCGGATGCCCCAGCCAAGGCTGCTTATGTGGCGACTGTAATTGGTTTTTTTCTTTGAAACTATTTACCTCTCACTCGCATATTTGTCATTCCCGTATTCCAAATTAATAAATGAATTACCCTGCTAAGTGGAATTACAAATTCCGCTCAGCCGGGAGGAATTTGATTTTATTTACGCAAATTTCGTAAAGAAGGAAGAAAAGCGGCTCCCCCCTCCGCAGCTGGCGATAAACGCTTTATCCAAAAAATATTTACTTATAGTAATGCAGAATACTTAATTATGATTATATTTACGCATCAGATATAATTTGACGCATGTTTCATCTTATACGAATCTTTCGTATGGTTAAACACCGGTTAAATATCCCAAAGTTTTCTGCAGCGATAATTTTCTTGGCCATTACCCTGTCGGCCACTGCGCAGATACAACAGACTTCCGGAGCTGATTCAAGCACAAAGAATAAAGCAGAACACATTAACCTTGATTCGATCGGGAAGGTTATTGATTCATTGAATTCTTTGTTACTGTTTCAGGTCAGGAGACATATTTCAGACAGTGCTTCTATGATAAATGCTGCAAAGGATCTTCCTGCTGACGATATCAACTCTTCAAGGGTCGATGAAACTGAAGGTATCAGGTCTATGATCAATGACGAAAAGAACAAGAAAAAATGGACAGAAGAACTGAATAAAAACAAGTCCTTGTATTACGGAGTTAATACTATCACCGGGATATACTCATTTAAAACAACTATCCTTCCTTCCGAGGTCCTCAAATCTGCGAGGTGTGTTTGTGCAATCATTAATAAAAGTTATTTGACAGAGACAGATACCGGATACACTATAAAAGCTTCTAAGTTATGCTACAAATTTGTTACTGCAGGCTCGGTAAGTTTACAATTGTGCAGGAGTGAAAAATTCATAGAAGAGATCTGTGCTTCAACAGGAACAGGGTGGGCGTATAAGGACAATTTAATTGTCACCGCTACCCATTGTTTTAAGAAAAATAATGAAACCGATTATAGTAACTACTTATTTATTTTCGATTTCCTTGAGATTGATTCGGGCGCAATAATATCAAAAACAAGGGTATTTAGACCGGTGGGCAAAGTAACCCTTAAACCGGAAGACAAAAACTTGGAATTTACAATTATCCAGGTCGATCGTCCTGTTCCGGAGTTCAGGTATGCGGAGTTGGACAATGTACCCCCCTCGTCCATTAATCCGATAACAACACGCTTATTCATGCTCGGGCATCCGCTGGGGCTGCCATTAAAATATGCTCCGGATGGAAAGATATCCTATTCCGCAGATAATTATTTCATCACAAACCTTAATGCATATGCAGGGAATTCAGGATCACCGGTCTTTCGTTCCGGCACAAAAAAAGTTGTGGGCATGCTGGTTTGCGGAAACAATGATTTTGAACAAGGAGCTACCGGCTGTGCTGTATCTACTCACCATCCAGAGGATTATCCCGAAAACCATTTCGGTGAAAAAGTGGAAAGAATTATTAACGCTTTAAAAAAATATTAGTAATGTCGACAAAATCAAGGATCTCATTTTTGTTTTTTGCCATCGGTCTTGCAGTTTTTCTTGCCGGTTCGGTAGCGGCTTCGCCGAAGAACAAATCCATCGGTTACATCTTTAATGCAAACGGCCGTTTATTAAGGATCGAAGGAGTAAAGAACAACTATCCTTTGCTGAAAAAGAAGCGTACGATTTATTTTAAAATTGAAGACAACGACAGGACATTACGGAATCGGATCCAGCCCGTCTTGAATAAGTATCTGGATGCATTCACGCATTTAAAAAAACAGGAAAACCAGGAAGTCCTCACCCGTTACTTTGATTTTAAGCCGGCTGAAATAAAGACGCTGATGCAAGAATACCTGTCAACCGCAGTTTTTCTAAACGGCAAGTTCAAATTTGAGAAGAGCCTCGTAAATTCAAGGGTGGATGAAGCAGATAGCATACAATACTATGACAATGCCGTAGCTGAAAATTTCAGGAAAGAAACCTACGAAAAATTCTTTACGATAGAGATACTTGTTTCGAATAATGTTGAACCAATCATCCTGAATTTTTCAGACAGTACCATGCTGACCCCCGCTCAGGTTCAGGAGATCCTCCGATCAACTAGAAATAATATTCCAGACGGATTCCGTTATGAATTACGTTTTACACCCATTGAGAGCAGGTATGTTCAGAACAATCAGAAAGCAATACAGGAGAATATCCCTGATGCCAAAGAATTCAAAGCTGTTTTGGATGTTTTTAACGAAGCTGTGAAAATTACTAAAGAAATTCATGCGAATCTCCGGGAAGAAAAATGTGAGAATATCAAAGAAACTCAAAACTTGCTAGACCAATTGGATAAAACTCAGTGCGAGCAGATAAGAACCTATCTGAAAAAGAACAAGGAGTGGATCAAACTGTTCCTATGGTATACCGGGGGCGTTCCGTCATTTATTCCCTTTGAGACGGAATCGAGCATGATATCTTACAAGGATACCATTGTCAATAGGAATAAGAAGATATCCGGTAATGATACAATTATTGCACATGCTAAAGTTGAATTAAATGGCCTGACTGAAAAGAAAAGCGCCATTGCATCCGTGCTTTCAGCCAATCATGCCGGATGTGACACCTGCCTTGGTTCCATACCCGACACCTTGCTCCGTCTTGAAGAAAAGCTAGGCCAGATAAGGCTTAGAATACAAATGATAATCGATACAAACCTGGATCTTGCAAAACAGAATAAAGAAAATGCGAGGGCAGATTCAATAGTTAAAGACCGCAGGAAGAAACTTCAGCAAAAAGATGTTTTTCTTTACGCGGGGAAGGTGGTCGTCAACTCCGGACCCATATGCAGGCCTTCCGGGAACACGTTTATCCGTGAGCATGATGCGGAGAACGGATGCTTGCCAATGATGTCGTTCATGGATAATTATGATGAAACCTCCCATGTAATGATCATGATCGAGAATACAACAAAAAAGGCTGAATTTACCCAGTTCATAAAGCCAGTTACGGATGTTTCAGTAGTTGAATCGGAGGCATTACCGGCATTAGGAAAGATCCTTGATTTTATAACAAATGTAAAGGGCTTGATAAATAAAAGTGGTGATGGTGCACCATGCGAGGATCAGATTGATGCGAATACTCAAGAACGCGTAACCAGGGACATGGGGTTTTTTAATAAAATACTTAAATATTCTCCCTGGTTTGATTATTTCCAGCTACCGGCGTCAACCCCGTTAAAACACACCCAGGACACTACGGGGAAAAACCTTCCCAATTTTGTCAGCTCCTACAAGGTATGCTATCAGATCAAACAGGGTAACCGGATAGATTCTTTTGAATACAGGAAGAACAAGCGCTACCTTTTTTGGCCCACTGCGGGGTTCCTGTACAGTTTCGCAAAGGATCCGCAGGTCACGATAAATTCGGACGGAACCTTATCGACGAAATATTACAGCGGAATGTACCTCATGGCCGGATTAACGATCCATCCCTGGCGGACTGCTGTCATGGATCCCTATTTTGTAATATCCTCTAAGCGCCGCCCCTACTTTGACTACCGGAAGATCTTTCTCGTCCTGGGGGTGGATGCACTGAACATGCCGAACATCTATTATATCGGCGCTGGCATTGACCTTTGGAGTGGCCTGTCGCTGACAGCCGGCTCCCAGCTTATCGTCAAGAAACAATGGAAATATGTAAACGGAACGGCGACATCAAAGGATTACCTCGACTGGAAAAACCTTTATATCGGAATCAACATTGACCTGTCGCTTGCACTTAAAATGTTACAGTTCTTTGCGTTTAAAAAATAAGGGTCAGGTTGTTAAAAAAGCATGAAAACAATTAACTTATCAATTCAGAAATCGAAAATATGAAAAAGTTAATCTTCTTTATGATGCTTGCTGTAGCTGTTGCATTTACATCCTGCGTGAAGGAAAAAAGTGGTTTCGGCAGCTCCGGGAAAATTTCAGGGAACCTGATAACGAACGATTCTCTTTCAAACGGAAAGGTTCCGGTTCCCAATGCGATGGTTTATGTGGGGTTTGACTATAAACCCAATACTGTAACCTATAGTTATAAGACACCATCTGATAAATACGGGCATTTTGAGATACCGTTTTTACTATCAGACGGCAAGTACCAGCTTTATGCCATAAAAAGTTACCTCAGGGATGGTGTACAATACACCGTTTCGCTTGACACAAACCTTGGCTATCCGCAGGAAAACCTGACCCTGTTTCTCAGACCCGATCTCAAAACCGGACGTCTTTCTGGAGTAGTTGAAATGCACGATTCTCTGACCAACGGTTCCATGACCGTCAGATCGGCCGATGTTTACATCGGTTATAACTTTGTCCCCAACTCGACCCACTATACTTATAAGCTGCAGAGTGATGCAAACGGATTCTTTATCAGTCCTCTTGTACCTTTTTCAGACACCCTTAATTACACTTTCTTTGCGACAAAAAACATCTTCATCGGCGGAAGGATGATGACATTTTCACGCATCAGAACCTTTTCGGAGTTCAGGGTAGGAGGAAACCTTCTGGAGTTATTACCCACGGATTCCGTCGGGTTTGTCAGGATAATGATTCTGGACAGATCGGGCAGCACTCCTCAACCTAACGTTACCTGGTGCCTCTATTCAGATCCCCGGCCATTTTACAAACCGAAACCCTGCGAAGGAAGCTTTTATTCATCCTCCACGAACATCAACGGGCTCGGGTATGTTTCCGGCCTTGCGCAAAACGGCAAATATTACATTAAGGGGTACAAACCATTTGGCAATGACACGCTTTGGGTCAAGGACAGCTTGGTAATACCAGGCAGCCCCTACCCCGATTTTACGTTTAAATTCAAATGAATCCGGCCTGAGGTCAAATTGCAAAGAGTCTATCCGGCCCGAAATTTCAATTCGCCACACTCGTTATCTGGCAGTCACACTCCTTCAAGTTTGGGGGTTGCTTCGTCGCAGCGCACCTACTGATAAACCACCTTCCGGTGATCCCCATCGGTGATCCATTTTTGTATAAAAAACGTTATCCAATATCGTCTCATCCCGGTACGGGATGCATTATCCAGATATCATATAATGAATTTCCTACGGAAATTTGATAGGGGCTTTTCACGGTTTTACAAAAATGGATTTCGTGCGGAAATCTTTACAATCCTGAATTACCTGTTCTAAACCTGCCTTCGGATCTATTGATAAATCGCCCCTACAATTTCGCTGAGCTCGCACTGGGAAATACTTTAGATAAAATCAATTATTTTGTACTTTCATTAAAATTCTCAATGAGAACTTGTATCAAATCGCTCTCAGAGAAACCACCACCACTTTTATAATAATGCAAGGAATAATCTTTTCTTAAAAGGCAGGTTTTTACTTTCTTAGGATCTGTCAGTTCCGTTTTAAATTTGTAGGTTTCAAGATCCAACTCTGAAATGGCCATTATTTTATTTGTTATAAAATGATATTCCAACCCTATATCCGCAGGAAGAAACTTTGTATCAGGAAATACTTTCTGATATACATCGCATATTTTTTCCCTGAAATTTTTTAATTCTTCACCAAATTCAGAAATAATACAAAGGTCTGGTTTCAATGTTATGATCAATTTTCCTAACCCCAACCTACCTAAATGTTGCAGGTAGAATGATACACTCCTTTGTTTAGGTTCAAAATACCTATTCTCCTCTGATTTAAATCCCCCCATATGACAAAGCAGAATAATCTTTTTATCTTTTAAACTTTTACGCTCTTCTTTATATTGTTGTTCAATTTTTTCATTCCATCCTGTATCTCCTGTATAAACTAAAACATTATCTTGAAAGTAAAAGATAAAACCTAATGAATCTCTGTCGGAAATGATATCATCATGAGCAGCAAATATCATCTTGACCTTAACTAAATCTTTTATAATTTCTTTCTCATCACCTTCTTCAATTGTATGATATATATAATCTTCAGAGGCGTAAGAATTCAGCATACCGCTAAACTTTTTTACTACACTTTTTGTAAGAAAGAATTGAATTATTTTCCGCCTGGGGGATTTTTCAAGAAATGCCCTTTCAATTTCAGGTTCTGTTATTGATGCTATATCTACTCCTTTCGCTTTTGCAAGATCTGACCTTACTGTATCCTCATTAATTAAATCATCGATGCCCTTCCTTCTTTTATTACAATTGTTTAACAGGGTTAAAATTGATTCCAGATCGGAAGTATGATCGTTATGAGCATGTGAAACACCTTGATATAACAATTATCATCTACTATAGGTTTTTGATCTTCAACAAAAGACAGAAATTTTTTCTGCTTTTCGTAAATCTCTTTTTCAAAATCTTCTGTTTTTCGAAGTATATCAAATAAAGGATCCTTTATTTCTTTGCTGGTCTTTTCTTTTTCAATCTGTTTTTCAAGATTTATAGCCTCAAGGACTGAGTTGATATTATTTTGAGTAACGGAAACATAATAATTATCCCCTTCATTTTCAAATAGTTCCTTTGCTTTTTGAAAATACTTAATTGCCTCATCATTTGCATTTAAGTTATTGAAAAGTAATAATCCTAGATTTCTATTTGCATGTGAATTGATTTTTTCAAATTCGATTGACTTTAAATAGGCCTCTTTTGCTTTATTATAGTCTTTCAGATTGAAATAAACAATTCCAAGACCATTCCATGGAGTACTATATTTTGGATCTAGTTCGATTGCTTTGTTATAATCCTCTATTGCTTTATCATAGCCTTTCAGGTCACAATAAACATTTCCAAGACCATTCCATGGATAACTATTTTTTGGATCGAGTTCAATGGCTTTATTATAAGCCTCTTTTGCTTTATCATAGTCATTCAAGTCACTATAAACATTTCCAAGACCATTCCATGGATAACTATTTTTTGGATCGAGTTCAATGGCTTTACTATAAGTCTCTTTTGCTTTATCATAGTCTTTCAGTTTGCGATAGACAATTCCAAGACCATTCCATGGATAACTAAATTTTGGATCGAGTTCGATTGCTTTGTAATAGGCCTCTATTGCTTTATCATAGTCTTTCAGTTTGAAATAAACAATTCCAAGGCCATTCCATGGATGACTATTTTTTGGATCGAGCACGATTGCTTTGTTATAAGCCTCTTTTGCTTTATCACAGTCTTTCAGGTCATCATAAACATTGCCAAGACCATTCCATGGATTACTAAATTTCGGATCGAGTTCGATCCCTTTGTTAAAGGCCTTGATTGCTTTATCATAGTCTTTCAGGTCACTATAAACTATGCCAAGACCATTCCATGGATAACTAAATTTCGGATCGAGTTCAATGGCTTTATTAAAAGCCATTATTGCTTTTTCATAATCTTCATTAATATAAAATTTATACCCACTAAAGAAAGAACTTAACAGCTTATTATCCAATTCTTTTCCTTGCCTTAAAAATTTTGTTATAAAAGTTAGTTTGTCTTCTTTTTTATAAATAAACTTATACGCTGTTAAAAACCTTGAAATTATCTCTTCTTGGATTTCTTTTTTTGATTTCATAGCCGCGTTATTAATATTGACTTACAATAAAATCTACTTAAATTTCTCTTACTTTATCCATTCAAATAACACACCCCCCTGCTCATTTTCCGGATCTTGCTGCACATATCTCCAATAACGCTATGGCTAAATTCCTTTGTGGTAATTTATCTATTATAGCTTTGGCTTTGGTATGGATGCACCGGTCAAACATCCTTTCTTGCGTCAGTTTTAATTGAGCAATCTGTATATTTTAACTTCAATAAATAAAAAAGACAATTGCAAATTAACGGAGACTGGCAATTAGACTGATTTTTCTTAAACAAATGTACACACAAAATTTTCCTTTTATCCATTTACCCAATACTCCGCCATCATCTCCGCCTGCTTTAAACAGTTTCAATAGCCTTCTGCTGCTTATCAGGCGGATAACCATACTTGTTTAGCGTTCGTTTGACAGTTACCATGAGCCTGACCCTTTCGCTTTCACGAATTGTCCAGTCGATGATGGCGCTGGCCCTTACCTCTTTAGCAGTATTTTCATTATTACCTTCCTGATCGTCACCTTCGCTTTTCTGCGCAACCAGTTTCCGGTACATCTCCTCAAAGGCATCCGATATGTATTTCAGGAAGATCAGCCCCATAACCACATGCTTGTATTCCGCGGCATCCATGTTCTTGCGGAGCTTGTCGGCCGCTTTACAGAGTTTCTTTTCGAGGGGTTCTTCGACAGGTTCTTTTTTTGTTTTAGCCATTGAGGGGGAGACGGTTAGATATAATTCAGACCTGTAATAATTTTGGATGGAAAGTCAAATATAGGAAAATTATATATTAATGAGCCATTGCACCAATATTAATATTTAACAACATTCCTTTTAATGGTATGAAGAAAGCTTTATATGATAATGTAACCGAATTTCAGAGAAGCGGATGTAAAAATAAACCTTGCTGCCAATTATTAGAAAATGCCGAGATTAGATGTTATATATAAAAGTTCAAATAATGTAATCTACGAAGATTATTTACGATACGATTCAAATATTTTTTATTTTTACTGCATAGGATACATGTTCACAATATAAACTCTGCTGCAGATTATTGATTGTAAAATAGAGTACATTTAAGTATATACATAATTACAGTACCATCCTAATTTATTCAATATGGCTTCACAAAAGGAATTTCATAATGAGTATTCTTCAAGGATAAAAAAGATATTTATCCAGTTACATGATTACCAGTATTACCATTGCCCATATGAAGAAACACACGGTGACCGCAGATTTATTGGGCGAGAAAAGATACTTGATAAACTGAAGTCCCTTTTTACAAATGCAGAATATTCAACCGGGGCTTATTTGATAACTGGGTATCGGGGGTCGGGAAAGACCAGTTTGGTAAATAAGGTAATTTGTGATATTGAAAATAGGAGAAATTTTCTAAACGGCAATCTCATCGGATATATATTAATCCCATTGTTCTATTTTCTTTTTTCATTCTTTTGCTTGAAATGGATGAGCGAGATTGCTAAGTTTCATCCATATTTAATAAAAATTATTGCCTCAGTGTTTTTACTTTTTATTTCATTTTTTCTTGCTACTCTTTTAATTGTCTTTATAAAAAACATATCAATAAAAAACCGTTTGAATTGGTGGTCACCTAAGGATAGGATCTTGAATATACTAGCACGGGTATTTTTTATTAAAGATCTTAGTTTTCAGGAAAAAAAATATTTTACAGCATATCTTCCCTGGTATTGTTTGACATTGATACCCATTATGTTCTGTTTAATATATTTCATCTGTAACACTCAAGGATCTTCTTACTCATATTTAACCTGGCTTTGTATCCCATATTACTCAATGTTGATAATAAATATTGGTAAAAACCTTATTTCCGCGTATAAAAATTTTAATACAACTATAAGTACAGATAATTGGAGAAGTTTCTTTACAGGTTTTTTAAAATTTCGAACGAACATATTTATTAAGCTTAACCTAGGCCATACCAAGTTGAGAGAAGTTGATATTTTAAAATTATTGGCTCGCAATTTGAAAACAGAATTGATTAAATATTACAGAACGAAAACATTTGCAAGGGTTATTCTTTCGCTGGTTATTTTTTATTTTATCTATACAATGACTTACCTCATTTATTATCAACCTGCAGTTTTCCGGGCACATAATGTAATTAAAACCCAAATTGGATTCAATCAATATTTTCGGTCTCAGGATTCGGTTTTCTTGATTCGGCAGGAAGAAACAAAACCATTTTTACAGGTAGATCGTCTTTATAAGGAGTGTCAAGATAATATTACAACATTATTTCATGAAACGAAATATCCTTCTTATATTAATTTTCAACACAAGACAGTACTTGAGTATATGTGGGAGAAAACTGCAACGGCGGTTTCAGTTGCTATTGTGTTTATAGACACTTATGTTTATCTTATTTATTATTATTCGAGAAAAATATTGATAGATGGATTTCTCTTCGGACATTGGATATCACTTCAGAATCCATCAATAAATTCGCATTATAATGGTTATTGGATGACTTATACATTGATCCCTTATCATCTCGATTACTTTTTTCTAATTTATATCCTTTGTCTTTATTTTTTATGTAGAAAATTATTATTAAACAGAATATTTCAGGCTAAAAGTCCGAAAGAGATCATTAAAAAGATTAAAGATTTAAATGAGATCATTGTTTCCGAAGTAACAGTTGATAAGATGACCCTCTCATCTGAAAAATCAAATTTTAATCTTTTTTCTTTCCTGTCTCCAAAAACAAAGAAGAGAAGCCTTGCTGATGTCAGGGAAATTGAAAAATATTTGAGCGAAATACTTGATGATATAAATCAGATCCGTTTTCCCTATTCTCGCCCTGATATTGTGGTTGTATTTGATGAATTGGATAAAATAGAAACTCATACCTACAATGTAGCAAGGATGACGGAAGAAAAAGTAGAATCTGATACAGGACTTCAGAATCTACTTAAACAACCAAATCCATCCTTCACGATAGATGGAACCCGTGAAAGGCAGCAAACTTTACAACTGCTCCTTTCGAACCTGAAATACTTTTTAAGTGACGCCAATGCAAAATTTATTTTTATTGCAGGCCGAGAAATGTATGATGCATCTCTTGCTGATATTTCAGACAGGAACTATTTTATGGGTAGTATTTTTCATGATGTTATCAATGTGAATTCTTTCCTTTCAGATAAAACGGACAGTAAACCCTCTGATATAACAAGCATGATTGAAAAATATATTTGTCAGTTTATCATTCATCCTTCATATATCGATTTTGAAATTAAAAGATGGGAAAAAGAAAAAAATCAAAAAAAAGAAAGGTTGGAATTATATACACTACAGACTTTCAATAAATTCCTTATAGATAGCTTCGGAGATAAATATAATGAGAATGAGAATGATGACCAAACAGTTGCAGATAAAATCTTAGCGAGACAACAACGTGAAAAAGTTGTCAACACTATTCAACATTTTATTATTTACTTGACACATGCAAGCAATGGAGCACCAAAAAAAATCACAAATTATTTTGAAAACTTTATTGAATTTCTTTCCCTGAAAATTGAATATAAAAACAAAATTGGATTCCAGAAAAAGGAGGAACAACCAAAAATGATTATCTCCCTTTATGAGTCTAAATGGACCCAAAACAGGCAAAATCCCTATTTGGTTTTTAATTATAACCATCAACATGAGCTTGGAGTCATAAATTATATAACACTTCCAATAATACTTTCAATAAGTAATCACATAAAAAACTACGGTGATAAGTTGTTGGTTTCTGCCACATTTCTTTTCGACCACATTCTTAAATTTCATAAAGACGGTTTTTCCTGGCGAAATATAGAATACATCCCGGAAATTCTTGAAATAAACAGAACTCCGGAATTAAGAGGATTTATATCAGACGTTTTAAACCATTTATTACAAACTCATTTGCAAGTCATTTTAACTGGATTATATACTTATAGATTTAATCTCAGACTGTCCAACGAAATTTCATTTTTATCTAGAGTCTCTGAAGAAGCTTCTGCTTCATTCAATTTTACCCTTGACGAATCCCTCGCAATAAAACACTATTATCATAGTCTACTAACCAGACTTGAGGATAGGTACAAAAAAATTTCCTTAGAACGAACTGAATATATTCATTCAATCGCTATGGTTCATACGATACTTGGAGATTTATATTTCCATGATGAGGAATACAATGATTCGATCATTGAATATATGGATTCAATTCAATCGTTGCGTTATCAAGGATTCTCCGATGAGAATTTTTCTTTGTTGCTAATTTTGATCAGAAACATGCTTCGTCTTGGGTTAGCATTTGAGAAGAGAAAAACATTTTCATCTGCCTACGAAACGTATAATGAACTTTGTCTTATCCTCATTAAAAATAGATACATTAATCTGAAGGAAATTGGTCTTTATGAGAAAACAAACAAAGAAGGCAAGACAATCTTAGTCGGCCCATCGATTGACGATCCCAAACTAGGTGATAATTGGAACGAAGCGAATAACCCAATTAGAACTTTTCAGGAAAACTTCCCCAGAGAAAATCATTATTCAAGTTCGGATGAATTCTTTGCTACAAAAGATACTTTCATTAACAGGATAACCATCGAATTAAATCCTTTAATTGAAAAGATTATTGGGAAGATTTCATCATTTGAAGGATTAAGGCTTATATATCAACCTCTACTTGCCAGAACACAAATAATGGAGAAATGTATTTTAGGAGGTATAAAATCTACTGATATTTTCAGGGTTGAAAAAGAATTTGCTTTTTTGCAGAAAGCCATAAATCAAAATGAAAAATATTTGATCAAGATTGAATTTTATAATAAACTTGGTGATATTTTATTCTTTAAAAAGGGGAATGTTGAACTAAAGAAAGATCAACGCGTAAAAATTAATTCATGTAATTGCTCATTAAATTCTAGGCAAAAAGTTTCTAATCCTATCGATTGGTGCGATTCCAAGGAATGGAATTATTTAGAATACGAAGAAATTAATAATCAAAAAGATCGAATTGAAAATTTCAAGGATAGAACAATTTATAATGTAAATGATAGCGATCTAGAAAAAGTTACAGGGCCTGAGATGCATTGCGCTGCATGTAGTTTTTATTTATACAGCCTAAGATTATATACCATAAATACTTTTAATGGTAGTAGTATCGGTTATGACAAGCTTCAATCAGTTACTTCAACTTATAACTTCTTAATAGATCATTATGAAGCTTTATTTACAATGTCTCATACTTCAATCCGAATTTTGGGAGGGCTTATCTCTGACATTGCAGATGCTCAATTTGGATGTTATCGGATGAATTATTTCGATACGGATATAAAAGATATATTTAAGTTTCTTGAGAATCCCAAACCGGGGACGGATGGTGTTTCGCAACCTTATAGTTTTTCACTTACGGGAATAATTCAACAATATTATTTTTCTGCCAAGATGTACAAGAAGGCGAATGATATGAAAGGGTATATCTGGCAATTGACCAAAATATTGTATATCCTAAAAGAGTTTCTGCAAAACATTACAATACATAATCATAATTTAGCAATGCAAGTCAATTTACAAAACATGCTTACTAATTGTGAAATGAATATTGTCAGAAAAGCAATTCGGGGTTGCTGGGCATCTTATGAAAATGCCCATATGAATGAAGTTTCAAAACAAAAACGGAACATAAGTTATGATTTAGACAACCCAGGACAGGCTTCATTGAATAGAAGTTCAGTAAACAGTGATGTTGAAGAGATCAATTTGCTTTTCAGTGAAATAAAGATGTTGGTTTGGGATATTAATTTTATCAATAATCCTATTGAATTCATGGATAGTAATGCTGGAATGGTTTTCAAAGGGTTAGTCCCCGAATTGTATCTTAAGAATCTGGTATCACCGTATAGTGAGACTGACACAATCATCAACCGGATCTCACGATTAAACTATAAAGTAAAATTAAATTTCAGATTGTTTAAACAACTTCTTTCCCATTGTTTTAATATAAACATTGAGGACATTATGCCCTTAAATGAATTAAAACTTAATGAAAGGAATTCAACAATACCTAAAGGCGGGGATACCAGTTTTTGGTATATGGAATATTTAAAAATCATTGCAACCAATTATAAATATTTCTTCTTAAATGACGAAATAAAGCTAATGGATGATAATGATCCTAATATCTTTAAAATGGTACGGATATCAGAATTGTTTTGCCATTTAATATCGGATTCAATGTATTGCCTGAATGAAATAATAGAAATCTCAAATGCCTATGGTAGATCGTATATATTAAATAATTCATTTATTGGTGCAGCACATGAAAAAATGCTATTTTGGTCAATATGGTATATAGCATTAGAGAGCAATTCGCAATTCATTTACGAACCAAGGTTTATAAATGATCCGAAGATTCTTTCATTACCTAAAGTTATCAATTACGATAATTTATTTAATAATTTGAGTGATACACTTCAAGGATATTTAATGTCTTGGATGGACCATGACGCGCTTGAATCACAATCAATCGTCTATCATGCTGAAATGGCTGTTAAACGATATTATTCAGCGTATGAGACACATATCGGAGGGAAATCATATCGATACTTTATAGATAAAATGTTCTTTCTTAATGATGATTTTAATGATAAATTCTCACACTTTTTTGCAGCTTTGGAAAGATTTAGCTTAAATAATAAAAACATCGGGAATAAAATCGATACTATTAAAAAGTTCAATGAAATATCAAAGCTTTATCAGTATGAATATTTTACGAAAACACAATACTAATCTGTTAATTTTCTAGGGACACAGCTGTCTAAATGTAAACCACCTTATTTAATTAACCATTCAAAACAGGGTTTTCATCGCCAAGATGTACTTATTAGCTGACATATGAAAACCCACGATTTACATGAATTTAGGTGGTAATTGCCTACACATAACAGACCAATTATCGAACATTTCTTCTGTACAATATTTTGTAATAAGGTGGATCTTATTAAACCCATTTATTCCCCTTTAAACTCCGGCTTCCTCTTTTCATAAATGCATTGATTCATTCCAGGTAATAATCCTTGCTGTTGGCTGCCATACCGCTGAGCATGTCGATGTGCTCGAAGGTTTGAGGGGAATTGGATATGGCAATGGAGGGGAGGTTAAACTGTTCCTTTATAACGCGGATGGCTACAGGGCTCATAGATGCAAAATGCAAGAGGTAAAATATTTTGCATCCAGTATCCAGCATTAAACCCGTACAAGTCTCCATTGAATTATCTGATTATAATTTTCCCGATAAGATAAAAACGTAAATTTGTCTTACACCTAATGAAGCAGCAATGAAGAAGGTCATCCCTTTCAGAAGAATATTCATATTCCAACTGCTCTTTTTAATAGTAATAACCTGCCACCCCGGGATTGTTTCAGCGAAATCATCCCCGGACGATAATTCAATGCTGACCGAAGCCAGAAACCTGGCAAAGCGTGTTCTGGGTGATCGCGCCGGCGAGTTTGTATTCAAAAGATTGGAAAATGACACTGCACGGAATGCATTCGAACTGTCGGCATGGGGAAAGAAGATCGTGATCAGGGGAAACTCCGGCATCGACCTGGCTTCAGGGCTGAACTGGTATTTAAAAAACTATTGCAATGCACAATTTACTGTGATCGACAGCCACATTGACCTGCCGGAAAAGCTCCCTATGCCAATAGAAACGATACGGATCAGAACACCTTACCAGTACCGGTATTTCTTCAATGTTTGTACATTCGGTTATACCATGGCCTGGTGGGGATGGGAAGAGTGGGAGCGGCAGATCGACTGGATGGCCATGAACGGGATCAACCTGCCGCTGGCGATCACGGGACAGGAAGCGGTATGGCATGAGGTGTACAGGGAGCTCGGGCTTAAGGAGGAGCAGATCGTCGGCTTCATTACGGGACCGGCCTATTTTCCGTGGGGATGGATGGGCAACGTGGATGGCTTTGGCGGCCCGCTGCCGGGATCCTGGGAAGAATCGCACAAAGAGCTGCAGAAGAAAATTGTGAACCGTGAACGGGCGCTTGGCATGAGCCCGGTGCTGCAGGGCTTTACCGGACATGTGCCGGAGTCGCTGGTTAAAATATTTCCCCAGGCAAAGATCCATAAGACCGGGAAGTGGTCGGCGGGATTCGACGGAACATGGTTCCTTGATCCGAATGATGAATTGTTTCAGCGGATCGGGCGACTGTTCATCGAAAAGCAGACTGCACTTTACGGCACCAGCCATTTTTACTCGGCGGATTGCTTCAATGAGGTCGATCCGGATACGAACGATACCGCGTTCCTTGCCCGGATGAGTCGTTCCGTTTATAATGCAATGGCCTCGGCGGATCCCAGCGCGGTGTGGGTGATGCAGGCATGGTTCCTTTATTACCAGAAGGATTTCTGGAAGGAACCGCAGAGCAGGGCCTTCATCGGCGCCGTACCGGATGACAAGCTGATCCTTCTCGATCTCTGGAGCGAACGGTTCCCGGTGTGGAAGAGCCAGAAATCCTTTTACGGGAAACCCTGGGTCTGGAACGTGCTTTACAATTTCGGCGGGCGGACCTGCATGAGCGGCAACATCAAAGCGATGGCCGATAATTACAAGACAGTCCTGGAAAGTCCGGAGAAAGGAAACTTCTCCGGCATCGGCATGACCATGGAGTATTTCGGGAACAACCCGGTGATCGAGGAATTCGTAATGGACCGGGTATGGAACAGCGGGGTTCCCGATACCCGCGAGTGGATCGTGAACTATGCGCGCGACCGGTATGGTAAAAAGAATGAGCATGCGGAAAAAGCCTGGCAGGGAATGCTCGCCACGGTTTATAATACCCACAAACAAAACGGGATGTTCTGCTGTGAACGGCCCGGCTTCTATGATCCGAAACAGGCGTACCGGTCCGGCCCGGTCATATCGTACAGTCAGGATACACTGATTAATGCACTGGAAGAGCTACTGAGTTGTCCCGCTGAATTCCAGAAACAGGAAACCTGGCAGTTCGACCTGGTCAACCTTGTCCGGCAGGTGTTGAGTCCACTCTCACTCAAATGGATCAAGGAAACCGAAAAGGCTTATCATGAAAAAGACCTGGATAAGATCAGAAAATACAGGCAGCTCTTTTTTGGATTGATCACGGATCTCGACGACCTGCTGGCAACCCGGAAGGAATACCTTTTGGGGAGCTGGATCGAAGAAGCAAAGTCGTGGGGAAATACGCAAGCGGAAAAAGAGCTGTACGAGTGGAATGCTAAGAACCAGATCACCCTTTGGGGAAATGAATGTACAGAGGGCCAGAACGACGACCTGAACAATTACGCCCTGAAGCAATGGTCGGGCATGTTCCGGAGCTATCACCTTGTTCGCTGGACAAAATTCTTTGATGAACTTGAATCATCCGTTCAGAAAAATCAGGAATGGGACCGGTCTCGTTTTTATTCAGAATCCTGCGAATGGGAGAAGAGCTGGTGCAGGCAGCATGAACAGTTCCCGTTACAGCCGAAAGGCGACCCGGTATCCACGGCCAGGCGAATATGGGATAAGTACAGGGGAAGCTTTTAAAAATCCATTAGGATAAGTTCAAACCAAGCTGGGTTGCAATTTTGCATCCTGCCATTTGAGCCTGTAGGGCCGGTTGAACGCTTCCTGCGAAACCCTGAACTCAAGAGCCAGCCTCCGGATCATATCTTTCGATAATCCTTTCCTGTAATTCAGGATATCAGAGATTAGCCCTTTGCTGACCCCCAGCATGCTGACCAGGTCTTTCGATTTCAGGTTCCGATCCTTCATCAGCGCCTGGAGCAATTCAACCGGATCAGCATCATTCATTCGGGAATGTACGGCGTCCCATTTTTCAACCAACAGGGAAAGCAGTTCAATTTCGTCCTTAACTGCTTTACTTTTTACAGGGGTTATGAGAAGCAATTCCATTGTTCTACAGTACCGGTTGTATTGTCCGATTGACTTGATGACCGTATATTTCAGCGTTTCCATTTCCTTTTACTAATATTTACCAACTGTATATTGTTTCTCCTGATAGCAAAGCCTCTCATATTCCGAATGTGTTCCGATCCATTTGACGAAAAGATGAACATTTGCCTCCCCGAAATAATAGGTTGCAATCAACCTGAATTTATTCCCGCCGATATTAAAAACAACCCGGCTAGTTCCTTGCCCCAGCAGATCCGCAGAACCAAATGTTGCCCTTATATCCGCAGGAGCGTTCCAGTCTGCATATTTAATAGCTGTAAGCCACAACCCAAGCGGTTTTGCGGCCCCGACCCGTGAGGAGGCGAAATCCCGGATGCTTTGTTTTTTTACCAGGTGAACTTTCATGCAAAGATACAAAAAAATCGTAAAAGTTCACACTATGTGAACTTATTTTGTTTGTCATAGAATGTAAAATGCTCCTTAATCCGCCGGAATACGAAAAGGTAATACGGATTTTGATAACTTGTCTTATCAGCGCACCTATTGCCTCGAGCTGTAAAAGAACCGGTCGCCCGGGAAGGTTCCGAAGGCGGAGGGCTGGCTGGAAAAAGTTTTCGTAATATCACAGGAATAAGCAGAGCACGAAGCATTGTCACCGTGCATGGAAAAGCAGATCCCGGGCTTCATTTCACCGATCACGTAATAATTGCCGGTTTTAACGGCTTCCAGGTCGGGGAAGGAACAGCCGCTTACCGGGAAAAAGGCGATATCGACCTTTTTCTTCAGTCCGGTCAGGTAATCGATCTCATCCTTGAATTCAGGTCCCACGACTTTGGTCTTGTTGGCATGGTCGCCGGGATGGTATACCACGATGCCATCGGCTTCAACAAGGAACCCGACACCCGAGTCGGTTGAACGGATGGCGTGGATGCTGACATCCCCGATGGTCTTCTCTTCGTGCGGGGCGATAAAATCACAGGGATGGGCGGTGGCAGGCCTGAATCCCATGACATAGGTGATATCAGGTCTCGCCTTGCGCCATTCCCAGATTGCCGTGTCGTAATGGTCGGTGTGTTCATGGCTCACGAAGACGATGATCTTTTTATCCCCGAGCTCGGCGGGATTGATCCGGCCGTTCAGCAGCGAGGGCGTAGAAGGAACCGGGTTCGGCTGGAAGTAGTCAAACACCAGGAGGTACCTGTCGGTTTCTACAGCATACCCGCTGTGATTCAGGTAATGAACTACTGCCTCTCCCTTGCCGAGCTTACCTGCAAGGGGCTTCACGGGATCTTTGCCTTCAGGCTTTGCCCCATCCTTCTGTACAAGCAGCTGACACAGCTTTGTGTTGCAGTACCATTCGCAGTAATAAGCGGCATCGTGCTTATTATTGTCGGTGATGGCAGGATCGGCCCCCTTCTCCAGGAGGGCCTTGCCGATGGAGGCATACCCGTAAATGGCCGCATAGTGAAGAGGCGTCATCCCGTTCTTGTCCCGTGCATCCGGAGGAAGGTTCAAGCCCAACAGGTAAGTTGCTACGGACAGGCTACCGTTCATCACTGCAAGGTGGAGGGCGGTCTTTCCTTCATTATTCGCCGCCAACGGATCAGCGCCCTTTGAAGCAAGGAGTTCGAGCATCGGAAGGGCGTCGGCCTGTGCCGCCATCAGAAACGGTGTCAGACCTTCGTTGGTCCGGTGGTTTACATCGGCCCCGCGGTCAGTAAAATATAGGACAGATCCCTGGTTTTGCATGATCACAGCGATGAAGAGCGGGGTGAATCCCATGTTTTCCGGGGTATCAAGATCAGCTCCCATCCGCCCCAGGTAATCCAGCATGCCCGGATTGTTGCTGTCCATCGCGTAGATCACCACCGTTACCCCCCGGGTATCTTTTGCATGGATATCGAGCCCGTGGTCCAGCAGGAAGGAAAAACCGGCCGTATCGCCCGCGCTGGCTGCCAGGTGCAGCAGTGTAGCGCCGTCGGGGGTTTTCTCCTGCAGGATGTTCTTGTCTTTTTCGAGAAAAAGTTCGAAGACGTGAGGGTTTTTACCAAACGACACGTAATCCACCGGTACCTTTCCACGCTGGTTCCGGAGGTTCCAGTCGGCACCGCTTTTCATCAGCAGCTCCATCATTGCATAGTCGCCCGTGAAGGCAGCCAGGTGCAGCGCGTTGCTTCCCAGCCGGTTGAGGGCATGGATGTCGGCGCCTGATTTGAGGAGAAACGAGACCATGGCAGGCTGGTTCTTCCTCGCAGCCCATACCAGCAGCGGATCGTCGATCCCCGGCTCCTTTACATTGATCAGCGAGGGATCGGTGGCAAGCAGTTTTTTGACCGCCTTGATGTCGCCTGTTTCCACGGCTTTCGTGATGCGGTAAGAAGGGTTTGTGGTGTCAGGTGGAACGGGCTGTGCCGTCACAGCCGGGCTTCCTGCCGAGAAGAGCCACGAAACGATCAGGATGGCTCCTGTTTTGAGGGATCTTGGGTTCATAGCTTCAGGCTTTAAATCAGTATAAATTTATTCCTTCGGCCTGCCGGAAGCAAATCCTATCTGTGAAATCCCGAAAACATTAGCTGACTTTTGCCCTGGTGAAGGCAGGTGAGATGTCTGAAGTCTGAGATCTGAGGTCTGAAGTCTGAAACGCGAAACGTAAAGTGCAAAATATTTTTAATCCTGCATTCTGCATCTTGCATTCCTGCATTCCTTCATTCTCCTTTAAACTCCGGCTTCCGCTTCTCATAAAACGCATTGAGCCCTTCCAGGTAATCCTTGCTGTTGGCGGCCATGCCGCGGAGCATGTCGATGTGCTCGAAGGTTTGCGGGGAGATGGGCATGGCGTTCCCGAGGATGTTCAATTGTTCCTTGATCACACGGATGCTGAGTGGGGAATTGGATTTTATCTTCTCGGCGATCTTCAGTGTGAAGGCTTCCAGCTCCTCCACAGGCACAACATGGTTAAGAATGCCTAAGGCTAGGGCTTTTTCAGCAGGAACCGGATCGGCGGTGAAGAACATCTCCTTCGCGATGTGAGCCCCGATGATGTCGATGAACTGAAGGATCCCGGAGGTGTTGTAAGGAACACCGATCTTGGCCGGCGTGATGGCCAGGCAGGTCTCTTTCGTGCCGATCACGATGTCGCAGACGAAAGCGATGTTGCACGCGCCACCCCAGATGCTTCCTTCGGCCATGGCTATTACCGGCGCCGGGAAATCCATAATGGCCCGGATCACCTTCTGAAGGGGATTGTCATAGGCAAGGGGATCGCGCCCGTCGCGCGGCAGCTCTTCAATGTTAAACCCGGCCGACCATACCTTTGCGCCTTTGTTGGCGCGGATGATTACTACCCGGGCTTTACGCATCAGCATTTCGTCGAGGGCGTCGATCAGGTTGCACAGCATTTCAAAACTCAGGGCATTGCGTTTGGCATCGTGGTCCATTGTGATCCAGCCGATCTTGTTTTTGAATTCAGTTGTTACCAGGGTCATAGTGTTGGATTTAAAATGTTCTTTTGGCCTCTCCTCCTGCAGGTGTTGACTAAAAGTATTTTATTTTCCTTTTTAATCACCTGCACCGGGCAGAGTCATCAAGGTTATGTTCTGCGGAACAAAGTAATGGAATTTTCTCCGAATAGAAATAAGACGAATATTACTGAAGAACAACCTTCCTGTTAATCTGCGTCTTATCCGTCGCTAGGGAAAGCAGGTAAACGCCCCGTGCCAGGGAAGCGACACCGAGGCTGGTTTCATGGATACCGGCCGGATAACGGCCCGTCACCGGACCTGGAATTTCATTTCCCGTCAAAGAATGCAGGGAAATACGGACGTCTGAACCGGACGGCAGGCCGAAAACAACCCGGATCCTGTCACTTGCAGGGTTTGGCATGGATGTGAGTGTGGTTTCAGCAGGAGGGACAGGTTGTGAGATCCCCGTATTCGTGCAGGCATTCGCCAGGTCGGTGATGAGGATGTGCTCCGAACTGATGTATCCCGATCCTTTAGGAACGAACACCCAGTAGTCGCCGGGCTGGGTTATTTTGATCGATGCGGTTGTTGCCCCCGTCGACCAGCGGTATTCGGGGTGGCCGGGCGCCGCATCGAGGTAAATATCCCCCGCATCCTTCCTGCAGGTGACTTCAGGCCGGTTCAGCTGCCACGGCAGGGTGACGTAGTTAAATGCACGGTAGCTGATGTATCCGAGCGGAAGTGAAAGTTCAACCACTTTCGACTTGTCGGGCTTTGCGACGACCATCCAGGGGTTCGTGCTGGTGAGGAAGCCGAAATCGACCAGGTGATTGCCGTTGGCGATGAGCTGGTGGCTGCCGCAGGCAAGGCTGTATTCGGTACTGTCCTGGATGTATTCCCATACCAGCGTTGCAATCAGATTTGTTTCGTCCAGCGCATATTCAAGCCCGCGGCACATGGCGGGACTGGTGTACTGTCCGTTATCGAGGATCGTGATGCAAGAGTCGTTGACCCTCCGGATGTCGTGCTGGCCGGTGAACCTGACGGGATCGTTCGGGAAGGCGAACTGGTTCCTCTTTCCGCCCAGCCGCCAGATGATATCACCCGTGGCATGGCTGATCTTTGTGACCTCGTCGAAATGCCTTAAAGAAACAAGGACATTGCCGTCGTGGTCGAGCTCCACCGCATTGGCATGCGTCCAATCCACTTTGTTTGCGTTGGAAAGCCATTTCTGGTCGACATCCCCGAACTGGTAATGATCATGAGCCTTCCACTCCCAAACCAGGTTCTTGTTTTCGTCGAATTCCTGGATCACCACCCCGGAGACTTGGGCAGTTGTTGAACCCGGCTGGTTGTGGTTGAACCCAAACCAGTGGTAGGACGAAAGGTCCATGATCCGGGTTTCCTCCCCGAAAAGCAGGTAATGGCCTCCGGGGAGCACCTGCATGTCGTGCTGGTCGGTGGCAAAGCCGTTCGTGCATGAGATTGTGTCGACCACCATGAATGTGCTGTCCATGAGTAGGAACTTCACCATGCTGATGTGGAAATAGCTCATGCGGCCGTCGGGCTGGAGTTTGAAGTCGATGGTCGGGGTCTGTAACGGACCGCCCGGGAAGATCCTGTAATAAACGATGCGGCCGTACCGGTCGAGGATGAGGTGCGGGCGGTCGTATGCGAACGGTGGCATATTCGAATAGGGACTCAGGAAATAATAGCCTTGGGTCGCCGCAGAGTCGTATATTTCAAAACCGATTGGGGGGATGTTCTGCGTTTTTCCTCCGTACGGGGTGCATATGGTGGCGAGGAGAAGGATAAGGCAAACCTGAAGGAATTTTCGGGGGAACTTTTTCATCATTGGGGGGTCATGGAACCTTTAGTAAAGGTAGTGCTTTTTTGATGTGCGATAAAAATAGTTGGCGAAGACGCGTTGCGGCGACGAGGCCCGCCCGGCATTCATCATTCACAGATTTTTAGGAAAATTATCTCTTCCTCAGGAAAATTCATTTAACTTTATAAAGTCTTAAATCATAATCCCATGAAAATTAAAGCTTTTATCCCATGGAACATGATTCTTATTATGGCCATGGTAGCAGTGAATCCCCTCTTCTCCTACTCAGGGGAAACATCCGGCGATTCCCTGGTCCGGGTAGCCATTAAGGTTAACGACACCATACGGCCGGATTCCATGTACCTTCTCCTGTCGGCGGCAGGACCTCAGGCTGAAGTGAAAAAATTCATGTCTTCCTCTGGCGGAAGCTACTACCCCATCTCGCATATCTTTCACCAGGACGGCATTATCGTACAGTACGGGCGCTTTATTTCATTTGCACGGCTGAACTTCGCCCAGGGGTTTGTGAACCTGAAGATGGTCCAGATGGAGCCGCCAGTATCCATTCAGACGATCGGCAGTGAAAAGATCTATTTTGCCCCACTTGGGTTTTTAGCCAATGCTATGGGGGGAACAATTATTTACGACACCAGCAAAGCTATGCTGAGTGTCATTGTTGCTCCGGCACCGGCAATCGGATCAATCTTCCCGGCTGCCGCAAACCTTGCCACGGCCCTGGATGCGGACTACAAAGTGCAGCAGGGAGAGATCACGAGCGAGAACCTCATCGATTTTTGCCTGGCAGGATATACTCCGAATGCCAACGGAAACAATGTCGGCGTTCCTTACCTGGGCATGCAATTGCCGCCCCCGCCCAACATGGACAGCCTTTTCTCTGTTCCCATAAATTTTAATTTCAATGCGGATGAAGCGATGGTGCTGATCGGAAGAACGCCGCCGGAATGCAAATATTTCAGTTACCGGAGTTACCTAATGAACCGCCTCTACAATTTTCCCCCATCGACCACGCGAACGAAGATCAATGCCAGCCTTGGTGACATGACAAACCTGTACCGCATGCGTCCCGATTTGCCGCTGGATTCCATGTTTGGAAGAAAATTCGCCTTAATAATGGCCGGTGACAGCCTTGTAGCAATGGATGTCAGAAGCAAAATTCTGGCTTCAGTCCCGGAAATAGCTGCCGCCGATATCTATTTTGACATTATTCCCTCCGAAGGAATGTTCCAGTTTGGCGTCAACCCGGCGGCAGACTGGGGCATGTTCGCACACAGGATCTCGCTTTTCAAGGACAGCACTGCCCAGCACGATTATGTGAACAATCCTCCCATTGAGATCCTCCGGATCACTCCAAAAACAACGCCCCAGCAGTCCATGTTCACGCTTCGTTCCTTTCTGCCAAGGTCATGCGGCATCAATGAGTTTGACCTCCTGCCGGATCTGGAATTGCTGGAGGAGGGGATCTATAACACCTACCATGCAGATTATGATATGATCTGGCTTAAGCCCAGCCCCTGGGTCATTGAAGGGTTTGTAGCGATACAGCAGGGAATGGATGCGCTCGGGGATAACCATGATGCATTGTATGTCATAACATCCGATTTTCTATTAAAGGAGAATGATATTGCTTTGACGTACGGGGTGAACCATACGCTTACCGGCAAGTCGGTCTATACGAATGCAACGATCTACAGTACAAAATACATGGCAGGGTACGGAGGCATCACAAATACGCAGATGGAAAAAAGTGCACGACAATTCGTTGGAGATTCCGCTATAGCCGACCGGTTCTATGCCTATTGTTTTGCACGCCACCCCATTCCCGGCAATCCGTTTGTCTACATCGTCCCCTCCGATACCAATCACACCATGGAAGGAATCAATGTTGATGATACTGCAAACTTTGGCTTCCGCCTTTATGTGAACTCCATTACCAAAATAGGACCTGATCCCATGGAGGTGATCCTTGACCAGGCCGTGCTGCTCCGGCCGTTGAATGCAGGGATTGCGGATAACAGAAAGGATGTGAATAACGCCGAGATGAAGGTTTTCCCAAACCCGGTAACAGATAAAGCCACCCTGGAATTATTTGTCCCGGACTGGTCGGACATCAGCCTGGCATTCTTCGATGCATCCGGGAGGCAGGTTGGATCGCCACTCCTTGTCGAACATGTTCGCGGAACAGTTTTCCAGGAAATAAAACTTGACGGGACACTGCCTGCAGGAGAATATTTTATCAAAGGGTATTGTTCCGGTAAGGATAAGGCGGAAAAACATCCTTTGACGGCCCGGCTTATCTGGCTGGGGGGCGCCTCTCACTGATGCTGGTCCATGAAACCTGTCTACGTATTCTTTATTCTCATATTCGCCTGTTTTTCTTTCTAAGGCAACCGGTTTCAGCGACGAGGCCCGCCCCTGCCTGCCGGCAGGCTGCCTGCGGGCAAGACAGAAAAGTAGTTACTGGTCTGTTTTAACCAATAATGGTGGCAGTAAAAGAAAACAAGGAAGGTTATCATGCCAATACCGGTTTTGAAAACTCTTCCTCCTAAACTCCATAATTAATCTTTGTTTTGTGAAGAGAATAACAATATTTTTGCGCCGCAAATAAGTAAATCACGTATAATTCTTTCAGTAATTCACTAATCATATCTGATTTTTTATGAAAAACAGCCGGACTAAAACACTGCTAACCTTTCTCCTTTTGACAGGATTACCCCTTCTTTCACAGGCCGAAGAGGTCCTGAATTCATCCCTGGCCCCGGCCATCGCCGATGATCAGCATTACAACCGCGCCATTCACATCATGGCCATGCTGCTGGTAGGGTTTGGATTTCTCATGGTATTTGTCCGTAAATATGGCCGTTCGGCGCTAACGGCAACTTTTTTACTGGTCAGTATTTCTCTCCCGTTATATATGCTCGGTAATGTCCTCGGACATGGTTCTGACGGAAATGAAGTTGAACGGCTGATCCTTGCAGAATTCGGTGCAGCCAGCCTGCTGATCGCTGCAGGGGCTGTGCTGGGAAGGTTGAAGATGCAGCAATATGTTTTGCTGGGGATGCTGTTTATTCCCTGCTACATGCTGAACGAATGGATCGTACTCCAGGGAGGCCTGGGGCTGATCAAGGCCGGAGCCGTGGTGGATACCGGCGGCTCCATCGTCATCCATGCCTTCGGGGCCATTTTCGGATTGGGAGTGGCGCTGACCATGACCACCAAACAGGATTTTGAGAAGACGATCGAATCGGATTCCACGAGCGACCGGTATTCGATGCTGGGAAGTATGATGCTGTGGATCTTCTGGCCCAGCTTCTGCGCAGCATTGGTCCCGGCCGCCAGGATGCCCCATACCGTGGTGAATGTCATACTTGCCCTATGCGGTTCAACGCTGACAACCTATCTTGTTTCCGTTTCCATCCGCAAGAAGATCAGCATTGCCGACATTGCCAATGCAGCCCTTGCCGGCGGTGTTGCCATCGGTTCCACCTGCATGGATGCCAGTCATACGCTGGCTGTGTTCATCGGTGTAATGGCCGGCGGATTATCCACCTTCGGATTTGCGATCATCCAGTCGCGCCAGCAAAAGCTGATGAAGATCATCGATACCTGCGGCGTCACCAACCTGCATGGTCTTCCGGGCCTCATGGGCGGACTTGCCGCCCTGCCCATCATCAAGGGGCTCCATATGCAAAGCCAGCTGTGGGGGATCCTGATCACCATCCTTTGTGCATTTCTCACGGGTCTGGTGGCCGGAAAGATCCTTCCGTTGCTCGGACGCAAAATGGAGGTCTACGAGGATTCGGAAGAGTTCGTGGATGCTGAAGAGTAACGTGTAAAATGCAAAATGCAAGTTATCCTGGACCTTGCGCCTTGGAATTTTCATTTGAAGGCCAATTCCACGCAGCTTGCGGAGAATAAGAAATAATTTTAATATATTTGTCGGGAATAGCTGCGTTACCTGCAAATCTTTCTGAATTAATTTTTACCATCTATCACATAATTCCATGTTTAATCAAACTACTAACCTAACCACAAAAGCCATGAAAAAATTGTTTGCAATTCAGGTCATTATTCTGTTTGTTTTAATGACGTTTAACCTCCATGCCCAGAAGATCGAGGTTGTTAAAGGTGACTTAAGCATCCTGAAAAGTGAGAAACTCTTAAATGCTGAGTTTACGTATGATCAAATGGCCATTGGCCAGCTGCCCAACGAAGCAGAATATACCGCAAAGAAAGTAAAAGAGCACAATGACAAAGAACCCGGCAAGGGAAATCAATGGCTTACCGAGTGGAATGACAACAAGCCTATCAAATTTGAACCCGCATTTATTACGAGTTTCAATAAATACACAAAGAAATATGGCGTGGTGATCGGTAAAAAGGAAACATCAGCCAAATACACTGTAAAAGTGAGCACAATTTTCCTTGAGATAGGATTCACCGGTTGGTCATATGCAAATAAGCCTTCAGAGATTAATCTTCTTTTTACCTTTTATGAAGGGAATAATCCCGAGAAAGAAATTGCTGTTGTTAGAATTAATGGTGTCAAGAGCACCGCAGGTGATTACAGTTATACATCAGGGGTCAGGATTGCTTCTGCATATACTGAAGCCGGTAAAGCATTCGGAAAATACATGGCGAAGACCGTTTACAGTAAAAAATAACGGATACCCGGTTGCTGATTGAAAAACTAACCGCAAGAAGTTGTTTCAAAAACCTCAAAATGTTTTACGCAAAGGCCACAAAGAAAAACGCCAGGACCACAAAGACCTTGTAAATTAGAAATTACATTCTGCGGCCTTAGCGTTTTTCTTTGCGTTCTCTGTGTGAAATTATCTTTAGAGACAGCCTCTTCGACGAACAAATTTCAGTGCACTTCGTTGTTGGAAATTAAGTCTCACAAATGAAACTGACCATGACAACCCCTCAACTGTTTATCAGAAACATCGTTATTGGCGCTTTTCTGATCCTGTCACTGAACCTTTCAGGACAAAAAATGACAACCCTCTTCCAGGAAGTTAAGGAAATTCCAAAAGGTAAGGGTGTGGTTTATGTTTACAGTTTAAAAGTGAAACACGGATATTCTTTTCGTGTTAATGCAAACGGCACTCCGGTTAAACCTGCCTTATACAGTGGCGGATATTTCGTTTATTATTCCAGTCTTGGGTATCTCACCTTATCAACCTTGAAAGACGGGAAAAAGGACAGTATTCAGATTGGAGTCAGGGAAGGAGAACCCTATTTTGTTGAAGGTTCAATTAAAACGGGATTTGTGGGCACAATCACACCAGTCATTGAATTGGTCAAACCTTCCACGGCAAGAAAAAGAATCGCCAAATGCAAATTGATTGCCGACGAATAATTCCTATTAATAAACTTACCCACTAATTCTGACCCCATGAACAGGCCATCATTTTTCCTGGCATTTATTATTCTTGCCCTCCTTCTTCCCCTTCATTCAAAATGCCAGGCTTATGATGAAGATGTTATCCATCTTAAGAACGGGAGTGTGGTGCGGGGAATAATTATTGAACAGATCCCCGAACAATCTGTTAAAATTCAGACCGCAGACAAGAGCGTCCTCGTTTTCAAAATGGATGAAATTGAAAAAATTGATAAGGCTTCGGTAAACATAAAAAAGAAAACATCTTCAAGGGACAACTCTAAATTTTACATTGAGATTTATTTTTTTGGCGGAAGCTCCTACGGGAAAATGACGGATAACGGAACTGCGACGATTGACGGCAACTACTCTCATCAGAATGTTGCTTATGAGGTTGAATATAAAAACGGCGGATTGGGAGGCCTTGGAATATCCTATCTTTCGATCGGGAAGAACCGGCGCCCGGATTTTATGATTGATTGCGAGGTTGCAATTTACGGTGCCAGCATGAAAGTGACGACGTTTGATCCGTCTGCATCCGATGATTTTTCAGGCTATTCCGAATGCGTCGATTTTCATTTCAGCTTATACCCGTTCAAGGCGAGAAACAAATACCCGAGTCCCTACATCATGGCTGGTGCAGGGATGAGGATGGTTAAGTTCGCATTTCTTGCAGGTGACGTTTCAGAACTGCACGGCGACTTTCTTTTTGGCCTCGGTATACGGCAGAAAATATCACGGGTTGTTGCCTTCCAGTTAGGCGAGCAATTCGTTTATTCCAAGCTAAAGGATGTCCATGCATTTATCCTTCCTGAGACCCGCCTTTCAATGATCTTTTCGTTATAGAAATGATTTTCTTCCGGCCATAAGAAAAAAAGGCCGGTACTCACATTCATCCAGCCGGAAGGAGACGAACTCCCTGTCATTGGATTTCTCCCGGTTGGAATTGATCAGGATGAATACTCCATGATTTAATTTAGACTGAATATGAATAAATAGTGTATCTTTGCACTGCAACTTCCGTGTTTTCCGGTTTTATAACCGGTGCGGGTTGTTCGTCAAATAGTACATTAATAATTCATAAAACAAGAAATCATCATGACTGAAAAAAAGATAATTGCTGTAATGGGAGCCACCGGGGCACAGGGTGGCGGCCTTGCCCGGGCCATCCTGAATGATAAAGAGAGTCCGTTTACAGTACGCGCAGTGACCCGCGATGTGAACAGCGACAAAGCGCGTGAACTGGCAGCCATGGGTGCGGAAGTTGTATTTGCCGACCTGGAGGATCAGAAAAGCCTGGAAAATGCATTTGCCGGGGCGTACGGAGCTTTCTGCGTGACCTTTTTCTGGGCCCACTTTTCTCCCGACAAGGAAAAAGCAGGCGCCCGTGCCATGGCAGCGGCGCTGAAAACTGCAGGAGTAAAACATGCGATCTGGTCGACGCTGGAAGATACACGGAAATTCATCCCCCTTACCGATAACCGCATGCCCACGCTGATGGGAGAATACAAAGTTCCTCATTTCGATGCCAAGGAAGAGTCGAACGAATTCTTTGTTGCAGCCGGTGTTCCTACAACCTTTCTTTATACCGCTTTTTACTGGGAGAACCTGATCTATTTCGGAGCCGGTCCTCAGAAAGGTCCCGATGGAAAGCTCTATCTTACCATGCCCATGGGCGATAAAAAATTGCCGGGGATCTCATCCGAAGACATCGGCAAATGTGCCTACGGAATTTTCAAACAGGGAAGCGAACTGATCGGGAAAAAAGTTTACATCGCCGGCGAGCATGTCAGTGGAACGCAGATGGCTGCTTCGCTTACAAAGGCGACAGGCAAAGAAGTCTTCTACAATGCAGTTGATGCGGATGTTTACCGGACCTTTGGATTCCAGGGGGCCGATGAAATGGGAAACATGTTCCAGTTCAAGCGCGATTTCAACGATTATTATGTTGGTATCCGCGACCTGGACAATGCCCGTAAACTGAATCCTGAACTGCAGAGCTTCGACCAGTGGCTTGAAAAGAATGCAGCGAAAATCCCGGTTGCGTAAGAAGATTGAGTTCTGATGTCTGAGTTCTGATGTCTGAAGAGGTTGTCTCAAAAGCCGGAAAATGTTTCACGCAAAGGCCGCAAAGGTAAAACGCAAAATTCGCCAAGGGTTTAATTTCTATATTTACTCTTAGCGTCCTTTGCGAAAATCTTTGCGTTCTCTGCGTGAAACCAGCTTTTGAGTCATTTTCTTTAACAGATTAAATTTCTTTTTGAAACAGGCGGTATTTCTTATAGACCCGGCCGCGGAGTTTTTCCATTTCTGCCCGGACCTTATAATTGGATTCCATTTCCAGGTGACTGTCGATAAACTTAAAGTTGTTACGCTTGGCCGTGTAGATGATATCATAGCCCATCAACACCTCAACTCCGATCCCCTGGAATTTTTTCTTTATTCCTGCCAGCAGGAAGTCAAGCTGGGTGGCAGTTTTAAATGCTTTTAAAATCTTATAAAAGCCAAATGGAAATAATTTTCCTCCGGAAGCCCTTATCCCGTGACTGATGTTGGGCATGCCGATCATGAATGCCGCCAGTTCATCATTTACATAAACCATTCTTACATATTCAGGATCTAGCACCGGAAGATATTGTTTGGCCAGGATCCGCATTTCGTGTTCGTCCAACGGCGAATAGCCGTCGATTTCACGGTAGCACTCATTGAACAGGGCAAGCAGGGGCATGACCATTTTCTGCATCTCTTTTTTAGATGAAAATTTCACCATCCTGATGTTGCTCTTCTTCATCACCCTGTCGCGTATCCTGTTATAAAATTCAGGCACATCATCCTCTATGTCGATTTTATAGGCGACCAGGTCGTATTTTTTCCTGTATCCGGCCATTTCCAAAAGCCCGGGCAGATATCCGAAGTTACAGTAGGTACTAATGGATGGCTCATGTTCAAAACCTTCAATCAGGAAACCGATGGGTTCATGGTAGCACATGCCGAAGGGGCCGATGACGGAATTCATCCCCTTTTCACGCCCCCATTGCTCGATATGATTCAGCAGTGCGGCCGATACTGCAGGATTGTCAATGCTCTCAAAATTTGAGAAACGTGCGGTACTTTCGGCTTTAATAGAATTGTACCTGTGGTTGATGACACCCATGATCCTTCCGGCCGGCTTATTTTTATAGAGACATATCGCCAGTTCAACATCGCAATAACCGTAAGCCGGATTTTTCCGGGGATTGAAATATTTCCATTCTTCTGAATAAAGCGAAGGCACCCACTTCGGATGATTCAGGTGGAGGATCCTGGGCAGGTAGATAAAGTTCCTCAGCAGCCTGCGGTTCGTTACAGGGATGATCTGTATATCCTGATTTGTGTTCATGATGGTGCTGATTTAATTTTCCGTTTGTTCCAGTACCACGACCGGCCCTCCGAATAACCGGTATTCATCCATCTGGCAGGGATTGATCAGGTTCCCTTCATATACCATCATGTTGACGCAGTCGTCGCACAGATTTATTTTCCCGTTCAGCACTTCATTGGGCTGCTGGATATGGATGCTCTGGAGGTAAGTTTTCGTAAAGAACCTCACCGGGTTAATCAGACACCTTCTGCAGAATTCGAAAAATGCTTTCCTGACATTCTTATCGAAAAAGGAAAGGAAAAATATTTTCTTGCCTATGGCAGGCCTTCCCATGAAGGTGAAATACCTTCCGAAAAAGAGATGATAAAAAACCTGGGCAAATTCCATGGTCTTTTTACCGGCTGCGCCGTAACGCCGGTATTTTGATCCCACATTGACCATGATCAGGAACTTGTAGGAATCGTATTTTGATGTGCCGTTAAGGTAGGCGCTCGCATGCAGTTCCGGGAACCGGGCTTTCAGCAGCGCATAGATCTCTTCCGTGGTAATGCTGATATCCTCCGGCCTGATGCTGCTGTTGTTAAATGATTCCGCACGGATCATACGGCCGTTCACAAAGTACTTCAAACGATCGCTGACAGGTATTCCGCGCAAAGCGATCAGCGAGATGTGCTGAACTTTATGGATGTTTCTCATGCACCAGCCGACAATTTCCGGAATCTCTGGAAGGCTGTACCTGTAAACCGTTACATGAAACCCGCACTGCAATCCGCGGATCCGGTAAACGGTATCTGCCAGTTTTTGCCTGAGCACGTTGATCTCCGTTTCGGTTTTACCTTCCCATCCCGGCCTGTTTTGCCCGCTGTCGACATGAAAATGAATTTTTGTCAGGCCTGCTTTTCTCAGCTCCCGTCCGAATTCATAGGTGAATTTTTCCCCGTTCGAAAAGATCACAGATTTCAATCCCAGCCCGGAGATAAAACGGATCACTTCAAGGATCTGCGGATAAATAAGCGGCTCGCCCCCGGCAACTGTGATAAAATCGCAATTGGTGAGTGCTTTCAGCCGGGTTATGTCCTGTTTTATATCATCGAGAGACCGGTGGCCGGCCAGCTGGTGCCTGTAACAACCTTCACAGGTGATATCGCACTTGTCGGTCACTTCGACCCATCCCCCGGGATTATCCGTCTTTGACCAGGGGAACCGGTACAATTCATTTTTATTGATTTCCATTTTCCCTTTTTTTTAATCAATTGTTTTTTTCTGCTGATGATTCTTTTGAAGGATAAAACGCTGTATAGATATCCCGGTACCTGTTACGGATGAGACTCCTGGTCAGAGAATATTTTTCCAGGGAATATTGATGACCGGAAATAAATTCTGTTTGTATCCGGCAGCAGGAATCTATTTTGATCTTCGACTCATCAGACATCTCATACCCGAACCGGTTATAGATATTTGTAACTGTATTCATCGGCTCTGCAATGAATTCTTCAAACAGAATGATCACAAACGACGGGTCATTCTCTTTCATCCCGGGTTTTGTTATTGCATTGAAGCATTGATCAGCCATGAGTAAAGTTTTCTGGATGATATCATCACGCTTCAGTCCCGAATGGAAAATCGTATTAAAATTTTGGAAAAGGCTGATTGTGGAAGGGATCGATTTTTCCGGGTCACGCAGCATGTAAATCATTTTAAGATCGGGGAAGATCTTCTTTAACGGGCTGTATCGAAGAATATGGGCCGGACTTTTTGCAAGATAGCTCTTGTCTTTTCCAAACACGTACAGATGTTTTTTTATGCAATTCCGGTAAAACCGAAGTCTTTTCTCGCCGGCAGGTATGTCACTGTTCCGGGAGACGGATGAAATGAAAACGGATCTGAATGCGGGAAAGAAAAAAGCCAGCAGGGCCGAGGAAAAATTATGGATCAGCAGGTATTCATCCTCCTCAATCTGAAAAAGGCTTAACGGATGAGTAGAGTTGAATTTTTTTAAAATCCTCTTTTCAAGATGTACAAGAGATTTTCTTAACGGCCGGTTCAGTTGCCCGTCAATCCTGTTGATGAAGATCCAGATTTTTTTTTGCAGGATTGAAGGAGCAAAGGCAATTTCCCACAGCATCATAGTTGTAAAGCGTTTGCTGTCCTGGTGGAGGATGTTGTGGATAAAGGTCGTCCCTGTTCTTGGCATTCCCGTGATGTACAATGGAGCCGTTACGGCAATCTTTTTATAGGAAGGGAAAAAAAGTTCATCCATTAAAATGAACAGCCAGTTAATTAATTCTGTGACCAGGAAAAAAGGAATAAAAAGGATCTGAAAGATTATCTTTTTCATTTGGTAAAATGGATCAGGTTACCAACAAAGTTCTGCAGATCATGTCGCATCTAAGTTAATATAAAATTCACCAGAATCAACCGGGTCCATTGAAAATCCTGACAGTCTGAATCGCGAAGTGCAAATCATTTTGCAATTTGCATTTTGCAATTTGCACCTTGCATTTTATCATGATGCATTGGTAAAAAAGAGCAAAGATCAGTGACGGAAGAAAAAAATACGAATAAATTTTCGCACGTCATTTTCCGAAATTCATTTTATTTTTTCCTGATCAGATGAAAAATGCAATGCTGATTTTTTTTTGTGTCCTTCTGAAATGCCTGAAAATGCTGGTAAAGTAACACATGATTAAAAATTCCGGAAGAACAATGTGCATAAAGCTGTTGATAAAATTTTAAGATGCTGTATCAATATCTGATGAATTGTGCTGAGCTTTACAACAACATTAAAAATTAAAGCTATGGCAAAAACAGTAAAAAAAGTAGTAAAAAAAGCAGCTCCGAAAAAAGTTGTTAAGAAAGCAGCTCCGAAAAAAGTTGTAAAAAAAGCAGTAGTAGCCAAGAAGGCAGCTCCAAAAGCAGCAGCTAAGAAAGTTGTAGCAGCCAAGAAGGCAGCTCCAAAAGCAGCAGCAAAGAAAGTCGTAAAAAAAGCCGCTCCTAAGAAAGTTGTCAAGAAGGTAGTTGCCAAGAAAAAGTAGGACAAAGTTTGCATTGCCAGGAGAAATAAATTTACATCTCCATGGCGATTACGCGTCACTGGTTTTTTCGCCGTAAGAGGGCGCGTGGTTTTTATTCTCATATTTGACAGGTACTCGTAGTTTACGCGTGCCTGTTTTTTTTGAAAGAATTGGACAACGTATAACTTCCGATTATTTCTCAACCATAATGCTATGACGACTCCTGCAATAAAAAAACCCTCAACCGGACTTGTAGTTATTGCCTTTGCCACTGTTTATATTGTCTGGGGATCCACCTATTTTTTTATCCAGGCTGCCGTTCAGCATTTTCCTCCCATGGTGCTGGGGGCTCTCCGCTTCCTGGCAGCCGGGCTTTTATTGATGGGATGGTGCCTTTACAGGGGAGAGGGATTCGGCTCCTGGCGCCAGATCAGGCCTGCCATCATCACCGGGCTGATGTTGTTGTTTGTGGGCACCGGCGCCGTGATCTGGTCGGAAAAATGGCTTCCAAGTTCTTTGGTGGCTGTCCTTATTTCATCCTCTCCCTTCTGGTTTGTTATAATGGATGTGCCAAAATGGAAGGTAAACCTCACCAACCGTTCCATCATTACGGGTTTGATCTTTGGTTTTATCGGCGTCACTTTGATGTTCGGTGAGAAGGTAGCAGCAGCATTCCGGTCATCGGTGAATATGAATGAAATGATCGGGTTGCTCATACTTCTCATCGGCACGATGAG
>JAPLDJ010000027.1 GCA_026391805.1 Bacteroidota bacterium | reverse complement strand
TTTCCTGAAGAAAAATATTATTAAAGGACTAGAATATGTTGACCAAAATGAGATTGATAAAATTTCAGGAATCGAAACTTCTGTATGGAATATGGTATTATTGAAAATATTCTCAATCTATTATCCAGACAGGTTTTTAATGATTGGTGATCCCAAAGTAATTATTGAATGTGGAAAAAGTATAGGCATTTCGGGTGTTGAATTAAAAAGCACAAATTCTGTTTTAATAAATCATTTATGCAGAAAAAAACTAAATGAAACCAAAGAATTTTCTAATTGGAATTTTGAAAAAATCGGCACGCTTATTTGGCAAACATTTAAAGATACTTCAAAACGAGATTATTATATAATCGGTTCAAAATATGGAGAGAAAGCTGATAAAGACGTTTTTCCAGAAATGCTTAGAAGATCTGTTATAGCAACTGGATTCGCTTCCGAATTAGATTTAACTGAATATTTTAATGAGAATCACTCAGTGATTAAAGAATTTTTACAAACACATAATGAAGAAACAAAATCAATAAATGCATTAAAATATTTTTTGTCATTAAAACCAGGCGATTTAGTTGCGGTTAAAAGTGACGGTAGCCCGAAGGGGAAGGAGGGCTATCTTGCTATTGTTGGTATTGCTGAAGTAATAAGTAAAGATGGGAAGGTATATGAGCATGATCCAGGCGGATTAGGACATGTCATTAATGTAAAATATCTTGATGCACCGATTTTTAAGGAATTATCTCTTGGGGGTTATGGTCGTACTATTCATAAACTTACTAACGACGAGCATATTAAATTAATTTTTAAATCAAATAATGAAATAAGTTTTTTTGATGAACTAAATAGGTTTCTTGAGCAAGCTGATACAAGTGATTTAAGAACTTCGCATTTTTTAAAGCGTTATCTAGGTTTTGAAGTTAAGGTAAGTTTTGGACAGGGTAATTTATCAAAAATTCCATGGATTGCTTTCCTGGATGAAGCCGATACAGTTCAGCAAGGCATTTATCCTGTCTATTTATATTATAAAGAGAGAAAACTATTGATACTAGCTTATGGAGTAAGCGAGACTCACAATTCAAATCGAAGTTGGAATTTTTCAAATGTCAAAACTATTAAAGAATACTTTAGAGAGAATAACTTCGGTGAACCTGAAAGATATGGGAATTCTTTTTTGTACAAAAGTTATGACATAAATCAAGGTATTGAAAAGGACATGATAAATAGTGATTTGAATAATTTAATTTCTATTTACAAAACCACAATTACTCCTAACCCACCTTCAAAACCATACGAGCCATTCCAATACAATAAATTCATTAATCAGGTATCACTATCAGGTTTATTCTTCAGTGAAAAAGTAAGCCTTCGATTAATATGTTCCCTTCTAACTAAACCATTTGTAATTCTAACAGGCCTTTCTGGTTCAGGTAAGACAAAGCTTGCTCAAGCTTTTACAATGTGGATTTGTGAAGATGAGAGTCAGTATTGTTTATTACCCGTCGGAGCTGACTGGACCAACAGAGAACCATTACTGGGTTACCCAAACGCTCTGCAAAAAGAAGAATATGTAAAACCTGATAACCGGATAATAGATTTACTTATTCAAGCCTCTAAAAATACGGAGAAACCATATTTTATGATTCTTGATGAAATGAACCTCAGCCACGTGGAAAGATATTTCGCTGATTTTTTAAGTATCATGGAATCCAAAAATGCATTAGAACTATACACCGGCAGTTTAAGAAAGAGTTCTGATAACCTTGAAATACCGCTTGAAATTGCTTGGCCAAAAAATTTGTTTATTATTGGAACCGTTAATATTGATGAGACTACATACATGTTCAGTCCCAAAGTTCTTGACCGGGCGAATGTAATTGAATTTATGGTCACAGCTGACGAAATGAAATCATATCTGAATAGCAATATCTCTCTTAACTTAAAAAACCTTGAGAAAGGCGGAGCAAATATGGCTAGGGATTTCTTAATTATTGCAGTTGATGAAAGTATAAAAACTAATGATCTTACAGAAATTAATAAAACCTTGCTTTCTTTCTTTACTGATCTTAAGGAAACAGGTGCGGAGTTTGGTTATCGAAGTGCTTCAGAAATTTTACGTTTTTCTGGAATAATGAATAAAATTGAACCGAATTGGTCAATGTCAGAGATAGTTGATGCTGCAATTATGCAGAAACTCCTTCCAAAATTACATGGATCCAGAAGAAAATTAGAACCGGTTCTTAAAACATTGGCAGGAAAATGTTTCAGTGAAACGATCAGCTATGAACAAATAGTAAAAGATTTGGAACAAGCTAAAGGCAAAATTGAAGATCTTCAAAAAGTCATATATCCGATTTCGTTGGACAAAATCATCCGCATGTATAAGAGGTTAGAACAAAACGGATTTACAAGCTATGCTGAAGCATAAACGGATATATGGAATTAACAAATCATGATATTACAGTTCATTTGAAAAATGGTGATTCAGTAAACCTCACCATTTTCCCAATCTCAGGTAAAAAACAGGTTTTATGGAAAATCAATGAATCAGATGCTATTGAATATGGAGAATCGTCTTATCAAATTCTAGAAGGATGTAGATATGAGTTTGAAGTTTCCGGGACCAGGTATACTATAAAGGAGGACCAGGAAATTGTTGCTTATTCAAAAAAAGAGATCTCACGTGGATTTATAACACCCGGAATTTATGTCGGAACAATTTCCCTATCCATAATTGATAGAAAAACAGGTGAGGAATTCGGGAAGTTTCCTATCGAAGTACTTTCTCTTAAAACTTCATACCGTAAAGACTATCGCTTTATGCTTGAAGAAATAACGGAGAAATGCACTGATCTTCTGATGCAACATAGCTCTCCCGCGCTTCAGCATTTTACATTTGATTTTGATCAGGATTGGAAAACGCTCTATCAACGTTTTGCCTTTCTTAAATCGATCATTGATTCTGATGAATTTCTTGAAGCAATAACAAGAATTATTGAATCACCGGTTAAATCATGGAAAGAGGAAGAAGAGGAAGCAGATATTCGAAAGGTTAGGAAAATTTCAAATTCCTCAATTCGTCAGATCGTTTCAAGATCAAACAGAATTCCCTTACCCGATAATCATTTCCTAAAGCCAACACTTAGTTCAATACCATCTAAACTGACACTCTTTCGGAAGTATGAAACAGTTGACACGCCTGAGAACCGGTATATTAAGCACACATTAATGGTGTTTTCACATTTCGTATCGGAGATCAGACATCGATTAACAGAAAATCTCCGAGCGTATGCTGAAGCACTCTCTGTTGAACAGATGCTTGGGAACATTTTGAATCATGCCTTTTTTAAGGAAATTTCAGCACCAACGACCCTTCCACTAAATAGCCCGGTACTTCAAAGAAAAGAAGGGTATCGTGAAGTTTTTAGGGTATGGTTGAATTTTGATCTTGCAGCAAAACTTTGCTGGAAAGGTGGTGAAGACGTTTATGAAGCTGGTAAACGGGATGTCGCTATTCTTTATGAGTATTGGTTGTTTTTTAAATTAATTGATCTTCTCAGCGCTATCTTTGATATTGAGCCGAGATCAATAGCTGATTTAATACAAACAACTTCAGATGGTCTTGGGTTAAAACTAAAGTCAGGAGTAAATACTGTTATTGAGGGCGTATATGACTCCGAAATCCGCAAGCTCAATGTAAGATTTAACTATAATAAGACTTTCAATGACCATAAGTATCCGAAAGGAGGCAGTTGGTCCAGACAGATGCGTCCAGATTTTACACTAAGTTTATGGCCATTAGGATTTTCAGAAGATGAAGCTGAAAAACAGGAATTGATAACTCATATCCATTTTGATGCGAAGTACAAAGTTGATCAAATTGAGGAGTTGGTAGGTAAACAAACAGAAAACCTGGACGAAGAAAAAGTTGAACAAAAAAAAGGTAATTACAAACGTGCTGACTTATTGAAAATGCATGCATATAAGGATGCTATTAGGAGAACCAGTGGCGCTTATATTCTTTATCCCGGCACAGAAGAATTTATTATTAAAGGTTTTCATGAAATAATTCCGGGATTGGGGGCATTCCCTATCCGTCCTTCAAAAATAGATAACGGTACCACTGAATTAAAATCCTTCATTGAGAAAGTCGTTAACCATTTTCTTGACAGGGCATCACAACGAGATAATTTATCTTATCATACATTTAAAATTTTTGAAAAAGAGAAAGATAAAAATGATGCTGTAAATGAACCTTTACCCGAATCCTACGACAATATACGGCTTGTTCCCCCTGATGATACAACTGTGTTAATCGGTTATTGTAAAAGCGATGAGCATCATAAATGGATTAAAGAAAAATGTCTTTACAATGTCCGGATGAATAAAGATAGGGGCTCATTAAGACTTGGTCCTGCCGAGGCCGGAGCAAGATATTTAATTTTACATTCCAAAGGTGAATTAATTACTAATGAAATCTGGAGAATAAGGAATATTGGCCCTCTTGCTTATTCAAAAATGAAAATGATCTATGAAGGTTATCCTGATCCCAAGCATGAATCATATCTTGTTTATGAGTTAGAAATATTATCGTTGGATGAATTTGATGGAGTTTATTGGGACATAAGTAAACTCAAAGAAAATGAACTGGGATATGATTTTACGATTCCTTTCGCTGTAACATTGTCGAACTTGATGAAGGTAAAGATTCAACCTTAATTAAGCTTATCAACAACGATGTTTTTATAATCAAAATCTGTCTGCAGAAATGATCACCACAAACCTTAAAATTTACCGTATCCTCACCACCCTCCTCCAACTAGTCATCTCCCTCGGCGCCATCCCTGCCGGACTGATGTTCTGCCTCGCCCCCGACGGGCACCTGGAGTAGGCACCAGGCAGCAGGCAATAGGCAATAGAGGCAAAAGAGGTCATATGTCAGACGACATACGTCATACGTAATTTTTAATCAATTGCCATCGCGAGGGGTTATAAAAGAAAATTTCAACAAAACAGAAATTGAACCTATTACAGTTTGGTTCATCAGAAGATCGGATTGCGGATTTAGAACAGGTAATTCAGGATTGTAAAGATTTCCGCAGGAAATCCATTTTTGTAGTAGAACAGAGAAAAGCCACAATCAAATTTCCGTAGGAAATTCATTATATGATATCTGGATTATGCATCCCCTCCAGGGATGAGATGATATTGGTCAACGGTTTTTTTACAATAATGGATCCCCGATGGGGATCACCGGAATGTGATTCATCAGTAGCCTCACAGATTATTTCACTTTCTCGCTATTTTGTTTCACGAAGGTTCACGAAGCCTGCCTGCCGGCAGGCAGGGAGACACGAAGAACCACGAAGAATAACATCTACCACTCGTCAGCTCATCAGCTCATCAGCTGATCACCGGACACAACGAACAGCAAACGCGTTTGACTTCAGCGAAGGATAGTACGAAACCGAGGGATTGAATGAATTCATCCCATGCGCCCAGGCCTTGTCGGGAGCATGCTGGGTGGAGGACCAGTACAGAATGGCAAAACTGTCGAAGTTCCAGTTTACATTTTCAAACCGAACGCCGCTGAGGAAGGCATTGTAACCCGAGAACCCGTCGTATTTTAATGCACTGCCGGCAAATCCGCTGGAGACGTATACCAGGAAGAGTCCGTTCCAGTCGTTTTCAACCGGCACCCGCCAGCCGGGCGGACAAAGTCCCTGGACCGCCTGCACCGGGCTGTAGTTCATCAGTTCGTCCCACATGTAGAGTCCGCCGGTGCTGGAACAGTTCACCGGGTTATCACTGTAGCAATATTTTTCGGCCGTGCAGTTGTCGCGCTGCATCCCCGCCGATCCGATGGTTGTTCCATAGTTGAGGTTGGAGGCCATCCAGCAGAGGGTTCCCAGCTTCACGGTGGGATAGCTCGTATTGTCGCGCGGATCGGTGAAGTTGTTGCCGCAAAGAAAGGCCGGCGCTGAAATGACTGTCATTGGCTTCGTGGCGGTGCGGGTACAGCTGTACATGTTGGTGTAGGAATAGCTTATCGTAAAAGTTCCGGGACCGGAAAGCGCAGGATTGAAAACACCTGCCGTAACGCCGGTGCCCGACCAGGTTCCGCCCAGCGGGATCCCGCCCTTCAGGCTGATGGGCGCGGCATTGGTGGTAGTTGGTGAATCCCAGCATCTGGTAAGCGTCACCACCGGTGGCGGGTTGACCGTAATCACGACATTGTTCGGCGTTCCGGGGCAGCCGTTGGCGGAAGGTGTCACGGTATAAGTGACAGATTCAACATTGCTGCCCGTATTGGTCAGCGTTTGTGCAATCAGGTTACCCGATGATGCGGAATAGCCGGAGACACTGCCCGAACTGCCCGCTGCCGTCCATGTATAGGACGCGCCCGCAACATGTGAAAGATTGCTGATGTTCGTCGTCTGCGCCGAACAAATAGTCTGTGAAAGCGGATTGAAATAGACATCCGCCACAGGGAAAACGATCACCTTGAATTTCGTCGTATCGCCGTTGCAGCCCTTCGCATGGCCGACCAGGTGATAAATAACGGTATCGACATTGAACCCTGAGTTGAAAAGGAGTTGTGTGATCTGGGATGTGGGATTTGAGGTGTTGTTCAGATACCCGGTTACATTCGGCGAGCTGGCGGTGCAGATCCAGGTGAAGAGCGTGCCGGCGACATGCGACGTAAGCGTGATGTTCGTGTTGCTGCCATTGCAGATCGATTTCCGCAGGGGGACATTGGAGAGGTCGGGGGCGGGGTTGACGGTATCAACAAAATTGGTGAGCGTTCCGGGACATCCGTTGGAGGACGGGGTGATGGAATAGGTGACGACGCCCGGCGTGAAGAGGTTGTTCGTCAGGGTCTGAATGATCGTGCTGCCGTTTCCGTTGCTGAACCCTGTGACATTGCCGAAGGTAAGACCGGCCGTCCATGTATACGTCGCGCCGGTGACATCGGAGGTAAGGATGATGTTCGTGACGGATTTGGAGCAGATGGTCTGCCACAGCGGACTGGTGGTAAGGTGAGCCACGGGATTGACGTGGATGACGAGTGTAGAATTCAGGCTCACACACCCTTTTGCCGTTGCGGTGACGGTGTAGGTCACGAAATCAATGGCCGTACCGGAATTGAAGAGTGTCTGCTGGATCAGGGCTCCTGATCCGCCCGAAGAACCGGTTACATTCGCAGAACCGGGAACGGCCGTCCAGGAGAATGCTGATCCCGGGACACCGGAAGTTAAAACGATATTCGTCGTCTGACCGGAACAGATGGTATCCGCCGGCGGCGTGATGATCACATTGGGCCTGGGCTTGACGGTGGTCCTGAAACTGACCGGCGGGCCCGTGCAGCCATTCAGTGACGGCGATACTACGTAGGTGACTTCACCCGATGTAAAAAGATTGTTGGTGAGGTTATCGGAGATGGTGTTCCCGCTGCCCGGCGTGGTAAAGCCTGTCACGTTGCCGATGGTAACAGAAGCGGTCCAGGAGAAGGTAGTTCCAGGCTGGTCGGCCAGGAGCTGGAAGAAATTATTAAATCCCGAACATACGGTATCCCGCCGAACCGTGTTTGTGATCACCGGGATCGGCTTAACGATCGCCGTGATCAGCGTCCGGCTGCCGCTGTAGCAGGTTGTGGTTGTATCGTAAGTCTCGGCGTAGAATAAGGTGGTGGCGACGATGGCTGTTGTGACTGTCAATCCTGTCAGGGGCAGCAGGGTCCCGCCCGAGGGTGCATCATACCACCGGACGCCCTGGTGCAATCCCGTGGTAACGCTGAAGGTCACGTTGCCGGGACCGCAGCGGCTGACTGTGGGGGTAACGGCGACCGGCGCTGCAGGCAGCGCGTAGATGGTCATGGTGCGCGAAGCTGATACCGTGCAGGGAACGGTGATCGTATGGGTGATGGTATAAACTCCGGGGGCGCTGGCTGCAAGGTCGACCTCCCCGGTGATGTTACTTACAAAGACAAGTCCCGCCGGCAAGGCCGTAAAAACCCCGGCATTCATGTTCAGTGCAGGAACCGGGTTCGGACTGTTCACGCAATAAAACGCTGAAGGGTAAGTGAACCGCGGGTCCATCACCGTGACGGTGACATCGTCGGCGCTGTATACCCCTCCGCACACCTGCACGACGCCCGTATAGGTGGTGGTAACGGTCGGGCTGATGTTAATAGTGTCACCGTACCCCACCGCTGTCCCGCCCGGGAAGCCCCCCGTATACCAGGTGATCCCGTCGGGCACGAACTGGGTGCTTTCATCGAAGGCTTTCCAGCTTTTGTTGTTTCGGCCGGGGTGGATGAAGGCTACAGTCCCGGTCGCATTCTGCACCCCCTGCGTTGCCTTGTTGCCCTGCCAGTTGCAGGAATCCTTTATGTGGATGTTGTTTTCGATGGCGCTGTTCTGTTCATGGATGACGATCTGGAACGTCCCTTTTATGGTCGTGCAATTGTACATGGGACAGTTTTTCCAGTAAACGACGCATTTCCGGTCGGGTGCAATGCCGGTGGTGTAAAAGTAAATATCATTGGTTCCTCCTACCGAACCCGGGTACCAATCCTGCCAGGGCGCCATGATGCAGTTCTTGGGGGTGTTGTTGGAGCCGTTCGGCAGGGTGTCGGGAACGTAGTTGTTCCAGGTGTTGTTGGGCAGCGTAAAGCTGATCCACCCGTTCGAACCTACCCAGAACTGGGTATAGATCACATTGAGGAAACAAAACGAAAAGCCGATGTCGAAGGGGCCGCCCCAGCAGTCGTCGTGACCGCCTGCAGAGCATCGGGCAGCATGGAAACTGGTATCGATCGGAATTCCCCCGGAAAACGGCATGGTATCGAACGGGATGGTCATGAAGGAATAGCTGCCTGTGCCATATCCGCCTCCGCCGACCACCTGGGCGCTGAGTGAAGCAGTACCTCCAAGACAGATCGTTGTGTCAGGGCTGACCGAGATTGTCTGGGAAACAGATTGATTCGTAAAAAAACAACAAAATGATATCAGAAGAATGATCAGGGGTAATCCCTGAAGCGTTCCTTCCCTGCGATAAATCGTGAAGAGGTGTAAAGACATTTCGATAATGTCCTCCTTTAAAATGACCCTATAAAGTTAAGACTTTTATCGTCTCCTCTTTCAGACCACATGGTTATTTAAAGGTTGCCCGGGTGTTAAAATGCGGGAATAATTTCGCAATTCGCTTTTCGCTTTTCGCTATTTACTTTGCTTTCCCGCATTTTCGATGATCAGTTGCACCACTTCATAGGAAACCGCGTCAAACATCTGTTCCACATTCTTCGTGTATTCGGAGTTGTGGCTGATGATGGCGCTCTTCACCATAAAGGCCTTGTAATCGAGGTTCTGGGCTCCGTTCCAGGTGGCGAGCACGCATCCGACCGCGCTCAGCCCGCAGAGGAAGAGCGTGTTGCTGCCCGTGGCTTTGATGACCTTGTCGAGGTCGGTCTTGTTGAATCCGTCGGCGTAAGTTTTAAGCACCTTCGGGTCGGTGGGCAGGATCTTCACCGTTTCGGGGAATTCAAACCCTTCGGTGCCCGGCGTGACGCCGTACTCCCCGCTGGTGTGGTAGACCCTTATGACAGGATATCCGTTTTTGCGGAAGAGGTCGATCAGGGCGTTGATGTATTCCATCGCCATCTCCTTATCGGCAGACATCATTGGCAGAAAGGCCTTCTGGATGTCGATCACCAGCAGGGCGGGTGTGATCGGTTCTTTGGGCTTTTCGGTTTTATCCTGGGCGAAGGATGGAACAGAAATGACCATCAGCATGATGGCCAAAAGGATGGTTAATTTTTTCATGGTACTGGTTTTTGGTTGATGTTCGCCATTTATTATTCACCACAGATTTCACAGATTTCACAGACTATTTTTCGCTATTTCGCTTTTCGCTTTTCGCTATTTAATTCAGCTTCTCCCGCAATCTTTTTCCTTCCTCCTCAAACCCAGGCTTCCCTATAAGCGCAAACATGTTCTTCTTGTATGCTTCAACGCCGGGCTGGTCGAAGGGGTTTACGCCAAGCAGGTAGCCGGAAAGCGCACAGGCGAATTCGAAGAAATAGATCAGCTGTCCGAGGGTATATTCATCCAGCTTTTCAATTTCGATACGGATGTTGGGAACACCGCCGTCGACATGGGCCAGCAGGGTGCCGAGCTCGGCCATGTGATTGATCTCATCCAATCGCCTTCCTTCAAGGAAATTAAGTCCGTCGGGATCACCCTGCAGGAAAGGGACCTTTAATTCCCTGCCGGGATTTTTCACGGAGATCGTGGTCTCAAACAGCATCCTCACCCCTTCCTGGATGTACTGCCCCATCGAATGAAGGTCGGTGGTGAAGCCGACGCCGGCGGGGAAGATGCCCTTGTTTTCCTTTCCTTCGCTTTCGCCGTAAAGCTGCTTCCACCATTCAGCCAGGTAAAAAAGATTCGGCTGGTAGTTCACCATGATCTCGACGCTCTTTCCGTTTTGATACAAAGCATTCCGGATGGCGGCATATTTTATTGCAGGATTTTTCTCCGGATCAGTTGAGGCAAGGCAGGTTTCGCGCATGTCGCGTGCACCCTGCAGCAGTTTTTCAATGTCGAAGCCGGCCACGGCAATGGGAAGCAATCCGACGGGCGTGAGGACGGAGTATCTTCCGCCCACATCATCCGGGATCACGTAGGTGGAATAGCCTTCTTTGCCGGCCAGGTTTTTCAGGGCGCCACGTTGAGCATCGGTAACAGCAATGATGCGGTCAGCAGCTTCCTTTTTCCCGTATTTCTTTTCCATGTGCGATTTGATGAGCCGGAAAGCAACTGCCGGTTCGGTGGTGGTGCCTGATTTCGAGATCACGGCCACGCTGTAATCATACTGGTCAAGCAGGTCGAGGAGTCCGGAATGGTAATCTTCGCTGAGGTTTTCGCCGGCATAAACAACAAATGGGAATTTTTTCTCTTTCAGCAGGGAAGAAAATGGCTGTGCAAGGGCATCGATCACCGCACGGGAGCCGAGGTACGACCCGCCGATGCCGATCACGACAAGCAGCTGTGATTTCTTACCGATCCTTTCCGCATCTGCTTTAATCCGCCCGACGATAGCGGGATCCAAGCTAGCCGGAAGGTCAACCCAGCCCAGGAAATCATTGCCCTTTCCGGTTTTGTTTACCAGGAGGGAATGGAGGTTTACAAGTTCTTTTTCGCGCCTCGTGATCAATGCCGCATCGACAAAAGAGCTGGCTTTAGTGGTGTCGATCTTTATCATGTTTGTTATTTGTTGTTATTGATTGTTATTTGTCATTGCGAGGAGCGCAGCGACGAAGTAATCCCCTTTTATTATAACTCATCCTTGTCATTGCGAGCGTAGCGAAGCAACCTCCATCTTCAATTTTTCACCACAGATTTACACGGATTTTCACAGATTTATCACAGATTATTTTCGCTATTTATTTTTCACCACAATAGGCACATTAGGGCACAATAGGTTTTCTAATGTGGTTCTATTGTGTTCTATTGTGTCTACTGTGGTTAATTCTTTATTTAAATATCCTGCTTTCAATGTCCAATCTGTTCAAATCTTCCTCAGAAAGCCTGAACTTCATTGCCCCGGTATTTCCAGCTGCCTGCGATTCTTTTGTAGCGCCGGGGATCACCACCACCTGTTCGCCGTGGAAATGGATCAGCCAGTTCAGTGCGATGTTGGAAGTTGTGACATTATATTTTGCAGCCAGTTCCTTTATGGTGTTGATGAGCGGAAGGCTCTTTTCAAGTCCTGACTTTTTAAAGGACGAGGTCTTCTTTCTCAATCCTGATTGTTCCAGGAGTTCCTGATGGTCGTGAAATTTCCCGGTGAGGATCCCCTGGGCCAGCGGGGAATAGGCAATGATGGTAATGCCGAGTTCTTTAGCCGTATCCATGATCCCGTTCGATTCGATGCTCCGGTCGAGCAGGCTGAACCTAACCTGATTCGTGATCAGCGGGATGCCTTGCTTCTGCAGGGTTTCCCATGAATTCCGCATTTTCTTTGCCGAAAAGTTACTGACCCCGACATAGCGGATCTTTTTCTGCTTCACCAGTTCAGCCATGGCTTCCATCTCTTTCCTTTCGTTTGAAAAACCATAGGGCTGATGGACCTGGTACAGGTCGATCGGGAAGGGATTCAATGCATTGATGCGGATATCGATTGTTTTCGGAATATTGGAGGCCGTCCTGGGAACCGGCCACCATTTCGTGGCGACGATGACCTCTCCGGGTTTTTTACCCGCAGCCGAAAGCGCTGCTGCCAGGGCTTTCTCGGAAGCCCCGCCGCCATAAATTTCAGCCGTATCGAACCAGTTGACGCCTCCTTCAAGGCTGACGCGAACGATCGAACGGATCATTTCATCATCGAGGTCCGGCCAGAATTTACCGGCCAGGTTGTTCCGTTTGCTGAACTGCCAGCAGCCGAGTCCGATAGGGGTTACCTGCAGGTCGGATTTGCCGAGGGTTCTGAGTTTAATGTTGTCCATATGTTTTTTGAATAGGTATTGCGAAGGTATTAAATTTCAGCGGACCGTTAACCGTCATAAGTTATAAGTCATACGACATATGTGATCGGTATTTTTTCGCTGTTTATTATTCACCACAGATTTACACGGATTTTCACAGATTGATCACGGATGCTTTTCCGGGTCGGCGAATTGATTTTCGTGTTTTTCGTGTCTTCTTCGTGGATTTTCGTGTAATCTTTTCTTAACCACAAAGGACACAAAGGGCATTAATTGTGAGCGAACGAAGGGATAAATGCAAAAAAAATGTGCCTGCTTCCGCAGGCACATTTTCAATCAATAAACAAAACTTTAAATCAAGTAACTCGCACAAACTCTCATTAGCCAAAAAAGGAATTGCTGTTCTTGCTCATCAAACTGCTAAATTCCGATGCACAAAGATAAGCCGGATCAGGCGCTCCTACTGTTAATGAATATTAATATACGTTAAAAATTGTTAAAGCTCATCCCAAAATAGTGTATTTTTGTGCTAATGAACCGCCGGATCATCATTTTAACGATCGTTGTGATGACCATGGCCCTGATCGGGCTGATGGTGATCCAATTTTACTGGATCCGGAATACCTCGGTGGTCAGGGAGAATGCTTTCAAGCGCAGCATCACGGAAATGCTGCCAAAGGTGGTGAAGAAGATCGAACGGATGGAGAAGAAGAAGGCGACGGAGGTGAACCCGAATGAAGGGATGCTCAGCTTTACCCGCCACATGTCGTACGAAACTTTCCTCACCGCTTCGCACCTGGATTCCCTGGTCCGGCAGGAACTGACCGTTCTCGGGGTGGACATGAAGTTCGAGTTCGGGATCTACAACCCGCAACGGAATATTTTCCTGGTTGAATCCAACCCGGAATCAAAGCAGGATCTGATCGAAAAGGGTTATGCGGCGCGGATGTTTATCGGCGACATTTTCACTTCACCGGAATACCTGCTCATCTACTTCCCGCGGGAAAAACAATTCCTTCTGACAGAACAATGGGGCATCCTCCTGATCTCTATCATCCTCATCATCGTGATCGTCTATTCATTCACTTATACCATCACAACCATCTTCCGCCAGAAAAAACTGTCGGAGATCAAAAACGACTTCATCAACAACATGACCCATGAATTCAAGACACCGATCTCCACGATCTCGCTGGCCTGCGAGGCGCTGAACGACCGCGACGTCAACAAATCAACGGAATTCATGCAGAGCTACCTGAACATCATCCAGGAGGAAAACAAGCGGCTGGCAGGGATGGCGGAGAAGATCCTCCAGACAGCCGTGATCGAGAAGGGGCAGCTGAAGATGAAACGGGAACAGATCAACCTCCACGATGTGATCGCCGATGTGATCAAGAACATCCGCATCCAGGTGGAGATCAAGGATGGTGTGATCCGAAGGTTCTTCCGCGCCGAAAATCCCGTGATCTCCGGCGACCGCGTACACCTGACGAACCTCGTTTACAACCTCCTCGACAACGCCAACAAATATTCTCCGAAGAAACCCGTTATAACAATACGGACGGAAAACACCTCAAGCGGGATCGTCCTGACCATCGAAGATCATGGCATCGGGATCAGCAAGTCGGAACAGAAGAAGATCTTCGACAAGCTCTACCGGGTCCATACGGGGAACATCCACGAAGTGAGGGGATTCGGGCTCGGGCTGAGCTATGTGAAGGCGATCGTGGAGGAGCACAAAGGCAAGATCAGTCTTGAAAGCGAGGTCAATAAAGGAACTACTTTTAAGGTTTTTCTGCCATTCAATGAACCAAAAGAATAAAGTCACCTCACCCCCCAACCCCCTCTCCTGAAGGAGAGGGGGCGGAGGAGGGGTTACGAAAGAAAAAATTAATACATCCAATGGAAAAGAATCAGATCCGCGTGCTGCTTGCAGAAGATGACCGCAACCTCGGCAACATCCTCAAGACTTTCCTGGATGCCAAGGGATATGCGACCACACTTTGCATCAACGGACAGGAAGCAGTAGATGCTTACAAAAAGAAAGAATTTGATTTTTGCATCCTGGATATCATGATGCCTGTCAGGGACGGCTTCTATGTGGCAAAAGAGATCCGTTCCATGAATCCGAAGATCCCGCTGATGTTCCTCACGGCAAAGACGCTTCAGGAGGACAAGCTGAAGGGATTCGAAAGCGGTGCTGATGATTACATCACCAAGCCGTTCAACATGGACGAACTGCTGATGCGCATGCAGGCGATCCTGCGGCGGTCGGAAGAGGCACCGAAGACCCAGGAATCGGAAAACATCTTCCAGCTCGGCAACTATACGTTCGATTACAACCGGCAGATCTTATCGATAAAAGGAAAGGAACAGAAACTGACCTCCAAGGAGGCGGGGCTGCTGCGGCTGCTGTGTACCAATGCGAATGAAGTGCTGGAACGCAGCACGGCACTGAACGAGATCTGGAGCGACGACAGCTATTTCAATGCCCGGAGCATGGACGTCTACATCGTCAAACTGCGCAAATACCTCCGGGCAGATCCTACCGTGGAGCTGATCAATGTTCACGGCATCGGCTTCAAACTGGTCATGAACAAATAACCATCCATGGCAAGGCTATACATCGTTCCAACGCCCATCGGAAACCTGGAAGATATCACGCTGCGGGCGATCCGCATCCTGAAGGAGGCCGACCTCATCCTGGCCGAGGATACGCGGAAGAGCGGGATCCTCCTGAAGCATCACGGGATCGGGAACAAAATGGTATCGCACCATGCATTCAACGAACACAAAGCGGTAGCCCTTGTGGTAGAAAAACTGAAAGGCGGTGCCACCATTGCCCTGATAAGCGATGCCGGTACACCGGGGATCTCTGATCCGGGGTTCCTGCTGGTGCGTGAATGTCTGAAAGAAAATATCGAAGTGGAGTGCCTCCCTGGCGCCACCGCCCTGATCCCTGCGCTGGTGAATTCAGGACTGCCCTGCGACCGCTTCCTGTTTGAGGGATTCCTCCCGCACAAGAAAGGCCGGCAGACACGACTGAAGCAACTTGCAGAGGAAGAGGCCACCATGGTCTTTTATGAATCTCCGTTCCGGCTCGTAAAGACGCTCGAGCAATTTATCCAGTTCTTTGGCGCAACCCGCCCCGCCAGCGTTTCCAGGGAACTCTCCAAGATCCATGAAGAAAATGCCCGAGGAACGCTGGAAACCCTGTACGATCATTTCAGGGAGAAGACGGTGAAGGGGGAGATTGTGATCGTTGTTGCAGGAAAATCCAACTAATAATTTCTCTGTGAACCTCTGTGGCTTCTCTGTGAACCTCTGTGTAATTATTATTTCACAGAGGCTCACAGAGCGACCGGGACAATCAGTTCCGGTGAATCATTCTTCGAAGAATTGACCAGGGAAGAAACCGGGTAAGCAACCATTGACGAGGCCGGGAAGGGTTTTAAGAATTCCATCAGATCTTCCATCCGGACATTTTCAATCCATCTCTTTTCGGTTTCCCTGTCAAGGATGACAGGCATTCGGTCGTGGATCTTTTCCATCAGGGAATTCGGCCCGGTGGTGAGGATGGAAAACGAGCGGACTTCCTCACCTTCCGGGCTGATCCATTTATCCCAGAGCCCTGCCATGGCAAAGGCGGAACCATCCTTTTGCATGATCCGGAAAGGAGTTTTCTCAGGACTTTTCCTCCACTCATAAAAACCATCGGCAAGGACAAGGCACCGCTTGCTCCGTAAGGAAGTTTTAAATGAGGGCTTTTCCAGCACTGATTCCGTCCGTGCATTGATCAGTTTGTAGCCGATCTTCGGATCTTTGGCCCAGAAGGGGATCAGTCCCCAGCGGTAGAGGCTCAGTTCTTCCGGGTTTTCGTTCGAAATGACCGCCAGCTTCTGCCCGGGAGCACAATTGTAACGGGCTTTGTAGATCGCGCTCCGGACAGTAACGCCGAAGCGTTCTTTGATCATTTCATCTTCGAGAATAAATGAATACCGACCACACATCTTGATTTACGATTTACGGTTTTTTTCTTTTCGCCTTTTTTTGTTCACCACAGATTACACAGATTTTCACAGATTAGTCACAGATTATTTCTCCCCCTCGCCTTCAGGAGAAGGGGAATCTTTGCTTGCCTCTATCCTCCATTCTCCGTCCTCAGACATCGGACTTCTGACTTCTGACATCATTATTCGATCATCAGCGAACATCCCCTTAAATCACTGTAATTAAATCTTCCTAATACATCAAAGCTTCCGTCGGCGTTGATCCTGCCGATATCCTGAACAGCGATGAAGGAACAGGAATTGAAGTTGGCCAGGTCGATGATATTGATGCCTCCGGTTTTTCTGATGGGCAATAGTTCCATCGGATCGTTCGGATCGCGGATCAGCACCTTCATCCAGGGCGGGGCTTCGAATCTTCCTTCTCCCTTTGAATAAGCCTGGGAGAGAAGTTCCGTCATCCCGTATTCCGAATGAATGAACCTGCACCCGAACCGTTCTGAAAGAACTGCATGGAGCTCCTCCCTCACCATCTCTTTTCTCCGGCCTTTCATACCGCCGGTTTCCATGATGATCGCTTCCGGAGGTGTGAGCGGATACCTTTCCGCAAAATCAAGCAGTGCGTAACTAAGACCGATCAGGAGCGTTTTTCTTTCAGGAATTCTTTTTTCTGCAAGAAGTTTTGCCAGCAGTTCCTGCCGGTCGAGGTAAAAGCCGGAGATCTCCGAACCGCTTTCCGTGATCCAGTCATTGATCATATAAATGAGACTTGAATCCGGATTTTTAACCGGATCAGGTGTCAGCGCAAAAACAGCATAGTCCGTTATTGAGCCATAGAACCGGGAAAATCCTTTCCTGAGCGACTCGCGGTAAACCGAAAGATCTGTGACATTGTGGCGGCTGCGTTCCGAACCGGTGGTGCCGCTGCTCAGAAAGGTCTTCTCAGGGTGATCATTTGCAGAGATGACATTATGGGTTTTGAAGAAAGAAACCGGGAGAAACGGGATCTGTAAAAGATGGCTGACTTTTTCCGGGGTCCTGCCGACCGCATCCGAATACTGGCGGTAGATCTCATTCTGCCGGTACTGGAATCGGAAAACCTCCAGTGCGGCCCGGTCAAAATCGTCCCCCGTCTTCAGATCGAAAATGATGTTCCTGAACTCCATTTTTCTTTTACCTTCCTGATCCTGACGGAAAAAAATCGTAATTTTATGGCCGGAACCCGGAAGGATCCCTGCAAAGGTCGCAAAGATTTCCGGATGAAAGGATGTCGTAACGGAGCGAAAAATGAAAAAGCAGCATTTATTCTACCTGGCCTTTTTCGGGGCTTTGTTTCTGATTCTCGCGGGATGCATGAAGAAGCAGAGTTACCCGGAAACTCCGGAGATATCGCTGATCGGTTTTGAAACCGTCTCCGATACAGCCCAGGTCGTGCGTTACGGTATCCTTGGCATCTCCTACCAGGACGGTGACGGCAACATCGGCCTGGACCCTGGTGACACATTTCCCCCCTACGACAGGAACGGCCCTTACTATTACAATTACGTCATCAATTATTTTGAAAAGCAGAACGGGGTCTTCAACCAGGTCGACCTGACGATCCCTTTCAGCCTCAGGATCCCGGTGCTGACGCCCGACGATCCAGGCAGGGCGATCAAGGGATTCATGTATGATACGATGAGCCTTTATCCTCCTCCGCTGCACGACACCATAAAATTCGAGGTTTTCATTTACGACCGCTCCCTGAATAAAAGCAATGTGATCACCACGCCCGAAATCATCCTTAAGAGGCATTAACAGAGATGGAACGTGTTTACGCCAACAGGAAATTCATTGTCATCGGGGTTTTTGTCATCGTCGGGCTGATCTTTATCTTAAGGTTATTCCTGATCCAGATCGTGGCCGACAAGTATGTTCTTTCGGCCAACAACAATGTGCTCCGGTACATCACCCAGTACCCGGCACGCGGACTGATCTTCGACCGGAACGGAAAGCTCCTGGTGTACAATGAAGCCGCATACGACCTGATGGTCATCCCGAGCCAGGTGAAGAAGATGGATACAGCCGAGCTGTGCAGGCTGATCGGGATCGGCATTGCGGATTTTATCCAGCGGGTTCAGAAAGCACGGAGCTATTCGCCCTTCCGGCCGTCGGTGTTTGAATCCCAGATCAGCCGTGAAAATTATGGGTACCTGGAAGAAAAAATGTTCCGGTTCCCGGGATTTTTTGTACAGTCGCGCACGCTTCGAAAATACACTTACCCGGTGGCAGCGCATACCTTCGGATACATCGGTGAGGTAAGCCCTGAGATCATCGACCAGAACCTGTATTACAAATCGGGTGATTACATCGGTATCAGCGGGATCGAAAAGTCGTACGAAGAGGTGCTCCGCGGCAAAAAGGGGATGAGGATCAAGGTGGTGGATGTGCTGAACCGCGACAAAGGCAGCTTCCAGAACGGGAAATACGATACGATCGCCTTTGCCGGGACCGACCTTTACAGTTCGCTGGATGTTGAACTGCAGCAGTACGGGGAGCTTCTGATGTCGGGGAAGAAGGGCAGCATCGTTGCCATTGAACCCTCCACAGGGGAGATCCTTGCGATCGTCTCGAGTCCGGCCTATGACCCGAACCTTCTTGTGGGCAGGGCGCGGAAAACCAATTATGTAATGCTCAGTGAAGATACCATCCAGGTTCCTCTTTTCAACCGGGCCCTGATGGCCAGTTACCCGCCGGGATCGACCTTCAAACTGGTCGGGGCGCTGGTCGGACAACAGGAAGGGGTGCTCTTCCCTGAAACGCGCTACTTCTGCGGCGGTGGTTTTCCGCTGGGCAACGGGAAGAAAGTTGCCTGTCACAGTCATCCCTCACCGCTCAATCTTTCCGAATCGATCGCACAATCATGCAATACCTATTATTGCCGTGTTTTCAGGTCGATCATCGACAAAAAAACATTCCGGACTACACGGGAAGGATTTGAGAGCTGGAGGAGTTTCGTGATGTCGATGGGATTTGGTAAAAAACTGGGGATCGACATCCCCGGGGAACTGAACGGGAACATACCCACATCCGGTTATTACGACCGCTATCACGGGAAGAACCGCTGGACCTCCATGGCCATCATCTCCTTGGGCATCGGCCAGGGCGAGATCGGCATCATACCGATCCAGATGGCAAACCTTGCTGCACTGATCTCCAACCGCGGGTTTTACTATGTGCCTCACATCATAAAGGCCATCGGCAGCAAGGATAAACCGAATAAAGATTTCCAGGTAAAAAAGGTTTCCCTGATCGATCCGAAATATTTCGACATCGTGATCAAAGGGATGCATGATGTCGTGGAAGGAGGAACGGCAAGGGCCTCAAGGATCGACAGCATCACAATGTGCGGGAAGACCGGCACGGCACAGAATCCGCACGGGAAGAACCATTCCATTTTTGTTGCCTTTGCCCCGATGGACAACCCAAGGATCGCTATATCCGTCGTGGTGGAGAATGCCGGTTTCGGCGCTGCATGGGCCGCCCCCATCGCCAGCCTGATGATCGAGAAATACATCAACCGGAAGGTGAAGCGGAAAGACCTTGAGCAGAGCATGATCACAGGAAATCCAAGTACAAGTGCAATAAAGGTAATTGATCAATGAGAGAACGGCGCGGCATATTTGAACACATCGACTGGTGGCTTGTCATCCTGTACCTGTTGCTGGTGGGCCTCGGGTGGATCAACATCTATGCAGCCGTTTATGACATAAACCACAGCGACATCGTCGACATGCACGTGAAATACGGCAAGCAGATGCTTTGGATCTTTGCTGCCGTGTTCCTTGCCATGATCATCCTGCTGATCGACGGGAAATTCTTCGCCCAATTCTCGAACCTGATCTATGGCATCTGCATACTGCTGCTGATCATGGTGATCTTTTCAGGGAAAGAGATCTCCGGCTCAAAATCATGGTTCCAGTTTGCCGGAGTCGCCCTTCAGCCCGCCGAGTTTGCCAAGATGGGAACAGCGCTGGCCCTGGCAAAATTCCTGAGTCTGACCGAAACCGACATCCGGAAAAGGAATGACCTGTTTCTTGCCGCGGGGATCATCCTGCTGCCGACAATCCTTGTCATCCTTCAGCATGATACTGGTTCTGCGCTGGTATTTTTATCGTTCATCCTGGTGCTGTACAGGGCCGGGTTGTCGGATAAGTTCCTCATCGCATTCGTACTGGTTCCCATGCTTGCCGTTCTTTCCCTGCTGATCAATAAATTCATCATTGTCGGAGGACTGTTTTTAATTGCCGTGCTTGTTTTTCTCTATACGAAACGGAGATTTCTGAACACGCTCATCATCGCTGCCGTTTTCCTTGCGGCGACAGGTTTTGTTTTTTCTGTGAATTACGGGGTCAACCACGTCCTGGAGCCTCACCAGCGTACACGCATCAATGTGCTGATCGGGAAAGAGATCGACCTGAAAGGTGCCGGTTACAATGTGAACCAGTCGCTCATTGCCATCGGTTCCGGGGGCATGTGGGGGAAAGGATTCCTCCAGGGCACCCAGACCAAGTACAATTTTGTTCCTGAACAGAGCACCGATTTTATCTTCTGCACTGTTGGCGAGGAGTGGGGTTTTCTCAAGGGAAGCCTGGTGGTCGTTGGACTTTTTGTCGTACTGCTGATCAGGATCGTTATCGTAGCGGAACGGCAGCGGTCGAGATTCAGCCGCTTTTACGGCTACGGGGTGGCGGCGATCATTTTCTTTCATTTCTTCATCAACATAGGGATGACGCTGGGCCTGCTCCCGGTGATCGGGATCCCGCTTCCCTTTTTCAGCTACGGCGGTTCATCCCTATGGGCATTTACCATGTTATTGTTTATCTTTATCCGCCAGGACTCCTACCGTTATGAACTTTTATGACCCATGGCAGGAAAAAAGAAAACAGCCCTTGTAAGAAAAAAATTCCAGGTCAGGAACATGGTCTGCAATTGCTGTATCCGCCTGCTGAGCAAAGAGCTGGCGCTGGACGGGATCACGATGCACGAAATCAAACTCGGAACGATCGACATCTCCTACGATCCGAAGAAGGTTCCCCTGAAGGTGATCGAAGGGATCCTTGAAGAATTCGGTTTTGAGATCATCGTCAACAAGGAGAAGATCCTGGTCGAGCAGATCAGGCAGGCGATGATCGAGCTGATCCACCACTCCACATACAATGCCATGGTGCGAAATTCCGATTACCTGGTGGAACGGTTCGGGATGTCCTATCCCTACATCTCATCACTTTTCTCAAAACATGAAAACACCACGCTCGAAAAGTTCATCATCTTCCACAAAATTGAAAAGGTGAAGGAGCTGATCGAATACGGGGAGCTTACCCTGAGTGAAATCGCTTATATGATGGGGTACAGCAGCGTTCAGTACCTGAGCACGCAATTTAAATCCATCACCGGGGTTTCTGTGACGGATTACAAGGCCGGGCCGTTGCAGGCCAGAAAAGGATTGGATTCCTTCTGAATTCATTAAAATCTTATACATCATTTCCAAAATTTCATAATAACAGGACCGCATTAGCAGTTTAATATTGCAGCGTGTTAATTCCTGATCTATGAAATTAAAGAAAAATGTCGCCATCAGCGAAGCCGGCCTGCTCTTCAACCCGGTGACCGGTGAATCGTTTTCCGTGAACCCGATCGGGATCGAGATCCTGAACCTTCTCCGTGAAGAGAAGAGCGGGAGCCAGATCCATGATATCATCCTGGAAAAGTACAGCACCGATAAAACCACGTTAGAAAAAGATTACAACGATTTCATCGGTATTCTTTCACACAACAACCTGCTTGAATCCGATGAAAAAGCAAAAGCTTAATATCGCCGTTACAGGCCTGAATGCCATCGACAGTCCGGGCCCCGGCGTGTCGGTGATCAGGGCCCTGCGGGAAGCCGCTTCGTTCGATACCCGTATCATCGGGTTATCGTATGAATCGCTCGAGCCGGGCATTTTCATGCACGACCTGATCGACCGCACCTACTCTATTCCCTATCCTGTTGCAGGTATCGATACGCTTTATGAACGGTTGCAATACATCCAGGAAAAGGAAAACCTGGATGTGATCATCCCGAACTTCGATGCGGAACTCTACCCTTTTATCAAGCTGGAGCATAAACTCAAGGCGATGGGGATCCACATGTTCCTGCCAACACTGCACCAGTTCGAGGAACGCCACAAGATGAACCTGAACGATTTCGGGAAAAAGTATAATATCCTGGTGCCCAAAAGCAAGGTCATTTACGACCTTCATACGGTGCACAGCCTCGTTTCTGAATTCTCCTTTCCGATGATCGTCAAGGGAAAGTTCTATGATGCTTCGATCGCTTACAGCATTGAGCAGGTGAAAACCTATTTCAACAAGATCAGCGCCAAGTGGGGACTTCCCATTATCATCCAGGAGTTCATCCACGGGACGGAATTCAATGTCACGGGCCTGGGCGACGGAACGGGGAAGACCATTGCCGCCGTCCCGATGCGCAAGCAGTACATCACCGACAAGGGCAAGGCCTGGGGAGGGATAAGCATTTCGGATGAGAAGATGCTGGACATGACGCGGAAATTCCTCCGTGCCACAAAATGGCGCGGTGGTTTTGAACTGGAGCTGATGAAGAACAAGGACGGGGAGCTTTACCTCCTGGAGATCAACCCGCGGCTTCCGGCCTGGATCTACCTTGCCGTCGGCGTCGGACAAAACATTCCTGAAGCGCTGGTCAATCTTGCATTGGGCAAGAAAGTCAAACCGTTTACAGAATATGCCGTGGGAAAAATGTTTGTTCGTTATTCGTGGGATATGATCGTGGACAGGGAGGAGTTTGAGCAGATCAGCATATATGGGGAATTATAGCAAATAGCGAAAAGCGAAAAGCGAAAAAGCGAAATTTTTTAAAAATAAAATGATACCATTGAACACCGTAGGTGTTACATTTTTGTAGAATAAAATAGAAATACAATGAGTAAGATCCGTTATGAACGCCCGGTGATAAAGAAGCTTGAGACCGGAATGCCCAACAAGTTTGGAACGAGAACCGAATACGAGCCGATGACCCACATTGACGGGAATGCGGTGAAAGACCTGATCAAAGAGTACGGCTCTCCCCTTTTCGTGATCTCGGAGAAGACCATCCGCAGCACGATCCGGAAGGCAAAGAAGGCGTTTGAAACCCGTTACCCGCGGGTGCAGTTCGCCTGGTCGTACAAGACCAACTACCTGAATGCGATCTGCGGCATCTTTCACCAGGAGGGTTCATGGGCCGAGGTGGTTTCGGGCTTCGAATACGACAAAGCCATCAGCCTCGGCGTGGATGGAAAAAAGATCATTTTCAACGGTCCTGAAAAAAGTGAAGCAGATCTGACGAAAGCCATAAAGAACGACTCGCTGATCCACATCGATCATCTTGATGAATTGTATACCATCACGGAGCTGGCCGAGAAACTTAAACGCCGTCCGCGGGTTGCAATCAGGGTCAACATGGATACCGGTGTATATCCTATGTGGGACCGGTTCGGATTCAATTATGAAAACGGGCAGGCCATGGATGCGATCAACAAGATCATGCACCAGGGCAAGCTGGATCTGGTAGGGCTGCATTGCCACATCGGGACCTTCATGCTGGCTCCATCCGCATACGGTGTTGCCGCATCCAAACTGGCCGAACTGGCGCTGACCGTGGAAAAGAAATTCAAGCATGAGATAAAGTACATCGACATGGGCGGCGGATTTGCATCGAAGAACACGCTGAAGGGTTCCTACCTGCCGGGTTCCGATACCAACCCGACCTTTGACGACTTCGCCGAAGCCATTTCCACAGCTTTGATCAATAGCAATTTCCAGCAGGACAAGCTTCCGCTGCTAATTCTTGAGACCGGCAGGGCGCTGATTGATGAGGCCGGTTACCTGCTCGGATCGGTGATCTCGAACAAGCGTTCCAGCACCGGCCGCCGGAATACGATCCTCGATATCGGGGTGAACATTCTCTTTACCTCTTTCTGGTACGATCATAAGATCACGCCGGCACAGCCTTTCACGCATTATACAGAAGACACCTGCGTTTACGGTCCGCTGTGCATGAACATCGACGTGATCCGCGAAAGCACCAGTCTGCCATTGCTGAACAAGGATGACCAGGTGGTGATCCACAACGTGGGCGCCTATAACATGACCCAATGGATGCAGTTCATCGCCCTCCGGCCGCATGTTGTGCTCATCGATGAAAAGGAAAAGCCGCATATAATCAGGCTCATGGAGACCCTCGACAACATGAACAGCATGGAGAAGGTTCCGGTACATCTGAAGAAATTCGAGTTATAATTGTAGTTTTGCCTGCTTAATTTTAAAATTTGAATCGGATCCGGTTTCCGTCATTATTCCCGTCGTTCCTTACGAGCACGGCTAACAGCTATACGCAGATCTTCTTTTCGAACAGCAAGATATTTGCACTGGTGCTGATGGCCGTATCTTTCTTTGACTTCTGGGCCGGGCTGAGCGGGGTGATCGCCGTCATGGTTTCGAACACCCTTGCCTACCTGATCGGTTTTAACCGCGACCATATTAAAAAAGGATATTACGGCTTCAACAGCCTGTTGGTCGGATTGGGTCTCGGAGTCTATTACCAGCCCGGGCTGCAGTTTTTTATCATCCTGGGATTTGCTTCGCTGCTTACATTATTTCTCACCCTTATGGTTGAAGGAGTGGTCGGGAAATACGGCCTTCCTTTTCTCAGCCTCTCCTTTTTACTGGGAACCTGGGTTGTCAGCCTGGCAACACGGCAGTTTACCTCCCTTCATGTGAGTGAACGCGGGATCTACATGACCAACGAGATGTATTCGCTCGGCGGACAAACGATGGTAAATTCCTACAACTGGCTTACCGTGTTGGGGATCCCTCATTCCCTGAGGCTCTATTTCACCTCCCTCGGGGCGATCATCTTCCAGTACCATCTCTTTGCCGGTATCCTTGTGGCGGTCGGCCTCCTGATCTATTCACGCATCGCATTCCTCCTTTCGCTGGTCGGCTTCTTTTCTGCATATGCCTATTACATGTTCATCGGCGCCAACATCTACGAACTCAGTTACAGTTACATCGGCTTTAATTTCATCCTCACCTCGATTGCCATCGGCGGATTTTTCATCATTCCCTCCCGCTGGTCATTCCTCTGGGTGATCCTGCTTACCCCGCTGATCTCATTCATTCTTACCAGCACACAGGTCGTTTTTTCCATCTTCCAGCTTTCGGTATACTCGCTTCCGTTTAACATCGTAGTGCTGATTTTCCTCTATTCACTGAAGTTCCGGGAACGTTTTTATGACAAGCCCGAGCTGGTCAGTTACCAGCAGTACTCCCCTGAAAAAAACCTCTATTCACACCTGAATTACAGGGCACGGTTCGGAAAGGCATTTTATTTCCCGTTCATCCTTCCTTTCTGGGGCGAATGGAAAGTCACCCAGGGACACAACGGGGAGGTTACGCACAAAGGCGACTGGCGTCATGCATGGGATTTCGAGGTGGTAGATGAAAAAGGAAATGCATACACCGGTAAAGGATTGCAGTGTGAAGATTATTACTGCTACAACAAGCCTGTCATTGCACCGGCCGACGGCCGGGTGGAGGAGATCGTGGATGAGGTAGAAGAGAATGAGATCGGGAAGGTGGACATTGAGCACAACTGGGGAAATACTTTGATCCTTCGTCATACGGATCTGCTTTATTCAAAACTTTCGCACCTGAAAAAAGGAAGTTTCAAGGTGGTTGCCGGAGACTCCGTTAAGAAGGGCCAGGTGGTTGCCAGTTGCGGGAATTCCGGCCGGTCGCCGTTACCCCACGTTCATTTCCAGGTACAGTCCACTCCTTACATCGGGTCGAAAACACTTGATTACCCGCTGAGCCATTACATCCGTCATAAAGAAAATATATTTGAACTCCGGTCATGGGATCCTCCCGAAAACGGGGTGATCGTTTCCAATGTCAGCAGGAATCAGTCGCTCGAAAAGGCATTTCATTTTATTCCCGGACAAAAGATCAGGCTGGAAGTAAACCCCGGTAAGGAAAATGAGCACAACCTTTTATGGGAAGTTCAGCTCAGCGCAGTGAATACAACCTGCATCTATTGTTCAAAGACCAATTCCCGGGCCTGGTTCCGGTACGATGGCGACATCCATTATTTCACACTTTTTGAAGGTGACCGTTCTTCGCTGCTCTTCCGGTTTTTCCTCGGGGCCTATAAGATCATGACCGGCTATTATCCCAATCTTCTGGTTAAAGACACCTATCCGATCCATACGTTCAATAACAGGTTGCTGGGGCTGGTTCAGGATTTCACTGCTCCCTTCTTCCTGTTCATCCGGTCGGAATACAGCCTGAACTACCTGGGCATGGATGACCGGCTGACACAGTCGGGCATACGGCTCAGATCGCTGACGCGGGCCAGCATCGGGAACCGTGAGATCAAAAAAATGGAATGCGAAATGTTCATCGGTACGCAAGGTTTGGAGCAAATGATCATCTATGAGAAGGAGAAGTCAACGGAAATTAAAGTGGCGATATCGTGATGCGAATAAAGATTCCTGTTCTGATCCTTGTTCTTGCCCTGGCGGAAGCATTGCACGTTAAGGCTGCAACCCAACTGGATTTTCAGACGGTCGACCGGCTTACTTACGAGTGCTACATCGGGCAAAAGTGGGACAGTGTGATCCTTGTCGGGAAACAGGCGCTGAAGCAGGATATCGATTATTATTACCTGCGGGTCCGGATGGGTGTTGCCTATTATGAAAAGCAGGAATATTTTCCGGCCATAACCCATTTCGAGAAGGCAAGGCAATTTAATTCTGCAGATCCTTTCGTCACGGATAATCTCTACCGGTCTTACCTTTATGCCAACCGCACAGCAGAGGCCCGGATCCTGAAGGCTTCCCAGCCGGAAGCCATCACTTCAAAGGAGGAAAGTAATCCCGGAGCCGTCGACAACGTGCATGTTGAAGCCGGTTATGTCTTAAGCAGCGACGCTTCTCCAAAAAATCTTCATACCCTCATGGGGAAAGACAGCATCTATGGCAGCCAGGACCTTTACGGGAACAACATGTATGGGAATTTTTCGCTGAAGTTCAACCTTTCCAAACGGGTGAGCCTTTCCGTTGCATATACCTATCTGAACTTTTCAAAGGAGAAATATTATCAATACAGGAATAGGAAAACCCTTGCTGAAATAAGAAATACCCCCTGGGGCAAAGATTATATTTATCCTTTCATTACCCATGATACCAGTTTCGCTTATCATGTAAACCAGCATGAAATCTACCTCGCTGCAGGGATTCAGCTACCGGCGGGGTTCCGGCTGTTTCCTGCTGTTCATTTTATACGGGTCGGTACTGAACTGATCAACGACATCGGGCAAGTGACAACGGTGCGTGATACGACCCGGTATGTGGATTCAACGCACAACTATCAATTTTTACCAATTAACCGGATCAGTTATACCTATTCACGGAAAGACAGCTCCTTCTTCAACTACCTTGTATCCCTTACAGTGACCCAGGATATCGGAGTTTTTAACCTTGGGTTGTCAGGAAGCTGGTCAAATCTGAATGGCAGCAATCAAGGCCAGATTGGTTTTGCCCTGACCTATTTTCCGCTGGGTAACCTGGATTTTTATGGAACCACATCGGTTACAGGGTTCTTGCAGGGAAATGATTCACGGCTGTTGTTAAGCCAGGTATTGGGAGTTAAGCTTGCCAGCTGGTGCTGGGCTGAAGGGAATTTTTACTACGGCGACTATACCAATGCCAATATTTTTAACGGTTCTATCGTTTATAACAACAGTGATGTCATGAATTACAGGGCCGGGTTGAACCTGGTCTTTGTTACCGGCAAACACATTCAGCTATCATTGATCTACCAGTACTCCCGGAAAGAGAATGAGCAGGTTGTATACCTTCGTCCCAAAGACCCGTTAGCAAAACCTGTTATGCAAATAAATAAAAATCCATACAATACAAATTCAATCATCGGAGGAATCACATGGAAACTTTAATAAGACAGCAGTCAGTAGTCTGCAGTCAGCAGTCAGCAGTCAGCAGTCAGCTGTCATATGTAACTAGAATTTCGCTATTTACTCACGATCTTTTTATTTTTTTTAAAGGTGTTCGTGAAGGCTTCGCCTTTCGCTACTTCGCTACTTCGCTATTTCTTTTATTCTCTTTTGCTCTTTTCAGCCAGAACAACTACCCTGTTCTTCAGGACGCATTCTCCAAGAGCTACGCCTATGAATCGAGGGGTAATTTTTCGGATGCCATTACATGCATGAAGACTGTTTACCAGGAAGACTCTTATGAGATCAACCTGCGGCTCGGGTATGTGACTTACCTGGCCGGACTTTTTACCGAATCTACCGCTTACTACCAGAAGGCCATCGCACTGAAACCTTATGCCATTGAAGCCAAGATAGGGTTTGCCAACCCTGCTTCGGCGCTCGGAAACTGGGACCAGGTGATGGCCCAGTACAATGAAATCCTGGCGATCGATCCGCAGAATACGCTGATCAACTACCGCATGGGATCGATCTATTACGGAAGAAAAGATTATGCAAAAGCGGAAAAATACCTTGAAAAGGTCGTCAACCTCTTTCCTTTCGATTACGACAGCATGGTGCTCTATGCATGGACGAATTACCGGCTCGGTAAGACACGGGAAGCCCAGGTATTGTTCAACAAAGCGCTGCTGATCCGGCCCAAGGATGCATCGGCAACGGAAGGGCTCGGTTTGATCAAGTAAAGCTTATCTTCCAGTAACCGTGAAAAAACCTTCGGTTTCCGTCATCATTCCTGCGGCAGGGGAATCAGGCCGGATGGGTTCCGACAAGCCCCTTCTCGCCTATTCCCCGGGATTGAATTTTACGGACCATCTCATTAACGCTTACCTGGAATTTGGCGCTGATCCAATTATGCTGGTCGTGAACAGGCAATTTGATGCTTCACGTCTAATTGCACGTTCAGCAGTTTGCGTGGTGAATGAACACGTTGACCGGGGACGCTCCTGGTCGATACGGCTGGGCATCGGAATGATCCCGGCAGGGAATGCCTGCTTCATCCATAATGTTGATAATCCTTATGCTGAAAGGACTTTGCTGGAGGCACTCATGCATGCTGTTAGTCCCGGCGGGTATGTGGTTCCGGTGTACGATGGAAAGGGAGGGCATCCGGTTTTGCTGGGTAGTCGTGTTGTAGAATACCTCCGTAATGCCTCCGTTCCGGCAGATTTCAGGAAATCCCTGGAGATGTTTCAAAGGAACGAAATACCTTTTCCAGACGAAAGGATCCTGTTGAACATTAATACCCCTTCTGATTACGAGAATTTCAGGAAGATGATTTAGCGGTAACCTGCTGCAGCAATTCTTCTGCTTTACGAATTACCTCTTCTGCAGTATCCTTTGCGATATCGAACACAAAGACATTCCCGACATTCCATTTACGGGCTGCTTTCTCAACCAGGCTTTTCCTGACGACCCACAGCTGAAGAATGCTGCCCTGGACGCAGAGGTGCCGGATTGCATCGCTCCAGCCCTTGTTGTTCATCTCCAGCGGCCCGATCTCATCGATCACAACAAAATTGCTGGCGTTCACCTGTGCCTTCTTCAGGATCGCGTTTCCCTCTGCAAAACCGTCGGGATTAAAAAAATAATGACCGTGTTGAAGTCTGTCTTTGTAAGGCGTGTTCCTGCAAATTTCTGTTTTTTGTGAAGAATGAAGATCGAGCAGGTCGAACCCGGTTCTTTTCCCATTCTCATGAACACCCAAAGCCAGAAATCCTGTAGGGTTGTAACCTTTCTCCTTCAGTGTTCCAGCCACTTTTGAAACGAAGGTGGTCTTGCCTTCACCGATCTCTCCTGTAACAATAATTACCGGGGGTCGTGATGCATGTTCTTTTTCAAACTGCAAAAGCAGCGTTTCCGCCTGTTTCAGGATAAAGGAGACCGAAAAGCGGCCCCTTTTATTCTTTCGTTCCGGTTTTGGCAGGATCGCGATAAGGCCGGGCAATGCTGTGAAGGCAAGTCCCAGCGACTGATAGAGACTTGCCAATCCTCTTTCATAGGAAACAGAACGGATCACCGGGTTCCTCAATTCGGTGCTCACGGCAGCGAAACCGGTGATGATGATCACGGCGCGGAAGATCATCTTCAATCCTATGACAAGTCCGTCAACGGAAAAATAGCTGCTGGTCGAAATGCCGTTCCAGAGGAAGGCTGCGATCAGGGTCAGCAGGAGAAACTGGATCCACAGTGAAATTTTTCCCAGCCGCTTAATGGATGATCTGTAGCGGATGAAACAGAAAACCAGGTATGCGCAGGAGAAGAGGATCGCCGGAAAATAAAGTTCATAATTCAGGAGAACAAGGCTTAATACCATGGCGCAAACATTCAGCAGCAGCAACGAGAGTGAATAATTTTGCTTTACTTCCACACCGAAAGTATGTTCACCCGGTTTCAGAACGATTTCGTATGCATCAGCCAGGCTGTGCCGTTTCTTCAAGTAGTTTCTTCCTGTCCTGTATCCCAGCAAACCGGCGGTCATGCCTGCAACGAGGTAGATCGCCCCGATCAGAACCACGATGTAAACCGGATCGGACGGACCCGCCTTGATCTGTTTTATGGAAAATTTATAAAGTGCAGCGAGGATGCTGACGAAGTCAAAGCCATACATGATGATCAGGCTGACAACTTTCTGCACAAGGGTGCTGAAGACGGCCAACGCGCCGCCCGACATATAACCGATAAGGTTCCTGCCAAAAAGACGTACTGTCATTTCAAGCAGGAAAGCCTCCGAAAGGATGCCGATCATCGGTCCCAGGATAATGGCGCTGGGAGAGATGGATTTCATTAGTGCACAGATGAGTCCCGCCCTCCAGATCAATCCTTTTTCTTTCCATACCCCGGAAAAGGAAACCAAGAGATAGACGCCGGCAAAGGAAAGTACTGTTCCTGAGAGCGGAAATGAAAGATTATGCAGGAAGCTTCCGATGATGATCTCGATCGTTGCCCATAAACTGCCTGCCACTGCGGCTTTCAGCCATACGGATCGCAGGGGTTTGAAGGGGATCAGTTGCATCGGGAAAGTTTTAGCCCCACCCCCTGCAGGGGCGTCTCAAAAGTTGGTTTCTCGCAGAGAACGCAAAGATTTTCGCAAAGGACGCTAAGAGAAAATATCAGGAATTATACCCTTTGCGAATTTTGCGTTTCATCTTTGCGGCCTTTGCGTGAATAATTTTTAAACTTCTAATACAACCTCTGCAGGGAGAGGGGCTGCAAATTTATCATTTTATCATCGTTGAATACCGCCCGGCTTTCTCCGGCCTTAAAAATTTCACTATTTTTACAAATGATAAACGTTAACCACATTCTCCCCCTCGCCTTCAGAAAAGGGGGAAGGGGGGGGTGAGGTGATTTAAACCAATCCATGGAAAGCATCTATTCAAAAGTTGAAGCAATCAGAAATGAACAGAAGCGCGCTGCGATCTGCATCGTCACAGATACCCGCGGGTCGACGCCGCGAAAGCCGGGATCGAAGATGATCGTTTATGAAGATGGCTCCATTTACGGCAGCATCGGCGGCGGAAGTGTTGAGAAGGATGTTGCAGGGAAAGCTGTAGAACTGATCGCTTCCGGCATGCCGGCAAAATGCACATTCGACCTTGAAGAAGACCTCGCGATGCACTGCGGCGGTTACATGGAGGTCTATATCGAGCCCATCAACCCCCTTGACAAGCTTTATATCTTCGGCGCCGGACATGTCGGGAAAGCCGTTTCCCGCTTTGCACGCGAGCTTGATTTTTCTGTTACCCTCGTCGATCCTCGCGAAGGCATTTTCGAAGATCCACTTTTTCAGGGCTGTACCTGCATCAATAAGGATTATTTTATATCTATTGAGGAAGCACCCTTCAATGAGAACACCTATTGCGTTATCGTTACACCGAAACACCAGTACGACGAAGATATCCTCGCAAAGCTGGCCGTGAAACCCCATGCCTATCTCGGCATGATCGGCAGTACCCGTAAAGTGGAACTGTTGAAGAAACGGTTCCTGGAAGAGAAGATCCTTTCCCGTGAGGAACTTGAAATGATCGATATGCCGATCGGCATTAAATTCAACGCTGAAACGCCCCAGGAGATCGCTGTCAGCATCGTTGCAAAACTGATCGATGTAAGGAATACAAGAAACAACAGCAAGAGTTAAAAGGTAAACTATGCAGAAGACCGTCAGGTTCGTTCTTGACGACAGGATCGTTGAAGTTGATTTCGCCCGGTTTCCGGAACTGAAACCAACTACGACGGTACTGAACTACCTGCGGTCACTTCCGTTTCATAAAGGAGTGAAGGAAGGCTGTGCAGAAGGTGATTGCGGCGCCTGTACGGTTGTTGTCGCAGAACCGGGTGAAAACGGAAGGCTGGTTTACAAGGTAATTGATTCCTGCCTGGTGTTCCTTCCGATGATTCATGGAAAGCAGCTGATCACGGTCGAAAATATTGCACTGACGGGAAAAAAAGATAAAATCCTCCATCCCGTTCAGCAGGTTCTCGTGGAAACCAACGGTACCCAATGCGGATATTGTACCCCCGGGATCGTGATGTCCCTTTTCGGACTTTATAAGAACCACTCCTCTCCTTCCCTGGAGATCATCGAAGATGCCCTCACCGGCAACCTTTGCAGGTGTACAGGTTACCGTCCCATCGTGGAAGCAGCCGCAACAGCGTGCACCGGGAACGGGAAAGATCATTTTTCTGAAAAAGAAAAGGAGATTCTATCCATGCTGAATTCCATTTTATCAGGAAAGGAAACGATGGAGCTGAAACAGGGGAAGCAGCGGTATTTCAAGCCCTTCACGCTGGCAGAAGCGCTCCGGCTGAGGAAGCAGCATCCCCATGCGCTCGTTATCAGCGGATCAACGGATGTGGCTTTGCAGCAGACAAAAAAAAGAGAATTCCTTCCGGAGATCCTTGATATTTCCGGCGTGGAAGAATTAAAACTCTTCAGGGAAACCGGCACCGAATACGGGTTCGGCGCCGGGCTGAGCATTGAGCAGGTAAAATTGCTTTCGGAAAGCCGGATTCCGGTTCTTCATAAAATTCTAAAGATCTTTGGTTCACTGCAGATCCGTAACCTGGCCACGATCGGCGGTAATGTAGGTTCTGCCTCCCCGATCGGGGATACACTCCCGGTATTGTTTGCGCTGGGGGCCAGTGTCATGGTTTCATCAGAGTCCGGGGAAAGAATGGTAAAGATTGAAGATTTTATTACCGGCTACCGGAAAACCGGGTTGCATAAGGATGAGCTGATCACGGAGATCACCGTTCCGAAATGTCAGGAAAAAATAAAAACGGGAGCCTATAAGGTATCCAAACGGAAAGACCTTGATATTTCGACCGTTCTTGGAGCCTTCCGGCTGAACCTGAAGGATGGAGTGGTCACTGAAATTGTGATCGCATATGGTGGAATGGCTGCCATGACAAAGCGTGCCATGAAAACGGAGCAGTTCCTGACCGGAAAAGAATGGTCGAGGGAAATTGTAGTATTGGCCATGGAAATCCTGGCCGGTGAATTTTCTCCAATATCAGATGCCCGGGCAGAAGCTGAGTTCAGAAAAACAGTCTCGGCGAATTTATTGTTGAAGTTTTATCTGGAAACGACCCATTCATGAATCTTCCTCACGACAGCGCAATCAAGCATGTAACCGGCGAATCCGTTTACATCAACGACATCCCGGCGGATGAACGGCTGCTCCTGGGGAAGGTCGTTTACAGTCCTCATGCCCATGCAAGAATCCTCAGAATTGATTACGAGGAAGCATTAAAGGTAAAAGGAGTTCATGCCATCCTGACCGCCCGCGACATCCCCGGCGAAAACCAGATGGGACCTGTGATCCATGATGAGCCCTGCCTTGCAGAGGAAGAAGTTACATTCATCGGCCAGGCCGTTGCGCTGATCGCAGCGGAGAATGAGGATGCAGCACAGCAGGCAGCATCTTTTGTAAAGGTTGAATATCAGCCGCTGGAAGCCATTCTCGATCTTGAAACCGCCATGGAAAAGAACACCCGGATCGAGGTGGAACGTAAGATCGAACGGGGGGATGCGGATGCAGTTTTGAGTCATGCACCGCATGTTATCAGGGGCAAACTAAGGACGGGCGCCCAGGAACACTGGTACCTGGAAACCCAGTCGGCCCTTGCCGTTTCCGGCGAAGGAAGGGAAATGATGATCCATGCTTCCAGCCAGAACCCGGCAGAAACCCAGGCCGTTGTGGCGGAGGTGCTCGGCATTCCGAAAAACGAAGTTGAGGTTGAGGTGAGGCGCATGGGTGGAGGCTTCGGCGGGAAGGAGACACAGGGAAACCATGTGGCCGCCTGGGCTGCATTGCTCGCCAATGCAACGAAATGCCCGGTAAAGATCCACCTGTTCCGCGACGACGACCAGGTGATGACGGGGAAACGGCACCGCTTCCTCTCAAAATACGAGATCGGATTTGATGACAACGGGCTTATCCTTGCCTACAAGGTGGAACTGAATGCTGATGCAGGCGCTGCCGCCGACCTTTCGCTGGCCATCCTTTCACGGGCCATGCTTCATGCTGAAAATGCATATTATATCCCGGATATCCTGATAAGAGGAAATGCATGGAAGACCAACCACCCGTCAAATACGGCTTTCCGGGGCTTCGGCGGACCGCAGGGCATGGCCGTGATCGAAAATGCAATCGACCGGATCGCACGGTTTCTGAAGAAAGACGCAGCTGAGATCCGTCTGCTGAATTTTTACAGGAATGATCATAACAACCTGGCACCCTATGGCCAGGAAGTGAAGAACAATCACCTTCATATGATGTACGACAAGCTCATCGGCTCGTCGGAATATTTCAAACGGAGGGAAGAGATCGTCCGGTTCAACCGCGAACATGAATTCTATAAAAAAGGCCTTGCCCTGACACCCGTCAAATTCGGGATCTCTTTTACAACTGCATTCCTCAACCAGGCCGGTGCATTGGTGAACCTTTATACCGACGGAACCGTCCTGGTCAACCACGGGGGAACCGAGATGGGCCAGGGGCTGCATACCAAGATCCTCAGGATCGCTGCGGCAGAGTTGGGGGTAGGCACCGGGCAGGTCAGGGTGAATGCCACCAATACATCAAAAGTTCCCAATACATCCGCGACGGCTGCTTCATCAGGCAGCGATCTGAACGGGATGGCAGTGAAGAACGCAATCGATATCCTGAAGTCCAGGCTTGCCGAAGTTTCAGTGGCTGAGTTTAAGAAGAAAACTAAGGATGACAGGTCCCGGAAAGAAAATATTCTTTTCCATAATAATGTCGTTTCTGACAAGGAAAATCCGGATCGTACAATCGCTTTTCCTGACCTCCTGAAAATAGCCTACCTGAAGCAGGTCAGCCTGAGCTCTACCGGCTTTTACAAGACACCGGGCATTTCCTTCGACAAGGAAAAAGGACAGGGAACGCCTTTTTATTATTATGCCTTCGGAATGGCCGTATCGGAAGTGGTCATTGATACGCTGACCGGCATGCACCGGCTGCTCCGGACCGACATCGTGCATGATGTCGGCGATTCGCTGAACGAAGGGATCGACCGGGGGCAGGTTGAGGGCGGATTTATCCAGGGCGTCGGCTGGTGTACGACGGAAGAAATGAAATGGGACAGCACCGGCCACCAGATAACCCATTCCCCGGACACCTACAAGATCCCTACAGTGAATGACATTCCAGCGGATTTCCGGGTGGAGATCCTGAAGGATGTTCCCAACCCCGGCACCATCCGTCAAAGCAAAGCCGTTGGCGAGCCGCCGTTCATGCTGTCGTTTTCGGTCTGGCTGGCCATCAAGGACGCCATCTCTGCCGTCGGCAATCACGAAACGGAGCCTGATTTCACCCTTCCTGCTACCTATGAGGTGATCCTTCTCTCATCAGAGAAATTGAAAAAGAGAATCGGATAGATTAGTTAATTTTGCATCAGAATGCGGACTCTCCCGTTTATAGGCAGCCTATAGACTCTGTGTAACTCTGTGCCTTCTCTGTGAACCTCTGTGAAACAAAAAATATTACACGGAGTTACACAGAGAAGACACGGAGGTTCACAGAGAAGAAAATCTTATAACATGGATGAACTACTGAAAAAGATCAACAAACTCGCTGACAACTACGCCGGTTATACAGCCACGAATCTTTCGAAACTGATTCAAATCAAATCTCTGAGCACCGGTGAAAAAGCCGTTGCGGAGGAACTTGTACGCCAGATGCTGGAAGCCGGTTTCGATGAAGCCAGGATTGACGGACTGGGCAACGTGATCGGACGCATCGGCAAGGGTCAGAAGACGATTGTTTTTGATGGCCATATCGATACGGTGGATGTGGGAAATGCTGCCAACTGGAGCTTCGATCCCTTTTCAGGCGAGATCAAAGATGGTTATGTACATGGCCGGGGAACCGTTGACCAGAAGGGAGGGCCGGCTGCTTTTGTCACTGCCGGAAGGATCCTGAAAGAGCTTGCATTTGACCGTGATCTCACAATATTATTCACAGGAACAGTCATTGAGGAAGATTGCGACGGACTCTGCTGGAAATACCTGGTAGAAGAGGAAAAGATAAAGCCTGATTTCGCCGTCATCACGGAACCCACCAACCTGAACATTTATCGCGGCCACCGCGGCAGGATGGAGATCGAAATCAGTTTCCGCGGACTTTCCTCGCACGGCTCTGCTCCCGAACGCGGCAGGAACGCCATCTACATGGCTTCACGCGCCTGCCTGGAGATCGAAAAGCTGAATGAACGGTTGCGTTCGGATCCTTTCCTCGGCAAAGGAAGTGTCACCATCTCCGAAATTGTTTCGGGAAGTCCTTCCCTTTGCGCCGTGGCGGATTATGCAAAGATCCACCTCGACCGACGGCTTACCTGGGGAGAAACAAAGGAATCAGCGGTTGCGGAGATCCGCGAGATCGTTAAAGATTTTGATGCAGAGATCAGGGTTCTCAATTATGAGGAAACAGCTTACACAGGAATGCGGTACGGCATGGAAAAGTACTACCCGACCTGGAAAATTGAAGAGGACCATCTGCTTGTGACGGCCGCAGGGAAAGCCTTTTCTGGTCTTTTCGGCAAAGCGCCACTGATCGATAAATGGACTTTTTCCACAAATGGCGTAACGATCAACGGATTTTACGGGATCCCCTGCATCGGCTTCGGCCCCGGGAATGAAGTTCTGGCGCATGCCCCGGATGAAAAGGTGCCGGTCAGCGATCTTGTTGCTGCATCGGCTTTTTATGCAGCGCTGGTATATCAGATTTAAGATTTAAAAAAACATTACAGGTTGTAGAGCGGAATTGCAAATTCCGCTCAGGACTCTAAAAAATCTTAATATGAAAATGCTCGGCGGAGTTTGTAACTCCGCCGCAAACTGAAGATATTATTCCAACAATTTTAGTTAACAAACTATGGCTAATTCTTTTGATTCCTTCTTCCAAAAACTTGAATCAACGGTTTCAAACCTTTACCAGAAAGACTTTCTCCTTACATGGGAAAAAAGTTACGGTGAACTGGAAACGATCCTGACTGTTGCCGAAGCCCTGAAACATCTGCGTGATCAGAATATTTCATCCCGCTGCTTTGATTCAGGACTGGCCATCTCACAGTTCCGCGACAATTCAACACGAACACGGTTTTCATTTGCATCCGCGGCGAACCTGCTCGGACTGGCCGTCCAGGACCTCGACGAGGGTAAGTCGCAGATTGAACACGGCGAGACCGTCCGTGAAACCTCGGCCATGATCTCTTTCCTCAGCGATATCATCGGTATCCGCGACGACATGTTCCTGGGTGCCGGCAATGCATACATGCGCGAAGTCGGCGCAGCGCTTGACGAGGCATACAGGGATGGCGTCCTTCCGCAGCGCCCGGGGATCATCAACCTCCAGTGCGACATAGATCATCCCACACAGTCGATGGCAGACCTGCTGCACCTGAAAACCGAGTTCGGCTCGCTTGAAGCGCTGAAAGGGAAAAAGATTGCCATGACCTGGGCTTACTCTCCCAGCTATGGAAAACCACTTTCGGTTCCGCAGGGCATCATCGGGCTGATGACCCGTCTCGGGGTGCAGGTTGATCTTGCCTACCCGGAAGGATACGGACTTATTCCAGAGGTGGTGGAACTGGCCGGTCAACAGGCAAAAGAGAGCGGCGGCAATCTCCGCATTGTAAATTCAATGGAGGATGCTTTCCGTGATGCCGATATCGTTTATCCCAAGAGCTGGGCGCCGTATCATGTCATGCAGCGCCGGACGGAACTTCTCCGAGCAAATGATCACGACGGATTAAAAGGACTTGAAAAGGAATGCCTGGCGAACAATGCCCGCTTCAAGGATTGGGAATGTACGGAAGAGAAAATGAAACTTACAAACGGAGGAAAAGCCCTTTACATGCACTGCCTTCCGGCCGACATTTCAGGCGTTTCCTGCACCGAAGGCGAAGTTGCAGGTTCGGTCTTTGAGCGTTACCGGGTTCCCCTTTACATCCAGGCCGGGTTCAAGCCCTATATCATTGCTGCGATGATGCTGACCAACCGGTTCGAAAATCCGGCTGATACCCTGAGAAAGCTTGTCGATGCCGATGTAAAAAGGGTTATCTGACCGTGTTCAGGTCAGGAAGGTAACGGCCTTTCAGATCAATATTTTCAAATTTCCCGTTCCGGAAGGCGATCCTGCCATTCACAATAACGAGTTCGGGTTTACCGCGGATCTGAAATCCTTCATAAATATCGGTATCGCATCGCTGGAAATGATGCTCAGCACTGATCCTGCCTTGTGCATCCGGGTCCCAGATCACGATATCGGCATCATATCCTTTTTCGATCCCGCCTTTGCGGTCAGCCATCCCGAACAGCTCTGCCGGACGGGCGGAGACCAGTTTAACGAATTGGTTCAAATTGAACCTTCCCTCCGAAACACCAAAAGTATAAAGCAAGCTGAACCGGTGTTCAATCCCTCCTGCCCCGTTCGGGATCTTTGTAAAATCATCAATTCCCTGATCCTTCTGACCGTAAAGGTTGAACGGACAATGGTCGGTAGCTACCGTGTCGAACGTACCGTCCGACAAACCTTCCCAGAGTCGTTCACGGTCAAAGGCTGAACGGACCGGTGGTGAAAGCACGTACGGCAGCACCTTGTAATCATCCAGTCCCTCATCATAAACGGCTTCATCAAGAACTAAATACTGCGGACAGGTCTCGGCAAAGACCGGCAATCCCGACCGTTTCGCTGAAGCAATGGCGTCGGCCGCTTCAGCGGTTGAAGTATGGACAATGTAAACAGAACACCCTGTCTTTGCGGATAATCCGATCACCTTTTCAACCGCACGGATCTCGGCTTCCGGCGGACGTGAGGCCGCATGATAACAGGGCCGGGTTTTCCCAAGGCGCAAAAGTTCATCCCTTTTGCGGGCGATTATCTCTCCGTCTTCGCAATGAACCAGGACAAGCTTTCCGGCCGAGGCTGCAATTTCCATCACCTGCTCCAGTTCATCATAGCTGATCCCGATCGACTCTCTGTATGCAACGTAGGTTTTAACGGAGGTGATCTTCTCTTTTTCAAAACAGGCCTCCAGTTCCGAAGCAATGTCTGAATTCCATTCGCTGATACCGAGGTGAAACTTGTAGTCGATCAGACTCCCGGCAGCCTCTGCTTTCCGCTGATCAAGGGCGTCCTGGAGCGTCTGCCCGCGGCGGGGCGTGACAAAATCAATGAACGTCGTCGTTCCGCCTGCAATGGCTGCCCTGCTTCCGGATGCAAAATCATCGGAGGAATTTCCGGCAGATGTCGGCAACGCGAAATGAACATGGGGATCGATGCCCCCGGGAAGTACATATTTCCCCTTTGCATCAATGATTGCTGCGCCGGGGTATGCTTTCGGATTGATGCTGCCGACTTCAATGATACTTGCATTGCTAACTGCCACGCCTGCCTTCCGGCTTGCATCGGCATTTACAACAATACCATTAATAATCAGCAACGTTTCCATAAAAGAAATTACTTCATTTTCGCCCAGAGCCTTTCAGCCTGTTTTTGAGCTTCGGCAAGAATTTCAGGTTCATTGAGGGTCAGCATCTGCCCATCCTCCACAATCAATTTCCCTCCTGAAATCACATGACGAACATTCTTTGATTCGATCCCAAAAAGAAAATGCCCTGGAAAATTCGACTGGTTAAATGGAGTCGGGGAATCATAATCAAGGATGACGAGGTTGTTCTCTCCATCGCCGGTTAACTCATTTCTGCTCAGATAATGATGAACATTCCGGAAGCGACGATAGGTTTCATAAGAATCGATGGAATCGTATTCCTGTCCTGCAAAAAAAGCAGCTTTCGCGCTCCGCAGCATGTCGCTGTGCATGCCATCCGTGCCAAGCATGATGTTCGGGCCAAGTCCGGAAGAGGAAAAATGGCCGACCCCGTTATTCAGGTTGCTCTCCGTATTCTGAACGATCCATGCAGATGATTGTGCAACGATCTTCCGTTCGGCCTGATCAAGATGAAGACAATGGGCAAGGATCGTCTTCGGGAATTGTAATGCCCCCGCCTGGTCCAGCCGGTTCATGATACGCATGCCGTAATGCTCCAGGCAATGGAGCTCATCGGAATTATCTTCTGCAACATGCATATGGATCCCCGAATCTGTCCGGATGGCCAGGTCTACTGCCCTTTCCAGGGTATCATCACTGACCGTGAACGAGGCATGCAATCCCACCAGCCCCTGACGATGACGGAGATAATGTTCGGTTTCCAGCAGCCCTTTCCGGGCTGAATCAAGACCGTCGCGGTCGGAAATTTCATAACAGAGCAGGTGCCCGACGCCCGCTTCATCGAAGGCGCGCGCAATGGTTTCAAGGCTTCCCGCCACTGCAAACGGCGATGCATGGTGGTCGACGACGAAAGTGATGCCGTTTTTTGCACAGGCGATGGCTGTCACCAGCGCACTGGAACGGATCATCTCAAGATCGAGGGCTTTGTCTAAATTCCACCAGATGTATTGCAGGATCTCCAAAAAGTTTTCCGGGTTTTTACGTGGAGGATTCATTCCCATCGCCAGTGCAGAATAGACATGATGATGTCCATTGGCAAAGGAATGGGTAATGTATTTCCCTGTACAGTCAATGACTTTAGAAGGAACAGGATGCCCTTCCGTGGGAGAAAAAACCAGGTTCCCCTGCGCTCCTTCTTCCACAAGGATATCTGCCTCTCTGAATTCCAGCGTCTGCCAGTTGATGTATGTGCCGTTCTTTAGAAGTATCATTACAAAACTATTGAATATTCACTGTTCACTATTCTTTTCGTCTTTCGTCTTTCGCCTTTCACTTCTCACTTCTCACTTCTCACCTTTTCCCCGGTCGTTTCATGGGTAATCGTTTGCGCCTGATCCCGTCGTAAGCGAAGAGGGCATTGGCCACCGCGGCAGCCGTCGGCACCAGTCCGATCTCACCGATCCCTTTTGCGCCGTAAGGACCGACCGGATCTTCCTCTTCAATGCCGATCACCTCTATCTCCGGGGTTTGTGTTGCCGTGAGTACACCGCAGTCACGGAGTTTTGTGCTGACCAGCCGGCTGTTTTCCATGGGGAGGTCTTCGGTAAGGGCATAGCCCAGCCCCATGTGAACTGCGCCCTGGATCTGTCCTTCAAAGAGCATTGGATTCATGATCTTTCCCGCATCATGTGCAGCATAGACCTTGCTGATCTCGCCTTCATCATCCAGGACGACCAGCTGCGCGGCATATCCATAAGAATAATGGGTGATGATCCTGTCGACATCAGCGCCAGGTTTGGTGGTCCAGTCGCAATAATATTTTCCGTGATAGCTGTTTCCTGCGAGCTGTTCGATCGAATGATCCTTTAGCTCTTTTTTGAGGGAAACGGCTGCATCGATGATCGCATTGCCCAGCAGGGCCGTGGCCCGTGAAGAGGTGGTCATACCGGTGGGCAAGCCGGCATCCGTATCAATCACAACCGTTACAGAAGCAGGATCGATCCCGGTCTCTTCGTGAAGCACCTGGATGGCCATGTTCTGAACCCCCTGTCCCATCTCGGTCCAGCCATGTTCGATCCGTACTTTTCCCCCTTCAAGAATGATGATCCTGACATCACTGAAATCGGTCATCCCGTTCCCTACGCCTGAATTTTTTATCCCGACCGCCAGCCCGGCATATTTCGCCGCATAAAAATGATCTTTCAATGCCAGTAAACATGGCCGGATACCGACGCCTTTTTCCAGGATCTGCCCGGTAGCTGTCATCCTGCCTGAAAAAAGAGCATTGTCCCAGCGAAACTGCCAGCGGTCGAAACCTCCTTTTTCACACAGTTCATCGATGCAGCTTTCGAGTGCAAACGCTACCTGGTTGGCGCCGAAGCCGCGCATGGCCCCCGAAGGAATATTGTTGGTATAGACGGTCAGCGATTCGATATTTACGATCGGCACAAAATATCCTCCTGTTGCATGACCGGCCACGCGTTCCATCACTTTCGTGCCGACCGATGCATAGGCGCCGGTGTCGCCGATGGCAAGAAGCTTCATGCCTGTCAGCATTCCCTTCTCATCACAGCCGATGGAAATAGCCATCCATACCGGGTGCCGTTTCGGATGCATGATAATCGACTCCTCGCGGGTAAGATGAACTTTTACAGGTTGTTTTAACAGCCATGCAAAAAGTGCAGCATGTCCCTGTACAGTCATGTCTTCGCGGCCACCGAAACCTCCTCCGCAGGGAACAAGTGTTACCCTTACCTTGTCCTCGCCAAGGCCAAGCAGCGAGGCGACCTGTTTCTGATCGACATAAATTCCTTGTCCCTGGCTGTAAAGATGAATTCCTTCGCCTTCCGGCAGGGCAATGGCTACCTCTGTTTCCAGGAAGGCATGTTCGATGCGCTGCGTTTCAAAAATTCCGGAAGCAACATACTTCGAATTCTGAATGACCTGATCAGCAGCTTCACCACGGCGTACAACGCATTTCTCCAGGAGGTTTGACCTGCCGGGATGAACCTGCGGAGCGCCTGCTTCGAGTGCCTTATGCGGATCTGAAACAGGTTCGAGGATTTCATATTCAATGGAAATAAGAGCTGCAGCTGCCCGCGCCGTCTCTTCATCCGTTGCAACGACGCCTGCAATGACATCGCCGATGTAACGTGTCGTTTCATCCGGTGCGATCATCAGCGGCCAGTCGCTGATGATAAGCCCTGTGTATCGGTCGCCGGTAACATCGGCAGCCTTTATGATACGGATCACTCCTTCCATCGAACGTGCTTCCGAATCATCGATGGAAATTACTTTCGCCCTCGGATGGTCGCTGAACCGCAAGGCCGCAAATGCCATTCCTTCAAATTTCAAGTCATCAACAAACGGCCGCTGACCGATGGCCGTTTCATAGGCTTCATATTTCTTCATCGATCCGCCGACACCCATCCCGGTCTTCTCAACAGGAGCCTCAATGCCTGTTGCCAGCGTTTTCAGCGCATCTTCAATGGCATCCACGATCTTCACGTAACCCGTGCAGCGGCAAAGGTTCTGGTTGATGGCTTTCTTTATTTCCTCACGGGAAGGATTTGGATTTTCTGTAAAAAGCACCTTCGTCCGCATGATCAGTCCCGGCGTGCAGAACCCGCACTGGACAGCGCCTTTGTTCACAAAGGCCTGGGCGATCACATCGCGCACAGGTTCCGGAATTCCTTCCATGGTAATGACCTGTGCCTGTTCAAGGAACTTCAGTTTTTGCGTACAGGAAAGTTTTGCCTTCCCGTTGATTTCCACCGTGCAGGCGCCACAGGTGGCCTGTCCCGAACAACCGTCTTTTACAGAGGTAATGCCTTTCGTTTCGCGCAGCCATGAAAGCAGTGTCCGGTCCCCGTCGCCGGAATACTTCATTTCTTTGCCGTTCAGGAAAAAGGTGATCATTTCAGGAAAGATTTTTATTCACAGACCTGAAAATTCTTTCGAGGGAATTGATATCCGGTTCAACGGGTTCAGGAAGCTGAATTTTGGGTTGAACGGATTTGAGATCTTTCAGCCCGCAGCCGGTGAGCAATACGATATTCTTTGAACCCGACGGAATCCGTCCCTTTTCTGCCATTTTCAGCAATCCTGCATAGGCAGCGGCAGCAGCAGGTTCCGGAAAGATACCGGCATTCCGCGATACCAGAACGGATGCCTGAAGGATCTCTTCATCGCTGACGATCACATGTTCCCCCTGGTACTTGTCCAGGAATTGTGCACACATGTTGAAGTTCTTCGGCACATCCACGGAAATTGAATCTGCAATTGTATCTGAAGGTGTGATCGTGAAGTCGGGTGCATTAAGATTATTTACCATGTTCGGACTTCCCGCCGACTGAACCGCCACAATGACCGGCATCCGGTCGATGATTCCCAGCATGAGAAGATCTTCAAAGCCCCGGTAAACGCCAGCAAGGATAACGCCGTCGCCGGTTGGGACAAAAACACGGTCTGGAACCTGCTCGTTCAATTGGCTGAAGATCTCGTAAGAAACCGTCTTCTTTCCTTCAATGGTCAGTGGGTTGAAAGCGGTGTTGCGGTTGTACAGGCCAAAGAGCTCAGTCGCCTTTACACTCATGTCAAAGGCGGTGTCGTAAGTGCCGTTCACCGGGATGATGGTGGCCCCGTACATCACGATCTGCGTCAGTTTCGCCAGCGGGGCTTTCGCCGGAACAAAGATGAAGGATCGCTGTCCCTGTGCGGCACAGATTCCGGCCAGCGATGATCCTGCATTCCCGGTGGAAGCGGCAATGATGGTGCTGATTCCGTTTTCACCGGCCCAGGCTGATACCAGTGCCGACGCACGGTCCTTGAACGAAAAGGTGGGATTCTGTGAATCGTCTTTCAGGTAGATTTCAAATTCAGTTTCAGGCCGGTTTAACCTGTAAAGGGGTGTATTTCCGATCCGCAGGTTGGGCCAGTGATCCATTCCTTTTAACGGCAGAAGCGGCAAAAAATGATCGTTCTGCAGCTCAGGGAAAAGATCCTTGCCGGGATAATAAAGCCGGACCGAAGAGTAATCATAAACCGTTTTCAGGATCCCTTTCGGTGGCCGGTCCGGGAGGTTCAGCTTCCGGCAGGCAGGACAGAGATACAGAACCTTCTCACCGGAATAATTTGTTCCGCAATCGGTGCATTGATAATGAAATTTATCCTTCATAATGTTATAAAGATAAAGGATTATTTCAGAAGACCCGTCCGGTCGTTGAATTCATTGATCAGTTCATCCCAGCGGGCCGGCTGGCTGAAGATCTCCGGCCATACGGAACGGTCGTCCCACAGCCGGCGGAGGTCTTCCACATCCTTAGCCTGCTGTTCGACCCAGGTAAAGTATTTCAAGTTATGGATCGCTTTCCGGTCAGCATATGTGAGGTCTTTCATATAGTCAGTGGTAGTTCCCATCATGCATTTTTCATGATCCTTTACGGCCTGGAGCAACGAATAGGCGCCCCGTTCAGCTGTCAGTTCTTCAAGACGCGATCCGTACATCTCTGCCGAATCAGTGGCAATTGTTACAAGGACATCATCACCATTCAACTCAAAATATTTTGCTGTTTTTATGGCGGAAAGGATGTTCCCGATGCCTGAAATGCCAATCATCTGCAGGTTGCCGGCCATTTCTCTGCTAACTCCGATGTCCGTCAGGTACTGATGTCCCTCTTTCTCATTGAAAACACGTAGCAGCCGCATGCAGTCCTCATCGTCGATGGCCGTTACCACGTCCGTATTTTTCACATTGTGGATCCAGGGAACATGCTTGTCGCCGATGCCTTCGATGCGGTGGCCGCCGAACCCGTTCTGCAGCAGCGTCGGGCATTGCAGCGCTTCCGAAGCCACAACCTTCAGATGCGGGAATTTCGTCCGAAGGTAATCGCCTGCAGCAATGGTTCCTGCAGAACCGGTGGCGGAAATATAGGCTGCAAGTTGTAAACGATCGCCGGCAATCATCCTGAAGACCTCTTCCACCGCATGACCCGTGACTTCATAATGCCAGCAGGAATTTCCGAACTCTTCAAACTGGTTGAAGATCATGCAATCCTCCCGCGTGCGGCGGATCTCCCAGCATTTGTCGTAGATCTCCTTGACATTCGATTCACATCCTGGCGTGGCGATCACTTCGGCGCCGATCTCTTTCAGCCATTCGAATCGTTCACGGCTCATCTCCTCAGGGAGGATGGCAACGGCCGTCACATCCATGAGGTACGAATCAAAGGCGCCGCCGCGGCAATAATTTCCCGTCGACGGCCAGACGGCTTTGTGATACGTCGGATCAAACTGGCCTGTTATGATGCGCGGCGCAAGGCATCCGTAGGCAGCCCCGACCTTGTGTGCTCCCGTCGGGAACCATTTGCCCAGCATCACAACGATCCGTGCATCAATGCCGGTGAGGGCTTTCGGGAGTTCAAGGAAATTCGGACGGCCAAACAATCCACCGCTTTGAACGGGTTCATTTTTCCAGGTGATCCGGAAAAGGTTGAGCGGATGAAGATCCCAGAGGCCAATTTTCTTCAACTGGTCTTTTATCTTTCCCGGGATAAGCTCCGGATTTTGCATCTGTGCAAACGTCGGAAGGATGATGCCTTTTTCGCGGTAACGGTCAACTGCTTTCTGCAGGATGTTTGTGTCAACGATTTTATCAGTCAGTTGTATCATAATTCATAATTCTATAAAGTTCATACCGGCAGCTGCATGGCCCCTTTCATCACTATGCTCATCTCTGCTGCAGTCGTAAAATAAGATTCCTTCGTGCAGGGTGTCAGGAAATCAACCTTCAAAAGTGTAAAGTCCTCCGGGCTGATGGCAGCTTTTACATTTTCGGTTTCGTAGAGATATTTTCCATCGGCAAGTGTCAGTGTTTTTATGCCCTCTTTTTGTTTGAAGATAAGGACATCCCTGTCGGGCAGCCGGCTCAGGAAATAGCCTTCCCCTTCTGCATTCAGCGTGGGAACGGAAAGGCAAAGTCCGGGCTTGTCTTTAAAAGGCTTGCCGCTGCTTGGACAGAAGGTCGTGCAATTTCCGCATTCGTTGCAGAGGTCACGGATGTTCAGGATCTGCCAGGATTGCTCAACGGCAAAGGTCCTGTCGGGTTCAAACCCGATGGTTCCATCCTCCCTGCGAACTGCTTTCTGCAGATGATAAGTCGCCGGGTCGATGCGGTAGCTGAAATTGGCAAGGTTGGGACAAACGGTAACGCAAACGTTGCAGATCTCATCGCACTGGAGGCAGCGCGATGCTTCTTCCACTGCCTGTTCACCGGAAAGCGAATCCATGACGAGGCTGAAGTTCATCCGGTCATCAAGCGGAGTCTCTGCAGGAGAAACGCCATACTGACGGATCGATTTTCGCTTCATCAGTTCGGGAAAATCGATCTCCTTTTCCGGTTTTCTTCTGTTTTTCCGGTTTTCTAAAGAAAGATCGGCAATGATCTCTTCTGCGGCCTTCCTTCCGTCGGCAATGGCATTGATGGCAGTGGAGGCGCCCCGGAGGGCATCGCCGCCAATGTACAGTCCATCAATCGTGGTCTTATATCCTTTTCCGGTCGTTTTGAGTTGTTCCGGCATTGCGAATCCGATGGACAGTTTCTGCCCGATGGCTGGAATGATGGTATCACAGAAGATCTCAAATTCCGAATCCGGGACCTTAACCGGAATTGGTCTTCCGTCTTTCCCTGCCATCGCAAGTACATTACGGGAACTAACAAGCGAACTGACCTTTCCATCAGTAGTGATTACCCGTTCAGGGTTTGTCAGTTCAATGATCCTTATCCCTTCTTCCTGTACCGCCTTGATCTCTCCTTTATCGGCCGGCATTTCACGGATCGTGCGACGGTATATCAGCGTCACGTTCCCCTCATGCCCCACCAGCCGGTAAGCCGCGCGGGCGGCATCCATCGCGGTGTTGCCACCACCGATGATCACCACATTTTTGCCCTTCAGCGGTTTCGGATCTTTCTTGGCATCAAATAAAAAATCGAGCGGGTCAATAACACCTTCGGAACCGAACCCTTCAATGTCAATCTTAACCGATTGCTGCGCACCGGCAGCAAGAAATAGGATATCATGAGTCGTCCGGATGGTTTCAAAATTCTCCTGATCAACCTTATAATTGTCATGAAGGATTACGCCGGAATCCAGGATGCGTCGTACATCACGGTCGATGGCTTCACCTGTCAGCCGGAACGCAGGAATGGCGGCCGAAACCATTCCGCCGGGAAAACTCTTCTCTTCAAAAACATGAACTTCAAACCCGGCTTTGCGCAGGAACCATGCGCAGGAAAGCCCTGCCGGACCGGCGCCGATAATAGCAGCTTTTTTTCCGCAGGGTGTCGCCGGTTTTTCGTCATTCGCGGGATTTTCATTCTCCGCAACGTACCGCTTGATTTCCCTGATCCGTAATTCTTCATCGTAATTGATCCGGGTGCATTTCAGCTGGCAGAGGTGGTCGCACACCATGCCGGTCACGGAGGGGAAAGGGTTCGTTTCGAAAATGGTTTTAAATGCAGCAGCAGGATCCGCCTTTGAGATGTGGTACATGTAACCGGGAATATCCTGGTTCGCCGGGCAGGTATCCACACAGGGAGCATGGATGCAATCAAAAAATTCAAGCGTTCTCTCTGTTTTAATGTCAGGCTCCGTGATCCCGCTTTTTTTATATGCAGGATTCTCCCTGACCTTATCAGCATAATTGTTCAGGTTCAGCAATGCCGCCTCTTCTACACTTTTTTCATTTCCGCCTGAAACAACATGAATATAATCATTGATACTGTTTACCTCTGCAGCTGAGAATTCCCTGCGGAGATGATCGATATACTGCCAAAGCCTGCCATAACCGCCTGGTTTCAGCAGGTCGCTGCAAACGGTGACAGGTTTCAGTCCGCAGGCAAGCACGGGTGCGATGTTGAAACAGTCGGCCCCGGCCGAAAAGGAGATATCAAGCATTCCCTGGAAATCATTCTGCAGTTTCCGGGCGAGGGTGATGCTGATGGGATGCAGCGCCCGGCCGCTCATGTAAACCATCTCTTCCTTCTTATCGAAAACACCTTTCCGGTTAAGGCTTTCCAGTGTATTTGTCAGCTTGACACTGAATAGAAGCTGGTTTGCTGATGAGACCGCCTTCAGCGACTGAAGGATCTTCAGGGCATCATCGTATTTCAGGTCATGGCCGAAAGCGGAGTCGGGAACTTCCGCAGAGAATCCTCCAATCTCATTCAGCAGGTGGCGCAGCAACTCCGCTCCCACTAATGTCGGATTCAGCTTGATTGTGGTATGAAGCTTCTTCTCTTCAATCAGGTAATGCCCGATCCCCGAGATCTCTTCCGGCGGACAGCCATGCATGGTACTGAGGGTTACACTGTCTGAAATGCAGGATGGGATCTGAAGCTCATCAATGGCAGGATAGATGTCACGGATCGTATTTTTTGCCTTGTTCAGCTCCTCTGTGCAATTCTGCATTTTCTTCAGGAACTCCTGCACATTTTCTTTTTGGATCCCTTCGAGGTTATAGCCCACGCTCATGTTGAAGATGACACCGGGCGTTCCCACAAATCCCAGCTCCTTATGCAGGATGTGGATCAGGATCCAGGCGTTCAGGTATTCGCGGAACGACTGTTCCACTTTCAGTTCCTGCGACCATTCACAGTTGTATCCTTCATCCTGCATGTCAATGCAGGGCTTGGAAACATTCAGTTCATCCAGTGTCTGGATCGTCTTCAGCTCGATGTAACGTGCGCCACAGAGCCATGCGGCCACGATGTTGAGCGCCAGCTGCGAATGAGGTCCTGCTGCTACACCAACCGGGGTTTCGAGGATCTTCCCGTACCGTTCCATCCGGAAGGGATCCGAAGGGTCAGGGATAAAAAAGAGATTGTCCGGAATGCCCATGAACCGCTTTAGCCTGATTTCAGCAAGCGTCAGCTTTAAAAGTACAGGAAGAGGAAGAGGTGAAAATCTGTCCGACACGCGATCCCGGGTTAAATGAATGAATTTCCGCATCCAAATTTAAGAAAATTGAGGGTACGGGTCATCCTGAATATTGTGAATGATATCATCAAATCCGGCCGGATGACCGATAATTTATTTAAAAAACCGAAATACGCCTTATTTTTGCGTTGATATTACTCTGTAATGAAGATCCTCGCCTTATAGAAACAGAGGACCTTCGAAAAATGTTTAAACAAAATGTCACGCAGAGTTACGCAAAGTTTTTCGCTGAGTTACGCAGAGTTATTTTGTACGTAATCCATCATCTGCGAAACTCTGCGATTTAATCTGCGAAACTCTGCGAGAAGAAAAAATACTTTTTGGTTGGCCCCGCAGTGGGAGTGGATAAAAAAATTAAAATCATCAAGCAATTATGACATCTCACTCAATCTACTTTGATGAAGCATTCAAATCTGCCTATGAGTCATTAAGGTCCAACACCGGCGGACCTTTCGGGGCTGTTGTTGTAAAGGATGGCCGGATCATCGGCAAAGGCGGGAACCGGGTGAGTTCAACCAACGACCCGACCGCCCATGCGGAAATCGTAGCCATCCGCGATGCATGCAAGACGTTTGCGACTTTTGACCTTGAAGGTTCAGTGCTGTATGCGACCTGCGAACCCTGCCCGATGTGCCTGTCGGCTATATACTGGGCCAACATCAAGGAGGTGTTTTATTGTTCTTCCCGTTACGATGCGGAAGCCAGCGGGTTCAAGGATAATCACATTTATGAGGAGATCGCACTTGCACCTGAACAGAGAACGATCCGTTTTCAGCAGGTCGGTCACCCGCAGGCTGAAGAACTTTTCAGGGAATGGAGTGAGAAAGCTGATAAAATACCATACTGAAAATCTAATATTAATCAATGAAATCATCTCTGTGTAACTCTGTGTCTTCTCCGTGAACCTCTGTGTAAAAAATTGTTTCACTGAGAACCACAGAGAAGGCACACCTGCCTGTCGGTAGGCAGGGAGGCTCACAGAGGAATTGCAATAAAAAGTCATACATTTATAAAAAAACCCTAATATGAAAAAGAAACTTGTCTTATTATTTGTCGTTTCCTTCCTGGGATCAATGATCGCCCGGGCACAGGAAGCAAAGCTCGACGACATTCTGTACGCCTATTACAAAGCCATTGGCCTTGAAAAGATGAAAGACTGGCAAACGATATCCGGCAGCGGAAAAACCATAGCAGGTGGAGTGGAATATCCCTTTAAGATGATCACGAAACGTCCGGGGAAACTCAGGATCGAGGCAGAGATCCAGGGCATGAGGATGATCCAGGCCTTTGACGGAACAAAGGGATGGAGCATTGTACCATGGTCAGGTTCTTCGGATCCGCAGGAGATGACCTCCGATGAGATCAAGGGCATGAAAAGCCAGGCAGATATCGAAGGAAGCCTTTACAACTGGAAGGAAAAAGGACATACCGCCGAACTGATCGGGAAAGAGGACCTGGACGGATCTCCCGTCTATAAAATAAAGCTGACACGAGCCGACGGGGATATTGAAAACTATTTTATTGATGCGGAGACCTATCTTCCGGTGAAAGTTTCAAGCGTCACAAAGATCCAGGGCAATGAAGCCGAATCGGAAAGCTATCTTTCCAATTACAGGGAATTCAACGGAGTCCTGATGGCCAGCGCCATCACAAGCAAATATAAAGGCCAGACGATTTCCCAGGTGGAAATTGAGAAAATGGAAGTTGACCTGCCCGTCAGCGACAGCCTCTTTATGAAACCGGTAAAAAAATAACCGTTCCCTAAAAACCGCTCACCATGTACCGCACTCTTTTCATTTTTCTTTTCGCCCTCTTCACACAGACGGCGTTGTCCCAAGTCAGGATGGATGAAAATTCATTCGGAGATATCAAAGCACGGCAGATCGGTTCCGCTACGATGAGCGGCAGGATCTCTGCCCTGGATGCAGTCGACCGCAATCCGACTATTCTCTATGTGGGGGCCGCCAGCGGCGGCGTATGGAAATCGAAAAACTACGGGACAACCTTTAAACCTGTTTTCGATAAATACAATCAGGCCATCGGCGCCATTACCATCGACCAGGATCATCCCGATACGGTGTGGGTCGGAACAGGTGAAGTCTGGGTGCGGAATTCCACTTCCGTGGGCGACGGCATCTACAAAACAAAAAACGGCGGTGATACCTGGCAGAAAATGGGACTTGAAAAAACAGAACGCATCGGGAAGATCGTCATCCATCCGAAAAATCCGGACATCGTCTTTGTTGCTGCCCTGGGAAACCTTTGGAATTCAAGTCCGGATCGTGGATTGTATAAAACCGCCGACGGGGGAAAAACCTGGGAAAAAATCTTTTTTGTAGATGACAATACCGGATGCTGTGATGTGGCCATCGATCCTGTCAACCCCGATATCATGTACGCGGGAATGTGGGAATTCAGAAGATTTCCTTGGGCCTTCAGTTCAGGCGGAAAAGGGAGTGGGTTTTTCCGGTCAGCCGACGGGGGGAAAACCTGGATGAAGATCACAGCCGGGCTTCCTTCCGGAATTCTTGGCAGGATCACGATCCGTATTTCGCCGGTGAAACCCGAAATGGTCTATGCACTGGTGGAAGCAGAGAAAACAGGGTTGTACCGTTCGGTCGACAAGGGGATCACCTGGAACCTGATGTGCCAGTCGGAAGCCGTCAACGACCGGCCTTTCTATTTCTCCTACCTGGCCCTTGATCCGGTTGACACCAATATCGTTTATAAGCCTGCCTATAACCTTTATAAAAGCACCGACGGCGGCAGGACCTTCGGCTCTTCCTCCGTTGAAGGAGGAAATTACCATGGCGACTGCCATCCTATTTACATCAGTAAGAAAGACCCGAAATTCATCTACATGGGAACCGACGGAGGTGTTTATTATACGATGGACAGGGGCAATACCTGGCGGTTCATGCGGAACCTTCCGGTTTCGCAGTTTTATCATGTCAGTACCGACAATGCCGATCCTTTCAACGTTTATGGCGGACTCCAGGACAACGGATCATGGTATGCCCCGTCGAGGGCTTCATACGGCATCACCAACAGCAGCTGGAAAAACGTCGGTTTCGGGGATGGTTTTTATGTCTATCGCGACAAGCTGGATTCGACGATCCTCTACTGGCAGTTCCAGGGAGGCAAGATCGCCCGGTATTCCCTCAAGACCGGCGAATACAAATCGCTGATCCCTTTCAAAGACAAAGAGACGAAAGATCTGCGCTTCAACTGGAATGCCCCGATGATATTCAGCCCCAGGAGCAATTCATTTTACGCCGGGGCGCAGTACCTGTATAAAACAACCAACCGGGGCGATTCATGGACGCGGATCTCGCCCGATCTTACCACCGATGATCCCAAAAAAACCAAGCAGGAGAAATCCGGCGGACTTACCATCGATAATTCTTCAGCTGAAAACCATTGTACGATTTATACCATCAATGAATCGCCGCTCGACAGCCTGGTCATCTGGGCCGGCACCGACGACGGCAACCTGCAGGTTACGGCCGATGGCGGGAAAACCTGGACGAACGTGGTGAAGAACATTCCGGGACTGCCCGTAAACACCTGGTGCTCGTATGTGGAACCCGGCCGGTTCGATAAAAATACCGTCTTTGTGACCTTCGACGGACACCGGATGGGCGATAAAACACCTTACGTTTTCAAATCCACCGACCTTGGAAAGAGCTGGAAAGCGCTGGCCGATACTTCTCTCAAAGCATACTGCCACATCATAAAGGAAGACATTGTTAATCCAAACCTGCTTTTCCTCGGAACAGAATGGGGTCTGTACCTTTCTGTAAACGGAGGCGAGAGCTGGGCCTGTTTCAAAGGGAATGTACCGAAGGTTCCGGTCATGGACATGACCATTCATGCCCGTGATCAATCGCTGGTGCTCGCAACACACGGCCGCGGCATCATGATCATCGACGACATTACCCCGTTTCGCGAACTCACCCAGGAGGTGCTGAATGAAGATGTAAAATTCATCAAAACTAAAGATTATGTGATCCGCGAAAATTCATTTACCCAGGAGTGGAACGGCGATGATGAATTCATCGGACAGGTTCCCCAGGAATCGGCGCCCATCCTTTATTATCTGAAGAAACGCCACCTGTTCGGGGATATCTACATCGAGATCTTTGATGCCGATGGCAAGTCCATAAAGAAACTGCCGGCAGGCACGCGTAAGGGGATCAACCAGGTGAACTGGACGATCCGCATGAAGCCTCCTAAGGTTCCTGTATCGCCGCAGCTGGAAGGATCTGCCATGTCAGGCCCGAATTATCCCCCGGGGGAATATAGCGTAAAGCTGACCAAGAATAAGGAGGTTTTTGAAACAAAGATCCACCTGGTGGCCGATCCTAAATCCATATACTCGAAGGAAGACCGTCAGATCCGGCAAACAGCACTTATGAAAGCCTACAACCTGCTGGAATCGCTCGCTTACACCGACCGTCAGGCAAAAGAGATCCGCGACAAGGCCATGCTCCGGGCAAAGGAAGTCCCGAAACCGCTTGCGAAGAAACTCACCGGAATTGCAACACGCATGGACACCCTGCATGTTAAGATGGTCTCCGTAAGGGAAGGAAAGATCACCGGCGAGGAAAAACTCCGCGAGAAGATCGCTTTCATCTACGCTTCCGTCATGAGCTACATGGGAAAGCCAACGGATTCGCAGCTTTCAGGACTCGACCTGTTAAGCATCGAGGCCGGCCAGATCAAAACCGAGATCACCAACCTCATCTCCGGCGACCTTGAAAAGATCAACATCGAACTTGCCAGCCTGAAGAAGGAAGAGATTAAAGTAACCTCGCTGGAAGAGTTCAATAAAGAGCCGTAGCACTTTCTCTGTGAGCCTCTGTGTCTTCCCACTGCTGAGCGGCATTTGTAATGCCGCTCGAAATCATGGCGGAATTACAAATTCCGCCTGGCAAAGAAAATCAGGCTGAACTTTTAATCCAGCAGCACCATCTTCCTCGTCCGGATCTCTCCGTCTGACGTTTTCAACTGGTAGAAGTATATTCCATTGGAGAGTTTTTCTCCTGTTTCATTCCTGCCATCCCAGGTAATGGAATGGAACCCTCCCGAAAAGATCCCGTCAGCCATAGTCCTTAAACATGTCCCATCAACCGAATAAATCCTCAGTTCAGCATGCATTGACTTTTCGAGGGAGAATTCGATCCTTGTGCTGTTTCCGAATGGATTGGGAAAATTCTGTGCCAGCAGGACGCCTTGTTCCTTTCTCTTATCAACAGAGAGCGGCACGACCGTGACATAGGTCGAGTCGGCGATCCGTGTTCCGAAGATGTTCATGTTTTCAAGATAAATATATCCGCTGCCGGCATTCTGTGCAATGAACTGGCCCACCACCATAAATGCAGGAACGTGCTTGTGGTTTATCAATCCGGCTATTGCACCGACACCCCCGGTGGTGGTCCATACCGGGTGTTTCAGGAACAATGGCCTTCCGTCAGGATCATACCCATAGCCTCCCAGGAAGACCGTGTCTCCGATAGAAAGCGAAAGTGAATCAGGGAGGAGATCGATCCGGTGCAGATCCCCGGCCCCTTCGATGACCGTCCATGCCGTCCTGTAATTGGTCCAGCAAACGATCGTGTCTTTATATCCGACCATTGCATGGCTGATGACCTTTGCCGTCAGCATTGTATCTGCATGACCGGCAAGATCGAGGGAGGTGATTTCGGTTTCGATGGGTGAAAAGAGCGAACTTGTGAACATGACATGGAAGGAAATCGTAGTATCGGTTTCATTTGTCAGCTGAAATCCGAGATTTGTCGTGTCCGTCATGGGTGTGTAAGTATAACCCTCCCGGGGGACCGGGCAATATGGAACACTGTCGCGACAGATTTTTGCAGCTGCTCTTTTCTGGGCATCGTTCGGGTTTCCCTTCTGTCCTTTTGGCAAAGGTTTGCAGGGATCGATCATCTTCCCTTTGTGGCACAACATATAGCCTCCGTCCACGTCGATGGAGCAGAGCTCGTAGAGTTCATGGTTCCAGGGTACGGAATTGGGTAAACCGTAATCGTAGGGTGTTGTGTTGAAATTATAATGGCCGAAAATCCCGTAGGAGTCGGAAAAGTTGAATGCCGGATCGCCCGGGCAGGGATCGGTGTCGGCAAAAAACTGGCGGTCGCTCGAAGCCCTGTTATTATACCGGACCAGGTATCCCTGCCGGTCATCGATAAACGGCCGGCCAATCCCGGAAGCAGGGATCCATATCCAGTCCTGGTTTTGCGGATGATCGGCATTTCCGAAAACCCAGATGGTAACCACTTCTCCGTCGGTGATCATCTCAAAACTTGCATAGTCCCACAAATCCCGCACATCCAGGTCGTTTGCCGCATCCAGCAGAAACAGGGTGTACTCCGGATAGACCGTATAATCCCCTCCGCAGCCCTTTGCGTTCCAGTTGTACTTCATCTCTGTGAAGAAGGTACCATCACCCCACTCAGAAGCAGCCCTGAGCCATGCCGCATTGTTCCACTCAGAAACAAATGTCACTCCCGTATCTTTAAAATTCACGATGGGATCGACGGTGATTTCCGGAAAGGTTGTCCGTTCGAACAACGGCACCAGCTGTGCCTGGCAAATATTTAACGCAATAATCGCCAATGGCAGAAGTAAAAGTCTTTTTTTCATAACGTTACTTTTTATGGTCCGCCAATAAAGAAATGAAATGAATTACCCGCCAAGGTAAACATATAACAAACAAAGATATGTATAATATCTAGATTTGTCAATGAGTATTTTGCACCTTAACGACGCGTATCAGGAGCAAATAAATCCAGAAGTATAGTGAAATATGATCGAAGGATAAACGTAAGATAAACGTAAGATAAACGTAAGATAAAAATGAACACGGAGTACACGGAATGAACGGAGCATGATCTTCCGTTTTATCCGTGTAATCCGTGTTCTAAATACCTATAATCACAGGAATGAACCCCAAGGCAAACCCTGGACCCTGTCTCGGGGCAAGCCCCGGGAAATATGAGCCTGAGATTAATTAGGGAAGGGATGAAGGCTAGCTTTTCGATTGTCAGTTGGTGACAATGATTTTCCCCGGATTTTCATTAGTGATCTTCTTCCAGGTCTTATAAAACAGAAATCCTCCGTATACGATTGCGAGGACAATTAAAATCATTAAACCATTTCCAACAGGAGCGTCAAAGGGTCCCTGGTTTTCAGTCAAACCATGTCCGCCGGGAGGACCTGGAGGCTGCGGACCATCGGCAAAACACACACCGGATGTGACCGTGAGTAAAAAAAACAATAGTGAGAAGAAAAATAATTTAAGAAACTTCTTCATTTCATAGTTGTGCAAGTGCCTTGAAATCCGTCATTAAAATATGAACTTTTTGTATCTATCCAAGATCGAAACAACCTTTTTGGCGATAGAATTTTCGGATTTTGAACTGCAAAGGTATAAAAAATTAACAAAAGCAAGCGAAATATGAGATATTTAACCTTTATTTAATAAAATGGCTAAACGCTAATTCAAAAGTGTTAAGGGTTAAGGGTTAAGTGTTAAGGGCAAAATTCACCACTTCACCACTTAACACTTAACCACTTCACTACCTGATCACCACCTTCCTGCTAACAGTCTCCTTCTCCGTCACCACCGTAACCAGGTAAACTCCCAGCGGTACATTCAGGTCGATCTTAGTTGTTTTCCCGTCCATTTTTCTCTGCAGGATCTTCTGCCCAACCAGGTTGTAAACGAAAACATCCCCTGCCATGTCATTTTCAGTATTGTTCCTGACAATGATGGTATTGCCGTAAGAATAGACCGTAATATCATTTACTTTCGGTGGGCTGGCAACTCCGAACGGCCCGCCGAAATGAAGGCGGAGGCGCTCAGGAGCATCACTGGTTGTTGCCGCAAAGGTATAGACCGGGTTACTCTTCAGTTCCTGGGTTGCAGCTGTTTTAAGATCTTCCAACAGTACACTTGATGACCCAAACTCGTCGACCCCGGTTGCAGTAACTGTATAATTTCCATCCACCCCGGCTTTGATCCCGATGGTGACGGTGCTGTTCTGATCCAGTGAGTGCATGCGGTCTATAGAGTAACTGTTCCCGTTCTTAATCGACCAGATCTCAGGGGCTTCCGCATACATACTCCAAAATTTATCCGAACCGCCTTCTTCATAAGTAGCAAGCACTCCGAATATCATTTCATCGCTGTAACTGTTTTTATCTGTTGTTAGTTTTAGCCGAATATGGTTAACTTCAGCCTCAAGTTCCTTTAACCAGGGTTGTGTGTTATGTATCCTTGCATTATTATTAATCGTCACAAAACCATTTGAGATTACCCGTACAAAAAAGGCCTGTTCAGGTGCAATGTAACGTGTTACATTATTCGTTCCGGAACCATCTCCACCTCCTGAGTTGAAAACCCCATAATTTCCTATCCCATCGTTCCAGATCCAATAGTCATACTGTAATGTACCATTTTCGGCAAGTTTGGACCGGTCCCATCCACTCCCATTTTTCCAGTCGAGTGATGAAGGATAAGGATTTCCCACAAGGTTGTATGCGCTTCCCCCAAATCCGTAATAATCAATGATCGTATCATTGATGGCCCCAGTATTAAGAGCTCCGGTAAATGTGTGGGTCTCCGGGGAATTGTTTGCAGGATACCAATTGGTTGTGTAAGCTACCAGGTAGCCTTTTCCTACCCGGAATTTGGGGACCAGGGGGCCAAATCCGGCGGAGCTGCTGGGGTCGTTGTATGTCCTGTCATTGTAGGTGCCAATGTGAGAAGCGTCTTTGGGATACCTTAGGTTTACCCAGCTGAGTCCTCCGATAGGGCATGCTGGGTTGAAATAATAGAAATCCCAGTTAAAATAATATGGGCCCGAATTTACCGGAGCCCATCCTGTTGGAGAAGAAAGCTCAGGTGTCGGTGCAAATTCCGGCCATATCGGCTGGCTGGCAACAGGTGATGAAAGAAAATGCCACTTCCAGTCGTTGGGAATAAACCGCTTTACCGTTGCTGTTCCACCTAAAGACAGATAAGCTCCTGCATCGGTTTTGGTGTCTATTAATGAAGCTCCTGATTCAAGAATGATGTTGTTACACAAGGCAGCAGCAGAGAGTGTTGGGAAATTTGTGATTGCAGTATAAGGGATGGTCACATCTGTGCAGGAAATAGGAACGTAGGCTGGTGTCCAGTTGGCAGGTGTATTCCAGTCGTTGCTTAAACTGCCATTCCAGGTTGCGGAAGTAAGAACAGTAACCGTTCCTGTTCCCCCGGTAAAACCACTTGATCGCGTACATGAGGAACTGGTAACCGAAGTCAGCGAGTAAACCTTTGTGGATGTCTGGCTGGTGTATACATTAAAAGGAATCCCTGAACTTACATTTTCCGCGGTATGGTCTGTACCATCGTTATAAACAACGGTGAACGGGCCGGTTCCTGCAGTGGCAGTCCAGGTGAGTTGACCTATATCTCCTGAGCAGATTGCGCTTCCGGATAATGAACCTTGCGGAAGAGTTTCTGATGCAATCTCAAAATTGCCGAAGGTGTTTAAGTGGGTCGCCTTATAATTATTTCCAATAACAGTCGCTGTATATGACGTTAACGGGTTAGTGCCATCTTGCAGTATTATTGGATTCCCAGTAACAGTATAACCGGTTCCATCAAGTGTGATGTCAAAATAAAAACTGCTTCCCCCTGTTTCTGAAACTGACCAGTACCTGTTTGGATCAAGCAGCGAGGTGCATGCCGGAAGGGTACCGCTGATTGCTGAAGACTCAAATTCCTCGGCCGTAACAGTACTCGTTCCAGTTAACGCAGTATATTCTAAAGTCATCGGGCGGTAATTTCCTCCCTTTCCTATCGGGAAATCCTTTGAACCTATCCCACAATAGACCCTGGCCAATTTACCTTCGATATATCTTGAAGCACCTGCATTGTTAATGCTTCCGGTGCAACCTACCGTTAGGGTATTGATGTCGGTGTTAACCATTCCACTGGTAAGAGTCAATGTACCATTCACCGTTTCGTTGTTCCCCAACGTAACCCCGTTTGCATTATTGATGGTAAGGTTACTGAAAGTGGTCGAAGCAGTTCCTCCAAGTGTTTGCGGACTTGTACCGTTGAGAATGACCGTACCTACTGAAAAACTACCGGAAGAACTGCTGGTAAAATTGCCCCCAACCGAAAGCGTAGTACCTGATGCAGCAGCAGAGCCCGCTAAAGTGAAATCTTTATCAATTACCAGGGTTGAAGGCAAAGTTTTTGTGCCGCTTCCGCTTAAAGTAAGATTATAATATTTATTATTTCCATCCGGTAAAAGGATTGTTTGATCTGTACCATTGTAAACAACCGTATTATTGAAATTATCAGCATACCATTTGCCTGTCATTAATCCTGTTCTTGTAATTGAGCCACTTATTATCATTGTACTGCCAGCCTCATTGGTTATATCCGCAATTGTATCTGTTGCATCATCAATAGCAGCAATCTCTACATTATTAAACCAGGCAGTACCAGATATGGAGGTTCCGGGTCTGTTAAAAACAACTGTACTTGAACCCGGGTTATTGCCGGTTAGATTCAGGTCTTCCCAACCCCCACTAAGTGTGTTTTGTATTTTGAGGGTATTGCTACCCATGGTTAAAATGCCTCCATTCTGAATGGAAATAGTATTAATGATAGTGGTTCCCCCAGGTAAGAGTGGTGAACGGTTATTTGTTGAAGTAACATTAGGAATAATTACATGGCTAAGCTTATTGGGAACACCAGAACCACTTAGTGTAATTGTCCAATTTGCTGCAGTTTTCCAATCCGTACTGACCGAACCATTCCATGTATAATAATCTTCTCCATAATCTCCTAATTCAAAAATGGTTCTCCACTTATGTCCTGGGTCGACATAAATAAAATAATCTATTGGAATATTCGATAAACCAATAAAATTGTTGGTAAAATCATAATTGGCACGCCCGTGCTCATCAGGAGTTGCATAACCACCGCCAATATCATAATCCCAGGTTACCATATTTGCTTCTGTATTACTACCTATTTCACTATCCAGATAATGGAAGTTGGCAGTAACTGTATTACCACTGCCACCGGCAGGAATAATCTGGTAGGTCCTTTTTAATGCTCCTGGTTTTCCGGCAGGTGCCGCGCCAATGGTTATTGTAAGGGTAAGAGCAGTTGGCATTGTTCCTGAAGTGATAGAAACAGTGGTATATTGGTTTCCAAAAGTATATGGAGTGTTCGCAACAATGGAATAATCTCTTTTTACAATTCCCGTAACATCTCCGACTCCAATTGTAGTTGCAGATGAACCCATATATAATGTGAACGATACAAGAGAATTATAATCAGTTAAGGTTGTTCCCGGATAGTTTCCATAATTAGTGATCATTTCAAGGCAGCCTTTAACAGGCGTAGGAGTGGCAGTAGGATCGGCAGCTGCCAGGTTTAATATTCCGTTCACGTAAATATCCCCGCTTGCCGTTGCTCCACCTGGTGTGCTTATGGTGAGATTGTTATAGGTCCCTGCCATGGCGGTTTGCGCACTGGATGCGTTGTTATAGTTCACCAGCCCGCCCCAAGTTTTACCAGTGGTAATGGGTGAGGATGATGTGTATTGTGTCAACAGTGTACCTGAGTGGCTTACCGTGTTTACACTAAGGGCATTGGTAGCCATATCTAAAATAGTCCCGGAATTTGTGGTGAACGTTCCGGTCGAGGTTATCCCGTTCGTGACGGCGGTACAGGTGCCTCCGTTATTTCCTATTGTAAGATCAAAGAAAGAACTTCCCCCGCTGTTGATAGTCTGGGCCCCGGTTCCATTAAAAATCACAATCCCGCCACTCGGAGCAAATGTGCCGCTGTTCGACCAGTTTCCGGCAACAGTATGGCCGTAAATACCTGCCGTGAAATTATTGCTTATTAAGACATTCCCTGCAATTGATAAAGCACCCGTCGCTGTTTTGGTACCTGAACCGCTGAAAGTTATGTTGTTGAAATTACTTGCTCCGATGTTTCCTGCTCCCGAACTGTTAAATTCAATGGTGCTGCTGCTGGGAGTGAATGTCCCGCTGTTGGTCCAGTTCCCTCCTACCAAATGTGTAAAGGTAGAAGCATTGAATGTAGTGCCCGAACCCAGGGTGAAATTACCGGCAGTGTTGATTGCCGCCAATGCTGTTGTAGTTGCCGTTCCCGACATCGTAAAATTACCTGCGACAGAAAGTGAAGAACCAGGCATCGTTTTAGTACCGGAGCCGCTTAATGTAAGATGACCGTACGTTTCTGCCGTAACAGTCTGGTTTGATCCGGTATAATTAACAAGGCTAGATGGGCCGAATGTTTTTCCGCCAGGAGCTGTTGCCATCGTAGATGTACCCGACAAATAAAATTTAGAACTATTATCTGCGATAGTTAAAGTTTTCGCTGAAGCAAGGACAATGGCATAACCACCATTGTCGAATGTACTGCTCGCTGAAACATCACCTACAGACAGATTTCCTGTAACATTTGTTGCCGATATGGCTAAACTGCTTAAAGTTGCACCGCTGGTACTGGTATTATTTATTGTCAGGTTATTGTATGTCACAGCGCTGACTCCGATTGGGATGGTCTGAGCAGATGTTCCATTGAAGTTAACAGTTCCGGTTGAAGGTGTAAGGGTTCCAAGAATATAACCGAATGTAAGGTTACCACTTATATTCATCTTACCTGCTCCGCTGAAAACAACCTGACTTTGCGGAGCTGATTGTCCGTTGAATAACAGGTTTGTTGTAGTTACTGTACCCGTCGAAATATTTACCTGATTAATCAGATTGGTGGCGCTGTTAGGAGTCAGATCACTCATAGCTAACTTAAGCGTACCGCCAACGGTTAAACTACCGGTACCTAAATTGATTGCAGTTGTTGCTGCCGCGTTTGGACGGTTCATCACAAGATCATTGCCTACTGCAAGTGAACTTCCGCTATTTGCAAAATTAAGAGTTGCTACGGTCGCAGCACTGTAATTACCCATGGTAAGGCTGCCGCATGCTGCAGCAGTGCTGGTTGGAATTGTAACCGTCCAGGAATTTGCACCTTCGCCAATAAAAACAATATCGCCGGAAACAGGGTAAGAAGCACCCGCAGTACCGCCTGAATTTATAGCCCAGGTACTATTTGAATTCCAGTTACCATTAGCAACAGCATAACGGTAATTACCAACACTTAGTAATATATGGCACGTAGTGCTTCCGGCACTGTTTGAGGCCGTAACCGTGTAATCAGTCGTTTGTGAATAGGTATTTGGAGTACCTGTTATGGCGCCCGTTGTAGTGTTAAAATCCAAACCTGTATTAGTGTGCAAATTCGGACTAATTCCATAACTCGTTACAACTCCAGTAACCGTTGGATCCTGCTCTGTTATCGGAACATTTATCGGGAATGAAAAAGGCGAATTATAACTTAAATTTGACGGGGGTGACAAACTAACATTTAATATGCCGGTCGCAGTATTGAAATAGGTAGGAAGAATATGCGCTGCTGCGGAAGTGGTTCCTCCATAAGAAGTACCACTTGCCTGAGCAGAACCTCCCAGGGTGAGAGATGCAGTTGAGGAGGTAAAGGTCCCTAAATTAACGTGAGCCCCGGTAGTAACATTCATATTCCCGGTGACTGAAATTGACCTGCTGAAGGTTACCCCGGAAGCATTGGTATTGCTGATGGTTAGATTATTTGCTCCTGTAACGGCATTGCCGGTTACCTGGGCCGAAGTACCGTTATAGGTGTAATTAGCCGTAGTGCTGTAAGTTCTTGTTCCGTTCACCTGGATAGAGCCTGTGGCACCAGATGTGGATAATCCATCAGGATTTGCAGTAATAATTGTTGCTCCCGGATTTAATGTAAAGGAAGTACTATTGGTACCCTTAAGGACTGAGGTGCCCATATCAATCGTAGCCACGCTTGCAACCGCAAACTGGATATCACAGGACAAAGTGGTTGCCTGAGAGCTAATGGTGGCGGTGGGTGAGATACTGACCGTCTGTGTTCCGGTTCCTGTAAAATTAAAATTAACCGTGGACCCTGACTGAACGGTTGTCTGTGTCATTACGCTTGTACCCGACAAGGTAAAATTCCCTTTTAGATTTACCGTAGAGTTTGTTGGAGTTGTTCCCCCGTTATGCAGATCAAAAATTCCGGCAGCCAAGCTGAAATTGCCGTTAATATTTAGCACCCCGACATACGCGTAGCCCACTTGTCTCAGGTATAAAGTACTGGTCCCGGTCTGAGAGATGGTAAAATTTCCCTGTACTGTTACAGTACCGGAAGCATCACCATACATACAAACCGTATTTGTCATTTGAGATGGATTAAAGGTAAAATTACCAAAGGTCTGCCCGATAAAATTTGCAAATTGCGTTGCTGATGTATAGGATCCGGTAATATTCAGATTGGAAGCGGCACCCCATGTAGAGGTAGTTGACCCTTTGGGTAATGTCGCTGACGAAGTAGCATGATTATAGGTTCCGTTACAGGTCCAGGAGGGAGTTGTTATAGCTCCGGTACTTTGATTTGTGTATGTACCATTCGAATTTATATTAATACTTGTTGTGGCGCTGACAGTTCTGGTAGTTAGTGGGTTTAGTACTCCGGTTGTCTCAATGATTATTTGTGCACAAGTGGCATTGGCACTTACAGTAACTGTCCTCGAATTGCCTATATAGGCAATATCTCCGGCCTTAGGGAAAGTACCGGCATTAGTGGAACTACTATAACCTACTGTTGACCAGGTCGAGTTTGTATTCCATGCAGCGCTGGCTATTGACCAATATGTTGCCGCCTGCACAAACCCTGAAACCAGCAGAAGCCCTGCTATTAATACGCAGGCTTTCCACGGAAATAAAAATTTCCCCCAAGATGAGAATGAACTGTTTTGGCCACCAGGGCGCAGAAACCGGTTGTTCAGAACTGAAATAATGGCATTAAACGGGTATGAATTTCTCATGGGTATATACTTATCTGGTTAATAACGTTGTAAAAAAAACATTGCGTAAATTTTAGCAGGGAAGTGATGAATGATTGTTATCCGTTCATTGTCACTTGACAATCATTCTTCCCTTGTTTTCTTCTGAGATCTTCTTCCAGGTTTTATAAAAAACAAAGCCACCATATCCGATACCCAGGACGAGTAAAAAAACGATTCCGTCACGCACTGGTGCATCAAATGGCCCCTGGTTCTCAGTTAGTCCATGACCGCCCGGAGGACCGGGAGGCTGAGGCCCATCAGCAAAACAAACACCGGCTGAGGCCGTGATAAGGAAAAATGAAATCAAGAAGAAAAGTAATTTCAGAAACTTTCTCATTTCGAGATTATAAATGACCTTTAAAATTGGCAGAAAAATGTGACGTTCTTCTAGTTAACTGAGATTCACCTGGCCCTAAGGGTTATAGGACCTCTATAGATTGATTCGCAAATTTACAAAAAAATGAGTAAAACAAGAGAAATATATGATTTTTTTTAAATATGTAAAACCTTTGGATTGAGGACTGAAGACTGAGGACTGCCGACTGCAGACTAATTTCAGCGCGAAAGATTATTCATGATGTAATTCAGCCCAAACCGGTAAATGAGAAGTACCATTACAGTTATTGTCAGCCATACGGAAAGCATCAGGTTCCGCTCTTCATCGTCGCTCTTCTCCGTAAAATGCCGGGGTCGTTTTGCCGACCGGATGAACAGGACAGAAAGCATCGGAAGTATGGCAAACGCAAGGGAGCAGAGGATGATGATGTCATAGATGAAAATGTTCTCGTGCTGCGGAAGGGTATTGGGAATTTTGATGAGCATCAGGATGCCGGTGCCGAAGAACCAGGGGATGACGAACCGTGTCGCCAGGAAACTCCGCAACTCTTTTTTCCCCAGCTGCGCCGGCGCCAGGGAATGCATCACGGGGATCAGCAGCCAGCTTATATAAACCATGATCGCAAGGAACAGGACGGAGATCACCAGCCGGACGGCAAAGGGCAGGTACATCCAGGCAATGACATAACCGAAGCCCTGCCAGGTGAGCGCTCCGGCCACAAAGGCCCCGAAAAAATGCGACATCGCGCTGAGGCATAACCAGGTGAGGAACAGTTTTGTCATCTGCTCCAGTTTGGGGCTGCTTTTCAGAAAGATGAGGCAAAAAATACCAAGCAGAAGTGAAATTAATGGTCCCGAGCCGGTGACCGCGATGATGTTCAGGTCGGTCCACAAAGGTGAGTCATTGGGGATGGTCCACCGCACTTCATAATAGGTCATCACGGAGGGGATATTGTTGACTGAACCTACGACAATGACAGCCATCTGATAGATAAACCATACCAGCAGGTAGGTCACCATGAAGATGGCCATGGAGATGACCATCCGCGGCAGGAACCGGGCCATTGATTTCACGATCCAGCTCTCCCGCAGATTCAGATCATATTTCTCATCCAGGTTATCTTCATCAAAGGGTTCCATCTTACCGGCCTGATCTTCATAGATTCCAGGTGAACCAGGATCGGTAAATTCCTGCGTATTGTTGTCGAAAAGATCATTTGGTGTATACGCTCGTCGCCGGGATCGCTTGCGCGGGCGCGGTGGCCCGGATTCGATCAGCGGCGGAAACAGGCGTTTCCACAAAGATTCGCGCTGATATTGCGGTTGCGGACGCCATGGGCCGGACTCAATCAGCGGCGGGAACAGGCGCCGCAGCAATGAACCGCGCGAACGACGATGATCTCTGCGCCTTTTAGCCATGTTTTAAGGATAAAATCTCCGCCGCAAACTTACGGATTTTCTTCCATTTTCCATTCTCCATTTTCAGTCGGCAGTCGGCAGTCCTCAGTCAGCAGTCCCCAGTCTTCAGTCCCCAGTCTTCAGTCTTCCGTCTACTTAACCCTTTCCACCTTATCTTCATCGAACCTCGGTTTCTTACCATATACGGAAATCCCAAGCTGATATGTTCTGGTATCTCCCTCATCGGTATCGTGCCAGCGGGCCTTCAGTTCTGCTTTCGGAATATAGCCGGTATTGAACAAGGCCGGGTCTGCAATCAGGATCAGATCCGCAGTATACCCGATCACAACAACAAAATGGCCATCCTCCCAGTCGTGACGATAGTTCTTTTCGAAATTCTCCCTGCTGCCCCAGGCCTGGATCATGATGATCACCGGGATCTTGCGGTCGATCTGTTTTATGAGCGAATGAACTGTCATTTTTTGCCTTACAACAGCTTTTAATCCATGCTTGTGAAAAAACTCCACAATGTTCTTCACATAGGTTCCGTGTTCAGGATCAGACTTCAGCATCTCTGCCAGGTCCATCTCGCGGTAATCTTCCCCATAATATTCCATCACTTTCTGAACACAATCAGCGCCGCATGTGTACGGGGTCCCCTGCCGGTCCTGCACCGGAAACTCAAGGATGGTCATGCCATCCAGATCATCCAGATCATTGATTTTTTCCATCTGCTTTTGATGTTGGTTTTTCTGTTTTCTATATTAATTGACACCTCTCCCAGTGGGGTTGACTAAAAAAATATGCTTGATATTTTCCTTCGTGTGACTTTGTGTGTACCTGCCTGCCGGCAGGCAGGCTTCGTGTCCTTAGTGGTTAAATCAAAAAAAATTAACCACAAAGGCCACAAAGGGCTTCACAAAGGCGAATAAGACTTTTTAGTCACCCTTTATAAGGTAAGTCACATGGTCAAATTCGGAGAACCTCCGTGTAACAAATATAATATTGTTTGACAGAATTTCAACAAGCCTGCCTGCCGTGTTCCAATATACTTATTGATAAGTATAAATATTCCGGTTCTTGACGATGAATAAAAAAAGGGGTACATTTGTTTTATAGAATACGGCAATTTTCTTTAGTAGTTACAAATGGATCTCTCTTCCCCCTGTTTCTGGTCTTTCGGGAAGTGAGTTGCCCGCTAAAAAGAAAGGAATAAATGAAAAGATTATTTACCCTGCCTGTTTTTTTGGCATTCTGTTTCCCTTTACTAACCTTCGCCCAGAATAAAAACGGTTCAATTCATGTTCCGGATACATTAGCCGCACCCTATATAAAGATAGCGGGTGTAGAATGTACCGGCAATAAACTGACAAAACCCCCGATCATCATCCGTGAACTGGATTTCAAAATAGGCGACTCCCTAGCCACATTTCAGAAAGAGAAAAAGGTCAACTTCAACGACCGGATTTTTTATCCCGGCGATTCGAGCGAGCTGCGCCTGCGGATGAATTACAGCCGTGAAAACCTGATCAACACAAAGCTCTTCCTTACTGTTGACCTTTCACTGAAAAAGATCACGGAAAATCAGTACACCCTTGTAATCGATGTGGTGGAACGGCACTACTGGTGGCTGTTTCCCGTTGCCAAGCTGAACGCTCCCAATTTCAATGAGTGGTTACGTGATATTAACTGGGCCGATCTCAGCATGGGACTGTTCTTCAGCCACAACAACCTCTGGGGGCTCAGTCACCAGTCCTCCATCGTGGGCTATATCGGTAAATCATGGGCCATTGGCTTTGGCTACAGGATCCCGTGGATCGGAAGCGGAAAGAAGGTCGGCCTCACCATGACCGCAGGTTACCAGAACCTCTATACCGTTGAATATGCCTCGGTCGACAACAAGCGGCAGATGCTGTATGATTATAACAGTTCGCAGAATATGAAGATTGGTGCAAAATTATCCCTGAGGCCGGGGCTGTACAATTACGGTACCATAAAGCTCACGGGTGAATACATCCATGTTTCCGATTCCCTGGTTAAACTTGACTCCAATTATCTCGCGGGATATAAAACGACCAATACTTCCCTCACGCTTTATGCCGATTATTATTATGATACCCGCAACAGCCACACCTACCCGCTGAAAGGGAACATGCTCAGGGTCTTCATGGAAAAGATCGGGCTTGGGGTCGTTTCAAAGGATATCGATCTTTTCTATTACGGGATCGATTTTCATTTTTACCAGACCGTCGGCCGTAAGTGGTACATTGCAGAAATGGTCAAGGCTGAGAATGCCGCCGGTGAGAATTCACCCTATTACTACCAGATGAACATGACCCAGGGCAAGGATTTCATCCGTGGCTTCGACCTCTATACCGTGAAAGGCGACCAGATGTATTTTTGCAGGAACAATGTCAAGTTTGAGCTGATCAAGCCTTCGGTGACAAAAGTGAAGGAGGGACAGGAAAAGAACAAGTTCAAGAAGCTGCAGTATGCATTTTACCTGAATGCTTTTGCCGACGCGGGCTATTGCGTAAATAACTTCACCGATGTTAATCCTTACAACAACCGGTTGCTTATGAGCTGGGGGCTGGGGATTGATTTTGTGACTTACTATGACCTTGTGATCCGGTTCGAATATGCATTTACTTCCATGGGCACCAATGGGTTCTTTTTCGGTTTCGGCATGCCCATATGATATACTAACGATTGTTTTCAAAAAACCAGGTCTTATGAAGAAATTTGTACTTTCGGCGCTGTTAATCCTTTCCGGATTTTCTTTCCTGCAGGCCCAGGAATCATTTGTTCAGGGGGATAATGCACTTCCCCCGGACAGTTTAAAAAACCCGACAACAGATACGGTAAAGAAAGAAAAAATATGCAAGCAGGGAGCCATCGGCGACATCTTCAAGAAGAAAGAAAAAGCCCCGAAGCCGCCCAAGAAATTCCTGGCGCTTGTTCTTCCCAACATCAGCTCCAACCCGACCAACGGATTCCTGCTCGGCGTGGGAGGCTCTTTCGGATGGTACATGGGACCGAAGGAAAATACAAAAGTTTCCAGCGCTCCGTTTACCATTGCAGTTACATCCAAAAGCCAGCTGATCACTTTTGTGAAACATAATGTCTATACAAAGGAGAACCAGTATTTCCTCCAGGGCGACTGGAAGTTTTACATCTACAGCCAGCCGACCTATGGACTGGGGACCAATTCACCGGACACGGTGGGAATTCCTTCAAGCATGGACTGGATGGGCGAAGGAACAAATACCGACAGCGTGTTTTTCCCCATGAAATTTTATTATGTCAAGCTCCATGAGATCGTAAACAAGAAGATCATCGAAAATCTTTATGCCGGAGTGGGTTACCACCTCGATTACTATTACGGGATCAACGATGAATATTACAGTGCTGCAGTTCCTGCGCATGATACGATTCCGGCAGAGCCTGAAAAACAAACGCCGCACTCCTTTTATTCAACTACGCATGAATTCAGCACAAAGGAGTACATGGTGTCGGGGCTGAGTGCGAATTTTCTCTATGATTCAAGGGATAACCAGATCAATCCTTACAAAGGATATTATGCGAATGTCAATTACAGGATCAATCCCACCTTCCTGGGCAGTTCACAGAATTCATCGACCTTGTGGCTTGAATTCCGAACCTATGTCGGACTGTCAAAGAAAACACCCCGGCACCTCATCGGGTTCTGGGCCTTCGGCGACTTCCTGATGTCCGGGAAATTGCCATATCTGACGTTGCCCTATCTCGGAGAAGACCAGCGGGCACGTTCAGGAAGAGGATATACGAACGGAAGGTATCGCGGTGATCACATCGTGTATGGTGAAGTGGAATACCGGTTCCCGATCTGGCCCTGTTCACACATCATCGGCGGTGTCCTGTTTGTCAATGCCGTCACCACCTCGAATTCCCAGAAAAACATCGCCCTGTTTGAATACATAAAACCCGCAGTGGGGATTGGTATCAGGATCATGGTGAACAAATACTTCAGGACCAACATCAACCTCGACTATGCCATCGGCGTAAAATCCAAGGGATTCTATTTCTCGGGGCAGGAGACGTTCTAAACCGCATTGCCCAGATCTCGGGGGATTGAGGGGGTGAGTTCATTAAAACATCAGCGGATCATTTCCATTGTATCCCAGTTCATGCACGATGCCGGATGCGTACTGATCGACCAGGCGGATGGTTTCCGGTTCCGGGGGATAGGAATTATGCGACGGACGCGGATTTTCTGCCCTGAATTTTTCCACGCGTGCCGAAACCCTGCTGTAATTGCCCATGTTGAATTTCTCATAGATCATTCCAAGGTTGCCCGGAATATCCTGAATAAAAGTATCCATTCTCAGTTCAATGAGGTCGGATGCCGGGATTTTTTTTCGGTCCTGCAGGTATGCATTCATGATCGTTGCATAAAACCTTACCGCATTTTCACGTGAAAAATCAGGTGGTACGTCCTGGAGCTGGACGCCCGGAAATATGGTATGGATGAAGCGGTAGAATGATTCAACAACCTGGTAAGGATTCCGGTGGATGAAGATGAATTTGGCATCGGGGTACATCTCTTTCAGAAGGCCTGTTCGTGAAAGGTGACATGGATTTTTGCCGATGTAACGGGCGCCTCCCCTGCTGAAAACGGCTTTTGCAATCATGCTTTGATACGCCTCTTTCCATTGGGAAACTTTTTCCGGGGGAAGGCTTCCGGTGAACAGCTCCTTCTCAATGATGCTGTCGAACTCTCCAGGAAAAAGAAAGAACTTGTAGATGGTCGTCGGCTGGATGTTCATCATGCCGAAATCTTCCTCCTGCGGAAAATCCATATCCATGCTTACGTTGTCGTATGGCCGCCTGGCCGGAAGGAAAAGATTAATAAAAGGCCTGAGCCACCATGCCTGGGTCAGCAGCAGGTTCGGGAAAACGGTCTGGAATGTGGTGGTGTAAGCTGCTTCAGGATCCTGGCACAGGAGGTTGTGCAGGAGGGTGGTTCCACTCCGCCAGAAACCGATGATGAATAAGGGAGGCGTTTGCGGCCAGTATTCGCGGATGCGCTTCTGCCAGATCATCCGTTCAGCCAGGTTGAACGGTTCCAGGATTCCCGCAACAGCTTTGGAAAGGAAAAGTTTCGTCTGATACTTCCGTTCGACAGTATGAAACTTCTGAAGATCATGAATGTTCTTAAGAGTACTTCCGACAAGCGTTGTGACGGGAAACCGGAATTGAGTTCTTCTCATGAGCAGTATTAAAATAGTTTATTTGACAAGCAGCTTGTCGGAAGGACAAATATATAACAGGGATGTCAGATATGCAGGAAAGATTATGAAAAAAATCTGTCAGGGAAGAGAAATACTGATGAATGAGTATCCCTTATCAGACAGGGGGCGGGGTTAAAATGCTTCCTGTGCAGAGAAATAAATTCCGGTTGAATGTCCGCCGTAAGTGACATCAATAACGATGTTGGTCCGGTTCGCCTTGGATGCCATGATCCTCAGCCCGGCACCGCAGGCAGGACGGATATACTCGAACAGCGGCACGCTCTGATCTTTGCTGGATGCCGTTGTCGCATTTACAAAAAGAACCCCTCCCAGCACCTGTGAGCACCGGCTAATGGGGAACCTGTATTCAACTTCACCATACATCAGGTTCTCCCCTCTCCATCGTCCCTGCAGGAACCCCCTTCCGGAGGAATTCATCTGGTCGAAACCCGTTGCCCAGAGGTCAAAATAGGGGATCTGACCGGAAACCTTGAAACCTCCGTACAACCAGAAAGCAACCAAATGACGCGGGAGCTTCTTTTCAAGACCTATGTAAGTTCTGAATTCCGCCCACAACTGTGACCCGGGTTCGGTGCTTCCAAGCCAGGTCTGGTTCATCCGGTAATTCACATTGACATAATATCCTTTGTAGGGATTGATCATGTTGTCTCTTGTGTCAAAGGCAAAATTCAGGCTCAGACCGGATGCAATATACTCAGACGGATTGAAGCCATGAAGTTCCGAATAGGCATAGTGGGGAGTGTAGTACAGGCTGGCAGAATCGAGACTGAGCGTATTATCTTTAATTTCCTGGTGCTTATCGAAATGAAACCCAATTCCGGCATAAAGATCCGCTGCAAGCCTGTAGGAAAAAACCTCGTGAAAGCGAAACCACTGGTACTCGACGTGGTAGCTATCGTCCCATACTGCTGAACTGTCATAACCGGCAGTCATTTCGGGGAAGGGTGGTACGGGGTTTCCATACCCAGTACCAACTCCGTATGTTGGAAGGCTGTAAATGTAATAGCGCCAGTCACCCTGCAGGAACCACCTGTTGTTGTTGGAATAGACATTGCTTTTAAACTGAAAAAGCTTTTGGTTATTGGAGGTGAACTCGGCGCCGAAGGAGGCGGCCGACTGCTTGGTTGCGCGTAATTTTCCGACATACCAGGTAATCGATCCTCCCGCGCCGATCTGAAATCCCTTCGTGGGGTTATAGGCTACATATGGAAGCAGGAATATATTCGTCTTCCTGGTTGTATCCACGGGCTTGGGAACCTTTTTCTTAAAGAGGATCTCCCAGATCTCCTTCTGCTGGCAATCCTTTTTCCGGCTTACTGTATCAACCTTTTCCTGCGCATAATTCAGCAAGGCAAGTTGACAGAGAATAAAAATCAGAATGACTTTCTTAATACTCATAGGGTATTTTGTGAAGGCTCTGATGACCCCAACACGCTACGGGGTTGACTAAAAAGTACTTATTCGCCTTTGTGAAGATCTTTGTGGCCTTTGTGGTTAATTTTTAAATGATTGAACCACAAAGGACTCGAAGCCTGCCTGCCGGCAGGCAGGTACAAACAAAGTCGATCTAAGGAAAATATTCTGCATATTTTTTCTTTTTAATCAACTCCGGCAGGGGGAGGGGCTAACAAGACAAAAAAACCCCGACCGGAATTCACCAGCCGGGGTTTCGTCAAAAATCATTTGTTATTTAAGAATATAAGCAAGACCAATCTTGAGGTTCATCATCGAAAGGTTTTTGGATTTCGTTTCGTAGACCTCGATTTTATTGGTTGTCCACTTGTAGTTGAAAGCCACGATGGCCCCCCAGTCGGAAACCCCGAATTTAACGAGCGCTCCTACTTCAGGGGTGAGGGAGAAATCCCAAACGGTCTTGTAAATATCATACTCCTGGATGAGCAGGTGGTGTTCCATGTAATCGCCGCCGATCCCAAGGCTCACATAGGGAGACACGATCTTTGATGTCATGAAGTGCCAGCCGATCACTCCCTGGAACGGAACCATCCATGTGAACCTGTAATTCGTGGCCGTGATGGCGATCCCTTTGTCGGGAATGGTATAGGTTTGCGCATCATAATCTTTTGAAACGCGCTGCCAGCTCATATTAAAACCTGCCGTAAGGCCTTGCATGATGATGTACCGGCCGCCGATATCAAAACCGGCCATGCTGGGCTGGCTGACCCATTTGTTAAAATCCCCTACAGGGAAAGTGTTATTCCAGGAAAAGGTATAATAGGAATGGAGCTTGTATTCGAATTTGAGGTTATCCTGTGCCTGTGTAACACCCCAGCCCAGGACAAACATTATGATTAATGCTAATATCTTTTTCATCGTGCTATACTTTTAAGGTTATTATTTTGCTGATGTTGCTAACTGGGGAGTCTGGGTAAATGCCATATCAACGGCATTTATGATCTCGGATGTGGTATGACCGCCTGTAACAAGGCCCCGGATATAGGCATTCCAGCGCAGATACAATTGCTGGGTTGTAACATTGGGATTTTTCAGGTCAATCAGCTGGATATCGGCCAGTCCCGTGGTATAAGAGGAATAATAGACCGGGTAATAAGGATAGTAATATCCATAGTATGAATAAGGATATCCCCACCAGTAGTTATAATAAGAATAAGTATAGACGTTGGTATTTTCATAATAAACCACCTGGATTCCCAGATCAGGCAATGTTCCTGCTGCAGCTTTTGTGAACCCCCTGGAGGTCATTTGCTTGGAGATCTCATCCAGGATGGATGTTGCAACTGAATTCGACAGCTCGGAAGTATCTTTGTTGTCGATCTTGGTGATCGAAGAGGCGATGCCAAAGGTTTTATAATCATTAAAATTAACCTTGGTGTCGTACTGGGTAATGACCGCAAGGTCCTCCAGCAGCCTGTCGCTTGAAGGCGGGTACTTGCTGCAGCCCAGGGTGAAGAAAAGCCCCAGACCTAAAATGAAAAGCGTGATCTTTGTTTTCATAAATGATAATGTTAAGTTAGTAAATGAATTTGATGAACCTCTTATATCGAAATAGAATCAGAAAAACATAACGCTGTCACAGAAAACGTTTCAATTTCCCCCTGCAAATATAGTTACAAAAATAACAATAAGATCAATCACTGTTTACTTATTGATGAGTATTTATTTTCCCGGATAGAATTGGTTTTTGGGGATGAATTTATTCTGTTACTTTTGCAGAAGATTACAGATCCATTAAGGCTCGCAAAATTTAATCATCCGTAAGCTGCGAATTTACAAACTGAATTATTTTCCCCTGATCGATCTGAAAGATCAGATAACAAACATTTTTATTGATAATCAACCATTAAAACCAAAACGTATGAAAAAACAGATTTTTGCATTGGCGATTTTATTGATCAGTTCAGTGGCGCTTTTTTCCCAGACTTCACAGGGAGATATCCAGATCATTCAGAAGTATTTCGGTGTCCAGAAAGCCACATTGCTTAAAGAGTACATGATGTTCACACCCCACCAGGATTCGGCATTCTGGCCCGTCTATAACAAATATGAGAACGAACGCCTGGCGTTGGGTTCACAGCGCGTTGCCATGATCGATGAATACATGAAAGCGATAGAGAACATCACCGAGGCAAAGGCAACCGAAATGGTCGATAAGGGTGTTGCCCTTGAGATCAAGTTCAAGAACCTGCAGAAGAAATATTTTACAGAGATGGCAAAAAAGATCGGCCCTGTGAAGGCTGCCCAATTCTACCAGTTTGAGAACTACATCAACAACGTGATCAACCTTACAATCCAGGAGAGCATTCCCTTTGTTGGCGAGCTGGAACAGAAACATGCAGGTACCACGAAAAAGAAGTAAATGAACCCCTGCATTAATGCACAGAACAGGCCAGCCGTTAACCGGGTTGGCCTTTTTTATTCTATGAGAACAATCGATTACTCGATTAACGATATATATGTCAGAAATTTGCTTTTGGAAAGTTTTACATTATCTTTGTTATAGAAAAAACCCGGTATATGATCGCAAAAAAAATCACGCTGATCCTCCTGACGCTGATGTTCCCTCTCGCCGGTCTTCAGGCTCTGGAAAAAAACGACACCATCGAAAAGTCCAAGAAGCATGAAAAAAACGATACGATCGAAAAGGTAAAAATGAAGGAAAAATTTCCCCCACTGAAACCATACCACTGGAATGTAATCAAGTTCAACCCGACGCCGATGCTGCTCTGGTCGAATGTCAATAACATTACATTCTCTTACGAAAGGCTTGTCGCAAAAAACCATTCAGTATCGCTCCAGGCTGGTTATCTCCTTTTCCCCAGGCTGATTACCGATACAATTGCCGGTATCATTACGATTGAGAAAGGGAAAAAATACGGGATCAACCTTGCACTTGATTACCGCTATTATCCTTTCTCAAGAAACAGGCGGCCTGCGCCTGACGGCCTGTACATCGGCGCATTCATTTCCTATTACGGGTTTCATTTCAAGAACAATTTCGATATCCTTTACACCACCGTGGATCAGAATGCGGCCATTGAGGGGAACCTGAACATACTTAATATAGGAATGTCGCTTGGCTATCAGTTTATCTTCTGGAAAAGGTTGTCCCTTGATCTTCTTATGTTCGGGCCATCTGTGAGCTTATATAAAGGCGACCTTAAATTAAGCGGATCCCTTGATCCTGACCAGATTGAGAATATCGACCAGGAATTGGTCGACAAACTTCTGAACCGTTTTCCCCTGCTGAAATCAATTTTCTCAAGTGAAAACCTGGAATTTACAGGGTCACGGGCCTCATGGTCACTGGGATTCCGCTACTCCATTCAAATCGGATTTCATTTTTAATACATATTTTCCTGCGTCACTCCTGCCCTGTTCCTGAACGGTTTTGTTGACCTTAATGACCCCACCCCCCCGTGGGGTTGACTAATAAGTACTTATTCGCCTTTGTGAATACCTTTGTGTCCTTGGTGGTTAACCTTTAAGTGATTAAACCACAAAGGACTCGAAGTACACACAAAGTCGCACAAAGAAAATATTCTACATACTTTTTCTTTTTGGTCAGCCCCTGCAGGGGGAGAGGTCAAAAAAGACTAATACTGCTTTCTGCATGTGAGTTTTTCGTACTTTTGCACTGAAATTCATGGCTGTCAGGTCTGAACAGCCATGAATTTTTTAGTGAATAGCCCCTCCTCAATTGGGGAGGGGTGAAGGGTGGGGTTAAAAAAAATAAGAACAGGATCAGCATGGGTGCAGTGTTTCACAGAATGAGCGGCTATTATGAATTTTCGAACGGGTCGGAGCTTCCGGAACATCCGAAGCAGGTATATACGCTTGCGGAAAAGGCGGTCAGGGAACTGATTGAATCCGGGCTGCCGGATAATCTGACCCACCTGATCGCAGCTACCACCACCCCGGATTCACTGGCACCTTCGCTCGCACAAATGATCATTGAGAAACACGGCAGTTCATTTTCAAATTGTCATTCCATCGATATTGTCCAGGGCTGCTCCGGCGGCGTCTCGTCGCTGATCCTTGCCAGCCACCTGGCAGAGCTGCACAAATCATCCGTCATGGTCGTCCAGGCCGATGCGGCAAAAAAAGGCACCTCCCGGTTAAGCAAGTTCAACAAGATCTTCAGTAACGGTTCCTTCGCATGCATTGTCAGCTACAACGGTTCAGAGACCAGGCTGATCCATTCAAAATCAAAACAGTACAGCGGGCTTTCCGATGTCGTCACCATAAAGCTGGGGCACGACGCCCATGAGTCGATCATACAGGGAAACAAAAAGCTCCAGGCGGATCCGAGAAAGTACCTCGGGCTGAACATGAACAATTTTCTCGCGCTGAAACTGATCAGGCATGCAGAGCAGTTTTACCTCGATTTTATCAAAGAAAGCTGTGCGCCCGATGTCATGATCCTGCACCAGGTCAATCCGCAGATCCTGAAATTCCTTGCCTCCGTTTTTAAAAAATACAAGTTAGAATTCATCAACCTCGGCGATACCATCGGGAACTGCGGCGTTGCATCCGTCGGCAATGCCCTGAACCAGATAAAAGGTTCGGTAAAAGGGAAAAAGGTGATGCTGTGCAGTTTCGGTACGGGTGGCGTCATTACGGCCGGGCTCTGGCAAAACTAACCTGAAGGCTTTCCGATGCAAACTTTTTTCCGATCCTTCATCACGATTCTTCTGCTTCTGACGGGAACACCTTTTTTGCCGGCCCAGTCGTGGAAATTCATCAAGGAAAAAGATGGCATCCGGCTTTATACAAAGCTGGAAAAAGGCGGCCCGTTTAAATCGTTCAGGGGAGAGACCGATATCAGCGCGGATATTGAAAAAGTAAGCGCCCTCATCGGGAATCCTGTAAATTCAGACTGGTGGGGAGATGATGTCAGTGACATCAGTGTGCTTTTATTCAAGAAGAACAGAAACATCCGGTATTATTTCATTTATCATGTTCCATGGCCCTTTACCGACCGCGACCTGGTGGCCAATGTGGAAATCAACGAAGATCCTGCAACTTCGGCCCGGACCGTTTTTTCAACGCCCTTGCCCGGAGTAATCCCTGAAAAAAAGGGGCTCATCCGTGTCACCGATTTCTGGCAAAAGTGGACGATACAGCCTTTAAGCAACGGGATGATCCACCTGGTGCTGGAAGGATACATTAACCCTGCCGGAAGCGTTCCTGCCTGGCTTTACAACATCGTTGTCATCGATACCCCGTTGCGGCTGCTGCATGAGGTTGAGAGGCGGGCCGGAGAGAAATGAGGTCAGAGGGCCGAGGACGGAGGTTGCTTCGTCGCTCCGCTCCTCGCAATGCCAATAAAAAAGTCAACAGAGAAAAGTTGACATCACACCTTATTTGTTTTACCTTTATGACATATTGAAATACCCGGTTCTGATTAATTTTCAGAAGCAATCAGGTCATGACAGATCTTCTCAGAAATAGAGGGAATAATATCCGTTTACCGTCTTCTGATCAACTACCTGACAATACCACATATAAATATTTACCAAAGAAAGTTCACATCCTCAGGGAACTCTTTTTTTATTTTCTCATCGTAATCCTGGTCACGGCGTGTCATTCCCGCAAGCAGGATAAAGCAACCGGCACAGCTGAAGCCGTTACAAAAACGCTCAGCAGGATTGAACCGGCGGCTGCCGGTAATGTTCCGGATAAAACCCGCAACCCCGGTACCCCGGCTGACCCCGACCCTCAACCTGAAACCCTTCCCGATAATTACAGCCGGTTTATCAAAATCGGTACCCGGGATGGCCTGAGCAACCCGGATGTACTGGATATATTGAGAGATTCCTTCGGATATTTGTGGATTGCCACCCGAAACGGGCTTAACAAGGCCGATGGGTACGGAATTCAGCGGTTCTTTAACAGGGAGAATGATCCCTCTTCTCTTTCCGATAATTTTATTACCAGCCTTGCCGAGGACGAAAACGGGAACGTTTGGATAGGCACGAAGAAAGGGCTGAACAGGTACCTCAGGTCGCGTAATAAATTTATCCGTTACTCGTATAAGAAACACCCGAAGACGGATGTTTCTAACGAATATATAAGGGCGCTCTATGCCGATAAAAAAGGCCATCTGTGGATTGAAACCATGAACGGACTCCTCGACTGCCTCTGGCTGTCGAAGGATTCAATGGCATCTTATTATCATGAAAAACCCCCCATTGAAGGCGAGTATCTGTTTCACAACATCTACCCTGATACGCGGGGAAACCTATGGATCGGAACACGAAATTTAGCTGTCAATGTATTTGATCCCGGAACGGAAAAATTCATTACCAGTTATGTCGGGGAAGCAAATTGTTTTGCCACTATTCCGGGAAGAGGGATCTATATATTCGGCCAGCATGCTATTCTCAATTATAATGAACGTACCCATCAGTTTACGAAACTCAGAAACTTCAAAATTCCGTTCAGGGTTCAGTCTGCCGCCCGCGACGGGGAAGGAAATATCTGGATGGGAGGAGACGGATCAGCCGTTGTCAGGTATGATCCTTCGGGAAACCGTTTCTATACCATCACGCCCGATGAATCGGATCCCTTCTCGGTCAGCGGAACATTTGTGAATAAAATTTACTGCGATCCGGAAGGAAATGTCTGGATCGGTACGGATAACGGGCTGAATCTGTATCCGCCCGGGCTTAATTTTTTCAGGCATTACCGGCACAAGGACAATGTCAGCCATTCCCTTACATCCAATAATGTCACTTCGCTGATTGAGGACCACCGGGGCACTGTCTGGATAGGAACCTCAGCCCAAGGGATTGATACCATGGACCTCTCGTCTGAACAGTTTTTCAATGCACGGTATGAAATCCTTAAGAAAAATCCGGGGAAGGATGTTTTCTCCCGTGAAAAAACTGTTCTGAAGAAGTATGTTGAAGGAGGGTTGATTGGCAGAACGTCAAACCAAACCCTTCCGGAGATCTTCCGGGATTATGAGAGTTATACTTCGGCCAACCTGGCTTATCCCAAAATCAATGAGAATAAGGTGAAGGTCCTGTATGAGGACAGGAAGGGAAATGTCTGGGCGGGACTGGACTGCGGGGCAGGATTCAACAGGTTTGACCGGAAGAGAGGTACATTCAAAAGGAATGTTCTTTATTTCACCATCAACCAGGGGGACATCCGCAGCATCAATGTTCTGGGCGCAAACTGGTACCAGGGATTTCTTGAAGACGTTCACGGGAATTTCTGGGTCACCACCTGGGAAGGGATTGGGCTGAACCTCTATGACAGGGAAAAACAGGAATTCGGTGGTGTTCATTTTTTCCCCAGGACAAGCCTTTTCAGCAGGGATGCAACTGTGATCTGCCCGTTCAATGATACACTGGTATGGATCGGCAATCCCCTGGGATTATTGAATGTCAATTCCGGGGTATTCCGTGAATTCAGCAGCAGGGAAGTATGTCGCTCACCGGATTACGCCGACGTGAAAAAGTACATTCCCTGCAGCGTAATCAGCCTGCGAAATATCCCTGTTCCCGGCCCCACCCAATCAATCGTGAAAGATGGCGAAGGTAATTTCTGGATCGCCAACAGTTCAGGATTGTTCGGATATGATAAAAAAACGGACGACTTTAAATGCTGTTATATCGACCGGTCAAACAGGAATTCCGTTTCCAATGACATCCGTTCACTGGCATATTCCCCCGGCGATCATGTCCTGTATGCAGGGACGAAGAAAGGGCTTTTCCGGGTAGAAACAAGGTCGGGAAAACTCATCCCGGTTCATTTCCCGAAGATCCTTCATCAGTACCTGCTTTCTCCGGATGGAAAAGCGCGGAAGGCGATCTCCCTGAACAGTGACATCGATCTGGCAAATGAAAAGATCATCTCCATCCTTCCGGTTGGGGATGAACTCTGGATGGGTTTAGACAAAGGACTTGCAATTTACTCCCGCACATCATCCGGTATCCGGTATTTCCCAACCCTGTCTGCAGAGGATTCAGGCTTCCTGCAGGTTGATCATATTGTCGGGAAAGACGGGAATATTTTCCTGGGCACCGGCAAAGGGATCTTCATGTACGACGGGAAAAAGAAAGAATTCATGGATCTTTCCCTTGTGACCGGAAATCCCCTGTTATCCCGGAAAATAAATGCACTTGTTGCCGATTCATCAGCCTTGTGGATTGGCACGGAACTGGGCTTATTCGAATTCATTTACGGGACGAAGAAGGTCAACAGGTACAGGCATGATCCGTTGAATCCAAATTCTCTTCCCGCAGATTTGATTGGTTCCCTTGCAAAAATAAAAAATGAACTGTGGGTAAGCGCTTACCGCAGCCTTTGCAGGATGAATACAGCCGATCATACAGTTGTTTCCTGCAACAAACCTGCAGGTGATGAGATCACCTCCAGGCTGGCCACCTGTATTTTTGAAGACCGTTATGGCTACCTCTGGGTTGGCACGAGCGAGTACGGGATCAACCGGGTAGATGTTTCGCGAAGGCGGGTCGATCATTTTATGGAAACGGCTGTGGATACGACCAGTCTCCTTGGCAATACCGCGGAAGCGGTCAATGAGGATGTACGGGGAACCATCTGGGTCGGCACTGAGAAAGGTCTCAATAAATTCCTTGGACTTTCAAAGGGATTCCGGAGATATACCCATGCAGGGGAGAACGCGATAGCGAATGTGAAAGGGATCTTATCCGATCGTTCGGGGAAAATTTGGGTGAGCACGATCAACGGGCTGGTGGTACTGGACCCGGCATCCGGTTCGGCGCTCAGGATCGGCTATGAGAACGGACTGCAGGACAATAAATTTTCAAATGCCTGTGTAAAGCTCAGGAATGGCCGGATGATGTTCGGCGGAAGCGGTGGGATCAGCCTGTTTGACCCAAACGCTTTTCATTTTTCAGAAAAATTCCCCGCATTGATCATCCGGGAAATGAAGATCAGGGATTCGGTCTGGTGTCATGATGTTCCGGCCGGTGAAAGCCTTACCCTGCATCACAATCAGAATTCCCTTTCCTGTATCATGTCGGTTTCCGACCGGGTTTCGCCCCTGTCCATCCGGTACCGGTATCGCATGACAGGATATGAAACCCGCTGGAATCAGACCGATGCTATCAACCGGCAGGTGAAATACACAAACCTGAGCCCGGGAGACTATGAATTGCAGATTTCGTCAACCAATGCCTACGGGATATGGAATACAGCCATCTTCAGGATACCGGTCCATATTGATAAACCCTGGTGGGGAACATGGTGGATGTTCACCATTTACATCCTATTCACCATCGGATCCGTGATACTTATCGTATGGTGGAACGGAAGACTCCTGAGGGCAAAGGCAAAAAAGCTGGAAAGAGAAGTGGATAAAGCCACCACGGTGATCAGGAAGCAGAAAGAAGTGGTCGAAAAGCAAAAGATAGAAGTTGAAGAACAAAAGGAAGTGATCATAGCCGAGAAGAAAAAGAGTGATGATCTGCTGCTGAACATCCTGCCTCATGAAGTGGCCGAAGAGTTAAAAGAAAAAGGCTCGGCAAAGGCAAAGCTGATTGACGAAGTAACGGTTCTGTTTACGGATTTCAAAGACTTTACCAGGCTGACCGAACAGCTGAGTGCAGAAAAACTTGTGGCTGAAATCCATGAATGTTTTTCTGCATTCGATCGTATCATGGAAAAAAACGGGCTGGAAAAAATAAAAACCATCGGTGATTCGTACATGGCGGCAGGTGGATTGCCGGCTCCCAATCATACGCACGCATCCGACGCGGTAAAAGCGGCACTGGAGATACAGCAGTTTATGATCAGCCATAAAGCCAGGAAGCAGGCCTCCGGAGAATTGTTTTTTGAAATACGAATCGGGCTTCATACGGGGCCGGTGGTAGCCGGCATCGTCGGGGTAAATAAATATGCTTACGACATCTGGGGCGACACGGTGAATACCGCCAGCCGGATGGAAACCTGCGGGGAGTCAGGAAAGGTGAACATCTCAGGAAGCACTTACGAACTGGTGAAAGATCAGTTCAACTGTGAATACCGGGGTAAGGTAACGGCAAAGGGAAAAGGGGAAATCGACATGTATTTTGTAACGGGCGGAACCTGAAAAATAATCTTTGGCAGGCGCGTGTTACCAAACGCGTGTCCTGGTGCATGTCTGAAGTGTAAAGTCTGAACTGTAAAGTGTAAAAAAAAATAATCTTCCCCCCTTCAAAAGAATCTCCCTAATTTTAAAGTGTCTTTTCATCCTTACGACATACAGCATTAACAGAAGATCATTTTGGCGTTGGTGGAGACAGTTAATATAACATCAATGCTAAAAATGCACAGTCGTTGTGTGCAACCCTAAAAAATCAGAACCTACCATTATTAATTGGATAATCACATTTTAGATAATGACCGACAATCACGAACACAGCCATAGTAATATTCGCGAAAGCAAGACACGCATTGTTGTCATCCTGACAGCAGTTACAATGGTTTTAGAAATATTTTTTGGGTACTGGACAAATTCAATGGCCCTGCTTGCTGACGGTTATCACATGTCATCGCATGCGTTTGCCCTTGGCCTTTCATGGCTGGCCTACATCTTTGCGCGCAAATATGCCCAGTCGGAAAAAATCTCATTCAGGAAGGAAAAGCTCCTGGCCCTTTCCGGTTTTACAAGTGCGATTGCATTGCAGGCCGTCGCAATCGTTATGATAATTCAATCCATTGACAGGTTTATTCATCCACTGACAATAAAATTCAGTGAAGCAATTTTTGTAGCCGTAATCGGACTTATCGTAAATGTATTAAGCGCTTTTGTCCTGCGTCATAAAAAGGAACAAAGCGACCATAATATCCGTTCCGCTTATTTGCATGTTCTTGCAGACGGACTGACCAGCGTGACAGCAATAATTGCCCTGACAGTAGGTTTGTATTATAACATTTATTCACTTGATGCAATCAGTGGAATAATCAGTTCAGTAATCATTACAAAATGGGCCGTTGAATTAATCCGCGACAGCGGGAAAGAACTGATTGAATTTAAAAAAATAAAATAAAACGGGGTGCACATTACATGATAGCTATACCGTAGCTATACAGTAACTATACTGTAGCTATACCGGGACGATTTTTAACAACCGGAAAAAAAGTCTTCCAAAGGCGGAGAAATCTTTGCCGCACCTAAGACACAAAAATCCCTTACCTGCCATTGAGTATTTTTCAAAATTTGGAAAATCAAATGCACGGATTCAGGCGTACACAGAATTTAATTGTTACTTTTGATAACTATTTAGCTGTTAGAAATCTTTTAAACTTGAATTATGAAAACATTGCTTTCATTCTTATTAATCATGGTATGCCTGGCGCCGGAATCGTTCAGCCAGGTTGATAAAACACAGATGGGGCTTGATGCCTCGAAGAAGTACAACGAGAACCTTGGGAAACTCACTCAAATGCAATGGAAACGAAAAATGGAAGGTTTTGTCGACGGGAACCTGGCAATGTCGTCAGTGAGTTCAATGACGCTGGGGTCCGACGGAAAACTGAGCGCCATTGTGATCACACAGCAGTCATATGTGGAAAAGAAACGTGGTTTACGTGGCAAGGTGCAGAAAAGTGTTGTGTCGGATGTGAATGAATATGTAAGGAACGCCGTCAACTTGGTAGGAAACTATATTATTCTCAGCCAGGGTCAGTTTGTCGACCTGTTCAGCAAGGGCACCCTCACCGAATCGGGTAATACATTGCAGGCCGATGCAGCCAATATCCTGAAACAGGGCGACCGGCTTATCTACAAATTTGACAAAACATTGCTGCTCTACCAGTCGCAGGACATATCGACCGTTCTGGGCGAAGACCCCGTGAAGGCAAATGTTAATTACGAAACGGTAAACGGGACCAACCGGGTTACTTCCGTCAACATCGATCTGCCCGGTCCTAAGGTCAAAGTGAAACTCACCAATTTCGAATATGCAAAAAAACAGTAGTATGAAAAATCTTTTATTCGTAATTCTCGTTGCAGGGGCCCTGGTTTCCCAGGCGCAAAAACCCTCCACCGGCAACCCGGACGCCAAAATGACTGCCGCTGGTAAACTCGATCGTACCGTGCTCCCGATCAAAGAGCCGGCCCGGCCTGTGTATAAAGAACTTGATGTACGCAATACCACTGCGCCCTCCAGGTTTGAAGTGAAAGCCCCTGCAGGTGCACCGAATGTTATCGTTATTCTGATTGACGATATGGGGTTTGGCGTTTCTGAAGCCTTTGGCGGACCTGTTGCGACGCCAACCATGGATAAGCTGGCCGAAAACGGTTTAAAATATAACCGTTTTCATACCACTGCAGTTTGCTCGCCTACCCGGGTGGCTTTACTCACCGGGTACAATCATCACAGCAACAACATGGGTTGCATTACGGAAGCTGCGACCACCTTTCCGGGAAATACCGGGGTAAGGCCGCAGACCATTACGCCGATGGCCGAAGTGCTGCGACAGAATGGTTACAATACTGCTGCTTTCGGGAAATATCATGAAACCCCGCCATGGGAAATTTCAAATTCAGGTCCGCAGGACCGCTGGCCGACACGCTCCGGCTTTGAAAAGTTTTATGGTTTCATCGGCGGTGAAACCAACCAATGGGCCCCACTCATTTACGACGGGGTTACGCTGGTTGAAACGCCGGAAGATCCGAATTATCACTTTACCACCGACATGACCAACCATGCCATTTCATGGGTTCGTTTCCAGCAGGCATTGACGCCTGATAAGCCGTTTTTTATCTATTATGCCCCGGGGGCTACCCATGCACCGCACCATGTTGCAAAAGAATGGGCCGAAAAATACAAAGGAAAGTTTGACCAGGGATGGGATAAGTTGCGTGAAATGACCCTGGAGCGTCAGAAAAAAATGGGCATCGTTCCGCAAAACACAAAGCTTGCCCCAAAACCGGCTGATATCAAGGACTGGGACAAGCTCTCTGCCGATGAGAAGAAACTCTTCTCACGCCAGATGGAGGTCTATGCCGGGTTTGCCGAACAAACCGATTACGAATCCGGAAGGCTGATTTCAGCGATCCGGGACCTGGGTGTAATGGACAACACCATTATCATATTCATCGCGGGAGATAACGGCGCAAGCGCTGAAGGACAAATGAACGGGATGTACAGTGAAATGACTTACTTCAGTGGGGTGCCGGAAACCGTACCCGATATGTTAAAGCATTATGATGATTGGGGATTGCCGAGCACCTATCCGCATTTTTCAGCCGGATGGGCTGTTGCGCTGGATGCTCCTTTTTCCTATACCAAGCAGGTAGCATCCGATTTCGGGGGCACACGGAACGGAATGATCATTCAGTGGCCGGCAGGCATCAAAGCTAAAGGGGAGATTCGTTCGCAGTTCGGGCATGTAATTGATATTGCGCCCACGATTTATGAAATTGCAAAAATCCCTGCACCAAAAATGGTAAACGGCATACAGCAGGATCCGGTTGAAGGAACCAGCCTGGCCTATACTTTTCCTGATGCCGGCGCCAAAGAGAAGCATACTGTTCAATATTTTGAAATGCTTGGCAACAGGGGCGTTTACCAGGATGGCTGGTTTGCCCGCACGATACACAGGCCGGCGTGGTTACTCAAACCCCTCCATACGTTACTGGAAGATAAATGGGAACTCTACAATACCAATGAAGATTTCAGCCTCGCCAATGACCTGGCCGCACAAAATCCCGACAAGCTGAAATCCATGCAGGAACTATTTATGAAAGAGGCTGAAAAATACCATGTCCTGCCGCTGGATGACCGGTTGCTGGAAAGAACCAATGCAGCGCTGATGGGACGCCCGACGGTAATGGGCGACCGTAAAACATTAACACTTGGAGAAGGGATGAAGGGAATGGGTGTTGATATTTTCATCGACCTGAGAAATACATCTTACACGATCACGGCAGATGTGGAAGTGAAAGACAACGGGAATGGCGTCATTGTATGCCAGGGCGGCAGGTTCGGAGGTTTGTCCTTCTATATGAAAAACGGTAAGCCTGTCTTTACCTACAACTACCTTGGCATGGAGTCAACGGATATCGTTGCGAATGAGGCGCTGAAACCGGGCAGGTACACGCTGGTCTATGACTTTCAGTACGATGGAGTCGGGGCCGGAAAGGGCGGTACGGGTATTATCACCGTTGACGGCAAAAAAGCAGCCGAAAGTAAGATTGCACATACGCAGCCGGGCATCTTCTCTGTCGATGACCTGGCCGACGTTGGTGTTGACGAAGGAACCCATGTTGCTGATTACGGCGGATCCTCAAAGTTCAACGGAAAGATCGGGAAAGTGACACTGGAACGGAAATAATAACTTACATGCTGAGCGGTATTGTGAGTGCCGCTCAGCAGTTTACTATCATTTCACTATTTCGCTTTTCGCCATTTACTATTGTTTCATCGTCCTGCAGAAAAATTAGTGTAAATATCCTGAACCTGTTTCTCCCCCGGGAAACAGGTTCTTAATTTTTCCAGGTAGGGCGCCGCTTTAACACGATTGCCCTGTTTCATGTGGAATGCAAAAAGTGCATAAAGCAGGTCGAAATTGCAGGGATCCATTTTGAGCCCTTTCACGAGGGTGGCTTCACACTTTTCATTCTGGTTCATCATCTGGTAAAGCAATCCCAGATTGTAAAAAATTCTCGGATTGGTAACGGTTTTCATTGAAGCAGTTTCAAGTAATGCAATGGCTTCCGAATATTTTTTCTGCTCACCATAAAGAAGCGCGAGATAGTAATATCCATCCGTGATCTCCGGATTGTGTTTCACAAGGTCGCGGAGGAGTTTTTCTGCTTCATCCTGCCTGTCCTGCTGGTAATAAATGATCGCAAGGTTGACTTTTGCCGGAGTGAACAGGTTGTCGGTGGTAAGGGCTTCACGGTAGTTCTCTTCAGCCTTGGCAAAATCATGTATCCGTGAATAATAGTTGCCGAGATTGTACCGGCCGGTAGGGAAATCGGCGACATACTCCTGCGATTTTTTGTATTCATCAAGTCCTTTCCGGAACAGGGGAAGCTGAATTTCATTGAATGCCGATTCCTTAAAAGTTACAAGTCTGTAAGCAGCTTCCATCCGTACTGATTTTACGGGATCGCTCAGAAGCGGCGCCATAAGCCGGAAGAGCTCTGCAGAATCCGATGTATAATAATTTTCCACAGCAGTGTAACGCAGTAAGGGATCGGGATCGTTCACTGCTTTTTTCACGGCTTCCTGTGCTTTATTACTTGGATAGGCAGACAGGTATTCAATGGCTGTCGCCCGGATGATCTCGGGATAGAGGTTGCTGTTGATCATCCTCAGCAATCCTGAATCAGCCCCGGGTTTGCCGGCGGCTGCGTCGGCAAGCAGGGTTCCGTAATGCGGCTTCTGCCGTTCACCATACCATTTGTTCACATTCTGAACCGCCCACGCATTGGTCTTGTCGTCATGACAATTGATGCAGGCATTCGGCGTGCCTAGCTTTACAGAGAGATCCGGTCGCGGGATGCGGAAGCTGTGGTCGAACCGCTTGTCGATTCCCATGTAGTATCGGCCCGGCATGTGACAATCGCGGCAGAGGTTGCCGTCGCCCGGACCCAGCTTCTGCCCGAGCTTGTTTGTAAATGTGGTTCCCTTCTCCCCTTTCGATTTGTGAAGATGATGGTTGTAAGTGTCGTATTCGTCCGCACGGTGGCATTGGGTGCAGAGGGCATTGCCTTCAAATTTCCGTTTCACGCTGTGCGGATCATGGCAGTCGCCGCAGCGCACATCCTTCATGTACATCCTGCTCTGCGTAAAGGAGCCGTATTCGTAATCCTCGTCCAGGAACTGCCCGTCGACGCTGTAATAAGGAGCAACCGGCAATTGCGGGATGGCATAGCTCAGGAAATCGCCATGAGAATGATCATAGGGACCGAGCGAACTCCTGCGGGCATGACAGGGTGCGCACGATTCGACGTACTGCCGCGAGCTGATCTTGCTTGTTTTAACAACCAGGCCGGTATTGTTGTCCTGCGGCCGGGCGGTTTCAGGCAAACGGGCCCACTCAATGTGCGCAGATCCGGGACCATGGCAGGCTTCGCAGTTTACATTGATATCATTCCAGGTGGTGTGATAGGACTTTGTTTCAAGGTCAAAATTCTTCTGAAGGTTCGTGGAATGGCATTCAGCGCACATGCTGTTCCAGTTCTGCGCCTGGTTGGTCCAGTAAAGCCAATTGTCGGGCTTCAGGTCTTCCGGCTTGTAAACCATCCCCGCCATGTGGAACCATTTTTTCTCAGTTGTATTCCATGCGACCGGTAGGCACTGGTATTTGCCTTTTTCAAACGGGATCAGGTACTGCTGCAGCGGTCTTACGCCAAACGTATGCGTGATCTGAAATTCTTTCATCAACCCGCCGGGTCCCTCCGTGAAAACATAGAATTTGTCATCCCGTTTAAAGAACTTTGAAGTCTTTCCGCTGTACGTAAATTCCGCATTGTTGAAATCTCCCAGGACAGTCGAGTCGGTAGCCACTGCCATGGCCTTTTCATGGTCCGATCCTTTCCAGAGCCGGTATTCCTTCTGATGACATTCGATGCAGGATTTGCCACCTGTAAAAGAAGCTACAGGCTGATTCACTTTGCCGGAATTCCGGTTCAGGATCAGTGAAAGCGGAAACGAGATCACGATCGCCAGGGTGGCGATAATTCCGGTAATTTTCCAGTTCCTTTGATCCGTGATCATTGTGCGTATGTGAGTTGCTCTTTATTAAATGTGTTCCGTTCCTTCAGGTTGCCGATATCCACCTTCACAATGCCGTTTTCAATCATTACAGGATAATAGTCAAGCGCCCGTGCTGCCGGCGGATTCAGCACTTCACCATTGATGTCGAAGGCGGAAGAATGGCAGGGACAGATGAATCGTTTCCTTTTTTCTTCCCATGAAATGGCACAGCCAAGGTGCGTGCAGCGGAGCGAAAGCGCGATGAAGCCGCCATCCTGCAGTCGTGCGAGGTAGAATCGTCCTCCCATGAATGCCGTAACGCTGTTCATCCCGAACGAACTGACAGGCCCGGCTTCCAGCAATTGCTTTGCAACTGTGGTGCTTTTATTTTTTGCGGAATAAAAAAATGCCGTGATGCTTCCAAGCACTTCAATCCCCACCAAAACGCCAAGACTTTTCCAGATCAGTCCAAAGAAATCGCGGCGGCTGATCTCACTTTTTGTGGGGTTGTCTTTTTCTTCCTGATGTTTTATCCTATTATTCATCATGCAAAATGCAAGTTAAACCCTCCATGGAAAAGTGAGTTCCATGTCTTTCCCCCTGAAAAATATCCCGGCAATTGTAAGGACAATGAATGCAACTATCAGAAACACGAACAGCACCTGCACCAGCTCTGATCGTGAAAGCCGGAGCCGTTTGATATAAATCCAGTAATATATAGCCATTAAAAACAACAGTATGACAAGCGGGATGATCCCGTTGCTGACCAGCGCCGGGATTTTCGGCATTGCGATCTCAAAATTCAGAACATACTGGTTGAACAGGATACCGGCAACTGTAATAACGACAGCAAACAGGGCGGTTGCCTTTGACGACTGTTTTCCCTTTTCAGAAAAAAACCAGTGCCGTGTCGGCTTGTCTCCGGATCTGATAAAGGGAATCCAGGCCAGGAATACCATCACGCCTGCCGGGATGATGAACGCCGCAAAGAAGGGATGGAAATGCATCAGCAATTCCTGTACGCCGGCGAAATACCAGGGCGCCTTGGTCGGGTTCATGCTGTAAGCAGGATTTGCTTTCTCATGCAGGGGTGCATTCACCAGTGCGGAGAAGATCAGCACGACGGCAAGCAGCACCAGTGCCACGATAAATTCCCTGAAAACGAGGTTGGGCATTACAGGTACCATTTCGGCTTTCTCATCCGTTTCGGGGATCAGAACGCCTCCTGCTTTGCGGACCCGCCAGAAATGATAGAGAACAAGCACAAGCAGAAGGAAAGGCAGCACGGCCGTATGAAAGTTGAAGAATGTCTGAAGTGTGCCAGCATTCAGCTCTTTTCCTCCGATGATCATGGTCCTGAGACCGTTTCCTGCCAGCGGCAAATAGCTGATGATGGTCGTCCCGACAGTAATGGCCCAGTAGGCCAGCTGGTCCCATGGAAGAAGGTACCCTGTGAAATTTGAAAATACGATCAGCAGGAGGAGGACCAGCCCGAAGAGCCAGTTGATCTTACGGGCATCCCTGTATGCCCCTGTCAGGAAAACGCGGAGGAAATGAAGGAATGCGATCAGCAGCAGGAAAACCCCGCTCCAGTGATGAGTGTTCCGGATAAACTGTCCGAAGATCACCTGGCTTTTCAGAAAAATGATGGAATTATAAGCATCTGCAGGAGAAGGAACATAATAAAACCGGAGTAAAATGCCGGTGACGATCTGGATGACGATCAGCAGGGCGGCCATTCCACCCAGCCCGAAGGTCCGGTTAAAACGGAGCGATGCTTCGCTGACCTTTGCAGGATGAATGTGGAGCAGGACATTGTGCATCTGATCTCTCTGTTTTGAACCGGTAAAGTATGCTGTTCAAAATTAGGGAAATTTGATCAGGGCAGCAAAATAAATGGTAGCCTTCTGACAAATGTACGTCCCTGATTTATCCGCCCTTAAGGATCCCAGGCACCTGGCAGAACCATTTTACACCAAAAACCTGATCTCCGCCAGTTCCCTGCCGATCTGCTGAACTCCTTTTAATATTCTCCGGGCCTGCGATGCCGAAGGTTTCTTCTTTCCTGAGATATATTGAGCAAGAAGGCTTTGATTCATGCCGATCCGGTCGGAAAATGCCTTGGCGTTTATTACCTTATAAAACTGAAAGAACTGAGCCAGGTCCAGTGTCACTTTAATATCATTTTCAGTTACGGCAATGCCCTTTTCTTCGAAATAGAGATTGAGCGCTCTGACCATATTTGCTTTTAGTTCTGTTAAATCTTTTCCGGTCGTTGCAACAGGATAATTGTTAGCGTAAACAGAATATCCTGTTTTTGTCCGTTCTACGATCATTTCAATTTTTTTCATGCCCGCTGAATCTTATTTCAAACCTGCATCTTTCAATATTTTATTCTTAAGCCCGGGCCCTATTTCACTTGCCCCGTGATCAGGCACGACTATCGATCCTTCTTTTTCCGGATGTTTCATGATCAGATGGCTCCCGGATTGACGGAACACAAACCAGCCATCCTTTTTAAGAGTCATGATCAGTTCACTGCATTTCATTGGCAAAGGTAATAAATATATTACTTTAAAAAATTATTTTCGGATAATCAGATGTTCTGAAGATCCTGATGGTATTAAACGAATCGGACATGATTTCTCAAAGACGTTTTTTACTTAATCCGAAAAAAATGAAAAGGTAATACGCCTTTTTTACTTTTTTTTAATGGTAAAATGTAAAGAGGCAGGAAGATACTTGCCATTTCCCCGTCTGCCTTTTTCCAAGAATCTCCTTGAAATTCCCTGCCGGATGGCTTATATTTGTATTGGATCCTCTATCCAGTTCCCTGGTTTCGAAAAAGCATACTATGAAACAATTAGCTCTTCAGCCTGAGCAAAGCAGAATAAACAGATACCGCATCAGGCTCAGACTCGTGCTGATTTTATCTGCATTTCTTATACTTGTTCAATTTGTCCATTCACAGCAATTTCCATTTACCCTGAATTTTGAAGAGGGCCAGCTGACCGGCTGGACCATCAATAATAAAGACACAAACAATGCATTCTATAACCAGCCCACGTTAGGTGATAATCCTACTGCAAGGCATAAGGGAGAGCCGTCCAACCACCAGGGGAACTACTGGATCGGCACCTATGAAAAATACCAGGGGCTGGGTAATCAGAAGCCGGGAGACATCCAGGGAGACGTGCCCCAGGGTCAGCTGACCTCTCCCTATTTTACGATTCCGGCAGGAACACTGAGTTTTCTGGTCGGCGGGGGAAGTAGTATTGATACCCGTGTTGAACTTCGTATCCTTGATCATCCCGAACAGCATGAAGACGGCAGGGCAATATATGCATCAGGCAAGGACATTGAAACGATGCAAAGAGTTACCTGGGATCTTACTCCGTATGCAGGAAAAACAGGCAGAATCCGCATTGTGGATAATTCAAGCACCGGATGGGGTCATATCAATGTCGATGATTTTATCTTTACTCAGCCGGAACCAGCTCAAAATGATACACCCGATGTCGTTCCTCCTGCCGGATATAAAGTTAATCTTTCTTCAGACCCGCCTCAAACCGAACCTGGAAAAACAGTCATCTGGACTGCAACCCTTGAACCTGCCAATGAAAAAACGGAATACAGGTTCGTTTTCGGAGACGGGCAGGTAAGGGAATGGTCACAGGAAAATATTGCTGATCATATTTATTCACAACCCGGGTCTTACAGTGCTTATGTCGAGGTCCGGCTGAATCAGCGAATAAGGCCTCTGACACACTATATTGATCAGGGACCCATTGCAACGAGCGAATCCGTCCTGATCTCCGTTATTTCCCCGCCTTCAACCGGATGGAGGTGGTGGCTATTAATCATAGTGCCCGTGGCGATTGCAGGATCTTACTTTTTATTCCGGAAGAAAAAACCCGGGAAGACTGCAATAGAGCCTCCCATGGAGATTCAGATCATTCCCCATGCGGAACCCGGCGATCAGAAGATTGAAACGGCAGGAAAGCATCAGAAGGATCATGAAGTACGGTTCAGGCCTGTTTCCGATCGGGACGACCAAACCATTACCAGTGAATCTTCTTTAATTAAAAATGAAAGGAGGGAACCTTCAAATGAATGATGATCAGAAGTTCACACTGAATGCTTTTTTCTCATTCGGGAAAGAATCGCCGGAAGGAAAATTGGCCGGCGCGGAATCAAGTGAGAAGATCACATCGGTCAAAGAGAAGGTTCTGAAAAGTGCCGGTGGTAACTGGCCGCTTGCATCCAAAAATATTGAAGAAAAGATCGGAGATCTTTTGAATGTGGGAATACCGGACATTCTGCTGGGAGCCTGGAAGAAATACCAGGGCGTACGTAAATATCTTGACAGGGAAAAGTATCCTCCGGATGAATCATACCTGGTTTCCATGGGTGAACATACCGTAAAATCAGAACACCATCCGTATATTGAAATCATTATCAACGAGACATTCAAAAGCAGATTGGATTTCGAGATCTCTCTTTCGCTCGATCTCGAAGGAATCATCCTGAAAATTCAGGATGGAAAGATCCTTGAGATCCTCACCGGGAGCTGCAAAGGAAAAGGAATTGTCAAATGTGAAAATTTCGTCATCCTCGAAAAGGAATCAGGATCATTTCCATTGCCGGGTTCAATCAAACTGGGTGATGGTGTGCCCATCAGGTAAGACTCAGGAGTATCTTCTTTAATTGCCGGATTTCCCGGAATTCAATTTCAACGGGGTCTGTGACGCTGATCAAAGTATCGCAGGTGTGCGGTTTTTTCCATATTTAATTTTCTATATATGAGTTCTTATTTGATCTGACAATAAATTACACAGTGCATTCATTCTTATTATCCTGATATTCAGGTTTATGATTTTTCAGGAATTCCTTCCCTTTTTTCCTGTGGTACAACCTTTGCGAATAGTGTCCTCTACAGGATAATTCTACATACCATTTCACCCTCTGTACGGAAAATTTATATGGGGTCAATGGCTTGGATCAGGATACGCGGATTTATCAAAGTACTTTATTCGCCTTAAAAATTAATGGATATGGAAACATTCCATTACTTGAAAAACTACAAATAGTGCTAACAGTAACCATTCTCAACGAAAAAGGAAATTATGAAACCGGAAATTAAAAGGTCATTGATGTTTGTAATTGCCATGTTCCTGGCGAATGTAAATTATGCAGCCCACGTAATAGTTCCACCCGCCACATCCTATCTGGTAGGAACATCAGCGCCGTATAATACCCTGCATGGCGGTGATACCTTACTGATGACGAGCGGAAATAAAGCCTACATCTACCTCAAGGATTTTACCGGAAGTTCAACTGCCCCGATCGTGGTCATAAATTATGGAGGTATTGTGACGATCGGAACGAATTACAATTACGGAGTGAAAATCGGCGGGTGCAGGTACATAAAGTTTACCGGTACGGGAACAGGCGCAATGTATGGTTTTCAGGTAACACAAACCAACGGGGATGGGATTTCAATCGGCGACCTGTCATCGGATGTTGAGGTAAATCACGTCTATATCAGTAATTGCGGGATCAGGGGGATCGTCGCAAAGACGGATCCCGCCTGCGGCGGATATGCTTACCGTTCGAATTTCACCCAGTACAACACGATCATTCACCACAACCTGATTGAGAATACAACAACCGAGGGAATGTACATAGGTTCAAGTTTCTACAATGGTGAAGTAATGACCTGCAGCGGAGTCGACTCGACCATCTACCCGTCAATCCTGAATGGCTGCCAGATCTATAACAACATTGTCAGGCATACCGGATACGACGGAATACAGGCAGCTTCCGCGCTGAATTTATCGGTCCATGACAATCTTGTTCAGTACGACAGTTATTCGGGGACAAGTTCCCAGATGTCGGGGATCCTTATCGGCGGCGGCTCACAGGGTGACTGCTACAACAACTACATTCAGAACGGCAAGGGAGATGGAATTGACAACCTGGGCCTGGGCGGTTATAAGATTTACAACAATGTGATTGTGAATGCAGGCCTCAATTATTATCCGGGAAATCAGTCTTACCCGAAATTCGGGATCTACACGAATGACTGTTCAGCCACACAGGGATCTGAATTTGACCTGATGTTCAATACCATCATCAGCCCGAAAACTGCAGGCATGAAATTCGCAAGTCTCAAGGCAACTGCTTCGATGATAGAAAATAATGCAATTGTCAGTCCCGGGCAGGCAGGCAGCTACATTATAAACAATGGCTATTCAGGGATTACGATCAGGAACAACTATACCTCTGCAACGATTGCACCTGCCATGTTTACCGATACCACTTATAAGACGAACCCGGGTTCTCCGCTGATAGATGCAGGATATCCGGAAACAAGAGGAATAACAACTGATAAATTCGGCAATGCAAGATCGCAGGGACCTGCCCCGGACTGCGGGGTTTATGAAGCATCGGGAACGGTCTTTATTCCTGCTGTGACCACAAGTCCTGTCACAAATATAGCTCAGACTACTGCAACGAGCGGAGGTAATGTCACATCCGACGGAGGAGCAGCTGTGACAGCAAGAGGTGTCTGCTGGGGTACTGGCACCTGCCCGCTAATTACCGGCAATCATACAAGTGATGGTACCGGCACCGGATCGTTTGTAAGCAGCATCGCCGGATTAACGGCTGGTACACTTTATTACGTGAGAGCTTATGCCACCAACAGTGCTGGAATTTCCTACGGAAATGAATTCTCATTTACCACTTTAACCCTGCCGACTGTGACTACGGCTGCCGTCACAAACATTGCTCAAACCACAGCAACAAGCGGGGGTAATGTGACATCAACAGGAGGAGCAACAGTAACGGCAAGAGGTGTCTGCTGGGGTACTGCTACCTGCCCGCTAATTACCGGTAATCATACAAGTGATGGCACCGGCATTGGATCGTTTGTAAGCAGCATCACCGGATTAACGGCTGGTACACTTTATTATGTGAGAGCATACGCCACCAATAGTGCCGGAACTTCATACGGAAAC
>JAPLDJ010000023.1 GCA_026391805.1 Bacteroidota bacterium | reverse complement strand
TCAGCCTTACTTGAAATTGAACGTAAAATGATAAAAATAAATAACTTTGGAAGACTAGATGAATTCCAGGAAGCGATTAAAAAAGAAATGAATCGACGAACCTTAGCCATTCAAATTTCAACTAAAAAATAGACAACCTCTAATATGAATTTTAGCTCTGCGAAACTTAGCGTAAAACTCTGCGAAACTCTGCGTAAAACTCTGCGAAACTCTGCGTAAAACTCTGCGAAACTCTGCGTGACATTTTACTTTACTTTTTACTTAACCACCGAAATAAGAAACTAGATAGTTTACAGATCCGGAGCGGACTTGCAAATTCCGCCCAGCGTGGTAAACATCCGGGTTCCAGTTTAAAAAAGGTCATCAAAAACGGCTGAGAAAATAATCGATTCCACAGATGAAAATTCACGATACATTGAAAATAATTTGAACCCCTTTTCACCGAACGTAATTTTGGAAAAAATAAAAAATGTTAACCAGCCTGTCCAAATCCTCAATTATGAAAAAACTAATCTTTTTCGCGACCTTTCTCTTTTGTTCTTTCTCCCTTGTATCCCAGGAAAGTTTAATGATCAAGACAGAAACCCGTTACTGGGACGCAGCGCGGACCTTTGCCGGCTATACGTTGTTCGGGACACGCGGAAAAACCTACCTGATCGATTTCGAAGGGCATGTGATCCATACCTGGAACATCGGAACGAACCCGCGTTTTACTGACAACGGAACATTGCTCGATGCAGTAGGCGGCAATCCGAGCAATCAGAACCAGTGGAAAGAGCTTGACTGGGAAGGCAACACCGTCTGGCAATACACGGAATCCCGCACGAGCTATCATGGACATCATGATTTTACCAAGATCTACAATCCAAAGCTGGGCGACTCAACATTTATCTATATTGCCAATAAGGATCTGACGGCCACGCAGTGCCTCAATGCCGGATGCAACCCTGCAAACAATTACGACGGCGCCCAGATGGATGCAATCGTTGAGGTCAACAGGCAGGGAACCGTTATCTGGGAATGGTGCTTCTTCGACCACGTGGTTCAGGATATCGACCCGACCAAATCCACCTATGGGGTGATTGCAAATACACCGGGCAGAATTAACCTGAATTTACGGGGCAATCCGGTAAAAAGCGACTGGATGCACTGCAATTCCCTTGATTACAACCAGAGCCTCGACCTGATTGTCGTCAATTCGGTCCATGGTGAATTTTATGTGATCGATCACGGCAACACATTCGTTGCCAACAATCCTGTCAGCAGTATTGCCCTTGCCGCTAGCAGCCTGGGAGATTTCAAATACCGGTTTGGCGATCCTGCCAAATACGACCAGGGCGATCCTCCTTCGGTGCTCGATAACTGGGAAAAAGCGACTGCAGGAAACAAGCAGCTCGGAGGTTCCCACGACATCCAGTGGATAAAACCGGGGCTTCCCGGCGAAGGACATTTCATGGTCTTCTGCAATGCCCAGAATCTTTTTGAGCTTACGCCCCAGTCCTACATTATTGAGATCAATCCCTTCCTGAATTCATCAGGAACGAATACGGGCAACTTCGTAAATCCTCCCGATGCCGGGTACAATGAGGTCAATTCTCCCGATCCCAACCTCATGAAGGAAAAGAAATACATTTCAAAACAGATTGTTTGGCGTTACTCGAGCAAGAACAATACATCCTTTTACAGCACGATCGGCTCCAGCGCCCAGCGCCTGCCCAACGGGAATACGTTCATCTGTTCCATGAACGACGGTCATTTCTTTGAGATCGCACCATCCGATACGATGGTCGTATGGGAATATTTCAATCCGATGACGAGGCTCGGGATCAAAACGGTCAAAGTGGATAATTATCCCACATTCAACGGAGTCTTCAGGGCTTACCGCTATACAAGCGATTGTCCTGCACTTTTCGGCCACGACCTTACGCCCGGTAATACGATGACAGGCAATCCTCCCGACTATCTGACCCCGGATGACCTTCTTACAATGGTGGATAATGAGGTGCAACCCGATCCGGTGAATAACATCCTGAACCAGAATTATCCAAATCCTTTCCAAACCGGAACCACAATTGATTTCGAAATGACCAAACCGGCCATGGTAACCGTTGAAATCTATGACTTCTCGGGGAACCAGGTGAAGACCCTTTTCCATAAAAACATTCGCGAAGGAAAATATTCTTTGACATGGGACGGCAGGAATGATAACGGGATGAAGGAGTCAAGCGGAATGTATTTTTACATCCTGACGGCGGATGATCAGAGGATCTGCAAGAAAATGATCAGTATCAATTAACGTAAGGAGAGTAAGACATGAGCTGTCACATGCATAAATTATTTATGGTTGCCCTGGTGGCCGGCGCCACTTTCTTTCAGGCAAATGCCCAGAAGCTTGTTTCTTTCAGGCTGCAGGATTCAGGACAAACGGGCAATTATTCTTCGTCAGAAGGAGAGGACTCGGATTTCATCATCAATCCTCCGTCATACACTGACAACGGGGATGGGACGATCACGGACAACAATACCCTGCTGATGTGGCAGAAAACCGATGGCGGGGAGATGACCATTGAGAATGCCATCACCTATTGCAATAACCTGACACTGGCGGGATATACCGACTGGCGCCTTCCGACCGGGATCGAATTGTTCAGCATAAACAATTATAACAGTGTCAACCCGGCGCTGGATTCAAATTTCTTTACAAGAACCCAGGCGCAGTACTGGTGGACCAGTGAACGGCAGGCGGATGATATAACGAAGGTATGGGTTGTGAATGCCGGCGGCGGTATCGGAGCTCATCCGAAGACGGAAACGATCAGTGCCGGCGGGGTGAAATATTTTCATGTCAGGGCTGTCAGAACCCTTGTTACAACCACCTTTGCCGTTCCCCACTTCACCGATGACGGGGACGATATGGTGAAGGATAATTTCACGGGATTGACCTGGCAGCAGATCCAGTCAACGAACACCATGACCTGGGAAGAAGCTCTTGCCTACAGCAAAACTGTTTCGCTGGGTGGCAAAACCGACTGGAGACTACCCAATGTAAAGGAGCTCCAGTCGCTGAACGATCCGGCACTGATGAAGCCTTCCTTCAACAAGACCTTCTTCCCGGAGATTAGTTCGGGAAATTACTGGACTTCCACCACCTTGTTACAGAACCCGGCCAGGGCATGGGACCTGAATGTCGATTACGGGATTGTATCGTACAATGATAAAACAATGAAGGAGAATGTGCTGCTCGTAAGGGGAGGTCTCGATAACAGTGATCTGAACATTACGGAGGTGACCATTCCCGGAGGTGAATATGAGATGGGAGATCATCATGGTCATTACGACCCCGGGCATTCCAATGATGAGATTCCTGTTCACCTGGTTAAAGTAGATTCAATGAAAATGTCTGTAACGGAAACAACCAACCAGCAGTTTCTTGCTTTCCTGAACAGTGCCCTGCTTGCAGGTTCTATCCAGGTGACAAATAACAAGGTGCATCTTACCGGTGATACGGTTACATTATATTACACAAACCAGTATGCACCTTATTACAGCATCGGATATGACGGTACTGTTTTTTCGATCACGGATTTCAGGGCCAATCACCCGGTAGTGGGACAGATGTGGTTTGGGGCAGCGTTTTTTTGCAACTGGCTCAGTTCACAGAACGGGTTGCAGGAATGTTTTGACGTCTCAACCTGGACGTGTGATTTTACTAAAAACGGCTACCGTCTTCCTACGGAAGCTGAATGGGAATATGCCGCAAGGGGAGGGCACACAGATCCATATTTAAAATTCGAGAACGGTGATGTGGTTGATGTGACCCAGGCAAACCTGCCAAACTCAGGGGATCCCTATGAGGTAGGATCCCTTCCCTTGACTACGCCTGTGGGATTCTATGACGGAACGTTGAAACAAAAATCGGATTATAACTGGCCCGGAAGTGCATCAACCTATCAAACCTCCAATGGCATTAATGGTTTTGGCCTTTATGACATGCAGGGAAATGTCTGGGAATTTTTATACGACTGGTACGGGACCAACTACTATACCGTAAGCCCGTATGATAATCCTACAGGTCCCGATGTTGGCTCGCCGATGCCCGATGGAAAAGCTTACCGTGGTGGACGCGGCGGTAATTGGTACAACGGGATTGATTCCAACAACGTAAATGACGGCCACTCGAGGGTCTCAAACCGCTGCCCGTCCTATTTCCGCGGACCGCAGGATCCCAATCATCCCTGGTATCATGAAGGTTTCCGCGTCACAAGGAAATATACGGGAAATACGACCGGAAGCAACGACCTCGGAAATCTCCCGTCAGGTAAACAATTAATCCTGAATTATCCCAATCCGTTCGGACGTTCAACAACCATAAAGTATTATGTACCCCAGAGGTCACATGTTTACATCCGCATCAGCAATACAATCGGAACGGAAGTCACAAGGCTTGCGGATGAGGTGCAGGATCCAGGGTGGCATACGATCATGTGGGATGCAGACGCAACGGGAAGCGGGATCTATTTCTGCACGCTTTCGGCCGGTGCGGATCTTTCAACGATAAAAATGATCCTTATAAAATAAAACAGATAAAAAACGGAGGAAATTATGAAAATTAAAATCTTTATTCTCTCACTTGTGGTTTTACCGCTGTCGATGATTTACGGGCAAACCAGGACTGTGGGACTGTTTATTAATGATACCGTAAATGCTTACAAAGGGTACACGGTTTTCGCTCCCAAGCACAACACGATGACTTACATTATCAACAATGAAGGGCGGAAATGTCATGAGTGGACAGCCAGTACGTATAATCCCGGGCAGTCTGTGTATCTTCTTGAAAACGGGCATCTGCTGCGCACCTGCATGATTATGGGATCCCTGGGTTCCGGTGGCGGTGAAGGAGGACGGATTGAAGAATACGACTGGGATGATAACCTGGTGTGGGAATTTAATTACTCAACCGCCGACTATACCCAGCACCATGATGTGAAAAAACTGCCAAACGGAAACATTATCATGCTGGTGGTGGAGAAGAAAAGTTATGCAGAATGTATTACTGCGGGGTTTGATCCGAGCAAGTTCCAGCCCGACATTGCACAGAAAGGATATATGCTTCCCGACTGCATTATCGAAATCCAGCCCACCTATCCTTCCGGGGGAAACATTGTCTGGGAATGGCATGTCTGGGATCACCTGATCCAGGATTTTGATGCTTCAAAAAATAATTTTGGCGTTGTGGCTGCGCACCCGGAACTGGTGGATTGCGACGGGGACCACAGGAACCTGCCGCTCTTCTGGAATCACATGAACTGCATTGATTACAATCCTGCCCTTGATCAGATCGCCATGAGCGTGCGGGGCAACAGCGAGGTCTGGCTTGTCGATCACAGCACAACCACGGCACAATCAGCAGGTCATACCGGGGGCAACCATGGAAAAGGCGGCGATCTGCTCTACCGTTGGGGCAACCCGCTTACCTATGGCGCCGGAACAATAAACAATGAAGTTTATGTGGAACAGCATGATGCGGAATGGATCAAGCCGGATTGTCCTGGTGCAGGCAACATCCTGTGCTTTAACAATGGGGTGTCGCGCAATTATTCCTCGATCGACGAGATTACCCCTCCGGTTGATGCCAGTGGCAACTATCCTCTTAATATAGGATCAGCCTGGGCACCCGTAAACCTCACCTGGACCTATGTGGCGACCCCGCCGGAATCCCTCTTTGCTCATGATATTTCCGGCGCGCAACGTCTTCAGAACGGGAATACCCTGATTGATGACGGCCCGCTTGGAACATTCATTGAGGTTACACCGGCCGGAGATGTCGTCTGGAAATACATCAACCCTACGATCAACACCGGCCCGATATACTGGAATGATTCTTTACCGTATGACCCCACTCACCCGGAGGAAACCCTGAACTCCGTTTTCAGGGTCTACCGGTATCCGCCCGATTATTCCGCATTCGATGGAAAGGATCTGACTCCGGGCGATTTTATAGAACTTTATAACACAGCCGGAACCGGTAATATTGGAAAGGATGCCTCTTCACTTTTCAGGCTCGATCAGAATTATCCCAATCCCGCGGCTACTTCCACCACGATCAGCTTCCAGCTGTTTGCAAACAGTCGCGTGAATCTTGCACTTTATGATCTGTCGGGGAGGCAGGTCCGGGTGCTGGCGGATGAAGTAAAAGATCCGGGTCAGTATAATGTTCATGTGGACCTGAAGTCACTGCAATCAGGAATTTATCTTTATTCGCTGAAAGCCGGGAACTCTGTTTTGACAAAGCGAATGACGGTGCTGAACAGGTAGGTTCTTCAGCCCATTTTCTTTTTCTTTTTAGATATTATTTAACCCCTCCCCCTGCAGGGGTTGACTAAAAAGAAATAGTATGCAGAATATTTTCCTTTGTGCGACTTTGTGTGTACCTGCCTGCCGTCAGGCAGGCTTCGAGTCCTTTGTGGTTCAATCATTTAAAATTTAACCACAAAGGCCACAAAGGTCCTCACAAAGGCGAATAAGGACTTTTTATTCAACCCCACGGGGGGGTGGGGTCATCTGGATCAATCCTTATTGCCCGGCGGAATTTCTCTTAATTGACAGCCATTTTTCATAATTATTCAGTATTTTTGGGATACTGAGAACCAATGGTTCCTCCCAACGCCATTTATCTGTCTCAGTCTCACGATCGGGAAAGCAATTCAAAAAAGCATTCCAATGAAAAAGTTCATCTGCATTCTTGTCTGCATTCTGGCAATGAACGGCATGGCCCGTTCACAGTCATGGACACAAAAATCCCCAACCTATAACTACGGAAGAAGATCAGCCTCGGGGTGTACGATGAACGGAAAAGGGTATACCGGGTTGGGTGTGACCTGCGACAACATTTTTGTCAAAGATTTCTGGGAGTATGATACCGTTAGTAACGGATGGCTTCAGCTGGCGGATTACCCGGGTAACGGATCGGCTGATTACATTTCATTCGCGATCAAAGGAAAAATTTATGTTGGTCTGGGATTAAATGGTCCGCAGGTTTGCCAGTTTGACCTTTGGGAATATAACCGGACAACGAATACCTGGACCAGAAAAAGAGATTTCCCCTCAACTGCCAGGTACGGATCGGGCTGCTTCGTAATCGGCGACAGTGCCTTTGTCGTGGCGGGATCCCATTATCAGGGAAACGATTATTTATACGATATGTGGATGTACAATCCGGCAACTGATACCTGGAAACAGAAGGCTGATTTTCCCGGCGGGAAAAGGGCATGGGGAACTTCCTTTTCAATTGGAGGAATGGGATATTTTGGTTTAGGATTCTCATCTACATATACACAGGAAACAGATTTCTGGAAATATAATCCTGTTACCAATACATGGTCGGGCTTAGCCGGATTCCCCGGTGCTCCTCGCGCTGCAAACTGTTTTGTTGCTGATAATACAGCGTATGTTTGCTTCGGTACCGATAATACACAATATTTTCATGATGTGTGGGGATATCATCCGGCCACAAATTCCTGGAATCTGATCAACGTTCCATTGGATCTTCCGGAACGCACGGCTTGCTTCACCTTTTCATTCAGCGATAAAGCTTTTATTGGGAATGGACGTAATGCAGTTGGAGTATTGGCAGATCTTTGGGAGTTCAATCCGGGTATTCCATTCGGAATTGTGAACCGGGATCAGCCGGAATCGTTCAGAGTATATCCGAATCCTGCAACGGATAAGGTCATACTTGATCTTCCCGCGTCAGCGGATCTGAATCAAACAGAGACTGATATTTATAATGCCCAGGGGAAAATGCTCCTTCAAAAACCTCTGTTAAAGAAAAGAACAGAGTTGGACCTGGGAGATCTTCCCGATGGAATTTATTTTGTGAAGGTCCGGAGTGGGGAGAGCAACATGACGGCAAAATTTATTAAGGAATAGGTGTAATTCGGTGTAGGGGCGATTCATGAATCGTTTATTGGATTGAATTTAGCAAAGTTTTGGGCTAAAGCCCGTGAAGGAATTCTCTTGAATTGCCCCGGACTTAAGTCCAGGGTAATTGAATCAAAATAATCATTGGACTTTAGTCCAAAATATTACATTGGTGAAATCATGTTCAAGATTCTATATCAAAAAAATCAGAAATACCACTTCGCTTAACTTCAAAGAAATCATTCCATGAAAAAATTCCTTTTAATAGTTGTTTCTTTCCTCAGCATTGCATTCACCCAGGCACAGACCCTCGAATCGGAAAGCCACAGCACAACCGGATATATCAGAAATGATGGTACCATTGAAAACAGCAGCCACTCGACCGTCGGCTATATCAGGGACGATGGCACGATTGAAAACAGCAGCCACTCAACGATTGGTTATATCCGTGACGACGGGACCATCGAAAACAGCAGCCATTCAACGGTTGGTTATGTCAGAAATGATGGTACGGTAGAGAACAGCAGCCACAGTACGATCGGCTATATCAGGGATGATGGAACGGTGGAAAACAGCAGCCACAGCACCATCGGCTATGCAAAAGGGATTAAAAAAGAGTGGGCTGCCGTCGCCTACTTCTTTTTCCATTTCAACTGAAGAAACTCAATGTTTCAATAAAGCTAAGCGATTTGTAATGCCGCTTCAGAATATAGTCGGATTTGAAATCCGGCAAAAAAAAGAGCGGAATTACAAATTCCGCTCAGCAATTATCGGGGCTTTTGGTCAATCACATCTGCAAACCAGGTTCCGGTCGCCGAAAGCATCGTCTATCCTTGTTACAGTTGGCCAGTACTTATCCTCTGTCGACCAGGGCATCGGGAAAGCAGCTTTCTGCCGCGAATAGGGGAGTGTCCATTCATCAGCCGTAACCATCTGTGCAGTGTGCGGCGCCTTCATGATCACATTCACTGTTTTATCCGCTTTTCCTTCAACGATCTCATCAATCTCTTTCCGGATGGAAACCATGGCATCCACAAGCCGGTTTAGTTCGTAATAGGGCTCGCTTTCGGTTGGCTCTACCATCAGCGTTCCGTGAACCGGGAAGGCTACAGTAGGAGCGTGGAAGCCGTAATCCATCAGCCGTTTGGCGATGTCGATGGCGCCAATGCCGGAGGTTTTGGCAATGCCGTTGCAGTCGACGATCATTTCGTGGGCGCAGCGTCCTTTACTGCCTGAATAGAGGATCGGGTAATAAGGTTCAAGGCATGATTTCAGGTAATTGGCATTCAGGATGGCATAACGCGTGGCTTCCGTCAGTCCCTTGCCGCCCATCATTTTTATATAGCCATAGGAAATCGGGAGGATCATGGCGCTTCCGTAAGGTGCAGATGCAACGGCTGTGATCCCTGAATCGCCGCCGGTCTCAACAAAGACATGCTTCGGAAGGAAAGGAACAAGGTGTTTTGCAACTGCAATCGGGCCTTCACCCGGACCGCCGCCACCATGTGGAATAGCAAAGGTTTTATGCAGGTTCAGATGGCAGACATCGGCGCCAATGATACCCGGGTTGGTCAGTCCCACCTGGGCGTTCATGTTGGCGCCATCCATGTATACCTGTCCGCCGTTATCGTGGATCACTTTCACAATGTCCAGTATTTCCTCTTCGAAAACTCCGTGTGTTGAAGGATATGTTACCATCAATGCAGCAAGAGAGTCTTTGTATTGTTCTGCTTTGGCTTTAAGATCCGGAAGATCGATGTTTCCCTTGTCATCGCAGATCACCACTACCACTTTCATCCCCGCCATCACACAACTTGCAGGATTGGTCCCGTGCGCGGAAGAGGGGATAAGGCAGATGTCGCGGTGCCCGTCGTTCCGGTTGAGATGGTACTGGCGGATCAGCATCAGTCCTGCATACTCGCCTGCTGCGCCGGAATTGGGCATAAAGGAAACACCTTCAAAACCAGTGATCGTGCAAAGATCTTTTTCAAGCTCATGGATCAGGTACTGGTACCCTTCGGCCTGGTTTTTCGGAACAAACGGGTGGATGGCCCCGAATTCCGGCCAGCTGAGGTGGAACAGCTCGGCTGCTGCATTCAGTTTCATGGTGCAGGATCCCAGCGGGATCATGGAACGGTTCAGCGACAGGTCCTTGATCTCAAGTTTCTTCATGTAACGCATCATCTCCGTTTCGGAATGATATGAATTGAAGACTTTATGCGTCAGATAGGAAGATGTACGTGTAAGATTATCCGGTATCGTGGTGATCTTCTCACATTCTTTCGGATCGCAGACAAAGGCAGCAAAAGTCTTGATGTTAGCCTGGGCGAAGATCGAAAGGATGAGGTTGATGTCTTCCAGCGAAGTTGTTTCATCAATGCTGATTCCGACAGTCTTGGCATCAATGTAACGGAAGTTCATCTTGCTTTTCAGGGCTGCCTGCTTGATGGTTTTAATTTGAGCGCCTTCCGGCAACCGGATTGCAATGGTATCGACAAAATATGAATTCAGGTTACGGTATCCGATTTTCTGTAATTCCTGTGCAAGAACACCGGTAAGGATGTTGATGTGACGGGCAATCTGGCGGATACCCAGGGGCCCGTGCCATGCGGCATAGAAGCCAGCCATAACAGCCAGCAACACCTGCGAGGTGCAGATGTTTGATGTTGCACGTTCCCGCTTGATGTGCTGCTCGCGGGTCTGAAGCGCCATCCTGAGCGCCCTGTTCCCGTTGGCATCCACCGAAACACCGATGATCCTGCCCGGGATCTGGCGCTTGTAATCTTCTTTTGTTGCGAAATAGGCGGCATGCGGCCCGCCGTAACCCATCGGGATACCGAACCGCTGTGTGGAACCGAACACGACATCGGCGCCCCATTCGCCGGGAGGCGTCAGTAATGCAAGGCTGAGCAGATCTGCCGCAACCGCAACAGAAGCGCCGGCCTGGTGGGCCTTCTCCGTGAATTCCCTGTAATCGTTGACGGCGCCAAACTGGGTCGGGTACTGGATCACTGCACCAAACACCTTGTCGGTAAATGTAAATTCTTCGTGTTTCCCGAAGATCAGCTCGATTCCCAGCGGGATGGCACGTGTTTTTATAACATCAATGCTTTGGGGGAAAAGGTCCATGGAAACAAAAAACTGGTTGGCTTCCCGTTTTACGGCATCCCGTGAACGGCCGTTGAACAGCATGATCATGGCTTCGGCTGCGGCTGTTCCTTCATCAAGGAGCGAGGCGTTGGCAATCGGCATGCCGGTCATGTCGGTGACCATCGTCTGGAAATTCAGAAGGGCTTCGAGACGTCCCTGGGAAATCTCAGCCTGGTAAGGAGTATAGGCGGTATACCATCCCGGGTTTTCAAGAATGTTCCGCAGGATCACCCCGGGGGTGATCGTATTGTAATAACCTAATCCGATAAAGGTTTTGAAGATCTTGTTCTTGGCCCCGATCATCCGGAGATGATTGAGGTACAGGAATTCATTCAGACCTTCCGGCAGATCCAGCGGAGCCTTCATCCGGATGGTTGCCGGCACGGTTTCGTCAATCAGTTGATCGAGTGAATTAACACCGATCTTCTTCAGCATTTCAGGGACCTGGTCTCCGAAGGGTCCGTTGTGTCTTCTTGCAAAATTGTTCGTGATCATGAGGTATGTGGTTTTTTCGGTTAGTCTGGCGTGTCTGCAAATGTACCAAAAGTTTAAAAACGGACATAAAAAAAGAGGCCATTGCGGTGGCCTCTTTTCAACCTTTAATGAACAGATTGCTATGCTTCTTTCCGGATCCGCATCTTGAAGAACGAACGGTATACAAAGTAAAGGGCAATGATGAAGAATACAATCCCGATATAGGGTGCGATGGCATAGAAGTTCGGTGAGATCGCGATCTCCATGGCCAGCAGCCCGAACAGGGTGGTGAACTTGATGATCGGGTTCATGGCAACCGAAGAGGTGTCCTTGAAAGGATCTCCAACCGTATCACCGATTACTGTTGCATCATGCAGCGGTGTTCCCTTTTCCTTCATGTCAACTTCAACAACCTTCTTTGCATTGTCCCATGCTCCGCCGGCATTGGCCATGAAAATAGCCTGGAACAATCCGAAGAATGCAATGGAGATAAGGTAGCTTACAAAGAAGGAGGCAGCCGGGTAGCGCAAAGGATTGAACTCTGCGAAACTGGTATCCTGGTAACCGGATAAAAATGCAATGGCAAGTGCAAAAGAAAAGATGGCGATGAAAATGTTAATCATCCCCGTCTGGGCATATTGGGTACAGATTTTTACCACCTCCTTGGAAGTTTCGATCGAAGCCTTCTTTTCTGCATGTTCGTCAAGATGGATGTTCTTCTTGATGTACTCAACTGCACGGTAAGCGCCCGTCGTAACCGCCTGGATCGAAGCGCCGGTGAACCAGTAGATCACCGCTCCTCCCATCAGGAAACCAAGGATCGTAAATGGATTCAGAATGTTCAGGATCTGCTCGGGATTGATGTGGAACTGTTTCGTGATGACCAGGATCAGGGAGAAGATCATGGTTGTGGCGCCGACGACTGCGGTACCGATCAGTACCGGCTTGGCCGTTGCCTTGAACGTGTTCCCCGCGCCGTCGTTGGCTTCCAGGTAATGTTTTGCCTTTTCGAAATCAGGCTTGAAACCGAATTCCTTTTCGATATCAATCGTATGTTGCGCGATGTTCTCTTCGATCAGCGACAGTTCATAAACCGATTGTGCATTGTCGGTCACAGGTCCGTAACTGTCAACCGCAATGGTCACAGGGCCCATGCCCAGGAATCCAAAGGCAACCAGACCAAAGGCAAAGATGGAAGGATATACCATGAATGCAACCAGGCCGTGTGTACTGGCCATATAAGAGACGAACATCAGGACAAGGAACACAATGCCCTGCCAGAAAGCGCTGAAGTTACCGGCTACAAGCCCGGATAGGATGTTCAGTGAGGCGCCGCCTTCTTTGGAGGCAGTGACAACTTCATTGACATGCTTTGATTTCGGACTGGTGAAGATCTTCGTGAATTCCGGGATCAGGGCAGCGCCCAGCGTACCACAACTGATAATTATGGAGAGCGTCAGCCAGAGGTTGTTGGCCATGTCGCCGATCATAAAATAACTTGCGATGAAGGTGACAACGATCGAGAGAATGGAGGTGATCCATACCAGGTTGGTGAGCGGACGCTCGAAATCGAGATCATCTTGCTTGCTGTAGAGCGCCTGGCTCAGAAGTTTGTTGATATAAAATGCAGAGATGGATGTGACCACCATCAGGATACGCATGACAAAGATCCAGGTAAGAAGCTGCATCTGGTTCTCAACACTTGAAACTGCGAGCACGATGAAGGAGATCAGTGCGACTCCGGTTACGCCGTAAGTTTCAAAACCGTCTGCGGTCGGGCCAACGCTGTCGCCGGCATTGTCGCCGGTACAGTCGGCGATGACACCGGGATTCCTGGGGTCATCTTCCTTGATCTTAAAAACAACTTTCATCAGGTCGGAACCAATATCGGCGATCTTGGTGAAGATCCCGCCGGCAATACGGAGGGCTGAAGCGCCCAGCGATTCCCCGATGGCAAACCCGATAAAACTGGCACCGGCATATTCCCGCGGAACAAACAGCAGGATGATCAGCATCATGATCAGCTCCACGCAAACCAGCATAACGCCGATGCTCATCCCTGAATCGAGCGGGATGTTCAGCAGCTTGATGGGCTTGCGCTCGAGGGAGGCAAAAGCCATGCGGCTGTTGGCGAGGGTGTTCATCCGGATGCCGAACCATGCAACACTGTATGATCCGAGGATACCGATCACGGTCCAGCTGAGAATCAGAAGAACTCCTCCAAATGGTTTGTGCTCAAGCCCTCCAAAATAAAAGGCAATACACGCCCCGATGAAGAGGAAAAGGACAACAAGGAATTTTCCCTGCTGGATCAGGTAGGTCTTACAGGTTTCAAAAATAACTTTGGCTACATCCAGCATCGAGGAATGGGCTTTCAGCTTCCTGACTTTAAGGAACTGGTAATAACCGAACAACATACCCAATACACAAATGGCAAATCCGAACAACAGGAGGTTGTTCTGGTTTGGCGACAATTGCGGGATCTTCAGGTCGGCCTCGCTGGCAAACGACAAGGCGGGCAATGCAAAGCCCGCCAACAATAGACTGATTTTCTTCATATGCACGTATTTAATTGTTTTTCTGTGTGGAACGCTGCAAAAGTATTAAGAATTTTTTTTAAATCCCATAGATTTTTTCTTAACTATTTGCCGCTTAGAGAAAAATCATGTAGGTTTGTACTAAGGTTTTGACAGGTGAAAATGGAAAAAATCCGGCTGGAAATTATCGGTATGTCTTACAGTCAGTCGCAGAGCGGGGCCTATGCGCTGATCCTTGGGGAGAAAGAGGGAAAGCGGAGGCTTCCTATCATCATCGGGGGATTTGAGGCACAGTCGATCGCCATCGAACTGGAAAAGATCAAAACCCCGCGTCCGCTGACACACGACCTGTTCAAAACATTTGCCGAATCCTTCAGCATCGGACTCCGTGAGGTTGTGATCAATAAATTCAGTGAGGGTATCTTTTATGCGATCCTTGTCTGTTACGACGGAACCCATGAAGTTGAAATTGATTCACGGACCTCGGATGCCATCGCGCTTGCACTGCGGTTCGGTTGTCCGGTCTGGACCTATGAAAGCATCATGGTTGCCGCAGGGATTTTGATGGAAGAAGACCAGGAAAATTCAAAACAGGACGAACTGCAGGAGGATATGCCACCATCCGGTGAGGCTTCCTTCACGGAATATTCAGAAGAAGATCTGAAGCAGATGCTTCAATCGGCTGTCGAGAATGAAGAGTATGAAAAAGCCTCAAGGATCCGCGATGAACTGAAGAAACGGGAATAGCATTTCATACCATTAACTAACTTTTATATTTACTAACCGAGAAGAAAATCCTTATGGGAATCAAACTACGTCTTATTATTCTGAATTTCCTTCAGTTTTTCGTCTGGGGTTCATGGCTGATCTCGCTGGGTGGTTACCTGATCAATACCCTTCACTTTACGGGGGGAGAAGTTGGAAGAATTTATGCAACGATGGGATTGGCTTCCTTGATCATGCCGACACTTCTTGGAATTGTAGCTGACCGCTGGATAAATGCCGAAAGGGTCCTTGGAGCCTGCCACATCGTCGGAGCTTTTATGCTGTTCTGGGCTTCGAGGACAACGGATCCTTCTATGCTCTACCTGATCATGCTGTTCAATTCACTGGCCTACATGCCTACGATCGCTTTGAACAATACGGTTTCTTACATCGTGCTTGAACAGAAAGGACACAAGGTGGTGAAAGAGTTTCCACCCATTCGTGTATGGGGAACGATCGGATTCATCCTTGCAATGTGGCTCATCGACCTGGCCGGCTGGAAAGTAAGCGCCACCCAGCTGTACTTCAGTTCCGTAGCATCGCTTGTGCTTGGCATTTACGCATTTACGATGCCCAAATGCCCGCCTGCAAAAGTGAACAAGGCCAGATCAACCCTGTCCATGTTCGGGCTGGATGCCTTGGTATTGTTCAGGAAGCGGAGGATGATCGTCTTCTTCATCTTTGCTCTTTTCCTTGGGGCTGCCCTGCAGATCACAAATACTTTCGGCCAGCCTTTTCTGCTCGACTTTGCTTCCCGCTTCCCGGATTCTTTCACGGTAACGCACCCCGGGATCCTGATGTCCGTCTCACAGATATCGGAAACCCTCTTCATCCTGACGATTCCTTTTTTCTTGTATAAGTTCGGGATCAAAAAAGTCATGCTTATGAGCATCTTTGCCTGGGTGTTCCGTTTCGGGCTGTTTGCCGTTGGCAATCCCGGCAACGGCTTTGTCTTTCTCATTCTTTCGATGATCATCTACGGTATGGCGTTCGATTTTTTCAATATTTCAGGATCCTTGTTTGTGGAAAAGGAGGCCGAAATCAACATCAGGGCCAGCGCCCAGGGACTGTTCATGCTGATGACCAACGGGTTCGGCGCATTCATCGGCGGAATGCTGAGCGGATGGGTGGTCGATCTTTTTACCAAAGACGGGGTCAAGGACTGGCCCAGCATCTGGATCACATTTGCATCCTATGCACTCATCCTCGGCATCCTGTTCCCAATCTTCTTCAGGTACAAACACGATCCAAAAGCCGTCGAAATCGTCCGTCAATCCTGAACATTAATCGTGAACTGTAACCAGTAACCAGTAACCCGTAAATGAAACAATACCTTGACCTGCTTGACCATGTGATGAAAACCGGTTACCGGAAAAATGACCGGACGGGGACCGGTACCATCAGCGTCTTCGGCTACCAGATGCGGTTTGACCTGCAGCAGGGTTTTCCTTTACTTACAACGAAGAAACTCCACCTGAAATCGATCCTTCACGAACTACTTTGGTTCCTGAAGGGGAGTACGAACATTCAATATCTGAAGGAAAATGGTGTAACTATATGGGATGAATGGGCAGGGCCAGATGGTGAACTGGGCCCGGTTTATGGCTACCAGTGGCGTTCATGGCCGAAACCCGACGGCACCCATGTCGACCAGATCAGCAGGGTTATAGAATCGATAAAAAATAATCCCGACTCGAGAAGGCACATCGTTAGTGCATGGAATGTGGGAGAACTGGATAAAATGGCGCTTCCGCCGTGTCATCTCCTGTTCCAGTTTTATGTGGCAGGAGATAAGCTGTCCTGCCAGATGTACCAGCGGAGCTGTGACATATTCCTCGGCGTGCCTTTCAACATAGCATCCTATGCATTCCTGACCATGATGATGGCACAGGTCACAGGGCTGAAACCGGGCCAGTTTGTCCATACCCTCGGCGATGCCCACATCTACCTGAACCACATCGAACAGGTAAAGCTTCAGCTCACACGTACACCTTACCCTTCGCCTGAGATGAAACTGAACCCGGACATCAAAAATATTTCGGACTTCGCATTTTCGGACTTCACACTTGTTGGTTACCATGCACATCCCCACATCAAAGGGCAGATAGCTGTTTAACAAATGATCACGAAATGATATCCATCATCGTTGCCATCGCTGAAAATTATGCCATCGGGAAGAACAATGACCTGCTCTGGCACATCCCGGAAGACCTGAAACGGTTCAAGCAAATCACAACGGGCCACAAGGTCATCATGGGCAAAAAAACCTATCTTTCATTGCCTTTCCGGCCGCTGAAAAATCGTGAGAACATTGTGATAACGGATAACCCTTCAGACAACTTTGAGGGATGTACAGTGGTCTATTCAATCGGTGAAGCATTGGATCATTGCATGACAGGAGAGGAAAATTTTATTATAGGAGGGGCCTCGGTGTATCAGCAATTCCTGCCTCATACTGAGCGGTTGTACCTTACAAGGGTACATAAAGTATATGATGGTGATGTCTTCTTCCCTGAGATTAATTTTGAGGAATGGGATCTTGTTTCCCGGGAAGATCTTCCTCCGGATGAAGGCCTCGGGTTCTCCTATTCGTATCTTATTTATGACCGGAAATAACAGTAAATCGGTACCTTTGTATGAAATCAACGGTTTTGTGAAGAGAGCTGCAATCTTACTGCTCGGTCTGATAATTCTTTTTTTCGGACAGTCATGCAAAAAGAACGAGTCATTTGATCTGTTGCCTGATAAGAATGTGGCCAACGATGTGATCCTTTCCATAAGTTCTTATTCCACGATCTTTAACCTGCTGATAAAATCTCGGCTGAATGCTGAGGTGCAGAATACAGGCCATGCAACGATTGATGGAGCAGGAATAACCTATGATTCAACAAAAAGACAATATCGTTTTACATTCTACGGGGTACCATGTCCTGACAGCGTGGAACGTTTCGGAGTTATCCGGGTGAACCTTTCTGGAGACATCCTTCAAACCGGCATTTCCGCGCGGGTCATTTTTGATTATTATTCTGAGGATCGCGGAACTGTCACCGGAATCGACAGCATTGTCAACGAAGGGATCAATCCCCAGGGCCAGATGGTGTTTTTAAATACGGTCAGATACGGTTACATGAATAAATATTATGGTCCGGGCGCAATCCTCGCCAACCTGACAAACCGTTACAAAGCGGATGCTGCATCCCTGACGGGTGGTCAGAGCATTGTTTTTCTTGTGTCGGGCGCTATTTCCGGACAATCCTCGCGGGGCTATTCGTTCAATGCATCCATCCGCGGGACGCTGCAGGATGCATTCAGCTGTCCGTGGATTGTAGGTGGTATCATCGACGTGGAGGTTCCTTCAGCGGAGGTTCCCAGCGGATACATCGATTTCGTAACAGGCGACGGCTGCTCCGATACGCTTTACTATACCTTCAATGAATCCCTGTTCAAGGTATTGAAAAGGAAGCTTTGGCTGAAAAACTGATCCGTTCAGGTTTTCCTTTTTTCCTTCTTGGCAGCAGGAAAAAGTACGTTGTTCAGGATCAGCCGGTACCCGGGAGAGTTCGGATGCAGGCTCAGATCGGTAGGAGGATCGCCTACCAGGTGCTGGTAATCCTCCGGATCATGTCCGCCTAAAAAGGTAAAGGTCCCCTTTCCATAATCACCATGAACATAGCGGGCTTCCCCGAGTCCCTTGTTTTCTCCCATGATGGTGATGGAACTCTTCACAAATTTTTCATTGAACGCCGTAGTCTGTCCCATGAAACCCTTTATCACGGCTTCGTGATCCTGGCAGAGCATGGTCGGCACGGGATCCCACTTGGCCGAAAAATCAAAAAGGGTAAATAAGTCATTGGTCTCGTTCACCGTCCGCGGGCGGGTATCCGTCACGTCGATGTTTGATTTGGCATAGACATTCGGGTTCATGACCAGCCTGAAATTCTCAAATGCAAAGCATTTGTTGAAGTCCAGCTTCGATTGTGCATTCGGATCAGGCGGATCGCCGTCGAACATCACATCACAGATATCGTCATTTTCGGCTGCAAGGGCAATGTCATAACTGTCGGGAGCAGAACACATGGCAAACATGTAACCTCCGCCGGCCACGAAATCCCTGATCTTTTCCGCAACCGACAGCTTGAGCTGGGAAACTTTTGAAAACCCGAACTTGGTGGCAATGGCTTCATTCACCCTTACGTCTTCCTGGTACCAGGGATAGTTACGGTAAACTGCCCAGAATTTGCCATACTGTCCGGTAAAATCCTCATGATGGAGGTGCAGCCAGTTGTACAACGGTAATACTCCCGACATGATCTCCTCATCATACACCACATCATAAGGGATTTCGGCATAGGTCAGTACCAGTGTTACAGCATCATCCCACGGAAGCTTGTTCTTTGGCGAATAAACCGCGATCTTCGGAGCCTTATGCAGTTTCATGTTCTCCATGTTGACCTGCGGATCAGCAATCTCCTGCAGGATGGCAGATGCCTGAACATCGGCGAGGACCTCGAAGGAAACGCCCCGGATCACACATTCATTTTCAGTTGCCTTGGAATACTGCGACATGAAACTCCCTCCCCGGTAATTCAGCAGCCAATCCACTTCAACGTCATGCTTCAGGATCCAGTAGGCAATGCCATAGGCTTTCAAATGGTTTTTCTGCGTCTCGTCCATGGGGATCAGCAGGTATGCAGCTTGCAATCCCTGCATGAGGAACAGCAAAAAAATCATGAAGAAAAAACGGATCCGCTTAAAATTGAGGTTCATTCCTGTCGTCATCATCCATTTTTGACATGACCGTTCGGGTCCTTGCCGGAGATTCGAACGATGAACTGGGGGAAATAGTATTCATGGATGCGTAATCGACCTCCATGTCCGTGAATTTTGCAAAGCGGGCGATAAATTTCAGCTTGATATCCTTTGTCGCGCCGTTACGGTTCTTTGCAATGCTGATCTCCGCAACCCCTTCAACCGGGCCTTCGTAATCTTCCTCATTCAGTTTGTAGTATTCGGGACGGTAAATGAAAAGGACCATGTCGGCATCCTGTTCAATTGAACCGGATTCACGAAGGTCGGAAAGAATGGGTTTCTTCACGAGACGTTTTTCGACTTCGCGGCTCAGCTGCGACAGGGCGATAATCGGAACATCAAGCTCCTTTGACAGTGCCTTCAGCGACCGCGAAATATTGCTGATCTCCTGCTCACGGTTTCCCTTGTGCTCCGGCGCCCCCTGCATGAGCTGAAGATAGTCGAGGATGACCACTTCGATGTTATGCTGCGTTTTCATCCTTCTGCACTTGGCCCGGAGTTCGAAGATGGTCAAGGCTGGGGTATCATCAATAAACAGCGGGGCATCGATGAGCGGGGTTATCCGCGAGTTGAGCTGTTCCCACTCATATTCTTCCAGGTCGCCGCGCCTCAGTTTTTCGGCACTGATTTCCGTTTCACTGGCGATCAGACGGGTGACCAGCTGAACCCCCGACATTTCAAGGGAGAAAAGGGCAACCGGTTTCTTGAAATCCACAGCGATATTCCTCGCCATGGTCAGCGCAAATGCTGTTTTTCCCATCCCCGGCCGGGAAGCCAGGATGATCAGGTCGGACCGCTGCCAGCCGGCTGTGATCCTGTCGATATCTGTAAAACCCGAACCAACGCCGCGGAGGTGACCCTCGTGGGCCCGGCCGGCTGCAATTTCAGCAACAGCCTCCTTCACCAGCGACTGCATGCTCCTGACATTCCTGCGTAAACTGCTCTCACTGACGGTAAACAGGCTGCTTTCGGCCCGGTCCAGCAGGTCAAAAACGTCGGTGGTGTCTTCGAAAGCATCTTTTATGATGGCGGATGAAATGCGGATCAGCTCGCGCTGGATGTGTTTCTGAAGAATGATCCTTGTATGAAATTCAATGTTTGCGGAAGATGCGACCCGGTTGGTCAGCATGGCAATATAGTATGGACCGCCCACCATTTCCAGTTCGCCGGATTGCCTGAGTTCATCGGTAACCGTCAGGATATCCACCGGTTTTACCTGGGCGAACAAACGCATGATGGCAGCGAAGATTAACTGGTGCTCGGTTTTATAAAAAACCTCCGGCTTCAGCAGTTCAATGACAGCTCCAAGCTTGTCTTTTTCGAGCATCATGGCGCCCAGCACAGCCTCTTCCAGGTCCACGGCCTGCGGCGGAACTTTACCATGCTCGAAGGCCATGTCCGGAACCGGAGCTTTCCTTGGTTTTCTTCTTACCAGGCCTTGACCGGAGGACGGGACGACTCTTCCGGGGCTGCCCGGTTCCATTGCATTGTTACTAAATTCTTCCATGCCTCAAAAGTAGGTCATTTTCGCGAGGGGCGAGCCGTTGCCGCGGGATTTATTTTTCAACAATCACATGCCGAAGGTGACCCCGATGTGGACCCATTTGTGCCAGCTGCCGGTGTGGAATTCAGGGCTTAAAAGGAACTGTTCGATGTCGAGACGGAAACCGGCATACGATAACGTAAGGCCTGCCGAACCCTGGTACACAAACCGGGAAATCTCATCAGGTTCAAGCGTGTAAACACTCGATCTGTTCAGCATGCCTCCTTCAAGCGTTGCATCATAACCCACCAGTTTCGCGATCGATGTTACGAAGAAATAGGCCTGGAAATTTGATTCACCCTTTGCTTTATTTATTGTTCTCCTGGAGAACAAAGGAGGGCTGAAATAAGGATAAAAAAGCCCGGTCCGGAATTGAAATCCTCCACTCATATTGGTATAAAGGGTTCCCAGGGCGCCGTTCGCATTCAGGTTCAGCTCCAGGTTCCGCATGCTCACAATACCCTTTTCATAACCGAGGTTATAATTCAGCACCAGGTCGTTCTGGATCTGGTATTCCCAGCCGAGTGGTTCATTGTTCGTCGGCACACTTGTATGAAACGACTTCTGCACAAAATCGCCGTAGGATGACGGGCCGATCACGCCCAGGTCAATTTCGCTGGTCTGACGGAATGTGTGTGAAAGATCATTCGAAATCTTGGAACTGCCCACAAACAGGCATGCGGCATAGGGCCGGTCGCCATTATGAATTCCCCCGACCTTCGTTGTGTAAGGAGTATACATGTTCTGGGTGATCGAGAGACCATAATAGTTGATCCCGTTTCCCCAATACGGGACCATCAGCCACGACAGCGGGAATTGTTTAAGGAACGGGCTGATGAAATCAAACCGGATGCCGTTGGTGTAATAACGGTCGGTGTTGTCAAAGATGTCGTTATCAAAGTTGATCCGGATCGCCCTTTCATGACTCAGCTGTATCATCGAGGAGAACTCAGGATTCTCAACAGGCGAAAAAAGATACTCCCGGTTGACCGGCTCCCTGAGATCGATCTCAAGACCGGCACAGGCCAGTTCCATCAGTTTTCGGATCAGGGTTGTATCTACGGTTCGCTTCAGCGAAGGCGCAGTTTGTTCAATGATGGTCCCGGGTTTTTTTGTTCTTTTCTTTTTTTCAGGATGATTTACCGGATGTATTGCAGGATTCGCGGGTATAAGATTGCTTGGTTTTTCTTTAGCCTGCGGAAGGGAATGAACCATAGGAGGCTTTTTCATACCTGCATCCTTTGAAGGAGCATTTTGCTCCTCATTGTAATTGCACCGTACGAGAACAAGGGTAAGAAATATAACGGTAAACCACTTCCTCATAAGCCGGACAAATGTAATCAATTCTCTTTTTTATCTGAATGATCCCTCCCCAACCCTCCCCTTGAAGGGGAGGACAGGGTGGGGTCATTGTGCCGAAAAAATGATTATCTTCGTATTGAGTTTACTTACAATGATGAAGAGGATTTTTATTCTGGCTTTTCTGGCTGCTTCATTGGCTGGCTATGCCCAGCAGAAGACGCTGGTTGTTGAAAAAATCGGTACATCCAGGAGATATGCATACCGGTCAGGGGATGACATTAAGATTCAGACCAGGAAGGATCACAGGATCCTGAAGAATTATCTCTGGATCAGTTCTGACACTGCCATTATCGTTGGTGTAAGAACAATGGTACCGCTTTCAGATATTGGGGCAGTTTATCATCCGACGTATTTACCCAAGTTGATGACAAACCTGTTATTGATTGCCGGTGCAGGTTATATTATTCTGGATTCTTTCAACAACCTTATCAATCATGAACTGGTCATCGAGCAAAATACACTGATTATCGGCGGCTCACTCATTGCTGCCGGCGTGCTGCTCATTCCGTTCCACCAGAAAAAGTGCAGGATAGGCGTGCACTGGAAGGTAAAAGTGCTGGATATTAATATTCCCGTCTATTTTTAGTCGAGCGATCCGATCATCTCCTTCAGGATCATCGTCATCTTCGGCTCAACATTGCTGGCCGCCTGGATTACATCCTTGTGTGTGATCTCCACGATCTTTCCGGGAACGCCAAGGTCGGAAATGACGGAAAAAGCGAAGCAGCGCAATCCCATATGACGGGCTGCGATGACTTCGGGAATGGTTGACATTCCTACGGCATCGGCGCCGATGGCTCGTATGTATCTGTATTCTGCCGGGGTTTCAAAGGTCGGTCCCGACACGGCAGCATAGACTCCCTTCTTCAGATGAATATCATGGCTCTCGGCTATCCGGAATACCTTTGCAATCAGGTCTGCATCATAGGCATGGCCCATATCGGGGAAACGGGTGCCAAGTTCATTCTCGTTCCGTCCGATGAGCGGGTTGTCCTTCATCAGGTTGATGTGGTCTTCGATGATCATCAGGTCGCCGACTTCGAAGGCCGGGTTCACCCCGCCGCTGGCATTTGAAACGATCAGGATCCGGATGCCGAGAAGTTTCATGACCCGCACCGGGAATGCCACTTCCTGCATGGTATATCCTTCATAATAATGAAACCTTCCCTGCATCGCTACAATGTTCTTCCCGCTCATTTTACCGAAGATCAGCTGGCCGTTATGGCCGTCGACCGTGGAAACCGGGAAATTGGGTATGGTTGCGTAGGGAATGGTGTGAAGCTTTTCAATCTCGTTGACAAGACCTCCAAGACCCGTTCCCAGGATGATTCCGATTTCCGGCCCGATCGATATCCGGGATTTTAAAAAGTCAACGGTTTCTTTGATTTTTTCCAACATAATCAAGTATCAGTTTGTCAAATGTCTCCTTGTCTTTCTCATGTAAGTTGACCTCAATGGGAAGGTAAAATAACGGAAGATTCTTTAAAAAATTACTCATCTCCGGGGTTTTCAGCCGCATCATATCCTTTTCGGTCGTAATGATGATTTTTTTCCGGGTCGGAAGATCATCAAACCGTGTCCTGATGTTTTCCAGGTCTTTCATCGTATATTGGTGATGATCAGGGAATTTTATGACGGTCAGGAACGAACACCTTCTCCTGACCTCTTCCTGGAGCGGGTAATCATCTGCAATCCCGGTGAACAAAAGGATGTTTGTCGGTTTCTGCATGGCTACAGGGATCTCGTCGTCAAGAAAAGAAACCGGAGAACCATAGGTGATATAGGAGAAAAAAAGATGCTGTGAAGACTTCGGCCGGATCTCGTCAAAGATCCGCCTGCGGGAAATGGGTGAAAATACTTTTGATGTTTTGGTTACGATGATGATGTCCGCCCGTTTTGCCCCGGACCGGAATTCCCGCAACCGCCCGGACGGAAAAACATGGTCTTCCGTATAAAGATGATGATAGTCGGTCAGAAGGATGGAAAGCCCCGGCTTGACGCTGCGGTGCTGGAACCCGTCATCCATCAGTACCACGCCAAGATCAGGAAATTCCTCAACCAGCTTGCGTATGCCTCTTGCCCTGTTTTCGTCAACGGCAACTTTAATGGTATGGAATTTTCTTACATATTGAAGGGGTTCATCCCCGATGTGGTTTACATTTGATTTGATTGAACCCAGAATGAAACCTTTGCTGTCCCTTCCGTAACCCCTGCTGAGAGTGGCTGTAAGGAAACCGGGGCTCAGAAGCCGGATAAGGTATTCCACATGTGGTGTTTTCCCGGTTCCGCCAAATGAAAGGTTCCCCACGGTGATCACCGGAACCGGGAAACTCCCGGAAGGCAGGATCCGCAGGTCGTAAAGAAGGTTCCTGACCAGCATGATCAACCCATAGAGAATCGCGAACGGGAATAAAATCAGTTGTAGAAACCTCATTCCTGAGAAAAAAGCTAAAATAAGAAAAATTGTACTGACAACACCCGCCTTCAGCGGAAATTTCAACAGGAACCCGGAAATAATGGAGGAATTAACCCTGAATTGCCGGGGTTGTCGTTCTGGAAAGGTATTCCAGGTTTTTCATCAGTTCCCTTATCCATTCTTCCCGTTGCGCTGATTTAAAGATGTAATCAGATGCACCTTCTTCCATTAGCTGAGATAAAAGTACATCATCCGGATGCGCGGAAAGAAAGACCACCTGAATCCTGTTTGATAACTCTTTAACCGTTGTCAGAAATCTGCTCCCGTTCATTTCCGGCAGGTCAAGGTCGGCAATGATGAAATCAGGAACAAAATGTTTCTGCATGAAATAAAGGCACTCTGAAAGAGCCGGGAAGACCTGCACGTGTTCTGCCTGTTGCATCATCAGCCGGTACCTGATCAGGTTGGCCAGGGCCGTTTCTCTCTCAAGGATAAAAAAACTTACTCTTCTCATTAGTGACGTTCCGGCGGGTTAAAATCCTTGTCAAAGGTTGAAAATAATATGCCCTGAAAATGAATGAAGGGCGAATACTTTCAAACAACATATCAACATCCAGGGCATCTGAAAATGCGCCGGATTTTGTACTTTTGATCGTTGATAAAATCCTGAATAATTATGAAGATAAGGGAACTGACGCAGTTCCTGGAGCAGTTCGCGCCGCTGGCACTCCAGGAAGAATATGACAACTCGGGTCTGATCATCGGTGAACCCGATGGTGAAATATCAAAGATTCTGATCACACTTGATATTACTGAGAAGGTGCTGGATGAGGCCATTGAAAAGAAATGCGACTTCGTGATCTCGCATCATCCCATGATCTTCAAAGGGATCAAACGGCTGACGGGAGAAGATCCGGAGCAGAAGCTTGCCGTAAAAGCCATTCGCAGCGACCTTGCCATCTATGCTATGCATACCAACCTCGACAATGCTGTCCGCGGATTGAATGCACACCTTTGTGACCTGCTGGGATTGAAAAACTGCAGCATCCTTTCACCTGCAAAAGGATTACTTTCGAAACTGGTTACTTTCTGCCCTCTGGAACATACCGACCGGGTAAGGCAGGCATTGTTCGATGCCGGCGCAGGACATATCGGGAACTACGATTGCTGCAGTTACAACCTTTCCGGTCACGGGACATTCAGGGCTTCTGATGAAGCAAATCCTTTTGTTGGTGAAAAGAACAAGGTTCACGTTGAACCGGAAACCCGCATCGAGGTGATCTTTCCCCGATACCTGGAAAAGAAGATCATCTCCGCTTTGATTGAAAACCATCCTTATGAGGAGGTGGCTTATGACATCTATCCCCTTGAAAACAGGGCGGCATTTGCAGGCAGCGGCATGACCGGAGAACTGGATACCGCAGCAGATGAAACAGAATTTATCGGCCGGGTTAAGCAGCTGATGGGTCTGCCTGTCCTGCGGCACTCGGAACTGACCGGCAATACTGTTCGGAAAGTTGCAGTTTGCAGCGGTTCCGGCGCCTTCCTGATCCCCGAGGCAAAAAGATCCGGCGCGGATGTGTTCCTGACGGCGGATCTCAAATACCATGATTTCTTTGAAGGGACAACCCGGTTTTTCCTTGCGGATATCGGTCATTATGAAAGCGAAAGGTTCGCAAAAGATTTGATTTATGGCATTTTGATCAAAAAATTTCCTACTTTTGCAATCCTAAAATCGGAAATCAATACAAACCCTGTTCACTATTATTAATTCAGCATATTTATGGCAAAAACGACAAAGACAAATGTTGCCAAATCAGCACCTGCAAAAGTTGTAAAACCGGCTGCCACCAAGGATAAAAAAGTTGAGAAGAAGCCTGTAGCCGCCAAAGCGAAAGTGGTAAAAAAAGAAGCTCCCAAGCCTGCTGCTCCTAAGGCTGCCGTTAAAAAACCGGTTGCAGCAAAACCTGCACCTTCAAAGCCCGCGGTAAAAAAGATTGCCTCAAAACCGGTAAGCAAGCCTGCACCAGCTAAAGCAGCTGCCAAACCTGCACCTTCGAAACCTGTAACCAAGCTGGCTCCGGCAAAACCGGTTGCATCGAAACCTGCAACAAAACCGGCTCCGGCAAAACCGGTTGCATCGAAACCTGTGACAAAACCGGCTCCGGCAAAACCGGTTGCATCGAAACCTGTGGCAAAACCGGCTCCGGCAAAACCAGTTGCATCGAAACCTGCTGTGAAACCGGCAGAAAAGAAAGAAGTCGTGGCAAAAACTCCGGCAAAAGGTGAAGTGAAAACAGCACCTAAGCCTCCTGCCCATAAGGCCGCCGCTGAACATAAGCCTAAACCGATAGTAAAAATTGAGGAAGATACAGGCGAGGTTACTATTGAGAAAAAACTCATTGCACTTTACAGCCTGCAGCAGATCGATTCACAGGTCGACAAGATCCGGATCATCCGGGGAGAACTTCCGCTTGAGGTTCAGGATCTTGAAGATGAGATCGCCGGACTGGAAACCCGTATTGAGAATTACCTGCAGGAAAATGCTGCCCTGGAAAAATCGGTCAGCGAGAAGAAAATTTCCATCAAGGATTCCCAGGCGATGATCAAGAAATATGAAGATCAGCAGATGAATGTCAGGAATAACCGCGAATACGATTCTTTGACCAAGGAGATTGAGATCCAGAGTCTTGAAATTCAATTGGCTGAAAAACGGATCCGCGAGTTTCAGCAGTCGCTGGAAGCGAAGGGAGAAGAGATCGGACGTTACCAGCAGGTTCTGGCTGATCGTAAGGGCGACCTGGATGTCAAGAAAAATGAGCTGGACGATATCGTTGCAGAAACGGAAAAAGAAGAAAATGAACTGACCCGGTCATCCGAGATGAACCGCAAGTACATTGAGGACCGCCTGATCACCGCCTACACGAGGATCCGGAAGAATGCACGGAACGGCCTTGCCGTGGTGCAGATCGAACGGGATGCCTGCGGCGGTTGCTTCAACAAAATACCCCCTCAGCATCAGCTCGATATCCGGATGCACAAAAAGATCATCGTGTGCGAATATTGCGGAAGGATCCTTGTTGATGACGGCATTGTCAACGCTGTGCATTAATGCATAACAGTCACCGAAACGGGAGAGCATTGACCGGAAAACATTGGTTTCTTTTCAATGCTTTCTTCTTTTTACCCCTTTTCCTTCTTGCCCAGTACGACTTCAACTCCGGTTGCCGGGAAGCCTACAGGTCAATTCTTTCACTTAAATTTTCAGAAGCGGCCAATCAACTTCAGGAGGAGAAAAAAAACAATCCTTCCAACCTGATCCCGGTTTACCTGGAAAACTACATCGATTTTCTGACAGTTTTCATCGGGGAAGAGCCCGGGGCATTTGAAAAATTCCGCAAGTCGAACGATGCCCGTCTTGATATCCTGGATAAAGGGAAGAAGGAATCTCCCTGGTACCGCTATTGTTCCGGGAACATGCGCATCCAGTTTGCCATCTGCCGGATGAAGTTCGGCGAATATAAATCAGCGGCTTTTGATGTCAGCAAGGCGTATGGCGATCTGAAAGAAAACGCAAAGCTGAACCCGGGTTTCCTGCCACAGAATTCAGGGCTCGGGCTGATCCATGTGCTGGCCGGGATCACCCCGGATAACTATGCCTGGATCCTTAAGATCCTTGGACTTGAGGGGAATGTTCAGAAAGGGCTGGATGAATTGTCACTTCTGGCGGGTTACTCCGGGAACGATGAGACCTTTCAGATGCTCAGGGTGGAATCCCTGTTTTACCTTGCTTTTCTCGATGCAACCCTCGGGAAGGATTCAAAGAATGCCGTTATGATCCTCCGGAAATTTGACAGCAGGACGAACTCGTTCCCTGTGCACGGGAATCCCCTGATGGCCTTTGTAAGGGCATCCATTTTTGCAAAAGCAGGAAAGACCGATGAGGCCATTGAGAACCTTCAGCAGGTTCGCACTGAAGAAGGAGGGTATCCGTTTTATTACCTGGATTACATGACCGGCCTGAACAAACTGAACCGGCTGGATGCCGACGCGGATCTTTATTTCATCCGTTTCATTAAAAACTTCAGGGGAAAAAATTACCTTAAGTCGGCCTATCAGAAACTGGCCTGGACCTTTCTGCTGAAAGGAAATGAAGCAAAGTACATGGAATACATCGGGAAGATCCCGGCCCGCGGGGCCGTGTATGTTGAACCCGATGTCCAGGCAAACAGGGAAGCAAAATCGGGGGAACCTCCGAACCTTCTCCTGCTGAAGGCCCGGTTGCTCTCTGATGGCGGTTATTTTGACCGTGCCATTGCGGTGATGCTGGAACCGGATGCAAAACAAAGGCTCAGAACCCCGAAAGACCAGCTGGAATACAACTACAGGCTGGGCCGCATTTACCAGCAGGCCGGGAAAATGAAAGAAGCGCTTGACTGTTTCGGGATCACCATCAGGCAGGGTGCGAACCAGTCCTGGTATTTTGCGGCAAATGCAGCGTTGCAGTCCGGACTGATCCAGGAAGAGAAAAAGAATTACACAGAAGCGGAAAAGTGTTTTCGGTCGTGCCTTTCAATGAAGAATACGGAATATAAAAACAGCCTGGACCAGAAGGCCAGGCTGGGACTGAAAAGGATCAAGCCCTATCTTCCTTAGAACCGGACGCCGAATGTGGTGATGAGCGAATATGCGGTTGTACTGATCTCAGCAGGATTGACCATGGACGGATCATACATGTAATAGTTTTCCGTCATCTTCGACCAGTGATAGGTCTGGTCGATAAACAAATGCTTTCCCCTGTACCCCAAACCGAATGATGCAGAGTACATCTCTCCGGTATTGATCCCGGACTGGTAAGGACTTCCGTAGTACCCGAATCCTCCGCGGACCCGGAATTTCGCAATCCTCCATTCGGTCCCCACTCTTAAGTTCAAAGGAACACCGTACTTGTATTTGATGTCACTATTTACGCTATCGGTAATGGTGTTTCCGTAGAATCTTGACTGTGAGTAATTGACAAATTCATATTCGCCGCTGATCAGCCCGAAATTGCCGATGATGAATGCAATGCTTCCGATCGCCCTGAAAGGCGTCATCAGCTGGTAATCATTAGAACCCAGCGGGGAGGACGAAGTATTGGAAAAAGTACCGGTTCTGTCACTGAACTCACCGGTCATCGTGCTGTTCCAGTTATCCCTCATGAAACCGTAATAGGTCGGGGTATGGATTGCAGCCCCAATCCTGATCCAATCTGCGGGCCTGTAAATAAGTCCCAATTTAAAGTTGATCCCGGTGCCGGTGGTCTGCAGTTCCTGGTCGAAGCTCATCGACTGGAAATAATGCACCTTTGAAGTGTCGTTATTTATCTCCTGGTAATTGGAGGTTTCGTAATACCTGATCAGGGGTATGCCGATGGTGGCCCCGATGTACAACCGGTCGTTAAAATTTCCTGCAAATGAAATTTCAAACTCATTCATTGAGCCGGAAGAGCGGATGGATTTTTGCTGGATCACGTGTCCATTCGGAGCATCATTGCCATAAAGCAGGTTGGCCGAATCACTCAGGAAGATCAGATCGGTATTGTATGCAAGAGCGATGTCGAAGGGATATTGATTGTTGATATCGTTAGGGGTATACCAGCTGCTGTTGAGGGTATTAACGTAACTCGTAAGCAATGAATTCTTATTGTTTACGCCCTGGATATAAACCTGGTTTGAGAAATTGTTCTGCCGGTTCATGCCGAAGGCGATATTGAAACTTTTGAATCCGCCGGGCGCGCGGGGCTTTATATTGAAGACCATGCCGAGGCTTCCCATTCCCCCGTTGAATTTATTATCCCGGTTCGTTTCACCGTTGTAATCGGCTTTTGAATCGGCCAGCCTCAGCAGCGGGGTAAAGGAAACTTCATTGCTGTTGTAAAGTCCGAGTCCGGCGGGATTGGTCGAAACGGCCGAAAAATCGGCACCCACTGCGCCATAGGCTCCTTCCAGTCCCTGGAAACGGGCAGTTCCTCCGTAAATAATCCGGGAATAACGTAAAGCATCGGTCGAATTCTGAGAAAATAAGGAGGGGAGTGACCCCATTATTATCATGATGATCAGGAATCGTTTCATTTTATGCAGGTTTATGAGTTCGTTAGACTGTCGGTTTCGTCCTGTTATCTTCTGTGACCGCCTCCGCCTCCGCCGCCACTGCTACCGCCACTGCTTCTGCTACCACCGCTGCTGCCTCCTGATGGAGCGGATGATCTTGATGGTGCAGAATAACCAGGACTAGACGACCTTGAAGGGGAGGAATAACTTGGACTGGATGACCTTGAAGGAGAAGAGTATCCCGAAGATGAGCCTGACCTTTGTGGTGTGCTGTAACTGTGGTTGCTTCCCGACTGACCCGGGGATGACCTGTAGCCTCCGCTGTTGTTTCCGGGTGAAGAGTACCTTTTGCCGGAGGTGGATGGGTTGCTGTTTGAGCGGGTTCCAGGGTTTTCCCTTGTGCCTGATGAGCGCGGATTGATGTACTCCTGGCTTGATTTGGGCTGCCTGTAGGAAGGTGAGGAGTAGGTCTGCGGAGCTGATGAACGCGAAACCTGCCCGCTTCCCGGTTTGGAATATCGGGGTGCTGATTGCTGCCGCTGGGCATATGAACGGTCTGAAGCGCTCCTGGTTCCGGGGTAATTTTTTACAGCACGCGAGTTTCCGTTGGGAGTTGAGCGGGTGTAGGTATACCGTTGCTTGTCGGGAGAGGTGGATGTATTGGTTCTTCCCGATTTATTCTGATCTGTTGTGATATTGGACCTCCCGGCAGTTACATCTGTTCTTCCTGATTTACCCTGGTCGCTCGTGATGTTCGACTTTCCTGCAGATACATCCGTTCTCGGATTACTTACCTGTCCTCCGCCGGAAGCAGTGCCATCGGTGGCGGCCCTGGAATTCCTGCCCCCATCGGTTGAGGAGAGCGTCCTTCTCTGGCCGTAATAATAATTATCATTATAGTGGTTGTCACCATACCCGTTTCCATAATAAGGATAATCATAATAGCAGCAGGGATTGTACCAGGGATTGTACCAGGAATAAGGATATCCCCAATAATAAGGATATCCTCCATAATAAGGATAATACCATGAATACGGATAGTACCAGTCATAGGGGTATCCCCAGTAAGGATCACCCCAGCCGAAACCAACACCGAAGCTGAACGATGGTGCTCCCCAGCTGCTGCCGAGGTACACGTTCACATCCGGTGATGAACCACCAGGACTGCTGGAATCGGCGGATGAAGTGTAATATTCGTCATTGTAAGGCGCCCCTGGATTTTGCTGGTGAAAATTCTTGATCCTTGCGGCATAGGAATTGTCGCTCAGGTCCGTTCCTGACAATGCCGATTGGGCATTAAGGCTGCCGGAGCTGTCGGGTGAAGCAATCTGCGTTGCGCCGGTAAGATCTTCGTCCTGGATTTTTTGTTTGGATGTGGTTTTCGGCACATCACTCCTGGAGGAATAAACATCGTCGTAAGTATAGGTCGTAGCCTTCTGCTGTGATTTGCAACCGAAAAGAGCTGCAGCGATCAGGACGATGAAGATGATTGACTTTTTCATAATATGGCCTCCTTCTATGATTTGGGATGGTTGTATTTCTTTCGGATGGTGATTATTTTATTACTTTTGTACCATTAAAACGAACCATAAAAAGTAGCAAATATTATACCATACTCAGCAAATGGCTAAAGATTTTCCAACAAGAAGCGAGAATTATTCACAGTGGTACAACGATCTTGTGATCAAGGCGGATCTGGCAGAGCCTTCTCCTGTACGCGGGTGCATGGTCATAAAGCCTTATGGCTATGCAATCTGGGAGAAGATCCAGGCTGCACTTGATAAAATGTTCAAGGATACAGGCCACTCCAACGCCTATTTCCCGCTCTTCATTCCGAAATCCTTTTTCAGCCGTGAAGCGAGCCATGTGGAAGGTTTTGCCAAGGAGTGTGCCGTGGTGACCCATTACCGTCTGAAGGCTGCACCGGACGGAAAAGGTGTTATTGTGGATGAGGATGCCAGGTTGGAAGAAGAATTGATCGTAAGGCCCACCTCCGAGACGATCATCTGGGATACATACCGGAACTGGATCAAGTCGTACCGCGATCTTCCGATCCTGATCAACCAATGGGCCAATGTTGTTCGCTGGGAGATGAGGACCCGACTTTTCCTGCGCACGACCGAATTCCTCTGGCAGGAAGGCCACACGGCACATGCAACGAAGGAAGAAGCCATCCGGGAAGCTGAAACCATGCTGAATGTGTATGCCAGCTTTGCCGAGAACTGGATGGCTATCCCTGTCTTAAAAGGGACGAAGAGCCCGGCTGAACGCTTTGCCGGTGCCATCGATACCTATGCCATCGAGGCCCTGATGCAGGACGGGAAAGCACTTCAGGCAGGAACTTCGCATTTCCTCGGAGAGAATTTCGCCAAGGCCTTTGACGTGAAATTCCTTAGCAAGGAGAACCAGCTCGAATATGTCTGGGCGACCTCATGGGGTGTTTCAACACGCCTGATGGGTGCCCTCATCATGTCGCATTCCGATGACAACGGTCTAGTCCTGCCTCCAAAACTGGCGCCCATACAGGTCGTTATCGTTCCCGTCTTTAAAAATCCGGAACAGCTCAACCTGATCTCAGAGAAGGTGCTCCCGCTGAAAAAGGCATTGGAAGCCAAAGGAATATCTGTAAAGTACGACGACAGGGATACCCAAAAGCCCGGCTGGAAATTTGCCGAATATGAATTCAAGGGAGTTCCTGTGAGGATCACCATCGGGCCTAGGGACATCGAACAGGGAACCGTTGAAATTGCCAGGAGGGATACATTGGAGAAGGAGACTTTCCAGATGACCGATATTGAAAACAAGATCGTTCACCTGCTGTACCAGATCCAGGCTAACCTCTACAACAAGGCGCTGGATTTCCGTGAAAACAATACCTTCCGCGTCGACAGCTGGGATGAGTTCAAACGGGTGCTTGACACTACCGGCGGATTTATCGCTGCACACTGGGATGGAACGCCCGAAACCGAAGAGAAGATCAAGGAAGAAACGAAAGCGACCATCCGCGTTATCCCGCTGAATAATCCGCCCGAGAAAGGGAAATGTGTCTATTCCGGCAATCCTTCCGAAGGACGTGTTATTTTCGCCCGCGCCTATTGATCAGTAATGAATCACCTGACCGGTTCCCATGATCTGGGAATGGACCGAATCCGGATTTCCCGTATAGTAAATGTTCCCGATGGAGCTGATGGTGGCATCCAGGAATTTATCAGCACGGACATAACAATCGTTCGAACCGGAATTCGCGACATAGGCATAATCGCTTTTCATATCCTTTAACTGCAGCAACCCGAAATCACCGGCCACGACGGATGAGAACATGGCACTTCCATGGATGATCATATCGGCTGTTCCCATGTGCTCATAGAACTTGCCCTCGTAAAGGTCGACATACAACTCGATGACTCCGCATCCACCCCACACATCGACCAGCAGCGTACCGGAAGAAATGGTATTTGTGGATGTTATATTCCCGGCAGACAGATAATAGATCTTCCTCAGGTTTTTTGCATGAACATAGACTTTCAATGGTTTATCATAACTGCGGACCCAGTTGCACCTGTTGGAATTGCCAATGGTCAGCTCGCGGTTGGCCACTTCGGTCGTGATCCCCGGAATGATGTTCGTTCCTGCTTCCACCTCCAGGCTGTTCACCGTATCCTGTGTGATGACGATATCTACATTTTCATTGGCAATGATAGTATCGAAATCATCGACATGCCTTGCTTCACGGGTCACTTCACCGGTACTGGTAAAACAGTCGGCCCCGGTTTTCGAACAGGATGAAATGCCGATAACCATGGCCGATATGACCAATCCTGCCATGCACAGGTATTTTACGCTCTTATTTGATGGTCTTATGTCCATAAAATTTTTCAAGATGTAACCCCAATCCCCAGCCGATATAATCAGCACGGCCCCAGTGAACTTTCAGCATGACACTGGCAAAGAAATCTTTTGTGAAATTATACTGGAACGAGAGCTTTTCATAGAACGGTCCGTTGCTCTTTTCCATTCCGCCCAGATAGCATCCAAGGTTCAGGATAAACTGTAGTTTAGAGAGGACTAACATATAAGCCCCATTGATCCCCGGACGGAAGATCTTCATCTTATTTGTGACTTCCGTTCCCTGGCTTTCGAGGATTTTAACATGGGACTGGTCATAGGAAAGATCGAGGCCGAATCCCCATTTACTCTTGCGTTTCACCGGGAAGAAGGTGTTCTCATAGAAATGATATACCCAATAGTTATCTCCGTAAACTGCCTGCATATTTTTCCATCCAAGGGAAGCCCCGGCATCAAATTCAATAACGTGCCGCAACACGGCAGAATAGGGTTCTGTGGGAGGGATGTACCGGTCGCCGATGGTCCTGTTTTCGCGGGCCAGGCGATAGGCCACACCTGCACTTACCACCGGTAGGTTGAGCCCGTAATTGGGAAGTTTCAGTGAACCATTGGAAAAGTGCTGGAGCGCAATGCCAAGGGATAGTGTAAGGCGTTCTGCTACTTTGTACCGGGCTTCAAGCATGAGGTTTGCAGAGGCATTCAGGTGGGAGCCGATCGCCAGGTTTTTATAGTTTGTCAGCCGGTCGAATTTCTTTGTCAGGTATCCGACTCCAAGTCCGAACCGGAAGTTGAACATGAATTTCTTATGCCGAACCAGGGGGAAATCGATGAAGGGAAAGACCGAGTATGCAGCGCCCAGGTAAGGCGATTTTCCCAATCCCGTATAAAGAAAACTTACCCCGATGATCGGGTAGCCATAAATCCGCTCCCATTTATGTTTACCATAGGTCTCCTTTTGAAAATTGATCTCAAAAGTGGGCAGGTGGCTGTTGAAGAGTTCAAGTTCAAGGTGCTGTGCATAAAGAAACCCGTAGTCGAACCGGCCTTCAATGAGCATGTTGGAGGTAAAAAGCCGGTGCTCCTGTGATCTTGAATCCACCGGTACGAAGAGAAAAAGAAATACCAGTGAAATGAGAATTTGACGGAATAAAATGCACGTATTGATAATAGTTCTCAAATCAGGGATCTTTTACTTTCTCGGGGTGCAAAGTTAGGATGATTTCTCCACAAGGGGAAAGGTTTGCAACATCCTTATCAAACGTCCGATCCGATAAATCCTTACTTTTGCAAAAAAATAAAAATGGAAGAGCGCGTTGCTGCCTTTGGCAGATTGCTGGAGATCATGGATGAACTGCGGGCAAAATGTCCCTGGGACAAGAAGCAGACGCTGGAGAGTTTGCGTTACCTTACCATCGAGGAGACCTATGAATTGTCGGATTCTATCATGGAGAAAGACATGGACGGGATTAAAAAAGAACTTGGTGACCTGATGCTCCACCTTGTATTCTATTCCAAGATTGCTTCTGAAAATGGCTCCTTTGATATTAAAGACGTATTGAATAATATTATTGAAAAGCTGATCCACAGGCATCCCCATATCTTCGGGGATGTGATAGTGGCCGATGCGAAAGAGGTCCATGATAACTGGGAAAAAATAAAGCTTCAGGAGAAGGGGAATAAATCGGTCCTTTCCGGTGTTCCGAAATCTCTGCCGGCCGTTGTCAAGGCATACCGCATCCAGGAAAAGGCGAGCGGCGTCGGGTTTGACTGGGAAAAACCTGAACAGGTCTGGGATAAAGTGATGGAAGAGCTGAAAGAATTAAAAGATGAGGTCAGCAAAGGAGCAGATCACGACAAGAAGGAAGATGAACTTGGTGACCTGCTCTTTGCGATCATCAATTATGCAAGGTTCATTGATGTAAACCCGGAAGATGCCCTTGAAAGGACCAACCGGAAATTCATCCAACGGTTCCAGTACCTGGAGGAAAGTGCCAAAAAACTGCATAAACCCCTCAGCGAAATGACGCTCCCGGAAATGGATGTATTCTGGGAGGAGGCCAAGCGCTGGAAACCCCTATGATTTTCCTCAGTGTTTTGAGAGGTAATCTGCAACGCTTTCAGCAGTTTCCTTCATCGTAGCATCACCTTTGTGCCAGTTGGCAGGACAAACTTCCCCGTTCTCTTCGAAGAACTGGAGCGCATCCACCATTCGGATGACCTCGTCGATGCTGCGTCCGAGCGGAAAATCGTTGACCAGCTGGTGACGGACAATACCCTGCTTGTCGATGAGGAACAAACCGCGGTATGCTTGCGGTACACCCTCGAATTCAAGGGTGCCGTCTTCGTCGTAAATCCATTCTCCGGCCAGAACATCATAATTTGCAGAGATGGTTTTTGAAAGGTCTGAAACGATCGGGTATTTCACGCCTTTGATGCCCCCGTTCTTCTTTTCGGTATTCAACCATGCCCAATGGGAATATTTGGAATCGATGGAACAACCTACAACAGCCACGTTGCGTTTTTCAAATTCCGCGAGCTTTTCCTGGAAGGCCAGGAGTTCCGTAGGACAAACAAAGGTAAAATCGAGGGGATAGAAGAAGAAGATTACATGTTTCTTCCCGATGTACTGCTGAAGGGAGAAATTTTCAACAAATTCACCGCCATTAGTAACTGCAACCGCTTCGAACAACGGAGCTTTCTTTCCAACTAATACTGCCATTTTTCAGAATTTTAAAGTGAATGAATAAATTTTCTGCAAAGATATAAACTATTTAGAAAGATTATCGATAAGAATTTTCTTCAGGGCCTCACGTCCTCCAGGCTAAAATTGATCGGAGCCTGGTGTTGAAAATCATATAGGGTCATTTTTCTCAAACCAAAGTAACGCTGCCAGTAATTCTGCAAGGCAGCGTAAAATAAATTCTCCTGGTTGTCGGTTTCGGTCTGGGCCGTATAGATTTCCTGGAAGTCAGAGATTTTTCCGATCATATACCTGTCCTGGGTGATCTGATACGATTTTTTTGCGACAGTATCAGCTTTTGCGGCGATCTCAAGCTGAAATTTCTGCATGTTGAACTTCATCACATCCCGGTAGATACCTTGTTTGAAATCGATCAGTCCCTGCTCGACCTGGTTTTTCACGATCTCCCGCTGCGATTCAGCCATTTTGATCCTTCCCCGTGCAACACCCCAGTCGAGGATCGGGAGGTTCAGCGACAACGTCACCTGCTCCAGGTCCTGTGGATTATTGTATGCTTCAGAAATGGTGCTGGCCGTCTGGTTGTATCCGAATACTGCCGAGAGATCGGCATCGAACCGGCCGGTCATTTTGACCATGTTCACGTTCATATCTGCTTCAAGGAGCTGTCGTTTGAAATCCTCTGCTGTGGAAGTGTTGTTGGATGCTTCTTCAATCGCCCTGACCGGACTTACCGTAAAGAACTTCATGTTGACGGGTGGTTCCAGAATGATCGAATCCTCCTCCTGGATGCGTAAAAAAGACTTGAAATTGAAAAGTGCATCATCCAGTGAAAGTTTTGAATTCTCAATGGCCAATTGGGCTCTCAAAAAACTGAGTTCATATTGCAGTAACTGGTTCTGGGGAATCCGTCCCAGCTGGAACCTGCCTTTTGTGATTTTATAGAGGGTGTCGTAATTGTTCAGGTTTGCATGGGCGATCTTATTTTCAACCTGGGCCTGCAGCATGGCAAAGAAGAAGTTGGTGGTAATGATGTTGATGTCCTCAATGTCTTCGAGGTATTTCCGCTTTGCCTGGTCATATTTCAGGGGTTTGATCTTTCGATCCCACTTATAAGGATTGTATTTGAAGATCGGCTGGGTATACTTGATGTAGATCGGGGTGCTCAGGTAGGAGGTGGTGGTGGAATCAATGAGGTTGTCCGTTCGTGTAAGCCCGCTGTTAAGGGATATGTTCCCGCCGGTAACTCCTATTTCCTGGCTGAGCCTCATATTTGCAGCATAATTGATCGATTGCTGCTGGAGGTAGGTTTTCGTTCCGTCGGGGTTCGTATAGGATTGGATGTAACGGTTGAAATCCGGTATATAGCCGTCGGCGGAAAGTTGCGGAAGATTAGAACTCCTGAACGACCTGTATTCCCAGAAACTTACCTGGAACTGCTGTTTGGCAATGAGTGCCCTGATCGACCTTGCTTTTGCCAGTGAAAGGGCTTCATCGAGTGTCATCCTGCGCACTTTCTTCTGCGCCAGTGTGGTTTGGCAGGGAACAAGCAAGGCCAGCGCCAGGATAAAGCTAATGAGGGAAGATCTCTTCATAAGCAAGCTGTTTTCATTATTCGTGTCTGAGCGAGGCGACGGGTTCCTGCTGTGAAGCACGGCGCGCGGGCATGAAGCCGAACGCGATTCCTACCGTTGCTGAAACCCCGAATGAAAGTATTACCGATAGCGGGGAGACAATCGTTGTGATACTGGTAAGTCCCATGATCAGTTTTGAAAGGACGATCCCGAGGATGATGCCGATCAGTCCGCCGGTGACGGAGATCAGGGTAGCTTCGGTAAGGAACTGAAGGATGATGTCGCGCTTTGTTGCACCGATGGCTTGGCGGATGCCGATCTCCTTGATCCTTTCCATCACCGAGGCCAGCATAATGTTCATGATCCCGATCCCTCCGATCAGAAGCGAAATGCTGGCAATGGCGCCCAGTACCATGTTAAAGATATTCCGGGTGCGTTCTTCATTTTTCAGCAGGAGTTCGGGTACCTTGATCTCGATGTCTTCTACACCGGCGTGGCGGCGAATCATCATTCGTCTTAAGACCTCTGTCGTGGGCTTGACCTGTTTGCTTTCCCTGATCTGCACCACGATTTTATCCACCTGGTTACGGGAATTTTTTTCCGCATCCCCTTCGTCAACGACATAGGATCCGCGCATCCAATAGCCACCCTGGCCCTGCAAGGTATTCCGGGTCACGAGCGACCGGTCTTTATAGCGGAGGAGGAGGGTCTGGATCGGGGTGTAAATGGTATTGTTGTAATCGGAGATCCCTAGGTTCTCGAGTGCCTGCTCGTTCACTTCCCGGTTGCTCAGGACGCCGATGACCGTGAGCCAGATCGGGCCGCATTTTATTTCCTTGCCGATGGGATTCTGCTTGGGGAAGAAATGGGATTTGATGGTGTTTCCTATGATGCAAACAGGTTTCCCTTCGACCAGTTGTTCCTCGTTGAACATCTCGCCCTGGACAAGATTCAGGTTGAAGACGCTGAAAAAATCGGGATTCGTCCCGGTAAGTTTGAGCGTAGAACGCTTTGAATCCTTGATGACATCGACTTCATAGATGGTTTCGGGGCAGACCTTGTCGACGGTCGGGATCAGTTGTTTAATGCTGACGGCATCCAGCAACGTCAGACCCGGTGAAAACTTGGAAGACTGCTTTGAATCCGACTGATTCTGGGATTGGTTTTGCGATGAAGATGAGTTGCTGCTTTTATCAGAGGAACTTTTCTTTTCTGTTTTTGAGGAGATGACAATGTTGTTGACTCCTACCAGTTTCATCTGGTCGAGGATGTCTTTCTGGGCGCCCCGCCCGATGGCCATCATGGCGATCACTGCTGCAACCCCGAAGATGATCCCGAGGGCTGTCAGCATTGAGCGGAATTTATTGAGGAACACCGCTTCCAGTGCGATATTCAGGATATAGATGTAGCGTTCGAACACGGCTCATTGGGTTTAGCGGGTAGCCCCGGGTTTGGTGTTCTTAGTCGCAGCTTTCACATTTGTTGCAGGATTTTTCTTGGTTTCAGGTATCTCTTCGAATTTTTTAAGTTCCTGGGGAGACAGCTGAACAAGTTTCTTTTTCTCGGCATTTTCAGGCGGGAGAAGCAGGAGTTCATCATTTTCATTCACACCTGCTTTGAGGATGATCTCATTGTTATTGCTTTGTCCTGCGATCACCTGTTGCTTTATGATGCTGCCGCCATCCTTTTTAAATACATATGAAATGCTGTCGTTGCTGAAGACTGCTTCGATCGGGGCATACATCACATTGGGGATGGATGCGGTGATGATGGTGTTCTTTGAGGTCATTGCGGGCTTCAGAATAGAATCGAATTCGTTGATCAGGATGTTGACCTCAAACACCTTGGCGTTGGTGTTGGGAAGCTGCTCTCCGACATTGGCCACCTCGGTGACTTTCCCGGTAAATTTTTTATCCGGGAATGCATCTATCCCGATGCGCACTTCCTGTCCGGTTTTAACCCTGCTGATATCGATTTCATTCACGTAAGTTCTGGAGATCATTTTGGAGAGATCGGGCAGCTCGGCCACCGTGAAATCTCCCCAGGTATCAACGGTTGATCCTTCCTGCTGGCGGCCGTTCCAGTTCCTTGTGTAGATCACCATTCCCTTCTTGGGTGCGAAAATGGTAAACATTTTGATCTTTTCCTGCATCTGTTCCAGTTTCCGTTGAGCCTGGGAATAGGTTGCATTGGCATCATCCATGTTCGCTACTTCTTTCTGGTATTGCAGGCCGTAGCTCTTCCGTGCCTGTTCCATTCCCCGCTCTGCCTTTTCCACGTCGATTTCAGCCTGGCGCTGGATGGCTTTGGGCTCATATTTCGACTGTTCCTGGATGGTTTTTTTCTGTTCCAGGTCATACGTCAGGTTGATCTGGTCGTCCCGGAGGCGGCGGAGGTTCAGGGAACTGTCGATCTGGCGCTGCGTCAGCTGGGTGAGGGCTTTATCGCGGTTGGTCTCGATCTCCTTCATCTTTGAGGTCATCTCGCTCTGGTCGAGGGCTGCAACGAAAGCCCCTGAATCGACGCGGGTTCCTTCCTGGACAAGCTTTAGTATCTTGACGGAATAGATCTGCATTTGGGGCAGCCCCTGTGGACCACGTATCTTTTCGGAAGATTTTGCGAATAACTCACCGGTAGTGGTAACCTCGATCGGGAAGGTCCCTTTGTTTACCCTGATTGTAATCAGTTCGCTCTTAGAATCCCTTGAGAAGATGAAATAGCCAATAATTACCAGCACGAATATTCCGCCAAGGATGTAACCGACTTTTTTCTGCTTCATAGGATGGTTTTTGGGGAGAATTAGACATCGATTTTTGCATATTTTGCATTGCGTTCAATGAATTCCCGGCGCAGCGGAACGTCGTCCCCCATAAGCATCGAAAAGATCCTGTCGGCTTCCGTGCCGTTTTCAATGGTCACCTGCCTGAGCGTACGGAATTCAGGATTCATGGTAGTATCCCAGAGTTGCTCTGAATTCATCTCACCGAGACCTTTGTAACGCTGGATGTGGACGCTGCTTTCTTTCCCGTTGGAGCTCAGTTCCTGTGTGATCTGGGCCCGTTCCTCTTCCGTCCAGCAATAGCGGCCGGTCTGACCTTTTTTGATCAGGTAGAGGGGAGGTGTTGCAATATAAACATGCCCGTTTTCGATCAATTCCTTCATATACCTGAAAAAGAAAGTCAGAATCAGCGTTGAGATATGACTGCCGTCCACATCGGCATCCGTCATGATGATTATTTTGTAATAACGTAACTTGGCAAGGTTTAGTGCTTTGCTGTCTTCTTCGGTTCCGATGGTTACCCCTAGTGCTGTAAAGATATTCTTTATTTCTTCACTTTCGAAGATTTTGTACTGCATTGCTTTTTCCACGTTGAGGATCTTTCCCCGCAACGGAAGGATGGCCTGGAACTTCCGGTCGCGTCCCTGTTTGGCGGTACCGCCTGCGGAATCACCCTCAACAAGATAGATCTCGCAGAGCTTCGGATCGCGCTCCGAACAATCGGCCAGCTTCCCGGGAAGGCCTGATCCACCAAGAACTCCTTTCCGCTGCACCAGCTCGCGTGCTTTACGTGCGGCGTGCCGGGCTGTAGCTGCCAGGATGACCTTGTTCACAATGGTCCTGGCTTCTTTCGGATGTTCTTCAAGATAGTAGGAGAGCAATTCACTGACCAGCTGATCGACAACACCCATCACTTCATTGTTGCCAAGTTTGGTCTTTGTTTGACCTTCAAACTGTGGCTCCTGCACTTTCACGGAAATGATGGCCGTGAGCCCTTCACGGAAATCGTCACCGCTGATGTCGAACTTCAGTTTTGACAGCATGCCGGTTTTGTCGGCATAGCTTTTCAGGGTGCGGGTCAGCGCCCGGCGAAACCCGGCCAGGTGTGTTCCGCCTTCGTGGGTGTTGATGTTGTTGACGTAGGAATGTATGTTTTCGGCGAAGGAGGTGTTGTACTGCATCGAGATCTCGATGGGGATGTTGTTCTTTTCACCTTCAATGTAGATGGGTTCCGGCATCAGTTTTTCCCGGTTTGCATCAAGGTAATCAATAAAATCCCGAAGACCGTCTTTTGAGAAGAAGGATTCGGAAAGAAAATGTCCCTCATCATCTTTTTCACGTTCATCCAATATGGTAAGTGTGATCCCTTTATTAAGATAAGCCAGCTCCCGCAAACGGGAGGTCAGGATCTCGATATCATAGTGTTCGGTGATAAAGATGGAGTTGTCGGGCTTGAAGGTCACAATCGTACCGTTCTTATCTGTATCTCCGACTGTTTTGATCGGGTACATGGGCTTCCCGTACTCATAGTCCTGCTGGAAGATCTTTCCTCCTCTGTGTACCGTAACCCTAAGCGTTTTCGAAAGGGCATTTACAACAGAAACACCCACTCCGTGGAGTCCGCCGGAAACTTTATAGGTATCCTTGTCGAATTTACCGCCTGCGTGAAGTACCGTCATCACAACCTCGAGGGCCGATTTTTGTTCCTTCTCATGAAAATCAGTCGGGATCCCGCGACCGTTATCAGTGACGGTGACTGAATTATCTTCGTGTACGATAACGTCAATTCTATTGCAGTATCCTGCAAGGGCTTCATCGATTGAATTGTCCACAACTTCATAAACGAGGTGATGCAATCCCCTGATATTAACATCCCCGATGTACATCGCAGGCCGCTTTCTGACCGCTTCCAACCCCTCTAAAACCGTGATGTTTTCCGCCGTATAATTCTGACTCGCGATGTCTTTTTCTATGTCATTCATAATCAAATAATTAAAATTAGTTAAACCAATACAAAAGTACGAAAAATATCCGGATAAATCCGCATTAAAATATCAGGAAAATCAAGGATTTTATTAACAAAATAAAGTGCAAAAAAACGGAGGAAATGAATACCCGATTAATCGAACAACGAAATCTGAATTCCGAACGGAATTCAGAGATCAGAAGGCAGATCAGAGGCCGGATTTCAGTTTGCCGACAATGATTGCCGCGGCATTGCCGTCGCCGAATAGCAGCTTCTGAGGCGAAGTCGGTGCCGTAAGCACGATGGCATCCGATATTTTCCCGGGATCGGTGCCGGTGACAGTGTTCCAGTTGTCATGCAGCGTTTCCACCCATTCGGTTTCGGTACGGAGGGTGATGCACTGCTTCCCGAGGAAATAGGCCTCTTTCTGGAGTCCGCCGGAATCGGTCAGCACTTTTTCGCAATTCAGGATGAGCCAGAGCATCTGGAGGTAACCGACCGGATCGATAAGAATAACATTTCCCGGGATGGTGATGTTGCCGGTAATGATCTTACGGGTACGGGGGTGAACCGGAAGGACAACAGCGTGGCCTGATCCGGCAAAGGCCAGGAACAACCGTTTCAGATTTTCAATATCATCGGTATTTTCAGCACGGTGAACCGTTGCAAGCAGGAATTTCCCGGGCAGATCCCTGACCCTGTATTTTTCTTCATTCCCGGTGATTTTCTCCTTATAGAAGAGAACACTGTCGAACATGACATCGCCCGAGAAAATGGTGATCTTCGACAAACCTTCATTTCCGAGGTTGGTGACGGCGGTCGGGGTAGGGGCGAAGAGCAGGTTGGAGATGCTGTCGGTCACAATCCGGTTGATCTCCTCGGGCATCCTCCTGTTAAAGGATCTGAGCCCTGCTTCCACATGTGCAAGAGGGATGTTGAGTTTGGCGGCCACAACGGCGCCGGCCAGGGTTGAATTCGTGTCGCCGAAAACAAGCGTCCAGTCGGGCTTCTCCTGCATCAGGATCTCCTCGATGCCTTCCAGCATGCGGGCGGTCTGGCTGGCATGTGATCCTGAGCCGACTTCGAGGTTGAAATCGGGGTGGGGGATATCCAGTTCTTCAAAGAAAATATCCGACATGTTCGTGTCGTAATGCTGGCCGGTGTGAACCAGGATCTCTTTCACATGCGGATCGTGCCGGATCATACGGGAGACGGTGGCGGCTTTGATAAACTGGGGGCGCGCGCCAATAATGGTAACAATCTTCATGAAATCAGTCTTGAATAAAAAAAACAGCAGTTCTGTAAGCAGGATCCTGTCGAGTTCTATCATTTATCTGAACCGGATGTTGCCATCCGGCTTAAGCGACCTACCCCCCGGCATCGGGCGAGCAGCCCTTGACAACCGGTATACATGGTCTTTCAACCCATAAGGTTTACCCCTCCTGCAGTCGCCTGCATGGATCGTGAGCTCTTACCTCGCGTTTTCACCCTTACCCCCGGTTTCCCGTGGGCGGTAATTTTCTGTGGCACTTTCTGTCCCCCCGGCGTTTATATCCGGAAAGCCTTCCCGTTAGGAAGTATGGTGCTCTTTGTTGTCCCGACTTTCCTCCGCGCCATTGGCGCAGCGATAGAACGAACTGCTGTTTGTGCAAAGGTACGGAATAAAGGCCGATTTTTCGCTACCTTTGCCGACCGATTTTATTCCCTGATGAAAGACCTGACTACAGGAAATCCCGGCAGACTGATCTTCAGATTTGCGATCCCGATGCTGCTGGGAAATATTTTCCAGCAACTGTACAATGTTGTCGATAGCATCGTGGTAGGGAAATTTATCGGCAAGGAAGCGCTGGCTGCGGTGGGAACATCTGCCCCGGTCATTTTTCTCCTTGTGTCATTCCTGATCGGGATCACCATGGGATTTACCATTGTCGTATCACAATATTTCGGGGCAAAGGACATGGAAAAGGTCAGGAAAGCGATCAATACCCTCTATATTTTCCTTTTCTTCACTTCGTTGATCATGAGTGGTGTCGGGATCCTGCTGAGCGGGTACATTTTTCGGCTTATTGATCTTGCACCTGAGATCATTCCACAGGCACAGGTGTTCCTGAACATCTTCTTTGCAGGGCTTGTCTTTCTCTTCGGATACAATGGTACAAGCGCGATCCTTCGCGGGCTGGGCGATTCAAAAACACCGCTTTATTTCCTGATCGGTTCGGTGGTTGTCAACATCGGCCTCGACCTGATCTTTGTACCGGTCTTTCACTGGGGAGTCCCGGGTGTGGCACTGGCAACGGTGATCTCGATTGCACTTGCATTCATCACACAGATCCTTTACCTGAACCGATATCACAAAGTGGTAAAATTTTCATTCAGGGATCTGAAATTTGATCGGGCGATCTTCATCAAAAGCATCCGGATCGGAATCCCGACCGGGTTGCAGCAAACCTTTGTCGCTGCCGGTATGATTGGATTATACTGGGTGGTCGACCGGTTTGGCATCGATGCCAATGCCGCGTACAGCGTGGCGGGAAGGATAGACAATTTTGCGGCCATGCCGGCCATGAGTTTTGCCATTGCCCTGTCCACCTTCGTCGGACAGAATATGGGTGCCAATAAAACGGACAGGGTGAAAGCCGGACTCAAGGCGACTTTCCTGATGTCCAATGCCTTTACCCTGGTCATTTCAGTCTTCATCCTCTTTTTTGCCCGCGGACTGATGCACATGTTTACGAACGATCCTGCAGTGATTGAACTTGGGCGTGGCTATCTGGTCGTGATCGGGATCTTCTATTTTCTTTTTTCGACGATGTTCGTGTTCAATGGTGTCCTGAGGGGCGCCGGCGATACCATGATCCCCATGTTCATCAGTCTTTTCTCGCTCTGGGTTGTAAGGATCCCGATATCCGTTCTTTTATCAAATATTCCTTCAATCGGTGTTCACGGGGTCTGGTGGTCGATCCCCATCGGGTGGTTTACCGGGCTGATCTTTTATTATGCCTATTACTTGTCGGGAAGGTGGAAGCGCAAAGCGGTCGTTAAGTATTCGGAAAAAGGGGAACGAGTGGAGTGAGTTAGGATTTACGATTTACGATTTACGATTTACGGTTTACGATTTTTTATCAGAATTCATCTTTCTTAATTCAATCCTTGCAGACTACTGCTAAGACAATTCATTCATTATTGACAATGCCCAAAGGATGGATTATCTTTGTATGAATCTATAACGTAGGATAAACGTAAAATAAACGTAAGATAAACGTAGGATAAACGTAAGATAACTATTTTTTCCAAAATCAAAGATTATGGCAATAGTTGATAACAACATTGTTTCTCAAGGGTTGCGGGGCAAAGTTGGGAACCTTGTCTTCCGAAAAAGGGGCAATAAGACAACTGCATATGTATTATCACCAAGGGGAATTCCCCTGAGTCAAAAACAGAAAGCAGCTCAAATGCAGTTTTCTGCAGCAGTTAGACTGGCTGTCGCAGCGCTGAACGATGCCACCATGAGGAAGAAATTTGAAAAAATGGCAAAAAATAAAAAGAAAGAAAGTGCATACAGTGCAGCAATAACCTTTTATCTGAATCAGGATCACAATAAAAAGTCATAAGAAAGGATATTATAAGATAATACACCTACAGCCAGAGTCTGGGATAAAGTACGAAGTACAAATCAGAATTCATCTTTCATAATTTGATCCTGAACTCTTCCTGCAGAATCCTGATGAGGTTCTTTTCGCGATCAGCATAGGAGAAATGACCGGTGATCCATTTCCGGGCAGCCGGACCGGAGGATAATTTGACAGCCTTCCTCACTGCCGATTCCAGTTCCGCAATGTCACGTTTCATGACAATGATTCCTGTATCGCCCATTGCATCGGGAATCCCGTTCACATTTGATCCGACCGGAATGCATTCACACAGCATCGCTTCACAAAGGGTGTTGGGCATTCCTTCGGTTATGGATGCCTGGACAAAGACTCCGGCTTCGTTGTAACTGTGGAAAAGCACCTCATGCGGACAAAATGAGAAAATGACCTTCAGGTTTTTCAATTCCTTCCAGGGATGATGTTCTTCAATCCAGGGAAGAAACTGTTTTTTTATCCCGATCAGGATGAAGTTCAGGTCGGGGTTGCGTGATGCGAGTTCGATAAAGAGGTCAAATCCCTTGTTGATAAAATCGTTGGTCCCGTTCATCGTCCCGACCGTCAGAATGGTGTTCGGATCTTTTGGGATGGAAGGATCACGAAAGAATTTATCCGTCTCAATGCCATTCGGCAAAACGATGATTTTGGTTTTCAGATCCGGGATGTAGTGTTTCATCCCGTCTTTCTTTCCTGAAGGATCATAATAAAAATTCTCATGATAGACCAGCGACTGGTGGTTAGGCAGGATGAGACCGGCACGACGGAGGGCATATTTCACAAAAAACGCCCTGAACTTTTTGTAATAGACACCTTTTTTCAATTCAGGATAGCAGACGGCTTCCTGGCCGCCGGCAATTATGACGACTTTGCAGTTGAAGATCTTCCCGAGAAATACCATGACTGCTGCATGGTAATCGGCAAACCAGGTTACCATGACTCTTGCCCGCGGGGCATTGATCAGGATGAAAACGACAAGGTTGGCGATCCTCCAGATAAAATGAAATCCTGCATTCTTCCGGCCGATCAGGAAAGTTTTTACCCGGAAATGCTTTTCCAGGATCTTCTGATCATTATTGGCGAAGGAGTAATTTGCCGGTTTAATAAAGAGGATCGTTGTCATTTCATGTTTTCAATACAGGGGATGATCCTTTCTGCCGTATGGCCATCCCATAGTTCAGGAATTTTGCCGGCTTTCCATTTCCCGTCCAGGATTCTCCCTGCATAATCAATGATCTTTTCCGTATCAGTTCCGGCCAGTTCGTTGGTTCCTTCCCAGATGGTGATGGGCCGTTCGGTGTTCTCGCGGATGGTGATGCAGGGTATTCCGTAGACGGTCGATTCTTCCTGGATCCCGCCGCTGTCGGTGATGACCATCCGGCAATCCTTCACCAGTTTCCCGAAATCAAAATATCCGAGCGGGTCACATAAAATCAGGTTGGACATTCCGGCGGCGATCTCCTTCAGTTCAGGAGTTTCAAGCATCTTACGCGTACGCGGGTGAACCGGGAATACAATCGGCAGCCGTTTCTGGATCTCTGTAAAGGCGAGAAGAATCCGTTTAAAATCTGTTGGATCATCAACATTGGAGGGGCGGTGGAGCGTGACCGCCACAAACTTCTTTTCTTCAATGCCGAGGGTCTGTAGGATTTCCGACATCCTGATCTTCGGCTGTGATTCCATGAGGGTATCGATCATGATGTTGCCAACCATCCGGATCTTTTCCATGGTGTGGCCTTCTCTCAGGAGGTTCTCCACAGCATCTTTTGAAGGAGGCAGAAGCAGATCGGCAATGGAATCGGTGACCAGCCGGTTGATCTCTTCAGGCATGGTGCGGTCGAAGCTCCGGATACCGGCTTCCACATGGATGATTTTGATCCCTTTTTTTGCCGCCACCAAAGAACAGGCCATTGTCGAGTTGACGTCGCCCACCACCAGGATCGCATCGGGCTTATGCTCATCACAGACAGCATCGAACCGTTCCATTATCTTGGCTACCTGTCTGGCATGCGTATCTGAACCGACTTCAAGGGAGATATCGGGTTCGGGGATGTTCAGCTCCTCGAAAAATTTCGACGACATCTCGATGTCGTAATGCTGCCCGGTATGCACAAGGACTGGTTCGAGGATCTTCGATTTCTTCATCTCCCGCATGATGGGTGCGATCTTGATGAAGTTCGGACGTGCGCCGACAATATTTAGGATTTTCATAGTAAGATTAGTCTTTTAATTCTTCCCGCGGGGTTATTTCATCCAGCAAGGAAGCAATTCTGCCGGTCAGTCTTTTCCGTGAGAAAGCATCGATATTACCTTCCTGGTCCTGCAACAATCCCTGACTGTATTTCGAATAGAGATTGAGAAGTTGTTCCTTCAACACAGCCTTGTCCCCGAAATCGCAGGTGATACCGGCTCTTGACTCGCGAATGATCCTGGCGCTGTCGCCTTCTGTGGTGCCGATGCACAGAACAGGCCTTCTGGTGGCGAGGTATTCAAACAATTTTCCCGGAACGATTCCCAGCACATTGGGAGTATTGTTTAGCAGAAGCATGAGCACCTGAGAGGATGCCGATGCTTTCAGCACCTCTTCATGCGGCATATAATCGATCCGTTCGGTTCTTGCAAGAAGCTGATGCTTTTCAAGGCTTTCAAACAGGGCGATGTCGCATTTGCCGATGAAGCGCAGGCGGAGATCGTGATTGAAATCTTTATTTTCATTGCATAGTTCTGCAAGGACCTCCCAGAGAAAGTCAGGGTTGCGGTCCCTGTTGAGCGAACCGATATGGGTCAGTTCGAATGCAGAAGAAATTTCGGGTTTCCCGATGGCGAAATCATCAGGATCAAAGCCGTTTGTGATCACTTCATAGTCTCTCGCGAAAAGCTCATTAAAATCTTTTGCCCAGTTCCAGCTTACGATGGAGATCCTGTCGGCACGGGACAGAACAGACCGTTCGAGCCGGTGGTGTTTTTTATCCGCCCACCGGGTCAGTTTCAGCTGGTGATAGAAATCAATGCCTGTCCAGGGATCCCTGAAATCGGCCAGCCAAGGTATGTTCAGCCTGTTCTTCAGCCCCAGCGCGATCAGGTGCATGGAGTGAGGCGGACCGGTCGACACAATGGCATCAACAGGATGATCCTTCAGGTAATTTAAGAGGAAACGAACAGAAGGCTTTATCCAGAATTTCCGTGCATCGGGAATGAAAAGGTTTCCACGAATCCAGACGGAAAGGTTTTCCGCCAATGGATTCTTCTTCTTCACGGAAAGGAATCCTGCCTGGATCTTGTCTTCTTTCTTTTGACCGAGAAAGCGCTTGTAGGCATTGTAGGGTTCCCAGATGGGGAATTTTATCACATCAAGGTTTTCAGGGATATCCTTGAAAAGGGAGGAGTCGGATTCCGGAAATTCCGGGTTCTCTGGCGTAAAAACCACAGGTTCCCAGCCGTATTCGCGCAGGTATTTTACAAATTTAAGCCATCGCTGAACACCGGCTCCGCCACTGGGTGGCCAGTAATAGGTGATGATCAGCGCACGTTTCATGAGCCGGATTTAACCTGTTTCCAGCCCCATGTTGCAGCAACTCCGACCACAAGCAGGATCAGCAGGATGGAACTGACCAGTGAAATTTTCTCTCCGACGCCGTATACTTTCGGTTCGAATCGGAACTCAATGTTGTGCTCACCGGCAGGAAGGATCATCCCTCTCAAAACATAATTGACCTGGAAATGCGGCATCACCTTGCCGTCAACATAAGCGTTCCAGCCTTTCGGGTAATAGATCTCCGAGAAGACAGCCAGTCCGGCGTTCTTTGATTTGTACGCGTACACAAGATAATTCGGCGCATACGATGACATCCTGATGAAATCAGAACTGTCGCGTCCCGGGGTGAATCCGTTCAGTTCGTCCGCAAACTTTTTGTTGATAATGGCGGTGTCGCGGGGTGAAAAATTTGCCACTGCTGCAAGCTCGGCATCGGCATTTTCCACCATTTTATATCCCTGCACAAACCATGCATTTCCGAGGGCATTGTGGTTGGGGAAGACTGTCGGCTGGCGATTATTGTCGGGGACGATGATGTACTTCGTATTTAACATGTTCAGTACCGGAGTACTGTCGTTCCGCATCGACCGTGCAAAAATCCGGATGTCGTAATCAATCCCTTTGTCGATCAGCTCCTGGTAACGGCGAAGCTTGGCACCATGATATCCACCGATCGATTTATGGAAATAAGAGGTGCTGGCATCATTAAAGGGATCGAGTGTCAGGTTGAGAACCCGGTAGTCAAGGGTCTTGTCCTGTAAGATCTGTTCGTCTGCTGCGGAAGGCTGATATGGTGTTGCGAGCTCCGACCTTGACCTGAAGCTGTCGCTGTTCAGGTAACGCTTTGCGACCGGGTACATATCCACAAGGACAAGTGCTCCGATAATAAGGTATGCAACAGGATTTTTAATTTTGTTGAACATAGCGGCCAGCATGGTTCCGCAGGTGAGTGCGATAAAGATCACGGTACGCCAGGCATCCATCTGGAGCAGGCTCTGGCGGTCATCCCGGAGGCCCTGCATCAGCCAGTCGGGAAACCCGGATTGCTTTGCCATGGAAGCATCCCCGGACCCGACATAATTAAGAAACATCCCCGGAACCAGTGCGAAGATCAGGGCGACACCACCTGTAATCCCCGCTGCAATAAAGAGATTTTTCATCAGCTTTTTTCTCTCCTGCTGACCTGCGAAAAACTCCCTGAGAGCTAGCATGCCCAGCAATGGCATGGTGAACTCTGCGATCACCAGGATCATGGTCACGGCCCGGAATTTATTGTATCCGGGGAGATAGCTGAAGAAGAAATTCGTCAGCGCCATGAAATTATGACCCCAGGCCAGCATTATCGATAAAACTGTCGCTGCAAGCAGCCACCATTTCAGGGGGCCTTTCACAATCAGCAATCCAAGCACGAACAGGAAGAAAATGATCGCCCCCACGTAAACCGGTCCCGATGTGAAAGGCTGTGCCCCCCAGTACATCGGGAGGTGCTGGTTAACAAATCCCTGGATGTTTTCTTCCGGAACATTGTTTGCGCGGAGTGCTTTAGCCGTATTTGAATTCATGCTGAGCTTCTGGCTAGATCCGCCATAAAAATTAGGGATCAGCAGGGTCATCGACTCGCTCTTCCCGTAACTCCACTGGGTTGCATAGTCCTTGTCAAGTCCTGAAGTCCGGTTTGCTTTGTTGGATGTAAGTTCTGTTTTTCCGCGGATGGTATAATTCCCGTATTCATAGGTTGCCCATAGGTTGGTGATGTTTGTTGCAAGCGCAAAACCGCCGGCAACAGCGATAACCGCAATGGAAATAAGGAAAGATTTAAATTCTTTTGCCCGCAAAGCTGCAACGAGCTGGCATATCCCGAGGATAACTGCGGTCATAACGAGGTAGTAGGTGATCTGCGGGTGGTTTGCCTTGAGCTCAAGGGAAAGGAAGATGGCTGTAATGATCCCTCCCAGGAGGTATTTCTTCCGGAATGTAAGAATGATCCCCGCGATGACCGGTGCAATATAGCCGATGGCATGTGCCTGTGAATTGTGTCCCACATCGATTATGATAATGAGGAAAGAGGAAAATGCAAATGCAATTGAACCTGCTATTGACAACCAGGGATTAACTCTAAGCACAAGCAGGAGAAAGAAGAATCCCAGGAAATAAAGGAAGACCATATCCGCCGGACGGGGCAGTCCGAGGGTAAAGATCTTGTCGAGGTATCCTATCAGGTTACCTGTATATTTCACGCCGATCTGGTAGGTAGGCATGCCGCCGAACATGGAATTGGTCCAGAGGGTTTCATTCCCTGTGGATCCCCGGTAATCGGTCATTTCTTTCGACATTCCCTGGTATTGCATGATATCGCTCTGGAACAGGCGTTTTCCTTCCAGCAGGGGACTGAAAAAGGCAAATGTGATCACGATGAAGAGCAGTACTGCAACAAGGTAAGGGGCAATCTGCTTGAATGAGATGTTTTTCATGTGTTAATAATTTTGATTTTAATGGTCACATGGAATGCCGTTATTGACATTCAGGTTTCTTATAAAGAGTGTTTATATGGGCATTTCATAATGCTGTGGGTGAAATGTCACAAAACAAAAAAGAAGATAATTGCGAAATTACCTTCTTTCCTGAAATGAATTAAGAAAATTGTTTGATATCAAATCAAAAAATTATTTCTGATCCATTGGTTCGTCTGAAACAGTCAGTTTCTTCCTGCCTTTAGCCCTTCTGGAAGCCAATACCTTCCGTCCGTTTGCGCTTGACATCCGCTCACGGAAGCCGTGTTTGTTCTTTCTTTTGCGGTTGGATGGCTGAAATGTTCTCTTTGTCATCTTAAATCAATTTGGGACGGCAAAATTACGATTTTTTTTAAATCCTGCAAGACGATTTAAATATTTATTAGAACATTTTCACACAATCCGTGGTTGAGGCAGGATTGAATCTGTATACAATGGTGAAGAATCTGGGTATCCTTCTCGTGCGAACCATGGTTAATGAACAAAAGCCAGTTAGTTTCTTTTAATTGTTGTACTGATTGAGTATCCGGCATGTTTGTACTTTGGTTAAAAAAACCATGGAGATTCTCCATCTGCGCTATAATCTTTTGAAACACTACTCTCCCAAGCATCTCATGAAATTTCCACAGGTCCTTTTTTTTACTGTTTCACGGAAGATTTTTCTCCTTTTCCTTTTCCTGACGGCTTCGGGATGGCTCACAGCCGCCTTCGGGCAGATCAAGGCTGCCAGGAGCGAAATGGAAGAGTTCAATTATACCAAGGCCATCGAGATCCTGCATCAGTTCATCCAGAAAGCCGATCCCAAGACAAAAGCCGAGGCAACATTGCTCATGGCAGACTGCTACCGCCTTGAGAATGACATGCAGGATGCCCGGGCATGGTACTTAAAGGCCATCAAACTCGGCCGTACCGAACCGCTCACCTATTTTTACTATGCAAAAGCCCTCAGGGCCTGCGGGGATTATGAGGCCGCAAAAAAGATCTTCCTCAAATACGATTCACTTATGCCAGGTGATCAGAGGGGTAAGATCTACGCCAGTTTTTGTGACAGTGCCATTGCATGGGATGAAAAGCCGTTTGCGTTCGAGGTCAATAATGCACGCAGCCTGAATTCAAGCAATACCGATTTCGGCCCTATATTCTACAACGACGGGATCATGTTCGTTACCGACAGGATCATGTCTCCTGATGATAAGAAGAAGAATGAGCTGCTTGGAAAGGGATACATGCAGCTGGTTTTTGCCCGGCCAAAGCAGAAGGAGGAATTTTACGGGGATTATACGATGCCGAGGCCTGTACCGGAACTGTTCACCAATGGTTCGGATGACGGACCTGCAACCTTCAGCGAGGACGGGAATGAGGTGTTCATAACCCGAACCGAGAAATTTCCCGATAAAGAAAAGGCTGAAACCACTGAAGGTCCAGTCGTCCAGTTAAAAATCTTTACGGCGACAAAAACCGGCGACAAATGGTCGAAGATGAAACCCTTCTTTTTCAACAACCCCAAATATTCGGTCGGTTATCCTGCTCTTTCACCGGATGGCAATTCACTCTATTTTATTTCCGATGTTGACGGGGGCCAGGGAGGAATGGATCTTTATGTTTCTTCGCGCGACGGGTCCGTATGGAACCCGCCATCCAACCTGGGTCCGATTGTAAATACTTTCGGAAATGAGTTGTTCCCGTTCATGGCGATGAACGGTGACCTCTATTTTGCGTCGGATGGTCATCCCGGGTACGGAGGGCTCGATATCTTTGTGACCCGTAAAGTCGGGAACGTTTGGCTGCTACCGCAAAACCTCGGCAAACCCATCAACTCCTCTTATGATGATTTTGCCCTTGCCATGTACAATAACGATTCCATCGGACTCTTCAGCGCAAACCGTCCCGGAGGCAGGGGAGAGGATGATATTTACAGCTTCCGTGTCGTTGGTCCGTTGCCACAGGTGACGTACCCGGCGCTTCCGGTGATTGCTGCAAATGTTCCACCAAAGGAAGAATCCAAGCCGGCAGAAAAACCAGTTCCTGCCCCGGCGCCAGCCATCGCGGAAGTTAAACCTCCAGTTGAACAACCTAAACAGGAGGTAAAACCTGAGCAAAAGGCTCCTCCAAAGGAAGAGGCAAAGCCGGTTGAGAATATAGTTCCAGTTCCTGCGCCTGCTGTTGCTGAAGTAAAACCGCCCGTCGAGCAACCAAAAGAAGAAGTAAAACCTGAGGAAAAGGCTCCTCCAAAGGAAGAGCCAAAGCCGGTTGAGAATATAGTTCCAGTTCCTGCGCCTGCTGTTGCAGAAGTTAAACCTCCAGTTGAACAGCCGAAAGAAGATGTAAAATCTGAACAGCAGGCTCCTCCAAAGGAAGAGGCAAAGCCGGTTGAGAATATAGTTTCAGTTCCTGCGCCTGCTGTTGCTGAAGTAAAACCGCCCGTCGAGCAACCCAAAGAAGAAATAAAACCTGAGCAGCAGCCTGCACCGAAAGAAGAGGTTAAACCAACTGAAAATATAGTTCCAGTTCCTGCGCCTTCTGTTGCTGAAGTGAAGCCTCCTGTTGAACAGCCAAAAGAAGAGGTAAAACCTGAACAGCAGGCTCCTCCAAAGGAAGAGGTAAAGCCAATTGAGAATATAGTTCCAGTTCCCGCGCCTGCTATTGCAGAAGTTAAACCTCCTGTTGAACAGCCGAAAGAAGAAGTAAAACCTGAACAACAAGCTGCGCCAAAGGAAGAGGCAAAGCCGGTTGAAAATATCGTTCCTGCTCCGGCACCTATTGTCGCTGAAGTAAAGCCGCCAGTCGAGCAACCCAAAGAAGAAGTAAAACCTGAGCAGCAGCCTGCACCGAAAGAAGAGGTTAAACCAACTGAAAATATAGTTCCGGTTCCGGCGCCTGTTGTCGCAGAAGTGAAACCTCCTGCTGAACAACCAAAAGAAGAAGTGAAACCGGAACAGCAGGCTCCTCCACAGGAAGAAGGAAAACCGGTGGAAAATGTTGTTTCAGTCCCTGCGCCTGCTGTTGCTGAAGTGAAACCGCCAGTCGAGCAACCAAAAGAAGAAGTAAAGCCTGAACAACAGGCTCCTCCAAAGGAAGAGGCAAAGCCGGTTGAAAATGTTGTTCCAGCCCCGGCGCCTGCAGTCGCTGAAGTGAAACCACCTGCCGAAGAACCGAAGCAGGAAATAAAGCCGGAACAGGTAATTGCCACTGTTCAGTCAGGAAAATCATTGGTATCTGTTTCAGGATGTGTGAAAGACCTTGCCAGCAGTGAACCTGTTGCCGAAGCCACGGTCTTTGTTCTTGATGAGAATCAGGGTCGTGTGGTCGTTCATAAGGCCGGCTCAAACGGATGTTTCAGTTCTGAATTGGCAACCGGGAACCGGTACCTTGTCAAGGCCATGAAGACAGGATATTATTCCGACTGCCTGCCATTCGGCACCGACACCATTGGGAACCGTAACGAAATAAAAATCTCCGGCGATCTTCTCCTTGACAGGGTCGGTGCCATTCATACCTATGCCGTCGACAATATCTATTACGACTTCGATAAATACTTCATCCGGTCCGATGCAGTGCCGGTACTGAACAAACTGGTCAGGATCATGACCAGCACGCCGGTAACGGTTGAGATGGGCTCGCATGCCGACTGCAGGGGGTCCTTTGAATACAATATGGGGCTGACGCAACGGCGGGCAAACTCTGCCATGAGCTATGTTGTCAACAAAGGTATCAGCGCATCAAGAATCACCAGCAAATGGTACGGAAAGACCCGGCTCGTAAACAATTGCGATTGCTCCACAGGTGTTCATTGTACTGAAGCGGAGCACCAAATGAACCGAAGGACCGAATTCAGGATCAGCCTGTCTGCTTTGAATTTAACTGAAACTTCAGTTGACCTTGACCGTTACCATGAAGGTGATACTCTTGAACTGCGTGTTCTGCCTGTAGATTTCTTCCGGAATTGTGCTCATAAGGACCGGAGCGGAGTTCTGGCTGAAGTCGAATCCATCTTCAATGAGCCTGCACAGAAGGTTTACTACACTGTTCAGATCGGAGCCTTCTCCTTCATCAGGCCTCACTTTAATAACCTGAATGATGTGATGAGCTGCAAAAGTAACGACGGCATCCTGCGCTGTTTTGTCGGGAAATTCACATCAAAGACTGAAGCGATCTGGTTCCGCGATCACCTGAGGGCCCGTGAATTCAAAGATGCCTTCGTTACGCCAATGGATGAAAAACATCAGCCTGGGAATGATGCACAGGAGCAGAAGGTCATGGCGAAGAACAGATAAAAGTGAACGGTGAACAGTGAACAGTGAAAAGTAACAAAAAAGCCTCTCATCGAGAGGCCTTTCTTTTTCTGCTATTCAAGGTTATTTCACCGGAACCTGCTTCAGGGTTTCAACAAGGAAATCGAAGAATTTCTGCACCGTGGCGATGTTGACCTTTTCGTCCGGGGAGTGAGGATAACGGATCGTAGGGCCGAAGGAGATCATATCCCAGTGAGGATAGACGCCGCCCAGAAGGCCGCACTCGAGGCCGGCATGGATGGCTTTGATCTCGGGCACATTCCCGTATTTTTTCTTGTAGATATCCTGCATGGCTTTCAGTATCGGTGAATCCGGGTTCGGCTTCCAGCCAGGATATTGTCCGTCGAATTTGACCTCGGCGCTGGCCAGTTCGAAGACGCTCTGCATCATGTGCTCGAGGTCCTGCTTGGCCGAATCAACCGAGCTGCGCAACAGGCACATAACACGGATGACACCGTTCTCTGATTTTACGATGGCCAGGTTGGTGGAAGTTTCCACCAGACCAGGCATTTCGTTACTCATCCTGATCACCCCATTCGGGCAGCCGTAAATGGCATTGAAAAGGCCGCGCTGGGTTTTTTCATCGATCAGCGTTTTGGGAAGGTCCACCGGGGTGGCTTCCATCTTCAGATCGGGTTCTACTGCTGAAAGCTCTTTCCTGATCGTATCAGCAAAACCGGGCAGGCATTTGAGGAATTCATCCTTCATTGCTGCAGGCACTGTGACGATGGCAAATGACTCACGCGGGATGGCATTCCGTAAACTACCTCCATCCACTGATGAGATACGCAGGCCGTGTTTCCTGGCAGCATGCCAGAGGAAACGGAACAGAACTTTGTTTGAGTTTCCACGTCCGAGGTGAATATCCACGCCGCTGTGGCCGCCTTTAAGACCCGTAACACTCACTTTGAAAGCAACTGTATCTGCGTTTACAGGAACTTCCGAATAGGTGAACTGAAAATTGCCATTGGTGCCGCCGGCACACCCGATGTACAGTTCCCCTTCGTCTTCCGAGTCGAGGTTCATCAGGATATCGCCTTTCAGCATACCTGCCTTGAGTCCGAATGCACCGGTCATGCCTGTTTCTTCATCGCAGGTGAAAAGGGCTTCAACGGGTCCGTGGAGAATATCTTTTGATTCGAGGATGGCCATGGCTGCGGCAACACCCATGCCGTTGTCGGCACCAAGCGTCGTTCCTTTAGCTTTGACCCATTCACCGTCGATCCATGCATCGATGGGATCCTTTTCGAAGTCATGTGCTGTGTCGCTGTTCTTCTGCGGCACCATATCCAGGTGCCCCTGGAAAATGACTCCTTTGCGGTTTTCCATGCCGGCCGTGGCCGGTTTCCGGATGATAACATTGCCCACCTCATCGACGATGGTTTCCAGCCCGAGGCTTTTACCGAAATTAATGGCGAATGCCTGGACTTTGGCTTCCTTCTTGGAAGGACGCGGAATTTGCGTCAGTTCATAAAAATTTTTCCACAGAGCCTTTGGCTCCAGGTTGAGAATGTCTTTGCTCATGATCTGCTTTCCTCCATTTATTATATGTGTAATGTTGATTGGATTCCTCTCCAAATTTAAGAAATTAATTGCCTCCTGCAGGATTTTTTTCTCGCATGATCTCGCGGAATGAGATGTACCGCTCCCGGTAAAGCAATGAAAGAAATTGTGTCACCCTTTTTTCAGTCTCTTCAGGGGGATTGAGTTGCTCCGGATAGGCTGCCTGCAGCTGGTTGCAAATTTCATGGACGTTCAGCCTGCCGTCGATCTGCTGCCAGATGGCAGAACCAATCACATCAAAGTGGATCCGTATGTGCTCACCTTTCCACCGGGGCTGCAGGGCCCGCTTCCAGACCTTGTTCCTGAACCGTGGCAGAAGGATATCGATCCTCCCGTTCTCGAGGAGCTCGTATTCCATCAGCCTGACCGGTACAAGGTCGAGGTAGTTTACTTTTTTCAGGATCTTCCTGCGTTCGAAAAAATTCAATGTCCTCATTTTTAAAGATAAGACCCCAAAGGTTGCACTGAACCTTTGAGGTCTTTATGTTACCGTTAATCGTTCAGAACCTTACATTCCCGCCGATGGAGGGGCCGGTTCATCGGGCTTTCCTGCATTCTTCAACGGGATTTGTGTTAGTACGTATGCAATAACCGCCAGCACAATGAAACTGATATAGAATGTGGGATTATCAAAGAAGCTGAAGGAATTATAAAGGAAAATGTTGAAGGCGGCGAAGATCGCGATGACAAGCCCCATGAGGGCCTCGCCCGCGATAAGCCCGGATGCCAGCAGTACGCCGGTGTTTTCAATCCTGATCTTTTGTGCCGGATTGTGTTTCCTTTTGTCTGAGATCATTTCAACAAGTCCCTTGATGAGTCCGCCTACAAAGATGGCGAAGGTAGTTTCGATCGGGAGGTACATACCGACACTGACCAGCATCGGGCTTTTCACCTGCATGAGTATGAAAGCAGTGCCCATCAGCATTCCTGCAATGATCAGGGGCCATGCCATCTGTCCCTGGACAATTCCGCGGGAAAGGATGGCCATCAGGCTGGCCTGCGGGGCCGGCAGGTTTTTGCTGCCAAAACCGCCCTGGTAACCCAGATTCTTGCCGCTTGCTATGTCACCCTCGTTGAGGTAAGCGAGAACGACAAACATGACAGCGCCTGCGAGGATCACGCCGAGGATGTCGCCCACCTGCATTCTCCAGGGGGTACCGCCAAGGATATGTCCTGCCTTCAGGTCCTGGAGCATTTCACCGGCAACGGCTGCAGCTACGCAAACGATGGCAGCGACCCCGAGCACGGTTGCGACTCCTGCTTCCTTCTGAACGCCAAGCGCTACGAGGATCAATGCAGTAACAACGAGCGCAGTCAGTGTGAGACCGCTGATCGGGTTGTTGCTTGATCCCATGATCCCGACAAGGTATCCTGAAACAGAAGCAAAGAAGAAGGCGAGGATGATCATTACGGTTGCGGCAACAAAACTGATCAGGATGCCGGCATCAAAAATGAAATAAGTGATACAGAAAGTGAGAGCGGCAACGGCAGCGATTCCTATCATGATCCAGCCGAAACTGATGTCTTTTTCATTTCTGGGAACATGGTGATCTATCCCGGATGCCGCTTTCTTAACGTCCTTAACAGACCGGGCAATACCGGTGGAAAGGCTTTTACGCATTTTGAACAACGTAAATGCTGCGCTTACGAGCATTCCGCCGATGGCGATCGGGCGGATGATGAATCTCCATATCTGAACGATCTGGTAGCTTGGATCAGAAACTTTTGACATGGCAGCGTCCATGGTCATCGAAGCGTCCTTGCTCATAAGGAATGTTGCCCAGTCGGTCAGGTTAACATTCGGAATGAGGAAGTACATGATCATCGGGGCCATCAGTCCCCATGCAAGAAGACCACCGCTGAAGTTCAGAGCACCGAGCTTGGGTCCGATAATGTATCCAACCCCCATGTATGCGGGGCTGACTCCGGGTGAGCTCAGCAGCATTCCGCCCTTGCCCTGGAATACGGTTCCCGTGATGGTCTGTTGTCCGAATGTGACGAATTTTTCCCAGAGGTACTGGAAGAGTTTCAGTTCGCCAAGGATCTTGATCAGACCGCCCAGTCCCATGGCGGTGAAAAGGAATCTTGAACCGCCGGCGCCGGCCTGGCCTGCCTTGTGAATTTCAGAAGCAGCCACCGACTCGGGGAAGGGAAGTTCCGCATCTTCCACCATTACGCGGCGGAGCAGTGCAACGAACATGATACCGAGCACACCACCTGCGATCAGGATCAATGTGGAGGTGATGTAATGACCGAACGTAAAAAATTCGCTCCAGATACCGGAGACGAAAAATGCGGGTAAAGTGAAGATGGCGCCTGCAGCAACCGATTCACCGATCGAACCGACGGTACGTGCAAAGTTCTCTTCCAGGATCGATCCTTTGACAAGCTTCAGGATCGCCATCCCGAGAACGGCAGCGGGATAGGTTGCAGCGATGGTCATGCCTGCCCTCAGTCCGAGGTATGCGTTGGCTGCGCCGAGGATGACGGCGAAAAACAAGCCAATGATCAGGGCACGAATGGTAAATTCTTTCATGTTGGTCTCCGGTGAGACGAACGGAACGTACTTTTTGTGTTCGGCCATAATTTCTTCCTTTTTAGGATTTGTAATAGGGTAAATTTTCTGCTAATTACTGAAAAATCTGCGAGATGGACAACGAATATTTTTCAGGTAGCGGATTGGTCTGTTGTATGTTTTTGAATATCAGTAATTGATGATGTTATAACTTGTAAAGGTGGACCACCTTTTTGGTCTCAAACCAGGGGTCGTCAAAATGATCTGAAAGCGGATAAATTTTATACCCTGTTCCCGGAATATTGAGCCCTTCTTCGAAATCGCCTCCTTTAAGATAGATAAGACCATTTGGAAACGCATGCATCCGGCGACCGGAAATTTTTTCACGAAGCATCCCGTAGAGTTCCGGCAATGTCGTGATGGCTCTTCCGGTGATAAAATCAAAGGTCTCTTTCATATCCTCAAAACGCATCCTGACGGGTCTGACATTTTCAAGTCCGAGCGACATCCTTATCTCCTCCACCGCCCTGATCTTCTTTTCAATGGAATCGACAAGCGTAAATTCAACCTCGGGGAACATGATCGCAAGGGGCAGGCCCGGAAGTCCTCCGCCGGTTCCAGCATCCATGATCCTTGTTCCGGGATTGAACGAAAAGAACTTTCCGATGGAAAGGCTATGCAGGATGTGATGAACCTGAAGGTTTTCAATGTCCTTTCGTGAAACCAGGTTAACCTTCTCATTCCATTGCCGCAGCAATCCTGTTAGGGAATCCAGTTGCTCCGTTTGGAGGGCCGTAAGGCCGGGGAAGTGTTTTTTCAGCATATCAATTAAAACAAAAACGCCTGACAGGTTTCATCCGGCCAGACGTTTACAGAAAATACTATTCTTACAAGAGTATCCAGGATTATTCTTCAGCCGGTTTTTCTTTTTCCTTAGCCGGCTCAGCAGTTTTCTTCTTTGCTTTTGCAACCTTTGGCTTTGCTTCCCCGGTTTCTTCCTTTACAACTTTCTCTGCTGTTTTCTTTGCAGCAGCTTTTTTGGGAGCAGCTTTGGCGGGCTTAACTTCCAGCGGTAATTCAGTCTGCGTCACAACCTCTGCAACCGGTTCTGCAACTGCAACAGGTTCAGACACTATAACAGGTTCACTGACTGCAACAGGCTCAGTGATGATTACCTGTTCTTCCACTACTACTTCAACAACTTTCTTTGGCTTTGGCTCCTGTGCCTTTTTGGGGGCTGCCTTAGGTGCTTTGGTTGAAGGGATAATTACTTTTTTTTGTCTGCGCGGCCTTCTTACGCCATGTGATCCGATTGCAATTTTTCCTCTTCGTGATTTTTTATCTCCTTTTCCCATATACTATTTGTTTGATTGGTTTTTCTTACTGGACTGCAAAAATAGTAAAAAATGATGAACCGGAACAGGTTACATTTTTAATTTCCTCAGAAATTCCTTTTCCAGGATCTCTGATTTCCGCACTACATTTTTCGCCCATGCGATCCGGATGTCGATGTTTTCCTCTTCTGAAAGATGCCACCGGATCGATGAATTGCGGATACGTTCGGTGGCGCTTCTGAGCAGCAGGGCGGCGGAAACCGAGATGTTAAAACTCTCGGTAAATCCGTACATCGGGATCTTTACAAAATCATCCGCCATGCCAATGGCCTCCTTTGTCAGTCCCTCCAGCTCGGTACCGAATACCAGCGCGGTCTTCTGATCCAGCGGAAGGTCTTCCGGGGTATGATCGTTCTGGTGGGGCGTGGTGGCGACGATCCTGTAACCTGCTGCCCTAAGGCTTTGAAGACAGGCAACCGTATTATTTTCAGCCGTACTATATTTATATAGGGTGAGCCATTTTGAGGATCCGAGGGCTACATCGGGGTTGACCTGGTATTTGTTGCTGTTCTCGATGATATGAACATCCTGCACGCCGAAACAGTCGCAGGTGCGGAGAACGGCGCTGGCATTGTGCGGTTGAAAAATATCCTCGAGCACCAGCGTAAGGTGCCTGGTACGCTGAAGAATATTTTCCTCAAATTTATTCTTCTTGTTTTCCGAGATGAAACCGGTGAGGAAAGCAAGCAACTGCTGCTTTGTCTGCAAACTCAGATCCTGGGTACGGTTCATTTTTTAAGGCAGTGGAAATGAGCAGCAAATGTAAAAAATTCAGAGTGAGATGCCATTGTATCGAGAAAAAATATAATTTTGCACCTCAAATCACAAAAACCGTATGGCAAAAAAAGTAGATAAAACCGAGGAGAGGATCGTAGCTGTTGAGGAAGCATTTAGCAGAACCGAGCAATTCATTGAGAAGAACCAGAAGATCATCCTGATCGTGGTCGGCGCGATCATCGTGGTTGTACTCGGCTATTTCGGATTCAAGCGCCTTTACATCGCCCCGCGGGAAAAAGAGGCCCAGTCGCAGATGTTCATGGCAGAAAAATATTTTGAAATGGATTCGGTAAGCAAGGCCCTCAAGGGCGACGGAAACTACCTTGGATTCCTGGATATCATCGACCAGTTCAGCATGACGAAATCGGCCAACCTTTCTCATTATTATGCCGGAATCTGCTACCTGAAAAAGGGGGAATACCAGAATGCCATCGACCAGCTGAACGATTTCAGCACGAGTGATGAGCTGGTGGCCCCGATGGCGCTCGGCGCACTGGGCGATGCCAACATGGAGCTGAACAATACGGATAAGGCTGCAGAATATTACATGAAAGCCGCAGATAAAAAGAAAAACGACCTGACATCGCCCTTGTTCCTGATGAAAGCAGGCATGACATACGAGATTGCAGGTAAAAAAGAGGATGCCCTGAAGGTCTATACCAGGATCAAAACCGATTTTCCCCGGTCGAATGAAGCCAGGGAAATTGATAAATACATTGCAAGGCTGAACGGACCCGTTGCAAAATAAATTCCCCCATAGAAGGGACCATTTTCCGTTGGATTCAAAAAATAGCTATATTGCCTGTGAAAACAGGCTTTTTTTTTATCCGCAAAATGAAGACACATCCCCGCATCCTTTTTTACGGAACACCGGAAATCGCGGTGGCTTCCCTGCGCAGCCTGGTTGAAGCAGGATATCTTATCGCCGGGGTGGTAACCGCACCGGATCGCCCTTCCGGCAGGGGATTGAAAGTCCGGTTTTCCCCGGTCAAGGAATATGCGCTGATGCATGATATTCCCCTGTTCCAGCCAGCGAACCTGAAGGATCCTGCATTTCACAGGCAGCTTCGTTCACTCGAACCGGATCTCCAGGTGGTGGTGGCGTTCAGGATGTTGCCCCGGGAGGTCTGGTCGGTTCCGCCCTTGGGCACATTCAACCTGCATGCCTCGCTGCTTCCGCAGTACCGCGGTGCAGCACCGATCAACTGGGTGCTGATCAACGGGGAGGAGGAAACCGGGGTCACAACATTCTTTATCGAGGAGGCGATCGACACCGGGAGCATCCTGTTCCGGGAGGCTCTCAGGATACATCCTGATGAGACAGCCGGTGAACTTCACGACAGGCTGATGGAAACCGGCGCCGGGCTTGTTGTAAAGACGATAAAGTCGATCGTATCCGGAACGGCAAAGGCGTTCCCCCAGTCGGAATCCGTTGAATCTGTCTCGGAAATCTTAAAGACTGCACCCAAGATAAAAAAGGAAGACTGCCGGATCAACTGGGACAATACGGTTGAAGTCGTTTATAATTTTATCCGCGGAATGAGCCCGCATCCGTGCGCGTTTACTGAACTGACCGCTGCTGACGGAACGCAATTCCCCTTAAAGATTTTCAGGGCCGGAAAAGAAATTCAGGACCATTCAACAATTCCAGGTACCGTATTATCGGATGGAAAATCATTTCTTAAAATTGCTGTTAAAAATGGATTTATCGTTCTGAATGAGGTTCAGCCTGCGGGTCGGAAAGCCATGCATTTACTGGACTTTCTGAAGGGTTACGGAATGCATTTTGTCTGAATGTCTTGCCAGTTACGGCTTTCAAGGCCTGAGTTATTAACAAAAAATCCGATTTATTAACATTTTCAATGGTTTTCAGCGGAAAAGTCTTGACAAAATTTTTAGATGGCTTATCTTTGCAGGCGTTTTGAATATAGTATTAACTAAAAATTAAAAGAAAAATGAACAAAGCTCAGTTGATCGAAGCTATTGCTTCCGATGCAAAAATGACAAAAGCCGAAGCTAAGAGGGCTTTAGAAGCTTTCGTTGTAGCAACCTCAAAGGCAATGTCAAAGGGTGAAAGAGTAGCACTGGTTGGTTTTGGTTCTTTCTCTGTTTCCAAAAGAGCTGCCCGTAAGGGAAGAAATCCTCAGAATGGAAAAGAAATCAAGATTCCTGCAAAGAAAGTCGTAAAATTCAAGGCAGGTGATGGATTAATGAAGAAAGTAAAGTAACCGATCCGTCTTATCCTTTTACATAAAGTCCCGCACCCGCGGGACTTTTTTTTTATTTCGAGGTACGGAAGCGGTAGGGGAGCATCGCATCCTTTCCAGCATATTCCACCCCGAAACGGGGGCCGGTGATGATTGAATCCGGATTTATTGTCCTTCCCTCATCCTCTATCCAGATCCCTTTTCCTGCCAATGAAGCTGGTTTCACGGTAAGGTCCATTCCGGTATCGGAATAATGAATTCCCAGGAGTTTCGAAACCTTGCCCGGTCCGGTCCCAAAGCTTTTGTCGATTGTGGCTTTCCCCGAGCGTAATAGCATAGTTTCAATGCCGGTGACTGGCTGGATGGCCCGGATCAGGACGGCATGGGGTATATCCTTTGCATTGGTGACGACGTTGAAAAGCGAGTGAACACCGTAACAGAGATATATGTACGCGGTGCCGCCGCGGTTGTACATTACTTCCGTGCGGTCTGTCCGCTTGTGTCCGTATGCGTGGGAAGCCCGGTCTGTAGCACCTGCGTAGGCCTCCGTCTCTGAAATGATGCCCCCGGTCAGGATCCCGTCAAACTGTGTATAGAGGGTTTTGCCCAGCAGTTCCCGGGCAATGGTTACCACATCTTCGCGTAAATAAAATGAAATTGTTAATATTGACATTGAATTTGTGAAAATGTAAATGTAAGAAATCCTTGACTTTTCCGCTGTTTTTTACTAATTTCGGCAGCTTCTATTTGTTAACCTAAAAAATCGCAAACATGAACAAAGCCCAACTGATTGAAAGCATTGCCAAAAGTGCAAAGCTGACAAAAGCTCAATCCAAGGTCGCCCTGGATTCAATCGTTACGATTGCCACAAAAACATTGGGAAAAGGCCAGAAGATTTCACTGGTGGGGTTCGGAACCTTCCTGGTCTACCAGAAAGCTGCCAGAAAAGGCAGAAATCCTCAGACCGGCAAGGAGATCAAGATTCCTGCCCGGAAGGTTGTCAAGTTCAAGGCCAGCAAAAGCCTGAAAGTTTAATTCATCATCAGGCAGTAAGAAATGAAGGGATGCCCGGTTCAGGGTATCCCTTTTTTTGCGTCATCTGGTGCAATCGAAACAGGCAAAAGGAACTGACAGGATCAGTTCTCCGTTTTTTGCAGCCAAAGCGTTCAGCCGCTCTTCGATGGCTGTGAATACTTCCTTCTTCTTTGTAACCTCCTCCCATGGTCCCCGGAATCCAGCACGGATGAATGAATGATGAAGGAAAGCGGTGCCATCCGTCAACTTCATCCTGAATCCATCCACGTTGATCGAACGGATCAAAAACCCTGTTTCCAGGATCAATTCCTTCCAGTATTCCACAGGTTTCCGTTTAGCATTAATATGTTGCTTCAGTTTCAGAACTTCAGTGGTCATCTGCTGCTCCTGCAAAATCTCTTCGAACACTTCATAAAACTCAACGAACGTATGAGGAAGGTTCATGGTAATGACCAATTGTGCTCCCGGCTTCATAACCCTGAAACATTCCGACAACGCCTTCCGTTCATTGGCTACATTGTTCATTCCGTTGTTGGCCGTCACCGCATCGAAAAACTGATCCGGGAAAGGCAGCTCTTCAGCAACTCCTATTTTAATAATGGCGTTAAGGATATTTTTTATACTGATCTTTTCCGAGATCATCCCGAACGAATCTTCCGAGGGATCGACGCCATAAACAGTACATCTGTTCCCTGCCCTTTCTGCAATCTCCAGCATCGGAAACCCGGCACCGCTGCCGATATCCAGGATGTTCATCCCTTTCCTTATCCGCAGTGTGTCGAGCAGTGTCATTCCGAACGGCGCCGACCAAAGCGGGAGTTCGTCGTAGAGGAGGAATTTGCTGATTTCGGTCATACTGGGCTAAACGGTTATGATTTCAGGTTTTTTGTCATAAGTCATATGTCATAAGTCATAAGTGGTGATTCCTATGTCTTATGTCGTATGTCGTATGACGTATGTCGTATGTCTTATGACTTATGTCTTTTTGTCTTATGTCAATTACCTCCAAAAATATTTCCGCTCCTGGTTCATCTCGATTTTTTCATTATCAAGCAACCATTGAACAGCACGGATCAGTTTGTCTTCACTTACCGATGTTGCTGCTGCAACCAGTTCTTCCAGCGAACAGGGTTTTGTTTTAAGAATTGGCTTTATTTCTTTTAAGATCGAATTGAATTCGAGGTCGGTCAGTTCGATCTTGTTGCGTTCGATGCAGACATCGCATTTCCCGCAGCGCCGGGCCTCGCTCTCCCCGAACCAGGCCAGCAGCAACTGGCTCCTGCATTTATGTGTGGACTCTGCATAATGGATCATCGCATCCGTACGCTTGCCAGCCTCGCGAAAACGGTCTTTGTAATATTCCGCTGATATTGAAATATCCTTGCTTTCAACCCGGTCTTCGGTATAGATGATCCGGGGAAGATCGGTCCGCGGAATGTAGTCGATGACCTGGAGTTTCGCCAGCTTTACCAGGAACTCTGTAACCTTATCGGGCGTCAGGCCTGTTCTCCGTGCAATCTCTTCCTCACGGATGGGGGCAAACTCGGAAAAGATCCCGCTGTATGATCTCAAAAGTGTTTTAATGAAAGGATCGAAAAACGGATTTTCGATCTGGAAGCGATAAAGTGATTCCCTGTCTGTTTTAATGTGGATCCTTGAAGGAGTGTGAACGGCATCGCCCAGGAAGAGGAACCCCTCTTTTTCAAGGAATTTCAGTGCATTATAAGCTACTGTGGAAGAGAAGTTGTATTGTTCGCTGAAAAGACTCAGATCAAATTCGGCTGAATAATCCTTCCCGTTTCCGACCGGGATCCGGAGGTAGTTTCCAAGGGCCTGGTAAACATCCCTGATCTTCTGCAGCTCAGGATATGTGGTTTCCAGGTTTTTCTTTGCTTCAAGAATATCAGACTGTTCATAGAGAAGAACAGCGTAGGCCGGCTTCTCATCCCGGCCAGCACGCCCGGCCTCCTGGAAATAAGCTTCGATGCTGTCGGGAAGATCGATGTGAATAACAAACCGCACATTGGGCTTGTCGATCCCCATTCCGAAGGCATTGGTGGCGACGATCACCTGCTTGGTCTCCTTCATCCAGGCAAGCTGGTTTTTTTCACGTTCCTTCGGGTCCAGCCCGGCGTGATAATGGATTGCCTGGATCCCCTGTTTTGTGAGAAAGGAAGCGATCTCTTTCGTCTGCCTCCGGTTCCTGACGTAGATGATACCGGTCCCTTTAACTTTCCGGATGATGTTCAGGATTCGCTTCAGCTTGTCTTCTTCCTTAAAAACAAAATAGGTAAGATTACTCCGTTCAAAGCTTTTCCTGAGGACATTGAATCCGCGGAAATGAAGTTTTTCCTGGATGTCCTTTATCACTTCTGGTGTTGCGGTGGCTGTAAGTGCCAGAATGGGAACCGATGGAAGATATTCCCTGATCTCTGCAATCCGGAGGTAAGGCGGGCGGAAGTCATAACCCCACTGTGAAACGCAATGCGATTCATCCACGGCGATCAAATTGACCTTGATACGGCGCAGTGCGTCCCTCATCTTTTCGGTGGTGAGCCGTTCGGGGGATATGTAGAGGAATTTATTGTCACCGTAACGGCAATTGTGCAGCGTGCTGTCGATTTCCGCCGCAAACATCCCGGAATGGATGGCGGCCGCCTTGATCCACTTTTTCTTCAGGTTTGCAACCTGGTCCTGCATCAGCGAGATCAGCGGCGTAATAACCAGACACAAGCCATCTTTGGCCATAGCCGGAACCTGGAAGGTGATTGATTTTCCGCCACCGGTCGGCAAAAGGGCAAGGGTATCCTTCCCGTCGAGGACCGACTGGATGATCTCTTCCTGGAGTGGTCTGAAAGAAGAATAACCCCAGTATTTCAGGAGTATCTGATGTATGGTCAATCCGGAGCGATTTAAACGATCACTCTTCTGATAGAGTCAAGCACGGTGCCGTCAACCCATTTGACGACAGCAACAACCTCGTCGCTGAATTTTGGTTTGCCCGGAACGCCGCAGATCTTCTCGGCTTCCGCTTTCAGTTCATGGATAGTTTTTATGGGCAGGGTGGAGTTCTTCATTTTTTCAATAAGATCGGTTCTCCGCGGATTGATGGCAATACCGCGTTCGGTAACGATCACGTCGATCAGTTCACCCGGGCCGCAGAGGGTGGTCACCTCGTCGAGGATCACCGGGATGCGGTCGCGGAACAGGGGAATCGGGAGGATGGTGCATTTTGCAAAGAGGCAGTTCTGCCATCCGCCGATGCCGTGAAGCAGGTAGCCGTCGGAATGGGTAACAACATTGGCATTAAAATGTACATCCACTTCCGTGGCGCCGAGAATGGTTACATCGACGAGCGACGCAAAGTTCCCTTTCCCGTGGTAATTATAGGAAGTGAACGGGCTTGTGTTCACATGGTTCGGGTTTTCGCGCATCGAACGCACCCCGTCAAGGTCGAAGGTCTGACCGTCGAGGATATAATCGACAAGTCCTTCTTCAAGCATCTTAACCAGGTACTTGTTGCTGCCCCCGCGTGCAAACCTTGCTTTCCATCCGCGTTCGCGGAGGATGTCGGCAAAGTAGATGCCGATCGAAAGGGCGGTGCCACCGGCCCCGGCCTGGAAGGAGAATCCATCTTTCAGGATCCCTGCTTCATCGCAGAATTGAGCGGTCCACTCTGCAAGCAGCAAACGGTCGGGGCTTTTAGTCACCTCTGTAGTTCCGCTGACAATCTTCTCCGGGATCCCGATCTTGTCCATCACCACCACATAATCCACATTATTTCCATGGATCTGCCAGGGGATGCAGGGAAAGGGAACCAGGTTATCTGTTACTACGATCACCTTGTCGGCATACTGGCTGTCGGCCAGCGCAAAGCCAAGCAGTCCGCAGGCGGCAGGACCGTTGACGCCGTTTGAATTTCCAAAAGGATCGGAAGTCGGCGCAGCAATTACTGCAATATCAATGTGAACATCGCCATCCTGAACAGCCTGGTAACGGCCGCCATGGGAGCGGAGCACACCGAGCCCGTTCATCTTCCCGTTCGACGTAAATCTTCCGAGCGCACCGTTCATGCTTCCTTCGATGTGATGGATGGTGCCATCTTCCAGGTATTTTGTCATCGGCTCGTGGCAGGGAAATGATGCGGAAGGAAACCACATCAGGTCTTTCACACCAAGTTCCTTTGCGATGTCGAAGATCTGGTTGGCTACCAGGTCGCCATTGCGGAAATGGTGATGGGTGGAGATCGTCATACCGTCTTTCAATCCCGATTTTATAAGCGCTTCCTTCAGTCCGGCAACGACCTTGTTCCCGTCGTCAGGATAATCGGCGCAGGTAGGTATAAGCGGGGCTGCTTTTCTTCCAGTCGGTTTATATTTTCCTATGCCCATGTAAGGAACAGCCGGCTTTCCGTTCAGGATTGTCGGAACGACACGCCCGGCAGCATTGGTCACGAGTTTATCATACTTGCTCATACGTTTCCCTCCAGTTTTCTGTCAGTTTCCCCATTTTTATTGCAAGATTTATCGTATTCAGGGCCCGTTTCACAACCGGAGGATCGATCATCTTGGTTCCGAGCGATACAACACCAAGCCCCTGTTCAGTTGCCTTATGGAAGGCGAAGACGATTTTCTTTGCCTTTTCGACCTCATCTGGCGACGGGGCGAAATTTTCATGGATGACCCTGATCTGCCGCGGGTGGATACAACCCATGCCGTCAAATCCCAGCGCTTTCGACTGAAGGACATTCGCTTTGAGCCCTTCCATGTCGCCGACATCCGAAAAGACCGAATCGATCGGCTGGATCCCTGCAGCCCGGGCGGCATTTACCACCATGCTTCTCGCCAGGAACGATTCAGTGCCCTCTTTGGTCCGGCGGGTTCCGAGATCGGCTGTGTAGTCTTCAAGGCCGATGGCCAGTGATACCACGTTTTCTGCAGCGCTTGCGATGGCATAGGCGTTAACTACACCCAGTGCACTTTCAATGATCGGCATGACCCAGACCGGGTTCTTCAGCTTCAGCTTTTTCCGGATCAGGTCGATGCGTTTATTCATATCATGAATCTGTCCGGCATTTTCACATTTCGGAAGAAGGACAAGATTAACATTGTGGGGAATGATGAAATCCAGATCGTCAAGTCCTCTTTCTCCCTGGTTGATACGGACCATACGTTCGACTCCATAAAAATCGATACCACGAAGGGCGTTCCTGACAAGGTAACGGGCTTCATCCTTTTTGTCCGGAGCAACGGCATCTTCGAGATCAAGAATGATCCCGTCGGGATGATGAATGCCTGCATTGATCATCAGGCTGGGCGTATTTCCGGGGAGATAGAGCCTAGAAAAACGGTTCCGGTCGCGGGTTGTGGTGTACTGGTTCTCGGGAAGCATATCCGGAAGGAATTCCTTGTCGGAGGTTATCAGCTTCTTAATGGCTGCTTCAATCCTTGCCATCAAAACCAGCGGAAGGGCTCCGGAATCTTCGATTTTAATCATGGCATCCTTGATGCCGAAAAACTCCAGCACGGAGGCCACCAGTTTCCTGTTCGCCCCGCCATACATGACGGCTACCTTGCTCTCGAGGATAATTTCGTGTCCGCCGCTCTCCCTCAGCTCAAGCGTGACAAAGCAGTCGGACCGAACCGTCTTCCCTTTGTTCCCTGTTGTGATGATCTCTCCCATATCTGTTAGACATTAAATTCCTACGTCAAAATTATAAAATTCCGCCGAACCGCAATCAGGATTACCATTAGAATAATGTCACCGCTAGAATAATGTCACCGCTGCGCGGTTTATAGGATTTTTTGTTTTTATTTCACTAGAATAATGTCACCGCTACGCGGTTTAAAGGATTATTATATTTGTTATTCACCGCAGATCACACAGATTTACACGGATTAGTCACAGATTATTATCTCCAACTTATGACGTATGTCCTATGACATATGACTTTTCGCCATTTCGTCATTTCGCTATTTCGCTATTTATCTTCTATTTTGTAATCTCACCGCTGAACACTAAATTTGCCGGAATTGTCAGGAGGTTGCCGTATGGCAAAGAAATCAAAAAAGAGGAAAAGAATTTTCGAGGGGAATATTGTGCTGGTTACCTTCTTCAGGTTGCTGGTAGTGTTGATCCTGTTCTTTCTCTCGAGGATCTGCTTTTACCTGCTGAACCTGGGCTATTTTTCAAGCCTCGGCTCTGGCGAACTGATGAAGATCTTCATTGCCGGCGTCCGGTTCGATGTTTCCGCGATCCTGATCATCAATGTGCCGTTCATCCTGATGAACAGCATTCCTTTCCGCATACGTTACAACAGGATCTGGCAGGGTTTCGCCAATGGCTTTTTTTATGTCATCAACATCATCGGGCTGATGTCCAATTTCGTCGACCTGGTCTATTTCCGCTTCACCCTGAAACGGCTTACCGGTGACATTTTTTCTTACCTGACAGTCGGCGGTGATTTCGATAAGCTGATCCCGCAGTTCCTTACCGATTTTTGGTACCTGTTAATTCTGTGGATATTGTTCTCCTTCCTGCTGGTCTGGTTCTTTACGCGTTTCTCGGTCTCTGCTCCGAAGGGGAGTCCGAAGGGCAAAGGAGTTCAGGATATCATTGGTCAGTCAGTCTTATTTCTGGTGATCATGTTTATAATGGTGATCGGCATTCGCGGAGGATTTCAGCGCCGTCCCATCAGCATCATCACGGCTGGGAATTATACTTCGGCCAAAAATGTTCCCCTCGTCCTGAATACTCCTTTTTCCATTGCACGCACCATCGGCCATGAATCGCTTCAAACCCTCGTCTTCTATAAAAATGAGGCTGACCTGGAAATAATATATACACCTGTTCATAAAGCCGAAGCAGGGAATTTCCGTCATCTGAATGTGATGATCATCGTGTTGGAAAGCTTTTCACGGGAGCACATCGGTTCGCTGAACAGGGACCTTGAGAACGGGAGCTACAAGGGCTTTACGCCTTTCCTCGATTCATTGTCAAAGCATGGTCTTATGATGAACGGGTATGCCAATGGCAAGACGTCGATCCAGGGGATCCCTGCCGTGCTGTCCGCTATTCCTTCCCTGATGAATGAATCTTATATCCAGTCGGTCTATTCCACAGATAAAATATTGAGCCTTGCCAGTCTCCTGAAAACAAAAGGATATGTGACTGCTTTTTTTCATGGCGGGACGAACGGAACGATGGGATTTGATTCCTATACAAAGCTGACCGGGTTTGATCATTATTTCGGACGGAGTGAATACAACAACGAAAAGGATTACGACGGCAAATGGGGGATAAGGGACGAGGAATTTTTCCAGTTTACAAAAAAGAAGATCGATCAGTTTCCCCAGCCTTTCCTGGCTGCCTTTTTCTCGCTTTCTTCTCATCATCCTTACTTTGTTCCTGGAAAATATAACGGGAAATTCCGGAAAGGAAAGCTTCCGATCCAGGAGAGCATCATGTATGCGGATCATTCGCTCGGGAAGTTTTTCGATGCCGCAAAAAAAATGCCCTGGTATGCAAATACGCTGTTCGTGATCACTGCCGATCATACTTCGGAAGGTTATTATCCCTTTTACCAGACGGATGCAGGGCAGTATGCCATCCCCATCCTTTTTTTCCGGCCGGGTGAAACGCTTGACGGGAATTCCGGAGAGATTGCAGCACAAACCGATATCCTGCCCTCAGTTCTTGATTATCTGAACTATGACCAGGATTATGTTGCATTCGGCAACAGTGTCTTTGATACGATGGCTCCGCATTTTTCGGTCCATTATATAACCGGACTATACAGCATCATAAAGGACGGTTACCTTCTTGAATATAACGGACAGAAGACGACCACGTTCTTTGACATGAAGCATGACCCGTTGCAGAAAACGAATCTTGCAGTGAAAGATCTTCCGGTCATGAAAGAGCTGGAACGGTTTTTAAAAGCTTACATGCAACAGTACAACAACCGGATCATAGAGAACCGCCTGACAGCGGAATGAAGCATATGGAAGAACTGAAGAAAAAAACGATCCTGTTTATCATCAATCCCATCTCCGGGATCGGGAAGCAGAAGAATATTGAACAACTGATCCGCGATAAAACCGATGCCGCTCTTTTCGATCTTAGTCTTGTTTTTACCACCGGGCAAGGACATGCGACACAACTGGCAAAAGAGGCCGTTGCTTCGGGCGTGGACATCGTGGTCGCGGTCGGCGGGGATGGCACGGTAAATGAGGTTGGGCAGGCGCTGGTTGGAACAACAACGGCCCTCGGTATCATTCCTGTCGGATCCGGGAACGGGCTGGCCCGGCATCTGAAAATACCTCTGAAGCCCGACAAGGCAATCGGCATCATCAACGGGTGTAAGATCCGGAAAATCGATACGGCTACGCTGAACGACCAGATCTTTCTGAGCATAGCCGGTGTCGGATACGATGCTTTTGTGGCCAGGAAATTTGCAGATGCACCCAAACGCGGTTTTTTTACCTATTTCAGGATCGTCTCCAATGAGTACTCCAGTTACCGTCCGAAAAAATACATCCTGGAAGTGGACGGAAAGATCCTGACGCGGCGGGCATTGAGCATCTCTTTTGCAAACTCAAGCCAGTTCGGGAACAACACTTCGATTGACCCCGAAGCAAAAATCGACGATGGACTGATCGATCTCTGCATTGTCCGCAAAATACCGCTCCTGCTGATTCCGTTTTACGTTCCAATGCTTTTCACAAAAACCTTCCATAAAACCCATTACATCGAGATCATCCGTGCAAAAAAGGCAGTGGTCAGCCGGAAAAAGGGGAAGAGCGTCCACGTTGACGGTGATCCGCTGGAAACAGGAAATATACTGGAAATGAAAGTAAATCCATTATCGCTGAACATCATTGTACCATAAATACCTATGACGGAATTTCATGTTTACACATTTAAGGACCGGTTCAGGGAACTCCTGGTCCAATGGGGATTTTCGGGAAAAGTCTCTGCATTCATATCCGATTTTTTCGGATTGTTTATCGTCCTGGTCGCATCGGTCATCGTTTATTACATCCTAAAACTGATCATCCGGCGGGTGCTGAAGCGTCTTGTGCTCCGGTCAGCCTCCAAGTGGGATGATTACCTTTATGAAAACAAGGTGTTCACGCGCCTCTGCCTGATCGTTCCTGCCCTGATCATCGAACTTTTCCTGCAGCCGACCATCTCCGGTTATCCGAGAACCATTCATTTTATCGAGGTGGTGCTGGAGGTTTATTCCGCAGGGATCCTGATCCTGGTGGCAAACTCATTCCTGAATGCCGTATATCATATCTATGGCGATCTCGAGGTGGCCAATTCCAAACCCATCAAGGGGTATATCCAGATCGGGAAGATTATCGTTTTTGTGATCGGCGCCATCATTATCAGTTCGATGCTGATCGGCCAGTCGCCCCTGAACCTTCTGGCTGGATTGGGCGCGATGTCTGCAGTTCTTTTATTGATATTTAAGGATCCGATCCTCGGGTTCGTGGCCGGGGTACAGCTTTCCACCAATAACATGCTCCAGATCGGCGACTGGATGAGTATGCCGTCGCGTAACGTCGACGGGACTGTTATTGATATTTCCCTCGTAATCGTCAAGGTCAGGAATTTTGACAATTCCATAAGTACCATTCCGACCTATTCGCTGATCACGGAATCCTTCCAGAACTGGCGTGATATGATACCTTCCGGAGGAAGAAGGATAAAGCGTTCCATCCTTCTTGACCTGACAAGCGTAAGGTTCTGCAATAAGGACCTGCTGAACCGGCTGAAGAAATATAACCTGCCGGAACAGGTTCCCGGGAAATCACCGGAAGAACAGACAAACCTTGGACTCTTCCGCCTTTTCATTCTCGATATGCTTCGGAAACACCCGGATGTAAACCAGCAGATGAACTTTATGGTCAGGCAACTTCAACCGGTTGAGAACGGTGTTCCGCTGGAGATCTATGCTTACAGCACCGCAGCTGACTGGGCCATGTTCGAGAATTTCCAGTCAGGACTGATCGAATATATCGTATCCATGCTTCCGGAATTCGACTTAAAGCTCTTCCAGCGTCCGGTCGTTCGCGTTGAGTAGCGGATCTCGGGGATATTTTCTAATTTTGCCGAACATAGTTAGGAAACAAACAGAGACCCCACCCCTTAATCCCCTCCCCTTGAAGGGGAGGGGCGGGGGAGGGGTCATCAACTCAAAATAATCAATCAATAATCAATTAATCTTATAACCATGTCATTCAATCTCCGAAACAGAAATTTCCTGAAAGAACTTGATTTCACTCCGCAGGAACTGAAATTTTTACTCGATCTTTCCATCGACCTGAAAAAAGCAAAATATGCAGGAACAGAGCAACCCCGCCTGAAAGGGAAGAACATTGCGCTGATTTTCGAAAAAGCCTCCACCCGCACCCGTTGCGCATTCGAGGTGGCAGCTTTCGACCAGGGAGCAAGGGTCACTTACCTCGGACCGGAAGGTTCGCACATTGGCAAAAAAGAGACCATGAAAGACACGGCACGCGTGCTCGGGCGCATGTACGACGGCATCGAATATCGCGGCTTCGGACAGTCGATCGTGGAAGAGCTTGGCAAGTATGCCGGTGTCCCGGTGTGGAACGGGCTGACGAATGAATACCACCCGACACAGATCCTGGCGGATTTCATGACGATCATGGAGCATTCAGACAAGCCGCTGCACCAGGTTGCCTTCTGTTATTGCGGTGATGCCCGCTTCAATATGGGAAATTCGCTTATGGTGGGAGCCGCCAAGATGGGCATGGACTTCCGTGCTGCAGCTCCGAAAAAGTACTGGCCTTCGAATGACCTGATCGAACAGTGTAAATCCATTGCCAAAGAAACCGGGGCAAAAATCCTTGTTACGGAAGATGTTAACGCGGCTGTTAAAGGCGTTGATTTCATCTATACCGATGTCTGGGTCTCGATGGGGGAAGCCCCGGAACTGTGGGAAGAGCGCATTAAGGAGATGCTTCCTTACCAGGTCAACAAAGCCCTGATGGAAAAGACCGGCAATCCGAAGGTGAAGTTCATGCATTGTCTTCCGGCCTTCCACAACAGCGACACAGAGGTGGGAAAGGACATGAATAAGCGTTACGGACTGAATGGCATGGAAGTGACCGAGGAAGTTTTTGAATCTCCTGCCAGCATTGTTTTTGATGAAGCTGAAAACCGCCTGCACACCATCAAGGCTGTGATGGTTGCAACCCTCGGCGATTAATTGGATTCCCGGATGTTCCCGTCCTCGCACCGCAGGGTCCTGGCCGGGAATTTATTAAAGAATGTATAGTTATGGGTGGCCATCAGTACGGCGCTGCCCGTCTTTGAGATGTCGAAGAGCAACGAGATAATGCCCTCCGATGTTTCCGGGTCAAGATTTCCCGTTGGCTCATCCGCAAGGATGATCTCCGGGTCGTTGATCAGAGCACGGGCAATGCCCACCCGCTGTTGTTCGCCGCCGGAAAGCTTGTGCGGCATGCTGTTCCCCTTCGTTTCCAGGTTAACCTTGGCCAGAACCTCGTGCATGCGGCGGTGCATATCTTTTTTGTTCTTCCATCCTGTGGCGTGCATGACAAAGAAGAGGTTCTCGGCCACGGTACGGTCCATCAGCAACTGAAAATCCTGGAATACGATCCCCAGCTTTCTGCGCAGGAAGGGGATATCCCTGTTGTGGAGGGTGCGCAGGTCAAACCCGGCCACGGAAGCAGCCCCGTTATTTACTTCGAGGTCAGCATAAAGGGTCTTCAGGAAACTGCTTTTCCCGCTGCCGGTCTTCCCGATCAGGTAAACGAATTCACCCTCATCGATCTCGAGCGTGACATTGGCCAGGATCAGGTTCTCATTCTGGTAGATTGAAACTTTATCGAACTGAATGATGACGTTATTATCCATGAATCAGCATTGGATTGGAATGTCCAAAAATAGTGAAACTTCCCGAACAGCCTTTATTAAATTTCAAGTTTCCGCATCTCACCGTAAGGTAATTTAGGGACGATCGCCAGGATCTCGTCAATTTTGTCCAGGAGGTTGCAGCGGGTCAGAGCCCGTTTCGGGTTGTTTGGCCGGAAATAGGCGATCAGCGTGAAGGCTTCGTCCCTGATCTGGATGTAATCGGGGATCTTTTTCGTTCCCTGGATACGGATGATGTACATGGTCTGCTTCATCTTTCGGGTAACCGGATTCCTTCAATCCGGGAATATTGAACCTCGTCTTTCAGTGAAATATATTCGATCTTCATATTATCAATAAATAACGGAGCACTGCCCTTATTATTAAAAAAATAAACCTTGGCGATGCTTTTTAGAGGAAGGTCTCGCGGAACATAAAATGCCGCTTCCACCTCCGTCCACTGATCAGGCTGAACGAAAGGTGAGAGGAAGAAGGCATTGTAGCTCAGCTTCTGCTCGCCGGCGTTGAATTCAATGACCAGTGAAGATCCGGAGACCGAGTCGGGTGAATAGACACAAGCCGTTACCTGGACGATGCGGTTGGCAGAAGTGAAAAGCGGATCCAGCTCATCGTACCTGCCAACACTGTAAGGGTGTTTAAACGCAATAAACGAGCTGTGTTCCGGTGAAACGGCCATCCGCGGCCGGAGCGTGTTCAGGTTCTCCCATCCGTTTGTCTTCTCCATATCGGTAAAGAAGGATTTCCGCTGAATGACGGCATCTTCCGGGAGGTAAACCTTTGCCGCAGGATGGAGACGGAAAAATGAATCCCTGTAGATTTCCTTTGTGATGTCTGTTGCAGGAAAGATGAAACGGGAGTGCTGGTAGTTCTGGAAAACGTTGAAAACGACAAGAAGAAGGAGGATGGAGGATAGAGGATAGAAGATGGATTTTTTATTCCCGATTATCTTAAACAGATAAAAAAACAGAATTGCAACGACAGCATAGATGTCGATGAAGATTCGCTGCCCGCATTTGGAGGCGTAGTACCACATCCACCAGGAAGAGGCAACGTAAATAAAGATCACAAAAAATGCCAGCATCCAGTAGAATGCTTTCCTGTTTTCCTTCCAAAGACCTATAAACCCGAACATCGAAACAAAGGCGACCGGAGTATAAAGGAACCAGCCACGGTTGAAACTGAAAAGGATCCCTGGAATATGAGGATGGAGAAAATTAAAATGTTCCTCTCCGTACTGGTAAACGATCCATTGTCCGGTCTTGTGATGCCAAAGGATCAACTGCAGGGAGAAGAGTAAAAGCATCAGAAAGACTCCCGATAAGAAATACCAGGTGGTCTTATTTCGCTTTTCGTAATTGACAGTTGAAAACTGTGCCAGTAGGGGCAGGATTAACAGAATGATAATGTTCGTAGGCCGAATCATAACCGTCAGCGCGAAGAGAAGGGTGGAAAGGATGAAGTATTTTCCTTCTTTCTGTTGAAAGTACCGGTATGCAGAATAAAGGAGAAGGGTAATGATTGAAAATGAATAGACATGGCTCATCGAATTTTCGACGATCGTATAATACATGATGTTCGTTCCTGCTGCGATCAGGAAGGTGATAAAGGCGCTGGTTGGGAGTGAAGCCCCGAACCGCTGCAGGAGTTTCATCAGGAACCTGCAGCCCAGCCAGAGATAGATAAGCGCAGCAATTGAAATGGCATACTGGTACAACAGCGAATAGCCGTCGGTTGGAAAACCCAGCCAGGAACTGAGCAAATGTGCCACCAGGAAGAAAGGCAGCCAGAGGATGGCAAGGCCGGGGAAGCATTTATTGATGATCTTTCCATCCACTTTTATCCGGAATTCCTTGAAGACTGAACGGTCAGAAGGATAATATTTCCCCTCGTAAGATTCGACGAATTTATAATCCAGATCGTGGTAGATGAAAATGGCCGGCAGGTAAGCGTAGTATCCTTTGCCGTCGCTGTTAATGGGACGGTCCCAGGCTACATCTGGATTCTTAAAGAAAATGAAAAGAAGGATATAGCCGCAAAGCAGGAATTCAGGCGTGAGCTTTAACAGAAACTTCATGGGTTTATGCATGTTTGCGCTGACGGAGGATCTCGTAGAGTACAACACCGGCCGCAACAGAAACGTTGAGCGACTGGATCTCTCCCATGATCGGGATCCGCACCAGTTCATCGGCCATCTTCAGCAGATCGCCGGAGATCCCGGTGTCTTCTGCGCCGAGGATCAATGCCATCGGTTTTGTCAGGTCGGCTTCGGTGTAATCGATGGCTGCTTTTTCGGTGGCGGCAATAATTTTCAGTCCGCTGTTCTTCATGAATGAAACGGCTTCGCGGGCATCCTGGTAACGGATCACCGGCAGCTTGTACAGGGCTCCCGCCGAGGTCTTGATGGCATCCTGGTTCACCTGGGCCGATCCTTTTTCAGGCAGAAGGATCCCGTCAACACCCGAGCATTCTGCCGTCCGGGCAATGGCACCAAGATTTCTTACATCGGTAATATGATCCAGCAATAACATCAGAGGCACTTTCCCCTGCTCATACGTGAACGGGATGACCGATTCAAGTTTCATATAGCTGATTTCCGATATATAGGCTACCACGCCCTGGTGGTTCTGGCGGGTCAAACGGTTGAGCTTTTCCAGCGGCACAAACTGAAGCGGTATTTCCAGCTCCTTCAGGTGCGTATGTAACTGGTGAAAGCCGTCTCCCCGGAGTCCTTTCTGGATCAGGACTTTCTCAATCTCTTTTCCGGATTTCAGGGCCTCGATCACCGGCCAGATCCCGTAGATGATGTTTTCTTTTTTCGTCATGATTGTTTCACCACAGATTTACACACCTGCCTGCCGGCAGGCAGGGATTCACACAGATTTGTCACAGATTAATTTCTTCTTTTTTCATTTTCCAATCCACCTCATCCCCCCAGCCCCTTCTCCTGAAGGAGAAGGGGAGAAGGGAGTTCCGATCCCTTTTGTCATTGCGAGCGGAGCGAAGCAATCTCCTTTTTTAAACCAAACGTTGTCATTGCGAGTCCCGATTTCATCGGGACGAAGCAACCTCCATCCTCCGAACTCTGACCTCTGCTCTCAGTCCTCACTCTCCTCCGCCTTATCCAGCAGGTTCCTCGGCAAACTTTTCGATGCTCTTGCCCCGAGTTCCTTTAGCTTTTCCACTTTTCCGATCAGGTTGCCACTGCCGGATGAAAGCTTTTTATGGGCTTCGTCATACGATTTTTTCACGGTATCAAGCTGGCTTCCGACCTTCTCGAGATCGGCAAGGAAAGAAACAAATTTATCGTACAGCAAGCCACCCTGTTTGGCAATTTCGATCGCATTCTGGGTTTGTTTCTCATGTTTCCATATGGATGCGATGGTTCGTAATGTCGCCAGCAACGTCGTGGGACTGACGATCACAACATTTTTATCCCATGCAAAACTGAACAATTCCGCATCGTTCTGAAGTGCCAGGCTGAACGCCGATTCGATCGGCATGAAGAGGAGAACATAGTCTGGCGTATCAAATGCATCCAGCATCTGGTATCCTTTTTCTCCCAGCATCCGGATGTGGTTACGGATCGAAAGAAGGTGGAGTTTGAGGAATTTTTCTTTTTCAGCAGCATCGTCGGTATTCACGAATTCCGAATAGGAGTTGAGTGAAACCTTCGAGTCGATGATGATGTGCTTGTTGTCGGGCAGGTTGATGATGACATCCGGACGATACTTATCGCCTTCATCCGACCGGGTGCTGAATTCCCGGATGTATTCCACTCCCTTGGTTAAACCTGAACTCTCCAGTACTTTATCCAGCACCAGTTCTCCCCAGTTTCCCTGTTTTTTCGGATCCAGCCTCAGCGCATGCGTAAGGTTCTGGGCATCCTCGCTGATCTGCCGGTTCATATCAGCCAGGGTTTTGATCTCTTTTTCCAGTGAAAACCGCTGTTTTGATTCCTTATCATAGGTTTCGTCCACCTTCTTTTCGAACTCCTTAATTTTGTCCCCCAGCGGTTTCAGGATCTCTTCAAGCTTCGAACGGTTCTGTTCCGTGAATTTCTTTGTCTTTTCTTCCAGGATCTCGTTGGCAAGGTTTTTAAATGCCACCTGCAGCTTCTCTTCGGCCTGGGTTATTTCAGTCAGTTTTGTCTGGTATTTCTCTTCAAGACCTTTGTTTTTCTCATTTAATTGGGATACCTCACGGTTTAGTCCGATAATGGTTTTTTCTTTTTCTTCCAGTGATGCCGTCAGATTCCTGACCTGTTCCCCGAGTAAATTGATTTTTGTTCCTGCGGAAGATTTTTCCGCATTCAATGCATCGACCTGCTTTTTCAGTTCTTCGGCCTCGACATTACCTTTATTTCCCTGTATCCTGCTAACCCTCAGGAATGTCATGACAAGCCCGATGCTCAGAACCGCTCCAATGATAATAATTAAGATGATTTCAGCCATATGATCTACTATTCTTTATTTACCACAGATTCCACAGATTCCACAGAATATTTTCCATCTTCCATCTTCCATCCTCTATTTTCGGCCCTCTGACCTCCGCCCTCAGACCTCCGACTTCCGACTTCAGACTTCAGACTTCAGACTTCAGACTTCAGAACAAATATATCCCTTTTCCAGCCTGTATGAGCATGAGTGTTAAAAATTATCATCAACTTTGAGGTCAGATTCTGTTATCCATGGTCAAGATCGGGCTTCTTTCAGATACTCATGGTTTTCTTCATCCCAGGACATTTGAGTTTTTCAGGGATTGTGATGAGGTATGGCACGCAGGAGATATCGGCACGATAACGATCGCTGAAGAACTTCGGCGTTTCAGGCCGTTTCGTGCTGTGTTTGGAAATATAGACGGGCAGGAGGTCAGGATCTCTTTTCCGGAAGAGCAGGTGTTCGACGTTGAAAAAGTCAGGGTAGTGATGACACACATCGGAGGAGGTCCCGGACGATATGAAAAGAAAGCAATTGAGCTGATTCACTCTGAAAAACCAGGATTGTTCATTACCGGACATTCTCATATCCTGAGGGTAATTTACGACAAGGCAAACGACCTGCTGTACATCAATCCCGGCGCAGCGGGAAAATACGGCTTTCATAAATCCATCACCATGGTCAGGTTCGTCATCGATGGAGATCAGATGAAGGATATGGAGGTTCTCGATATTCCGCGTTCATCAGAGGACTGAGGTCGGAAGTCTGAGGTTTGAGGTCTGAGGTCTGAAAATGGAGGATGGAAGGTAATAGCATCCATCCTCCATCCTCCATCATCCATATTAATTAGGATAGGTGATCTCCAGGACCTCAGCAGGTTCCTCACCATCGCCGCCAGCCTGGTAGATTCTCCTGAACATGTTCGGGTATTTCCAGCTTACGCAGTAAACATACTTCTGGATCGTTGATATGATCCTTCCGTCATTGACATTACTGTTAAACCTGAGATTTCCCATGATCAGGTACCTGACATTGCTGTCTTTCAGTTTTTTTACCAATTGATCGGGGTCAACGGCGTAAAAATTCATCTCAGGGTCGTCGATCATGGTCCTGAACCTGGCCAGATCGGTATGTATGTTGATATTATAAATCGTGAGACTGTTCAGCATTTTCGTCCTTAAGGCAGGTGCGGGTTCCACGATGGTAAAGATCTGCGGGACCTCCGAAATAAATAAAGCTTTCGAGAATACACGCATCCGGTCAAGGTATTCAGCAGGGAATTTTTTATCTCCAAGTTCAAAGTTTTCAAGGATGATCACGTCGGCATTCCGCCGCTCAAAGGAGGAAATCATGGAATCTTTTTCCACAACTGGAATCTTATTGATCCCGAAAAAGTCCCTTCCGTTTGAATAAATGAATGACATGGAGGCTTTCCGGCATCCGATCACCGCATCAGCCGGAAGATTCTTTGCCGCCCATTCGCTGGCCTGGAAATAATGAACCCAGTCCGGTGTAAACCCGGCATATTTATGCCCGGTAGCCTGGGCTTTCAGAACAGGCCAGTTCTGCCTGGCTTTATCTGCTGTCCTGTAAAATGTCGAGAAAAATGAGATGATAAAAATCCCGAGCACGAACACCGGGATGATTTTCAGGTATCTGTGTTTTGAAATTTCAGAAAGGCCATACAGGATCAGGATGATAAGGAGGGGAATATAGACCAGGATCAACCGGCCCTGGTCCCACCTTACCTGCTGGGTAAGAAATGTAATGCTGATGGCAACGGCAAGGTACAGTGCGATGAACTGCATGTACCTGTTTTTTCTCCTGAAAGCAACAATAAGCCCGGTAAGAAACAGGATAAAAATCACCACCGTAAGAATGAAACTGGTCTGATCGGAATCAAATGCTCTTAATCCCAGGAACTTTGGCAGGTGCTTGGAGAAATATAATTCGGAATTTTTCAGAAACCGGATCACAAAACCCGCAACGTCTTCGTTCCCTAACGCAGGATTGTAGGCGTCTTTCTGGATCATTACACCGAGCTGGCCTCCGAAACTGAAACCCGGAATTTTCCAGAAGATCTTCTGGTACAGGGAATAGGGTATCTGAAAAATCAGGAATGAGCCGATTCCGTAAAGTGTGGCTTTATACTGCCTGTTCAGCAGAAAATAAAGAATAAAAGCAATAACGATGCCCAGGCCGACATTCCGGGTTATTGAAAGCAGGAATGCCAGTAACCCAAATACGATCCAGAGTTTCTTATCAGGAAAACGTTCATCCGGCTCCGGGTTCAGATTATCGATGATCTTAAAGAAATAGAAAACAGCCAACGCCTGGAGGAAGAAATATAACGCTTCGCTGAACGTTGAACTGGAAAAATAGAGAATGTAGGAGCTGATGGCGGTCAGCAGTGTGACTATTACAAGAATCGTTGGCCTTACCCGGCTTTTGAATGTCTGGAAAAGAACCACAAAATGACCGGCCATCAGGAGGAAGGAAATAAATTTCAGGACAAACAGGTTTGCTCCGAAGATCAGTACCGGTAAACAGAGGAAAAGCGGATAAAAAGAGCCGTGCCAGGCCGGAAAGGACTTTCCCCTGATAAAATCGAGTGCAGCCAGAATGTAATCCGAGTCATCCGAACTGTCGCTTATCCTCAGGTCGAATAATAATGCGCCTAAAAAAAGGGTAAGGCCCAGCCCGATCCAGAAGATCTTTTTTTCATGCTTCTCAAAAAAACGATCCGTGAGGAAAAATAGATCAGGGGTATTTTTTTTGTTTTTTACCTGACTGGCTGGCGTGTTTTTATTCTTCTTGGTTTTTTTTCGTGCCATCGGATCGGGTTATTGTGTTCCTGAAAAATACCGGGGCAATTTAGTCAAAAAACAGGTCTGAAAACTGAAGATAGAAGATGCATAATAGAAGTCTGAATCCAGAGGTCAGAGGTCCGAAATCGCAAATCGCAAATCGCAAATCGTAAATCGTAATCGTAAATCGTAAATCGCAAATAGTAAATAGTAAATAGTAAATCGTAAATCGTAAATCGTAATTACCTCAGTCTGTCCGTCGACTTCACCAATGCTTCATCCTTTCGGATCGCCCGGGTAGCCAGTACCAGGAACACAAGCGATATCAGCGGGATGTAGATGCCGAACTGGTAGGAGGAATGGATCTGGAAACGGGTCTCATAGATCCGGCTGTATAAAATAAATACCAATGCCACCAGGAGGACGTTGAGCAGAACATTGATGCTGACAAGGCGGAATTGCAGCCTGCGGTTTTTATAAAGGAAGATGGTCGCCAGGGCCAGGATCATGGATCCAAGGATGAGAACGAGCAGCGGAAAAGTCTCCCAAAAGAAAATGGTGACCGGAGTTTCCATGAAATATTTCATTCCTGTTGCAAACAGCTTATAAGTTCCTTTTAACGGGTCGATGTATTCGATCATCGGAAAGAAAAACAGGGAGCCACAGGCTACTGCAACCACAAACAGGTAAAAACTCTGGATGCGCTGAATCATAGTATGTAAAATTTTTTATTTATTTTCGCGTTCTTATTATTGCTGCGAAATTAGAAAAGATTTATTCAACCGGGTGTACAAAAAAATATTTTGTTGATTTTGCTGATTTATTTTATATCTTTGTGGCACTTTTGATTCCCGGCGTCTTTCATTCAACCTTATTTTGTCCTTAAGAATTCAACCATAAATCATTTTAATTAATTTATATCAAAAGTTATTTATCTAATCAACGACTGCATTCCAACCAATTTTATTTTATTATTAAAGCATTAAACGATGTATGATATTTTGTCACTCGACAGCAAAGGGCTGGACGAGATTAAAGAAATTGCCAGGCTGCTGAACATCCCGAAAGTCGACCGACTCACCAAGCAGGAACTGATCTATAAGATACTTGATCAGCAGGCATTAAACCCTTCTGCGGAAATTCTTGAAAGTGAAAAGAAGTTTGTCAAAAAAGAATTCCGTCCCCGCAGGCAGCGTACTCCTGTAAAACCTCGGCCCGCCGCCTCTTCAAATGTTCCTGCAGCACCTTTCGTGAAAGCTGTATATTCAGATGATCCCGCAAAGCCACTTGTAAAGCCGGTTGAAAAGCCGGCTGAACGGATTCCCGTTAAACCGGTCGAAGAACCCGTAGTGAAAGCACAGGAAGAGCAAACTGACCTTCCCGTGAACATCCCTGAGCCTTTTGATTTTGAGATCCCGGTCGAGCAGCCCGTCATGGTGGAGGTTGACCCTCTTTATGAAAAGAACGGGGAAGCAGATATTTTACCGGTTGAACCGATTGAGAAGATGGATGCCGCAGAGCCATTGGAAATCCCCCAGGTAAAGCCGGAAATACAACCCGGACAGCCGGAGGACCGGAAACCCCGCGAACATCATAAAAAATTCCCTGAAAAACCGCAGCGGGAAGAATATTCCTTCGAATTTGAGGGAATCACCGTGACAGAAGGCGTTCTTGAGATCATGACCGATGGTTACGGGTTTTTACGCTCTTCCGACTACAATTACCTGAACTCACCCGACGATGTTTATGTATCCCAGTCACAGATAAAATTGTTCGGACTGAAAACCGGCGATACCGTCAGGGGAACCATTCGTCCCCCGAAAGAAGGCGAAAAATATTTTCCGCTTATCAAGGTCGAGCTGATCAACGGACGTACCCCGGAAGAGGTCCGCGACCGTATCCCCTTTGATTTTCTTACACCGCTTTTCCCGATGAAGAAATTCAAGCTGACAGGCCATCCGCAGGATTCGCTTTCGACAAGGGTCATCGATATGTTTGCGCCGATCGGTTTCGGACAGCGCGGACTGATTGTAGCCCAGCCGAAGACAGGAAAGACTGTTTTGCTGAAGGACATTGCCAATGCCATTGCATTCAACCACCCGGAAGTTTACATGATCGTTCTGCTGATCGATGAACGTCCGGAAGAAGTCACCGACATGCAGCGCAGCGTTAAAGCAGAGGTTATCTCATCCACTTTTGATGAACCTGCCGAGCGTCATGCACGCATCTCCAACATCGTGCTCGAAAAAGCAAAACGGCTCGTTGAATGCGGACATGATGTTGTGATCCTCCTCGACTCGATCACACGTCTTGCACGAGCCTATAATACTGTGGCCCCGGCATCCGGTAAAGTGCTCTCCGGTGGTGTTGAAGCAAATGCGCTTCAGAAACCCAAACGGTTCTTCGGTGCTGCACGCCAGATCGAAAACGGCGGTTCGCTTACCATCATTGCCACTGCCCTCATCGACACCGGTTCAAAAATGGACGAAGTTATTTTCGAAGAATTCAAGGGTACCGGTAACATGGAGCTCCAGCTCGACCGGAAGCTTTCAAATAAGCGTATCTACCCGGCCATCGATATTGTTGCTTCCAGCACCCGCCGCGAAGACCTCCTTCTCGAAAAGGAAGTCCTGCAGCGCATCTGGATCCTGAGGAACCACCTCGCCGATATGAACTCACTCGAAGCCATGGAATTCCTGCGCGACAAGATGAGGTTTACCAATTCGAACGAGGAGTTTCTGGTTTCGATGAACGGATAATCTGATGTCTGAGGTCAGAAGTCAGAAGGCTGAAGTCTGAAGTCTGAAATCAGTAGCCCGAATACAGTGAATCGTGTTTCGTGAACCGTGTTACGCGTTTTGCGTTACGACTTCCTTAGCTAAATCTTCAACGCTTATTCCATCAAAATTTCCACTGCTCATCATCAGCAGGTTCTTCTGATCCCATTTTTCTTTCAGGAGGCGTTCCCGCAACAGAACTGGATCTGTATAGATCTCCAGTGCACTGTTCCCGAAACCCTCTTTTACCTCTTCCGGTGTGATAGAAGGAAGTTTCTTTAAGGCAATGGCATGGGGACTGAAATAAACGATCGCTGTGTCGGCTGCATCCATGCATCCCTTGTAATGATCAAGAAAATCCTTGCTGAGGCTGCTGTACGTATGAAGTTCCATGCAGGCAACCAGCTTCTTCCCGGGAAACTGCTCTTTCACAGCCCTGATCGTAGCCATGAGTTTTGATGGGGAATGGGCGAAATCCTTGAAAACAGAAGTGCTTTCATTTCCGCCGACCCGTTCAAGCCGTTTGGAGGCGCCTTTGAACGACTGAATTGAAGTCCAGAACACTCGGTCGCTGATGCCCATCGAATTGCATACCAGCAGGGCGCCGTTCAGGTTCAGCAGGTTGTGTTTTCCGAAGATCTTCAGCGGGTATTCCTGGTTATCGTAGCAGATAATAGTGATCCCGTTTTCGATCCGGTAATCCGGCCATGAATAGGGGAGAAGCCCGATATCCTTTCGGGCCGACGGGCAGATCTTCTGCAGTTCGTCATCTTCGCTGCACCAGATCAGGGCTCCGCCGGGGGAGATCAGGTCAATGAATGCAGTGAACTGGCCGACATAGTTTTCAAACGTCGGGAATACATTGATGTGATCCCAGGCAATGCCGCTCAGCAGGGCAATATCGGGATGATATAAATGGAATTTAGGCCGCCGGTCGATCGGGGAGGTGAGGTACTCATCGCCTTCAAGGATCATGAACTTCGCCGCTTCCGACAGTTTCACCATCACGTCGAATCCTTCCAGCTGTGCACCCACCATGTAATCGCAATCCACACCGCATTCCTGCGCCACATGCAGGATCATGGCCGTGATGCTGGTTTTTCCATGGCTTCCGCCGATGACCACCCGCGTCTTCTCTTTTGATTGCTCATACAGGTATTCAGGATAGGAAAAGATGCGAAGACCGAGTTTCACGGCTTTGAGTAATTCAGGATTGTCTGATTTTGCATGCATTCCGAGGATCACCGCATCCAGCCCTTCATGGATATTCGCTTCATCCCATCCCTCTTTTTGCGGAAGAAGGCCACAGGCTGCCAGCCTGCTTTTCGAGGGCTCGAAGATCTCGTCGTCCGATCCCTTAACATTCGCGCCTTTCCTGTGAAGGGCGATGGCAAGGTTATGCATGGCGCTTCCGCCGATCGCAATAAAATGAACATTCATAGGCCAATGTTTCATCCAAAAATACAACTTTCTCCGACTTGGGAGCGAGTTGTCGTATCTTTGTGTTTTTAGAAAATTCAGATAATGGATCCCAATATAGAAAAATATAACGCAGAACTCAAAGGAGCCTCTGCACAGGAAATCATTCAATATTTTGCGGTAAATTTTAAAGGGAAGATCGCATTTGCCAGCAGCCTTGGGCTTGAAGACCAGGTGCTGACGGAAATGATCGCCGGGATCGACCCGGAAATACGGATCTTCACCCTTGATACGGGACGGCTTTTCCAGGAGACGTACGACCTGCTTGATATCACGGGGAAAAAATACGGCATCAAAATCGAGGTCATGTTCCCTGATGCGGAAGATGTAGAGGAGATGGTCAACTCCAAAGGGATCAACCTCTTTTATGACAGTATCGAAAACAGGAAATTGTGCTGTTACATCCGGAAGACGGAACCGCTTTCAAGGGCGCTGAGTGGTGTGAGCACCTGGATCACCGGGTTGCGAAGGGAACAGTCCGTCACCCGAACACAGGTCAGTACCGTAGAATGGGACGATATCCAGAAAAAGATCAAGGTAAATCCTCTGGCCGACTGGACCACGGAACAGGTTTTGGATTACATCTGCAGCCATAAGATCCCATACAATACCTTGCACGACAAAGGATACCCCAGCATCGGCTGCCTGCCATGCACACGTCCGGTTGAACCGGGCACAGACATCCGTTCCGGGCGCTGGTGGTGGGAATCACCGGATAACAAGGAATGCGGATTGCACCAGAAGTAATCGCTGAATATTTTTCAGGAGAACCGGATCGCCTTTACAGGTGAGATCTTTGTTGTCACATACGAAGGTATGATCAGCATGGCCGTACAGACCAGGAGCGTGCCTGCGTTCAGGATCAGGATGTTCAAAAGGTCGAGGTTGATCGGAACCACGGAAACATAATACGATTCCTGCGGCAGGCTGATGATCCCGAACCGCTGCTGGAGCAGGCAAAGGGCCAATCCTGTCAGGTTGCCCCAGAAAAGTCCCTGGCCGATAACGTACACAGCATTGAGGATAAAGATCTTCCGGATACCGCCGTTCGGCATTCCCAGCGCTTTCAGGATCCCTATCATGTTCGTCCGCTCCAGTATCAGGATGAGAAGGGTGGATATCATGGTGATACCGGAGACCAGCACCATCAGGATCAGGATGATCAGCACGTTGATGTCCTGCAGGTCAAGCCAGTCAAAGATCTGAGGATAGAGGTCGCGGATCGTCCTGGCATCAAGCGTCATTCCGATCTGGCGGTAGACATATTGCCCCATCCGGTCGAGGTCGTCGAAATTGTTGATCGTGACCTCGAACCCGCCGACTTCATCCGGCTGCCAGCCGTTCAGTTTCTGGATGTGCCTGATGTCGCAGAGAACATAAAGCTTATCGAATTCCTCAAGGCCGGTCTCATAGATGCCAGCAATTTTGAATTTCCTCGCCAGCGTAGTCGACCCGGAAATGAAGTACATCCTGACATCGTCGTTCAGCCGGAGCTTCAGCAGGGAAGCAAGGTTCTTTGAAACAAGAATGTCGTTGGTCTTTCCGGTATCGCGTAGTTGCAGGAACCTTCCTGCCACCATCTTCCCATTGAAAAAAGAGTGATCATAATCGCGGCCGATTCCTTTCAGTACAATTCCCTGGATCTCACTGGCCGTCTTGATGATCCCTGCCTTGGTGGCAAAGACCTGGATGTGCTTTATGCCAGGGGCATTCTGAAGGGAAGGATAGAAATCCTGGCGGATGGAAATGGGTTTGGTTTCGAGCGAGAAATTTTCATCGAAATGAGAGATCTGGATGTGCGCGCCGAAGCCAATAACCTTTTCCCGAACTTGTTTCTGGAAACCGGTGAGAATGGCCACCGCGATGAACATTGTGGCAAGCCCGAGCGCAATGCTCACAATGGCAATCCTGACCACCGGCCGTGAAAAGTTAGCCTTGTTCTTGGAGAGGATTTTGCGCGCAATAAAGAATTCGGTGGTCACCTGTGCGATGTATTACAAGATGCAAATGTAACTAAAAATGAGGTCAGATGTCAGATGTCCGAGGTCGGAAAACCGAAGATGGAGGATGGAGGATGGAAGATGGAAAAGTTCTGTGTAATCTGTGTAATCTGTGTAATCTGTGGTAAAAGAAATTACACGAAGATCCACGAAGAAGACACGAAAGACACGAAAAACTATTGTGAACTATTGTGCCTAATGTGGTGAAAAAGTTGTTTTAGTGATGGAGGTTGCTTCTTCCGCCTGCGGCGGAATCGCAATGACAAGAAAAATCATAAATCGCAAACCTGCTTTCCTAGTAGCTGATGATCTTTCTCGTCGTGGACCTGTCGTTCTTGTCAGTCACAGTCAGAAAGTAAATGCCCTGATCCAGGTCATCGATTTTAATCCTTGCCTGATCCTTTGTCTTTTGCTGAAGGATGATCTTTCCTGTGAGATCAGTCAGCCGGATCTCGCCAATGTTGCGGGGATCATCGAATTCAATATGGAATGATCCATTTGTTGGATTTGGAAAGACTGTGAATGTACCTGATTTTTTTGTTCCGGACTTTACGGAAGTAATGACGGGACAATCAATCAAAGTATCCGGATAGAGCGTATGCCCATCCTGCTGGAAACAGGTCAGGGATATACTTGCCCAATCGACAATGGTGCCGGGCGAATGTTCAATCAATCCATAGGTAGACCCGATCCCCTCAATGAAATAGATATCATAGCCCGTGTTGATCTTCCATCTTTTGTGGTAATCTGTACCCACCATTACCGAGTCAATGGATTCGACGACATCCAAAGGATTTAGCCCGGTTTCCGTGTAACCTCTCACAGAATCGCCAACCTGCATGTTAAAATCGTAGAGCAGCTGTTCTGCCGTCTCCCCCGCGGGTACAATAAAAACCCTCCTGCCGGGTGCATCCTGGCGTATGGCCCCCCTGTACCCGACCATGCCTGATTTCATGACCTGCTGGACATACGGTGTTTTCAGCTTGTGATAATTCACACTGTTGATCAGCGTGTCTCCGGAGAAGATAATGGAGTAAAGGTTGTCTGTAGGAGGGAACCCATAAACCGTCATGTGCCAGTTCCATACGGTATTGCTGTCGGGAAAGGGATGATAAGTTGATCTTTGGGCCGTTGCTGAAATCGCTAACAGGATCAGGGACAGAAGTAAGATCTTTTTCATGGGTTGATTTTAATTTTTAAAACCTAATTGAAAAAGTTTTAACGAGAATCAGGTTCATTTAAAGAATTAAAAACTGATGTCCTGGTGAATGCATAGTATCAGAGTATCAAATATACGAAACTTGGGGATAAAAAGTCAATAATTCTTTGACAAATCTGCTTCACCTGATGTGGAAAATTGTATCTTGTCCTCAAAATCATACTTCCTTTCTATGAAGAAATATTTCCTTATTCTTTTTTTTGTATTTCTCCACATGACGGGTCTTCCCCAGATCCGTTGCGGTGCGGAGCGAACCGAACTCTACTATCCGGCGTTGAATCATAAAAGCATTGCAGTGGTGGCCAATGCTGCATCCCTTGCAGGAAAGATCAACACAGTTGACATGCTCTTGCGCGATGGACTTAAGGTGGAGAAGATCTTTTGCCCGGAGCATGGCTTCCGCAGTTTCACCGAAGCGGGACAGGTGGTTAAAAATTCGTTTGATACAGCCACGAAGCTGCCGGTGATTTCGCTTTACGGCAAGAAAAAAAGGCCCGAGCCGCTGGATCTGGAAGAGATCGACATCGTGGTATTTGATCTGCAGGACGTTGGCGTCAGGTTCTACACCTATCTTTCTACCTTGTCGTACATGATGGAAGCCTGTTCCCAGGCGAACATCCCGATGATGCTGCTCGACCGGCCCAACCCCAACGGCTTTTACATCGATGGGCCGGTTATGGATTCATCGCTTTTCTCCTTTGTCGGATTGCACCCGGTTCCCGTCGTTTACGGGATGACCATTGGCGAATATGCAAAGATGATCAATGAAGAAGGATGGCTGAAGAACAGGATGATCTGCGAACTGCAGGTGATCCCGCTGGAAAATTATACCCATGCGTCGAGGTACGAACTGCCTGCAAACCCGTCGCCCAACCTCAGGACCATGGACGCAGTTTACCTTTATCCTTCACTCTGCCTCTTCGAAGGAACCTTCATCAGTGTCGGACGCGGCACTCCCTGGCCTTTCGAGATTTACGGACACCCTGCCTTTAAAGGGTTTTCATATGAATTCTATCCCCAACCGGTCAGGGGAGGAGCTGAACCCCTTTACAGCGGCCAGTTCTGCCGTGGCCTTGACCTGCGGGATTTTTATAAAAGCCGCCCCCGGCTGCTCGGACGCCTGAACCTGAGCTGGCTTATCATGGCTTACCAGACCCTCGGTTCCGATCCCCATTTCTTTAATGATTTTTTCGACAGGCTTGCAGGAACACCCCTGCTGCGGCAACAGATAAAAGAAGGTAAAAGCGAAATGGAAATCCGTCAATCCTGGCAACCCGGACTCGAGAAATTCAAGGAAATCAGGGCGAAATATCTGTTGTATCCGGAATGATAATCTTGAAAAAGTCATACGTCATAAGTCATATGTCATAGGACAAAAGTAACTTATAACGTATGTCTTATGTCTTATGTCTTATGTCTTTCTTCCAGGATACACCTTCAACCCCTCTTCCAAGCACTTCATGGAATTTTTCAGGTCGGTAAGATTTAGTACATAACTGATGCGGACCTCATCGAGACCACGGCCTTTTGATGAGTAGAAACCGGTTGCGGGTGCCAGCATCACGGTTTGACCTTCAAATGAGAATGAGTCGAGAAGCCACTGGCAAAACCTGTCGGAGTCGTCGATGGGGAGTCGTGCAACGGCATAGAATGCACCACCCGGTTCCGGGCAGAAACATCCCTCCATTTTATTGATCGACTCAACGACGATGTTTCTCCTTTTATGGTATTCTTCAAGGACTTCCGTGAAGTACGATGCGGGTGTATTGATCGCTTCTTCACCAACAATTTGTCCGAAGGTTGGCGGGCTCAGCCGGGCCTGCGCGAATTTCAGCGCGGTGCAGATAACCTCCCTGTTTTTTGAGATCAGTACGCCGATGCGTGCGCCGCATGCGCTGTAACGTTTCGAGATTGAATCAAGCAGGACAACATTTTGATCAACACCTTCCAGGTTCATGACTGAATGGTGCTCACGCCCGTCGTAAGTGAATTCCCGGTAAACCTCATCGGAGAACAGGAACAGGTCGTGCTTCAGAACGATCTTCCGCAGTGACTCCAGCTCTTCCTTTGAATAGAGGTAACCGGTTGGGTTGTTCGGGTTACAGATCATGATCGCCTTGGTCCGCGGGGTGATGGCATCTTCGAAGGCCTGGATGGGGGGGAGTGCGAACCCGTTTTCAATGACGGAATCAATCGGTTTGACGACTATGCCGGAAGTCAGCGAGAATCCGTTGTAATTGGCATAGAAGGGCTCGGGAATGATGATCTCGTCGCCGGGGTCGAGGCAGCTGTTCATTGCAAACAGAATGGCCTCCGAACCTCCTGTAGTCACGATCATATCTTCCGGGGTGACGTCGATGTTGACGCGCTTGTAATACTCCACCAGCTTTTTGCGGTACGAGATCGTGCCGGCCGAATGGCTGTATTCAATGACCTTTATGTCGGTGCTCCGGATCTTGTCCATCACATTTTTCGGTGTCTCGATATCAGGCTGGCCGATGTTGAGATGGTAAACTTTTACTCCTCTTTTCTTCGCTTCTTCTGAAAACGGAACCAGCTTCCTGATGGGGGAAGCTGGCATCGCTTTTCCTTTGTTAGAAATAACGGGCATATGTAATATTATTTGTTGATCGGTGTAGAGCCGTTATCGTTCGTTTTTTCAGGAACTTTTTCGGCGGGTTTGGCAACGACGTTTCCTTTTATCGAAAGAACAACGCGGGCAGTCTTGGCATTTGAGTTAACGGTGATGGTCTTGTTGATCGGTCCGATGTTATGTGTTGAGTAAGTGACTTTGATCACATCGCTCTTTCCCGGCAGAACAGGTTCCTGAGGCCATGTCGGAACAGTGCATCCGCAGGACGAAACAGGTTTGGAAAGGATGAGGGGTTCTTTCCCCGTATTTGTAAATTTAAATTCACAGGTTGCATCTGCACCCTGAACTACGGTTCCGTAATCATGAACCGTTTTGTCGAAAGCGATTTCGGGTGCGTTCGGATCAGGAGGTGCAGCCTGGGCGTTGTCTTGTGCATGCAGCGTAAAGGCTGCAAAAAACAGAAGGACGAATGAAAAAATAACTTTTCGCATATTCTTTTGTGTTAAGGTTAAAGTTCATTTTGGAGGTGCAAAATTAATAAATAATTATCTTATGAGGAGAAAATTAATATTTAACTTTTCAGCCGCAAAGAAAACGAAAGAATCTGTTTTAAATTTGTACTTGGATAAATACTCATCAATTCTTCTTCTATGCAAATTAAAATAATCCGGAACCTGCTGTTGATTGACCTGCTGATGCTCATCCTTCTTTCATGCTCCCGGCCTGCAGTTCCTTCCGGGTCCTCATCAGGGACGAAAGCCGCAATTGCCGGCGCTCCCTGCCTTGTTTACCGCACGCGCTCGGATTATTCCGTGAATGTCCCTGTAATCCTTTCTGACGACCGAAGCACTATTGTATCGTTTCCGGATATTAAAGACATCTGGTTTAACGGAAAGTTGTCTTATCCCACACCATTGGCCGAAAATTATCTGCTGGATAACCGCGGGATCGGGCCGATGGTGGCCTTTCTTTCGTACACCTATGAGGAATACAGCCGACTGTCTGCAACACCGCCCGCTTCTGAACTGATGAAACATATCATCGACAAGGATCCGCTGACTGTAATGTACCAGTGCGGACTACGGAGCCAGTATCAGAATCCGGAGCAGGAACTGAATGTGATCATTACTACCGGGAAACTTGAGACATTTAAAAAATTGAAGTGATTATTCAGGAAATGGATAAAAGGAGTTGTTATCCGGTTAGTCATTGTACATATTAAGAAGACTGACTGTTTTTGTTATCTTTTCCTTATCTTTGCATCTATAAACGGTGAAATTTGGCGGAAACCTATCAGAAAATCAAAGTGTTGGACGGGAAGCAGCTCTATTACAGCTTCCTTTCAGGTGCGCAACGGATCTTCGATAATCAGAAGCAGCTCAACAGGATCAATGTTTTCCCTGTGAACGATGCGGATACGGGAACGAACCTGGCATCTACCATGCGGTCGATCATGGATGCCCGGATCCCGACGGATAATCTGAAGGAAACTGCCGTTGCCATGGCTGACGCTGCTCTCACAGGGGCCAGGGGGAATTCAGGGATCATTTTTGCGCAGTTCCTTTATGGATTCAGCAACGAGTTGAAGACAGGCCAGACCATGGACATCAGGGCGTTCGCAGAAAGCATGCGCAGCGCCGTGAACTATGCCTATGAAGCCATCGCCAACCCCGTGGAAGGCACGATCCTGACGGTCATCAAGGACTGGGCGGAATATATTTATACACTGAAAGACATCATTGACGATTTCATAAAACTGCTGATTGAAGCTTTTGAACGGGCCCAGCAGTCGCTGGCTGAAACGACCAAAAAACTGGAAGTACTGGCCCGCGCACACGTTGTTGATGCCGGTGCCAAAGGATTTGTGGTCTGGCTGGAAGGGATCCTTGATTTCTTCACAAAAGGGGAAGCCGGAAATAGTGTAATACCGGCAACTGCCATTGAAGAAGAGGGTGCGGATATCGTTACACATGATGAGATCACGTTCCGCTATTGCACCGAGGCCCTTATCAAGGGAACAAACATGGATAAACCGAAGATCGTTCAGACCATTAAGGTGTGCGGCGATTCGCTGGTTGTTGCAGGCTCTCCCAACAAGATGCGCATCCATATCCATACCGATTACCCGGCCGAACTTTTTACCCACCTGCGCAAATTCGGGAACATCACCTACCAGAAAGTGGATGACATGGTGATGCAGAATGAGATCCTGTTCAACCGGAAATCGGACATTGCCATTGTGACGGATTCTTCCTGTGATCTTCCCAAAGAGATCCTCGATTATCACCAGATCCACATGGTTCCGCTGAGCATACATTTCGGGGAAACCTTTTACCTTGACCGCCTTTCGATACAACCCGAACAGTTTTATGTACAGTTGGCGAAATCGGAGGTGGCTCCTTCTTCCGCGCAACCGTCGATACGGGATTTTCAGAATAAATACGAATACCTCAGCACCCATTATTCTTCCGTGATCGCGGTGAACCTGAATTCGGTGTTGAGCGGAACCTATAACAGCAGTGATAAAGGGGCAAGGGAAGTTTCCGGGCGGACCGGAAAAAGGATCGACGTGATCGATTCGCGTACGCTGACCGGCGGCCTCGGGCTTATCCTGTTACGGTTGGCTGAAGCCATCGAAAATGGTGCAAAACACGAAGAGGTACTGCCTAAAATCCAGGAATGGATTTCGAAGACCCAGATCAGGGTGACAGTCACCACATTAAAATACATCATCCGTTCCGGGCGTGTCAGTCCTTTCAAGAGTTTCGTCGCCCGGATGCTCGACCTGAAACCGGTGATCATCATAGATCAGGAAGGTCATACCGGGCTTTCTTCAAAATCATTTACCGAGAAAGCAAGCATGAAGAAAGTGATCCGCAATATCGAACAGATCAGCAAAAAGAACAAGATCTGGGGATATGTCATCACACATGCCAGCAACCCTGAAACCGCAGGATGGTTTGCTGAACGGATGGAGGAACTTACCGGTAAGAAACCCGTTTTTATCGGTCCTGCCTCACCGGCCCTGGGCGTTAACACCGGACCAGGCGTCGCCTGCGTGTCGTTTATGCTGGAATAACAGCACTTCAAATCACTACTTATTATTACTTTTACTATGTTTTGTGATGTCATACATCATAGGTCATAAGTCATAGGTCATAAGTCATAAGTCATATGTCATACGTCATACGTCACTTGTCTTATGTCTTATGTCTCATATCTTATGTCTTATGTCCTATGTCATATGTCTTATGTCTTATGTCGTAAATCTTCTGCCAATGAGCCATATCCTTGAAATTTCGGTCGTGATTTTAATATACATGATCCTTGTTTTCGTCCTTGCTCAATTATTAAAGGACAATTCCATCGTGGATATTTTCTGGGGATTCGGGTTCCTCCTCGTGGCAGGATATTCCCTTATTTCCGGTGGAAATTATGATCTGCATAAAATAATAATGAACCTGTGTGTGACCATCTGGGGACTCCGGCTTGGCATTTATATTCTGGTCAGAGCGATCCGAAGGGGAGGAGAGGATTTCAGGTACAGAGCATGGAGGGATACCTGGAAATACTTTGTGTTACGAAGCTTTTTCCAGATCTTCATGTTGCAGGGATTGTTCATGCTGATCATCGCCCTACCTGTTTATTATGTGAACTACTCATCCAATAGTGAGTTTGGCCCGTTCAGTTTCCTGGGGATTGCCCTTTTTATCGCCGGGTTGATATTCGAAACGATTGGTGATTTCCAGATGAATGTTTTTAAAAGGAATCCTGAAAATAACGGCAAACTGATGACAACCGGACTTTGGAGCATTACACGCCATCCCAATTATTTTGGTGAGACCCTGATCTGGTGGGGCATTTCAATGTTCGCCCTGAATTATCCCCGTGGCTGGATGACACTCGCCGGTCCGCTTGTCATAACATTGTTGTTGCGATTCGTTTCAGGCGTACCGATGCTCGAGGCAAAATATAAAGGCCGGCCCGACTGGGAAGCATATGAAATGAAGACTGCTCCGTTTGTTCCCTTCATGAAATTCCTTTAGGAGCCTATTTATTATTTCAGCCTCATTGTTGACAAAAAAACGTTTTTTTTTCTCGCAGAGTCTCGCAGATGAATCGCAGAGTTCCGCAGAGAATTTATATATGAATTGTAACTCTGCGAAACTTAGCGTAAAACTCTGCGAAACTCTGCGTGACATTTTTTTATTTTTAATCTCCCCGTGAAGGGGTGGGATCATCACGGTTAATACTCCATGGATATTTCACTCGGCAAATCTCCTTTTTTACTATTTTTACAGAAAAAACTCATGATCAACCAGCAACTCCTCAATCCCGGAAGCATTGTTGTAATTGGCGGTTCGAACGACCTTCAGAAACCCGGCGGGGCCGTGTTAAGGAACCTGATCGAAGGTGGTTTTAATGGACAACTCTATGTGACCAACCTGAAGGAACCCAAAGTCCAGGGGATCAGGAGTTTTACAGATCCTGCTCTGTTACCGGATGTCGATCTGGCCATCATCGCCATTGCGGCAAAGTTTATCCCTGATACGGTAGAGTTGCTGACTACCAAAAAGAATACACGTGCATTCATCATCCTTTCAGCAGGTTTTTCTGAAGAGAGCAAAGAAGGAAAGATCCTTGAGCAGAAGGTCGTTGAACTTATAAACAATGTAAATGGTTCACTGATCGGTCCGAACTGCATCGGTGTTTTGACGCCCGCCTACCATGGTGTTTTTACGAAACCCATTCCCACCCTCGATCCCCGCGGGTGCGATTTCATCTCCGGTTCAGGTGCAACCGCCTGTTTCATCATGGAGGCAGGGATTCCGAACGGACTTACATTCGCAAGTGTCTTTTCTGTTGGTAACAGCGCCCAGATGGGCGTGGAGGAGGTTCTTCAGTACCTCGATGAGACCTTTGATCCTGGTGTGAGTTCACGGGTGAAGCTCATTTACATTGAAAATGTCACCAAACCTCAGCTTCTGCTGAAGCATGCATCATCTCTCATCCGGAAAGGTTGCAAAATAGCAGCTGTCAAGGCCGGATCATCAGAAGCCGGCAGCCGTGCGGCATCCTCACATACAGGGGCGCTTGCCAGCCCGGACGTGGCCGTGGATTCCCTGTTCAGGAAAGCCGGGATTGTTCGTTGCTACGGAAGAGAAGACCTGATCGCAGTGGCTTCCGTATTTCTTCATCCCGAACTTAAAGGGAAGAACATGGCGATTATCACCCATGCAGGCGGACCGGCAGTCATGCTTACGGACGCGCTTTCGAACGGAGGCATGAATGTCCCCCACATTGAAGGATCTGCCGCACAGGAACTCTTGTCGCAGCTTTTTCCGGGATCTTCCGTGGCCAACCCGATCGATTTCCTCGCAACTGGGAACGCGCAGCAACTGGGGGTCATCATTGATTACTGCGAATCACGCTTTGATACCATCGACGGTATCGCTGTAATATTCGGCACACCGGGTCTTAACAAAGTTTTCGATGTTTATTCGCTGCTGGATGAAAAGATGAAAACAGCGGTCAAGCCGATCTTCCCTGTTCTGCCTTCGGTTCTGACGGCCGGACCAGAGATTGCCGATTTTATTTCAAAGGGAAGGATCTTCTTCCGCGATGAAGTGGTGTTCGGTAATGCACTCACGCGTGTCTGGAATACACACCCGCCTTTCGGAGGAGATGCTCCGCTTCCTGAAGTGGATCATGCCCGGATCCGGAAGGTCATCGATAATGCCGGAGAAGGCTACATTTCCCCTGGTGAGATTCAGGAATTGCTGGATGCATCCGGGATCCGGAGAGCAGGTGAAGCGGTTGTTACAACAACACAAGATGCTGTGAAACAGGCAAAATTGCTGGGTCTTCCGGTCGTGATGAAAGTTGTGGGTCCGGTCCATAAATCGGATGTCGGGGGAGTGGTCCTGAATGTAAAGGATGAAGAAGCGGTGATCCGCGAATTCGAACGGATGATCCAAATAAAGGATACCACTGCCATCCTGATCCAGCCGATGCTTTCCGGCATCGAACTGTTCACCGGGGCGAAATATGAACCGAAATTCGGTCATATGATCCTTTGCGGACTCGGAGGGATCTTCATCGAAGTGCTGAAAGATGTCGCTGCAGGCCTTGCGCCTGTTGGAATGGAAGAAGCGCTATCGATGATCCACGGACTGAAAAGCTACAAGATCATCAAAGGCGTTCGCGGACAGAAAGGAGTGAATGAGGAGAAGTTCGCCGAGGTTATCCTACGGCTTTCGGCATTGCTCCAATCAGCTCCCGAAATATCCGAACTCGACTTCAATCCGCTGCTGGGAACGGAAGATTCCGCTACCGTTGTTGATGCAAGGATCAGGATTGAGAGAGTGGGGAAGTAAGGTGTTGATCTCTTTTTTTGAACAATCGAATAATCGAATAATCGAATAATCGAATAACGAATTCTGAAATAAGTGACTTCAAATATCGTTGGTCGAATGTTCGAGTATTAAAAAATAATCAATGAAGGATCCCGATCTGCTCGAGGAAGGATGTTGCCAGGGAAGGTTTTAGTAAGATTGTGAAGATCACCCCGAAAACCGCCCCCCAGAAATGGGCATCATGCCCGATGTTGTCCTTGGCCCTCCGGCTCATATAGAATTCATAGGCAATGTAAAGAAACCCGAAGACCCATCCCGGGATCCTGACAGGAATGAAGAAGAAGGAAATGGGGGCATTTGGAATGAGAAGGATGCTTGCAAAGATTACTGCGGATACAGCTCCGGATGCCCCGACGGCATTATAAAAAACATTGTTCTTGTGCTTGCCGAAGGCCGGGATGATGGAAAGCAGCAACCCGCCCATGTAAAGAAGGATGTAGTACAGGATGTATTTTTCCAGGAACAGGCGGTGGTAGATCCTCTCCACCATCTGCCCGAAAGAATAAAGCACCACCATGTTGACCAGCAGGTGGAGCCATCCTGCATGCAAAAAACCATACGAAAAGAAGCGGTACCACTGGTTGCTGTGCTTTACGTCAAAAGCATTGAACCTTAACCGGGTGAATAACTCCTCGTTGTTGAAGCAGATGATCGAAGCCACAACGGTTATAAGGATTATTCCATAGGTGATTTCCATTTATCTGTACTTTGTAATTTGTACTTTGTAATTAATTTCCATCCTCCATCTTCGGACCTCAGCCCTCGGACCTCAGACCTCCTACTTCGTTACTTCCGTTTTAGGCAACTTCGTAAAATCAATCTCCGATCCCAGCATGCTGTGAGGGATCAGGAAAACAACCAGGAGAACAACGGATGCCACGATGGCCCATACCTTCTTTTCACGGTTCCGGTACTGGACGATCAGTGCGATGACCCAGAAAATGAAAGCGACGATCGATTTGTTGTCCGTAAGGTCGTGACCGAACGGCCATCCTGCCCAGTAAACATTAAATGAAAATTTCTGGACAATAGGGCCAAGGATGAGTCCGCCGATAAAAAGTGTGATGATGGTGATCCATGTATAGAGCAAGGTGTTTTTCCCCTTGAAAATTGCTTCAAGCCCTGTGAGGGTGGAGAAAAGCATCGCCAGGAAGATAATGAGGATGTGTGGTAAAAGGATGAACATTGGCACATGTCCTTTGTACCTGAGAACTGCTGCATCGTCATTCAGCAGAACCTCCTCACTTCCTTTCACAAGCGTAACATGGTACATCACCTTTCCGGCTATGTCCTGGTGAGGAAGGCTACCGATAAGGGAGTTTCCATCCCTGACCATCGGAGCCGTCGTCCAGCTATCGTAACTTTTGAATCTTCTGAATTGAATTTTTCCTTTTATCGACGTATCAGGGATAGTAAGGATGATTTTCGCATCATCATTCCCGTCGTAGGTCCTGATCAGTTTGGCTTTAATCAACTGGCCCCCGATCTCTTTTTTAACGCTCATTTCATAGGTAGGACCAGTTTTCCTCTGATACCCGGCGATGAATACCGTAAAAACAATTGCAAAGATCCAGATCAGGGCTGTCTTTAGTTGTCTGTTCATAAGATGCTTTTATGCAACCCCTCCGGGGTTGACTGGTTTACTGATTTTTTTCTACAATAATGGAATCCCTGCGGGATTCGTTTTTTCTTGATTTCGCTACTTCGCTTTTCGCTACTTGACTTGGCAAAAATAATCATTTTTTTCCATATGTCTTTTCCAGGATTTCATACATCGCCTGGTGAATACTGGTGCGGATGTTCATTTCCACGATCTTCTCGTTGGAAGCATCAGGATAGACCCGGTTGGAAAGGAATACATAGACCAGGTTGTTTTCAGGATCGGCCCAGATATAGGTTCCTGTGAATCCTGAATGACCAAAGCTTAGCGGAGATGCGCTTTTACAGGAAGGTCCGTCGGGATTGTAATTCAGGGTTGGCTTGTCAAATCCGAGTGCCCTTCGGTTTCCGGAAGCAGGAAACTGGACACGGGTAAATTCTTTTACCGTTGAAGGAAGAAAGTACTGCTTGCTACCGTATTCACCATGGTTTAAAAACAACTGAAGGAGAACGGCCAGGTCAGCTGCATCTGAGAACAACCCGGCATGCCCCGAAACGCCTCCCAGCATCGCCGCACCCGGGTCATGGACATCCCCGTGCAGAAGCTGTTTCCTGAAAATAGTATCATATTCGGTCGGCATGATCCGGCTGAGCGGGAACCTGTCGCGGGGCCTGAATCCCATGGTGGTCAGTCCAAGCGGACGGTAAAACGTTTCAGCCAGGTAATCTTCCAGTGGCTTTCCTGTGATTTTCTCAATAATGAAGCGCAAAAGGTAAAACCCCATGTCGCTGTATTTGTAATCATGGGTTGATCGGAGCGGGGATAATGCAATCAGATGGCAGATCGTATCAATGTAATCGCTTCGGATATAAAGGCTGTCGGCAACCCTGAAAGGAAACCGGTCGGATGGTGACTTCTGGTATATCGCCGGATCCGGCTGGCTGTTTCGCAAGGTCTGCCTGTAAAAGGGTATCCATGACTGCAGCCCGGCCTGGTGGGTCATCACATCACGGATAACCAGTTCGTTCTTGTTTGATCCTTCAAGCCAGGGCAGGTATTTCCCGAGTTTATCATCAGGGGAGATCTTCCCTGCCTCATAAAGTTTCATAATGGCAAGGGTTGTCGCAGCCACCTTCGTCACCGAGGCCAGGTCGTATATGTCGTTGTTCTTTACACTCACGGTATCTTCATACCTTGGATGACCGAAGGACTTCTGATAAAAGACCTTCCCGTCTTTGGCAAACAAAACCTGGCATCCGGGAAAGGCTTTCTGATCTATACCTCTTTGTGCAATAGAATCGATGACCTTCAGCTTCTCTGAATGGATCCCGATCTCTTCCGGAAGTACAAATTCCAGGCGTGTAACCTGTGTTGATAATCCTGTTTTCAGTGGAAAACCGGGGGCGGCAGTCACAGGGAGCTGCCCATTGGCTGCGATCCCTCCGAAGATCATTTCTGCAGAAAGTTCCTGCGCTTCCGGTACATCCTGGTAAGATTCCAGGATCGTTTCGATATTCATGGGATTTTTCAGGAATGCGAGTGCATAAGGACTTCCAAAGATATCCAGGATGACTTTTTTCAGGGTGCTCAGGGTGTCGATCAGCCGGAGCGCGCAATCCTGGATGCCATATTGTTTTGAGACCAGTCCCTGGTTACAGTGCAGCGCGATGATGATAAGGTTATCATCCCGCATTTCTGCGATCAGTGAATCTGCTCTTTTCTGGCTGAAGGAGGCTGGCAGGACAAAAAAACGTGCAGGTGTGTATTGTGAGATCATCTCCTGGAACGGCTGCAGGACTGTATCGCCGATGAAAAGTACTGCGATCTTCCTCCGGTCAAGAAAATTAAGTGGAAGAAGCTGGTTCTCATTCCTGACAAGGGTGATGGCATTCCTGAAGACCGCACGGGTAAGTACCTTTGAATTTAGGGGGTTAAGGTCTTCATAGAGGTTTTTTATTTGGACAGGTTTGACATCTGCAAGCCCTGCCCTGTATTTAAGTCGGAGAACCTTCAGGCATTGGGAGTCGATCATTTCCTCCGGGATCAGGGCGCTGTCGCGTGCCATCCGGATGCCATTGACGGCAGCGTCAAGGTTTTTGGGTAACAGCAGGAGATCATTCCCCGCCAGCAATGCCTTCACTTCAATCTCCCCGGGTTTAAAATATTTAGTGACGCCTTTCATGTCGAGTGCATCTGTCACGACAAATCCTTTGAATCCCATTTTTTCCTTGAGTAATTCTGAAACAACTTTTCGTGAAAGAGTGGTCGGGGTATCTTTTGTTGAATCGATGGAAGGTATGTAAAGGTGTGCGATCATGATCCCGTCGACCCCGTTCCTGATCAGCTGGCTGAAAGGATACAATTCAATGGAATCAAGCCTCTCTTCAGAATGCCGGATGACGGGCAAGGCGAGATGGGAATCCGTGTCAGTATCACCATGACCGGGAAAATGCTTTGCTGTGGTCAGGATGCCGCCCGACTGCAGTCCTTTCATGAATATGATGCTCCGGCGGGTCACTTCGTCGCGGTTTTCCCCGAAAGACCTGAAACCGATGACCGGGTTCCCGGGATTGTTGTTAATATCAGCCACCGGGGCGAAATTCATCTGGACCCCCATTCGCTTGCAGTCCCGTGCAATCAAAGTTCCCTCGACCCAAATCAGGGAATCATCCTGCAAAGCTCCGAGGGTCATTTCACGGGGAAAAGCAACAGCACTGTCGAGGCGCATGCCGATTCCATATTCTGCATCCGTCGAGATCAGGAGAGGAGTTTGTGCAAGGGACTGAAGCGAATTGGTCATGCAGGCCTGGCGCCAGGGAGTTCCTTTGAAAAAACAGATCCCGCCGGGGTTCCATTTCCTGATCATGTTGGCGATGCTGTCGTTATAAGTTGAATCCTTGTCTGAATATGCACGGATGATGAATAATTGTGCGATCCGCTGATCCGGGGTCAGTGACTGGAATACCGAATCCACCCATGTGGAATCCGCACCGGTGCGTGGCGAGGTACCAGAGGCATTACCCGTGGCGAGCAAAAAAAGCAGGATGATCAGGCATCCGGGCAACCGGTGTTTCTTCATTAATGAGTCAAATTTCGGAGACCACAAAAGAAATAAAAATGAGGATTGCTTCGTTAAATCTTATCCATATTTATGAACATTTTAAAGAGGCTCTTTCGAATTGTAATATTTTTGAAATCCTGTTTCAGGAGTGACTTCATCCTTACACGTTGAACATAGCTCCATTAAATACATTCAATAAATGCCTCCAACATCAGAATTACAGAAAATTGCCACGCAGGTCAGGCGTGATATCATCCGGATGACGCATGGGGCGGCTTCCGGGCATCCGGGCGGATCGCTGGGTTGTGCAGATTTTATTACAACCCTCTACTTCGGCATCATGAAACCGGATCTGCGGAATTTCACCATGGACGGTAAGGATGAAGACCTCTTTTTCCTTTCCAGCGGACATCTTTCTCCTGCCTGGTACAGTGTTTTAGGGCGGTATGGATATTTCGACTACCATGAGCTCGGAACCTTCCGGATGCTTGGTGCACGGTTACAGGGCCATCCCTCAACCCATGAAAAATTGCCCGGTATACGGGTGGCTTCCGGTTCGCTTGGTCAGGGGCTTTCAGTCGCTATTGGGGCTTCGCTTGCAAAGAAACTGAACAACGACAGCCATCTTGTTTTCTGCCTGACTGGCGACGGGGAACTTGAGGAAGGCCAGAACTGGGAAGCCGCAATGTTTGCTGCAGCCCATAAGGTGGATAACGTTATCGCCGTGGTGGATGCCAACGGAAAGCAGATCGATGGCCCGGTCGAGAAAGTAATGGATCTGGGCGATCTGAAAGCCAAATTTGAGGCCTTCGGCTGGGTGGTAATAAAAATGGACGGGAACGATATTGCGGACATCCGCGAAAAAATGCTCCTTGCGAAGGTAGCCTGTGGCAAGGGGAAACCGGTAATGGTGCTGATGAAAACAACAATGGGTTTCGGTGTTGATTTTATGCTGGATAACCATGAATGGCATGGTGTGGCACCGAATGATGAGCAGGCGGAAAAAGCGCTGGCACAGCTCGAGGAAACCCTTGGAGATTATTAAGATAAAGACCATTGACAAATGACCAATGACAAACGTCCTAATGTCTTAATGACTTAATGTCTTATGTCTTATGTCAGAATAAAATGAAAACAAGAAGGATAATTATCGGGTTTGTCTTTTTGGCTTTTCTTGGTGTCACAGGATTTGGTCAGGGAAAACCGGAACAGGAGAGACCCAAGCCGCTGACGAGGATCCTCTTTGTCTTTGACGCATCGCAAAGCATGTATGGAAGGTGGCAGAGCGATACCAAGTTCAATATCGCTTCCAGGCTTTTTGTGAACATCCTTGACAGCCTCAGGTATGTTAAAAACCTTGAAATTGCCCTGCGTGTTTACGGGCACCAGAAACAGTTCCCACCGCAGGACTGCAGTGATACAAAGCTTGAGGTTCCTTTTGCCCCGGATAATGTCAACCGGATCAAGCATGTGCTGAAGACCATCATCCCCAAGGGAACAACCCCGATCGCCTATTCGCTTCAGCAGTCGGAAAAGGATTTTACCCCCTGCGATCATTGCCGGAACATCATCATCCTTATCACCGACGGACTGGAGGAATGCAACGGCGATCCCTGCCTGGTTTCTCATGATCTTCAGCAGAAAGGGATCGTCCTGAAACCATTTATCATCGGCATCGGAAAGGATTTCAGTGAGATGTTCGATTGCGTTGGAACCTACTTTGATGCTACCAGTGAGACGGAATTCTCTGCAGCACTGAACATCGTCATTTCACGCGCCCTCAACCCCACAACCGCGCAGATCAACCTGCTTGACCAGTATGGCAAGGCAACGGAAACCAACGTCAACATGACCTTTTATGATGCGGTTTCGGGGAAGGTCGAATACAACTTTGTTCATTCGTTCAACGCCAAAGGATTGCCCGATACCCTTGAGATCGATCCGCTGAAAACCTATAACATCGTGGTGCATACGATTCCTCCGGTGCACAAGGATTCGGTTAAACTGGTCCCGGGCAAGCACAAGATCATCGGCATCGAGGCCCCGCAGGGTTACCTGGCATTCAAAACAAGCGGCAATACAACCATCAAGTATCTCCCTGTTGTTATCAGAAAAAAAGGGGACAGGGAAACACTGAATGTCCAGCAGTTTGATCAGGTGGAAAAATACCTGACAGGCCGCTATGATGTGGAAGTCCTCTGCCTTCCTAGGATCCTTGTAAGGGATGTCGAAGTCGCCCAGAGCCATACAACCACCGTCGAAATTCCGGTTCCCGGTATGGCTGTGGTCCAGCGGACTACCAATGGCTACGGAAGCGTTTACAGCGAAGATAAAGGCCAGCTGGTATGGCTATATAACTTGAAAGACAATCCCCAGCAACAGGAGAACCTTTACCTCCAGCCGGGAAAATACAGGGTCGTTTTCCGCTCGAAGTTTTCAAACCGCTCGGAATTCACTACGGAAAAGTCGTTCGTTGTGGAGGCAGGACAGACGACAAATGTTAAACTTTAGGACAGGAAGATATAACGTGGTGAAATCGTGAGGTGGTGACGTGGTGAAATAGTGAACGGTCATAAGACATAAGACATAAGTCATTAGTAGTCATAAATAATTATCTGTGACTAATCTGTGTGAATCCCTGCCTGCCGGCAGGCAGGTGTGTAAATCTGTGGTGAAAAAAATTGTAAATCGTAATTCGTAATTATTCTATAATGGTCGAATATTCTAACACAGGATCGAAGGATACCCGCTCCGGATTTGGAGAAGCCTTGCTTGAACTTGGAAAAGAGAACCCGAACGTGGTCGCCCTTTGCGCCGACCTGACCGGTTCAATGAAAATGGATGCCTTTGCAAAAGCATTCCCGGAACGGTTTTTCCAGTGCGGGATCGCCGAAGCCAACATGATGTCCATCGCTGCCGGTCTGACGATAGGAGGGAAGATCCCGTTTACAGGTACCTTCGCCAACTTCTCAACCGGCCGGGTATACGACCAGATCCGCCAGTCGATCGCCTACTCCAATAAAAATGTGAAGATCTGTGCTTCCCATGCAGGAATTACCCTCGGGGAGGACGGGGCCACCCACCAGATCCTTGAAGACATCGGGCTGATGAAGATGCTGCCGAACATAACGGTGATCAATACCTGCGATTTCAACCAGACCAGGGCTGCGACATTTGCCGTTGCAAAGCATTCCGGCCCGGTTTATCTTCGCTTTGGCCGGCCGAAAGTACCGAATTTTACCTCAGCCGATCAGGATTTTGAGATCGGTAAAGCTATATGCATGACCGAAGGAACCGATGTTACCCTCATTGCAACCGGGCACCTGGTCTGGCAGGCGCTTGAAGCAGGAAAGGTGCTCTCAGGCAAAGGCATCCGGGCGGAGATCATCAACATTCATACGATCAAGCCGCTCGATTACGACGCCGTTCTTACATCCGTTGCAAAAACCGGCTGCGTAGTCACTGCAGAAGAGCACATGATAAACGGCGGACTGGGCGACAGCATCGCACAACTGCTGTCAAGGGAATATCCGTTGCCGTTGGAGATGATTGCAGTGAATGATCAGTTCGGGCAGAGCGGCAAGCCGGAAGAACTGCTCGAAGAATACGGACTCAGTTCCGCAAACATTGTCGAGGCCGTCGAAAGGGTCCTTGCAAGAAAGAAATAAGAAAACCGTCAGGAATACCTTTAAATCAGCGGGTATCTGTTCCCGTTATGCTCGCCGTTCCGCGTCAGAAGCTGTGGCGCCTCCTTGTCGATAAAGAGCGGTACCGTTTCAATGGAAACATTGCTCGTATCCAGTCCGAGTGAACGTACTTCCGAGATCCCGAAACGTTTCAGAATCGTATAAATGTCCATGATGAACTGCTCACGTGGAGGGAAATCAAAGTCATAATTCTGGATCCGGTCGATCACAACAAACCGGAAATCGCTCGGGATTTCGAATTTCCGTAAGGAATCATAACGGCTGATAAGGTCGATCTCCTGGTTCCTGCTCATCTCCTCAATTACCTGCCGGAAAAAGAGATTGATTCTGGGCTGAACCTTGAACCCGATCTTGAAATCGATCTTGAACAGGACATCCGGGATCAGGTGCGTCACCCGGTATTCAAGAACATGAGGTTCATCAAGGATATCCACATGAAGCAGCCAGTAAACATCCGCCCGCTTGGGCTGCTTGCTGAGGATCGAATAGATGATCTTCGATTCAACGTCTGTTAACCGGTTTGCCTTTGTCAGAAAGACAAGGTTTGTGGCATATTTCGGGATGGATTCATCTTTACTGATCGCCTTGATCACCTCGTAATAATTCTCGATCTTGATGAATTCAATGAAGCTGTTTTTGATTTTCCGTCCGCTGAACCATACGTACATGACAAGGAATAGGAACCCCCCCAGCAACACCGTAAACCAACCGCCGTGTACGAATTTGTTGAGGTTGGCAACCAGGAACGATCCTTCAATGGTCAGGTAAACCAGCAGCAGAACGAAAACTATATAGATCGGCAATTTCCGGTAATAAAGGTAGGTGCTGAGCAGGATCGTGGTCATAAGCATGGTGATTGTGATCGACAACCCGTAGGCGGCTTCCATGTTCGACGAGCGCTGGAAATAAAGCACAACGAAGAAGCAGCAGGCATAAAGGATCCAGTTGATGCTGGAGATGTACATCTGTCCCTTGATGTTCGTAGGATAATTGATTTTGATCTTTGGCCAGAAATTCAGTGAGATGGCCTCACTGATCAGGGTGTAGGATCCGCTGATCAGGGCCTGGCTGGCAATGACGGCCGCAAGGGTCGAAATGATGATGCCGGTTACCAGGAACCAGGATGGCATGATCGAAAAAAAGGGGTTTGTCCAGTCGTAAACCTGGTCGGTATGGTTCAGTACCCATGCGCCCTGCCCGAGGTAATTCAGCAGCAGTGCCGATTTTACATAGATCCAGGTAATGCGGATGTTCTTCAGCCCGCAATGCCCCAAGTCGGAATACAAGGCCTCGGCGCCCGTTGTGCAAAGAAAAACTGCCCCCAGTAAAACGAAACCATGCGGCGATTTGGTCAGAAAATAATAGGCATATTTAGGATCCAGGGCCTTGAAAATGGATGGGTATTGAAGGATCTGGATCAGTCCCAGGGTGCCGAGCATGAAAAACCAGAGGAACATGATCGGGCCAAAGGATTCTCCAACGGCTTTTGTCCCGAATTTCTGGATAAAGAAAAGGAATGTGATGATCACAAGGGCGATGGGAACGACCGGTATCCTGGGGTTGATATTGATCAGTCCTTCAATGGCCGAAACAATCGTAATGGATGGGGTGATCACGCCGTCGGCAAGAAGGAAACAGCCGCCGATGATGGCAAAGATGAACGCCCATTTGGCCCGCTTGCGGATCAGTGCAAACAGCGAAAAGATCCCCCCTTCCCCCTTGTTGTCGGCACGCAGCGTAATGATGATGTATTTTACCGTAGTCTGCAGCGTAAGGGTCCAGAAGATGCACGACAACCCTCCCAGGATGAAATTGACATTGATGGTATCAGCCCCGGAAACGATGGCTTTCATCACATACAACGGAGACGTCCCGATATCGCCATATACGATCCCCAGCGTGATCAGCAATCCTGCTGCCGTTACCGTCGAGATGTGGCTTCTGTTTGTAAATCTTCTCATTCCGCTTGTTCCGTAATTTTACGATCCAGCATGGTTTTGATGGCAGCATAGATAACAGGGATCAATGATACGAAAATAATCCCTAGGATAACAATGGTGAAATGATCCCTAATGTACTGAATGTTCCCAAAGAAAAAGCCAGCCAGGGAAAATGTGACAACCCAGAGGATATTCCCGATGATGCTGAAGGATAAAAAACGCGGGTACTTCATCGTTCCGACACCGGCAACGAACGGGGCGAAAGTACGGATGATCGGCATGAAGCGGGCAATAATGAGTGTCTTGCCTCCGTGTTTCTGGTAGAATTCATGGGTCCTGTTCAGGTACTTCTTTTTTATCAGGCGGTAATCTTTTTCATAAACCGCCATTCCGATGGAGCGGCCGATAAAATAATTTGTATTGTCACCTGTAAAAGCAGCTCCTATCAGTAAAAAGATGATGGCAAAGATATTCAGCGGATGGCTTTCCATCGCTGCAATTGTACCTGCAGCAAAAAGAAGGGAATCTCCGGGTAAAAATGGAGTTATGACAAGCCCGGTTTCACAGAAGATGATCAGGAAAAGAAGCAGGTAGGTCCAGTTCTGGTATTCGGTGATCCACAGTTGCAGGTAAACATCAATGTGAAGGACGAAATTAAGCAGTTCTTTTAGGAGGTCGATCATCTAAGATAAATTAGCAAAAAAACGTTCAAAGGTACACTTTTTCAGGTGGTCGTGTTCGGATTTGAAAAATTATCAACCTGGTTCACGAAACACGGTTCAAGGCTCACGTCGCATGTGTTTCGTGTTTCGTGTTTCGTGTTCCGTGTTTCGTGTGCCGTGGCCCATTCCGTTCAATCATAGTAAACCCGTACTGCAGGAAGAACGGTGTGAAGATGGTGGTAAGTAATGCCATGATCACCAGTATGGAAAATACAGAAACATCGATGAATCCCCGCTGAAGTGCAATATTTGCGATCACCAACTCCATGATGCCCCTTGCATTCAGCCCCAGCCCGATGGTCAATGAAGTCGTCCTGTTGAGACCGGCAAACCGGCCGCCGAAGTATCCTCCGAAGATCTTGCTGATAAAAGAAACCCCGAGTATCGTGATCAGCAGCATGGGATTGCCAAGGGAGTTGACATTTATGGAAAGCCCAAGGGTGGCAAAGAAGACGGGGGCAAGAAACCCCATCGTGATCCCGGATGTCGATTCCCTGACCTTTTTGAAATCTCCTTTTACAAATATGCTTCTTGGTAAAAGAATGGCGCCGAAAAAAGCCCCGACAATGAAATGCAACCCCATTGCCTCAGAAATGCTCGAAAATGCGAGCACAAAAACGATCACCACGGCAAACAGCGACTCCTTCCCCCTCAGATAGTGCAGGAATTCATTGACCTTTGGATTAACAATCCCGACCTTGGTTTTTACCAGCTTGAAAAGCCGGTAGGCGAGCATCAGAAAGATTACGAAAACGGCGATCTTCCCGATGGTGACCGCAGAAGTAAAGGCAATATCCTTCAGCCTTTTTGACTCGTCATTGAAATCCAGGATAACACCGAGTATGAGCAGGGATACAATATCATTGAAAATGGCTGTTGAAATGATCTTACGGCCTACCTCCGTGTTCATCTTGCCCATGTCCATCAGGATGCGGATACTCACGGGCAGGGCCGTGATGGCAATGCACAATCCGAGGATGATCGAGAAGGTGTTGTTGAAATGGAATGCGTATCCGGTGAGAAAACCGCCGATAAACGGAACGATGAACCCGAGCAGGACGATCCAGGCATTTTTCCCCCTGACCGAATTCCGGATATCCTCTGCCTCGATCTCGAGTCCTGCCATTACGATCAGCAGAAAGACCCCCAGGTCGGCCAGTACTTTTAATTCGGGTGTATTATGGATGACGCCAAGAAGGGACGGACCAAGGATTACGCCTGCCAGAACCTCGCCGATCATGGATGGCTGTCCGAAACGTTCGGCCACTTCCCCAAGGATCTTTGCGGAAACCAGAACCAGCAGCAAACTGAAGATCAGGGGCAGTTGGGGAGTCGTCAGGTGAAACATAGCCGGTCCGGAAATGAAAATCGGATACAAAATTAATTCTTTTTACGCATTCAGGTTGAAAACTCTTATTTTTGTCAGGATTCCGCAAGCAGACCGACCATGCCTTCCAGCCATTCCTTCCAGCTTAATGAGATCATGGAACTGATCATAGAAACCAACCCGGGAAAACTCCTTGACATCGGCGTGGGATTTGGCAAGTTCGGATTCCTGTCTAGGGAGTACCTCGAGCTCTGGGATCCTGCAGCATCCTATACTTCCAGGAAACATCAGATCGACGGGATTGAAGCGTTCCCGGATTACCTGACACCCGTGCATCACCAGATTTACGACACGATCTATACGGGAAATGCGCTGGATATCCTTCCGGGGATCAGTGAAAAATACGATCTTATCCTGATGATCGACGTACTGGAACATTTCACCCGTGAAGATGGAATGAAGGTCCTTGAATTATGCAGACAAAAAAGCAGGAATGTTCTTGTTTCGGTTCCAAGGGTGATGTCGGTACAGGAAGAAATCTACGGTAATACATTTGAAACACACCGCTACAACTGGAAAAAGAAAGACTTCTCATTCATCCCTGATAAATTCTTCCGCTATAATTTTAAGTCGGTGATCTGCTACATAGGTGAAGAAAGTGGCCGGATCAGTAAGATTGTCAGTAAGCGACTGATGCGGCGACGGATCATCCGGATTCTTGAATATACCGGACTGAAGAAACCGATTAAACTTCTCACATGTTCTTCAGCTACCTGATCGAATTCGGTCCGGTACGGACCACTCCCGTAGAGCTCTTCGCAGTTTTTTTCGGTTTGCTTTCCGTTTGGTCGATGAAAAAGGAAAGCATCCTGGCCTTTCCTTTCGGGATCATCAATGTCCTTATTTATATCTATATCTGCTTCACCGCAAAGCTTTACGCCTACGCCGGGATCAACCTTTTCTACTTTGTCATGAGCGGTTATGGATGGTACAACTGGCTCAGGCATGGGGCGGATGAGGAAAAGATCAAAATCACTGCCTGCTCTCTCATGGAGCGTATTCTGAACGGCGCCGCCATCCTTGTTTTTTTTATTTTTCTGCGGATACTTTTGGTTCGTTATACAGACAGCATTGTTCCGACATGGGACGCCATCACAACGGCCATCTACATTATCGGAATGTGGCTCCTGGCGAGGAAGAAAATTGAAAACTGGATACTCTGGATTGCCGGTGATTTTATCTCAATTTTTCTGTTTGCTTACGAAAAACTCTACTTCAGCAGTTTCCAATTCCTTATCTTCACGATCATTGCAATTTTTGGATTTATCGAATGGAGAAAGAAATTAACAAGTATCCAGCAACCAGCAACCAGCATCCGGAATGAATAAACTCCTCAGGATAGCAATCACCGGACCCGAATCAACCGGGAAGTCCATGCTCACAGAGGAGCTTGCAGACCATTATCATACGGTTTGGGTCCCTGAGTATGCCCGCGAATACATCGACCGGCTTGACAGGCCCTATAACCAGGATGATATCCTTGAGATCGCGAAGGGTCAGATCCGGAATGAAAATCTTTTTGCAGGAAAGGCAAACCGGATTCTCTTTTGCGATACCGAACTGATCGTCACCAAAATCTGGAGCGAAGTAAAATATGGTATATGCGATCCATGGATCCTGGAAGGTATCGGAAAAAATAAATACGATCTTTTCCTGTTATGTAATACAGATCTGCCCTGGGAAGCCGATCCCCAGCGCGAACACCCGCACATGCGGGAAAAGCTTTTTGAACTTTACAGAAAAGAACTGGCAGATAGAGGCTTTCCTTATGATATTGTTTCGGGTATTGGTCCGGACAGATTAAAGAATGCAATCAGATTCGTAGAAAAAGTAATTTTGCCGGATTACGAATGACCCTTTACCAATTTTATAAAGCGAAAGGCGCATAGCGCATAGCAAATGAGTAACCGTCTGAACATCCTCTTCCTCCCCCGCTGGTACCCCCATCGCTACGATCCCATGCCGGGTCTGTTTATTCAGCAACAGGCTGAAGCGGTTGCCGCTGAGTGCAATGTGGCGGTTCTTTATGTTCATGCCGACAGCCAGGCAGCAAACCGTTATGAGATCGATCTGTCAGAGGAAAATGGCGTTCATGTCGTCAGGGTTTACTACAGGCTGGCTGCTGAAAGGATCGCGCTGATCGCTGGTTTCGTTAAGATCTGGCGCTTCTTCAGGGCGCATGCACTTGGCTTAAAGGTTCTCCGGTCATTTCAGCCCGACCTTGTTCATGTACATGTGCTGACACGGGAAGGAGTCGTTGCCCTCTGGAATAAAATACTTCATGGTACACCCTATGTGATCACCGAGCACTGGTCGCGGTACCTGCCGGCGAGCAGCAGTTTTCATGGGTGGTTTCGGAAAATCATCACCAGGAAAGTTGTCAGATCAGCAGCTGCCATGATCACCGTTTCCGGAACCCTTAAGGAAGCCATGCAGAAGTTCAGGCTGAAGAATCGAGACTGGTTCATCATTCATAATCCGGTGGATACCCGGCGGTTCACGATCGGTGAAGGCCACAGTACTGGTGACAGGAAACGCTTCATCCACATCTCCTGCTTTGAAGACCGGCCCAAGAACATTTCCGGGTTTCTTGTAGCAGTGAAGAAACTGGCGGAACACAGAGATGATTTTGAAGCCTGTCTGATCGGCGATGGGCCTGAATTCAGAATGTGGAAAGCAAGGGCGGAGGAAATGGAAATACCTGTAACGCTGCTTTCTTTTGCAGGGTTAAAGGAAGATGAGTACCTTGTAAATGAGATACAGTCTTCCGATTTCCTTGTCCTGTCAAGCAATTATGAGACCTTCGGAACGGTGGTCATCGAATGCCTGTCATGTGGAATTCCGGTGGTTGCAACAAATGTCGGCATCGTTCCCGAGGTGATCAATGGTGATAACGGGATCATCCTTCCTCCGGGTAACCAGGAAGCGCTTGAGAACGCCATCGACCGCATGCTTGATAAATGCAGGACTTACAATAAGCAGAAGATCCGTGAACAGGTTGCTTCGGCCTTCAGCAAGGAAAAAATAGCAGGTGAACTTGTAAAGATTTATTCAGCGTGTCTCCGGAACTGAGATTATGGTAGGAAAGATCCTTGGAACGATCTCAACACGTATCCTGGTCGCGCTGCTCACGCTTGCCATGGTGCTGATCAATGCACATGTGCTGGGCGCTGAAAACGTCGGCACGATCAGCCTGATCATCCTCGCCATCACCATTCTGCAGCTGGTAAGCAATTTCATAGGCGGTGGAGCGCTGGTGTTCCTTCTGCCCAGGTCACAACTGATCCATTTATTAATTCCGTCGGCAATCTGGGCCATCCTGACTTCCGTCCTTGGTACCTTCCTGCTTGATTTTCTGAAACTGATCCCTGCCGGTTACGGACTGCACGTTCTGCTGCTCTCCGTATTACTCTCCCTTGCATCTGTTAACCTGATGGTGTTGCTGGGTCAGGAGAAAATCAGGATATACAATATTATCACGCTGCTTCAGGTAACGGTGCTGTTTACGGTCCTCATGTTCTTTCTCTTTCTGATCGGCAGGAAGGATGTCATGGCCTATGTATTCGGATTGTACGCATCTTACGGGTTCGTCTTCCTTGCGAGTCTCGCTTGGATACTCCCGTCTATCAGACGCACCTCGTTGAAAGATTCCGGTAAGGTTTTCCGTGAGCTTGTCCGCCTGGGTTCTGCAATGCAGCTGGGAAATGTCTTTCAGTTCTTCAATTACCGGGTCAGTTATTATTTTATCGAGGTGCTGATCAGCAGGGCCGCTGTCGGCGTCTATTCCGTTGGTGTGCAGCTTTCCGAAAGCATATGGCTGATCGCAAAAAGCATCCACATGGTGCAGTACACCAGGATATCCAACGAAAAGGATAAAGCATATGCCACCCGGCTAACACTCAACCTGGTCAAAATTTCTTTTGTGCTCACAATACTTTGCCTGATCCTCGTCATGGCAATCGTTTATCCATTCTTTTCGCTGGTCTTTAAACCCGAATTCAGGCAGGTTCCGGAGATCATGTTCATTCTTGCGGCAGGGATCCTCACCTTCGCCGTTTCCATTAACCTGAGCCCCTTCTTTGCCGGAATGGGGAAACCGGTTCATAATACGATCAGCGCAGCCATTGGATTGGTTTTCACGCTTTCACTCTGCATCCTGCTGATCCCCCGCATGGGACTCGCCGGCGCAGCCCTGGCAGCAACCTGTTCCTACATCGCCGCCACGGTTTACCAGTTCATTGTTTTTGTAAAAATGACCCATGTCCGGCCCTCGGATTTCCTGCTCCGCCGCGAGGATATCCAGATCATTATAAAGGAGATCAAAAAATTCACCTCCGATTCCAAACCCTGATCTTCTCCATTTTTCTTGCCATTGCGAGCAAAGCGAAGCAATCCCCTTCTTCTTATAACACCTCTGTCATTGCGAAGCACGAAGTGCTGAAGCAACCTCCATCTCCAAAATTCACCACAGATTTTCACGCCTGCCTGCCGGCAGGCAGGGATTTCCACAGATTCGTCACAGAAATCCAGCATCCAGTATCCAGCATCATTTTCTCCATCTCGCTATCTCGCTTTTCGCTTCTCGCTATTTTTTTACTTGTGAATAATTAATTAATAACTCCCACCGCCTTGCACTTTTCAGTGTAATTCTTTAATTTATCTTTGCGCCGCTATTAATCCGCTTACATGAATCCTCCGGAAATCTACAATGAATCGAGCATCCGTTCCTTAGACTGGAAAGAGCACATCCGTCTCCGGCCCGGAATGTACATCGGTAAACTGGGCGACGGTTCGTCTCCGGATGACGGAATCTATGTCCTGGTCAAAGAAATTATTGATAACTCCATCGATGAATTCGTCATGGGCTTTGGCAAGACCATCGAGGTTACCATTAAGGAACAACAGGTTTGCGTCAGGGATTATGGCAGAGGGATGCCATTGGGCAAAATTGTGGATTGTGTTTCGAAGATCAATACCGGCGCAAAATACGATTCAACGGTTTTCAAGAAAGCCGTAGGACTGAACGGGGTGGGGGCGAAGGCGGTCAACGGCCTTTCATCCTGGTTCAAGGTTCAGGGTGTAAGGGAAGGAGTGACGAAAATAGTGGAATTTGAAAGGGGAGAGCTGAAGCATGAGGACAAGGAGAAACCGACCGAGCTCAGGGCAGGAACCATCATCACCTTCGTACCGGATGAAGAACTTTTCGGGAAATACCATTTTATTCCGGAGTACCTCCAGAAAATGCTCTGGAACTATGTTTTCCTCAACCGCGGACTGACGATCATATTTAACGGCGAACGGTATCATTCGCAAAACGGGCTTCTTGATCTTCTTACAAGCTATATCGATACCCCGGTACTCTATCCGATCATCCACATCCAGGACGGCGATTTTGAGTTTGCCTTCACTCATTGTGAGATGTACGGAGAGGAATATTATTCTTTCGTGAACGGACAGCATACAACACAGGGCGGTACCCATCAGACGGCTTTCCGTGAAGCGATGATCAAGACCATCCGTGATTTTTACAAGAAGGATTTCGATACGGGTGATATCCGGGCTTCGATGGTGGCTGCTTTGAGCATCAAGATCCAGGAGCCGGTTTTCGAATCACAGACCAAGACCAAGCTGGGTTCGCAGAACATCGAACCCGATGGCCAGTCGATCCGCAACTATGTGATGGACATTATAAAAAAGCACCTCGACAACTTCCTTCACATGAATCCTGATACGGCTGAGGCATTGCTGCGTAAGATCATGCAGTCGGAAAAGGAGCGAAAGGAATGGGCCAGCATCAAAAAGATCGCAAAAGAGAGTGTAAAGAAGATCAGCCTTCACAATAAAAAACTGCGCGATTGCCGTCTCCATTATAACAACCATGATGAACGCCGTTACGAATCCACCCTCTTTATCACCGAAGGCGATTCAGCCAGCGGATCGATCACCAAATCCCGCGATGTGAACACGCAGGCCGTGTTTAGCCTGAAAGGGAAGCCGCTGAACTGTTACGGGCTGAGCAAAAGGGTGGTGTACGAGAATGAGGAATTCAACCTGCTTCATTCGGCGCTGAACATCGAGGAGGGACTGGAAAACCTGAGGTACAATTACATCGTGATCGCTACCGATGCCGATGTGGACGGGATGCACATCCGCCTCCTGCTGCTCACCTTCTTCCTTCAGTTCTATCCTGATCTGATCCGGAACGGTCATCTGTATATCTTGCAGACGCCCCTTTTCCGTGTCCGGAACAAGCAAAAAACCATCTATTGCTATTCGGAAGAAGAGAAGAAGGATGCAATGAATAAACTTGGCGTCAATCCCGAGATCACCCGTTTCAAAGGCCTCGGCGAGATCTCTCCGGATGAGTTCCGCCACTTCATAGGCAATTCTATCCGCCTGGATCCCGTGATCCTTTCAAAAGATTCACCCGTCAATGAACTGCTTTCCTTCTACATGGGAAAGAATACCCCCGACCGCCAGGTATTTATCATCGATAATCTGAAAGTGGAAGATGATCTCCTCGACGGGATCCACTCAAATTGATCCGTCCTTTTTACGTGTCAGCGGCCAGATGTGACCGGATATTTTCATGTTGGCTTCCCGCCTGCGGATGATATCTTTCAGCTCGAGCAGCATATTTTCGTTCACCTGCTTGGCCATCGGGATCACCCATCTTTTGGTCTCTTCAATGTACTGCATCACGAATTGCTTGTCGAAAATATCGGTATGAAGATCGGTGAGGTTCGAGATCCTGTCTGCACATTTAAGAATTTTGGCCTTTTCAGATCCCTTCATCAGGATCCGTTCCAGGTACTGGTCTTTTGATTCCTCATTCTTTCGGGTAACCTCTGTAACAAGCTTATGAACTTCCGCGCCGTCGGAGTCGATACTAATAATTTCTTCTGCGGTTACACAGGTTGAATCCTCGTATACATCATGAATGAAAGATGCCTTCAGCAGGACCGGGTCGATGTAGTGGTAATCGAGCAGGATCGCAAATGTGCTGAGGGCATGACGGAACTGGTTTCCGCCGACAAATCTGTATTTGCCCCGAAGGGTGGTGGCTTTCTGAACATATGGAGCAAGAACCATCTTCTCCAATGCATTTTTTTCAGTATTCTCCATATAGCAATAAGAATGCGTTTCCTGAATGTTGAATGATATCGCCCGCGATCAGGGCTTCATGTCCTTTTTCATCGGCAGCAAGATCGCCGGCCAGTCCGTGGATATAAACGCCCAGCAGGCAGGTTTCCAGCGCTGAATAGCCCTGTGCCCTGAGCCCTGCCAGGATGCCGGTTAGTACATCCCCGCTGCCGCCGGTGGCCATGCCCGGGTTTCCGGTTGAATTGAAATAACAGTTTCCTTCTGGAGTGGTGATGGCGGTGTGTGCGCCCTTCAATACCACATATACCCCGTATTTTATGGAAAAGGTTCGCTGAACCTGGTTCCGTTCGAAATCGTTGGAAGTTTTCCCGGCCAGCCGTTCAAACTCCTTTGGGTGAGGTGTGAAAATGCTTCCTTTCGGAACAAAAGGGATCCATGTTTTATTCTGTGCAAGGATGTTAATGGCGTCGGCATCGAAAATAAGCGGCACTGGAGAATTCTGGATCAGGTGCTTAACTCCTTTCTGAGTATCATCTGCCTGCCCAATGCCCGGACCAACGGCAATCGATGAAAAACCGGAAAGATCCGTCATTCCGGAAAAAACAGCTTCTTCATGGTCAATGGAGAGCATTGCTTCAGGAACTGCTGTTTGCAGGATTTGGATTCCGCTTCGCGGGATATGGACGGTGACAAGTCCCGGTCCTGAACGCAGGCAGGCACCCGCCGCAAGCACGCTGGCACCCATCTTACCTAGACTGCCGCAGATCAGGAGTGCATGCCCGAAGTCGCCTTTGTGAGCGTATCGGTTCCGTGGTTTCAGGATCTTCCTGCAATCCTCCCTGGTGATGTAAAAATTTTTCGTCTCTGCCCGGTCAATGTATTCCTGTGAGATGCCAATGTCCAGCAACTGCCAGTTTCCAACATAAATATCATTCTCGGGAAAAAAGAAAGCCAGCTTGGGCGGTGAAAAGGTCAGGGTATAATCTGCATGGATGATGCCTTCTCCGGATAAGCCTGAAACCGTTTCATCGCATGATAATCCCGACGGGACATCAATGGAAATGGTAACAGATTTCTGTTCATTAATATGGTGGATGATCTTGGCCGGAAATCCTTTAATCGGTCCTTTCAGACCGCTCCCGAACAGGGCATCCAGGATGATGTCATCCTCAGTATGTAAGACCGGTAACTCATCTTCTTTTTCGATCCATGATGAAGTGACCTGGGATACATCGTTCAGCCGCTCAAAATTGATCTTGCAACTGGGCGAAAATTTATCCGGCGATCCGGTCAGGAAAACTGCGATCCTGTAACCTCTTGCTGCCATCAACCGGGCAATGGCAAGTCCGTCGCCGCCATTGTTGCCGGTTCCGCAGAAGATATTGATCTTTTTATGGGGAGGGATGTTCCGGATCAGCCACGAAACACATGTGCTTGCAGCACGTTCCATCAGGTCGATGTCGGTAATGGGCTCGTTCCGGATAGTAAACAGGTCCGCCTCACGGACCTTATCAACAGATAGAATTTTCATAGTCAGTCAACCATGCCCCAGATGGGCAGCAGCGTAAGAAACCCTATGATCATTAATAGCGCAACGAGGAATACAACAATCGAAATAATCAGTCCGATGGTCGCGCAGACCCTACCTGCCTTGACGTTGTTCAGTGAACTCAGCGTATACTGTGAAGGCTGCAGGTAAAAGATTGCCAGTTCTTTTCGTGAAAGGGAAAGCGTCACAATGCTCAGGATTATTCCGACGAAGGAAAGAATATGCCACCAGCAGAAAATAAGTGATAATATGCCCAGGATCAGGATCGTGTTCGAGTTGGGAAGGTTGACCTGAAACGGCGGCTGGTAGAAATTACCCCTTGAAGTCTGATTTGTCTGCTCCTCCATAACCCCCGGGTTTTATGTTCAACATGTAAAGATACGCACTTTTTTGCTTTAATAATAGAACGGATGAAATTTGAATTGTCCAAGCGTATTATATTCAAGCGCAGGGAACGGGATTTTGATAAAGCTGAAGATCATAAGTAAGGCTTTCAGTGGTTTGGAGCGGGTGGGGATCCGTGTGAAATCCACATCCATTGAAAGATAAAACTGCCGGTAACGGTCAGTATATGGTATGGTCTGGTGATTGAGCGTATCGGGATTGGAGGAGGCTCCCGTCATGCCTTCCGCGCCATAACCGAACGCAACATTGATCCATTTTGGGAATTTCGATGTCTTTGGAAGGAAGGTTGAAATATTTCCCGATAACCAATAAGTCTGGCCGTTGTAATCCTTGATCATGTTCTGGATCAGGTTGTCGCCCAGCAGGTCCGGACGGTACTGGGCGTATGTGGTCTGATGAAATGAATATTTCATGGCAAACCGCTGTTCTTTCCAGCCCAGCTGCTGTCCCAGGAAAAGCAGGCACCCGACCGTGTTCGCTGTGAAATCACCCACCGAGAATCCCCACTCTGAAGAAAATCCGTCAAGCAGTTCGATATTCAGGAGGTAAGAAAAGCTGAGCAAACTTCCATACAAGGCCGATTGCTTATCCGGCACTCCTGCCCACCGGTAAGAATGGTAGCCGATCATGGTGATATAATAGGCGGTCGTTGCATGTCCCACCTTGTCCATCAGCATCCATTCATTGTCGTCATTGAAAAAATGAAAGGAGGATTGGGGATAATCCTGGTACCATGCAAAATAGAGGCCTGCGAGCGTTGCAAAGTAAAGGGTTCCCTGGGCCGCCAGAACGCCGGCAAGACGACCTTTATGGATCTTGCTGGTGTCATTCACACCCGTGGCGGTACTGTCCGGTTCTAAAGTGAATGCACCGCACGGTTTTATTCCTGTTAACATAATGATGATGACGATTGCGCAAATGCTCCTTTTAAACATGCTCAGCGGATGTTTAAACGTTTCAGAGCGGCCTGGTACCGTTCGGCATTCCGGTTGTGCTCTGCAAGCGTTTTGGAGAAATTGTGGTACCCCGACAGATCCTCTTTCGCACAAAAATACATATAGGCGTGCTTCTCGTAATTCAATACGGCTTCAATGGAAGAAACCGATGGCAGGCAGATCGGCCCGGGAGGAAGCCCTGTATGCTTGTAAGTGTTATAGGGGGAATTAATCTCTTTATGCTTATCCAGCACCCGCTTGATCGTGTAATCGTTCCATGCAAAGATCAGTGTCGGATCGGCCTGCAGCTGCCAGCTCTTCTGAAGACGGTTCATGTAAACCCCTGCGATGACAGGTTTTTCACTTTCTTTTGAAGTCTCTTTTTCAATGATCGATGCAAGGGTGATGACACCGGCAATATCAAGACCTTCCCTGCTCATTTTTGTCAGTCGTTCATCATTCCAGAATTTCTGCCGCTCCCGGTACATCCGTTGGAAGAATTTTTCTGCGGATGTGTTCCAGAGAAATTCGTAGGTGTTTGGGATGAACAAAGTGAAGACAGTGGCAGGTTCGGCTCCGAATGTCCTGAGGTAAACCGGATCACGCATCAGGTTCAGGATCGAAACGGAATCAGCTTCGATCTGACCGGCCACCTTTCCGGCAAGTTCCTGCGGTGTCCTTACATTCTGAACGATCAGTTTTACCGGTTCCTGTTTCCCCGACCTCAGCAGGTTGACCAGTTCATTGTTGTTCATTCCGTCAGTAATCCGGTAGCGGCCCGGCTTGACTTTTACATCATATTTCTTCTTTTTTGCGACCTGCTCAAATGACTTCAAGTCCCGCATGTAATGGCCATCATTCAACAGGTTCCTTACAGCTGAATAATCCATCCCGGTACGGATATATATATAGGTATACGGCTGGTTGCCGGTGGTCATATTAGGCTTGAAAAAAATGCGGTAATAATGAACCCCCTGGATACAGATTCCCACGATGATCAGCAAAAACAGCGCCTGCAGCAAACGTTTCGTGCTTCTCGCAGGCGGAACTGGTTTTTTGGTGGATGCTGGCTTCATGAGGAGTGATATGAGTTCTGCAAAATAGTAAATGCCGCCTCAGACACGGATCAGCTGGAACATCAGTTCGTCCGTCCAGCCATCGCCCGCTGCCCTCCATGCTTTTTTTAACCCGCATTGTGAGAAACCGGCTTTCCTGAAGAGTCCGATACTGGGTGTGTTGTCAATGGCAATGTTGCAATGAAGCATATGCAGCTTAAGAATTTCAAAACTGTACCGGATCAGGAGCTGCAACGCTTCTAACGCAAAGCCCTTGCGCTGTTCTTCCGGAATAATGAAAATGCCAACACCCGCACGTTTGTTGGCAGGATCAAAATCATACAGGTCGATCACCCCGATGGTCTTCCGGTCATTTCCGGGAAGCATCAGATCGATCATCAGCCTGAGCTGTTTTTCGGAAAAGATATCGTGTTGCGTGCTCAGGATATACTGCTCGAGCTGATGCCGTGAGTATGGCACAAGCGTATTTCCCACCCGCCAGATTTCCGGATCATTCTCAATCACATAAAGAAACTCCAGGTCCCCCGGCTCCACTGCCCTGAGTTGTGTTCTTTCCCCGATGAGTATGTTCTTAGACATCATTAGTATCAATTGGTCAGTCACTGTTCACTGTTCACCGTTCACTGTTCACTTTTCGCCTATCGCTATTTCCCCTTTGAACACAAACTCCGCCGCTCCCTCCAGCCACACATCTGTAAAAAAGTTACCTTTTTGCCTGTATGAAACTTGTAATGATCCCCCCGGCGTTTCAACTTCCATCGAAGTAGGATGGAACCGGCTTGTCAGTGCAACTGCGAGCACCGATGCCGTAACTCCGGTACCGCAGGAAAGAGTTTCGTTCTCCACGCCGCGTTCATAACTACGGACAAATAAATGGTCAGGAAAAACTTCGACAAAATCAACATTCGTTCCGTTTTCCCAGAACCGTTCATTGTACCTGATCTTCCGCGCTTCAGTCACGATATCGATTTTCGCGACATCCTGTCTGAAGATGACATAATGCGGAGAGCCCGTATCCAGAAATACATGATCAGGACCGGTTTCAGTAACTTCCGTATCTTTCATTTTAACCCGGATCCGGACAGGTGTTCCGACCTTAATGATTTCCGAAACATGTTCCCCGTCAATGGCGTAGAAACGGGCTTCGGAACCGATCAGTCCAAGCGAATTTGCAAAAAGGGTCATGCAACGGCCTCCGTTACCGCACATGGTGCTTTCCCTTCCATCAGAATTATAATAAATCATGGAAAAATCGAAACCCGGCTTTTCTTCCAGCAGCATCAACCCATCCGCCCCGATCCCGAAATGCCGGTCACAAAAATGAAATACCTCCTCCTGTGTGGGTGTCCATTTTAAGGTCCGGTTATCAATGAGGATGAAATCATTGCCCGTGCCCTGGTATTTTGAAAACGGAATAATCATAATACAAAGCTAAGGATTAATTGATAATTGATAATTGATAATTGATAATTGATGCTTTCCTGACTCGGTATAAGGTACATATTGGTCATTGCGAGGGGTTATAAAAAAAATTAACAAAATTGAAAATGAACCAATTACAATGTGGTTCATTCGTAGATATGATTGCGGATTTAGAACAGGTAATCCACGATTGTAAAGATTTCCGCAGGAAATCCATTTTTGTAGTAGAGCAGAGAAAAGCCACAATCAAATTTCCGTAAGAAATTCATTATTTTATATCTGGATTATGCATCCCCTCCGGGGATGAGATGATATTGGTCAACGTTTTTTTTACAATAATGGATCCCTGATGGGCATCACCGGAATGTGGTTCATCAGTAGTCCCGATTTCATCGGGACGAAGCAACCCCCATTTCAGCATCATTAAAATTTCCATTATTTTTGTCGAATTGTATAACATGTCTTTTCCTGTCACTCGAAAATATTGAAATCACAAATGAACCCTGAAGGGGTGTCATTATTCTAGCAGGAAGAAAGTAAAAACAATTAAAAACCCCGTAGGGGTGAAATTATTGTTATATGAATGGTGATCCAAAACTTTACAAGATCCTGGAAGAACTCAACATCCGCTTCGACTATCACGAACATCCGCCCGTCGCAACCATAGAAGAAGCCCGGAAATACTGGAAAGACATCGAATCCGCCCACTGCAAGAACCTCTTCTTCCGTAATCATAAGGGTGACCGGCATTACCTGGTCATCATCGAACATTCGCGCGACCTGCATATCCGCGACCTTGAATTACGGCTGAAACAGGGCAAACTCTCCTTTGCCTCTGACCAGCGGATGGCAAAATATCTTGGACTTACCCCTGGTTCTGTTTCCCCTTTCGGTCTGATCAACGATCATGACAAACATGTTCATCTCTTTCTTGACGAGAACCTGAAAAAATCAAAAAGAATAAGTTTTCATCCCTGTATCAACACCGCCTCCCTCGTAATCCCCTTTTCCGATTTTGAAAAGTTCCTCACCTGGACCGGCAATACTTACGAATATCTCAAACTCTACGATTGATAAGAATCTAAGCGCCCCATAGCGCTAAGCGCCATAGCGCCAAAGCGCCTCGTCAGCTCATCAGCTCCCCTCATTCACCGATCTTTTTCCCCCTTCCGCCGAATAGTGCTTTCCCGGTAGCTGAAATGAGAATAATTTTGTCTCATTAATTTTTTTAACTTTGAAAATCCCAAAACTATGGAAACCTCAGTCGAACAGATTCTGAAACGTCAGCGAGTGAAAAAATTCACGATCGGATTCGTTGTAATCCTTGCAGGGCTGCTTTTATTGGCTTTTAATTTCGATTTCCTGCCCCAGACACTGAGGCACATTCTCTTTTCATGGCAGGTGTTGCTTATCGTGATAGGTGTCATAAGCCTGGTGGGTAACGGCAAAAGTCTTCCGGGCATGATTCTGATTTTCATCGGGGCATTTTTTCTGATCCCCAGGATCTTTGCCCTGAACATCGCCTTTACGCACCTTTTCTGGCCGCTGATCCTTATCGGTATTGGACTCTTGATCCTTTCGCGGAGCGGGCATTACCGCCGGAACTGGCAACGCCATTTTCACAAAGGGAACTGGAATGAGGCATATACGATCCCAACGGAAGAAGGATACATCAACGAAACGAACCTTTTCAGCGGATCAAAACACAAGGTGATCAACCAGGTCTTCAGGGGCGGAAAGGTCAGCAACATCTTCGGAGGAACTGAAATTGACCTCACTCATGCAACCCTGCCTGAAGGTCAGACGGAATTAAATATTGAATGCATATTTGGCGGGGTTACCCTTATTGTCCCCGATGATTGGAAAGTTGTCCTGAATATTAGCGCCATAATGGGTGGTTTCTCGGATAAACGGTTAAAAGTCGGGCAATACTCCGATACCGGTAAAGTCCTTGTGATCCGTGGCTCGGCAATATTCGGAGGAGGCGAGATCAAATGTTGTTAACAAATAACCTGGCATGATAAAACACCCGGTTTTTCAAAGCCTAAGAACCTTTTCAATTTACTATGGAATATGGATCCTTCTGGGAGGGGTCCATTTTTTTCTTTTATACCTTTTATACAGGCAGCCTGTCCTGCCTGCTTTTACCGATGCCCTGATCTTTAATTTCAGTTACAGCATTTTCGGATTGATCCTCTGGTATGCCATCCGTTTCGGCCAGCCTAAAAATCTGTCTTTGTCCACGCTTGCATTATACCAGGTTGTGTTTTTAGCGATCATTCTCTTTGTCTGGGCAGGAGGTTCATATTCCCTGCTTCGGCTTTTGTTCCCCTTAAAGTATAATTACCAGGATTTTCTTGAGAATTCGATCCCCTGGCGGCTGATCAGCGGCGTCTTCTATTATTTTCTTCTTGTTTTGGTCTATTACCTGGTGATCTACTACCAGAACCTGCAGGAACGTATCAAGACAGAAGGAAGACTGAACGAGATGGTCCGGGAATCCGAGCTGAACCTTCTGAAATCACAAATCAACCCGCATTTTCTTTTTAACAGTCTGAATTCGATCAGTTCCCTCACAATCACCAACCCGGAACAGGCACGCGAGATGACCATCAAGCTCTCTGATTTTCTCCGTTATTCCGTTTCCATGGGCAACAATAAATTTTCTACCTTGACAAAGGAATTGGAACACATCCGGAGATACCTGGACATCGAAAAAGTGCGGTTCGGGACCAAGCTTGCTTATGATTTTTCGATCGATAAAGATTGTTTTGATTGCGTGATCCCGGTGATGATTCTGCAACCCCTTTTTGAGAATGCGGTGAAGCACGGAGTTTATGAAAGTACCGGGGAGGTAAAGGTGGAAACAATCGCCAAATGTATAAACGGGTACCTTGAGCTCCGCATCACCAATAATTTTGAACCCGGGGCCCCCTCAAAGAAAGGAGCAGGGATCGGATTGGTAAACATCCGTGAACGGGTGAAACTTCTTTATAAAGACGACCAGTTACTGAAGACAATGGTGAAAGGGAACCAGTTTGAAGTGTTGCTTGTTTTTCCGCAGAAAAAAATTGAAAATACAGCCAAGCCATGAACACCGCGATCATTATTGACGATGAACAGCCTGCAAGGGAAATCATTAAACATTACCTGAAAGGTTTTCCCGGCATTGAAGTGCTGGGGGATTTCCCGGATGGATTTTCGGGATTGAAAGCCATCCAGGAACTGAGGCCTGATATTGTCTTCCTCGATATCCAGATGCCCAAGCTCACCGGTTTTGAAATGCTCGAGCTGGTTGAAAACCCGCCCAGGATCATTTTTTCCACGGCATACGATCAGTATGCCATCAAAGCCTTTGAGATGTCGGCTGTCGATTACCTCCTGAAACCCTATTCTGCCGAACGGTTCGGCCAGGCAGTAAAAAAAGTGCAGGAGCAGCTCCTGACCCGGAAGACAGAACAGCCGGTGAATGCGTTGATCGCAAAGCTCGATGAAAAAGAAGAGATGCTTCAGCGGATCGCGGTCAAGACCAGGCATAAGATTGAAGTCATCCCGGTCACGGAAATTACATTCATCGAAGCCGATGATGATTATGTGACCATTCATGCAGGAAAGGAAAAATACCTGAAGGAGAAAACGATGAAATACATGGAATCCCATCTTGATCCCTTACAATTTGTAAGGATCCACAGGTCATACATCGTAAACGTGAACCACATTGCCCGTCTTGAATTGTATCAGAAAGAGACCTACCATGTCCTTCTCAAAGACGGAACCTCTCTCCGGGCCAGCACCACAGGATACAAGGAGCTGAAGCAGATGCTGAGACTGTAACGGGAAAAATTCGTATCTTGCAGCCTTGTTTTACAGGCTTGGTTTTTGAGTAATAATCATTCCACATTTTCAATGCATATGAAAATTGTTCCGGTCATCTTCGGGATCGTGATGTCCCTCTTCTTTATGTTCGGCTGCTCATCGGCAACATTGGCCCAGGATGTCAGTATGACTGCTGTTGTTCAGGAAAAACCTGAGGAAGCCATGCTGCATAAGTTGTCAGCCGCATTCGATACGCTGAAATTCCGTTCCATTCGTCCTGCCGAGGGATACCTTAAATATGATTACCTGATCCCCGCCGGATTTTACAAGCAGATGTGGGACTGGGATGGTTTCTTCATCGGGTGTTACCTTGCATCCCATAAGAAGGATGATGCAAAATACCTGAAGGGTTGGGTGATGAATTTTGTGAACAGTACCGATGCCAAAGGGTATGTGCCGGGTTGCATTACCATCAAAGGACCGCGTCCCATATTCGGAAAGTTCGCCATGAAGCCGTTTCTGTCGCAGGGAGCTTACTTTGCCTCTGTCTATGGAGGCAGTTTTACCTGGATAACCCCGGTCTATGAGAAACTGAAAAAGGTGATCGAATACAGGGAACAGACACAATTTGATTCAAAATATGGTCTCTTTTTCTGGGATATTGCAATCCAGTCGGGAGCCGATAACAATCCCGCACTGACAAATGACTCAAACGATCGTTCAGCCATTCTTGCTGCCGATATCAACACTTTCCAGCTGAGGGAGTATATCAGCGTGATGAAGATTGCCCAGAAACTTGGGAAACCGGATGATGTAAAAAAATACAGAGCGAAAGCCGACACGTTAAAAGCACACATGCTTAAATACCTCTGGTTCAAAGAGGATATGTCATTTTTTAATATACGGAGGGACAGCGGTACAGTGATCAAACGGGTCACCTATTCAAATTTTGTCCCCCTGATTCAGGATATTCTGACCAAGGAACAGGCGGGAGAAATGATCAAGAAATACTTACTGAATCCTGAGCATATGAAAGCTGAATTCGGGTTCCGCTCGCTTTCATTGTCTGATCCTTCGTACAACAATGATTGCATCATCATCCCATATTCCAACTGGCAGGGGCCGATATGGATCAATGCAAATTTCCTTTACACGATTGGCCTGGTCAAATATGGCTTTCAGGAGCAGGCCGCAGAAGCCGCCAGGCAAATTGCCCCGATCCTCCTGAAAGACATAAAAGCTAACGGTTCGATGCATGAATGTTATCACGCCGATACCGGCGCACCGCTGACCCCGACAGCCGAACAATCGCCCAAGGGTATCTTTACCGGTTTTGTCGGATGGAACATGCTTGAACAGAATATGCTTGAAGGCGCCGCTGGCGGCAGATGGATGCTGCTGGATCTTAGCTATTAATACCGACAGCCATGGATTTCATACACAATGAATACCTGAGGATCGTCGTCAGTTCCGTAATTATTTACCTCTTTATCATTGCAGCCATCCGGCTGTTCGGGAAAAAAGAGCTGGCACAGCTTTCGGTCATTGACCTGGTCTTTATCCTTCTGATCAGCAATGCAGTTCAGAATGCAATGGTATTGGGAAACAATTCATTGATCGGAGGAATAATTGCCGCCGGAACATTGTTCATTCTGAATTACCTCCTGAAATACCTGCAGTATCGCTTTCCGAAGTTTTCAAAAACCTTGCAGGGAGATGCTATAATGCTTGTTTATAAAGGGAAAATTCTTGAATCCCATCTTCGGATCGCTAAAATCACGCATGATGAATTGATGGAAGCGATCCGCGAACACGGGGTGGGGGAGGTTTCGGAAGTCGACCTGGCGATCCTTGAAGTAGACGGGAACATCAGCGTCCTCTCACATGAATTCAATAAGAAAAGTTCCCGCCGCCGTAAATCGCACAAGATCCTTTCAAAGCAGAATTAAAATTCGCTGAGCGCCATTCGCTCTGCGCCTTTCATCTTTCACGCCTCACACTTCACTCACACATCCAGCATCCAGCATCCAGTATCATTTTTACTATTTCGCTATTTCGCCATTTCGCTATCTCGCTATTTAACCAGGTGTATCTTTAAATAATTCGTTCCGCCAGCCTTATCAGTCGGTATCCCCGCCATGATCAGCACCTTCTGGCCAGGCAGAATAAGTCCCTTTTCAGCAAGGATGGATTCGACAAAAGCAGAAACATCTTCAAATGTTTCCGGATGTTCTTTTACGAGAATTGGCCTGACGCCCCAGAGCAGGTTCAGCATATGATAAACCGTAGCATGCGTGGTCAACGCCAGGACCGGCGTTTTTGGCCGTTCCGCGGCAACGTACCGGGCGCTTCTGCCACTTGTCGTCAGCACGATAATGTAGCTGAGATCAACTACCCGTTCGATCACATTGGCTGCCTGGCTGAGGGCAATAATATCATTCCGTTTAAGATGTGGATAGGTTTTAAACTCAATTTTTGATTCCACGTCCCGGGCGATGCGTTCCATCATCTCGATAGCTTTTACAGGGAATTCGCCCATGGCGGTCTCCCCCGAAAGCATAATGGCATCGGTGCCATCGACAATGGCATTGGCCACATCGCTTGCTTCCGCTCTTGTGGGGCGGGGTTCGTGGATCATCGACTCGAGCATCTGCGTGGCTGTGATCACCGGTTTCCCCTTCCGGTTGCAAAGCTCAATGATTCTTTTCTGGATCATTGGAACCGATTCGGGGTTCATTTCAACACCCAGGTCGCCGCGGGCCACCATGATCCCGTCCGAAGCATCGATGATCTCTTCAAGATGTTCTACAGCCTGTGGTTTTTCGATCTTCGCAATAACAGGCTTGGCTGTTCCTTTTTCTTTGATCAGTTCCTTTAGGATCTTTACATCTGCCGCCTCCCTGACAAAGCTCAGTGAGATCCAGTCGACATCCTGCGACAGGCCGAATTCAAGATCCTTCCTGTCTTTATCGGTAAGGGAAGGCAGGCGGAGGTTCAGTTGGGGGAAATTGACTCCTTTCCTGCTTTTCAGAATGCCACCTTCCAGTACTTTGCAACATACCTCATCGCATTTGATTTCAGTCACCTCAAGCTCGAAAAGTCCGTCTGCAAGCAAAACCTGCATTCCTGGCTTGGCTTCTTCAGCCACGTAAGGATAATCGATCGGTACAAAATTCCGCTGTCCGGTGTAACTGTTTTCAGGTACCAGGGTTACAATATCGCCGGGGATAAGCTCTGTTTCCCCTTCCGGCAATTGTGCGACCCTGATCTTTGGCCCTTGCAGGTCCTGCAGAATGGTAACGGGTGTCTGCAGCTCTTCAGAGATCTCACGCAATAAAGAAATCACGGCTGCATGATCTTCATATTTCCCGTGGGAAAAATTTATCCGGGCAACGTCCATTCCTGCCCGGATAAGATCCCTGATCATTTCGGGCGAACTGCTTGCCGGACCGATCGTAGCTACGACCTTTGTCCTGCTCATCATCTGTTTCAAGGGTTAGATTTTGATGCAAGGTAGAAATATTTTTCCGTGATCCGGACAAAAAAAATGATCCGCCTGGAGCGGACCATTCTGATCAGGAAAGGAAAATGAGTAAGGGGTTAATTATCGTCAAAGCTGGCCTCGACGGGCACATCAGGATGGGAAAGTACCAGTACCTGATCGGTGTTATATGAGGGGTCACTGTCATTAAAATCGGCCTCCGGAGGTGTTGATGGTGCAAGGGCTTTCAGGAATTCAGGGCTTTCTGAAGGTGAACTGTCTTCACTGGTGAAGGTAGCTTCTTTCGGAGTTTCCGGAGCAATACAGACCATCGCCGGGGCTTTTTCCGGAACCGGGTCATCAAAATCAGCCCGGGTGGGAGTTACCGGTGCCAGGGATGTTAAAAAAGAATTCTTTGATGCAGGACTATTTTCTGCTGATGATTTTGCATAAACAAGGGTGATCTGAAGTCCTGAAATGAGTGCGATGATGAATAGGGTCTTTATTGCTTTTGTTTTAATCGTTTTCATGTTTTATGTTTTTTTCACTTTGTTTTTATGACCATAAGACGACATCGTCTTGCACAAGTTACAAGGGATAAATTTCTGCATGATTCTGGTAGTGTCTTTATAAAGAGTTTTATATCAGCTTATTAGAATGGCTTCCTGTGTCTTTTTTAGAGTGTTTTGAATCGATGGGCAGCCGCAACAAACCGGTGAAAGGCCGGAGAAGATCGGTGAAAAATTTAATTTTTCAGGGGAAAGGGATAAAAACAGGGATCTGAGTTCAATGTTTTAAACGTAATTTCTACCTTTGCGGGAAATCTAACACAAGACTAAGATGTCAAAATTTATAACTGTAACCATTGCGAAAGACAGTGAAGAAGGCATGGAAACCGATACTCCCATGACCCTGAACACCCATTACATTATCAAGATCATGTGCACCACCGAGGATGAGCATGGAAACTCTTCCATTGCGCTGGCAACCGGGGAGTTCTTGTTTGTGGTGGAACTTTTGGAGGATTTGAACCGGATGGTGCAATAAAAAACGGGGCTTATGCCCCGTTCTTGTGGGATGGAAGGGATTCGAACCCATGACCCCCGCCCTGTCAAGGCGATGCTCTGAACCAACTGAGCTACCATCCCGTTGAAACCGGCTGCAAAATTATAAAAATTTGAAAACACCCCAATTATTTATTTCTCACATCTCACATCTCAAATCTCAAATCTCATATCTCACATCCCATATCCCATATCCCATATCCCATATCCTGTAACCACTAAACTCCACCCTAAATGAAAAAGGCTCTCTTCATCCTTCTGGTCCTCTCCGCGGTTTCCTCCTTTGCCCAAACAGGCATAAAAAAAATCACCCTTGATGATATTTTTAAAAACCGGAAATTTTCTTCCGCCCGGGGTTCCGGAATGCGCTCCATGAATGATGGTGAACATTACTGCCAGGTTAATGCTGACAGTATTAATGTTTATGAATATGCAACAGGAAAGCTGACTTCCACGCTCGTGACTTCACAAAAACTTGCCCCACCAGATGGTAGTGTTCCTATCGCCATCGGGAATTTTACCCTGAGCCAGGACGAAACAAAGATCCTCTTTGCAACTGATGATGAGACGATCTACCGCCATTCCTCAAAATCGAATTATTACATCTATGATCTGAAGTCTGAGAAACTGACGCTGCTATCGGCAAAGGGGAAGCAGCGGCTGGCTACATTCTCCCCGGATGGATCAAGGGTCGCTTTTGTGAGGGACAATAATATATATGTGTATGAATTAAACTCGGGCCTGGAAAAGCAGATTACCACCGACGGTAAGATCAACGAGATTATAAATGGTGCAACCGATTGGGTGTATGAAGAGGAATTCGGATTCTCGCAGGCATTCTTCTGGTCGCCCGACAGCAGGAACATCGCCTGGTACCGGTTCGACGAATCTAAGGTAAAGGAATACCAACTGACTTATTACGGGGATCTTTATCCGGAACAATTCAAATACAAATACCCGAAACCAGGTGAAGATAATTCAAAGATCAGCCTGTTTATCTGGAATGTGGCGTCCGGGAAAGCCCTTCCCGTAGATATCGGAACCGAATCGGACATCTATATCCCCCGTGTAAAATGGACGGAAGATCCCGGAGTGCTTTCATTTTACAGGATGAACCGGCACCAGAACAAGCTCGAACTGTTGCTGGCCGATGCTTTGACAGGAAAATCAAATACAATCTACACTGAAGAGAATAAGTATTATATAGAAGTAAATGATCACCTGCGTTTTCTTAAAAAGAACGGCGGCTTTATCCTGACAAGTGAGAAGGACGGTTACCGCCACATCTACCTTTATTCGATAAAGGGCGAGCTGATAAGGCAGTTGACAAAGGGACCATGGGAAGTAGCAGATGTTCTGGGCATAGATGAAAAGAAGGGGAAGGTCTATTTTACATCTTCCGAAACTTCTCCGCTTGAACGGAACCTGTATTATATAGGTATAGATGGAAAGAATAAGATGCGGATTACACCAAAAGATGGAACCAATGTCCCTCAGTTCAGCAGTACCTTCTCCTGGTTCGTTAACCGCTGGTCGAATATCAATACTCCATCCCGGACAACCGTTAACAGGTCAGACGGGTCCGAAGCAAGACTTATCCAGGATAATGCAAAACTAAAGGAAACATTGACCCAATATGGATTTGCCAAAACAGAGTTTTTTACCTTTAAAACGGCAGACAGCATTGAATTGAACGGCTGGATGCTTAAGCCGGCCGACTTCGATCCATTGAAAAAGTACCCGGTATTGTTCACGATTTATGGCGGCCCCGGTTCCCAGACAGTATTGAACACCTGGGGAATGGTCTCGGCATGGAACCAGTTGTTTGCCCAGAACGGGATTATCGTGGTTTCAGTTGATAACCGCGGGACATGTGCCCGCGGTGAGGAGTTTAAGAAATGCACTTACCTCCAGCTTGGGAAATACGAAACACTTGACCAGATCGAAGCAGCAAAATACCTTGGTTCATTGCCCTATGTGGATAAAAACCGTATCGGGATGTGGGGCTGGAGCTTTGGCGGTTACATGACACTTTCCTGCATGTCCATAGGAGCAGATTACTTTAAGACCGGTGTGGCCGTAGCCCCCGTTACCAACTGGAAATATTATGATAATATCTACACCGAGCGGTTCATGCGGACTCCGAAAGAAGATTCTGCAGGATACGCATCCAATTCTCCCATCAACCATGTATCTGAATTAAAAGGGAAATTGCTTCTGGTTCATGGCACCGTCGATGACAATGTACATACCCAGAATACCTGGGATTACATCACGGCTCTTGTCGGAGCCAACAAGCAATTCGAGATGCAGTTCTATCCCAACAGCAATCATGGGATCTATTCCGGGAAAAACACGACATTCCACCTGTATACGCGGATGACGGAGTTTATTCTGAAGAATTTATGATTTGAGATGTGGGATGGGCGATGTGACCTGTCCCATATCGCCCATCGCCAATCGCAAATCGAATATCTCACAACTTTTTCTTGGAAATTAAAAAACCTTTGGTATCTTTGCACCCCTGTTTTTAAGGATAAATTTGATTATTCATAAAAGAAAGAGAACACACCACACATGATCATTGTACCTGTAAAAGAAGGCGAAAGCATCGACAGAGCTTTAAAAAAACTGAAACGGAAATTTGAGAAGACCGGCGTTGTCAAAGAACTTCGTGAGCGCCAGAAATTCACAAAGCCCTCGATCAAACATCGCGAGGCCGTAAACAAAGCTATCTACATCCAGCAACTTCAGCAGTCTGAAGAAGGCATGTAATACTCAGCTTAAGTTGCATATTTTCAGTCTCCTGCGGATTCTCCGGGGAGCCATGGTAATTTTCCGGTTAAAAAAAGTTGACAAGAAATTTTGAAAGGGTAAAATATTTCGTATATTTATCCTTTAGTTGGATCGTGGCAGGATTTCTCTTTATTTTTTGATGGATGGAGCAGGGAAAGTTTATCGATTACATTCAATACGAAAAAAGATACTCTCCGCATACCGTAACAGCTTACCGTAACGACCTGGACCAGTTCTACACCTATCTCATGTCCCGGTATTCAGTATCCGATATTAAAGAAGTAACCCATCCGATGATCCGTTCATGGCTGGTTGAACTGATGGAAGAAAAAATATCCCCACGTTCGGTCAACCGGAAATTAACCACCCTGAAATCCTATTACAGGTTCCTGCTGAAGGAAGGGATTGTTACAGTGAATCCGATGCGGAAGATCATTTCTCCGAAGACTCCGAAACGCCTGCCTTCGTTTGTGGAAAAGGAGAAAATGGACCTCTTGTTTGAATCGGTTGATTTCGGTGAAGGGTTCCACGCTTTGCGCGACCGGCTGATCATCGAGATGCTTTATGCAACCGGGATGCGGTTGTCGGAACTTTTGAATCTGAAAGAGACCGATGTCGATTTTCATCATTCAAGCCTGAAAGTTTTAGGTAAAAGAAATAAAGAGCGTTTGATCCCGTTCTCTGGTAAAATGGCCATGTTAATGAAGGTCTATTTGGAAGAGAAAAGGTCATTTGATGGAACGCCGGGATCAAATGCTCCCCGGCCATCACCGACGGATGCATCCTTTTTCATTACAGATACCGGAAAAAAGATCTATCCGCGATTCGTTTACCGTGTTGTAACCAAATACCTGGCCCAGGTAACAACCCTGAAAAAGATTTCCCCGCATGTCCTGCGTCATACGTTTGCCACACATTTACTGAATAACGGCGCTGAGCTGAATGCCGTGAAGGAACTCCTGGGGCATGCCAATCTTTCGGCAACCCAGGTCTATACGCACAATACCATTGAAAAGTTGAAGAACATTTATAAACAAGCCCATCCAAAGGCATAAAAAAGGAGGTTTGAATGAACATTAAGATCAATCCTGTACATTTCAAAGCCGACATGAAACTGGAGACATTTATTAAAGAGAAGCTACAGAAGCTTCCCGTCCTCTATGAAGGAGTTATCGGCAGCGAGGTAATGCTCAAACTTGCCAACAGCGAAACCCGCGATAACAAAGTTGTTGAGATTCGCCTGCTGGTGAGGGGCTATGATCTGTTTGCCAAGAAGCAGGCAAAGACCTTTGAGGAAGCCACCGACCAGTCGATCGAAGCCCTCAGGAAACAACTGATTCGGCATAAAGAGAAGATTCGGGGGTTGTAACTTGCTGGAATTATTTATTTTATGAGGCCGTCCCTGCAGGGCGGCCTCATTTTTTTGTAACATTTGTGAATATTTATTTCAAAAAAAATAATAATGAGAGTATCATTTTAAATATTATTGTATATCTTTGCCTATCATTAGTTGTCAACGCTGCGACAATCTATAAGTATTTTTTAATTATCATGTGAACCGGAAGAGATTCCGTTTTAGGCTTTTATGCTGCTATTCAATTTTATCAGGAAAGCTGAAAATGACTTTGGAATTTATATTTTCCATCAAAATGAATTTTTTTATAATTTTTTTTGGAAATTTTAAAAAAGTTACATACATTTGGCTTAATTATTTGCTGTAATTCATTTATATTTACAAAAAAAAACTCGTCTTGTGTTTATCTTGGATATAATTATTATATATATTGTATGCCGGGTAAATGCATTAATAATCTGATAGATTCATTTCTAGAAAAACCGTCAAAAACTCAAATCATGAAAAAGACCTTTCTGAGAATTATTTTTACTGTTCAGATGATGTTATTGCCAATATTTACCGCGAGTATTTTTGCAGATCCTCCGGGTCCTCCGAGTCCGGGAGGTGATCCAAATCCACATGCTGGTGGGACAGGTTTGCCTGTAGGCGGTCCGATTGATGATGGTTTGGGCTTGTTGCTTGCACTTGGAATTGCTTATGGTGCCTACAGATTCTATGATATCTGGAAAAGCAAAAAAGCAATATCCAAAAAAGAAACCATGAACATTCAGAAAGCCGTTGGAGTATTGATCCTGATTTTATTCTGGCATATCAATATTTTGGTTGGATAAATCAAATGGATAGAGGTGCAATGGGAGTTAATAAATTTGTTAGAAATTGGATGAAATTATTTTTGTTTTTAAAAATTGTACCTTATATTTGCATAATTATTGGATTTACGTATAGCTGCATATATTTATTCTTTATTTAATTTAAAACTTGTTTTATGAAAAAAACAGTTATTCATATGTTTGGCAGGGTCTTGTTTCTTGCCATCCTGCTGTTAGGTTTTACTGTAATACATTCCTCCGCACAGGGAATCCTTGTTAAATCCGGTTCAACAATGAAGGTTTCTTCCGGTACCACAGTGACAACAAACGCTCCGACTTTTGCGGGCAATTCCATTACAATGGATTACGATGCACTCAATCCACTTGTAACATCAACAATCGACAATTCAGGAACGATTATCCTGAAAGGGAACCTGGTAAACAATAACCCCGGCCCATCGAATCTTGGCTCCGGTTTGTTTTCATTTACCGGAACCTCGTCGCAAACCATTTCAGGGAAGAACATCTTCAATAATATGACCGTGAACAACACAAGTTCTGACGGAGTCATTATTGCTGGTAATACCGAGGTGGATGGCACGCTGACACTGACCAATGGTAGCGGAACTATCAACATTGGGAATTTTGATCTTCTTATGGGCACGGGTGGTGTCTTTGCAGGTGGCCCATTTGACAGTAAAACTTTGGTGGTTGCAACCGGTTCAGGGCAACTTAAGAAAAAGTTCATTGATGGGACTGGTGTCCCACGAAGTTTCACTTACCCGGTTGGAGGTAACACACGTGCCTTCGACTATTCCCCTGTTACACTGAGTTTTACTACTGGTAATTTCTCAGCCGGGATCGCCGGTGTAAACCTCGTGAATTCACAATACACGGCTAATCCGTCCATAACAGGTGATTACATTAACCGTTACTGGAATCTAACGAATAATGGTGGCATTACCAGTTTTAATTGTAATGCGCAGTTTAATTATATCAGTGGAATTTATCCTACTGGTGATGTTACCGGTACAGAAACTTCGATTTACTGCCTTAGAGTAACTCCCACGACCTATGACCTTTTCGATCCAGCAAATACTACATCGCATTATCTTACTGCTACCGGGCTGACAAGTTTCAGCACTTTTACAGGTGGGCCGGGAGCTATGCCAGTTGGCTTGACTATGTTTCTTGAAGGGCCTTATAATTCTATTTCTCATGAAATGAATACTGGACTTACTGCTCTTCCCTTAGGCGATCGTTCTGACAACACAAAATTTCCCCAGAACCAGCCATACAATGGATCGCCTTGGGGTTATGGAGGAACTGAAAGTGTTGCCAGCCTGCCTGCAAATGTAGTCGATTGGGTTCTTGTTGAACTTCGCCATGCAACATCAGCCACTGATGCAACATCCTCAACAGTTTTGGGTAGGAGGGCAGGATTCTTATTAAAGAATGGACTTATTGTTGATATTGACGGTACTACATTAAAATTTACTGGTCTCTCTGCATTTTCGGATAAATTATACCCCGTTGTTTATCACCGCAACCACATGGCAATAATGGCAACAGGTAATGGGGCACAAAAAGATGTTGGAACAGGAGTTTATCTTTATAATTATTCCTCTGGCTCAGATAAGATGTATGGTGGAACCTTTGGATGTAAGCAAGTTGACACTAGTCCGGTTTCGTGGGCTACACGTGGGGGGGATGCAAATGCTGATAACCATATCTGGAGCAACGATAATGATGTTTATGTAGCTCAATATTATAAAAGCAACAGATATCTTTCAGCTGATTTTAATATGGATTTACATGTCTGGAGTAATGATAATGATATTTATGTTTTTAATTATTACAAAAGCAATTTATTGCCTTAATTAATTTAGATAAATTCCTTCATCTATATAATGGAAACAACTAAAAAGGAATAATATGAAAAAAATTGTTATTATCTGTTTAACGATATTCAGTGCACTTGCCTCAATTGTTAGCGAAGGCCAACCTTACTGTACATACAGAATGGCGAACCCAAGGATTTACCGTTCAATTGGTAATCTTGGAATAGCTCAACGAACACGTCTAACATTTGATATATACGTCAAGTGTTCTGCTGCTAATACTTATTATTATGGATGTCAGGTAGGCTTTAATCTTGGAACAGCCGCTAATTTTAATGGCTCTGGCCAGAGCCCAAATGCCATAAATGTTGACATAAGCACTGGAATTTTGGCCGGGCATCCTGCATATATCATTAGTTCCCAGGGTTGGAACTCAGGATCACAATTTGGGGTCAGTACCAAAGTTAATGGATCGGTATATGAAGGGGGAGCAGTTGAGACTTATATGGTTCCTCTCACAACATCATATCAGTTATTACAGACTGTCGGAGTTGAAATTACTTCAACAGGTGCCTCCAGTGGAATGGCGGAACTTACATTTGATTTGACTAGTATGGTAAGTATCACCCAAACATATATGGTTGCTGGTGAACTAATTTACGATGATCCTCTTCATTACTATGGGAATGCTCAAAAAGAGAGTCCTGAGTTTTCTAACCTTTATTTGGGAAGAATGTATTGTAATAAATGGGGATGGTCAGAATACATTAATGCGGGATCGGATGTACAACCTTCTCCACAATGGACAACAAATGCATACAATACCTCGGTATGGGATACAACAACTTTTATGGGGTCAAGCGGAGCTGCAGCACCAATATCGACATTGTATTCTCTTGCAAACGGGTTAAGAGTACATCAATACGCTCATTTACAGATCAATTCAGGTGCTAGCCTTACTTGTTCGGGTTCAACTGATATTAATGAGCCGGTTGGACTTATTATTCAAGCAACATCATCAGGTTTAGGACAGTATAAAGATAATGGAACAATAAATTATAATAATGGAGGCTATGTACAGCCACAGCTTTACCTTGCCCAACAAGAGTGGCATTTTTACTGCATCCCGCTTCAAACTACATTCTCAAGACCCTATCACTGGATTTATATGAAATGGTACGATGAAACAAGATCAGATGTTACAACTTCCGATAAAAAATGGAGATATGTCATCAATGATAAGGCATTCGGAACAGGGGCATCCATGGATGATTCTGCACTGAATGTTCCGATGAAAGGGTTTGCTATGTGGTCTTCATCTGGTTGGCCGGCTATGGGAAACTGGACCGGAAAACCAGGGGGTAAACTTTTTACCACTAATCAAACATTCACATGTACGCATAATTTATCCGTTCCTTCCGGGGGTGATGGCTGGAACCTGATCGGAAATCCATTCCCTTGTACTATTGATTTAACTGGCATTAATACATGGGCTAGCAGTGGTGTTGTTCAAAATGCCTGGTTCTGGGATTCCGGTGCCGGCAATTACAAAACCTGGATATTAGACGGTAACAGTGCAGGGACAAGAGCCACGAGTTATTGTCCACCGGAACAGGGATTTTTTGTTCATTGCACTGGAAGTGGGAATGGAGTTCTTACAATTCCTGCATCTTCCAGAACAGTTATTAATCTCACCACCCAACCGTGGCTGAAGGAAATAAATGCCATTCCAGATCTCTTAAGAATGAAGGTTGAACGTACTGATGCATCAGCTCCAGGCTCTAATGACGAGGCTAATGTGATCTTTTTAAATAGTGCATCACGCGGATATGATCCTGATTTTGATGCATTTAAGCTATATGGTAATGCGGACGCACCGCAACTTTATATGCCGGTTGCTCAGGATACCCTGTTAACAGTAAATGCACTTCCATGGAGCGGAGTTACACAAGTAATACCAGTCAGCTTCCGGATCTATAATACGGATGGATCATTCACTTTTACAGCTCGAAATCTTGATAGTTTCCATTCCAATGTGACGATCTTTCTGGAAGACAAAAGAGACAATTTTACTCAGAACCTTATCACTCAGCCTGAATATAATTTTACTGCCGCTGTAGGTGATAATCCTGACCGTTTCCTTCTTCATTTTGCCAACCCAAACTTTGGAATAAGCGAAAATGCTTCTGCTGCCATGCAGATATATTCCTTTGAAGAATATGTTTATGTAAAGAATCTTGCAAAAGGAACTACGATGGGAACAATTCAAATGTTTGATCTTCTTGGTAAGAAAGTTTTTCAGGCCCAACTTAAAGATGTGGAGCTGAATAAATTTCTTCCCGGCGTGAATTCTGGTTATTACATGGTTAAGGTGGTAACGGATGAAAAGTTATATAATCAGAAAGTTTATTTGAAATAACTACAATTGGACTATCTGATTCCAGAAAGTGGATCAATAGATCAGAATAAATGGCAACCAGAACCTGGTTGCCATTTTTTCAATCAATAATATCTTGGTAAAATGAAAAAAATATTTCTTCTTCTAATATTAATTATCTTTCTATACGGGCCATATTTTATATTCGCTCAAGTACTGACTTTTAAAGTGGATAATCCAAGGATTATTAAAAAGAACAATAAACAATGGTTCCAATTTGATGTTTTAATAAAGGCTTCAGATACAGGCACATATTTGTACTCCACTCAACTGGCATTTGATGTTGCAAATCCAAATAATTTTGTCACTACACCATCTAATAATATATATGTCGATTTGTCACAGGGTATACTTGGCTTATATTTTAATGGAATGCCTGAATATACTTATGTGAGAAATTGGGGAAGTCCAACGAATTCCTTTGGGGTGGCCATTACAACAAACTTTGCAACTTCTGGTGCAGACCCGATTGATGTATGCGCTAAAATTACAACCTCTTTCCAAAAAATAGTTACAATCGGAACTGAAATTTCTTCCTCTGCCTCAGGTGTCACTGGGACAGCAGGAATAAAATTTTCTCCTTCAAATATGCCTGCTGGCCTTGGCCAAGTTCAACATTATGCGCTTCCAGGTATACTTTTACCAACTCATTTCCCATATTTAGCTCCAAACATGTTTGAGGGATTTGATTTTAATTACGTTTATCTTTCTCGTGTTTTCTCAAACGCATGGGGCTGGTCCCAATACGGTGGCACATCGAATAACGTTCAATATATCAACTGGGCCGATGTCATCAATACCTCCGTCTGGGATAGTGTTGGAATCATAAATACAAACGGAGCCCTGATGAACAAGCTTCGTATACATACCGGAGCAAGGCTAAAAATTATGTCTGGAAACTCTCTGTCATGCATGGACAGCGTTGAGATTAATGAGCCGAACGGCTTATGGATAAGTTCAGACTATTATGGTACCGGTTCTTTTATTGATAACGGGATTATCACATATAAAAATGGTGGTTCGGTAGGGGTGGAACGTTACTTGAAGCAGAACCAGTGGCACCTCTACTGCATTCCGGTTGATACTACCGCAACGAGGCCTTTTATTTCCAAACAACTGGGGATGAAATGGTATGATGAACCCAATCATGTTTACAGGTCAATCGTTAATCCTGGCATGGATTCTTTACTGACCAGGGATATGCTTGGCTATTTTGTCTATTCAAATTCGACATTAACAAGTAATCCTGTTGTCAAGGTGACCGGGTCATTGCATACCGGACCGATCATGTTGCCAATGGGGAATCATGTCGGCCCGAAAGGACCAGATGGGTGGAACCTGATCGGTAATCCTTACCCAAGCGCCATCGACTGGCTTTCATTAAATTTCGCACTTTCACAGGTGGATCCGACGATCTATGTATTTCATCCGGAAACAGGAAATTATTATTTCTGGAACCGACATGACCAATTGCACAGTACCAATGCTTCATCCATTATCGCTGCCCAGCAGGGATTTTATATGCATGCAACTGTTCCCGGTTCACAGAATGGAAGTATATACATTGACAATTCGGTCCGTTTGCACTCTGCCCAGCCGTTTTACAAACCGGATACACTTCTGACGAATTATCTGTTTATAACCGCCTCTGGAAATGGTCTAAAAGATGAAACCCAGATCCGCTTTGATTCAACAACAACTTCGCTTTTCGATCCTGATCATGATGCTTATAAACTGACCGGATTGGATGAGGCACCGCAACTCTACTCCATTTTGCAGGATTCAACAGAGGTTTCATTGAATACATTACCCTATGGTGGGGCAAATTTGATCATACCACTCGGGTTTCATACCGGAGTTGCAGGTACGGATACTCTGGAAGCATCAAACCTGGAGAGTTTTCCCCCCGGAAGTCAGATCTGGCTTAGGGATCTGAAGACCGATATATACCAGTACCTGCCCGATCAGCCAAGGTACATTTTTTCTTCAGTACCAACAGACGATCCTCTGAGGTTCCGGCTTTATTTCTATTATCCCTGGGTAGGTATAAATAATCATTCCTTCAGAAATATTCTTATCTATTCATTCGATGACTATTTATTTGTTAAGAACCTTAATAAAGGACCAACTAATGGAACAGTGCGAGTCTATGATCTTCTTGGCCGGGAAGTTTTTGAAGCTCTGTTGAAGGACATGGATCTGAACAAATTCCTTCCCGGCGTGAATTCCGGTTATTATTTGGTAAGGGTTGTTACGGATGATAATTCTTATTCACAGAAGGTTTACCTGAAATAGAGTGACCTTATTATGCCACGAAGAGGTATTTCCATTCTTAGGTTGGTCAAATAAAATGTTTATTTCAGCAAATATCAAAATTAAGTGTATATTTGTATGATAAGTTTAAGTGTTACTCATTGTTTGTCTGATTGTTGGGTAATTGAAAAAGTTGATTAAAATTCTGCGGCATGCTATTTGTTAAAAAAATGTGCCAAATTCGCCCGGAATCTTAAAAAAAGTCTTTGTTATTAGTTAAAATCTTCCTAATTTTGCAGTCCTTTTTGTAAAAGGGCTGCATTTTTTTTGGAATATCATGCAGCAAAAGGGTGGAATGCAGGAGGTTATGTTTTTCTTTTGTCTTCCGGAAACCGGTGTGTTTCTTCCCCGCGGGAAAATTCTTTGAAATATAATTGCGGGAAGCTAAACTTGAGTGCATCGGTGGTAACAGACTGATGCCGATGTAGCTCAGCTGGTAGAGCAGCTGATTTGTAATCAGCTTGTCGGCGGTTCGATCCCGTCCATCGGCTCAAAAGAACAGCAGTAGTGCTGTTTGAAAGGTAGTTCTTTGAAAGTATTTATCACACACATACACGTTTCACGTTGCGCATCTCACGTCTCACATTTCACGTTACACACTCAACCCGGGGAGATTCCAGAGCGGTCAAATGGGGCAGACTGTAAATCTGTTGGCGTAGCCTTCGGAGGTTCGATTCCTCCTCTCCCCACTTGGTTAAATGCGAAGTGTAAAGTGCGAAATGTGAAATTTAAACACACGCACGTTTGCGGAAGTAGCTCATTTGGTAGAGCGGAAGCCTTCCAAGCTTCAGGTGGCGGGTTCGAGCCCCGTCTTCCGCTCAAGAATAAATGCAAAATGTAAAATGTAAAATGCGAAATTCACACTTCACACTTCACACTTCGCACTTGAATATCCGCCGATGTAGCTCAGTGGTAGAGCACTTCCTTGGTAAGGAAGGGGTCATGAGTTCAAGTCTCATCATTGGCTCAACCAGTATTAACTAAACAAAAAAGTAATCTGTAATTAAACTTGATTTTATATGGCAAAAGAAAAATTCAACCGTTCCAAACCGCACGTAAACGTTGGGACGATTGGTCACATCGACCACGGGAAAACCACTTTGACGGCTGCTATTACGCTTGTCCTCCAGGATAAGGGTCTTGCAACCTTTAAGTCATTCGACCAGATTGATAACGCTCCGGAAGAAAAGGCCAGAGGTATAACGATCAACACCGCGCACATCGAATATGAAACCGAAAAACGGCATTATGCGCATGTTGACTGCCCCGGTCACGCCGACTACATCAAGAACATGGTTACCGGTGCTGCCCAGATGGACGGTGCTATCGTGGTTGTTGCCGCAACCGACGGCCCCATGCCGCAGACCCGCGAGCACATCCTTCTTGCACGCCAGGTTGGTGTTCCCAAGATCGTTGTCTTTATGAACAAATGCGACATGGTGGACGATCCCGAACTTCTTGACCTCGTTGAGATCGAAATCAGGGAACTCCTTACCTTCTACGGTTTCGACGGCAATACAACCCCGGTCATCCGTGGTTCTGCATTGGGCGGACTGAACAAAGAACCCCAGTGGGTTGAAAAGATCATGGAACTGATGGATGCAGTTGATGCTTACATTCCGCTGCCCACCCGCGACGTTGAAAAGCCTTTCCTCATGCCGGTCGAAGACGTATTCTCGATCACAGGCCGTGGAACAGTTGCTACCGGAAGAATTGAAACAGGCGTCATCAACTCAGGTGATCCGGTTGATATCATCGGAATGGGCGCTGAAAAACTGAAATCCGTTGTTACGGGTGTTGAAATGTTCAGGAAGATCCTTGACCGCGGAGAAGCCGGCGACAACGCAGGTCTTTTGCTCCGTGGCATTGACAAGGATGAGATCCGCCGTGGTATGGTTATCGCGAAACCGGGTTCCATCACTCCCCACAAGCATTTCAAAGCCACCGTCTACATCCTGAAGACACAGGAAGGCGGACGTCATACACCGTTCCACAATAAATACCGTCCGCAGTTCTACTTCAGGACTACAGACGTTACGGGTGAGATCACATTACCCGATGGCGTTGAAATGTGTATGCCGGGCGACAACCTGACCATCGAAGTACACCTGATCGCAGAGATCGCCATGAACCTCACACTGCGTTTTGCTATCCGTGAAGGTGGCCGTACTGTTGGTGCAGGACAGGTAACGGAAATACTGGATTAAGACAAGTAGTGAAAAGCGAAAAGCAAAGTAGCGAAAGGCGACATAAAATTAAGTTTAATTGCACACGGGTGTAGCTCAACTGGTAGAGTGGCGGTCTCCAAAACCGTAGGCTGTGGGTTCGATTCCTACCACCCGTGCAAAATATCAGATAGATGGCAAATTCAAAAGTTGTTGCGTACTTCAGGGAAAGTTATGATGAACTCATGCATAAGGTTTCCTGGCCGACCTGGAGTGAACTGCAAGGTAGTGCGATCGTCGTTTCCATTGCTTCCCTGATCATCGCCCTGGTGGTGTTCCTGATGGATGAGACGTTCCGCAATGTTCTGTTACAATTCTACAAGCTGTTCTAGTGCATCCGGGAAATTTATCTGGTATTCTATCGGATCGTCTGAACGCGTCAAATTCTATGAAATGAGCGAGCTGGTAAAAAAGTGGTATGTTGTAAGGGCCATCAGCGGGAATGAGAAAAAGGTCAAGCAGTACCTGGAAAACGAGATTTCGATCCAGAAGCTGCAGGATTATATTTCTCAGGTTTTGATCCCGACGGAGAAGGTCTACATGATCAGGAACGGCAAGAAGGTCAGCAAGGAACGGAATTATTTTCCGGGCTATGTGCTGATTGAAGCTGTTCTGACCGGCGAAATTCCCCACATCATCAAGAATGTTCCCGGCGTACTGGGGTTTCTTGGTGCCAAGGGTGAACCGCACCCGTTACGGCCTGCGGAAGTAAAGCGAATTCTCGGAAAGTTTGATGAACTGGCTGAGCAGGGCGAAGAGATGAACATCCCGTTTATCGTAGGTGAAACGGTAACGGTGGTCGACGGACCCTTCAACAGTTTCAGCGGAGTGATCGAAGAGATCAATGAAGAGAAGAAAAAGCTGAAGGTTATGGTTAAGATCTTCGGAAGAAAGACCCCGCTCGAGCTGAGCTTCATGCAGGTCCAGAAAGAGTAGGCGAAACCGGTAAAGATGTTTGTTTTAAAACCATTTAATTTAATGAACAATGGCAAAAGAAGTTAGTGGAATTATCAAGTTGCAGATCAAGGGAGGCAGTGCTAACCCTTCACCACCGGTAGGACCGGCATTGGGTGCCAAGGGGGTTAACATCATGGAGTTTTGCAAGCAGTTTAACGCCCGTACACAGGATAAAGCCGGGAAAGTGATCCCGGTTATCATTACTGTATATAAGGATAAATCGTTTGATTTCATCATCAAGACCCCCCCTGTAGCTGTCCAGTTGCTGGAAGCTACCAAAATGCAGAAAGGTTCACCTGAGCCTAACCGGAACAAGATCGCTTCGGTAAGCTGGGACCAGGTGAAGAAGATCGCAGAAGACAAGATGGCCGACCTGAATGCATTTACCGTTGAATCTGCCATGAGGATGGTTGCCGGAACCGCCCGCAGCATGGGTATCACGGTAAGCGGAGATGCTCCGTTTGCCCAGTGATATCTTCGGGATTCTTAGGCTGTAAGTACAAATTTTTAAAAAACGTGAAATGGCAAAGTTGACAAAAAAACAGAAAGAGGCTTATACAAAGTTCGATAAAAATGCTGTTTATTCCTTGTCAGATGCTGCAGGAATCGTGAAGGAGATCACCAACACAAAGTTCGATTCTTCGGTCGACGTTGATGTCCGTCTCGGGGTTGATCCCCGCAAGGCGAACCAGATGGTCAGGGGAATCGTAACATTGCCCCATGGTACCGGTAAAACGGTACGGGTTCTTGTTCTTTGTACCCCGGATAAGGAAGACGAAGCCAAACAGGCCGGTGCTGACTTTTGCGGACTTGACGAGTACATTGAAAAGATCAAGGGTGGATGGACTGATGTGGATGTGATCATCACCATGCCGAGCGTAATGGCAAAAGTTGGCGGACTGGGAAAGATCCTCGGACCCAGGGGCCTCATGCCGAACCCGAAGACCGGAACGGTGACCATGGAAGTTGGCAAAGCAGTGAAAGAAGTAAAAGCCGGGAAGATCGATTTTAAGGTAGACAAGTTTGGGATCATTCATGCATCTGTTGCGAAAGTTTCGTTCGATAAGGATATGATCGTTGAGAACGCAAAGGAACTTTTGCAGACCGTGATCAAACTTAAACCTGCATCGGCAAAAGGTACCTACATCAAGAGCATCTATTTATCGAGTACCATGAGCCCCGGCGTCCAGGTAGAACCAAAATCGGTGACTGCCTGATTTTTATCAATAATTGAGAGAGCCTGATTATGAAAAAAGATGAAAAAACACAGTTTATTGACGAGCTTGCTGAAAAGTTAAGCATCGTCAATAGCTTCTATCTGACAGATATTTCGAACCTGAACGTAGAGACGACCTCTAAACTCAGAAGGATCTGCTTCAAACGCAACATCCAGCTGAAGATGGTGAAAAATACCCTGTTGAGGAAGGCATTGGTTAAGGCCGGTAAGGATTTTGAACCGATGTTCGATGTTCTGACCGGATCCACTTCGATCATGTTTTCAGAGGTCCCGAATGACCCTGCAAAACTGATCCGTGAGTTCCGCAGAACCTCCCCGAAACCCTTGCTGAAAGCTGCCTATGTACAGGAATCCATTTACCTGGGCGACGATCAGCTGGATACACTTATCAACATTAAATCGAAAGAAGAAATGATCGGCGTTGTCATCGGAATGCTGCAGTCACCGTTACGTAACGTGATCTCTGCATTGCAGTCGGGAGGCAACCAGCTTTCAGGAATCGTAAAAACCCTCGGAGATAAACCTGAATAACAGGAATTCCGGAGAAGGGATCAATGTGGCACCATCGCCACAAAAGAAAAATAGATAAACAGAGAGTAAGTAGAAACATAATTAAAACAGAAGTAAAAATGGCAGATTTAAAAGCGTTTGCAGAACAGTTAGTGAATTTAACGGTAAAAGAAGTCAACGAACTGGCTAAGATCTTAAAGGACGAACATGGTATAGAGCCTGCAGCTGCTGCAGTTGCTGTTGCATCAGCAGCCCCGGCTGCCGTAGCGGAAGTTGCAGAGAAGACCTCTTTTGATGTTGTACTGAAATCAGCCGGACAGGCAAAACTGGCTGTTGTTAAACTGGTTAAGGAACTTACAAGTTTAGGTTTGAAAGAAGCTAAAGAACTTGTAGATGCTGCTCCGAAAGCTGTGAAGGAAGGCGTTAGCAAAGACGAGGCTCAGGCTTTACAGAAACAATTACAGGAGGCAGGTGCAGAGGTTGAAATTAAGTAAGAAGGTTTTTTCTTACCATCAGTATAAGAGACAGGCCTCTTCGTAAATGAAGAGGTCTGTACCTTATTTTTTACAATTGAGGTACCCCGGAACGCTGCATTTTTCTGAGGGCCCTTGTGTTCGGATGAATTAATTTCTAACCAGTCCTGCACCCGGCGGGACTTAAAACATAAAGACCTTGGCATCAAACAAAATCGAAAGAATCAGTTTCGCATCCACAAAGATCCAGTATGAGTATCCTGATTTTCTTGACATTCAGATCAAGTCGTTCAGGGACTTCTTCCAGCTGGAGACAAACCCCGAAAACCGAATCAATGAGGGTCTTTACAAGGTTTTTGCAGAGAACTTCCCGATTTCGGACGCGCGGAACAACTTCGTCCTGGAATTCCTGGATTATTTCATCGATCCGCCGCGGTACAGCATTGAAGAGTGTATCGAGCGCGGGTTGACCTACAGCGTTCCGCTTAAGGCAAAGCTGAAATTGTACTGTACGGATCCGGAACACGAAGATTTTGAGACCATTATCCAGGATGTTTATCTTGGAATGATCCCTTATATGACGCCCCGCGGAACCTTCTGCATCAACGGTGCAGAGAGGGTTGTTGTATCGCAGCTGCACCGCTCACCCGGTGTGTTTTTCAGTACCAGTTTCCATGCCAACGGGGTTCAGCTCTATTCGGCAAGGATCATCCCTTTCAAAGGGTCCTGGATTGAATTCACTACGGACATCAACAATGTGATGTATGCCTACATCGACCGCAAGAAAAAATTGCCTGTAACCACCCTGCTCAGGGCCATCGGTTATGAAACCGATAAGGACATCCTCGAGATCTTCGGGCTGGCGCAGGAAATCAAGGTAAGCAAGGCCGCATTGAAACGCGTCATCGGGTCAAAACTGGCAGCCCGTGTTGTCCGTGCATGGATCGAAGATTTTGTGGATGAGGATACCGGTGAAGTCGTCAGCATTGAACGTACGGAGGTGATTATCGAGCGTGAAACTGTCCTGGAAGATGCACACATCGACCAGATCATCGATGCAGGGATTAAAACCATCCTGATCCACCGCGAGGAAGCACAGGCCATCGATTATTCCATCATCTTCAATACCCTTCAGAAAGATACCGCAAACTCGGAAAAGGAAGCCGTAGAGTACATCTACCGTCAGCTTCGTAATGCAGAACCGCCCGATGAAGAAACGGCCCGCGGCATTATCGATAAACTGTTCTTCTCCGATAAACGGTATGATCTCGGTGATGTCGGAAGATACCGCATCAACCGCAAGCTGAACCTGGAAATTCCCATTGAAACAAGGGTTCTGACACGTGAAGACATTATTTCCATTATAAAATACCTCATCGAGCTGGTCAATTCAAAGGCCGATGTCGACGATATCGACCATCTGAGCAACCGCCGTGTAAGAACGGTCGGCGAACAGCTTTACAACCAGTTCGGTGTAGGACTTTCCAGGATGGCACGCACCATCAGGGAACGAATGAATGTCAGGGACAACGAGGTGTTCACACCCATGGACCTGATCAATGCAAAAACATTATCTTCTGTTATCAATACCTTCTTCGGAACCAACCAGCTTTCCCAGTTCATGGATCAGACGAACCCGCTGGCCGAGCTGACCCACAAGAGAAGGATCTCCGCCCTCGGACCCGGTGGTTTGTCGAGGGAACGGGCAGGATTTGAGGTCCGCGACGTACACTACACCCATTACGGACGTCTCTGTACGATTGAAACACCGGAAGGACCGAACATCGGACTTATCTCGTCGCTTTGCGTTTATGCAAAGATCGACCGTCTTGGTTTCATTGAAACTCCTTATCACCGTGTCATCCAGGGTAAGGTGATGCTGAAGGAAGATCCGATCTACCTGACGGCAGAGGAAGAAGAAAAAAAGATCATCGCACAGGCCAGCTCGCCTATGGATGATACGGGCGACCTTGAAGAACTCAAGGTGAAAGTCAGGTATCTTGCCGACTACCCGATCATTGAGAAAGAGAAGGTTGACCTTATCGATATCGCACCGAACCAGATCGCCTCCATCGCTGCGTCGCTCATTCCGTTCCTGGAACATGACGACGCCAACCGTGCGCTGATGGGATCGAACATGATGCGGCAGGCCGTACCACTGCTCAATCCCGAAATTGCACTCGTTGGAACGGGAATCGAAGCACCCGTTGCACGGGATTCCCGCGTTCTTATCAATGCTGAAGGCGACGGCGTAGTCGAATATGTCGATGCAACCGAGATCATCATCCGATATAAAAGAGATGAAAAAGATCGCCTTGTCAGTTTTGATGATGATACAAGGAAATACAACCTGACGAAGTTCTCACGCACCAACCAGAACACCTGTATCAACCTGAGGCCCATTGTCCGCAAAGGCGATAAAGTGGTTAAAGGCCAGGTTCTCTGCGAAGGATATGCAACAAAAGGCGGCGAGCTTGCTCTCGGCCGTAACCTGATGGTGGCATTCATGCCCTGGAAGGGTTACAATTTTGAGGACGCCATCGTTATCTCTGAAAAGGTTGTAAAGGAAGATATTTTTACATCCATCCATATTGAAGAGTTCACCCTGGAAGTCAGGGATACCAAACGCGGCGTTGAGGAGCTAACCAATGATATCCCCAATGTCAGTGCTGAAGCGACAAAGGAACTCGATGAAAACGGATTGATCCGAATCGGTGCTGAAGTCAATGAAGGCGATATCCTGATCGGAAAGATTACACCGAAGGGTGAAAGCGATCCGACACCGGAAGAAAAACTTCTGCGTGCCATCTTCGGCGATAAAGCCGGCGATGTGAAGGATGCTTCATTAAAAGCGCCTCCTTCAATGAAGGGCGTGGTCATTGATAAGAAATTATTCTCCAGGGTCATCAAGGACAGGAAGGCAAAAGCGAAGGAAAAAGACGACCTGAAGAAGATGGAAGACGACCACAACAAGGATGTTGACAAGCTGAAGGTAAAACTGGTTGATAAGCTGAACGTTCTTGTGAACGGTAAGATTTCACAGGGCGTCTACAATATGTTCAAGGTGGAAGTGGTGCCCAAAGGAACCAAGTTCACCCAGAAGCTTCTCCTCGAAATCGAATACCTTTCGGTAAATCCGAACAAATGGACGACCGACAAGGATAAGAATGACATGATCAAGGTACTCATCCACAACTATATTATAAAGTACAAAGAGCTGCTGGGTGTCTTTAACCGCAAAAAGTTCGTCTCCGTTGTCGGTGACGACCTTCCGGCCGGTATTGTGCAGATGGCAAAGGTTTATATAGCCAAGAAACGCAAGCTCAAGGTCGGCGATAAGATGGCCGGACGCCATGGTAATAAAGGCATCGTTGCCAGGATCGTCAGGGAAGAGGACATGCCCTTCCTGGAAGACGGGACTCCTGTGGATGTTGTGCTGAACCCGTTGGGTGTTCCTTCGCGTATGAACCTGGGACAGATCTATGAGACCATCCTGGGCTGGGCCGGTAAAAGGCTGGATCAGCGTTTCACCTCGCCGATCTTTGATGGAGCGAGGCTGGACGAGATCAACAGTTACCTGGAAAAGGCAGGATTGCCGAGGAACGGGAAGATTTACCTTTACGACGGCCTGAGCGGCGAACGGTTTGATCAGCCAACGACTGTTGGTTACATCTACATGATGAAACTTCACCACATGGTGGACGACAAGATGCATGCACGTTCGATCGGTCCTTATTCACTGATCACGCAGCAGCCATTGGGCGGTAAAGCACAATTCGGAGGCCAGCGTTTTGGAGAAATGGAAGTCTGGGCACTTGAGGCATTTGGCGCTGCCAATGTTCTCCTTGAGATCCAGACGGTAAAATCCGACGACGTGAACGGCCGTGCAAAAGCTTATGAAGCAATTGTCAAGGGCGATAACATGCCGAATGCAAGCGTACCGGAATCATTCAATGTACTTGTCCATGAATTGCGCGGACTGGGTTTGAGTGTAACTTTTGACGCCTGATCCTCCGGGATGGCGAAAGCTCAATGCATCAAGTGAAATTTGTTTTTCATCCGTCAATTAAATAAATATGGCATATAGAAAAGAGGCTCCCCTGGTCAGTAGTTTTTCAAAGATTACGATTAGTCTGGCTTCACCCGAGAAGATCCTTGAGATGTCGAGTGGTGAGGTGCTGAAGCCCGAAACCATCAATTACAGGACCTATAAACCCGAACGGGACGGTTTGTTCTGCGAGCGGATCTTCGGACCTGTAAAAGACTGGGAATGTCACTGCGGCAAATACAAGAGGATCCGGTACAAAGGGATCATCTGCGACCGTTGCGGTGTTGAAGTTACCGAGAAGAAGGTGAGAAGGGAGAGGACCGGTCATATTCAGCTGGTCGTTCCGGTTGCACACATCTGGTTCTTCCGTTCCCTGCCGAATAAAATCGGAGCCCTGCTTGGTCTTCCGACCAAGAAGCTGGATTCGATCATCTATTACGAAAAATATGCAGTCATCAATCCCGGGATCAAAAAGGCCGATGGCATCAATTTCCTTGATTTCCTTTCGGAAGAAGAGTACTTTGACATCATGGAGAAATTGCCACCGGACAACCAGTACCTCGATGATTCCGATCCGAACAAGTTCGTTGCACAGATGGGGGCAGAAGCCCTTTACAGCCTGCTTGCAAAACTGGATCTGAACAAGGAATCTTTTGATCTTCGTCATAAAGCCGGCACCGAGACTTCACAGCAGCGTAAAGCTGAAGCACTGAAACGCCTCCAGGTTTTTGAAGCGTTCAGGGATGCTCAGAAGCGAACAGAGAACAGGCCCGAATGGATGATCGTTAAAGTTGTTCCGGTTATACCGCCTGAACTCAGGCCACTGGTGCCCCTGGATGGCGGACGTTTTGCCACATCCGACCTCAACGACCTTTACCGCAGGGTCATCATCCGGAATAACCGTCTGAAGCGACTGATCGAGATCAAGGCGCCGGATGTCATCATGCGTAATGAAAAGCGTATGCTCCAGGAGGCCGTTGACTCGCTGTTTGATAACTCCAGGAAGGCAAGCGCCGTCAAGACCGAATCCAACAGGGCACTGAAGTCCTTAAGCGACAGCCTGAAAGGGAAACAGGGACGGTTCCGCCAGAACCTGCTCGGTAAACGTGTCGACTATTCCGGCCGTTCCGTCATCGTTGTAGGTCCAGAACTGAAGCTGAACGAATGCGGTTTGCCGAAAGAAATGGCTTCCGAACTTTACAAGCCTTTCATCATCCGGAAGATGCTTGAACGTGGTATTGTAAAGACTGTGAAATCCGCGAAAAAAATTGTTGACCGGAAAGATCCCGTTGTATGGGACATCCTTGAAAATATCCTGAAAGGCCACCCGGTGATGCTGAACCGTGCGCCTACGCTGCACCGTCTGGGCATCCAGGCATTTCAGCCTAAACTGATCGAAGGGAAAGCCATCCAGCTTCACCCGCTTGTATGTACGGCCTTCAACGCCGACTTCGACGGTGACCAGATGGCCGTTCACGTCCCACTGGGGCATGCTGCCATCCTTGAAACACAGCTTTTAATGCTGGCTTCACATAACATCCTGAATCCTGCCAATGGCGCCCCCATTACGGTTCCTTCGCAGGACATGGTACTTGGTCTTTATTATATGACCAAGGCACGTAAATCGGAAAGCGATAACAAGGTTCAGGGTGAAGGAATGACCTTCTATTCCCCTGAAGAGGTTATCATTGCCTACAATGAAAGAAGTGTTGACCTTCATGGTATCATCAAGGTCAGGATGAACGTAACAGCAGATGGTAAAACTGAATCCCAAATCATGGAAACAACGGTCGGCCGGGTTCTTTTCAACCAGGTCGTTCCGTCAGAATATGGTTATATCAACCAGGTACTGACCAAAAAAGCACTTCGCGACATCATTGGTGATATTCTGAAGAAAACCGGAACGGCCAAAACCGCCAAGTTCCTGGATGATATCAAGGACCTTGGATTCAGCATGGCATTCCGCGGAGGACTTTCCTTCAACCTGGATGACGTCATCATCCCCGAGATCAAGGAAGAACTGATCGCTGAAGCTGCTGCGGAAGTCGAAGAGGTTGTGACCAACTACGAAAACGGTTTCATTACCAACAATGAACGATACAACCAGATCATCGACATCTGGACCCATGCAAATTCACAGCTGACCCAGAAGCTGATGACCCAGCTTACAAAAGACAAGCAGGGTTTCAATCCTGTTTATATGATGCTTGATTCAGGGGCCAGGGGATCAAAAGAACAGATCCGCCAGCTTTCCGGGATGCGTGGTCTTATGGCCAAGCCGCAGAAATCAGGCGCTTCCGGTGGTGAGATCATCGAGAACCCCATCCTTTCGAACTTCAAGGAAGGCTTGTCGGTTCTTGAGTACTTCATCTCCACCCACGGTGCACGTAAAGGTCTTGCTGATACCGCTCTTAAGACAGCTGATGCCGGGTACCTTACCCGCCGTCTCGTGGATGTTTCACAGGATGTGATCATTTCCGAAGAAGACTGCGGAACCCTCAGGGGACTAACCATCACAGCGCTGAAAAAGCAGGAAGAAGTTGTTGAATCGCTTTACGACAGGATCCTTGGACGCGTTACCCTTCACGATATCTACCATCCGCAGATTGGTGAACTGATCATTGTTGCCGGAGAAGAGATCACGGAAGATATTGCCCATGTGATCGACGATTCTCCCATCGATTCTGTTGAGATCCGTTCCGTTCTGACTTGTGAGTCGAAAAAGGGAGTTTGCGCTAAATGTTACGGAAGGAACCTTGCAACCGGACGAATGGTTGAAAGAGGAGAGGCTGTTGGCGTTATCGCTGCACAGTCCATCGGGGAGCCTGGTACACAGCTGACCCTCCGTACATTCCACGTCGGTGGTGTGGCCGGAGCCCACATTGCAAGTACATCGAGGATCGAAGCCAGGTATGAAGGTCTCCTTGAAATTGACGAACTCCGTTCGGTTGATTCCGTTAATGAGAGCGGGAAGAAGGTTGAGATCGTGATCGGCCGTTCCGCTGAAATGAGGATCCTCGATAAGCATACGCATATTGCCCTGAGTTCGGCGAACATCCCGTACGGAGCAAATATATATTTCAAGAATGGTGATTCAGTAAAGAAAGGCGACCTGATCAGTGACTGGGATCCTTACAATGCCGTTATCCTTTCTGAAGTTGCCGGTAAGGTCAGCTTTGACAACATCATTGAAAATGTTACTTTCCGCGTGGAATCAGATGAGCAGACCGGTTATCATGAGAAGGTCGTCATTGAAAGCCGTCAGAAGGCCAAGAATCCCGCAGTTAATATTCTCTCCGGATCAGGCGACATCAGCCGTGTATACGATATCCCGGTTGGTGCCCACATCGTGGTTGATAATGGTGTCAAGATCAAGGCAGGTGAAGTCCTCGTAAAAATCCCGCGTGCGATCGGCAAAGCCGGTGACATCACGGGAGGTCTGCCAAGGGTCACCGAACTGTTCGAAGCCCGTAACCCATCGGATCCGGCCATCGTTTCTGAAATTGACGGGGTCGTTTCATTTGCCAAGAAACTGAAGAGAGGAAACCGTGAGGTTATCATCACTTCCAAAACCGGCGAAGAAAAACGGTACCTTGTACCTACCACAAAGCAGATCCTTGCACAGGAAAATGACTATGTCAAGGCAGGGACGCCGCTTTCTGAAGGAGCCATGACGCCCAGCGATATTCTCGCCATCAAGGGGCCGATGAAGGTCCAGGAGTACATCGTGAATGAGATCCAGGAAGTTTACCGTCTGCAGGGGGTTAAGATCAACGACAAGCATTTTGAGACCATTGTCCGCCAGATGATGCGCAAGGTTGAAGTAGAAGATCCCGGCGATTCAAAGTTTCTTGAAGGCGAGCTGGTCAATAAGATCGATTTCCAGGATGAAAATGACTGGATCTATGCAAAGAAGGTCGTCAACGATCCCGGCGATTCTGAAACCCTCAAGCCCGGCCAGATCATCAGCGCAAGGAAGCTCAGGGATGAGAACTCCATGCTGAAACGGAAGGACAAGAAACTGGTGGAGGCACGCGATGCCCAGCCGGCCACTGCCCGCCAGGTGCTGCAGGGGATCACCCGTGCTTCACTGCAGACCAAGAGCTGGATCTCTGCCGCCTCCTTCCAGGAAACGACCAAGGTTCTCACCCAGGCTGCCATCAATGCACGCCAGGATGAGCTGCTCGGACTGAAAGAGAACGTGATCGTGGGACATCTTATCCCGGCAGGCACAGGTCTGAGGGATTACGATAACCTGATCGTCGGCAGCAAGGAGGAATATGAAACCCTGATGGCATCGAAAGCAGAAGAATAAAAACAAGATCATGCAAGAAAATAAAAACAATCCCAACCAGATAAACATCGAGTTGCCGGATGAGATCGCCGAAGGAATCTATTCCAACCTGGCCATTATCACCCATTCGCCATCCGAGTTTGTCGTCGATTTTGTCAATATGATGCCGGGCATTCCGAAGGCAAAGGTGAAATCAAGGATCATCCTGACACCGCAGCATGCCAAACGGTTGTACAAGGCGCTCAAGGATAATATTGCCAAATACGAATCGATGCACGGTGAGATCAAGATCCCTGAAGGAGAGATCAATTTCAACCTTGGGGTACCTCCCGCTCAGGCGTAATCAGAATATTTTATAAGGGAAACGGAGCCTTGCATGGTAAACATGCACAGGCTCTTTTTATTTGGAATTTTCCATCCTCTTCAGTGCATCCTCATATTGCGCCGGCGTAGCATTGGTTTTTTTTGCCAGTGCAATGGCCTCTTTCTCCTGTTTTATGGCCTCTTCTTTCTTCCCCAGTTTAAAGAGGATGGTTGCGTAAGTGTCAAGGTTGAATGGCTCGCGTCTTAAGGATACCGATTGTTTCGACCAGGAAAGCGCTTTCTCAAGGTACTTGACGTCAACTGTCATTGAATAAAACGACCATGCCATATTGTTCAGCATATTGTAGTCATCGGAATAGTATTTATCAAGGTCGTTGTATGCAAGTTCTAGAAATTCCTTATTCTTTCCGCGCATCTGGTACAATGCGAGATCTGCCGAAAAGTTGACCTTCCCGGCATCTTCAAATCCCGATGCAATGATTTTTTGTTTCAGGACAAGCTGGTTCGAATCAACAAGTTTCGTGTTTGGGTTCCGCGCAAACTTTTGAAATGCATTCAGGTAAACCTCCGAGATCTTTGAATTCACGGAATCCTTCGTATACAGTTTTGCATATTCCTTCCGGTGAGCAAGCAGGAATTCAAACATGGGATCATTCATTTCAGTGATGAACCGGTAAATGAGGTTCCAGTCCGTCCGGCCCAGTAGGGCGCTTTCACTCTGCGTGGAAAAATATTTTTTCAGAACATCGGTAACAGGCATATAAGCTTCTGAAAGCCGCACCAGATATGTTTTGATAAATTCCGGTGATGAACTGCCCTCGTTGTATTTTTTTATATAATTGGAAAGACATTCCTCCGGATTCTGCGCTACCACTGCCATATCGAGATAATCTCTCACCTTTTGAGGCGCACCGACCCGTTCATGCACCATCTCTTCGGTGTTGGGATTGATGAAGACGAGGGAAGGATACGCCCGCACCGCGAACTTTTTTCGCAGCGTGAGCCCTTCCCCTTTTTCCATGTCAAAGTGGGCATTGATAAAGGTTTTATTGTAATAGTCGGCGATCGTATCGTTGGTGAACATATTGGCCGCCATCCATTTGCAGGGACCACACCAGGAGGCGAAGGCATCAAGGAAGATCAGCTTCTTTTCAGCCCTGGCCATGGCGACAATCTCCTGCCACGGCTTCTCATTGAAGCGGATGGTCCTGTTCTGGGAAAACCCGTCGGATAAGGAAAGCGTGATAATGATCAGGGTTGTGAAAATGAATTTCTGCATGGGATATGATTTATTGCTTGCAATAATACGTAAAAAGTAAGCTTCTATTGCTATATCTTTGTGTTTTGACGTTAATCATCAGTGTATGTCCAAACACCCGATCCGGAAGATCGTAATCCTTGGGGCAGGCCGGCTGGCGACCAACCTTTCGGTGGCCATCCGGAAGAAGGGATACGAAATCGCTGAAGTCTATAACCGGACGGAACGTCATGGAACAACGCTTGCGCGGAAACTGAAAGCCCGGTATGTTTCTGAACCGGAACTGCTGACAAAGGAGGCCGATCTTTATATTCTTGCCGTCAGTGATGGGGCGATCCCGGAAGTGCTTTCACATTTAAAATGCGGAAACCAGCTTCTGGTTCATACATCCGGATCTGCAGGCATGGATGTCCTTAAAACCTCCTCCAGCCGGCATGGTGTAATTTATCCTCCACAGACATTTACAATGAAGCGGCTGGTGAATTTCCGGTCGGTGCCTTTGTGTATAGAAGGAAATTCAGCAGAAACTGCGGAACAACTAACCTCCTTTGCCGCCACACTTTCCGATCAGGTATTCAGCATAAATTCAGATCAACGGAAGATCCTTCACCTGGCTGCAGTCTTTGCAAATAATTTCACCAACTTCATGTATGTCATTGCGCAGGAGCTGCTGACCGAAAAGGGAATGGATTTCAGGATGCTGGAGCCGATCATCCGCCTGACGGCTGCCCGGACAGCCTCCGGGAATGTTGCTGAAAAGCAGACGGGTCCGGCCATCCGTGGTGATATGGATACTATGCGGGAACATCTTGCACTCCTTTCAGGCCATCCTGACTATAAAGAAATTTATGAACTGATCTCGCAACGAATCATAGAAAAGGGGAATAAGACATGACAAACTATAAATCATTACTGAAAAACATCAGCACCTTTATTTTTGATTATGACGGTGTACTGACCGACGGGAGTGTTATCACACTGGATGATGGCGAAGCCTACAGGGTTACCAATGTGAAAGATGGGTATGCATTGCAGCTTGCCGTCAAGAAAGGGTATCGTGTTGCCGTGATCTCGGGTGCCAAAGCGGATTGCATGATTCACCGTTTGAAAGCCCTCCAGATAAAGGATATTTTTCTGGGTGTAGAAAACAAACTCGAAGTGTTCGAACAGTATATCCGTGATAACGAACTGGAACCGGAACATATTCTTTTTATGGGGGATGACATTCCTGATTACCAGGTCATGCTGAAAGCAGGGATTGCAACATGTCCTGCCGATGCCGCTGAGGAGATAAGGGCTGTGGCCAGGTACATTTCAAATGCTCAGGGTGGGAAAGGGTGTGTGCGGGATGTGATCGAACAGGTGCTGAAAATCCAGGGAAACTGGATGGATCATGATGGATACCATTGGTAAATTACAAATGCCAAATGCCAAATGCCAAATGCCAAATGCCAAATGCCAAATGCCAAATTACAAATGCCAAATGTTTTTATTTATAAAAGATGAACAGGGTCATTAATATATTAAACCTTATCCGGTTGCCGAATGTGCTGATCATTATCCTTTGCCAGTATCTGCTCCGGTATGGATTGCTGAGAACATTTCTCTTCCCTGATCAGCCGGAAATGATGTCACCTTTACTGGATTTTACACTGCTGGTTATTGCCACGGTGTTTTTGACCATTGGAGGATACCTGATCAACGACTACTTCGATGTCCGCATCGATGCAGTGAACAGGCCTGATCGGAACAGGGTAGGGAAAGACGTCAGGATCAGGACCATCATCATCGCACACATCGTACTGAACAGCATTGCCATCCTGATCGGTTTCTGGCTCGCTTACCGGTTACGATCATTCACCTTCGGCCTGATCTTCCCCTTTGTCTCAATCCTGTTGTGGTTCTACTCTGTGCGTTACAAACGGATGCTTTTCTGGGGAAACTTTGTCGTTGCTGCACTTTCAGCGCTGGTGATCTTTATCGTCTGGTACTTTGAATTTCTCCACCTCCGCCTTCATCCTGCCGATTTTGCCATGGTGGTGCCCGACCTGAAGGAAACCGCCTGGTATTTTACGGCCTATGGCGTTTTCTCTTTTCTTGTCTCATTGTTCCGGGAGATCATCAAGGACATGGAAGATGTTCAGGGTGATAAAACCTATGAATGCCGGACCCTGCCGATCGTGATCGGGATGAATAGATCAAACCATGTTGTAGCTTCCCTTGTAGTCATCACCATCCTGTTTCTTGCCTTCTGGCAATGGACCTTTTTCAACCGGGGAATGATCCTGGTCTTCTGGTATTTCCTGGCAGCTGTCCAGCTGCCCCTTGTATACCTGCTCTATAAGCAATACCGGGCCGGGAAAAAGGAAGATTACCATTTTTGCAGCAACCTTTGCAAACTGATCATGTTTGCGGGCATTCTTTCGATGCAGTTAATCGCCTCCATAATCTGATCCTATGATAAACAAAAGATTCCAGGACAAACATCTCATCCTTGCCTCGGCATCACCGCGCCGGCAGTATCTCCTGAAGGAGCTCGGCCTGGATTTTGAGATCCTTGCACCGCAGGTCAGGGAAGATTATCCTGCCGGTCTCACCCCGGAGCAGATCGCGGTTTACCTTGCAGAGCTGAAATCCAGAAACTTTGATTCTTCGAGATTCCCGGAGGAGACCATCCTTATCACAGCCGATACCATCGTATCCATCGGGAATGAGATCCTTGGAAAACCACGGAATTACAATGAAGCGGTATGCATGCTTGAAAAGTTGTCGGGACAGAAACATGATGTGATCACAGCGGTGTGCCTTAAATCAAAATCCCGGCAGAAGACCTTTCATGTCCTCTCTTCTGTTTATTTCAAGAAGCTGACCCTGGAGGAGATCGATTATTACATCGAAAATTTCCGCCCGTTCGACAAGGCCGGAGGATACGGAGTCCAGGAATGGATCGGCTACATCGGGATCAGCAAGATCGAAGGATCGTTCTTCAATATCATGGGGCTGCCGGTAAAAGAACTGTACGAGGAACTGCTGAAATTTTAGGGCGTGCACTTACAACCTGTGCTGTCGCTGACGGCTTCGAGCGATACATCATCAATGAAATAATATGCCGACCGGAACATCGATCCTGAATTCGGATCGCCTTTCACCCTGGTAAAATTATCGTCTTTGTTAAAATACCCGATCGTAAGGAATTTTTCCCCACCCTTTCCCCTGTAAATACTTTTGATGCACATCCATCGGTCTTCATCCGCCAGCAGAGCGCCATTTGTGAGGGAAACATGGGGAAGCACAATTTTTTTGTCCTGCAGGTTTTTCAGAATGTTTTGCGAAATGACAATGCCCAGCTCATTCAAAGCGAAATCACAATCGCCGAGGCTTATATAGAGCCTGATGCAATAAAGCTGGCCGCTTTTCAGCGGTTCGCTGAGATGGGTTTCAAGGTATTCGAAATATGCATTTTTGTGCAGGTTCTCTGACTGGATTCCCATGTACCCGTGTCCCGAATGAGGGATCTGTCCTCCCTTGGTATTGTATTCCGTGCCATATTCAATTGAAGGGCTGCAGTCGTTGAAATAATCAGGCGTTCCCGCATTGGGAGTGAACCATTGATCTGCCAGGATAAACTGCCCGCTCGCATTCGGGCAACCTGATCTGGCTTCAAAATCAGGATTGATCACCAGATTCTGTGCAAGCAGTCCGCAGGGCAGGACAAAAAGGAGAAACGCTAAGATCTTCATGTTGACTCATTAATTGGATCGTGACCGGTGTTCCGGTAATTATTGCTAATTTTGAACGCAATTTAGCATAAATTAGTCTGCTTTGGGAAAGAATTCTGACACTGTAAAACCGCTTATTTTTATTACAAATGACGATGGCATTTCTGCACCGGGAATCCGGTTGCTGATCGACCGCATGCGGAAAATCGGGCGGGTTGTGGTGGTAGCGCCCGACAAACCCCAGTCGGGGACGGCCCATGCCATTACGATTCATGTTCCGCTGCGGTTGAGGTTGCTGGCAGAGGAACCGGATTATGAAGAATACAGCTGCAACGGCACCCCGGCAGATTGTGTGAAACTGGCTTTCAAGGTGGTGCTGAAAGGGTATCCCGATCTCCTCGTTTCCGGGATCAATCACGGATCGAACTCCTCGGTCTCCATCATCTATTCGGGAACAATGGCGGCGGTGTTTGAAGGAGCCATGGCCGGTGTTCCGTCCATCGGTTTTTCTTACAATAATTACTCACATGATGCAGACATGCAGGTGTGCGGAGACATTGTTACTGATATTTCCTCAAAGGTTCTGAAGGATGGCTTGACGGACGGCATCTGCCTGAATGTGAACATTCCGGATGTATTGCCAGGTGATTTGAAAGGAATCAGGATTTGCCGGCAGGCAGCCGGTACCTGGCAGGAAGATTTCGATGAGCGGGTTGACCCGATCGGGCGGAACTATTACTGGCTGAAAGGGGTATTTGTAAAGACCGGCAACGGGGATGAAACCGATGAATGGGCAATGGAGCACAAGTATGTGGCCGTTGTACCGGTTCAGTTTGATTTTACAGCGTATGAAGCGATGGGTAAACTAAAATCCTGGGAAACCGATGCTGAATAAAGATTCATTCGGGTTTGGATTGGGGATTGGTCTCGCCGGACCACTGATCCTGCTTGGAATTATTTTTCTTGTCCGGCTTATGGTAGGTCATTTTGCCATGGATAAGGCGCTGTTTGTTTGTGTTGCGCTTAACATTGTCCCGATCCGCTACTATTTCATCACTGCAAAGATGGATCGTACCGGTAGAGGAGTACTTTTCATGACCGCTGTCCTGATCGTTCTCGTAACCATCATCCATATATGAAGTATTATATCATTGCCGGAGAAGCATCGGGTGATCTTCATGCATCAAACCTGATGAAAGAGCTGAAGAAGCTTGATCCGGGCGCGGAATTCCGTGTCTGGGGCGGTGATCTCATGGCAAAGGAAGGGGGCGACCTGGTCAGGCATTACAGGGATCTGGCTTTTATGGGTTTCTTAGAGGTGCTGGTTCATCTCAGAACCATAATGGGCAACATACGCTTTTGTAAGAAAGACATTCTTGCGTATCAACCTGATGTACTGATATTGGTCGATTATCCCGGTTTTAACCTCAGGATTGCCCGTTTTGCCCACGATGCCGGCATAAACGTTTTTTATTACATCTCTCCGCAGCTCTGGGCCTGGCGTTCTTCAAGGGTCAAAACAATCAAAAAGAATGTCGACCGGATGTTTGTCATCCTTCCGTTTGAAAAGAAGTTTTATGAAGGATTTGGTTATGATGTGGATTTTATCGGTCATCCCTTACTGGATGTGATCAATGAAGACGAAGCTCTTCCTGACAGAAAATCATTTCTTGATAAGAATCAACTCCCAGACAGGCCCCTGATCGCCCTGCTGCCCGGAAGCCGGAAACAGGAGATTAAGGTGATGCTGGAGACGATGCTGAAGGTTGCGCCGGCTTTCAGTGATTATCATTTCGTTATAGCGGCAGCTCCATCCATAGCCCCGGATTTTTATTCCGGGATTACCCAGGGGCATCAAGTTTCCATTGTTACCGGACAGACCTATGAACTTCTTCACCACTCGGCAGCAGCACTTGTTACCTCCGGTACGGCCACGCTCGAGACTGCACTGATGGGCATTCCGCAGGTGGTTTGCTATAAAGGCAGTCAACTCTCATACCTGCTGGCCCGGCAGATCGTCAGGGTGAAATACATTTCGCTGGTAAACCTGGTCATGGACCGGGAGGTTATTAAAGAGCTGATCCAGGAAAAGCTTACCACTGAAAACCTGGAAACCGAACTAAAAAAGATCCTGTCGGGATCACGGCGGCGGGAGATCCTGGAATCGTATGCACTCCTGTGGGAGAAGCTGGGCGGACGGGGTGCATCTGCAAAAGCAGCGCAGCTGATGATACAATACTTAAAGAAAAATTAAGTTATTTATGCAAACAGATAATTAAGCATATGGAAAGAATGAAAAAAATCAGTACTTCTTTTATCCTTTTTAGTTTCATCCTGGTTTTTGCCGGGATCATGGTTTCCTGCCAGTCGTCGACAAGCAAACAGAAAGACTCGTCAGAACAGGCTTCCGGCAATACCAATACGGATCAGTCAACGGCCGGCCAGGCGGCGGTTCCTGCCGGTGGTGACCAGGGAAATGCCCCTGCAGCACCTCAGCAACAGAATCCGAAAACCATGGAGATTCATTCGAACGGGAATAATTCGACGATCAAAATGATGGCATCCAATCCTGGTGGTGCCCCAGGGCCAATAACAAAACCCATTACAGATCCAGAAGAGCAGAAGGCTCATGATTTGTATCTTTCCGGTGCAAAAAAATCCCAGGAAGGTGACCAGAAAGGTGCAATTGCTGACCTGACGGAGTCGCTCAGCCATAAGAAACTGGCAGGAACCTATCTGAAAAGGGGGTATGCCGAACTCCTTGACCAGCAATACCAGAATGTGATCAACGACATGAATGAAGCGCTGAAAATGGCCCCGGGACTTGAACGGGCTTACTTTGCAAGGGGTGTCAGCAAGTTTGAGCTGCAGGATTTTACCGGTGCTGAAGAGGACCTGAAGAGATTCACTTCAAACGACAAGACCACTGCAATGGCTTTCAATTACCTGGCCGGGTGCAGGTTCATGGCGAAGGATTATAAGGGCGCACTGGAAAATTATGAGATGGTCGTCAAGCTTGATCCAAAATATCCCGATATCTACACCAACCGCGGCATGATGAAGCATTACATGAACGATGTCAAGGGTGCGCTGGAGGATTACAACAAGGCCATCACGGCCGACCCGGGAAATGCAACGGCCTATAACAACCGTGGTGCTGCGAAACTCAACCTGAAAGATGCCAAAGGAGCCCTGGAAGATTTCAACAAAGCAATCTCGATCAAGCAGGATTATGCTGATGCCTACGACAACCGTGGCAAGGCCAAACACAACCTGGGCGATACCGAAGGCGCCTGCGAGGACTGGCAGCGCGCATACAGCCTTGGACTCGAAGCTTCGAGAGACCTCATTATCAAGTTCTGTAAATAGATGTTCTGAATTACCTGAGGTCGAAGGTCCGAAGTCGGAGATCTGAAAATGGAAGATGGAGGATGGAGGATAGATGTCGATAATCTGTGAATTATTCTGTGGAAATCTGTGAAAATCCGTGGTGAAGAATGAAGATGGAGGATCAGGTAATGAATTTGACTAAAGCCACCTCACTTCTGATTTTTCTTTTCAGCATTTTTTCTTTATTAACCCAGGCTCAGACCACTGCCAGAGAACTTGTCCAGGACGGGATCACCAAAGCAAAACTCGGCGATTACAAGGCTGCAATAAAATCGTTCGATCAGGCCATCGCGATGGATTCCGCATCGGTCGAAGCCTTTTATAACCGAGGGATCGCAAAGAGCGAGCTGAAGGATTACAAAGCCGCCATCCGCGATTTTACCCAGGTGATCAGCCTTAAACCCTCATATCCGGAGCCCTACTTCAACCGGGCTCTTGCGAAGGATTACCTGCAGGACTATTCCGGCGCCATTGCCGATTACAATAAGGCGATCAACCAAAAGGCGGATTATGTTGATGCCTACCTGAACCGCGGGCTTGCGAAATTCGATCTGGAAGATTACAAGGCAGCCGCCGAGGATTTTACCCGTGCCCTTCAATACCGGCCAAATTATCCGGCTGCCTTTTACAATCGCGGGCTGGCAATGTTCAATATGAACGATTATGCGATGGCCATCGCCGATTTCAACGAGGCCATAAAATATGACACGGTTTCGCCGGAATATTTCAGCAGCCGGGGCGCTGCAAAAGCTGCAGCCGGCTTATACGATGATGCCATCCTTGATTTCAATCTGACCATCAAGCTGCTTCCGTTCGACATCAATCCATACATGAACCGGGGGCTGGCCCACCTTTACATGAAAGATTACGCTTCTGCCGTTGATGATTATTCGAAGGTGATTGAGATCGATCCGGCCTATGCCGATGCTTTTCTGAAGCGGGGTGTGGCCCGTCAGTACCTTGATGATCGTCCGGGCGCCTGTGATGACTGGAAAAGCGCCGAAGAGTTAGGATCTGATAAGGCAAAAACCTACCTTGATAAATTTTGTTCCCCCTGACCGTATTACCTTTTCATTCCTGACCGATTAAGGGATTTATAATAATCCCGGTGGAATGAAATGAATCCCTGGCGTCAGTTTCCCTTATTACGGCTGATCCTCCCCGTTTCGCTCGGCATCGGCGCAGCCATCCTGCCTGAGCAGGTGATCCGGGTTCCGATGGTTGTTCCCGGAATTCTCTTCCTTCTTCTGGGGGTCATCATTTTTTCACCCGGACATATCCTTCCTTATCCGTTACGCTGGATCACGGGGATCATCGTATTCCTTTTGTTCATTTTTATCTCCTGCCGGTTAACGGTGAACCGGAAGGATATCCTTCAAAAGGATTACTTCGGAAAGTACAGCTCTGCCAGGAAAACCTTTATCGGGGAGATCGTTGAGCCTCCGGTACAGAAGCGGAAAAGTGTAAAAGTTATTTTCAGGATCACTGCTGTAAGGGAGAACGGGGCCTGGATCCGTACGTCTGGCTTATCGCTTGCCTACATAGCAAAGGATCTGAAATCATTGTCGCTTTCTTACGGCGACCGTCTCATTCTTCATACGCTTTTTACTGAACCTGATGGCGCCCGGAATCCCGGGGCATTCGACAACAAACAAAACCTGCAGCTCAAAGGAATCTGCAGGCAGGCTTTTGTGAAACAGGGCGAATGGCTGTGCATCGGCCATGGAACCCGCAACCCGATATTTCAGCTGGCGCTTTCCTGGAGAGGAAAAATGCTTTCGGTGCTGAAAGAAAATGGCTTGTCGGGAAAGGAATTTGCCGTTGCCGCAGCGCTTCTCCTCGGTTATGTGGATGAGATCGATCAGGAAACCATGCAGGATTATTCTGCCACGGGAGTGATGCACATTCTCTCCGTTTCGGGCATGCATGTGGGGATGATCTTTCTTGTTCTGGAAAAGCTGCTCTCTTTCCTTTCGAAACGGAAGTACGGGCCATACATTAAAGCAATCCTGGTCATCACGTTCATCTGGACCTATGCCATGATCACAGGGCTTTCGCCTGCCGTTATGCGGGCAGCCGCCATGCTCAGCCTCATTGTGACAGGTAAGACGTTGAAACGCCATCCCGACATCCTGAATGTCCTCGCTGCTTCAGTTATTGCTCTCCTGGTCTGGCAGCCTTTGCTGCTGATGGACCTCGGCTTCCAGCTTTCCTATCTTGCGGTTGCCGGGATCGTTTTGTTTTATCAACCTGTTTACAATCTCCTGGTACCAGGTCACTGGATCCTTGACAAGGTCTGGTCGATTGTAGCCGTTTCAATCGTTGCACAACTGGCAACCCTTCCGCTTTGCTTCTATTACTTTCACCAGTTCCCGAATTATTTTATGTTTACGAACATCGTGGTCATTCCGCTGTCCAATCTCATAATCTATACTGGGATACTGGCGCTTCTACTGGGCACCGTTCCATGGTTATCCGTCATCACTGCGAAAGCGCTTTCCATCATGGTCTGGCTGCTGAATGCCTTCATACATGCAGTGGGCTCACTTCCCTTTTCCGTTTCAAGAGGGATTGTATTTTCTCTGACCGGTTGCATACTTCTTTACCTGATCATCATTGCATCGGCGGTTTTCTTTTCAGGGAAGAAGAAAGCATGGCTCTTTATTTCACTTTCATTTATGATCCTTTTGGCCGGAAGTTACCTGGCTGATAATCTTCAACGGCTGTCGCGGCAAACAATAACCATATATGAAGTAAAGCGGTCAAACCTGACGGAACTTTCAAACGTGGGCAAAAGCATCCTGATTGGGAACCTGTCGGCGCTAAAAGATCCGTTCTTCTCTGAAAACCTGAGGAAATACAGGTGGAACAACAAGATCCGGGAGGTACTTGAGTTCCAGGAGCCGCTGCCATTGTATCAAATTAAACCATTCCGGCATGAAGATTATTTTCTGAAAAGAGGAAAGTTCATCGGTTTCTGTGGGAAACGAATCCTTATCCTCAACCGGAAGGTCCCTCGCATGTCGATGAAGAAAATGAAGCTGGATTACCTGATCATCACGGGCAATCCGAAGGTCACACTGAAGGAGGTTTTACACTGTTTCAATGTCAAACAGGTCGTAATCGATCTGTCGAATTCATTATGGAAGGCAAAGGAATGGATCAGGGAAGCGCGCGGACTGGGAGTGAAGTGTTATTCAGTAGGATTATCGGGAGCGTTTCAGGAGAATATTAAATAGCGAGATAGCGAAAAGCGAAATAGCGAAATTTGTGGAGCAGTGAAATAACATAAGGTTATTAGTCCTCACGACTTGATTTCCTGTCCGTTCTGTCTTATCTTTGTTGTGTTCTTAAGAACTCCATATGAAAAAGGAAGTGACATTGGTGTTAATTCTCTTTGCAGGATTCTCCTCACAAGCCTTTGCGGGGACCGGGTCTGCGAATGACGGACTTGAGTTGTTAATGGTTCTGGCGGGATTCCTTCTCCTTGTGGTAGGTTTTTTTGAAGGGATAGATTACCTCCATAAGAACGGGAAGGTGCTTGTGCATCGGGTTAAGACATTTATTAAAAACAAAGTGCCCATTCCTCCCAAATTACATTTCCATACTGAGTTTTAGTGGTTTGTATAATTGTGAGATAACGCAATCCGGTGATCCCCATCGGAAATCTTTACAATCCTGAATTCCCTGTTCCAAACCTTCCCTCAGATTTACTGATGAACCACAATGTAATTGGTTCATTTTCGGTTTTGTTGAAATTTTCTTTTGAAACCCATCGGAATGACAAGCGGACAAATGCTATTCAGCGAATACAAAACATAAAAAAATCCCCAAAACAAATAGTTTCAGGGACTTTGCGGACCGGACGGGACTCGAACCCGCGACCTCCGCCGTGACAGGGCGGCATTCTAACCAGCTGAACTACCGATCCAAATTCAGGAGTGCAAAAGTATGTCATTTTTTCGAAATATCAAACACTTTTTATAACAACCATTATTTCTTGTAATAGTCTTTGGGTTGTGATACAATTATTTGAAGGATCTTGGTTTTATCATTTTTCTTAAATTAGCTGAAATAAATCTTCTTTACCAGAATGGTTAAACAAACAAAGCCATATGAAAAAAGTGATGAGTTTCTGTCTGCTTTCTGCCGTATTGCTACTGATGCAGCAAATACAGGCACAGGGAACCGCCCAGAAGGACAAACCTGTCCCGCATAAACCTTCAATCGCTTCTGCTATTGAACTAAGGTTCGATGATGGCGACAATTACACCTTCCATGAAGGATTATGTTCGTTAAAGAAAAATGAACTGTGGGGATTTATTGATACCACTGGTAAAGTAGTCATCGATTACCAGTATTTCCGGTGGGGAAATCAGACCCCTTTCTTTTCTTCAGGGATTGCGCTTGTTTCTGTTAAAAATGGATACATGAATATGCTTGCTTTTATTGATAAAAAGGGACAGTCTTTGTTTAAATCCCAGAAGTATTCCAACTGCACTCCGTTTTACAGCGGGGTTGCCATTGCTGAGAAGATCAATGAAACTTCGAGGGCCCGCACATATAACCTGATCAACAAACAGGGGCAAATGATCCCGGGTTCCATCAATCCGGGTCCGGGAAGAGGACTTTTTCATACTCTCGAACCGTTCCAGGAAGGGATGACCAAACTCTATGACAGCAAGAAAAAGTCTATTGGCTTTATTACAACACAGGGGAAATGGGTGGCGATTCCCGGTACATACAGCGATGCAGGATCTTTCAGCGAGGGACTTGTTGCAGTGCAGAATACAATCAACTATTACTGGGGTTTCATCAATGTAAAAGGTGAAGTGAAGGTGCCGTTCGATTACAGGAAACAGCCCGGTATTTTCTCCGAAGATCTCGCCGCAGTTGAAAATTCACAGGAGATGGTGGGATATATTGATGCAACAGGGAAAACCGTACTTCCCTTTAATTACCATCCGAACTGTTATCCCTTTAAAAATGGGCATGCCGTTGTTTATGTCAAAGATCAGAAAGCGGGTTATGCCATCATTGATAAAACCGGGAATATTATCCGCAGGATGGGCCCCGACCCGGTACAGGTCTTTGATAACGGCTGGATCTATTACAAAGAATGGGCTAACTCCGACTGGATGGTCGGGATCCTTTCCCCGGATGGAAAAGATATCCTCGTTCCGGGATATTTCAATTACATCGGTGAATTTTCAAACGGACTTGCCTATGCATCGGCAAAAGTGGACAACAAATATGTAAAAGGTTTTATCAACCGGGATTTTGATTTTGTGATTATTCAGACCTTTTGAGTAAGGTCAGGGAAAATCTACGTTAAATACCGGTAGAATTTCCGGTTCATCAGACATTCGTCAATTATATTAAAAGATATTTATATCTTTGATGCCGCGTTAAGCAATCCTGAAATTGAAATACCCGTCGGAGGCATTTGGTTAGGCCCCGAATCATCAGTACGGATATTTTCTCCTGGAAACAGGTTTTTAATCCTTCATATTCAGATTGTCAGATGAACATCTTCCGAAAGATCATGCCTGATCCCGGATCCCCGTCAGGGGGCACTGGTCCGTTTTTTAAAGGTACTAATGCAGATCTTTTCTTCGAGATCATTCCCGACCTGATCTGTATTGCTTCATCCGACGGCTGTTTTAAAAAGCTCAACCCGGCCTGGGAATCTTTACTTGGGTTTACCAGAGATGAACTCCTCAGCCGGCCCATTTTTGAATTCATCCATCCGGATGATCTTGCAGAAACGAATGAAGAGATTGCGAAACAGATCACCGGAAAGGAAACAAAAAGCTTTGTCAACCGATACCGCTGCAAGGATAATTCCTATAAGTGGCTTGAGTGGAATGCCATTGCCAGTCCGAACGGGACAGATCTGTATGCTGTGGCAAGAGATATTACTGACCGGATACAGGCTGAGCAATTAATTCGTGAAAGTGAGGAACGGTATGAGGCTGCATTCAAAACGAGCCCGGATGCCATCACAATAACCAGGATGGACGGCACCTATGTTGATGTCAATGACGGCTTCACGAAGCATACCGGGTATACAAAAGAAGATGTGATCGCGATTCCTTCGCAGGAACTCGGGATCTGGGTGAACCTTGAAGACAGGGATAAGCTGATAGATGGATTAAAAAAGGATGGTGCTATCAATAACCTCGAACTTCAGATAAGATGTAAGGATGGGTCAATAATAACAGGGTTGATGTCAGCATCAGTGATTAAACTGAGGAATGAAAACTGTATCATGTCGATAACCCGGGATACGACTCAAAGCAGGAAAGTTGAAATTGCCCTCCAGGAGAGTCAGAAAAAATATGAAGCAGCATTTCAGACAAGCCCGGATGCCATCAGCATCACAAAAATGAATGGTGTTTATGTTGATCTCAATCTGGGTTTTACAAACCTTACAGGGTTCACGAAAGCAGATGCTGTCGGGCGCTCCTCTGTGGATCTCGGGATATGGTCGGTGCCGGAAGACCGGCTGAAACTGGTTGAAGGAATAAAAAATCAAGGGAGTGTAAACAACCTTGAATCTGTATTCAGAACCAAAGATGGTGAGCTGAGAACCGGCCTGATGTCGGCATCCCTGATACAGATCAATGATGAACCCCACATTCTTTCCGTTACCCGGGAGATAACTGAGCGTGCTCAGGCCGAAGAAAAGATCAGACAATCGGAAGAAATTTTCCGTTCGCTTGCCGAACATTCAACCAATATGATCGTTATCATCCTTAAGAACAGGATCTATTACGCCAACGAGCTGTTCGTGAAAAAGCTGGGTTATACCAAGGAGGAACTCTTTGCGAGCGATTTTGATTTTGTTAAGCTTGCAGTCCCGGAACACCAGGAACTGATCGGCGAAACTATCCTGATGCAGGCTTCCCGGGAGGAGCCTGAACAGTTTGAATTTATTATGAATGCCAAAGACGGACGGAAACTCTACACCATGGTGAATACAAAACTGATCGGGTTCGGGGATGATAAGGCAATTCTCGGGGTCATCGTGGATATTTCCGAACAACGGTGGGCGGAGGAGATCCTGAAACGAAAAGCGAACCAGTTCGAACATTTCAGCGCGCTGATGGTCGACAGGGAACTTAAACTGGCGGAGCTGAAACTTGAAGTCAACAATCTCCTGGAAAGGCTCGGAGAACCCCTGAAATTTGACGTTCCAATGTCAGAAGTCGGAGGTCAGAAGTCGAAGGTCAGATAACAGATTTCCATCCTCAGTCTCAGTCCTCAGTCTTCAGTCCTCTTACTTCGCGTAACTAATGGCCCTCGTCTCGCGGATCACCGTGATCTTGATCTGACCGGGGTAGGTCATTTCACTCTGGATCTTGCGGGAAAGGTCAAAGGCCACCTGGTTGGCTTCTGCATCGGTAATTTTATCCGCTCCTACGATAACACGAAGTTCACGTCCTGCCTGGATCGCATAGGTTTTTACAACGCCGGGGTAGGTGAGGGCTAAATCTTCAAGATGCTTGAGACGTTCGATGTAGGCATCCACCACTTCCCTGCGTGCTCCGGGTCGTGCGCCTGAGATGGAGTCACACACCTGGACGATGGGAGAAATGAGGTTGTCCATTTCGATCTCGTCGTGGTGAGCCCCGATGGCATTGCAGATCTCCGGCTTTTCCTTGAATTTTTCAGCAGTTTTCATACCGAGGATGGCATGCGGCAGTTCGGGCTCGGTATCGGGCACCTTGCCGATATCATGCAACAGTCCGGCGCGTTTTGCTTTTTTCGGGTTCAGTCCGAGTTCGGCAGCCATGGTGGCGGACAACTTGGCCACTTCGATGGAATGCTGCAGAAGGTTCTGACCGTAAGAGGAACGGTATTTCATCTTCCCGATCATACGGATCAGTTCGTGGTGAAGGTTATGAATGCCGAGGTCAATAGAGATCCTTTTCCCGGTTTCAATGATCTCCTGTTCGAGCTGCTTCTTTGTTTTGGCAACAACTTCCTCGATGCGTGCAGGATGGATACGACCGTCGGTCACCAGCTTGTGAAGCGATAACCGTGCGATCTCCCTCCGTACCGGGTCGAAACCGGAAAGGATGATGGCGTCGGGTGAATCGTCGATGATGATCTCGATGCCGGTCAGCGCTTCGAGGGTGCGGATGTTCCGACCTTCCCGCCCGATAATGCGGCCCTTGATCTCTTCATTTTCAATGTTGAAAACCGAAACGGTGTTCTCGATCGCATGTTCCGTAGCGGTTCGCTGGATGGTCTCTATGACGATCTTCTTGGCTTCTGTATTGGCTGTGATGCGGGCCTCGTCGATGATGTCCTTCATCTGGACAAGGGCTTCCGACTTGGCCTCTTCTTTCAGTGTTTCGATGAGCTGTGTCTTGGCTTCAGCCGCCGAGAGGTTGGAAATGGCTTCAAGCTTCTCGATCTGCACCTTCTGGCTTTTTTCCAGATCCTGCTGTTTCTTGCTTACAAGCTCCATCTGGTTCTGAAGATTCTGCTTGATGAGAAGCGCTTCTTTCTGCTTTTTCTGCAGTTCATCCATTTTCAGGTTCAGTCCATTCTCTTTTTGTTTCAGCCGGTTATCGCTTTTCTGAACCTCGTCGCTCTTTTCATGAACGTATTTCTCATATTCGGATTTAAGCTGGAGGAATTTCTCCTTTGCCTGGAGGATCTTGTCGCGCTTAATCATTTCTGCCTTTTCCATGGCTTCCTTCAGGATCATGTCACGCTTCCGGTCCATGGCTTTGCGAAGGATTGTTCCTGTGATCAGGCCACCGATGATGATGCCCGACACGCCAATGATCAATATGGTTAAGATGTCCATCGTTGATAGTTTTTGGTTAATTATTGTGATGGAAGGAGGCGGAAGCAGCAAGAAAAAACCCGCATTATTCCAGAGGTATTGATAAACCTCAATTGACACGGATAGGGCTGCCTGACTTTTCGAACGTCCACTGACGCTGCCGTAGCAACGATTCCTGCTGAAGCGGGATGAGGCCTGTCCTACGAGCCCTGAGCTTATCTGCCCTAATGTTTGTAATGTTAGGTTTACAAACTGTTGGAATGAATGCGGGTTACCTTAATGGTATTGTCAAAGAACGTTTATGCAACTGGGCTTTTCAGAAGTCCGGTCAAAGCCTGGTCAATTCCGGTCAGTTTCTCATTCAGCACAAGTTCAGATTCCCTTATATTCTTCTCATGCTGCAGAGCACTTACCGTATATTCGAGTGCCACCATCGCCAGCAGGTCCTGCTTGTCTTTAAATGCATAACTGCCGGAATATTCCTTTATCCTTTTATCAATCAGCTTCGCCGCATTCCTGAAAAGCTCTTCCTGGTCCTTTTCTATCACCAGCTTGTAAGGACGATCGGCAACCGTTATTGATATAGAAAGTTCACTCATTTGCTTTGATTCTAACTTCATGTATTAAGCAGCCCGATGCAATGATCAATTTCCCGCACTAGTTTTGTAATCCTTTCTTTTGCTTCTACTGCTCCTTCTTTTGTTTCTATGGTTTTAGTTATTCTTAAAGTTTTTATTTTTTCTTCTAATTGACGGATAATTTCTTTTTGTTCCTCATGGATTTTTTTTAGTTCCTGGATCTCTTTGTTGTATTTTTCCGAGGTTTCAATAAGGTTCCTCTGGTATTCAGTCAGTTTCTGCACCCTGCTCTCTATTCCGTTCAGTAAAGCGATCGAATGAGTCATTTTGCCGGAATGCTAAAAACTAATGCAAAGATAATCATTAACCAATAGATGTGCAAAAATAATGATTATGCCGCAGGATCAGGCTAATGCCGCATAATCTTTGCGTGCAGAATCGTTTGGCCTGCTCTCACGGCACAAATATAAATTCCTGCCGGAACCCGGTTACCGGCAGCATCGTTGGCATCCCAGTTGACGGATAAATTCCCGGCGTTATCTTCAAAACCTTTCAGGGTATTAATATTTTTTCCTGACAGATCATAAATGTCAAAAGTAACCGAACCGGACTGCGGCATTGAGCACGTGATCCGGGTCTTGTCGGAAAACGGGTTTGGTGAAACCTTCAGGATGCATGATTTTGCTCCTTCCAACGTCTTTTCGCCGCTGAGAATATCCCTTGTGGTTCCCCACAATTGCCAGTGCCCGCCGCGATACGATTCCCATATGTCGAAAAGCTGGTTATCGAGTCCCCATCCAAAAAGGTGCAAATTATTGAACAGCTGAGGATGCCGGTCAATGCCGCTGTATTCTGAAATGTTTGAGTAAACCGTATCTCCCCAAATATTGTTGACGTATATCTCCATATTTCCTGTAACATCGGAAGCAAAGGTGGAATAGTGGAACAGCGGTGCAGTGTGATCACCTGTAATCATTTCAACGTAGCAGAAAGATGGCGACATGTTGTTGTACCCTGCGAAATTGTTGAACGAAAGGTACTGGAGGTCTGTAATATCAAAACCCTTGATCACCCAGTTCGGGCCGTTCTTATGCTGCCAGAAAAGATAGGAGTCATTGATCTGGCTGTAGGAATCATTGCCAAATGTCGGGTGGGTGTTCGAACCGTAAATATCGGCAGGAAACGGTACTGACCACAGATGAGTGGAGGAATTGTATTTTGAGTAGAAGACCCCGGTATCGGACCCAAGCACCATTTCATAGGCAACATATGATTCATCGGACTGAACCGGGTTCAGGCAGCTGTCGGATGCTATTTTTACAGTATCTGCCGTGCTGGTTCTGGCGTAGATGCTTCCCTCTTTCTCCCAGGAGAAGCTTTGCTGATTTCCGAAATTCAGGCTTCTTTCATTTTGTGAGGACTGGATGAAAGGGAAGGGACCAACGGCTACTTCGTTTTTCAGAAAGGCAGAATAATAGATGTCCCAATGGCCGTTCATATCGGTTTCGTAGCTGAAATAGAAAAGCGTATCCCCTGTGCCCCTGGCGAATACCCGCGGGTGCCTGAAATGTGCACCGTACTGGGCGGCAACCATGAACGCTCCGGCCATGGTCTTAAGGTTGCGGGCGTATATACCGGTTGATGCCGGATCAGGGTTCCGTTCCCAGAGCATATAAACAGTATCCGACTGGAACATTTCCCCCGGAACGATCGATAATGTCGCATTCACATTGTCGGTGAGTGAATCGGTGAGCGGAAAAGGTGGCCCCCATGTAGTCTGGGCTTTCAGGCTTGCTGAAAAAGCAGACAGGATGAAAAGTATATAAAGTTTCTTCATATGAAGTTTTTCTCAAAGTTAATTATTCCACAAAAAATAATTGAAAAAAAGATATTACCTATTCATTGTAAAACCGATTAAGGGATGTTGATTTAAAATTCATGCGAAGATGAATGAAGAATTCCTGCATTACCTGTGGAAATTCCGTTTGCTTGATCCCGATCTGATGACGGAGTCGGGGGAGGTGCTTGTTGTACTTCATCCGGGAGAGCACAATTCCGATGGAGGTCCCGACTTTTTCAACTCCCGTGTCCGTATCGACGGTACAACCTGGGCCGGCAATGTGGAGATCCACGTGAATGCATCCGACTGGTATAGGCACCGGCATGAAAAGGATCCGGCGTATGACAACGTGATCCTGCATGCGGTCTATGAAAAGGATGCTGTGGTGACGCGGCATGCCGGCGACGAAGTTCCGACACTTGTCATCAGGGGACATTTCCCGGAATACATTTATGACCGCTACCGCGATTTTACTGAGAACATGCGCTGGATTCCCTGCCAGGGGGTCATTGATGGCGCGGACCCGTTCATTTTTGAGCAGTGGATCCCTGCTTTGGCGGTGGAACGGCTGGAGGAGAAACTGGCTTCCATTAAACGAAGCCTTGAAGCCTGTTCATACGACTGGGACGAAACCTTTTACCGGAACCTGGCAAGGGCCTTCGGTTTCAGGATCAATGCGCAGCCGTTCGAATTGCTGGCCGGGTCGCTGCCCTGGAAGATCCTGCAAAAGCACCGCGACAACCAGTTTCAGATGGAAGCGCTGCTGTTCGGACAGGCGGGGATGCTGGGAACGGAGTTTTCGGAAGAATATCCGCGGCTGCTTCAGCAGGAATACAGGTTCCTGGCCGGAAAATACGATCTGAAATGCATCCCGGTTTCGGTATGGAAATTCCTGAGGCTGCGGCCGTCGAATTTTCCGACGGTACGGATCGCACAGTTTGCAAGCCTGGTTCACAGTTCAGCCGATCTGTTCAGCGCTGTACTTGAATGTAAGGATCCGGTTTCCATCACCCGTCTTTTTGCAGTGAATGCTTCAGAATACTGGGATTCCCATTTTCTTTTCGGGAGGATTTCCGCTTCAAGGAAAAAGTTGATGGGGGCATCTTCCATCGGCCTGCTGATCATCAACCTGGTTGCGCCTTTTCTCTTTCTTTATGGCGAGGTAAAGGCCTTACCACATTACAAGGAGAAGGGGCTGAACTTCCAGGAACTTCTTCCGGCTGAAATGAATGCCGGCATTGAACGGTGGAAAGAAATGGGTATTCCTGCTCCGGACGCCCTGCACACTCAAGCGCTCCTTCACCTGAAGAGCCATTACTGTGACAAAAAGCGATGCCTGGAGTGCAGGGTTGGAAATCAGCTTTTGAGCAGATAGTGACGTGGTGACGTGGTGATAATGATGCTGGATGCTGGATGCTGGATGCTGGATAATGAAGAGTTATCGATAGACAATAATCTTTGACTTAATCTGTGCAATCCCTGCCTGCGGCAGGCAGGTGTGGAATCTGTGGTGAAAAATTATTACACGAAAATCCACGAAAAAGACACGAAAGTCACGAAGAACTATTGTGAACTATTGTGCCTAATGTGGTGAAAAAAGAGAAAAGCGAGGTTGCTTCGCTTCGCTCGCAATGACAAGAACAATCGTAAATCGACATGAAGCTTTCAACCATCATTAAAGATTACTTCACCTTCAACCGGAAGGAGCAGCGCGGGATCTTCGTGCTTCTGACGATCCTCATGTTGCTGGTGATCGGGAATGAAGTTGCGCCGCTCGTGATTAAGGCTAAACCGGTTGATTTTTCAGGATTTGAAAAGGAGATTGCGGCTTTTGAGAAAGCGATGGCGCGGGCAGATTCGAATGCTGAGCTGGAGAAAAAGAACCGATACAAGGGCTTTGGTTACAGGTCGGCAGCCGGATCAACAGATTCAGGGAAATCTCTTAAGCCTTATCCGAAAGAGGTTTTCATCATCGAGCTGAATTCGGCTGATACCTTTGAACTGCAGCGGCTCAGGGGAATCGGCTCCTCGTTTGCGAGAAGGATTGTGAAATACCGTGAGCGGCTGGGCGGATTTATCAGCAAAAAACAATTGCTGGAGATCTGGGGGATGGATACATCCAGGTACAATGCAATCGATGAGCATTTAACCGTCAATCCTGATTCCGTTCATAAGATCGATCTGAATACGGTAACATTCAAAGAAATGTTATCACATCCCTATTTCCCTTTCGAAGTTACAAAGGCGATCATGCTTTACAGGAAGGAACACAAGAAGTTTGGAGGGATTGAGGAATTGAAAAGTATAAAAGCCATTCCTGATTCTGCATACCGAAAAATGGAACATTATGTTAAAGTGAGTTTTTAAAGTTTCTTTTTTCACCACAGATTTACACAGATTTGTCACAGATGTTTTTTTACCACAGATTTCACACCTGCCTGCCGCAGGCAGGGATTTCACAGATTTTTTGTGCCTGTATTCCCGCATTCCCGCATTATTCCTTGTACTCGTAGTTTATTGTTGTTCCTCCGCCTTGTCCAGGATCAGCAGGAGGGTTGCCATCACGAAAATCTTCATTGTCCTCATTTCCATCAGTTCCCTCATTTTCTTCATCCTCCTCATTTTCCCATTCGTAGATCTTTCTTTGCGGGCCTGACTTGCGGTAGTACCATGCCAAAACGGCACCCGAAAGAAGTCCCATCAGGTGTGATTCCCATGAGATCGGCTGGCGGGGGAAAAGTTGCGGGAATATTCCCCACACAAGGCCGCCGTAGAGAAATGCAATAAGCAGGGTGACCGACATCAGCCGTGCATCGCGACGGAGGATGCCGCTTAAAAAGAGAAATGATGCCATGCCGTAAACCACACCGCTGGCGCCCACATGCACCGAATCGCCCCGGGCGAAGACCCATACCCAGAGACCTGTTACAAGCCATATCAGCAGGAAGCTCCTCCATGCAATCGAACGGTAGAAATAAAAAAGCATTCCGCCAAGGAAAAAGAAGGGAAGGGTATTGGCGGAGAGGTGTGAAAAACTGGCATGAAGAAAGGGTGCCGTAATGACACCCAACAGCCCTTTCCACTGAAGCGGTGCCAATCCGTAAACTCCAAGGTCGATCCCGAAGATCACCTCGAAGATCTTAACGAGCCACATCACCAGGACGAAGATCCCGGGAAAGATCAGGCTGTTCAGCATTCTCCTTTGTTCTTCCTGCATGATGCTTATACTTATTTGAACGGATCTCCGTTTCTTATTTGGTAAGCTAAAATTAATTAAAAAAGCACCTGTCAATAATCAGTCCAAAAAATTATCTTAATTTTGAACGCTGTAAATCGTTATCAAATAAGCCTTTTAAGATGTCAAACAAATTTCTGAACAACATAGGTTTTTACTCCGTAATCATAATCCTCTTCTTTCTCTTCTCCGTTTCTTCCAGCGGGCAGAACGGTAAGCAGGATCCGGCCGGCGTGCGGAAGTACAATGCGCTGATGCAGATGATCAAATATGCATATGTGGATTCCGTTAACGAACCCAAACTGGTAGAGAAAGCCATCGTCGAAACCCTTAAGGAGCTCGATCCGCATTCGATGTACATCTCAAAGAAGGACCTGCAGCGGGCGAACGAAGAGCTTGTCGGAAATTTCGAGGGGATCGGGGTTCAGTTTGAAATCCTGCGGGATACGATCAACATCGTTCATCCCATTCCCGGCGGCCCGTCGGAGCGGCTCGGCATTCTTTCCGGGGATAAAATCGTGAAGATCGAAACTGAAAATGTGACCGGCAAGAAAGTCACCAACCAGTTTGTCTTCGACCGGCTGCGCGGTAAAAAGGGTACAAAGGTCAACATCACCATCCTGCGGCCGGGGAAAAAGGAACTGTTGGACTTTACCATCGTCCGCGACAAGATTCCGATCAACAGCATCGATGCTTCCTACATTATTGCTCCCGGCGTTGGCTACATCAACCTTACCCGGTTTTCTTCCACTTCCATGAAGGAGTATATGGAAGCCATGTCAAAGCTCAAAGCACAGGGAATGAAACATCTCATCCTCGATCTCCGCAACAACGGCGGTGGCTATATGAATACAGCCATCGATCTTTCAGACCAATTCCTCGATGACAACAAGCTCATCGTTTACACAGAAGGAAGAATGAGTCCCCGCGAGAATTTTAATTCTACCACGAACGGGAATTTCGAGCAGGGCAAGCTGGTGATCATGATCAATGAAAATTCAGCTTCTGCAAGCGAGATCGTCTCCGGCGCCGTCCAGGACTGGGACCGCGGTCTGATCGTCGGACGCAGGTCATTCGGAAAAGGACTCGTTCAGCGTCCGTTCTCGCTTCCCGACAGCTCCGAGGTGAGGCTTACAACTGCGCGTTATTTTACGCCTTCCGGACGTTGCATCCAGAAATCCTATGCTGAAGGCGTCGATAAATATTACGATGATTATTCCACCCGTTACAAGCATGGCGAGATGGAAAACCCCGACAGCATCAAATTCCCGGATTCGCTGAAGTTCCATACTTCCAAAGGCCGCGTTGTATATGGCGGCGGAGGGATCATGCCCGATGTTTTCATCCCCCTCGACACCACCCCCTTCACCGATTATTTTCTTAACCTGCGAAGGAAAAACGTGATCAACATGTTTATCGGGGAGTATGTGGACAAGAACCGGAGCAGCCTTCAGCGTTCCTATCCTGATTTCTCTTCATTTGAAAAGAAATTCATCCTCGACGATGAATTTATGAAAGATTTTCTCGCACTGGCAGAAAAGCAGGGGGTGAAGATGGACGAAAAGCAATTCGGGCTTTCTGAGACGCTGATCAAGTCCCAGCTCAAATCCCTGATCGCCCAGAAACTGTGGGATGTGAATGCTTCTTATCAAATCATCAACGCATATGACCACGAAGTACAGAAAGCGATAGAGGTTATAAACGACGATTCGGCCTTTGATAAACCGGGCATCAAACATTGATCCTGACGCCTGCGAAAAGGTTTCCGAAATTAAAACCAAGATATGGACCTGACAACAAAATACATGGGGCTGAAGCTAAAAAACCCCATCATCGCCGGCAGTTCCGGTCTTACTTCGAACCTTGCCGACATCCTTGAACTTGAAAAGGCCGGGGCATCGGCCATCGTGCTGAAATCCCTCTTCGAAGAACAGATCCTCCATAATTACAAGGACAAGGTCAGTGAGGTAAACCTTGGAGAACCTTACCCGGAAGCGCATGAATACATCAGCCGTCATACCAAGCAGAGGGTTCTGGAGGATTACCTCGACCTGGTCTCCAGGTGCAAGAAGGTACTCACCATTCCTGTGATCGCCAGCATCAATTGCATCACGCCTTATGAATGGCCTTCATTTGCCGGTGAAATTGAAGCAGCAGGCGCTGATGCACTCGAGCTGAACATCTTTTTCCTCCCTTCCGATCCCCAGCGAATGGGTGCTCTGATCGAGGAAAACTATATTGAGATCCTGAACCAGGTGCTGATGAAGGTTTCAATCCCGGTCAGCGTCAAGGTCAGCCCGTATTTCTCCGGACTGTCAAATGCATTGCTCCGGTTCTCATTTACAGGGATCAAGGGGATGGTCCTTTTCAACAGGTTTTTTTCGCCCGACATCGATATCGAAGAGTTGAAGGTCACGGCCGGACCGGTTTTCAGTAGCCCGGATGACATCAATCTTCCGCTGCGCTGGATCGCGATGCTGGCCGACCGGATCTATTGCGACATCGCCGCTTCCTCCGGCGTCCACGACGGAAAAGCATTGGTAAAGGTGTTGCTTGCAGGTGCAAAGGCTGCAGAGGTCGTTTCCATCTGTTACACACTGGGTCCATCCGCGATCGGCAAGATGCTTAAATTCCTTGAAGATTACCTGCAACGGCACAATTATTCTTCCGTGTCGGAGATCATCGGCAAGATGAGCCTTCGCCAGGTTGAAAATCCTGCCGACTATGAGCGGGTTCAGTTCCTTAAATATTATTCCGGGATTGAATAAACAAGATCTTCCTGTTCTTTATATTGCCCTTCCCATCCTGAATGAATCGGAGTTGCTTCCGCGGCTTATGGATTGCATTTTGCACCAGGATTATCAATCATTCAGGGTATTTGCATGCGTAAACCAACCGGATGAATGGTGGGAGATCCCGGACAAAAGAGCCATCTGCGAAGCCAACCTGCAAACCCTCTGTTACCTGGAGGAATTCAGCGGATCCGATATCACGGTGATCGACCGGTGCACGCCCGGAAACGGATGGAAAGGAAAACGGCACGGGGTAGGATGGGCGCGGAAAACCGTCATGGATGCGATCGAACGCGTTGCCCGGGATCAGGATATTATCATAAGTCTTGATGCGGATACCACATTTTCAGAACATTATTTTTCGTCCGTTACCGGAAATTTTGCTTCGCACCCTGAAGCTGTAGCGCTTGCTGTTCCCTATTTTCACAAGTTGACTGGCCGGGAGGATGCCGACCGGGCCATTCTTCGCTATGAGATCTACATGCGGTATTATTCGCTTAATCTCTGGCGGATCAGTAGTCCGTATACGTTTACAGCGCTCGGATCGGCGATGGCTTTCCCGGTTTGGGCTTACAGGGCTATCGGGGGCATGACGCCGAAGATGAGCGGTGAGGATTTTTATTTCCTCCAGAAAATGCGGAAATACGGGAAGATGCTGTTTAATAACACGGAGAAAGTTTATCCTGCTGCCCGCTTTTCCGACCGTGTTTATTTCGGCACCGGGCCAGCCATGATCAAAGGGAATATGGGCGACTGGTCCAGTTATCCGGTATATGCCTCTCATCTTTTTGATGAGCTGAAAATGACGACGGATCTTTTTGAAGAGTTTTTTTTCCGGACAGGATCAACGCCCGTGGTGGAATTTTTAAGAAATCTGCTGAAAGAAGAAGACCCTTTCCTGCCGTTGCGTCAAAATGCCCGGGATCCGAAAACATTTATCAGGGCCTGCCATGAAAAATTCGACGGTCTGCGCATTTTACAATACCTGAAAAACCGCCAGCAGGATACAACGGGTACAGACGAAGACCATCTGTCTGCGTTCATGAGGAAGTATTATCCTGCGGAAACTGAAGAAATGAAGATTGACCTGGCTGCTATTTCTTTTAAACGGTCGCCTTTAAAGGAACTTGATCAGATCAGATTGTTCCTGATGAAGAAAGAAGAAGAATACCAGGTTACGTCAGGACTTCTGTAACCAGGATGGCAGCTTCCTGGAGCGTGATGGCCGAATGTACCTGAAGTCCCGAATCATCGATGATCTTCTTGCCTTCAATGGCGTTTGTCCCCTGAAGCCTGACGATGATGGGAATGCTGATCTCCCCGATGTTCTTATAGGCATCCACGACGCCCTGGGCGACGCGGTCGCACCGGACGATACCACCGAAAATGTTCAGCAGGATGGCTTTGACATTCGGATCTTTCATGATGATCCTGAACCCTTCCTCCACGCGTTTTGCATTGGCTGAACCGCCGACGTCCAGGAAATTGGCAGGGTCTCCGCCCGACAATTTGATGATGTCCATCGTGGCCATGGCCAGTCCTGCGCCATTGACCATACATCCGACATTCCCGTCGAGCTTCACATAATTCAGGTCGTTGCGGGTAGCTTCAACTTCGATCGGATCCTCTTCGTCAAAATCACGCATGGCAGCAATATCCTGGTGGCGGAAGAGCGCATTATTGTCGATAACGATTTTTGCATCCGCAGCAAGGATCTTGTTGTCGGACGTCTTGAAAACCGGGTTGATCTCGATCAGCGAAGCATCGCAGCCGTCGTATGCAGCATAGATGGCGTTCACGAATTTGATCATGTTCTTGTAGGCTTCGCCGCTGAGGCCGAGGTTAAATGCCACTTTGCGCGCCTGGAACGGCTGAAGCCCGACCTTCGGATCGACCTCTTCGGTGAAGATCTGTTCCGGGGTTTCTTCAGCGACTTTCTCAATATCCATACCTCCGCGGGGAGAGTACATCAGAATTGTGTGGCCTTTCTGGCGGTTCAGCAGTACACTGAGGTAAAATTCTGCAGGATCCGTCGGCCCGGGGTAATAGATGTTCTGTTCCACCAGCACCTTTCTGACTTTCTTCCCTTCGGCGCTGGTCTGGGGCGTCACCAATTGCATCCCGATGATCTGGCTGGCATACTGCCTGACCTCCTCAATCGTTTTTGCAACCTTCACACCGCCGCCCTTCCCGCGTCCGCCCGCATGAACCTGTGCCTTGATCACCCACCGGTCGCTGCCGGTAATGTTCTGGATGATCTCTGCAGCCTTCACGGCCTCGCCGATCGTGTGGGCAAGGATCCCTTCCGGGATTAAAACTCCGTATTTCTTCAGGATTGACTTGCTCTGGAATTCATGTAGGTTCATAGGAGGTCGGTTTAATGGCTCAAAGGTAGAAAATCAAATGTAATTTTCGATATAGGTTTGGGGGATTTACGATTTACGGTTTTCGATTTACGATTTATTTATTGCGAGCGAAGCGAGGCAATCTCCTTCTTTTACATATTTACCTTGTCATTGCGAATCACGAAGTGCTGAAGCAACCTCCTCATTCCTCACCACAGATTTACACGGATTAACACAGAAATTTCACAGAAATTTTGCTCCAAACATCAATCTTCAATTTTAAAAACCTTTATGGTCTTTGTCAATTTTCCGCTGCTGACCTTCAGCAGATATGTTCCCGGTGCCGGTTCACCCGGAAGGAAGCTGATCTCATAAACAAAGTCGCCTGAATGAATATTGTTATTGACCAGTTGCTGGATAAATCTTCCCGATAGGTCACAAAGATCCATCCTAACCGGTCCGGGATGTGACAGCGATACCCTGATACGAAGGTTGTCATGGAACGGATTCGGGGCGGCATTCACAATAATTTCACGGGTATTTGCCTGTGCGGGAATTCCGACATGCCAGTCAGGTTTGAGGCAGGAGCTTCTTTCAACATCGTGCTGGAACATCGGCCAGGGGGGAGTGGTTCCGTCGCCGAGCGAGAAACAGTATGCCCGTCCGTAATCGTTGCTGATGTTGGGATAATCTGTAAATCCGCCGACCACAAATCCCTCAAGTTTTCCGTCCCCGTCAAAATCACCGATTACCGGGGCATGGTCGATGTCGAGGGTATCTCCGTATTCTGCAGCGAGATCGAGGATCCACTTTTTGACACCGGATTCACCTTCCAGCGCAATGACCTTTCCTTCCGAAGTGCCGAAGACCAGTTCAAGAATATTGTCGCCATCGATGTCGGAAAGGGCTGTTCCCCGGAAGCAGGATGCATAACCCGGGATGTTGTAATTCCAGAGTTCCGTACCGGTCGACCGTATTGCCTTCATCTTGTACCAGCCGGCTGCCAACAGCTCATAATGGTCGTCGTTGTTGACATCACCCAATACCACAGGTCCGCCGACATAATTGTAATTACCCATGTAGAAATGCCATTTTTCCGAGCCGTCTTCTGCATTCAGGAGATAAACATTATAGTCGTAACAGCCGAAAGCCAGCTCAGGCTTTCCGTCGCCGTCGAGATCGGCGAACGAACCGCCGTGATAGATCACATCGGTGGGAAGGTCGCTTTGCCAGAGCTGCTGCCGGTTATCTCCGCGGAATGCCCAGATGTGATTGCTCGAGGCATAACTCCAATTGGCGACGACGAAATCAAGTTGTCCGTTGCCATCCACATCGAGGATGGAAGCGGAGGTCTGAATCGAAGCATTGCCGTCGATCTCTTTTTCCCAAGAGATTGATCCGTCTTCACCATTGATGCAGATCACCGAACCGTTAAATTCACCGTGGAGGATCTCGGGTTTTCCGTCATTATCAACATCGCCGATGGAAGGCGGCGAATCGGTTCCCCCGGTCGGAGTTTGCCATTTGACGCCACCGGTGGCGCCGTCAAAACAATAGGTCCAGGTGAGGCATGAACTGGCCAGGATCACTTCCGGGTTGCCATCCATGTCAACATCGTAAATGACAGGCCCCGCATCATTGCAGTTGCCCGTTTTGTAATGCCACAGCAGGGAGCCGTTTTCGGCATTGAGGGCATAGATCTCCCCATCGTTCATGTACGTGCTGAAGACGATCTCGGGTTTGCCGTCATTATCGATGTCGGCAGATGCCGCCTGGCCGAATGCCGGGGCATTTACGTCATAATGCCATTTGATCTCGGGGACCTGGCAGTTTGCCTGTTGGAAAGATAAGATGGAGAGCCAGAAGACGATCATAAAAATACGAAGATCCTTTTTCATGGGATTTTTTTCGAAAGATACTAAAATAATGGTCAGGTTTCATGTGATGTACATCATTCTAATCGCACCCGGATAGAGGGTAAATGCCAAAGAATTCTTACCTTTGATCCCTGATTTGAGCGGAATGATACTGGTAAACGATATCCATAAATCCTACGGAAGCCTTGAGGTGCTGAAAGGCATCAGCCTGTCGATCGGTAAAGGGGAGATCATTTCGATCGTGGGCGCCTCAGGAGCGGGGAAGTCAACCCTGCTGCACATCATGGGGACACTCGACAGGGCGGATGCTGGTGTTGTGGAAGTGAACGGGGTGAATGTCAGGAAATTGTCCGATAAAAAACTGGCCGCATTCCGGAACCGGCACATCGGTTTTGTATTTCAGTTCCATCATTTGCTTCCCGAATTCACTGCGCTTGAGAACATCTGTATTCCCGGATTTATCGGGGGCAGGAACCGGAAGGAAGTTGAAAAAAAAGCCATGGACCTGCTGAGCTTCATGGGACTGAAGGAGCGGTTTCACCATAAACCTGCCGAATTGTCGGGTGGCGAGCAACAGCGCGTGGCCGTGGCCCGTGCCCTGATCAACAGCCCGGATGTGGTCCTGGCCGATGAGCCTTCAGGAAACCTCGATTCGGCTTCTGCTGTTGAGTTACACTCACTTTTCTTCAGCCTCCGGAATTCCTTCAACCAGACCTATGTGATCGTGACCCATAATGCTGATCTTGCCAATATGGCCGACCGGAAATTACTGATCCGCGACGGCGTGATCGAAAAAACATCTGCATAAAATTAAATCACGTTTGCTGCGTTATTTATTCCATTTATAATCGCAAAAACGAATTGTAAAGATATTCAAAACGAATTGTAAAATAATTTTACAAAAGTAATCTCTTTAAGGACATTATTAATACTTTTGCAAAGACACATCACAACGACTTCCAATTGGCCTATGCTTTCATTAAA
>JAPLDJ010000011.1 GCA_026391805.1 Bacteroidota bacterium | reverse complement strand
ATCCCCCGGCCGAGACGCTCCAGGTATAGGCCGACATCCCGGCATCGGTTGTGTATGTCCCGGAGCTGTTCAGGCAAACAGCGGCAGGGCCGACCAGGGAAGGAACAGGAAGCGGGTTCACGGTCACCGGGTAGATGACAGGAGAAAGGGCTGTACACCCGTCCGGGTCGTTGAAATTGACAGATACAGTCTTAGCCCCGGGTGTATTCCAGGTAACAGTCACGGAGCTGTTTGCTGCTCCGCCGCCTGCCGTGATGGTTCCACCGGCTGAGACAGTCCACTGATAATTCGTCATTCCTGGTTGTGTGGAATAGACATTTCCTGCTGTTCCCGCACAAAGGACACTGGTGCCGGAAATGGCAGGAACAGGCAAAGAATGAACGGTCACATTTAAAACTGTGGGATTGGCAGCGGTACAGCCTGTGCCAACCACGTAATTGACGCTGACGGTCTGAGCTCCTACTGTATTCCATAAAACCGTGACCGATGCATCAGAAGATCCACCACCGGAAGTAATGGTTCCTCCTGCAGATACGCTCCAGGCATAGTTGTTCATGCCGGCATCAGAGGTGTAAGTGGCCGAAAACCCAATACAGATGCTGGTCGATCCGTTGAGATTCGGAACCGGTAAGGTATTCACGGTAATATTATAGGTTGAAGGCGTTGCAGCTGTGCATCCGTTGCCATTGGTATAATTGAGGGTGATGGTCTTAACTCCGTTGGAGGACCAATTGATATTAACGGTATTGGTTCCTGCCCCAGAGGTGATGGTACCACCTGCTGAAACTGTCCATGTATATCCGGTCATCCCCGCAGCTGTGGTATAGGTTGTTGTCGAATTCAGGCAAACCGAAGCCGGGCCGGTAACGGCGGGAACCGGCGAAGGATATATAGAAACGGAGAAAGAAGATGAAGGTCCGTTCCCGCAGGAATTATTTCCATGGACACTAATATTCCCGGCAACGGCAATGAATGAACTATTAATGGTAATGGTATTCGTTCCTGCCCCGGAAACAATATTCATTCCCGCCGGAACTGACCATACATATGTTGTCGCAAAATTGATCGGCGGTACCGAGTAAATGATTCCGGATTGACCGGGGCATACACTGGCCGGTCCGCTGATGACGCCTGCCGCAACAGGCAACGGATCAACCGTGATGGGTAATTTCAGTTCAGGTCCGTATCCGCACAGATTGTGGCCTCTCACCCGCAGCGTATCTGAAACCGCGGAGACCGAAAAATCAAGGGTGATGGAATTTGTTGTACTTGTACCCGATGCTCCCGGGGGAAGTGTCCATTCATACGTCGTTGCAAGCGGGAATGCAGGAACACCATAGGTTACCCCGTTCTGACCCTGGCAGACAGTTGAAAGACCGGAGATCGAACCGGCAACTTTCGGAAGAGAATCAATGGCAATAATAATCGTATCCCTGGCTTTGCATCCGTTATTATCCGTCACTTCGCACCAGTATAATCCTGCTGTATTTGTAGGGAAGTACCGGGCCATAGAATTATTCTGCCAGCGGTAACTGACAAAAGGACCAGGATCGAGTGTGATCAACGCACCTTCACAGACGGTTGTATCGGGACCGAGGTTCATCACAACGGGAGGGTAAAGGCTGTAATGGATCGTATCTGAAAGAGTACAATAATCCCCATTAGTGACGCAGGCGTAATAGCCGGAGTCGCTTACCCAGAATGTTTGCTGCGATCCGACCTGAGTCCAGATGCCCGAAATAAGCTTGTACCAGGCATAGGCCGACATGTTCGGCCCGGCATCGAGCATTGTGCTGTCGTTTGGGCACAGATTCGCATCAGCACCAAGGTAGAGATTTGAGAAATCTGAATAGAATCCGTACTCAGCGCTACCTCCCAGGGCATTCAGGATCCCCATGTGGAATTTTCCGCTGGTATTCGTGATGATGTGCGATCCTACCGGCACCTGCGCGGTCGTAAAGCTCTTCCTGGCATATAACCAGTTGCCGGAGGTTCCGGTTACCGGGTTGAAATCTGCCGCCGTAATGAGGGCACCGCTTCCGTCAAGTATAAAACTGCCCTCGTTACCATTACGCGTCAGGAGCATAATCGCGAATGTGCCTGCTCCGGTGCGGTAAAACCCGATCTGCCTTGAACCGGTGCATGAATCCTGGGGAAGGATCGCACTCCCGGCTTCGTTGGTAAACCCGGAAAGATGGTAGGCCATGATCGGATTGGAGGACTTGATGTAAAGTGTATTGTTTGTGAAATGGCTCCAGTAATTCTGTCCTGTATTAATGGTGGCAGAGGGGGTTACGCTCCCATCAAGATAGATGCTCGTGCCGTTCTGAACCGCTTCCATGTATACCCGCTCATCATTGCTGTTGCCGAATCCCATCACGGCAATGTATTCCTTGCCGAGAAGATTGACCGGGATGATCTGGTCACCGATCATGTCCCACCCGCTTGCACCACCGGTCTCAGGTTCATCGATGGAATCGTCTCCCACTGTGATCGCGATCGGGTGGTTTGCCGTAACATGCGAGCCCGCAAGGCTGATGTTCGCCGCATTATTCGTGGCCCGGGCAGAATAGGTCTGGCCCTTGTTCAGGGTAATCGTGAATGTTGAATTGGCAGTATGACCCGTAATGTCCTGCGTCACCGTGATGGTCACCTGGGTATTGTCTTCCGTGGCGACAATGTCAAATGTTTCGGCGGTGTTTGTCGTGACCCAATGATTTTTGTAATGGTACTGTCCATTAATGTAAAACTCCGTCCCCAGTGCATTCTTGCCCTTCAGTGTGAAAATTTCGGGATTGCTGGCATTCGCTTCTTCATAATAGGCATTTACCTGAACATCGGAGGTCAGATACAAACCAAAATTGTTGACCTTATTGGCAGGCTTGTTCTCGATGCTGTCGATCCAGGTAGTAAGATCGATTGACAGGGTTGTATTTGGCGGAATCGGAGAAGTGATCGGCGTAAACAGCGGACGGGCGGGCTGCCGGAGGGTAATATTGGCAGTTTGGGTCGTTGTGGAGATCCGCATGATGATGGGCCTGTCACCGTGACCCAGGTAGACTTCGGGAGCGACGAACCAGAATTCTGTATAGCCCTGGCCCCGGACAGAAACGACAGAAAGAAATAAAGGAAAGAAAAGGTAAAATATTCTTTTCAAGTTACCCGTTTTGTTCGAAAGAAGTCGTAAAATTACACAAAATATCGATAATAGAATTTGTATGATTCAGCTACGCACGGAATCAGACCTGATCGGAAATATGGAAATTCCGGCTTATGCATTATACGGCATCCATGCGCTCAGGGCTAAAAAGAATTTTCCTGATCAGACTGCCTTTCCTGCGGAATGGTACGAAGCCGTGGGAATGGTGAAACAAGCCTGCTATGAGACATACCGCGATTACAGGAATGCGGTTTCCGAAAAATATCTCGGTAAAGAGCTCCCATTCACGGTGATCCCCGACGAGATCCTGGATGCACTTGCCCTGTCGGCGGAAGAGGTAGCAGAAGGAAAACATTTCGGAGACTTTATTGTTCCCGCGATATCGGGCGGAGCCGGGACCAGCATCAACATGAACATCAACGAGATCATTGCCAATCTCGCATTGAAAAAACTCGGGAAAGACCCGGGTCAGTACGAATTCGTCGATCCGATCGAACATGCCAATGTATTCCAGTCGACCAACGATGTGATCCCGACAGCATTGAAGGTTGCCGTTATGATCCTGCTGAATAAGCTTGAAGAAACAATCAATATATTGCGGAGTAAGGTCGAGGGAATGGAAAATGCCCACCGGAATGAGCTTCGGATCGGTTACACCCAGATGCAGGAAGCCGTTCCTTCTTCCTATGGAAAACTATTCAGCACCTACAGCGAATCTTTTTCACGTGACTGGTGGCGGGTTTCCAAATGCTTTGAGCGGATCAAACTGGTCAACCTCGGTGGAAGCGCGATCGGGACAGGGCTTGCCGTTCCCCGTTTTTTCATCATGGAAGCGACCGGACATCTTCAGAAACTAACGGGCCTTCCTGTCGCACGCAGTGAGAACATGGCGGACGCCACTTCAAGTCTTGATCCCTTCGTTGAAATCCATGCGACCCTGAAAGCACATGCCGTAAACCTTGAGAAAATGGTATCCGATCTCCGGTTGCTTGCTTCCGACATCGCATCTGGAAAAGAGGTGATGATCCCGCAAAAGCAGGCCGGAAGTTCGATCATGCCCGGGAAAGTGAATCCTGTGATCCCTGAATACGTGATCAGCGCGGTTCACCGGGTTTATGCCAATGATCAGCTGATAACCTCTCTTTGCGCCCAGGGCTGCCTTGAACTCAATGCCTATCTGCCGGCCATCGGATGCGCACTGATCGAAAGCATAAACCTGCTTGTTTCTGCCGGTAAAACCACTGCCTCCAACCTTCTGGAAGGACTGACGATCAATGCAAAGACAGGGGAGGAGAAGCTGTTCAGGAGTCCGGTGATTACCACTGCCCTGGTTCCATTTATCGGTTACAACAAGGCTTCTGAACTGGCAAAAAGAATGAAGTCGGACGGAATCGATATTTTTGCCGCAAATAAAATCCTGCAACTTGTCAGTGAAGAAAAACTGGGGACCATTCTTAAACCCGAAAATCTGCTGAAACTTGGATATACGATGGATGATTTACAGGAGGACTGACGACTGAGGACTGAAGACTGCTGACTGCTGACTGCTGACTGCCGACCGCCGACTGCTGACTGCCGACTGAAAAAGAACGATCAACTTACGTTTCTCAACTATGACTAAAGGACGCGACACAAAACCACACATAGGGATTTTCGGACGAAGGAACAACGGGAAAAGCTCCCTCATCAACGCTCTGACCGGTCAGGAAACAGCGATCGTTTCGGATGTGGCCGGGACAACCACCGACCCGGTTAAGAAGTCAATCGAGATCGCCGGGATCGGACCGGCTGTGGTGATCGATACGGCCGGGATTGATGACTCCGGCGAACTGGGACAGAAACGGATCCTCCGCTCCAAAGAGATGCTTAAGCTGATCGACCTGGCTATTCTTGTGATCGCGGAAAACATCTTTGATGAACCTGAAAAGGGACTGATCGCTGATTTCAAAAAACATGAGGTTCCTTTCATCGTCATTCACAACAAGTCTGATCTTCATAAAGCCGGGGAGGAGTTTTTAACGGTGATCCGCGACCGCTATTCGGTTCCGGTCATCGATTTCAGTGCAAAATATCCCCTGAACATTGATGATCTGATCATTGCTATCCGGGAAACAATGCCCGAAAGCGCATACCGAAAGAGACCCCTGGTAGGAGACCTGATCTCCTACGGGGATGTGGTCCTCCTAATCACACCCATCGATATCGAAGCCCCCGAAGGCCGGATGATCCTTCCCCAAATGCAGGTGATCCGTGATGTGCTTGATCACGATGGCATTGCAGTCGTTTGCAAGGAACGGGAAGTAGATGCTTTTATCCGGAAAATGGATCCGAAACCTGCACTCGTGATCACCGACAGCCAGGTCTTCCCCAAAGCCGATGCAGCCGTTCCGAAAAACATTCCGCTAACCAGTTTCAGCATCGTACTGGCACGTCAGAAAGGGGATTTTGACAACTATCTGAAAGGAACTCCTTACATCGCCAAACTAAAGGACGGAGACCGGGTGTTGATCCTTGAATCCTGTTCTCATCACGTTTCCTGCGATGACATCGGCCGCGTGAAGATCCCGCGCTGGCTCAGTAATTTCACCGGAAAGAAACTGGAATTTACTGTTGTGGCAGGGCTCGACAGGATCCCTGGTGAGATGAAGGAATATTCGATGGTCATCCAGTGCGGCGGTTGCATGATCACCCGAAAGCAACTGATAAACCGCTTAAAACCTGCAGTTGATGCCGGTGTCCCGGTAACCAACTATGGGATGGCGATCGCCTATGTGCATGGGATTTATAACCGTGCGATAGCACCCTTTGGGTTGAAGGGCGAGAATGTCGACTATTTATAAATAGCGAAAAGCGAAAAGCGAAGTAGCGAAATAATCTGTGTAATCCGTGTAATCTGTGGTGAAGAAAAAATAGCGAAAAGCGAAATAGAATACCTTCTAGGCGAGTGACGTCGAAACCGGGATGACTTTCCCGTTGAAGAAGCGCTGGCCGGTAACGGCGAAATCGGTTATGAACTGAGCCATCTGTGAGGAGGTCTGCAGGGCCTTATAACCAGGAAAAGCTTTTTCAAACATCTCCGTCTGAACGCCTCCAAGCGCAAGGCAGTTTACACTGATCTCCGATTCTTTTAATTCTTCCGCAAGGGCTTCCGTGAAAACCGAAACCGCACCTTTGCTGGCACTGTATGCAGACAGTCCGCTGAACTTTTTACTGCCCGGTATTCCCCCGAGGCTGCTGATATTCAGTATATGCCCTCCCTTGTTCATCATCGGAAGGATCAGTTTTGTAAAAAAGAAGAGGCTTTTGATATTGACGTTGAAGACATCATCAAAATCCTGTATTTCGATCTTGTCGAAAGGCTTGTTGACAAGCCGTCCGGCATTGTTGATCAGGATGTCGCAGCGATGGAAATAAGTTTCAATTTTCTGGAGGATGAAGGGGTAGAAGTCGAACTGGGTAAGATCGAATTCAACGGTCATGATCTTCGAGCCGGCATTGTTCTTCTGGCACTCGGCTGAAACCCTTCGCAGGCCTTCCGCATTTCTTGACAGGGCAATCACCTGGTTGCCTTTGTGCTTGCAGAATGTTTTCGCAACTTCTGCCCCGATACCCTTGCTCGCGCCTGTGATGATGATGTTCATGCGTGCCTTGTGTTAACTGCTGCATAAAAGTACGAAAAAATCCTGATACAGACTGTCAGGAAAAATAATTCCTTTGTAATGTCATTGATAAACAGGGGTTCCCGTTGTCTGTTAAAATTCTGTAAAAATGAATCCGGAAATGAAAAAATAGTAACTTTGTGCCAAATTTATTAATCCAGCCACATGAAAAATTTCCTTTACCTTTTTCTTGGGTTTTTCTTCCTGATGAACTTCAGCCACGCCCAAAACGGAACCGGCGAAGTGGGAAAGCCCATTGTTATCAAACCAAGTTACTTTGATATTTCCCCTCCTTTCAGGGACCTTGCAAAAAATCCTATTCTCAAAGCTGATAACAGCTGGAAAGACGGGGTCGTGAAAAATCATTCCTATCCGAAAGATCAGCATCCGGTATATTATCCCGATGCCATCAAAAGCGACCCGAATGTTCAGTATGCTTTTGGATCTGTATTAACGGATACAACCGTAGAAAATTTTGATGGTATTGGCGTTAACGGTGGTGTTTGTCCTCCGGATCCTGCAGGAGATGTTGGCCCGAACCATTATGTACAGATGGTCAACCTTCAGTATGCCGTTTACAATAAGACCGGAACAAAGCTCCTGGGCCCGATGAATTCAAACAACATCTGGAGCGGTATGCCATACAATTCAAATGATGGCGACGGAATTGTTCTGTACGATGAACAGGCCGACCGCTGGCTGATCAGCCAGTTTTCCATTCCCAATTACCCGAACGGACCCTTTTATGAAATGGTTGCCATCTCGACGACTGCCGATCCCACCGGTTCCTGGTACCGTTATCAATTCAGCTTTCCCGAAATGCCCGACTACCCGAAACTGGGTGTCTGGAGGGATGGATATTATATCACTGTAAACAGGTTCACTTCCAGTGGTAATTTCCTGGGCCCGGGTGTTGCAGCATTCGATCGTACTGCAATGCTGGCAGGAAACCTCACGGCATCCGTGGTTTATTTCCCGGTAAGCAATAGCGCTTACTATCATGGTCTCGTTGCCGACTGCGACGGAACCTTCCCACCGGCAGGAACACCGGAATATGTTGCCTGGACCAGCACAAACTCAATGAAAATTTATGAATTTCATGTTGACTGGACAACACCCGCAAACTCCACCTTGGCCCAGGCCTCATCATTAAGCATAACACCGTTTACCTATTTCGCATATGGGGTGGGATTATCGCAACCAGGCACAGGCACAAAGCTTGATCCCTTATCCTATCCGGGAGCCATCATGAACCGTTTGTGTTTCCGCTATTTTAGTGACCACTGGTCAATGGTGACCAATACTACAGTTAATGCCGGAAGCAATGTGGCCGGAATCCGCTGGTATGAGTTCAGGAGGGATGCCACCAATCCATGGTCTGTTTACCAGCAGGCCACCTATGCACCGGCTGATGGAAATTCACGCTGGTGTGGAAGTATTGCCATGGATGAAAACGGGAACATAGCACTTGCATACAGCATTACGAGCAGCAGCCTTTATCCTTCGATCCGTTATGCCGGGCGTCTTGCCAATGATCCCCTGAACACATTAACCATTGCTGAAAAGGGTATCATCAACGGCGGCGGTTCACAGACCAATACCTGGAGCGGTTCTCCGAGCCGCTGGGGCGATTACAGCGCACTGACCGTGGATCCTTCCAACGCAAGTACCTTCTGGTATACTACTGAATATTATTCAAGCACCTCATCTGCAAACTGGAAGACCAGGATTGCAGCCTTCAGTTTTGCAAATTACTTCGCTGTCAATGCAACGGCAACGCCCGATGTGGTATGCAGCGGACAACAAACACAGCTGGATGCCGGCGCTACGGGAGGTTCAGGAACCTATACCTATTCCTGGTCATCGGTCCCGGCCGGATTTACTTCAACACAGGCAACCCCAACTGCCAACCCGACCATTGATACCCGTTATGTTTGTGCAGTCAATGACGGAAGCGCTACGAAAACAGATACGATTCTCGTCTCTGTCAATCAGCAGCCAACCTCAAATGCCGGACCCGATGTCACATATCCGAACACAACGCCATTGTTCCCGGTTTCCGGAGCAGCAACATATTACAGCGGCGTGAAATGGCTGACTTCTGGTGATGGACATTTCAACATTGATACAGTCCTGAACAGCCTTTATTATACTGGTCCGATTGACCGGAACAACGGAGGCGTTGACCTGACCATGAAGGCATTTCCTGTTGGTACCTGTACAGATACCGCTACCGATGTCGTTCATATAACGCTCACATTTCCTGCCGGCATCGGAAATGATCCCGTCAGCGTTTTCGGAGTGACCATTTCACCGAATCCTGCTTCCGGCAATTTCAACCTGGTAATTCACGGGGGAATGGATTCTGATGCCATGATCACCGTATCCGATCTTACAGGTAAGATGATGTACAGGGACAAGGTTTCTGCATCCTCCAGGGAACAATCAAAACTGATCGATATCTCCACCTTCCCGAAAGGGATATACATGGTAAAGGTTCAGACCGGCCAGCAGTCATCTACGAAAAAGCTGGTGATTCAGTAAACTGACACAGGATCATTCCTTTTAAAAGGAATGCTTTTGAAAAGGAAGTTACCCAAAGGGCGACTTCCTTTTTTTGTTTTATCTCAAAATATCTGTGAAAGAAATAACAATTTTGAAATTTATATTATCTTTGTAGTCCGTTTCATAGTTTGATAACGGAAATTTTAAGACAAATAATTTCTTCAGGGCAGGGTGAAATTCCCGATCGGCGGTAAAGTCCGCGAACCATTTCCGAAAGGAAGATGGTGGATCCGGTGAGATTCCGGAACCGACAGTTAAAGTCTGGATGGAAGAAGAAAGTTATTTTAAAATTGTCCATTTTTCAGTTTTAAAATAGGATTGAGCCCTGAGGATTGAGTCGTCAGGGCTTTTTGTTTTGGTGATGCGAGATGTGAGTGTAAGATGAAGGAATGTCTGTTGTGGAGAAGGATATAAAATACATGAGACGGGCGATAACCCTTGCAAAGAGAGGGATGGGATGGGTCAACCCCAACCCGATGGTGGGTGCTGTCCTGGTAAAGGATGGACAGATCATCGGCGAAGGATATCATGAGCATTTCGGGGGACCGCATGCCGAAGTCAATGCCATCTCAAAGGCCGCCGGGAATGTGGAAGGATCTACCCTGTATGTCACGCTTGAGCCCTGCTCTCATCATGGGAAAACCCCGCCCTGCACCGACCTTATCATCGGGAAAGGGATCCGGCAGGTGGTCATCGCCATGAAAGATCCGAATCCGCTGGTCGATGGCAATGGCCTGAAGGCATTGGCCGATGCCGGTATCGATGTGGTAATGGCCCCTGAAGAACCGGCTGCCCGTGAGATGAATGAACTGTTCGGAAAATATATCCTCACGGGAAGACCATTCTGTGCCTTAAAGATCGCCATGACGCTTGACGGAAAGATTGCAACGGTTGAAAATGCGTCGCGATGGATCTCGGGTGAACGCTCACGCAGGTATGTTCATGAACTGCGGCAGCAATACAGCGCCGTTATGGTCGGGATCAATACGGTAATTTATGATGACCCGTTGCTGAATACACGCCGGAAAGGGAAAAAAAGCCGGGATCCCCTTAAGGTGATCGTGGATTCGGAGGGAAAAATCCCGTCGGAAGCAAAAGTCCTGGCTCATCACCCCCAGCTTGCCATCATTGCCACAACGGATAAAATAAAGCCGGAAAAGAGACGGGACCTCGAACGCCTGGGAGCGCAGGTCATCATCTGCCCGCAATCCGGCGGGAAAGTGGATCTTGATTATCTCATGCTCTCCCTTGGCAGGATGGGCATCGACAGCGTATTGCTCGAAGGCGGCAGCACGATAGCATTTTCCGCCATCAGGAGCGGTATTGTTGATAAAGTGATCTCATTTATTGCTCCCAAGATCGTAGGCGGGACAGGTGCCCCGACACCCGTTGGCGGAACCGGAATTCCCAGGATGGAAGATGCGATCCGGATCGATAAATGGAAGTACCGTAAAATAGGGGAGGATATGCTCGTAGAAGGGTACATCGGAAAATTATAAAAGTGGAATTGAAGATGGAGAATGGATAATGGAAAAACGAGGTCGGAGGAAGGAGGTTGGAAGTCCGAAAATCTGTGTAATCTGTGAAATCTGTGGTAAAGAAATCGTAAACCGTAAATCGTAAATCGTAAATCAAAAAAAGTGTTTACAGGAATCATTGAAGAAATAGGTTTAGTAAAGAGCATACGTGGTTCGGGAAGATCTTCCAGGATCACGGTTTCGGCTTCGAAAGTACTGAGTGATGTCAGGATCGGCGACAGCATCAATACAAACGGGGTATGCCTGACGGTCACTGAATTCACAGGGAACTCCTTTGCCGTGGATGTGATGCCGGAAACCATGCAGCGTACGGCCTTCCGCGAATTGAAAGCCGGGAGCAGGGTCAATCTTGAACGGGCGCTCCGCCTGGCAGACCGGCTTGGCGGGCACATCGTCAGCGGACACATCGACGGAACCGGCACCATCAGCAGGATCCGGAAGGATGAAAATGCAGTCTGGCTGACCATTGATGCAGATAAAACCATCCTCCGTTATGTGGTTGAAAAAGGTTCCATCGCCGTGGATGGCATCAGCCTGACGGTCGCAGGTGTGAATGACCGTTCATTGGAAGTGTCGGTCATTCCGCATACACAGGATGAAACAACAATCCTGTCAAAGAAAACAGGCGATACAGTGAACCTGGAATGCGATATCATCGGGAAGTATGTTGAAAAACTGTCAGGGAATAAAGAGGGAAAGCTTGACTTGAATTTCCTGGCGGAAAACGGATTTTTATAATTGATGCTGGATGCTGGATATAAAATTGCTAAAAATACCAATGAACACCGCAGGTGTTCCATTATTGTAGAAAAAAATATAAAATTCCATTAAACACCGTAGGTGTGACATTATTGTAAATTCGATAAAATGACAAAATATAAATTCAATACCATCGAGGAAGCCATTGAGGATATCCGGAAGGGAAAGATGGTTGTAGTTGTGGATGACGAAGATCGCGAAAATGAAGGCGATCTGGTGGTTGCAGCCGAAAAGGTAACCCCTGCCATCGTCAATTTCATGGCCAAACATGCCGGCGGCCTGATCTGTCTGCCGGTCATCAGGGAGCGGCTGGAAGAGCTGAATGTGGAACGGATGGTGGTCAAGAATACCGATCCCAACCGTACGGCATTTACCGTATCGATCGATGCGGCAGAATGCAAGACCGGTATCTCTGCGCATGAACGGGCCCTCACGATAAAAAGAGTACTCGATCCGGCAGCGAAGGTGAAGGATTTCACCCGCCCGGGCCACATTTTCCCGATCGAATACCGTGAAGGAGGCGTGCTTGTCAGGGCCGGCCATACGGAAGCTTCCGTCGACCTGGCCAAGATGGCCGGGCTCTTCCCTGCAGGTGTGATCTGCGAGATCATGAATGAGGATGGCAGCATGGCCCGTGTACCGCAGCTGATGGAGTATGTTGAAAAACATCACCTGAAGATCATCACCATCGCCGACCTGATCATTTACCGCCGCCAGACCGAGTCACTTGTCCAGCGTGTCACCATGGTGGATATGCCTACACGGTTTGGCGATTTCAAAGCATACACATACATCAGCAAGGTCACCCATGAGAATCACCTGGCGCTCGTAAAAGGGGATATTTCAGGTGATAAACCGGTGCTTGTGCGTGTTCATTCCGAGTGCCTCACAGGGGATGTATTTGGTTCGCTCCGCTGTGATTGCGGCGAGCAGCTCACCGATGCCATGAAACTGATTGCAAAGGAGGGCAGGGGAGTTTTCCTTTACATGCGCCAGGAAGGCAGGGGTATCGGGTTCGTCAACAAGATGAAAGCCTACAATCTTCAGGACGGCGGCATGGATACCGTGGAAGCCAACAAGGCGCTGGGCTTTCCTGCCGATCTCAGGGATTATGGGACCGGGGCAGAGATACTGGCCGATCTTGGCGTCAGGAAGATCCGCCTGCTGACCAACAATCCGAAAAAAGTATCGGGTATCGAAGGTTTCGGAATGGAGATCGTCGAGCGCGTTCCCATCCAGGTCCGCTCCAATTCCAGGAACATCCGGTATCTTAAAACAAAGAAAGAAAAGATGGGGCACATGCTCTCCTTTACCGGGGAAACTCCCTCAAATGCATAGCTGAATATTAAATTTCAAACCAAATATCTTTTAACTATGAGAACAATTGAAGGAAAACTGGATGCCAAGGGAATGCATTTTGGCATCGTGATCTCCCGTTTCAATGAATTCATCAGTGCAAAGCTTTTAAGCGGCTGTATCGATGGCCTGAACCGTCATGGAGCAGATGAAAAGAACATCGATGTTGTCTGGGCTCCGGGGGCATTCGAACTCCCCTTACTCGCCAAAAAGCTGGCCACTTCCAAGGGAAACAGGTATGATGCGATAATATGCCTGGGCGCCGTGATCCGTGGTGCAACTCCTCATTTTGATTATGTGGCCGCGGAAGTCTCCAAGGGCATTGCCGGCGTCGGACTGGAGACCGGGAAACCTGTGATTTATGGTGTTCTCACCACCGACAGCATCGAGCAGGCCATCGAGCGGGCCGGCACGAAGAGCGGGAACAAGGGATTTGATGCTGCCCTTGCTGCCATCGAGATGGCCAACCTTTTCAAAAACATCTGATCGGTTTTCGGTAAGGCAGTTTCCGGTTGACTCCTTTTCAGGGAGTAGTGCCGGGCATGCAATATCAATATAAACCCCGTTAATGCCTTTTCCGATGAAAAGGGAGGATGTTCCGGAATTCACGATCGCTGTTTCCGGCCTGACATCCTCATCAGCGGATCCTGTTAAGTTCAGGTCAACCATCATGAGATAATCCAGAGTTTGAGCAGATCCCGGGGAACTTCCGCGAAGAACCGAATCAGGAAAATTCTGTCCAAAACAGTTCTGGACAACACATAACCATAAAAGCGCAATCCATTTCAGTTTCATCCTTTGGTCTCCCTTTCCTCCGCCGCCAAAGAATGACCAAAAATAATAGAAGGACTTGCGTTTCTAAATACGTAGTTCTACCTGATTTTTTTCGGCTTTATTTTGCCGACTAACGGTATAAGGATTTAAGAATGAGGAAGTAACTTGTTTTTCAGGAGAAAATTGAACATTTCAGGAGTAGAGTGAAGATCGCATTTTTTCAGGATCTTTGAGCGGTGACCCTCAACGGTACGAACGCTGAGACTGAGTTGTTCTGAAATCCTTCTTGACGTGTAGCCTTTCATCATGAATTTGACTACTTCCATTTCCCGGTCAGTCAGAAAGTAGGATAATGAATACAGGTGTTTTTTCTTATCCGTTACCTTTCCCTTTTTCCCGGTCCGTGGAGAATTTTTGGTGATCTCTTCCTTTTCGTTGGCATTTTCATTTGTGATCTCCGCAATTGTAGAGAGGATCTCGCTGAAAGGTGCATTTTTTGAAATGATGTAGTTTACACCTGCCTCAATGGCATTCATGATAATATTCTCGGGATCACTCATCGTAATCATGATGATCTTGGAGCGCGGAAGGTCACGTTTGATGGCGGAGGACGCCTTAACCCCGTCGAGTTTTGGCATGACATAATCCATCAGGATAAGGTCCGGCCTGACATCCGCTGCAGTAAGGATGGCACGGATGCCGTTGTCGGCTTCAAAGATTTCCCAGTCCGGGTGATGACTCCTGAGCAATTCATGCAACCCTTTCCTGACCAGGGGATGATCATCAACGATCAGCACCCGTAACATTGAACGTGAATGAGAAGAATGAACCATCACTCATGATAATTTTTCAATGCAAATATAATAATGTTATGATATTGCAACGTAGGGCAAAAACCTTTTGGCGAAATTATTTCCGTGTGATCACGAAAACGGTTCTCCGGTTCCTGGCGCGGCCCTCCTCTGTTTCATTGGTGGCGACCGGCTTGGTTTCACCAAAGCCTTTATAGGTCAGTCGTTTTTGGGAAATGTTATTGGCGATAAGGTAATTGTATACGGACCGGGCCCGGTTGGCCGAAAGTTTGAGGTTATTGGCGTCGTTTCCGATGTCGTCGGTATGGCCCTGTATCTCAATACAGATGTTCCGGTTTTCATCGAGGAATTCGATCAGCAGGTCCAGTACGGCTTTCGATTCATCGGCCAGATCGTAAGAGTTGAAAGCGAAAAAGATGTCATTGATCCGGTAGGATTTGTTCAGCTCGATGGGCTGGATCTCCAGGTCCAGTTTGGCCGGCATCTTATAGAGGCTGTCGATCTTCGAAATGTAGCGTGTTTCATAAACATAGCCTTCCTTCTTGACGGTCATGATGTAATCGTTGTTGAAAGGAGCAACCGCAACATAATTTCCGGTGATGGTGTCGAGGGGAACCTGCGATATTGCCTTCGTCTCCATATTTTTAAGCTCAACCCTGGTCTTCGACATCTCTGCTTCGGTTTCGCCTTTTACCGTTCCCGAAAGGAAGAGCACCTTTCCCGGACGTGCTTTTTCATAAAGGTTGAAAGAATACAGATCCCATCCGCCAACGCCTTTTAATTTATTGGAAGCAAAGAACCCTTTTTGTCCGTCGGTACTGACAAAGAATCCGACTTCATCATCGGGAGAGTTGATCGGGTAACCGATGTTCACCGGTTTTGACCAGGATCCGTCGTCGTTCAGCCTTGAAAAAAAAATGTCATAGCCACCCAGTCCCAGCCATCCGTCGGAAGAAAAATACAACGTCTTCCCGTCGGGGTGGATAAACGGTGATTTTTCATTCCCTGTGGAATTGATCGCCGCGCCGAGGTTGATGGGCGTACCCCACTCACCCGTTTCGTTTTTTACCGACCGGTAGATGTCATACCCTCCGAAACCGCCGCTCCTGTCACTTACAAAGAAAAGGGTCCGTCCGTCGGATGAGATGCTGGGCTGCGATTCCCAAGTGGTGGCCAGGTTGATCTTGTCGCTCACGCTTTTTATCGGGGTCCATTCCCCGTCCTTAAATTCGGAATAATAGATGTCGCAATTGTAATAGGTGTTGTTCAGGGTATATTTGCAAACCGTGTAATAGAGGGTGTTGTTGTCGACGGTAAGCGTAGCCCCGCCTTCATTATCGTTAAGGTTGAACGGATCGGGCATCTCTTCTCCCTGAGCGAATTTCCCGTCGGGCTGAAGCTCGCTGAACATGAATTTTTCCTTGTATTTTTCGGCCTGGATCAGGGTGTTCCTCTCGCCCGGAAGCTTCATTTCGCGGGTAAAGAAGGCCATTTTGTTATCCGGTGAAAGGATCGGCAGGTATTCATTCTCCGGCGTTGAGATGCCTTCCACGACTTCAGGATCAAAAGGCACCGGTTCCTGTGTCAGTTTCAGGTAAAATTTTGAATATTTGAGCAGGTCAGCGGCCCGGGAATAATCCTTGTCGGATTTGATCTTGTCCACATCCTTCAGGAATGCTTCAAGATAACTGACGGCTGAATCATATTTCTCCGATCCGTAGCAGATCTCGGCCAGGTAATAATATGCATATACATTATAGGAAGGACATATCTCAATGACCTTCAGGAAATACTTCCCGGCATCCTTAAAATTTGAATTTACCTTCTTGAAACTGGAAAGGCCCAGAACATAATAGGCATCCACGAAATCGGGTTCCTGGCTGATGATGTTCTTCATGATGCGCGAGGCTTCGGTATAATTCCCCCTTTTGAAATAACCGATACCTTCATCATAACTCTTTTCGGTCTTCTTGTTGTATTTATGGTTGCATGAATCGGTCGCCTGCGCGCATATTCCGGATGTAAGAGAAAAGAAGGTCAGCAGGGAAAGGGCCCGGATGGAAATCAATTTCAAAAAATGACGGGGCATCAGCTATCGAAATTTCATCAAAGGTATCATTAATTTTATTGTGATCAGAACAGGATCCGGCCGGCAATGATGAATATCTGGTCTCAGGGTTTATCATTTGCCTTGAAAATGTTTTCAGGGATATTTTGATTTATATTATCTTTACCCGCTTGTGCAGGCGATCTTGCACATGATCCCGATAACCGATAAGAATAGCGCAGTATGAAACATTTTTTTCTTTTGTTTGCTTTTTCTTCGATCCTTCTGATCCCGGCCATGGCGCAAACCCCTGTCCCGAACGGAGATTTTGAAACCTGGGTCACTACCGGCTCCTATCAGAATCCCCAGTACTGGGATTCGCCCAACGCCGCCATTGCCATTGCCCTGCCTTTCGGAACAAAGGTTGTGACGAAAAGCACGGATCATGAATCCGGCTCCTATTCGGCCAGGATTGAATCGAAACAGCTCACTTTTCCTTCTGTTGTCGTGCCGGGTGCGCTGACGCTGGGCACATTTACCATCGACATCTTTACCCAGACATTCTCGCTGGACGGCGGTGTCCCGATCAATGATGTACCCACGCACCTTAAAGGCTTTTTCAAGTATATCCCCAAAGGTGGGGACAGTTGTGCGATCGGGATCGGCCTGTCGAAATGGAACGGGATTTCAAGAGATTCCATCGGGGTCGGGGCATTTTCAACACATGATACAGTAAATGTCTGGACGCCCTTTTCTGCCTGGATCGATTATTTGGAGACAGTGACCCCGGATACGTTCAACATCGTGGCAATATCCAGTGCCGACAGCCTTCCTGCACCCGGAACGGTGCTTTTTATCGATAATTTATACCTTGATTATACGGTCGGTGTCAATGAGAATGATCCTGCAGGGGGTATCGACATTTACCAGGACCGCGAAACACATGAAATCCTGGTTTATTTTGATTTTGTCCGGCCGGAGGCCACCACCATACGGTTGTTTAATATGATGGGTCAGACCGTGGCATCAGTTCCGGCTGAATCTGTTCAGAAAGGAAGGAAGATCATAGGATACCAGGGATTTTCGACGGGGGTTTATGTTCTCGAGATCCTTCACGGAGGAAAAAAATATTGCAGGAAATTCGTTTTTAACAATTAGCGGACTGAATGGAAAGAAAAGTCGTCAAAACCGGCCTGATCCAGATGGCCTGCAGTACAGACAAGCAGGCCAACATTGAGAAGGCGGTTCAGCTGATCCGGGAGGCTGCCGGCCAGGGTGCGCAAATCATCTGCCTGCAGGAGTTGTTTGCGACGCGTTATTTCTGCTGGGAAGAGAACTATGATTATTTTTCATTGGCGGAAGCCGTTCCCGGACCGATAACCCGGCAGTTCCAGGAACTTGCAAAAGAACTGGATGTGGTCATCCTGGCTTCCCTGTTTGAGAAGCGTGCGCGGGGCCTGTTTCATAATACGCTTGCCGTGATTGATGCGGATGGCACTTTGCTTGGGAAGTACAGGAAGAATCACATACCGGATGATCCCGGGTATTATGAGAAGTTCTATTTTACACCCGGGGATACGGGGTATTCCGTATTCTGCACGAAATATGCGCGGATCGGCGGACTTGTTTGCTGGGACCAGTGGTACCCCGAAGCCGCAAGGATCACCAGCCTGATGGGGGCGGAGATCATTTTTTATCCGACTGCGATCGGCTGGGCGGCCGCTCAGCCGGAGGCTTTGAACAAACAACAATATTCCGCGTGGCAGACGATCCAGAGATCTCATGCCATCGCCAACGGCGTGTTTGTGGTTTCTGTGAACCGTACCGGGAGTGAAGGAGATATGAAATTCTGGGGCGGGTCGTTCATTGCTGATCCGTATGGTGAAGTTCTGTATCAGGCCGGTCATGTGAAGGAAGAGGTCCATGTAAGCGAACTGGATCTCGGAAGGATTGATGAGGTAAGGGTTCACTGGCCGTTCCTTCGTGACCGGAGGATCGACAGCTACGGCCCGATCCTCAACCGTTTTATTGACGAATGATCTAACAAATCCTAACATTGGAACACCATAAACATCCGAAGTTATCAGGCTACCGGTTTCCTGCAGAGTGGGAACCGCACAGGGCAACATGGCTGAGTTACCCCCACAATGATTCATACTCGTGGCCCGGAACCCTGCCCACCATCTTTTCTTTTTACCATCAGTTTATTTCCGAAATTTCTTCAGGGGAGAAGGTTTGTATCAATGTGCTGAATGAAGAGCATAAGGAGATGGTTAGCGAGGCGCTGGAAATGGAAGGCCAGGACATGTCGAAGATCGAATTTTATCTCCATCCGACCAACGATGCCTGGTGCAGGGATCATGGTCCTTCCTTCCTGGTAAACCCCGCCGCAAAAGATCCACGGATGGTCGTCAGCTGGCACTACAATGCCTGGGGTGAAAAATATCCCCATGACCTGGATGAAAAGATCCCGGGACTGGTTGCCAAGGCGCTCGGCTTGCCGGTTGTTTTCCCGGGCATTGTCATGGAAGGCGGCGCAGTGGATGTGAACGGAAAGGGTACCTTACTGACGACCACATCCTGTATGCTGCATAAAAACCGGAATCCCAAACTCAGCCAGGCCCAGATCGAGGAATACCTGAGGAATTATTACGGAGTAGAGCAAATCCTCTGGCTTGGCAACGGGATCGACGGTGACGACACCAACGGCCACATCGACGACATCACACGGTTTTTCCGGGAAGATGCCGTTATTACGATGGTTGAACATGATAAAACGGATCCGAACCACAAGACGTTGCGCGATAACCTGAAATTGCTGAGGACCATGCGCGTGCAAAGCGGAAAACAGTTGGATATTGTTGAGATACCCATGCCGCCGCCGGTTGTCTTTGAAGGCCAGCGCCTGCCTGCTTCCTATGCGAATTTTTACATTACCAACAGCTCGGTCATTGTCCCGCTGTATCGCTGCAGGGAAGACGAAAAAGCCATTTCCATCCTTGAGGAATGTTTCCCCGGCCGTAAGGTGGTTGGAATCGATTCGGTGGAGATTATCTGGGGACTTGGCGCGTTCCATTGCCTGAGCCAGCAGGAACCAGCTGTTTGACAATGCAGGAATGCAGAGTTAATTTCTTTAAAAGAAAAAAATCTTTTTCGAACACTGAATACACGGAATGAACGGATTATGACTTTCCGTTTTTTCAGTGTATTCCGTGTTCTGATTAATATAGTTTTTCCTCAATCAGAGTTTTCTTTGAAGTTGCATGAGGTAGTGGTCGGCGATGACAAGGGCGGCCATGGCTTCTACGATCACAATTGAACGCGGGACCACACAAACATCGTGTCTTCCTTTTCCTTTCAGAAGAACCTTTTCACCTTTCTGATCCACCGTTTCCTGGTCTTTCATCAGGGAGGCAACCGGTTTGAACGCGACGCGGAAAAAGATCTCATTCCCGTTGGAAATGCCGCCCTGGATGCCGCCGGAAAAATTTGTTTTTGTGGTAATGGTATTTCCGCTGCGGATAAAGATATCATTATGTTCAGATCCTTTCATGACGGCTGCGCCGAATCCGGATCCGTATTCAAATCCTTTCACCGACGGAATGCTTAGCATCGCTTTCCCAAGATCGGCAGAGAGCTTATCAAAGACCGGTTCTCCCAGCCCGGCAGGAACCCCGATTATCCTGCATGAAACGATGCCTCCCAGCGTGTCGCCTCCGGCTTTTGTTTCTTCAAGCAGACGAAGCATGGCCTGCTCAGTTTCAGGGTCAGGGCAGCCGACCTCACTGTTAAGTACTTTATCGTAGTCGCTCAGGATGAAATCTTCCGGTAACCGGCAATTTCCGATCTGCGAAACATATCCGTTGATTCCGATCCCCGGTTTCCGAAGGTAAAGCTTGGCCAAAGCACCACCAACAACCCGGGCCAGGGTTTCGCGGGCCGATGCACGTCCTCCACCCTGGTAATCGCGGATTCCGAATTTCCTGTCCCAGGTAAAATCAGCATGCGACGGACGGTAGGTTTCTTTCAGCTGGGTGTAATGCTCCGGCTTTGCATCCACGTTTCGTGCAAGAAAAGCAATGGGCGCCCCGGTGGATTTCCCTTCAAAGATTCCCGAAAGGAATTCTACAACATCATCCTCTTTACGTGCGGAAGAAAAAAAAGATTGCCCGGTTCTCCGGCGGTTCACCTCCGATTGGATAAAATCAACGTCAATATCTACAAGGGAAGGAAACCCGTCGAGAACCCCGCCAACTGCCGGACCGTGCGATTCCCCGAAGGTCGTAAGGACAAGGGTATGACCGAAGGAGTTGGAAGACATCCGATTTACGGTTTACGATTTACGATTTACGATTTTCAATAAACGAACAATCGAATAACGAATAACGAAGGACTAATTCTAATTACAAAGTACAAACCACAAAGTACAAAGTACAAATTACTGTGTCCTCAGCATTTTCAGCTTCGCCTCCATCACCTTGACTTCGCTTTTTGCCTTGTCGATCTTCTTCACGAATTCCTCTTTCAGGATGGCTGCATTCTTCGAATTGGCCAGGAAGCCGATGTTGTTTTCCCACAGGTTGATGTCTTCCTTCATCTTGAGAATTTTTCCAGAGAGGATCTCTTTTTCCTTTCCGATGAGCCGTTTCGACTGCGGATCGTTCTTCAGCGACTCGAGGTGGTTCTGGTAAGTCACGGCTGTGATCTCAACTTCACTGATCTTCAGCTTGTCGAGGCATTCGTTGATCAGACCCCTGAATTCATTCTGCAGCCGGTCTTTATCTTTGATCGGGATGTGTCCGATCTCGGTCCATTCACGCTGGAAATTCTTCAGCGTATTCAGGTTTTCGTTCTTGTTTTCCCCGAAATGGAACTCCTTCAGCCGTTTGATCAGGTCGTTCTTTTTATCCAGGTTCTCGCTTTCGTGCGACTGCAGGTTCGAGAAATAGGAAGATTTTGCATTGAAGAATTCATCGCAGGCAGCCCTGAAGCGCTTCCAGATCTTATCCGAATATTTCTTCGGAACAGGGCCGATGGCCTTCCATTCATTCTGAAGACGGATCAGGTCGTTGGATGTCTTTTTCCAGTCGGTGCTGGTTTTGATCGATTCCGCCTGCATGCAGAGTTCCAGCTTCAGGTTATAATTGTGAACCTGCTGGTCTTTGAGCTTGTCGAAAAATTCTTTTTTATTGGCAAAGAAGTTGTCGAGCGAGGATTTGAAACTGTTCCAGATCTCGGTGTTGTTCTTTTGCGGAACCGGCCCGATGCTTTTCCAGATCTTCAGTAATTCGTTGACTTTATTGGTGTTTGTCTGCCACTCCTTGACACTTTCGTTCCTGAGGGTAAGGATCTCCTCTGCCTGTTCGCAAAGTGCGGTTTTGGTGTCGAGGTTCTTTTTATGCTCCTCCTCCACCCTCGAATAGTGCTCCCGGCGCCGTTCATTGATCTTGTCGGTGGTATTCTTGAAGCGTTCCCAGATCTCGTCTTTCTTGTCCAGCGGCACAGGCCCGAGGTCCTTCCACTCTTCATGGTATTTCTGAAGCTTCTTGAACATCTTCAGCACGGAAGTTTCAAGCAGCAACTCTTCCGTCTTTTCACAAAGAGCCATCTTGGCCTCCAGGTTCTTTTTCAGGTCAAGGTCCTTGAGTTCCTTGTTCAGCTTTACCTTGTCAAAGAATTTTTCGACCAGGAAATGATAGTTCTGCCAGAGGTTGTTGATCTCGGTTCGCGGCACCATGCCGATCTCCTTCCAGCGGTCCTGGAGGTTTTTGAATTCGTCGTATGTCTTTTTGAGGGTCTCTTCCGAACCCACCAGCACGCGGAGTTCGTCAAGGATCAGGTTCTTCTTCTTCAGGTTCTCCAGCTTGATCTTTTCCTGTTCCTCGTTGTACCTGGCTTTATTGGCCTTGTATATGTTGAAGAATTCGTTGAACCGGGTTTCCAGAGGGTCTTCCTTTGCAGGAACAACTTCTTTCTCGCCTTCTTCGGCAGCGAATTGCTCGAATTGCTTTAAATTTTCTTCTTTCTTTTTCTTCAGGAAGGCGACTTTGATCAGTGCGATCCTGGTCTTCACCGAATTGAGATCGGGTTCATTGACCGCCTTTTCAAGTTGCTCAATGAGCTGCTCCCTGGAATAGGAATTAAAATCCAGATCCAGTTCACGGGCCTCATGTTCTGCAACTTCTTCCGAAAGTTCATCTTCAGTATGTTCCTCCTTCAGTTCCGGGAGGATGTCGTGGAATTCTCCGGCTGGCAGTGCCTCTTCCTGTATTTCCGCCGCAGGGGGTTCTGTGCTTTCTTCAGCAGCCACAGCGGGAATTTCCTCTTCTTTCTTTTCTTCTTCGATCTGAACGGATTCAGTAGGTAGGGTTTCAGTGATTTCGGTTTCTGTTTTGTCAACAGGTGAAGAATTCTCTTCCTGAAGCGGAATATTTTCAGATTCAGGAATCTGATGGGTGTTTTCTGACTTTTTCATTAATTATTTTCAACAGATTTAACATATAAATGGTACTTAGTGTCCGACCGTGGCCGGTATGATCATAATAATTTAAGGGTGCAAAAATAGTATTTTTTTCGCTATTTCACGATTTCGCTGTTTCGCTATTTATTTAATAGGGTAAAGCCTTCCGGTTGAACAGGATATATCCGATGTTTATGTTAATGGTAAAATGATCGGCGGTTTTGTCATAATAATTTACGCCAAGGCTGATGGGGCAGATGCGTGAATTGTAAACAAGCGCCGTCGAAGCGATGTAGGAACGGTCAGAAAGCACCGGTCCCCATTCGGCGGTTTGGTCATTAAAGTTCTGTTGCACCTCCTGGTAAGGTTGAAAAACATAGCCTTCCAGCCGGAATTCTATTCTTTTGTAGATTTTTATGACGGTTTTTAATCCGAGTCCTATATAATTGTTGGCACAGTATGCAGGGAGCAACAGTGTCTTCATTTCGGGAATGGGCTGGAAATCCGGAAAATAAATTATCGTAGAGGTGTAGTTGCTCATCAGGGGCTGGTCTGAAATGTGGGCCTCTGTATAAAAACCGAATTTCACCGGCCCCCAGCTGTCAAAATAGTTATCCCAGAGTAAATGGAAATAAAACCATGAACGGTTGGCTTTAAATTCCTGCTTCGTAGGGGAAAGTGTTCCGGGAAGGTATCCTTCGTTCCCGTTCATGTATCCGACGGATAATTTAAAACAGGCGCCTGCGCTGGCATATTGCTTACTGTTCAGGTTGTTCAGTTCAAAGGCAAACTGCGGATTCACGAAATTGAAACCGGTCTGGTCAGCCGTATCCAGCCGAGAAAACATATTCTCCTGGTAGTACTGGCTGTTTGTAAAGGCATACGAAGTGCCGAAATCCAGTTTTCCCTTGTTCGTCACAGCCATGCCGATCCGGAGATCCCCGTAATATTCACGCTGACGGACATAGGAAGGCGTCTTGTCGTCGAAGAAATAGGTCTGGTTCGAGAAATAGTCATAATGATTGTAGGTATATCCTGTTTCCATGAACCAGGGAACTTTTGAATTGAAATCGATGCGGGCATCACCTTTGACGGAATTATAAAAGCGCCCCATATAGCCGTTGATCGTAAAACGAAGGGCCTTTGTCCAGAGATACTTGTACTGAAGTTGCAGGAATCCCTGGCTGCTTGCTCCCAGGCTGATATTTCCCCCGAACTGGAGGTTGAAATTTTCAGCTTTCTGGATATCCAGGTACAGATCGTAATACCCTGTTTTTTTATTGTACCTGGCGACCGGGTGTATCCCTTTGATGAATCCCTCGTTGATGAACCGGAAATATTGTTTTTTGAGGTCGTCCGGGGCGACTAGCCTTCTTCCATGTTTCAGGATCTGCAGAACATAGCGTTTCTGAACAGGATTCAGCCCGGAAATATGTATAGAGTCAAACATCATGGGCGGAAGTTTCCTGTCAAAGGCTGCCCGGCGTTTTGCCAGTGTCGCGGGGTTGAGCGAATCTTTCACAATCTTCCGGATTTCAGGGATCATCAGCATTGCAGCTTTATAACCACTGTCGGCCAGCTCCCGGATACGGGTAAAACCGATAAGGGGCAGTTTGGGGAGCGAAGGAGCGATCAGGATGGAATTCGGATAGGGAATGGTGTCGTTCTGACGCGTCATGAGCATGCTCAGCAGCTGGGAAACAACGTCTTCCCGGTCGGGCGTGTTGTAACGTTCAGCAACCCTGCTCCCGATGATCACATCCGGGTGAAATTCCTGCATCGCCACATCACAGGGGAAATTGTCATACATCCCTCCGTCGAACATGAGCCTTCCGTTAATGGTGATGGGCTTGAAGACAAACGGAATGCTCATGGAGCCTCGAACTGCGCTCGGGAGATCGCCTGATCCCATGATAATCTTTTTCGTGGAATCCACATCCGCAAGAACGCACCTGAACGGGATCAGGAGGCTGTCGAAATTGCTTTTACATGCTGCCGATGCGGGCCCCAGGATCTGCATGAATGCAAAATCCATTTCATAAGGTGAGATCAGGTTGGTGGGTAACTGGGAGGTCAGCTTCTTTTTGAAATCAAAATCCATGGAGATCCATCCCCCGTTCGGATCTTCTTTCCGGTAAAAATATACATAGTTGTCATTGATAACTCCCCCGGCCCAGCGCTTAAAGTCTTCCGAATCCATCAGACGCTCGATCTCATCCGGTGTGTAGCCACTGGCATAAAGACTACCGACGATGGCCCCGATCGAGGTGCCGGCAATGTAGCTGACCGGGATCCGCTGTTCCTCCAGTGCCCGGAGTACCCCGATGTGGGCAGCTCCCCGGGAACCGCCACCGCTGAGCACGAGTGCTACTTTCTGAGCCTTGACCTGATCAGAATGAAAAGTGAAAAGTGAAAAGTGAAAAATAAAAAACAACAGTACCGTTGGCCGGAGAAACGTCATATATCCACGAATGCGCCTTCAAACTTACGAAAAATTGGGTAATACCCGTTCATAAATCGTAAATCGTAAACCGTAAATCGTTAATTTCTTAGATTTTATCCAGCGCCTGCGAGAGGTCGCCAATGATATCTTCCACCTCTTCAATGCCTACCGACAACCGTACAAGATCATCGGTTATTCCGCCCTGCTCCTTTGCTTCGGCAGAAAGTTTCGAATGGGTCATAGAGGCCGGATGCTGAATGAGGGTCTCGATACCGCCAAGGGATACGGCAAGAACACAAAGCTCCACGGAATTCATCAGCGTGCGGCCGGCATCAAGCCCGTCCTTTAATCCGAAACTGATCATGGAACCCGGACCTTTCATCAGTTTTTTCCCCAGCTCATACTGAGGATGCGACAGTAAGCCCGGATACATGACCCAGCCCACCTTCGGATGGTTTTCGAGGAATCCGGCGACCTTCATTGCATTCTCCTGTGCCCGGTCGATGCGGATTCCCATCGTCTTCAGGCCCCTGCGGGTAAGAAATGCCTGGTGAGGATCCATGTTGCAACCGAGGTTGATCATCATTGTCCTCAGCTTTTTGTATTCTGCTTCACGTTTTGCAACGATAATACCACCGACAATATCCGCATGACCGTTGATGAATTTCGTCATTGAATGGAGAACGATGTCTGCCCCCAGATCGAGGGGCTTCTGCAAATAAGGACTGCAGAAGGTATTGTCCACACAAACCAGGATGTTCCGGCTGTGGGCGATCTCACAGATCGCAGGAATGTCGGATATTCCGATGGTCGGATTGGCAGGTGTTTCCAGGTATATCAGCCGCGTGTTGGAACGGATGGCATGCTTGACCTGATCAAGGTCGGTGGTATCAACGTAGGTGGATTCGACGCCGAATCGTGCCCACGATCCTTCCATGATCCCGCGCGCAGGACCGTAAACCGCATTGTGGCTCACCATGTGCGCACCGGCGCCGAGCAATGCCATGTAAACAACATTTACGGCGCCCATCCCCGAGGAGGTGCCGATCCCGCCGAATCCGTTCTCCAGCATCGCAACGGTTTTCTCAAGATCGGCAATGGTCGGGTTACCAATTCGTGTATAAATGTAACCATCACTCTCGCCGGCAAAACATTTTGCACCTTCTTCGGCTGATTTAAAAGCAAAGGTGGAAGTCTGGTAGATGGGGGTTATCACGCTTCCCAAAGGATCGTGAAGACCGGTTCCGTGAATGAGTTTGGAGTTGAATCCTGAGTTTTTCTTAGTCATTATCTGGTAGTTATATATTTTATCACAATTGTTTCCCGTAACGCGCTATGCGCGATGCGCTATTTGCGCCTGCAAAGGTAGAACTTTTTCCCCTCCCTGAATCATAAGCAAGTCCCAAAATCGGATGGTTCATCAAGTTTTTGAATGTGTTTGCCGATTATAATCGCTTTAACCATTGATTGTACATAAATTTGTCAGTGTAAAATGCATATTCCAATTCTAAAACAAAAATCTATGAAAAAATTATTTTTACTGATGCTGGCTGTTTTCCTTGCCGGTTCAATGAAAGCCCAGGATGAAGCCCGGTTGCTCAGGTTTCCGGCCGTCCATGGGAACCAGGTTGTGTTCACCTGCGCCGGTGATCTTTATACGGTCGACAAGAACGGCGGTGTGGCCCGCAAACTGACCAACGATGAAAACGGCTATGAAATGTTCGCCCGTTTTTCGCCGGATGGTAAAATGATCGCGTTCACCGGACAGTACGACGGGAATACGGAAGTTTACGTCATTCCTTCGGAAGGCGGTATTCCGAAACGGCTGACCTATACAGCCACCCTCGACAGGGATGACATCTCCGACCGCATGGGTCCGAACAACATTGTGATGACCTGGAAGGACAATGAAAATATCCTTTTCCGGTCGAGGAAACAGTCGTTCAATAGTTTTAAAGGACAGCTTTTCCTGGTAAATATTAACGGCGGACTGCCGGAGGAACTTCCGCTTCCGGTCGGAGGATTCTGCACCTATTCCCCCGATAAGACCAAGCTTGCATACAACAGGGTTTTTCGTGAATTCCGTACCTGGAAGCGTTACAAGGGAGGTATGGCCGACGATATCTGGATCTATGATTTCAAGACGAAACAAGTCGAGAACCTGACCAATAACACGGTACAGGATATGTTCCCCATGTGGAACGGAAACAAGGTCTACTTCATGTCGGAACGTGAACATCCTACCAATCTTTACAGTTATGACCTGAAGACCAAGGAGACGAAGAAAGTTACCGATTTCACCGAATTCGACTGCAAATTCCCATCACTGGGCGACAATGCCATCGTTTTTGAAAACGGAGGTTTTATCTACGTCTTCGATCTTGCAACGGAGAAGGCCAGTAAAGTTACTGTCAGGATGGCGGATGATTTTGTGAATGCAAGGAATTCGCTGAAAGATGCCAGCAAGATCATCAATTCAACCTCGCTTTCACCCGACGGAAAACGGGTTGCCTTTGATGCCCGCGGGGATGTGTGGACCGTACCGGCAAAAAGCGGGATCACGAAAAATCTTACCCATACGTCCGGTGTACATGAGCGCAATGTAAACTGGTCGCCCGACGGACAATACATTGCCTATATCTCTGACAAAACCGGCGAGGACGAGATCTATATCATGAAACAGGACGGACTTTCAGACCCGGTGCAGATCACAAAGGATGTCGATACCTACAAGTATGATATGATCTGGTCGCCCGACAGCAAGAGACTGCTCTGGGCCGACAAAATGCTCCGCCTTCAGTATGTCGACATCGATTCGAAGAACGTGACCCTGGTAGACCAGGCGAAGGACTGGGAATTCGGCCAGTATGCCTGGGCGCCCGACAGCAAATGGATCACCTATGCACTTCCTGCACGCACATCGGAAACCAGGATCTACATTTATGAACTGGCTTCGAAAAATAAATACCCGGTTACCGATAGCTGGTATGATGCAGGTTCGCCGGTGTTCAGCAGCGACGGGAAGTACCTGTTCTTTACATCGAACCGTGATTTCAACCCGATCTACAGCTGGACCGAATGGAATCATGCCTATACCGATATGACGAAGGTTTATTTCATTACCCTGGCAAAAGCCACAGCGAATCCCTTCGCTCCTGAAAATGACGAAGTGGCTGTAAAGAAGGAAGAGAAAACAGATGCAGAGGCCAAATCCGAAAAGAAGGATGTGAAAAAGGATGAGAAGAAAGAAGGTGAATCGAAGAGTGTGGCGGATGTCAAAATCGACTTTGATGGCATCATCGACCGCACCGTGGTACTGCCCATCGATGCCGGAACCTATTTTAACCTGGGCGCCATCGCCGATTATGTTTATTATATAAAAGGCGGACGCGGGGATGACCGTCCTTCGATGAGGATGTTCAGCCTGAAAGACAAAAAGGAGACTGAACTCGGCGATTTCAGGGGATTCGAGATCTCATTCGACACCAAAAAAATGCTGGTGATGTCAAATGGAAAGTACGCCGTTATTGATCTGCCAAAGGGTAAAGCCGATGTTAAAGACTGGGTTGACCTTTCGAACATGAAGGTGATGGCTGACCTGAAAGCCGAATGGAACCAGGTTTACCATGAGGCCTGGCGCCAGATGAAGTATTTCCTTTATGCTCCGAACATGCAGGGTTTGAACTGGCCGGAGATCCAGAAGAAATATGAACCCCTGCTGCCTTATGTCAACAACCGGAACGACCTGAACTACGTCCTGGGTGAAATGGTCGGCGAGATCAGCATCGGCCATTCCTATGTGGGCGGAGGAGATAAACCGGAGCCCAAAAGGATCAAAATGGGATTGCTGGGGGCAAAGATATCGAAAGATGCCTCCGGGTATTTTAAGATCGATGAGATCCTGAAAGGGGAAAACTGGACGAGAGAAACACGTTCCCCGCTTACGGAACTGGGCGTCGACGTCAAGACCGGTGATTACATCATTGCCGTCGACGGACAACCGGTGAAAGACCTGAACAACCTTTATGAAGCGCTTGTCAACAAGTCCGGCGTTCAGGTTGAACTGACCGTCAACAGCAAACCGGAAGAAACCGGAGCCCGTAAAACCATTGTTGTACCGACCGATGATGAAGGCGGGCTTTACTATTACAAGTGGGTGCAGGGCAACATTAAAAAAGTGAGCGATGCCACGAATGGTGAAGTTGGTTACATCCATATTCCGGACATGAGCGCTGAAGGACTGAATGAATTTGTGAAGCATTTCTACCCGCAGCTCAGCAAGCGTGCCCTGATCATCGATGACCGCGGAAATGGCGGAGGGAATGTCTCTCCGATGATCATAGAACGCCTGGCCCGCGAAATGACCATGATCGAGACGGCCCGGAATACCTCTTCGCGCCCGGGCAGGCTGGATATGCAGTGGGGACCGAAATGCGTACTTATCGACCAGTATTCAGCTTCCGACGGAGATCTCTTTCCCTACCAGTTCAAGAAACTGAAGATGGGGAAGGCCATCGGGCTCAGGACTTGGGGAGGTGTCGTCGGCATCCGTGGATCACTGCCGTTTATCGATGGCGGATCGCTGATGCGGCCGGAGTTCGCTCCGTATGACAACGAAGGGAAGTCCTGGATCATCGAAGGACATGGAGTTGATCCGGATATCGTGGTCGACAACGATCCTGCAAAGGAATATGCAGGAGAGGACCAGCAACTGGACAGGGCCATCAAGGAGATGCAGGATGAACTGAAATCATGGCCGAAAGAACTTCCGCCACCACCGCCGTTACCTGACAAAACCAAATAAAAAAAGAGGGTGTCTCAAAAATTGAGACACCCTCTTTTTTTGAGGAATCTTTCCTTAGGTAATCATTGCAACCAGAACAATATCCCGATCCGGTTGATTAACCTGATGAAGAAGCAACCCGGAACAGAATAAGTTTCTTATTTTCCGGTAATATTCAATGATGCTGACGAAACAAAACTGGAATTATCCGTTGATCTGTTGCCTGTAAAAGTAAATGTCCACGTTCCTAATTCCTTAGGGTAGGAGGTGGTCAGGTAGTAATTTGTGTTCCTCAACATAGTCATACCTTGAAGGTCAACCGGTGGAATCCCCGTATTGATCGGGTCTTTGATGTCGATCCTTGTCATTTTAACATCATCCGTTGTACAAGTGACATAGAAAATCAAATTCCCAGTGATACCTGGATCAGGTGTGGCGCTCAATGTAAAAGTGGGAGCGGACACGGGTGCAGGATCTGATTCCTTCTTTTTACAGGATGAGAAAAGGATTACCATGCTCAATAATAGAATTCCTAAAGATAAAAGTACGTTTTGCTTTTTCATGGGATTAGGTTTTTGGTGGTTGATAAATATCGTTAATTAACTACAAATATATAAAAAAGATTGAATCCTTTGCAATAGTAGACATTTTTTTTTTAGAACTGTGCTTTGACCTTACTGATCTTTTCATTCAAATCTGTTTCTCCGCTGATCCAGTGAATTATTAACCCTGCTTTTTCCATTTTGCGGAACCAGGTCATCTGCCGTTTAGCAAATTGATGGATGGCGATGTTCAGCAGGCGGAACATTTCATTGAAATCCAGTTTCTTCTGGAGGTAAAGGGTGATGTAGCGATATTCCAACCCGTAAAATTTAAGCTGTTCCGGGGTCAGTCCGTGGTCGAGAAGATCCTTTACCTCCTCTATCATTCCATGTTCAATCCGTTGCTTCAGCCGTGCCGTTATCCTTTTTCGAAGAACCTCCCGATCCCACCCGATGCCAAACACCATCGGTTTTATCTCTTCCGGGAATAAATTTTTGGTTTCTTCTTTATCCCTGGCCAGACCGATCCTGATCGCACGGATCATCCGCTGCCGGTCAATGAGATCGGTGGTGTTGTGCGGTGTGCGCAGTGAAAGCAGCAACGCATTCAATTCATCATCAGTCTTATTACTGAATTCATCTCCGGGCTCATTCAATCCTTCCGCTTCTTTCATCTCATATTTCTTAAGCACCGATTCAAGGTACATCCCCGAACCTCCGCACAGGACAGGAAGTTTGCCCCGTGACAGGATGCTGTTATACGCTTTCAGGAAATCTTTCTGAAATTCAAAGATGTTGTATTCATACCCCGGTTCAACAATATCGATCAGGTGGTACGGGATGTTCTTTCCATTGATACAATATTCCGAAAGATCTTTCCCGGTTCCGATCGACATGCCGCGGTATACCTGGCGTGAATCGGCTGAGATAACCTCGCCATTGAATTCGTATGCGATGCGGGAAGCAAGCGCGGTTTTACCGCTGGCCGTAGGTCCGAGAATAACAATCATTCCTTGTCAAGTTCTTCAAAGACCGAATTCCTGCTTATGAATTCCGGCACGATGGCCTTCATTTTCTTCACAATCTCTTTTTCGTTGCCCGAACCTGCTATCCGGATAAGCTCATCGATACGGGGAAAGACTTCGGCGGGATCGTATTCCCTCACTTTGGCGATGAGGATCCGCGGGTGGTGTGTCGGGACCGTGTTTTCCCTGCTGTTGAGCAGTTCCTCGAAGAGCTTTTCTCCCGGACGAAGCCCGGTAAACCGGATCTGGATATCCTTTCCGAGTGTAAGGCCCGAAAGGCTGATCATCCGTTTTGCAAGGTCGACGATCCGTACCGATTTCCCCATGTCAAAGATAAAAATCTCTCCGCCTTTGCCCATGGTACCGGCTTCCAGCACAAGTTCACAGGCCTCCGGAATGGTCATGAAATAACGGGTGATCTCGGGATGAGTCACCGTAACGGGACCTCCTTTTTCAATCTGGCTGTGGAAAAGGGGAATGACAGATCCATTTGAACCAAGCACATTTCCGAATCGCGTGGTGATAAACTTCGGATGATCATCCCCGTTCAGCGACTGGGCATAGATCTCCGCAATCCTTTTTGAAGCGCCCATGACGCTGGTCGGATTCACAGCTTTGTCGGTAGATATCATGATGAATTTCCGTGCCTTGTATTTTATGGCAAGATCGGTCAGGATGCGGGTGCCGTTCACATTCGTCAGGATCGCCTCCGAGGGGTTGTTCTCCATCACGGGGACATGCTTGTATGCTGCTGCGTGATAAATGATGTCAGGTTTGTGATCGAGGAAAAGATGTTCCATCCTGACGGCGTTCCGGATATCTGCTATGATGAACCCGGTTTGCCGGTCAATGTGGTTTTCCGAGAACTCCAGTTCCAGCTGGTGCATGGATGTTTCAGCCTGGTCGATCAGAAGGAGTTTGCCGGGGTAATAGTTCATGATCTGCCGGGCCAGCTCGCTGCCGATGGAACCTGCCGCCCCGGTGATAAAAATGGTTTTGCCTGTAAGTTCTTCGCGGATCTGCCGGTCATCCAGACGGATCTCTTCCCGTTCAAGCAGATCCTCGATCCTGATCTTTTTGATCTGGTTGAAACTGAGTTCGCCGTTGATCCATTCCATCGCCGGTGGCACTGTAAGGACCTTGACTTCATGTTCGAGGCAGAGGTCAACGAGTTCCTGCTTACGTTCGGTATCGAATTGCTGAACGGCGAGGATCACCTGTCCGACGGTATTAGATTCGAGCAGTCCCGGGAGCTTGTCACGCCCTACGACATCGACTCCTTCCAGTTTCTTGCCGATCTTTCCCGGATTGTCATCCACAAAGGCGATGAGCTTGTATTTGGTGCTTACATCGCGGTCGAGCACGCGCTTGGCCGTGATCCCGGCTTCACCGGCGCCATAAATGATAACATCCACATTGGTTCGTTCCGGGCGCTGCATTTCAAGATAAGCGATCTTGACCACCATCCGGAAGGTGACCATGGCCAGGCAGGTGATCAGGAAATCGATGATGATGATGGAGAAAGGGATGAAGAAAAACCGGCCGACCAGGAAATAGGTGACAAGGTTGGTGATGGCAAAAAGGAGGCTTCCGGAAAATACCGTGACCACAACCCGTATCGCGTCAGATGTGCTTGTGTAGCGTATGATACCTGCATATGAGCGGGCAATCAAAAAGCTGACGGCACGGATGAAGACCATGTAGGCCAGGATCTGCGGCAGGGGTTTCAGCTCAACCTGAGGGATCGAGAAGTTGAACCGCAGCAGGTAGGCAAGTACCACTGAGCCGAGCACAATGGCCAGGTCGATCATGAAGATCAGCCAGCGGGGAGTGTTTTGTTTGTTAAAAATCAATTTATTAAATATTTATTTTTCGCTTTTCGCTATTTATTATTCACCACAGATTACACACCTGCCTGCCGCAGGCAGGGATTTTCAAATCTCAGATCTCAGATCTCAGATCTCAGACCTCAGACCTCATTTTCCATCCTCCATCCTCCATCTTCAGGAATCCAGCATCCAGATTCTTTCAACGTCAAAAGTACAAATATTTCCCTTTCGGCCGTCCCAGTTATCAACTGATCAAAGTTAGCAACTAAAAAGGGCTGTTTCAGGGGGTTCCTGACAATTTTTTCTAACTTTGTCACGTTTACAAAAAACCAACTATGAAAACTACAGCATTTACAAAATTTCACGAGGCAAACGGGGGAAAGATCGTTCCCTTTGCAGGTTATTACATGCCGGTTCAGTTCGAAGGCGTTAATGTTGAACATGAAGCTGTACGGAAGGGTATCGGCGTTTTTGATGTTTCCCACATGGGTGAATTCTGGGTGAAAGGCCCGAAGGCCCTCGATTTTGTTCAGTGGGTCACATCCAACGATGCTTCTGTTTTGGTGGACGGAAAAGTACAGTATTCCTGTTTCCCGAATGGGCAGGGTGGGATCGTGGACGACCTGCTGGTTTACCGGGTCGATGCGGAGACGTTCCTGCTGGTTGTAAATGCTTCCAACATTGATAAGGACTGGGCCTGGTGCAACAAGCAGAACAAGATGGGAGCCAGCCTTTACAATGCTTCCGATGAGATCGCCCAGCTTGCCGTTCAGGGTCCGTTGGCGCTGAAAGCCATGCAAAAGCTGACCGATACCACGGTCACCGATATGGAATATTATACCTTTAAGAAACTCACTTTTGCGGGGGTGAAGGATGTGATCTTCGCCACGACAGGCTATACCGGTTCAGGCGGATGCGAGATCTACATGGCCAATGAAGATGCCCCGAAGATCTGGGATGCTGTTTTTGAGGCTGGGAAAGAATTCGGGATCAAGAACATCGGGCTCGGCGCCCGCGATACGCTGCGCCTCGAGATGGGCTATTGCCTCTATGGCAACGACATCAATGACACCACCTCCCCCATTGAGGCCGGACTGGGATGGATCACCAAATTCACACCGGAAAAAGATTTTATCAATAAGGCTGAACTTATGCGCCAGAAGCAGGAAGGCGTCACTAAAAAACTGGTTGGTTTCACCATGGTGGAAATGGGAATTCCGCGTCATGGCTACCCGATCGTGGATGCTGCCGGGAATGTGATAGGCGAAGTTACATCCGGAACCATGGCACCATCCCTTAAAATACCGGTTGGCATGGGATATGTTCCTGCGGCCCTTTCGAAAGAAGGAAGCGAAATATTTATTAAGATCCGCGATAAATCATTAAAAGCAAAAGTCGTTAAAATGCCTTTCTATAAAGTGAAATAGACAGATTGGCTTTAGTTCTTTTATCTTAAACCAAAAAAACGAAGAATATGTCAGGAATTGTGAAGAAAATCAGGTCCCTTCAGTGGCAGCATTTTGTATTCATCATGCTGATTGCAGGCGTAGCCATGATCTCGGATGGCTGTAAAACATCCGGAAAGCTTTCGAAGAAAGAACGGAAAGCGCAGATTGAGAATGCAAAGAAAGAGTTGTCCGCCATCATCAACGGCACCAGCACTAAATCGCTGGAAGCCCAGGAACGCACGGTCAATGAAATTGCCGGCAAGAATTACAAGGATCCGGAACTGGATAAAATGATCGTTGAGGCCCGGCAGGTGCTGAAAAAGGCGTTTGCAGAAAGGGACAAGCAAAAGCAGGAAAAGATCGATGCGGCGAAGGCCCAGTTGCTCGATATGCTCCTGAACCAGGACAACAAATCGGCCGATGAGCTGGAAGCCGAGCTGGCTAAGATCAAGGCTATGAACCTTAACGACAAGGAGGTCAACGATCTTATCGCAAGGGTGGAACAGAAGATCGCCGGGATGCGGAGCAAGAAAAATGTACCGCTGAAAACCCAGCTTGAAAATTCATTCCAGGGCATTGCAGATGCGGCGAAAGCCGGAAACATGAGCCAGGTTTCAGCCCTGACACAGAGTACGCTGCAGCTCTTCACTTCCGATGACGCCACCGTACTGATCATTATCAGCAGGGAAGGTTCCCTTGTGGATTATGATAAGCCGACCACCATCAAACGGTACCTTGAATTCATCCGCGACCAGAAAGCGAACCGGAATGCCGTCGACAATTACCTACTCGAGGGCGGAAAGATCAAAGAACTTGACCTGATCAAAAAATAGGTCTGACAACAGTCCAGCATTTGACACAACTTAAAAATCAAATAAAGATGAAAATAAAAACTGCAATAGCCGGGTTGATCTGCCTGCTGATCCTTACATCAGGCCTGTTTGCCCAGAATAAAGATGAAAATATCTCTCCTCAACGGAAACAGGCCATCGACAGTCTTGCACTGGAGAAGGTCAGGGACCTGAGCAAGTACATCAGCATCATCGGCGATAAAGCCACGCCATGGTCGGAAGCCCAGCGTGTCATCGAACGGGCGGTCGAGCTTTTCATGGAGAACAGCGAGATCGGTGTTTCTTCACTTTCCCGGCCGGATGTCGCTTATTACAAAGTCAGGGAATATTTCGACCGGCTGATGAAACTCAATTACGACAAAGTCAACATCGAGTGGTACAAGATCCAGTATGTGAGCGACCTCGAGCGCCAGCCCGACGGCACCTATGTCGGGGTGATCACCATCTACCAGCGTTTCCAGGGATTTGACAAGGAAAAGGGCCTGATTTACGAGGACACCACCAAGAAAGACATCACGGTGTATGTGAAGCGCAAGGAAACGCAGATCGGCGGACGTCTGATCGGGTTCTGGGATGTTCTCCTCGGTGATATCAGAGTTAAGGAGACCTCGAAATAATTACGAATTACGTTGCTTCGCTTCGCTCGCAATGACAAAATAAATGAGAATTGCATTTTTGGGATCAGGAATTTGGTGATGTAAAATACCATGATCATTACCAATTCCTGATCCCTTTTAATACCTAACCATTGAACAGGTCTTTCATGAACACTTTCCCGGACAATCTTGCTGCCTTTTTAATAAATATGAAAAACTCATTTCTCGTCGCATTGCTTTTCATTCAGGTCATTGCATTTCCACAATCAAAAAACGGAGGCCTCAACACCTACATGGGTGATGAGTCGATGTTTTATGCCCAGACGAAGCAGGTGAACCAGTTCTTCCGCAGGTTCAATGCCGAAGAGGATGTAAAGGGTAAGCGGACTTATAACGGCGACAGCATATTCAGGGACCTGAAATCGCGCAAAAAATACCTCAACATCCTTTTTGACAATTCCGGTTCGGTTTCTACCACCGACAGGGATGAATTCATCGAGCGGGTAACAGATAAAAAGTCCCCGGTTTTTCTCGATTTCCATGGCAATGACTGGTTCTCGGAGGTAGCTGCGAGTTTTATCTATAAACATGAAAGGGTCGACATCATCCTCTACCTGAAACTGGAGAAACAGAACGGCGGGTTCAAATGGGTCTTTTCAAACGTATATTTCTCGCGTTTCAATGACCTGTTTTCGCACGTAGGGGATACCACGAACCTGAAACTGTTCCTGCACCCGCTCAGCCATGAAGTTGATTTCATGAATATTCATAAGGTTTTCGAGGATCCGGAAAGAATGGATTATTTCCTTGACCGCTACTACCGGCCTGATCAGCTATCTCTTTTTGTTTCCGAGCTGAAGAACGGAAACCTGAAGTTCGAATCGGTAAAAGGCGTGAAATTCCACTTCCTGCAGGTTCCCGGCTGGTACTTTGAGGTTTCCTATTTCAACCGGAACAGCAACAATTCAGGCTGGCTGATCTCAAATATGATCAAGATCAACCCAAAGGATAAAAAAGAATTAATACGGAATTACATCCATGAAGATTAACTACAAATTCATCCCGCTTTTCCTTCTGTTTTTTCTGATCGCGGTCATAGTATTTCCGCAGAAAAAAACGGTACAGGACCCTTTGCAACAACTTCCGAAGACAGATACTCAACAGAAGAAATCACAGGGCACAAAGCAAAGTCCGAAGCAGGAACATAAGCCTGGCAGCAAGGAATCCGAAAAACCGGTCATCACGGAATTCACTCCTGAACAGATCGAGACCTTCAAATCGCAATGTACAAGCCTTGTGAAATTTTTCGAAAGTAATCTGAACTTTTTGGCCGACCGGAGAAATCCCGTCAAGGAAAAGGAGGTCGTCATCAACGAAAGTTACCTGAAATTCATGTGGGATTCGAAGGTACAGGTGGAGGATGACCTGGATGAGAAGCGGCTTGTTCCGCTGAACAAGGACATTCCGGCCTACCTGGCCGACGTTGACTTTTTTTTCAAAGGGGCAAAGTTTGAATATACGGTTCAGGATGTAAGTGTGATGAAGAATGATATTGGCCAGACCTATTTCAAGATCACGACCAACAGGAATTTGCGGGGATTGTTGCTGAGCGGCGATTCGGTGAACTCGAACAAAGTGCGTTATTTCGAAGTCAATTACGACGACAGCAAGCAGGAGCTGAAGATCGTTAGCATCTATACCACCAAGCTCAATGAACGCGACGACATGCGGAACTGGTGGAACGGACTGCCGGCCGCATGGAAAGTGATCTTTGGAAAGGATATCCAGGTTGAGGAAAATGTCACCCTGGCGCAGGTATCCTCGTTCAATGATTCAATGGCAACTGTGAATGGCGCTACTGTCAAACTCGACGTGCCAAGGTTGTATGCAGTGCTGCTGCAGCTAATCACTTCAAAAGCGATCGATTTTTCAGGAAAGGGAGAAGTGACTGACCTGGATCCTCTTTCCAGGCTTTCATCCCTCAGCCGGGTGAATGTTTCCGGAACCGGGGTTTCCGACCTGATGCCGCTCCGGAACCTTAACCAGCTTGAAGAACTGGATATTTCAGGAACCCCGGTGAAGTCGCTCGAACCGCTCAGGTATTCGACCCATATTCATTCCCTGAAATTAAAAAATACAACTGTTTCTGACCTTGAAGTGCTGGCGGGAATGCCGGAACTTGAAGTTCTTGACCTTACCGGCACGCCGGTAGACAGCTTACAGCCTCTGTCCGGACTTACCAACCTGAAAGACCTGAGACTTTCCGAAACAAAGGTCAGTGACCTTACCCCGCTGGAAGGTCTGACCAGCCTCGAAGTCATTTACATGAACCATTCAGGCGTAAAGGATCTTTCCCCGCTGAAAGGAATGACCGGCCTTACACTGATCTTTTTTGACAATACCGGGGTAACATCGCTGGAGGTTTTTGAACAGCTCCCGAAAATAAAAAAGATCTGGTGCAACAATACAAAGGTTGATCCGAACAAGGCGCTTCATTTCATCCTTGAGCATCCGCAGGTCGACCTGATCTTTGAAACGGAGATCCTGATGAAATGGTGGAGCGGCATGTCTGACGAATGGAAAAAAATCTTCAGCTTTTACCGCAAGATGGATGAATCTCCCACAACGGAACAGCTTCACCGTTTGATTACAATTGATAGCATAAGCATCACCGGAAGGCAGTCTGTCACATCGCTGGATCCGCTTTCAAAACTTACCCAGATGAGGGTGGTTGAACTGGCCAGCACTGCGGTATCAAGTTTTGAAGCCCTGCGGAACCTTCCGGAACTGACCAGGATCAACGCAAACAACACAAAGGTTGCCAGTGTTGAACCGTTGTCTGGTTCAAAGAAACTGATAATCCTTTCACTAGACAATACACCGGCTGCGGATCTCGGTCCACTAAAAGGATTCCCTGACCTGAAGCTCATCTATGCCGACAACAGCGGGCTGACGCCTGCCGGCGCCAATGCATTCATGGATGCGAATCCTTCCTGCCTCGTAATTTCGCAGACCTATGAAAACACGGGCTGGTGGAGCGGGCTTTCGCAGGCATGGAAAGATGATCTCCTGAAGTATTTCAGCCTTACCGGAGTTCCTGACAAACTTCAGCTTCAGCAGATCGTCCGTACCGAAAAGCTTCTGATCCGTGAAGATCCGGCCATCATCAGCCTTCAGCCTGTCGTGATATTCTCCCGGCTGAAAGAACTTGAAGTTTCAGGCACCGGGATCACGAACATTGATCCGGTTGCAAGGATGACTAAACTTGAGGCACTCCGGTTTCCGAACAACCCTGTTGCAATGCTTGATCCGGTAGCATCCATGACCAACCTGCGCGAGCTGGATTGCTCAAATACACCCGTGGAAGACCTGCTTCCGGTCCAGAACCTGCGGAACCTTGAGATCCTTAAATTCGCCGGCACACCGGTTAAAAACCTGAAAGCATTGCAAAACCTGAGGAACCTCAATGCGCTTGATTTTTCAAATACGAAGATCAGCAGCCTCGATCTGTTGGAACCGATGACCGGCTTGAAATCGTTAAAAATATTCAGGACGAAGATCTCTGAAAAGAAGGTTGAGAAGTTCAAACAGACCCACCCGGGTTGTGATGTTTCCTTTTATTAATGAATGAGAATGATGTCCACGCCGCAGAAACATTGTGTTGAAGTTTGTTTTACCCCCAGGCTTTTCCAGGATATCCTGACGAAAGATGATTTTATCGTGGTGCTTGTGGATATTCTCCGCGCCACCACCACCATCTGCACTGCGATCGGGAACGGCATTGAAAAGATCATCCCGGTGGCAACGGTGGAAGAGGCCAGGCGCCTGAAAGAGGAGGGATACCTTGTGGCATCGGAGCAGGACGGAAGGAAGCTGGATTTTGCCGACTTCGGTAATTCCGCCTTCAGCTTTACACGTGAGAAGATCGAAGGGAAAACCCTTGTTTATTGCACGACCAACGGCACACGGGCGCTGGAGATTGCAAAGAGCGCAAACCAGATCGTGGTCGGCGCTTTCATCAACATCTCAGCCCTTACCGGCTGGCTACTGGAAAAGGAGAAAAACGTGGTCATCTTCTGTTCCGGCTGGAAAAATAAATTCTGCCTTGAGGATACGCTTTTCGCGGGTGCACTTACCGATCGCCTCATCGGGTCAGGTAAGTTCCAGACGAATTGTGATTCGGCAAATGCCTCCATTGATCTCTGGAACATGGCGAAAGATGATCTTCCCGGTTACCTGGAAAAAGCAGCCCACAGGCACCGGCTGAAAAAACTGGGACTGGACGATGTGATTCCCTATTCTTTCACGTTTGATCAGGTGAATGTGGTTCCGGTGTTTGATGGACAGGTGATACAAATAGAGAAGTAGCGAAAAGCGAAAAAGCGAAATAGACATACGTCATACGTCATAAGTAGGGAAAATTTGTCTGTGACTAATCCCTGCCTGCGGCAGGCAGGTGTGTAAATCCCTGCCTGCCGGCAGGCAGGTGTGTAAATCTGTGGTGAATAATACTAGTGAAATATAATCAAACATCATTTTAAAATGAAAAAAACATTACTCTTTACAATCAGTTTAACCCTAATATTCCTGACTTCATTTATGCCTGAAAAAAAACAAACCGGAGTGTCAAATGCCAAAGTCTTCAGATGGATCACCGAACAGTTTGCCGATGCAAAAATCCTGCGGTACAAGGTTCCCGGATTTGATTCACTCAGTTTAAAACAGAAAGAGCTGATCTACTACCTGAACCAGGCTACGCTTTGCGGACGCGACATCACCTACGACCAGAACTGCAAATACAATCTACTGATCCGGAAAACGCTGGAAGCCATTTATACAGGCTACAATGGCGACCGCACGGTTGATGATTTCAAAAAATTCACTGTTTACCTGAAACGCGTATGGTTCTCCAACGGGATCCATCATCATTATTCTACCGATAAATTCTTCCCGGAGATCAGTAAGGAATATTTTGCTTCCCTGGTTGAAGGTACAGATCCGAAATTATTGCCATTGAAGCAATCACAATCAGTGGCTGATTTTACCAATGAGATAACGCCACTCATTTTCGATCCTTTCATTGCTCCGAAACGGGTCAACCAGAATCCCGATGTGGACATGGTGGCAGGTTCTGCAACGAACTTCTATGAAGGCGTCACCCAGAAGGAAGCTGAGAATTTTTATAATGAGATGAAGAAAAATGCAGGCAAGAAGGGGCTGGACACGCTGGTTGCTTTCGGACTGAATTCAAAGCTGGTGAAGGAAAACGGCAAAGCGGCAGAAAAGGTTTACCGGGTCGGAGGGATGTACGGCCGCGCGATCGAGAAGATCGTTTTCTGGCTTAGCAAGGCCATGAATGTGGCGGAAAATCCGGAGCAGCGTGCCTTTATCGCGAAGCTTGTCGATTATTACCGTACCGGCGACCTGAAGACCTGGGATGAGTACAACATCCTTTGGGTAAAGGACAAGGATTCGAGGGTTGATTTCATCAACGGCTTTATCGAAGTTTATGGTGATCCCTTGGCAAAGAAAGGAATGTGGGAAGCCATCACTAATTTCAAGGATCTTGAAGCTACCAAACGTACGGAAACACTCAGCAAAAATGCCCAGTATTTCGAGAACAACTCGCCGGTGGATCCGAAATACCGTAAGAAAGAAGTAAAAGGCGTTACGGCGAAAGTCATTAATGCGACTATGCTTGGAGGCGACAGCGATCCAACCACGCCGATAGGGATCAACCTCCCGAATGCACAGTGGATCCGCAAGGAGTATGGCTCCAAATCAGTGACCATCGACAACATCACCTATGCATACGACCAGGCTTCACAGGGAAATGGTTTCCTGGAGGAGTTCGCCTGGTCAAAGGAAGAGATCGATCTGGCAAAAAAATACGGATACCTGGCCGGGAGCCTTACCACAGATCTTCATGAATGCCTCGGTCATGGCTCGGGACAGATGATGAAAGGAGTGGCCAGCGAATCGCTGAAGAATTACCACTCCACCATCGAAGAAGCCCGTGCCGACCTTTTCGCCCTCTATTATATCAAGGATAAAAAGATGATCGATCTGGGGCTGGTCCCTTCCGAAGATGTGGCCCGGGCCGAATACAATTCATACATCCGCAACGGCCTGATGACACAGCTCGTAAGGGTTCATCTGGGAAAGGACGTTGAGGAAGCCCATATGCGCGACCGCTCCCTCATCGCCCATTGGGTATATGAAAAAGGGAAGGAGAAGAATGTGATCGAAAAGGTCGTGAAAGACGGCAAGAGCTATTTCAGGATCAACGACTATGACCAGCTGCATGTACTTTTCGGACGACTTCTGGGCGAGATCCAGCGGATCACCTCCGAAGGCGATTACCCTGCGGCCAAAGCGCTGGTTGAGGCCTATGCCGTAAAAGTAGATATGGATCTGCACAAAGAGGTTCTTGAACGCTACCAGAAACTGAATATCGCGCCCTACAGCGGTTTCATCAATCCTGTCTATACACCGGTTGTAAAAAACGGCGTGATCAGCGATGTCAAGGTGACCTACCTGGAAGATTTTACAACCCAGATGCTCAATTATTCGAAGAATTTTTCATTCTTGCCTGCCCGGTAGAAGATGAAGAAAATCCTCCTATTCGATTGGGGAAACACGATCATGGTGGATTTTGAACTGCCGGGCCCGATGTATACCTGGGATATTGCGGAATGGGTTCCGGGCGCTGAGGAAGCGCTGAAAGCCCTTTCCCGTTTTACCTGCTGCATCGCCACAAATGGCGCTGAATCTGATAAAAAGGACGCCGTAAAAGGGCTTGCCATGGTGGGTGCCGACCGATACTTCTCACACATTTTTGCCTCGAAAGACATGGGCGTTGAGAAGCCGGATCCGGAATTCTTTGCATATATACTCAGGAGCCTTGATCCCGATCCTTCCGTCTATGTTATGATCGGTGATAATTATGGGAAGGATATTATCGGCGCAAAACAGGCAGGAATATCCACTATATTTTTCAACAGATCAAACCGCGCGGGATCCTTTCCCATGGCGGATGCCATCATTTACAGCATGGAAGAATTACCACCGGTCATCGAGAAATTATGAAACAACTGATTTATATCCCATTCTTCTTCCTCCTGTTGATATTTCCCGGAAAACCGGGAGCCCAAAATACCTATCCGAAGAACCAGTTCCGGTCGCCCATTGATTTCCCCATTATGCTGGCAGGCGGGTTCGGGGATGTCAGGAAAAATCATTTTCACTCGGGGATCGATATCCGGACGGGAGGTGAAGAAGGAAAACCGGTTTACGCGATCGCCGACGGATATGTGTCAAGGGTCAACATTTCGTCCGGAGGGTTCGGTAAAGCAATCTATATAACACATCCCAACGGGTTTACCTCTCTTTATGGCCACCTGAAAGGTTTCAATGCTGCCATCGGAGCATGGATCAGGGAGCAGCAGTACAAAAATGAGTCGTTTGTTTTGGATTCACCGGTTGATCCCGGTGTTCTGAAGGTGAAGAAGGGTGATGTCATCGCTTATTCAGGAAATACAGGTCTTTCGGAAGGACCTCACCTTCATTTCGAGATCCGGGATGCCGCCACACAGGAGATCATCAACCCGATGCTTTTCGGACTGCCGTTCAAAGATAATACTCCGCCGAAGATCTATAACGTGAGGATCTATCCGCTGGATGAGATGAGCATGGTGAACTTTACCGGCAATGCGGCAACGCTTCCTGTAAATGCCTCCGGTGCTGATTGCAGAGTTACTTCTAAGGATACAACAAAGGTCTCCGGCAATATCATCTTCGGCATCCAGGCCTTCGATTTCAGCAATGATACCGGTTCCCGCGACGGAATTTCCCTGATCGAACTCTACGTGGATACGGCCCTCTGTTTTTCGCAGAAGTTCGAACGGTTCGCATTTGCAGAGACCCGTTATGCCAACAGCCTGCTCGATTATCCGCAGGTCATGAGGAATGGCCAGCGGATCATGCGGTCGTACATTGCCCCGAATAATAAATTGTCGATGTACGGAAAGGGATTAAACCGGGGCATCGTGAACTTCAATGATAACAAACTGCACAAGGTTATTTATGTAGTCAAAGATGCCTTCGGGAACACCTCGAAACTGACCTTCATGGTAAAAAGCCATTTGCCTGTGGGTGGACGTATGAGGAATGAAAGAACCCTGAAAGGAACACTTCTTTCGTGCGGGAAACCGAATCATTTTACCTCCGACGGGATCATTTTTGATCTTCCTGCTGATGCACTTTATGAGGACCTCGACTTTATCTTTTCTGCATCGGCTGCAGCACCTGGCGCTTTCGGGAGGGTTTATCATCTGCAAAACGAGTTTACACCCATCCATTCTGCAAGCACACTGGCACTTAAAGCAGATGGGATTCCCTCGTCATTGTCCTCAAAAGCTTTGATCGTCAAGGTTGACAATGAAGGTCATTTGGGAGGAAGGGGAGGGAAAATGGAAAATGGATTTCTGAAGACTCAGATCCGTGAGTTCGGCGATTACAGGATCGCAATCGATACGGTTCCACCCCAGATAAAGCCTGTCAACGTTGCCCAAAACAAGAATGTAAGCAAGCAAAGGGATATCTCCTTTAAGATCACGGACAACCTTTCCGGCATACAATCGTACCGCGGAACCCTGAACGGAAAATGGATCCTGATGGATTTTGATGCCAAAAGCGGACGTCTCATCTATGCCTTCGACGACCGCATCAGGGTGGGCAAGAACAACCTCCGGATGGTCGTAAAGGATGGTATTGGAAATGAATCCATTTACCAGGCCACAATTATCCGGTAATCTTATCTTTTAATTACATTTGCATTATGCAAGAAACCATCCTTATCCTTGACTTCGGTTCACAGTACACCCAGCTGATTGCACGACGGGTGCGCGAGCTGAATGTCTACTGCGAGATCCATCCTTACAACAAGATCCCGGAGATAACGGACTGGATAAAGGGGGTGATCCTCTCGGGAAGTCCTTACTCGGTGAGGGAAAAGAATGCGCTGATCCCCGATTTATCGAAGATCCGGCCGAAAATTCCCGTTCTTGCAGTCTGCTACGGAGCGCAATACCTGGCCCAGCACGACGGAGGAGAAGTCAAGGCATCCAACAACCGTGAATACGGCCGGGCCAACCTCTCCTTTATTGACCGTTCAAGCAATCTGATGAAAGGAATGTCAGACGGAAGCCAGGTATGGATGTCGCACGGGGATACCATCCTCAACACGCCTTCCACCTTTAAAATCGTTGCAAGCACTTCCGATGTCGAAGTGGCCGGATTTTCCATAAAGGATGAAAAAACTTACGGCATCCAGTTCCACCCGGAAGTCTACCATACTACGGAAGGAGCAGTATTATTAAGAAATTTTGTCATCGGCATCTGCGGATGCGCCGGTTCATGGACACCTGAATCCTTTATTGAAACAACGGTTAAATGGCTTCAGGAGAAGATCGGCGATGACCAGGTCGTCCTTGGCCTGTCGGGCGGTGTCGATTCCACCGTTGCAGGTGTATTGCTGCACCGGGCCATCGGCAAGAACCTGCATTGCATTTTCGTAAACAATGGTCTCCTCAGGAAGAATGAATTTGAGAAGGTTCTCCATTCCTACCGTCACATGCACCTGAACGTAAAGGGTGTGGATGCTTCCGACCTCTTCCTGGATGCGCTGGAAGGGGTGGCCGACCCGGAAAAGAAACGGAAGATCATCGGCAAGATCTTCATCGATGTTTTCGAGGCTGAAGCAAAGAAAATCCGGAACATTCTGATCGGCCGGCATCCTTTTCCGGGACCGGGACTTGCTGTCCGGATCCTCGGCGAGATCACGCGCGAGCGGGTAAAATTATTGCAGGAGGTGGATGACATCTTCATCGGCAGCCTCCATAACACCGGTTTGTACGATACGGTGTGGCAGGCCTTTTCGGTGCTGCTGCCGATCCGCTCGGTCGGCGTCATGGGCGATGAACGTACCTATGAGAATGTCGTCAGCCTTCGTGCAGTGACTTCTACCGACGGGATGACGGCCGACTGGGCGCAGCTGCCGTATGATGTTCTTGCACGTATTTCCAACGAGATCATCAATAAAGTGAGGGGCGTGAACCGTGTGGTATATGACATCAGCTCAAAACCGCCGGCCACCATCGAGTGGGAATAAGAACAGATTTATGAAAAGGACGATTTTATTGCTTCTTCTTTTTACAGGAATTGTCTCAGGTTTCTTATTGGCGCAGGAAACCCTGCAGCAGTTGCGGTCGTCTGTTACCAAGAAAATCAACGGAAAGGAATATTACATCCATTCGGTTAAAAAAGGCCAGACCCTTTACATGATCGGCAAGGCCTATGATGTCGATGTCAAGGATATCATCCAGGAAAACCCGGAAGTGAAAGAGGGCCTTAAAGCAGGGATGCAACTTAAAATCCCGACAGGAAAGTCGGAGGAACCCCCTAAGAAGCAGTCGAAGAAGAACCAGGAGGAGGCGAAAAAGCAGCCGAAGCCGGTTACGGAAGAACAACTCCCCTGCGGGAAGGACCGTTCCACAATGAAGCCGGTCTATAATGTAGCCCTGCTGATCCCGCTCTACCTCGGGGAAGTGGAACAGATGGATGTCGATGGGGGACAGGCCTCCTCTGTACAGGAATACCGGTCGCTTCAGTTCATCCAGTTCTATGAAGGGTTCAGGATGGCGCTCGATTCCCTGAAAGAAAACGGCGTTTCGCTTAACGTCCATGTTTACGATGCCGACCGGGATACCGCTAAAACTGCAAAGCTTCTGCAAAAGCCCGAACTGAAAGACATGGACCTGATCATCGGGCTGATGTTCCAGCGGAATTTTCATATGCTGGCCGATTTTGGCGCAAAAAATAACATCACCATTGTAAACCCGATTTCGGAACGCGACTCGATCGTGATCGGAAATCCAAGGATCTTCAAGGTGCGGCCGTCGGTAAAGACACAGTTTTCTGAAATGATCAAATTCATCGAAACCTCTTACAGCGACAGCAACGTGATCGTGATCAGCGATTACCAGCGGAACAACAAGGCAACGGCCACCAGCATCATGACCGAACTGGAGGATAAGAAAATTGAAGCACACCTTGCCGAAGGATATGGCGAAGTGCTCAGCCTTCTTACAAGCAAAAAGGGGAACATCATCATCCTGATTTCGAACAACAGGTCCTATGTACTTGATGTGGTCACGAAACTGAATGAGCACCGGACCGAATTCAGCATGACACTGCTGGGTTTGCCGAGGTGGGACCGGTTCGATGATATCGAAGCCGATTACCTGGTGAACCTGAATACGCATGTGATGGCGCCTTATTTCATCGACTACAATGATCCCGGGGTGAAGAAATTTGTGGCACAGTTCCAGGAGCGTTATAAAACCGACCCGGATCCTCTGGCTTTCCAGGGATTCGATGTTACGTACTATTTCATGACAGCTCTGTACAGGTACGGCCGGTCGTTCGGACACTGCATTCCGGAACTCCGGATGAAATCCCTTCAGACCGATTTCCGCTTTTCTTCTTCAGGCAAGGAAAACGGATACGAGAACCAGTACTGGGAAATGTACGAGTTCGATAATTACCGCCTGCAGCGGATCCTGCTCAAATAGTTCAGCTTATTTTTTTACTGCGAAATCCGGCAATGCCAGCAAAGGAATGTTGGTGGCACGGAGGTCTTTGCGCTTGATTTCTTTTGTAAAGAGGTTATACAGCAGCCCGTGACTGTGCTGTTGGAAGGCGATCAGATCGGTAGATGCTTTTTCTGCTGCTTCGCTGATGGCTTTCTGCTTCTCGCCTTTCACGGCAACCATTTCAAAGCTGATCTTTCCGGAACGCACTTCAGTTTCAAATTTTTCCCGCAGCAGTTCACGCTTCTCTTTTTCCTCTTTCTTTTCTTCCCTGGTCCTGAAATGAACACATGAGATGTGAAAGGTAAACCCGGCGAAAAGTTCCAGTATCTTTCGGATCGATCCTTCGACACGTTCCAGCGGATCGTCAGCAAGCATGATCTCCCTGAATCCCATAAACTTGTTTATTTCAGGTACGGCCAGTACCGGCACTTTCGCATGTTTGATGATGTAGGTCGATACTTTTCCCCACGTCTGAAGTGTATTTCCCGAGCCGCGGGTTCCCATTACGACCAGGTCGGGATGAAATTCAAGGCAAAGGTCTTTGAGTTCGCGTTCGATCATTCCACCAACGACGGTCGATTGAAGTTCGATATTGTTCCTGCTGCTTTTCTGTATTTTTTCACCGATGGATTGTACCAGCAATTCCATTTTCTTTTCCGCCTGGTGAAAGACCTCCTTCAGCAACTCCTCGTTGTACATGGTACTCATGTCGATGGTGTCGGGGAAATTCCGGTCGGTCATGATGACAGGATCGGAATAGGAGTGAAAAAGACGGATCTCTGTGGCGTTGTCACCGGCCAATTCAAGGGCATAAGAACAGGTGATATCTGTATGCCCGGAAAAATCAACAGGGACAAGGATCCTTTTCATCCGTAAATAATTTTGATTTTATATGTTGGATGGAACTCGCATGTGAGATTTTCATCCTTGTTTGCGTTAAACGAACATGCTCGTTTCATAAAGACGGTATTGGATGAAAGCTCAGAAAGATTAACGCCAGACTTGCAAAGATACTAAATCCGTGAGTCGTTTGCAATTCTTATTGTTTGAATGCCATTTCAGCAGCTGCTCACGCCGTGCCCGGATCGCCTCCTCATCGAAGGAGCCGTGCATCAGCCGGATTAATTTGGTTTTCAGTTCAGCAGCCGTGGTTCCGGTTTCGCACAATTCGCCAAGTTCCGTTCCGGTCACCATTTGCGGGTTAACGAGGCAGAACCGTCCGTTAAACAATGCATTGAGCAGTTTCAGCTTCAGCCCGGTCGGCTGGAATGTCACCAGGATGTTGACCTGCGCGGAACGGATGAGCTCATTCATCGTCTCTTCCGGGGGATTGGGGATCAGGGTCACATCGGGATAGCGTCCGGCAAGGCGGACCAGTTCCGGCGAGGGGTTCAGCCCGGAAACAATCATCCGGACATTCGTTCCCGGCAGGACCTCTTTCATCAGGTATTCTGCCGCCTGCACATTCTCTGCGACGCTCAGGTTCCCCTGGTAAAGTGCGTAGTCACCGGTTCCTGCAAGGATATTCACATCATCGTCTTTGTGGAAGCTCGGAAGGTATTCCACCGGGACATCCGGGAACTTCCTCGAAAGATAATCCGTATCTTCCTTTGAAACGGTCAGCATCATAGTGGCATGCGACAGGATTCCCTCGAATGCCAGGAGCTTGAGACTGGAAAGGAAGAAATATGCCTTTCTCGGAAGGTTTGTTTCAGCCTTCGAAAGGTGAAAATAGTACTGGTGTTCGATGTTGCTTTCACGGTAAATACGGACCCGCTCTTTCAGTTTCGGATGGGAAAGGTAATAGCAGGTGTGCAACCCTTCAAAAAGGATCGGGTGATCATCCTTCAGCAAGGTTTCCAGCAGTTTGTCCGACCGGCGGCTGAAAACGATGTAGGGCTTCCATGCCAGCGCCGACCAGAGTCCTGTTTTTCTTGGGTAGTAGTGCACCTTATGGCAATATTTCTCAAGTTCAGCCGAAGGTTCCCGGTCGTAAGCGAAACAGTGAAGATGGATCCTGACCCCGGCCGCATGCAATGCCCTGATCTTATAATAAACGTCGATCACCCCGCCATAATTGGGCGGAAATGGAATGGTGAAGGAGATGATATGAAGATGCAGTTCAGGCATATCGTTGATAAATGTTCATCAGTTCCGGTTCCTCGTTTTCCCAGCAAAGGTCGGAAGCAGCTTTCGCAAGGTTCGCATGGTAAAGGGCCAGTTTGTCATGGTCATTCAGCATGGCATCAAATTTTGAGGCAAGGTGCTTCGGATCATGGCTTTCAATCGTTTCCCCGATCCCGTATTTTTCAACAATGGCCATCATTTCCGGCAATGGCGAAACCAATACCGGTACCTGTGCCTGTATGTAATCGAGGAATTTATTCGGAAGGCAGTAATGATAATTCAGGCTGACATCTTTTTCAATCGACAGGCCGATGTCGGCCGTGACAGTATATTCATGCAACTCTTCCAGCAGTATTGGCCCGGTAAAGATCACTTTTCCTCTGACGCCGGTATTTTCAGATAAAAGCTTCAGCTTATCGATCACATCCCCGGTGCCGATGATCAGCAGGATGGCCTTTGTCTTCATGAATTGCATGGCCGTAATGGCTTCATCGAGTCCGCGGTCCACATTCACCGATCCCTGGTAAAGGATGATCCTTGCGCCTTCAGGAATGCCAGGGATGATGTTTCTCCTTATGGTTCCAGGAAGTTTCCGCGACGGCACATTCCGGATCACCCTGACCTCGTTACCGTATTCTTTACGGTAGATTTCTGCAATGGATGCATTGACGGCATAAACATTCTTCAGTTTCGGAAATATGAAGTCTTCAATTCGTTTCCAGATACGCACCGTTCCCGGCCTGTGGTTTAGTTCAGGAACACCACGGAAATATTCATGGCAATCATGTACCAGGGGAATCCTTCGCAGGACTGATGCCAAGTAATTGGCAAGCAGCGTGTCGAGGTCATTGGATACAAGGAGGTCTGCTTTATGAAAAATAAGGAAGAAGAAGAGGCGGAGGTTGTATTCGGCATAAAACCAGGGGCCTTTGGTAAACAGGAGTTTCATTCGCTTCGTCCTGTAATTCCTGGGTTTTAGAGGAAGGCTTTGCCTGAGTTTCCTCCCCACCAGCAGCACCCCGAATCCCATTTTAATCAGTGTATTGCACACCCTGTCCACCCGCTGGTCGGTGGTGAGGTCGTTGGTGACGGAGATTATTACGTTTTTCACAAGGAATCAAATAAACTCACCCCCGTCCGCCTCCGGCGTCCACCCCCTCTCTTTATTTTAAAGAGAGGGGGAAGGGGGGTGAGTTTATACAAAAGTAACTAAAATAAAAATCCTTTCGCCGGTAAAGGCATTTCAATTAATTTTGAAGGGAATTCCGAACCGCCATGCAGATCCGCGAAAACATTTCCCTCAAACCGTATAATACCTTCGGGATCGATGCAAAGGCGCGCTGGTTTGCCGAAGCTCAGACCACAGAAGAGATTATCGCATTCCTCACAGGACCTGATGAACCCCGGCATCCGCTGCTGATCCTTGGCGGGGGAAGCAATGTGCTCTTTACAAAGGATTTTCCCGGAACTGTATTAAAGATATCGACAAAAGGGATCACGGTGGCGGATGAAAATGAGGATGAAGTTTTAGTCAGGGCAAATGCCGGCGAGCAGTGGGATGACCTGGTAAGGTTTTGCGTGGAGAAAGGCTGGGGCGGACTGGAGAATATGTCGCTGATCCCCGGGAATGCAGGTACCAGCCCGGTTCAGAACATCGGCGCTTACGGAGTTGAAATAAAAGACAGGTTGGTTGAACTCACTTCCTGGGACCTGCAGACCAACGTGAAAAAGATCTTTACCAATGAAGAATGCCGGTTCGGATACCGCGACAGCATCTTCAAAACAATTTATAAAGGCCGGTATGTTATTCTGGATGTGACTTTCCGTCTGAAGAAAAATCCGGTTCTTTGCCTGGATTACGGGAATATCAAAGATGAGCTTGTTGCAATGAATATTGAAAAACCGGATATCGCTGCAGTGCGTGAAGCTGTCTGCACCATCCGGCGCCGCAAGCTCCCCGATCCTCTGGTAGCAGGCAATGCAGGAAGCTTCTTTAAAAATCCCGTCATACCCGAAAGTCAATTCCTGGAGTTAAAGGAAAAGTTCCTGGCCATCGTCTCTTTTCCACAAAATGATGGAATCAAACTGGCCGCCGCCTGGCTGATCGAATCGTGCGGCTGGAAAGGCAAAAGGGAAGGGGATGCCGGCGTTCATCCGAACCAGCCGCTGGTGCTTGTCAATTATGGAAACGCCACCGGTCAGGAGATCCTGCAGCTCTCGCAGGAGGTCAAGGATTCCGTCTATCAAAAGTTTGGGGTTCTGCTGGAGACCGAGGTGAATGTTATATAGCGGTACACGGTACACGATATACGGTTTAACTCTTATCGGTCATCTATCTCAATTTTATCCCAATCCTTCTTCTTGGTATACTTGGTTCGTCTTTTTTTCCCATAAACTGTTTTAGTGCCTGGAAAATAAGCTCTATTTTTTCATTATGAGAAGCCACATTCTTTTCCAGTTCATCAATTTTCAGGCGAAGCACCGAGTCCAGTTCAAGAATTTTCCTGATATAAACAAATGCCCTTATAATGGCAATATTCACAAGAATTGCAGCATCTGAATGCAGCACAGAGGATAACATTGCAACACCTTGCTCGGTAAAGGCAAACGGACGGAACTTTGAATGCTGCCCCCTCTTTAAGGACGCATATTGCGACCTTAAAGAATGATACTCTTCCCAAGTCAATGCGAGTAAGAAATCCGCTGGAAACCGCTTAAGATTCCTTCTGACAGCTTCTTTCAGACGTTTGACTTCAACTCCGTAAAGCTCAGCCAGATCTTCATCCAGCATAACCTTTTCTCCCCTGACCCAATATATTTTCCTGATGATGGACTCCGCCGGCAGGGGCGATTTCGTATCAATATTTTCCATTTTATGTTTTATCCTTAATCCGGAAATCAGGAAAAAGTAATACGTTTTTTGAAATTTTTTTAAATGGTAAGATCGTAAAATCGTAAGAAGGTACTCATGAAATTGTGCGGAAATGAAGATTGAATTTTACCACAGATTACACACCTGCCTGCCGCAGGCAGGGATTACACGGATTTTTCAGATTTCCGACCTCCGACCTCCGTCCTGGGTAATTCAATTTTTATTATTTTTGAATTAATTGGTTGGTAAGTAAATTTGGAAACGTTTTTTTTTACATTAGCGCGGTTTTCCGTTCGTCCCAACAGCTCATTCCCGGATAATCTTCATCTGAATTTATAAATCCGCCCCATGAAAACCTCCTTCCTGATCCTTTGCCTTATCTCCATCTCCTGCCTCACAGCCGCACAGTTCCAAACCAATTTATCCAATGTTCAAACGGTTTCAGACATTCACCGGCTTGCCAACGGAAAGTATTCTCATTCCGTCGCCCGGCATGCCGGCAAGCCGGCAAGGTATTATAATCCCTTCCAAAATGATCGTGACGCAAGGGAAGCGAAACTTCTTGCTGGGAGCAAAAAGCCCTTACAGACAAACCATATCGTTTTCCATTTTGATCAGGCAAACGGTTTTAATGATCTGCTTTGCGTGAATGCTGACACTATGTTCTTAAGCAACTATAACATGAATTGGGTCAATTCCACGACGCTTGAGGCTGACATGCCCGCCGGATACTATCAGCTTTTTTGCTCTATGGATGGATTTATTGTCCAACGTTATATTTTCGACGGTCATTTTCTTGTGTACACGGATATGGATACGACCATCCTGTCTTCATCCGCAAATCACCAGATCCGGCTCGTTGCCCTTGACGAGTATGGCGATACCCTGCAGGGGCAGTCTGGGGATTCAGGAGATGGTTTTGGTGTCAATGTGGAATTTGATGAGCCTTCCAAGGTACCGTATTCTTCCTATTGTTACTCCGGGTTTGTGCCGGACTCCATCATGGTGTCCGATATCCCACCCAATATGAAGATCCTGATGAACAGGATCTTTGTCACGAAAAAGAAGCTTTATCAACAATATTCTATCACATATCCTGTCCTGAGCGGAGTAACCAGTGATACTGCGCTGACGAGCGATCCTTCGGAAATGAAGCACTCGATGCAGATCCTGAATTCCGCGCCGTCGGGGAAGGACTTTTACCTGGCCTGGGGCTATGGCCCTGTTTCAAATGATTCCCTGACCGGATCCGTGGACACATTTGTGGGGGCATTTCTATGGGATGACTATCCCAGCTCGGAAACCGATTCAGTGATCCTATACCTGAACCAGTCTCCCGTCGATTCCAACAAATCCTTTTTTGCAACATTTATCGATCATCTCGGCCTGAATCCCATGTCCACAACACACATGACCGATATCATGACCCCGATTACCTATCTGTATAAAACCAATGATCTTATATTCAGCACCCAGGGCAACTATCCGCCGGTGGAATCCGATTACCGGATATCGCCCGGTGAAGCGGTGACGGTTGGGAACACCGCCCCGTTCAACGTCACGTGGCAGGTCAACAAGCCCGGACAACCATTTATCGATATTTATTCCCATTTTCGAGGGCAGAGCAACGAAAGACGGTATGTGGATGTTCCCTTGTGCACCTATCAGATATGGGATGAAAACATTATGATTTACCAGGACTCTGCGCGCAACAGTTTTGAGATCTATTATTATACTCCCGGCACCGGTATTTACAGCGTTATCCTGAACGACAGCAACTACCTCTTTTACGGGAAGCAGGGTTTCCTCCAGACCACTCTGACGTTCGACCTGGCGAACCCCACGGATGCCTGTTCTCCGACCATGATGGCATTTAAGGTGCAGCAGGGAGATAATGTGTCCCCAGAGATTGTACGCGGTTACCCGGCCAAAGTCAGCTTTACAGCTGCGGATTGGGAATATACTCCATCGTATCAGCGCATTTACCATTCCTTGGCTGATGTCCAGCTTTTCTATAAAAATTATGACGAGACAACATGGACCTCACTTCCCGTGAATTCCATCCCGGCAAAGCTGGACTCAACCTGCGGAATGCCTTATGAAGCGGATCTCACACCGGTGATGAACAGCTATTCTGATTCTGCCCTGATCGATCTGATGGTGATGCTGATGGATTCGGTCGGGAACACAACTTCACAGAACCTTCATCCCGCCTTCCTGCTCCGGGATGTTATTGCAGGAACCGGTCACAAAACGATAGCGGGTGACTTTACGATCTATCCCAACCCGGCTTCTGACCATATATTCCTTGAAACCGGTGAAGGATATTTCATGGTGACGTTGTACTCTCCGGAAGGGAAGGTATTGATTGAACAAAGTGATAAAAAGGAAATCGATGTTTCGGGCCTGACCCCGGGCATCTACCTTGTAAGATTAACTGATTCAAACGGTCTTAACGGCCGGTACGGGAAATTTATTAAAGTTACTGACGGGAAGTAGTTTGCTGACCGATCTTCTTTGATTGCTACACTACGTTGTAAAAGCGATTTCGGAACACGGTTCACGAAACAGAATTTTTAATTATTTTTTGGTTGAAGGCCATTACTATTGTGAGGTAAAGATTTCCGCAGGAAATCCATTTTTGTAGTAGAACGGAGAAAAGCCACAATCAAATTTCCGTAGGAAATCCATAATGGAATAGCAGGATTATGCATCCCCTCCAGGGATGTGATGATATTGGTCAACGTTATTTTTACAATAATGGATCCCCGATGGGGATCACGGGAATATGGTTTATCAGTAGTGCCATTTCATCGGGACTTGTCTTAAAAGTGCGTTTCTCGCAAAGAACGCAAAGAATTTCGAAAAGAACGCAGAGAGTAACTACCAGAAATCAATCCCTTTGCGAACTTTGCGTTTCATCTTTGCGGTCTTTGCGTGATACTCGTAACCTGTAACCTGTCATTTGTCACGAATAAAGTTCCGGCCTCCGGTCGTTGAGCAGGTCGTTGAAAGGATTGATCTTTTTGTCGGTAGCCTTGCTAACGTCGAGTTGAATAAATTCTACAGAAGTCTTGCAGGTAGCGGATTTTGAGAGGATCGATCCGTCGGGTGCAGTTATCTGGCTTTCTCCGGTGAAGATGAAATGGTCATCACCGCGCTGTTCTTTCCCGATCCTGTTTGCGGTGATTGCAAAGACCCGGTTTTCGAGGCAGCGGGTTACCATGGCAGCCTGGCAATAAGGCATCACAAGGTTGGAGGGATGTGCAATGACTTCAGCGCCCTGCAGCGCCAGCGACCTGCAAACCTCGGGGTAGATCCAGTCGAAACAGATCATCATCCCTATATTGAGATTACGGACCTTCCAGGTCCTTAGCGGTTTGTTTCCGTGTGAGAACCAGAGCTTTTCTTTGTTGAAAAGATGAATCTTCCGGTAAACGCCAATCAGTTCGTTGTTGCTGACCATCATCGAGGCATTGTAAATGGAATCATCTTCCTTTTCAATGAATCCTGCTACAATGATTGCTCCTGTTTGAATCGAAAGTCGGCTGAGGAATCGAAATGTATCACTCCCGGGACTCGCTTCTTCGGCCAGCGATCTGACCTCATCTTTTGAGGTAAAGGTGTAACCGGTTGCGAACAATTCAGGAAGAACGATCAGGTCGGCTTTAACGCTGGTAAGAAGGTCTTCAACCTGTGCGAAGTTCTTCTCCTTTTGGCCGAACAGTGGATCGGTTTGGACATAGCCTGCATTGAGGATCATGGCCATTTGTATTTTAAAAAGATAAAATTAGGGTTTTTAACTAAAGAGAATGGTAATTCTTTTTCACCACATTAGGCACATTAGGGCACAATAGAATATGTGAAATACTAATGTGTTCTATTGTGTCTATTGTGGTTAAAGAGGAAATCGGAGATTAACCTTTCTTTTACGTATTTAACGCGAAGATCAGATCCCGTGCGGCGGCAATTTTATGGAGCCTGCAGTAGGCGTCAATCCCATCGATGATCTTCATGGTGACCGTCGGATCGATGAAATTGGCGGTGCCAACCTGTACGGCGGAGGCGCCTGCCAGCATGAACTCGATGGCGTCGGTAGCGTTCATGATGCCGCCCATGCCGATAACAGGAACCTTTACTGCTTTTGAAACCTGGTAAACCATCCGCAGGGCAACGGGCTTGATGGCTGGGCCTGACAATCCGCCGGTGATGGTGGAAAGCACCGGCGTCCGCTTTTCGGCATCAATGGCCATCCCGAGCAGGGTGTTGATGAGGGAGATCATATCGGCACCACCGTCAACAACAGCTTTTGCCATCTCTCCGATCGAGGTTACGTTGGGGGAGAGCTTTACGATGAGATCTTTTTTATATACTTTTTTTACTGCTGCCGTGACTTCCGTGGCAGTGGAAGGAATGGTGCCGAAGGCCATTCCGCCCTGTTTTACATTCGGACAGGAGATGTTCAGCTCGATGGCCGGGATCTTCTCCAGCTCATTGATCCGTTCGGCAACTTCAATATATTCATCAATCGTTGAACCGGATACATTGACAATGATGACGGTATCGAAATCCTTTATTTTTGGATAGATCTCCTTTACAAAATGATCCACCCCTTTGTTCTGCAGTCCGACCGAATTCAGCATCCCGGCTGGAGTTTCCGCCATGCGCGGGTAGGCATTGCCATCGCGGTTGTTCCCGGTCACCGCCTTTACCACGATCCCTCCCAGCCGCCCCAGGTCGATAAAATCCCGGAACTCCTCCCCGTAGCCGAACGTCCCCGACGCCGTCATGACGGGGTTTTTCAGTTTGAGGTTGCCGATGTTTATTGAGAGGTCAGTCATTTCTATAATTTGTCAGACGTCATACGTCATATGTCATACGCAATCATAATATGTACTTTATACTTTGTCCTTCATTCTTACTTTGTACTTCGTACTTGTCAACCTTTTACCATCCCAGTTCCTTGGCATCAAACACCGGCCCTTCGATGCAAACCCGCTGATTCCCGTGATTAGTCGGGGTGATGCAGCAGAGGCAGACGCCGAAGCCGCAGGCCATCGTGTTTTCAAGCGAGACCTCGCATTCAATGCCTTTCCGTGTGGCGATGTGTGCTACGGCTTTCATCATCCGGTCGGGGCCGCAGGAATAGATACGGTCAAATGCCCGGCCTGATTTGAATACTGAATGACCGGTCACCATTCCCTTTTCACCTGCAGAACCGTCTTCGGTTGTGACAAGCAGCTCCCCACAGGCACGGTAAGCCTCTTCTTCGAAAATATCTTCTTTTCGTTTCCAGCCGGTAAGGAGTGTGACATTCACCCCCGCGGCTTTCAGCCATTGTCCCAGGAACAGGAGGGGTGCAACCCCGCAGCCGCCGCCAACAAGCAGCACATTCTTCCCGCCGGGAAATGAAAATGAATTACCCAGCGGATACATCACGTTCAGCTTGTCTCCTTCTTTTAAAAGGGAAAGATGATGTGTTCCTTTGCCTTTGATCTGGATCAGGAGCTGGAAAGTATTGTTTGCAGGATCATATCCGTGGATCGAAAAAGGACGCCGTAAAAAAGTTGTTGGAGAATCCTCCACCAGCACCTGAACAAACTGCCCCGGAAGAATTTCCGGCAGGGGTTCCGGAGCTTTCAACTCCAAAACAAAATGCCGTCGGTTCAGGTGTTCATTCTTCAGGACAACGAGGTCGTGAAGGAGCTTCTTGACGCTCATCTACGTTGGTTATTATGGCTGGAATTTATTCCCGGGATAATTTATGACTGATCCGGTTTAGATTTTTTCTTTGCAGCAGGCGCTTTCTTCTTCTCCGGTTCACTCGTTTCTTCCTTTACTTCTGCAGCTTTCCTTTTCTTTGGACTCTCCTTCACAGGTTCTTCTGCAGTTTCGGCCGGTTCCGGTGCTTTTTCTTCCGCTTTTCCCTCCTCTTTTTCGGTAAAATCGAGCAGATTATTTTCTGCCAGGAGATTATACCAGCCAATGATCTTCCGGATGTCGGAAACGTAAACCCTTTCCGTGTCATAATCCGGAACCACTTCCTGGAAAAATGCCTGCAGTACCTTATTGTCTGATTTTACATCGGGGCCAGGTTTCCCTTCCTGCTTCTCGTACATGGCCTTCAGGATATCCTTCAGCGGCTTGTCTTCCGTTGCAGTAAACACAGCGATCTCTTCCAGCGAGCTGATCTTCTCATGTGCGAATGCCGGAAACCTTTTCTGGTCAATGATTGATTCAACAAGGACTGCATTCTTCAGCTGCGAAACAACCTTAAACAATCCGTGCTTACCCGAGATCGATAAAATCTTACTTAGATCCATAGAGTGATATTTTTTACAAATTTAAGAAGATTATCCCTAAAATGTTTATGAAATAAGGGGTTTAGTTTATAAAGTTTGTAAAGTTCTTTCTTTCGCTATTTCTCAATTTCACGATTTAGCTATTTGTTTTTCACCACAGATTCCACAGATTTTCACACCTGCCTGCCGCAGGCAGGGATTAGTCACAGACAAACTTTGAGACCTTATGACATATGACATATGACATATGACTTTTCGCTATTTCGCTACTTCGCTATTTTATAATTCTTGTACTCCCCAACCCTCCAGCCTGTCACCTTCTCAATCGCATGCAACATTCTTGCGACTGGCGGGAACTTTTTCTTTGTCGGGTCGAAGGTGAATTCCCAGTTCTTTTCCGCTATTCTTTTCTTCATGGTTTCGGGATGAGTTCCATTGAACCTTGAAAGTGAATCGATCTGGGAATAATCAAACGAACCCGCCTGCTCCCTGTTCTTCTCCATCCATTCTTTATCGTGCCAGAGTGTATGGAAGTATTCCAGTTTCGACCGAATCGATTCAGGAGGCTTGACCCATCCGTAATGGCACATCACGGCGCAGGTGGTTTTCACATTAAGTTTCTTCCCTTCCCTGCGGAATCCCTGTGCATCTTTATAGGAGCGGATTGCCTTGTTGTTCCTGATGATCCGGACTTCCCGCCGGTACCAGTCGCGTGAATCGGCGATGAAATCATACGAACCGAAGAAGTGCCGGTAATCAAAAACAAAGCCTTCTACTTCAGGATGATCTTTACGGGTTTCCATTGCCTTTCGCAAAATTTCATAAGATGCTTCATGCAAAACCTCGTCGGCCTGGATGTAAACGGCCCATGTGCTTTCGGGGGAAATGGCATCAAAGGCCTTGTTTGTTTCGACGGCAAGGACCTCGCCTCCTTTCCGCAGCGATTCGTCCCACACGGTATCGAGGATCCGGATCTTGTCAGAACCAATCGATTCCACCAGCACCCGTGTGCCGTCATCAGAATTTCCAACGGCAACAACCATTTCGTCGCACAGGGGAAGGATCGAGCAGATCGACTCCACCACCGGGTAATCGTATTTAATGGCATTTCTGACAATGGTGAAGCCACTGACTTTCATCCTTCCTATGCCTGTATTAATTTTTTTGACTTTTCACTTTTCGCTTTTCGCTTTTCGCTTTTCGCTTATCGCCTATCGCCTATCGCCTATCGCCTATCGCTTATCGCTTATCGCTTATCAAATATGTAAAGATACTTCTGAATCAGAACGGGATGATCCCGGTATAGTTGGCCGGTGTGATCTTCTTTAATTCATTTTTTATTTTGACGGGAACGTCGAGTCCGTCGATGAATTTATGCAGCATCTTTTTATCGATTTTCGATTTTCCACGGGTCAGCCCTTTCAGTGCTTCGAAGGGGTCAGGGTAATTCTCCCGCCTGAGGATGGTCTGGATGGCTTCTGAAACCACGGCCCAGTTCTCGTCAAGGTCCTTTTCCATCTTTTCTTCATGAAGGATCAGCTTGTCGATGCCCTTGAGCAGCGAACGGAAGGCGATCACCGAATGGGCCAGTGGCACTCCTGTATTCCGGATCACGGTGGAATCGGTAAGGTCGCGCTGCAGGCGCGATACCGGCAGCTTGGCCGACAGGTGTTCAAAGATGGCATTGGCCATCCCGAGGTTTCCCTCCGCATTCTCAAAATCGATCGGGTTCACCTTGTGTGGCATGGCTGATGAGCCGACTTCACTCTTTTTTACCTTCTGCCGGAAATAATCCATCGAGATGTAGGTCCAGATATCCCTTGAAAAATCGATCAGGATGGTGTTGATCCGTTTCAGGTTATCGAACAGGGCGGCCAGATTGTCGTAATGCTCGATCTGGGTGGTAGTGGTCGACCGCTCAAGTCCCAGCGATTCCTGCACAAACTTGTCCGCAAACCCGATCCAGTCGATGGAAGGATACGCCACATGGTGGGCATTGAAATTTCCGGTGGCCCCGCCGAATTTTGCCGAAGAAGGGATCGTCTCCAGCAGGTTCATCTGCTTTTCCAGCCGCTCTGCAAAAACATACAGTTCTTTCCCGATCGTGGTGGGCGATGCCGGCTGCCCGTGCGTACGCGCCAGCATCGGAACCTTTTTCCATTCTTTGCTTTTCTGCTTCAGCACTGCGAGGATCTCGTCCAGCATCGGCTTGTAAACATCAAGGAAAGCCTCTTTCAGCGCAAGCGGAAACGCCGTGTTGTTGATGTCCTGCGATGTCAGCCCGAAATGAATGAATTCCTTGTACTGACCGATCCCGAACTCATCGAATTTCTCCCGCAGGATGTATTCAATGGCTTTCACATCATGGTTTGTAATCTTTTCGATTTCCTTTACCCTGACAGCATATTCCGGCTGGAATTGCTTGTAAAGCGACCTCAGTTCCGGGAAGAACTTCTTATTGAATCCTTTCAGTTGCGGAAGAGGAATCGAACAAAGGGAGATGAAATATTCCACTTCCACAAGGATACGGTAACGGATGACCGCGGATTCGGAAAAAAAAGCCGCCAGCGGCTCCGTCACTTTCCGGTAGCGTCCGTCAATGGGGGAGATTGCATCCAAAGAACTCGCCATAGCTGTTAGTTGTTATTTGTTCAGTATTCACTGTTCGCTTTTAAAAGTAATCAAAGTTAGTAAAAATTGGAATTCCATCAGTCCGACGGTTGATGAATAATTGTACTTTTGTCATGAATCTAAACTGAAATCAAAATCCTTCACCATGAAAAAGATTTTTACCACATTCTCCTTAATTATTGCCTTTTTCTTCGCGGCGAGCGGGCAGACCCTCGTGACCACGAACACGCTGAACAAAAATGTCGTCCTTGAAGACTATACCGGGATCCATTGCCAGTACTGTCCGGAGGGACATGTGATCGCACAGGCGATCCTTAACAACAATCCCGGCAGGGCAGCGGTGATTTCCGTTCACCAGGGTTCTTATGCCGTCCCGAGCGGAAGTGAGCCTGACTATCGTACCCCTTTCGGCGATCCGCTTGCAGCGCAGACAGGCCTCTCAGGCTATCCTTCCGGGACCGTCAACCGGCATGTTTTCATGGGAGGAATAACCGCCCTCGGCAGGGGGGACTGGACAAATTCTTCAAACATCATTCTCGGACAGGTTTCGCCGGTTAACGTGGGGATCACCTCCGGTTTCGACAGTTTAACCCGCGAACTTACTGTGCATGTTGAGCTTTACTATACCGGGAACAGCGCCACTACAACGAATTACATCAACGTTGCTTTGATCCAGGATCATATCTTTGGTCCGCAAACCGGTGGCGGCGCAGGCAACAATTATGAACATATGCATATGCTGCGTTACCTGATCACTGGGCAATGGGGCGATGCAGTCACGACGACCACAACAGGTTCTCTGGTGGAGAAAACTTACACTTATACAGTTCCTGCAGATTATAACAGTATTCCCTGCATCGTTTCAAAATGCCAGGTGGTTGCATTTGTTACCGAAAGCCACCAGGAAATTCTCTCCGGCGATGTTGTTGATGCCATCGGCGGAACGAACCTTTACGTAGGAGATATCACAACCTCCGACAGCACAATGGCGCTGGGTCACCCCGCAACCAGTACTGTATTTTCACTTCAGGCCAACAGCAACCTGACGGGGAGTGAGCCATTCATTGTCAAACTGGTTTCAAATGCACCGTCGGACTGGAGCGCACACCTCACCGTGGATGCCAATCCCTATCCCGACAGTGTTGCCATGAACCTTGTAAAAGGAACGGCAAAGGATTTCGAACTGGAGGTCATACCCGGTGATACTTCTGGATTTTATTCCTACACGCTGGAGATGAGATCGGTGAACAATCCGAATGCGCCGACCAAATATTTTACTGTTTATGTTCTGTCGAACGTGAATACCCTGCTGGTTAATGCTGCCGGCGATGGTATTGCAAAGCAACACCAGGCAGTTTATGTGAACGGACTGTTGGCCGCCGGAAGCACCTACAATGCGGTGATGGCATCCGATCTTTTTGTCAGGGCATCACATGCTGCAATTCTTACCGAGGTAAAGGATATTTTTTACAACGTATCCTGGACCTTCCCTGCCTTCACCGATCCGGAAGCCACTGCGCTGAAAGCCTTTATCAATGGGGGAGGGGATGTACTGGTCGCAGGACAGGATATTGGCTGGGACATCATGAGCGGACAGAGCGGAAGCCACGGAACCACAGCAACCCAGGACCTCTATACCAACTACCTGGAGGCACAATGGATCGACGACGGAAGCACAGCCAACAACAAGATGGTCGCAAATGTGAGCGATTCTGTTTTCGGAATGGTAGCTACATCGAATGTCGTGGATGTGTTTGGAGGATACATGTACCCCGACCAGATTGCGCCCCTGGCAGATGCAACAACAACATTCTATTACAATACGGCACTGTCGAAAATTTCTGCCATCCGCACTGTGAAGAATGGCGCGAAAATATGTTACTTCGGCTTCGGCCTGGAGATGATCCAGACCACCGCTGTAGCCAACGATGTCATCAACAGGGCATGGCACTGGTTCATGGATTATGCCGTCGGGGTGAATGAAAATTCTTCGAAAGGAAATGTTACACTTAGCCAGAACATGCCGAATCCGGCCGCTGACCAGACCGTCATCTCCTTCTCACTTCCGGCGTCTGACCGCATTTCGCTGGATCTGTATGATGTGAATGGCAGAATGATCAGCCATATCAGTGACGGCGTTTACCCGGCAGGAACCAGCAACGTGACAGTGTCCATTTCCGGTTTTAATGCAGGAGTTTATTATTACACCCTGCAATCTTCCACCGGAAAACTCACCCGCAAAATGATCGTTGTGAAATAACCGGAAACTTATTTAAAAGCAAAAGAGGCCTTCAGAAATGTTGGCCTCTTTTTTTCTATAAAAATTATTACACAGAGTTACACAGAGAAGACACAGAGGCTCACAGAGCTTTTCACTATTTCGCTTTTCGCTATTTTGCTGATCCAGTCGGCAACCTTCTCCAGCACCTCCGGCGACATTGTTTCTTCAATCTTCCCGTATTCATCTATGTTTCCGGTTGTGGCATGCTGGAAGAGATGGTTGAGCCCCGGAATCTCTTCGATGGTGTATTGTGAATTTCCGCCGTATATCAGCGCTTTCTCAATGGCCTTGAGGTTCTCCTTTGCCGGGACCTGGAGATCCAGCGAACCATTCAGCGCCAGAACGGGACATTTCGTTTGTGAAAGGTAATCGACCGGATCCAGGACAAGGAACATCCTGAACCATGGCGTGGTGCATTGCTGGATAAAAAGGTCGGCTTGCTGATCCGTGATCTTAACGAGGCCATTCCCATCTGGGTTTTTCTTTTTGGCAGACTTCAGGATCAGTTTGATCTGTTTGGCGGCTTTTTCATTATCGTTGTTCTTCCTGATCGCAGTATAGATCTTTGTTCTCAGTTTGGCCTCGAATTCAATGTCTTTTTCGCTCAACCCGGCTTTTCGGTTTAACAGCGCCGTTTGCAGCAGAAGGATCTGTTCGCCCGTAACGCCCGGCCCTGCAAGAAGTATGATAAAAGCCACATCCTTTTGCTTTGAGGCCACGATAGGAGCAATCAGCCCGCCTTCACTGTGACCGGCAAGACCAATCCGCGTGGTATCGATCTCCTTCTGCATCTTCAGGAAATTAAATTCAGCAACAACATCGGAGACAAAATCAAGGGTCGTCCCGGCATTCATCGTCCCGGTTGATTTACCAAAACCACGGTCATCACAACGCAGCACGGCGATCCCTCTTCGTGTAAGATAATCTGCCAGAAGGAGAAATGGCTTATGCCCCATCATCTCCTCATCCCGGTTCTGAGTCCCCGATCCGGTGATCAGGATCACTGCAGGAAAAGGTCCGCCCTGTTCCGGCAGGGTCAGGGTCCCGGCGAGGTCAACACCCGCTTTTTCGTTTTTAATGACAACCTCTTTTTCAATGTACGGATAAGGAGGTTTAGGCTCCTGCGGCCGTTTGACGCTGTATTTCTCAAAGGAATGATGAAGATTCAGGGGAAATTCGGTAAAAGACTGTGTCCAGGTGCCTTTTAACTCCGTGAAATCACTTCCGAACGCACCCTTGTAAGTCGCCTTCAGGACTTTTGATTTGACGATCAGCGAATCTCCGGTGACACGGACCTTCGAAGTGGCAATGCCGTTAACACTCTGGTCGGGACTGTCGATGGTGACGATCAGGCTGTCTTTTTCATTCGCCGTGATGTTGATCACAACAGTAAGTTCTGCCGCCCCGACTTTCAGAGGTCCTGCCCACGAGCCTTTGATCTTCTCAATCATCTCTTTCGATTGTGAAAAACCCTCAAAAGAAATCAGTATAAACAGGCCTAAGATGGTTCTCTTTAAGTTTATAAAGTTCATAAAGTTCATAAAGTTCTTAAAGTTTCTTTTTTCACCACAGATTACACAGATGTTCACACCTGCCTGCCGCAGGCAGGGATTAGTCACAGACTATATTTTCCAACTTTTGACACATGACCTATGACTTTTCGCTATCTCGCCATTTCGCTATTTAACAATGCACGAGGCAAAACTGCTTGAGTACGCCGCAAAGAACCCAACCCCTTCATTGCTGATATTACCCACAACATTGGCGGGGGGGCCGCTGAAGAAAGGAATGCTGATGCCTGCGAACTGGACCTGGCCGATAAAATCATAATATTCTTTCGTAACCGCGGATAACTCAAGCGTGACAGTATCTCCGGGGTAGAGGGTTTCCCACTTGTTGCTGTTGTTGATGTAAAAAGCATCGGCGCCCGGGATGTAATTTCCGGCGAAGAACTGGTTATCGGTGATCCCGACTTTTGTGATGGTGTCGGACCAGAGCTTATGGTTCCGGTAAAGGTTCATCATGTAATAATTTCTGCTTCCAGGGGGATCCTGGGCAAATACCTTCACCTGCCAGATTCCATCCTTGCCGATATCTGAACGGAAAACAGCCTGAATCGAATCAAGCTTTGTAACCCCGATAAGTTCGGAGGATGCGGTGTATTCAGTCGTGCCTGCAATGACTTCCGGCAGTGAGATATTCAGGGTGTAAGTCTTCCCGATAATCCCTGCAAATTTCGGGTCGGTGCTGTAAATGCCTGACTGACCCGGAACGGTCTCTGTAAGAGGAAATGTATTTGTTCCGTCACTGAGTGACAGTGTCGCATTTGTGACCCTTGGCGAAGGCTGGTTGGAAAAATAATCCGAGGTTTTGGTCAGGCTGATAAAGTGAGCCATGGAATCGGAGGTGATGTGTCCGTCGACCACAAGACGCGTATAGGTCGAATCCAGTTTCAGGTCGATCTTCTCTGTGCAGGATGCTGCTGCCGCTGCAAGAACCAGGATGTATAGGAAGCGCTTATTCATTGTTGAAATGGAAATTAAAGGTGACGGAGGGTATGATCCCGAATAAATAGACTCTTTCAGCACTGGTCACATTCGGATTCACCTTATCCTGCACGAATTCAATGGACCAGGTGTTATGCCGGTTGTAAACATTGTAGATGGAGGCATTCAGATCCCAGGCGAATTTCCGCCCGGGCTTCTGCTTCGAATAAAAGGTCATGGATAGGTCCAGTCGGTGATAGGCCTGGTAACGGTAAGCATTGCGATCAGAATAGATGGGAAAGATTTTTCCGCCGATCTCGGCCCTGCCAATGGGGAACGTCAACGGATTCCCCGTGGAATAGACCCAGTTCGCGGAAACAAGGAACCTCTTCGAGATCCTGTAATTTAAAACGATGGCAACGTTGTGCGGCTTGTCATAAGGCGCCGGATAGAAGTTTCCGTTGTTAATCTCAGCCACCTGCCGGAATACCCTTGAATAGGTATAACTGACCCAGCCGTTCAGCTTCTTTTCATTCAGCCTGACAAGGAACTCTGCGCCATACGACCATGCTTTCCCAATTCTCAACTGCCCTTCCAGCGTGTCGTTGAGCAGCAGAACCGCATAATCCTTGAAATCGATCACATGCTGCATCCATTTGTAATAGACCTCGCAGGAGGTTTCAATCGTATTCCTCCTGAAATTCCTGAAATATCCCAGTGCAACCTGGTCGCTGATCTGGGGCTTTACGTTCGGACTGGCAGGAAACCAGATATCCAATGGTGTACCGACCGTTGAATTCTGGGCGAGCTGCATGTACTGGTTGGTCCTGGAATAGCTGGCTTTTACGGAAGATTTGTCATTGACGGAGAAAAGCAATCCCACCCGGGGTTCAAGTCCGTAATAGGTATGATAAAATGTTCCTGAGTTGTAGGCCGTATTTCCGCTGGTATTGTAATTGGCGTCATACTGAAAGACGGTATCCGGGCCGACATTCTGGAACATGGAGAACCGCAGTCCGTATTTTAAGGTGAAATAATCTCCGAGGCGCTCTTCATTGCCGGCGTAAAGCCCGGTTTCAAGTGCATAATTGTGCTGAACACTGATTTCATTAAACACCGATGAACCTGTGCCCTTTGCAACGCCGGGATCGATGATATGGTAGGTGGCTGACACGCCGAATTTGATCGTATTTTTGGTATTCGCGAAATAGCTGAAATCTCCTTTCACCCCGATATCCTTCAGGCTGGCGTTCCACTGAAAGGCCGTAACATCGCTTTCGCTGCCGCTTCCGCCGTCGATCCGGTACCGGTAATCACTGTAAACGGCAGAAAAGTTACCAAAGAGCTTTTTCGTGAACAAGTGGTTCCAACGCAGGGTACCGGTGCCGTTGCCCCATTGCATACCGGCGAACTGGTTTTTAAATACATCCCTCCCGAAATATCCTGAAAGGAAGATCTGGTCTTTGTCTCCGAACTTATAATTGATCTTGGCATTCAGATCATAGAAGTAAAGCTTGTTATTCTGCAGCGCCTTGTTGGAGGAAAGGGGAAGATAAAGGTCGGCATAGGTCCTGCGGCCGGAAACGATGAATGAACAGCGGTCTTTGAGGATGGGGGCTTCAATGGTGAGCCGGCTGGAGATTAGTCCGATACCGCCGTTGATCTCCAGTTTCTTTGAATTGCCCTCTTCCATATGGATGTCAAGCACCGATGAGAGCCTGCCGCCGTAGGCCGGGGGAATATCACCTTTGTAAAGCTTAACATCTTTGATTGCATCATTGTTGAACACTGAAAAAAATCCGAGCATGTGGGAGGCATTGTAAACATTGGCCCCGTCGAGAAGGATAAGGTTCTGATCCGGTGCGCCGCCCCGCACGCTGAAACCGCTCGATCCTTCGCTGACCGACTGCACCCCGGGAAGCAGCTGGATGGCCTTAATGATATCCACTTCACCGAAAAGTGCAGGAATGGTTTCGATGGTCTTGATGTCCATCTTGAAGGTGCTCATCTCCGGCCTCAGCACATTTTTATTATTTCGCTCGCTTGAGATCTCAACCTCCTTCAGGTTTTCCTGCCGGACGGAGAGTTCCACTTTCAGCGTTACATCTTTATCCAGGGTTATGGTTTTCTGAACTGTGCTATAACCGATATAGGAGATCACAACGGTATATTGCCCCACAGGCAGTGTAACGGAATAATTTCCGTAGATATCGGACACCGCCCCGGTTTTCATTTCACTGACATAGATCGTGGCCCCGATGAGGCTTTCCCCATTCTGGGAATCGGTTACTCTCCCGCTGATGGTATGGGTTTTAGGCTTCTCTTTCTGAGCGGATACCGGCAGGCTGATCAGGATAATACTTATCAGCAGGAACAGGAAAAGGTACTGTTTCATTCGAGCGAGTTAAAATGATTAAATCAGAATGCCAGGATCTCTTTGGCAGCAATATATATCTTGTCGTCATCCGGAAGGATCGCTTTTTCAAGGATCCTGTTGAAGCCCACCGGCGTGAAAGTAGCTCCGACACGTTTCACCGGCGCATCCAGGTATCGGAAAACCTCTTCCTGGATCATGGCTGAAACTTCGGCTCCGAAACCGGAAAATACCTTGTCTTCGTGGACAACGAGTGCGCGGTTTGTCTTTTTTACCGACCGGATGATGGTTTCCTTATCCAGCGGGAGGATCGAACGCAGGTCGATCACTTCAACCTGGATGTTATTTTCCTTCGCGATCCTTTCAGCCACGCGCAGACACATGTGGGTGGTGTTCCCGTACGTGATCAGCGTCAGGCGGTCGCCCTCCCTGCGGATCCTTGCCTTGCCGAACGGTACCTCAAAATCATCCGGGACATTGGCTTCTGCAAGAGGATCGTTGTAAAGTGCTTTTGGTTCCATGAAGACCGACGGACCTTTTGATCGTATGCAGGTTCGCAGCAAACCGGCCGCATCATCTGCAAATGACGGATAAACGATCCTCAGGCCCGGGAAGGTCGACAATGAAGCTTCAATGTTCTGTGAATGGTAAAGACCACCGCCGATATACCCGCCGGATGCGAGCCGGATGGTAACGTTCGGTGCGAATTGTCCGTTGCTGCGCCAGAAATCATGCGACAGTTCGACCAGCTGTTCCATGGCCGGCCAGAAGTAGTCGGCAAACTCGGCGCCTTCAATAACAATGCGGATCTTTTCATTGAACCGGCTCATCCCGTTGGCCGTACCAACAATGTAATCCTCTGCAATCGGGGCATTGAAGATGCGCTGCGGCCCGAATTCCTTCTGCAGTCCTTTTGAAACATTAAAAATCCCGCCTTTTTCACCAGCGGCCATATCCTGTCCCCACATAAAAGTGTCGGGATTATGACGGAATTCAGCTTTCAGCGTTTCATTGAGGGCTTCGATCAGCCGCTTCTTCGGCCCGCTTCCATCCGGTATTCCTTCGGGATATTTTACCGGGGAATAGGGTGAGGCCGTCACAAAATCAAGAATGGTTTTCGGATCGGGATCAGGCGCTGCCAGCGCTTTTTTATGGGCGGCTGAAATGATCTGAGTGGCTTCCTCTTCAACGGCAGCAAGTTCTTCCTCTGTGAACTTCCCGGAATAGAACAGCATCTTTCTGAATTTTGCCAGGGGATCGAGCATGCGGGCCTCCTGCAACTCTTCAGGACCGCGGTAAAGCTCCTGCCGGTCGCTGTTCGAATGGGATCCGATGCGGATGCAGTTGGCATGGACAATCACCGGCTTGCCCGTTTCCAGGACGGTCTGTTTGGCCTTGTGCATGGCATTCATGGAATTGAACATGTCCTTGCCGTTGCAGTATATCACACCCAGGTTTTTGAACGCAAGAAAGTTATCGGCTGCCCTGGGATTGGCGGTCTGATCGGATTTCGGCACCGAGATCCCGTAGCCATTATCCTGGAAAACAAAGATCACCGGGAGTTCTTCCCGGCTCGCCCCGTTGATGGCTTCATATACATATCCTTCGGAAACCGAAGATTCTCCCTGGGAACTGATGGCCACTCCCTTGCTGCCATAATATTTAATGGCTCTTGCAACGCCGACTGCATGCAGTGTATGGTTCCCGGTGCTGGAAGAAACGTTGTGAATGTTCCATCCGGGCTTGGCAAAATGGTTCGACATATGCCGTCCCCCGCTGGCAACATCCTGTGCTTTCGAAAGTCCGTTGAGGATGATCTCTTCGGCCGTCAGGCCTGCCGATATCACCGTTAGCATGTCACGGTAATAAGGAAAGAGGTGATCGGTATTCCGGTCGAAGATCTGTCCGATGGCTAACTGGATCCCGTCATGCCCGGCGTATGGTGCATGGTACGACCATCCCAGCGCCTGCTTCAGGTAATTCGGGGCTTTCTCGTCCAGTTTGCGGCCAAGTGTAAGCAACGAAAACCATTTCTGCAGCGTTTCCTTTCCGGTGCTTTTGATCGTATATTCTTTGTCTTCCCTTCGGATGGCCAGCTGTTTGAACTTGTTTGTCGTCATGCCCTGATCACTTTAAATTCTCCGTTCGCGAACAGTTTGATGATCCTTGAGGGTTTCACATCCTGGATGTCATCCTGGTAAAGGTTTACAACGTAGTCGGCCCCATCGATAATCTCCTTCGAAACACATTTGAAGACCATGGGGGCTATATCCCCTGAAATGTTTGCAGATGTGGATACGATCGGTTTGCCGAAAGCCTTGATCAGCCTGATGCAGAACTCATTCCTGACGATCCGGATGGCAATGGAATTGTCTTCCGCGATAACATTTTTCGGAAGGTTCTGCGCATTCGGGTAAATGATGGTCAGCGGTTTCTCAACGTTTTTCATGAGATCATTTGCAATCGCCGGGACCTTTGCAACATAGGTCTCCAGATCTCTGGCACTGGCCAGGAGGATGATCAGGCTTTTAATGTCGGCCCGTTTTTTAAGACGGTACACCTTTTCAATTGCCTTCGGATTCGTCGCATCACATCCGATTCCCCAGATCGTATCAGTCGGGTAAAGGATGATCCCTCCGCTCTTAAGTACCTTCAGGCAATTTTTTACTTCATTTTCCATAACAGGAACAAGAATTGTTAGGGATGAAAGGATGTTCGTTTTTTCCTTTCAGTGCAGCAAAATTACGCTAAAAATCCTATTAAATTGTATGAGAATTCAAATTCAGCTTTCAGAGTCCTGAAGCAAGTTGATCCACGTCGATATCTGTGGCACACCGGAAGTGTTTTTCAGGGCAGGATCTGTATCCATGCAAACCGCAGGGGCGGCAGGAGAGAGGATCTTTTATCTCAACGATCCTGGATTCATCCGACAGCGGGCCGAATCCGAATTCCGGGACCGTCGAGCAATAGATCACGGTAACCGGTGCATTCACCGCAGATGCAAGGTGCATGGGAGCGGAGTCATTGGTGAAATTCATCCTGGCATCTTTCATGAGGGAGGCGGATTCCAGGAACCCGAGCTTTCCCGCCAGGCTGATACAACCCGGATGTCCCGACTGACGGATGATGTTCTCACAAAGTGTTGCATCTTCAGATGAACCAAGGAAATATACCTTACAGGAATGAGGGATGTAACTGATGAATTCAATCCATTTTTCAGCCGGATATTGCTTGGTAAACCAGAGCGATGCAGGTGAGATCGTATAATAAATTCCTGATTTGTAACCCGCCGTTTTTGCAGTGTCGGTGGCTATGGGGTAAAGACGCGGTTTTTCCTTTGACGGCCCGGTCAGCGGTTCGGTCAGCATCAGGTTCCGTTCGGTCTCATGCATCCCTTTTTTTATAATATGAAGAATGGATTGTGTGAAGAAGATCGAGAACGGGTTCTTTGAGAAGCCGATCCGGACCTTTGATCCTGAAAGTGAGGTCAGAATCCCGGTCAGGGCAAAGCGCTGCACATTGATAACGGCGTCGTACTTTGTTTTCCTTGTCTTGCAGAGGATACGGAGAAAATTCTGCAGTTTTTTGTTTTTCTTATTCCAGACAAGAATTTCATGAAGAAAAGGATGACTGCGGAAAAGGCCTTCCATTCCGCTCTTGACAAGGATATCGATGGATGCGTCCGGGAAGGAATGATGCAATGCCTCGATCACCGGTGTAGTGAGGATCACATCCCCGATGGAAGCAGTTTGTATGACAAGGATTTTTTTCAATGTCGCTCTAAACACTCACGTTAAACTCTCTCAGTGCCTGGTTCAGTGAAGTCTTCAGGTCGGTGGACGCCTTACGCTGGCCGATGATCAGGGCGCAGGTAACATTGAACCTGCCTGCCGGGAACTGCTTTTCCACGGTTCCCGGGATCACAACAGAACGCTGCGGAATATATCCCTGCAGTTCAACAGGAGAAGATCCTGAAACATCGATGATCTTTGTTGAACCGGTCAGCGTAACGTTGGCACCAAGGACTGCCTCTTTTCCGATCCTGACACCTTCAACGACGATGCAGCGTGACCCGAGAAAGCAATCATCCTCGATGATCACCGGGGCTGCCTGCACCGGTTCTAGCACACCACCCAAGCCTACGCCGCCGCTGAGGTGAACATTCTTCCCGACCTGTGCACAGGATCCGACAGTGGCCCAGGTATCCACCATGGTTCCGCTGCCGACGTATGCGCCGATGTTTACATACGAGGGCATCAGAATGACGCCTTTCCCAATATATGAACCGTACCGTGCGATGGCATGCGGTACAACCCGGATGCCGAGGGCTTCATACCCTTTCTTCAGCGGGATCTTGTCATGAAATTCAAACGGGCCAACCGCGGTGGTTTCCATCTTCTGGATCGGGAAATAGAGGATCACCGCTTTCTTGATCCATTCATTTACGTTCCATTCCTGCCCGGAGGGTTCTGCAACGCGGAGTTCCCCTTTATCCAGCATCCCGATCACATCCCGGATGGCGTTCTGAACTTCGGCTTCTTTGAGCAATTCCCGGTTATCCCAGGCATTTTCAATTATTTTTCGGATGTCCGGATCCATTTTCTTCCTTTAATGAAAGATCAAAAGTAAGGAATTAATAACATCCCTTCACCGCCCGTACCCGAATCATGCTTAACTTTGCACCGGTTTTTTAACGATGGGCAGGATAATCGCGATCGATTACGGACAAAAGCGAGCCGGGCTTGCAGTGACGGATGAACTCCAGATCATTGCTACGGCATTGACTACGGTGCCGGCAGGTGACACCATTGCATTCCTGAAAGAATATGCTTCAAAGAATGCCGTGGAATGCTTTGTTGTGGGAGAAGCCAGGCAGATGAACAACAGGGATTCGGAATCAGCTAAATTTATCGAACCCTTTGTACGGAGGCTGAGGGAAGAATTTCCGGCCATTCCCATCGAGCGGATCGATGAACGGTTCACCTCCCTGATGGCTACAAGGGCCATCCGGGAATCCGGTGCGAAAAAGAAAGCCCGGCAGGACAAATCGCTGGTTGATACCGTCAGCGCCGTGATCATACTGCAGTCGTTTATGGAGAAGAGGACGATCGGACCCGGTTTCCATCGTCCGGAAGTCAGTTAACATTTATTTTAGATTGTTCCTATGATTTTACCTGTTGTAGCATATGGTCACCCAACACTGAGAAAGGTTGCTAAAGAGGTTCAGCCGGACCATCCCGACCTGGAACAGTTCATCGCGGATATGTTTGAAACCATGTACCAGTCTGACGGGGTCGGACTTGCCGCCCCCCAGGTCAACCAGTCCATCCGCCTTTTCATCATGGATGTATCGCCTTACGCCGATAAATACCCGGAAGCCCAGGGTTTTAAAAAGGTTTTTATCAATCCCTCCATCTATAAAGAGGAGGGAGAGGAGTGGGCCTTTAATGAAGGTTGCCTGAGTTTCCCGGGCGTGCGTGAGGATATCATGCGGAAACCGTTCATCTATATGAAGTACCAGGATGAGCATTTTCATTCGCATGATGAACGGTTCGAAGGCATTGTTGCCCGTGTGATCCAGCACGAATACGATCATACGCAGGGGAAACTGTTTGTCGATAAAATGAGCGCACTCCGTAAGATGTTGCTGAAGGGCAAACTCACCGATATCTCAAAGGGGAACATCGATGTGTTTTACAGGATGACGTTTCCGTTGCAGAAGAAGGGAAAAAAATAAGAGGTCTGAGGTCGGAAGACGGAGGATAGAGAAATCTGTGTAATCCCTGCCTGCGGCGGGCAGGTGTGAAATCTGTGGTGAAAAAACAAATAGCGAAAAGCGAAATAGCGAAAATTAAATCGTAAACCGTAAATAAAAACAGAATCTATATGAAAAAATTAACTTACCTCACGCTTGTTCTACTTGTTGCCATTCTTTCCGGCTGTGGTCCCTCGAGGGAAAAATCAGCCAGTAATATTGATGGTCTGGAAAAACGGCTCTTTTCGCCTATGAGCACAGGTTTTGATCAGGCAAAGGCCGACAGCCTGCTGGCAGCTTATGAATTGTTTGTTAAACGATTCCCGGATGATTCACTGTCCCTGAAATTTTCTTTCAAGGCTGCAAACCTGGCGATGAACTTGAATAATTCAGCCAAAGCCATTGAACTTTTCGACAAGTTCATGGAAAAATATCCCGACAACCCGAAAGCATCCGTCTCTATGTTCTTCAAGGCCTACATTTATGAAAACCAGCTGAAGAACCTCGACAAGGCAAAAGAGTTGTACCTCCAGTTCGTCGAGAAATACCCGAACAGCGATTTTGCCAACGATGCACGTGTCGCAATGGAGAACCTCGGGAAATCCCCCGAACAGATGGTCCGTGAATTTGAAGCAAAACAGAAAGCGGACAGCATCCGGGTGGCAGATTCACTGGCTGGTCTCAAACTTGTAAAGAAGACGAAGAAGAAGTAGACTGAGGTTGGGTAAAATATGCGAATCCGGGAATTTTCTGGATCTTGTCCCAAACTTAGTTGAAATATAGTTTAAAAAGGAAGAACCAGACATAGCTGGTCCTTCGCTAAGGTTCCGTAATATTGAATTGCGAAAAACAATATAATATGGAACCAAAGAATAAAAGTAATGAATTAAATCGAAAGAACTTGACCTGGCTGAAAGAACAGTCGGTTGACTTAAAGATCGGTTTGTTACAAAACCATCTGAGTATTTGCCAGATAATGATAAACGAGTTACTTGAAGAAGAAGTAATAGAAAGAGCCGGACCCCGGTATTGTCGTCAAAAGCCGGATAATGGCCGTTATAGTCGATGGGGCTATAATCCAGGTAGCGTAAAGATTGGTGACCAAAAGTTGAAAATTGACGTTCCACGGCTATTTGATAATGTTGATGAAAATAACACTCCGCTTCAGCGGTATGAAGAAATGAAAGATCTCCCCGAACCCACAGATCAGCTGATCAAAGGTGTTCTCTTGGGTCTGAGTATGCGTGATTACGGAGGTGTTATAGATCATTTGGGAGAAGGATTTGGTTTGTCGAAAAGTTCAGTATCCCGATCTTTCATAGAACGAACTGAAGAAAAACTTCATGAATTTGAAACACGGCCAATTGCTCATCACAAAATCATCGCTCTCTTCATTGATGGAAAATATCTTTCGAAAGAACAAATAATTATTTGTCTGGGAGTGACCCTTCAGGGAGATAAAATTCCATTGTGTTTCATCCAGGCTGCAACGGAGAACTCTGAACCGATCAAGGATATGTTTGAAGGATTGAAGGAGCGAGGACTTGATTATTCTGATGGACTGCTTTGTGTTATTGATGGCAGTAAAGGAATACGAAAAGCTGTTGAGGACTCTTTTGGTGAAAAGGCTATCATACAGCGATGTACGTGGCATAAGCAGGAGAATATCTTGAAATATCTTCCGGAAAAACACCATGAAATCGTTAAACGTCAATATCAACATGCGATTAATCGGGAAAAATATGAAGATGCAAAAGCTGAACTTGTCCAATTAAAAACCGATCTTAAATCCCTTAATTTGAGCGCTGCAAGATCCTTGGATGAGGCATTGGAAGATATTCTCACGTTACATAAAATCGGGTTGAATGTCGAATTCGGACGAAGTTTTTCGACAACAAACTGCATTGAGAATTTGAACTCACAACTAAAAAAATATGTTGGCAAAGTAAAAAATTGGAACGTCTCAAATGAACGGTACCGCTGGATTGCATCAGCCTTACTTGAAATTGAACGTAAAATGATAAAAATAAATAACTTTGGAAGACTAGATGAATTCCAGGAAGCGATTAAAAAAGAAATGAATCGACGAACCTTAGCCATTCAAATTTCAACTAAAAAATAGACAACCTCATTTTCTGTGTTTAATCCGTGTAAATCTGTGTAAATCTGCGGTGAATTTATTATTACACGAAAATCCACGAAGAAGACACGAAGAACCACGAAGGGAAATTTTGCTAATTCGTCAGCTCATTAGCTCATCAGCTATTTAAAAAACTTCTCCATCGCATTTGAAAGCTCGGATGGCGTCACCTCTTTCGACAGTTTCCCTTCATAACAATAAGAGATTTTCCCGCGTTCTTCGGAAACGATGATCGCGAGGGAATCTGATTTCTCCGTGATCCCGACGGCCGCGCGGTGACGGAGTCCGTAATTTGCAGGGATCTCCGGGTTGCTGCTGACCGGAAGGATGCAGCGGGCTGCACGGATGATCCCGCCGTGAATGATCACAGCCCCGTCGTGCAGCGGACTGTTCTTGAAGAAGATCGTTTCGATAAGAAACTCTGAGATCTTCCCATCAACCACCTGCCCGGTTTCAATATAACTTCTCAGTTCATTCTGCCCGGTGATCACGATCAGGGCGCCGGTACGGGTATCTGCCATCTTCTGGCAGGCCTTCACGATCGTATCGATGTGATGGTGCATCGGGTCGTCTACCTGGATTTTCCAGAAAAGGAAACGTTTTCGCGTGTTCTTGATGATCCTCGTATTTCCAACCAGTAATAGGAATTGCCGGATCTCAGGCTGAAATACCACGATCAGCGCAATGAACCCGACGCTGATAAACTGCCCGAGGATCTCGCTCAGGAGTTGCATCTGGAAGGCTTTTACGATCTTCCAGATCAAGTAAACGGCAATGATGCCGATAAAGATCCGGATGGCGGCTGTGCCTTTTACCAGGTTGTAGATCATATAAAGCAGAACCGAAAAAAGGATCACATCAATGATATCGGTGATCCGCAGGTCGAAAAGTCCGGTGATGGCGAGTAGAGGCAAAAGGTGTAGTTATGAGAACGAGGCAAAATTAACCAAAAGAAACGATACTATCGCTATTTGCTTTTCAGCTGTTGCTGTTAAAGTTTTCGTGGATTTTCGTGTCTTCTTCGTGGATTTTCGTGTAATAATAAATTCACCGCAGATTTACACAGATTTACACGGATTAAACACAGAAAATTCCAGAATCATTCTCTCATTGCATGTATTAGATTTATCGCTTCCACTGCTTCCTTAACATCATGCACCCTGAGGATGTTCGCCCCCTTAAGCAGAGCGACCGTATTCAGAACGTTGGTCCCGTTCAGGGCTTCCGAAGGTTTTATCTTCAGCACCCGGTTGATCATCGATTTCCGGGAAAGTCCGGCAAGCAAGGGATAACCAAATTCATAGAAGGATTCGAAATGGTTCAGAAGCCGGAAATTGTCCTCCACGGTCTTGCCGAAACCGAATCCCGGATCGAGGATCACCTGGCTGAATCCTTGCGGCATTAATGCAAGCCTGGTACGGAAGAATTCATGGATCTCTCCGATAAGATCTGTATAATGAGGGTTCATCTGCATCGTGTCGGGCATGCCCTGCATGTGCATCATGATGTAGGGGATGTTTTTTCCGGCGACCAGTTCAAACATTTCCCCGTCGAACCGTCCGCCGCAGATATCGTTGATCATGGATGCCCCATGGTCGATGGCTGCTTTTGCAACAGGTGAACGGAATGTGTCAACAGAAATAATGACTTCGGCAAAATGACTTTTTACAGCTGTCAGGCAGGGGATGAGACGACCCAACTCTTCTTTCTCACTCAGCAGATCAGCTCCCGGGCGGGTGGATGTGGCCCCGATATCAATGATGGATGCACCCTCACCGATCATCTTCTCAACCTGCTTCAATTGTTCGACAGGCAAGGTGAATGCACCCCCGTCGTAAAATGAGTCTGGCGTGATGTTCAGGATCCCCATCACTACCGGCTTTCTCAGACTAAGAATTTTACCTGAACAGTTTAATTCGAATGAAGGCAAAGTAGAAAGTTTGTAAAGTTCATAAAGGAGTTTTTTATCTTGTTTTTCGTGTTCTTTGTGTCTTCTTCGTGGAATTTCGTGTAATTCTTTTTTCACCACAGATTTCACACCTGCCCGCCGCAGGCAGGGATTACACAGATTAAGTCACAGAATCCATTCTCTATCCTCCATCCTCCATCTTCCGACCTCTGACATCTGTCCTCAGACCTCATCTTTTTCAACACCATTAAATTAAAAAAAGAAAAATCAAAAGTACGATCAAAATTCAAATAGTTCTTACCTTTAGCCGATAAAATCAGACTACTGCGGACGATATGAGCGAGACAGGCAAAACGGAACAGCAATTTGAATTGGTCATCGGGAAATGCCGGGAGATCTTTCTTACAAAGATGAAGGATTACGGCAGTTCCTGGCGGATCCTCAGGATCCCGTCGCTCACCGACCAGATCATGATCAAGGCCAACCGCATCCGCAGCATCGAATCAAAAGGAACGCGCAAGGTGGATGAAGGGGTTATTCCTGAATACATCGGCATGGTGAATTATTCCGTCATCGCACTGATCCAGATGGAAGTCGGTGAAGAAGGCGACCTGAACCTCACCCCGGAAGAAGGTGAAAAACTATTCAACAAGCACATTTATGCCACGAGGGACCTCATGCTGAACAAGAATCATGATTACAACGAGATCTGGCGTGATATGCGCCTGGGTTCGCTCACCGACATCATCCTGATGAAGCTGATGCGCATCAAGCAGATCGAGGACAACATGGGCAAAACCTTCATCTCCGAAGGGATTGACGCAGGGTACCAGGACATCATCAATTACTCAATTTTTGCACTGATCAAACTGGGGGAAGGATGAAGCCGGGGCAGCTTCCATGAATGAAGAATCCAGCAAACACTCTATAATCTTACCATGAAAATCTTCCGCATCGTCAGCCGAATCCTCGTAGGACTTGTTTTTATTTTCTCCGGTTTTGTCAAAGGGATTGATCCGCTCGGATTTTCCTACCGCCTGGGAGATTATTTCCAGGTCTTCGGCATGCCATGGGCAGCGCCTTTCGCACTTTACCTCACGATTTTCCTCTGTGCCCTGGAATTCGTCATCGGGATCAGCCTGTTGCTGAACATCTGGATCAGGGTATCCGCCTGGGCCCTGCTGGCCATGATGATCTTCTTTACCGTCCTTACCTTTTTTGATGCCTTTTACAACCTCGTTCCCGATTGTGGCTGCTTCGGCGATGCCATAAAACTGACCAACCTGCAGACCTTCCTCAAGAACATCATCTTATTTATATTTGTCATCCCTGTTTTTGCAGGAAGAATGAAGTTCAAAGGCTGGGCGCCGGTGAAGGCGCAGAAGATCTTCCTGCTGATCTTTTTCCTGCTCTTTGCCGGAACTTCTGTTTACTGCTACCGCCACCTTCCGTTCATCGACTTTATGGAATTCAGGGCCGGGAAAAAGATCAACAAGCCCACAAAACCGCTGAAATTCTTTGTAACGTATGTGAACAAAACAACGGGAGAGGAGAAGGAATACCTTACACCCAACTATCCATGGAATGATTCTGTCTGGATGTCGCAATGGAAATTCAAGAGCCAGCGGTCTGAAGATCCTGAAAAGGGCCAGGTCATGTCGTTAAGGGTGGAAGATGAAAAGGGATCCGATATCACCGCTTCCATTGTCGATAACCCCGACTTTCACTTCATCCTGGTGGCCTATGATCTTTCAAAAACCGATACGGCTGCTTTTCACAGGATATTGCCTTTCGCAAAGAGCGCAGAGGCCGATGGCTATTCATTCATCTGCCTTACCAGTTCGCTGCAGGATGAGATCGCAAAATTCAGGATGGCAAACGGGGTAGCATTCAGCTTTTACAATGCTGATGATGTAGTGCTGAAAACGATGGTACGGTCAAATCCGGGGCTTCTTCTGATCCGCGACGGGATCGTGCTGGCCAAATGGCCGTTCCGGGATTTCCCCTCTTATGCGGAGGCGATGGAAAAATTCAGGAAACCATAACAGGCTTGACTTGATTTAAGAGGATCATCATGGGACAGTTTCTTCTGAAACGTATATTTTACGGGTTTCTCGTGCTGATCGGGGTGATCGTTATCAATTTCTTCCTCTTCAACATCCTGCCCGGCGATCCTGCACGGATGATGCTCGGCCAGCGGGCTGACATTGCCTCGGTGGAAGCGATCAACAAAGACCTGGGAAGGGACAAGCCGGTCCTGACGCAGTTCTTCAACTACCTGAATGACCTTTCGCCGCTTTCCATTCACAATGCAAAGAATCCGGAAAGCTACTGGTACCTTGATCCGCAGAAATATACCGCATTCATAAAGCTGATCCCGGTCTCGAAAAGCTCGGTCCTCGTCCTGAAAGAACCTTACCTGCGAAGATCCTACCAATCGAAGAAACAGGTCGGGGAGATCCTTATGGAAGGGTTTGTCAATACCATTATACTGGCTGTTGTCGCGATGGCCTTTGCCATCTTTTTCGGGATCATCATCGGGATCATCTGTGCAGTGAAGAAAAACAGCTTCATCGACCGGGCATCGCTGGTCTTTTCCGTGCTCGGCATGTCATTGCCATCTTTCTTCGCGGCGATCCTGATGGCCTGGATCTTTGCTTTTCTGCTGGGAAGATATACCGGTCTGAACATGACCGGCAGCCTCTTTTCCGTGGATGATTTCGGCCGCGGCGAATACCTTGACCTGAAAAACCTGATCCTGCCTGCCATTACGCTGGGTATCCGCCCCCTGGCGATCGTTGTTGAACTGACGCGGAATTCCCTGCTGGAGGTACTTTCGCAGGACTACATCCGCACGGCGAAGGCCAAGGGATTAAGCAATTTCCGTATCCTGATGCGGCATGCGCTGAAGAATGCAATGAATCCCATTGTCACCGCTATGTCGGGCTGGCTGGCTTCTCTGCTGGCGGGTGCCGTTTTCATCGAGTACATTTTCGACTGGAAAGGCATCGGCCTGGTCATCGTCAACGCCCTCGAAAAATATGACTTCCCCGTACTGATGGGAGCAGTGCTGTTCATATCCATCATCCTGGTCATTATCAACATCCTGGTCGATATCATTTACGGCATGCTGGATCCGAGGGTCAGGGTGCAATAATTTCTGCCTGGTCAGAGTTTATTTATGGTATATTCACCGAACTCCGGTGGGGTTCATTATTTTTGTATCATGAGAAGAAAAATTGTTGCAGGAAACTGGAAAATGAACAAGACCTTCGGCGAGGCCGAAGATCTTGTTGCCGAGATCGCTGATAAGCTGGAAGTGATGGATACCGGACATCAGGACGTGATCCTCTGTCCTCCCTATGTCTACCTGGAAATGGCCACCGACATCGGGGAAGACTCGGTGTTCAGCGTGGGTGCCCAGAACATCAATGAGAACGACAGCGGCGCTTATACCGGTGAGATCTCTGGTCCCATGCTCGAATCGATGGATGTCGAATTCTGCATCATTGGTCATTCTGAACGGAGAAAATACTTCGGGGAAGGACATGAATTGCTGGCGAAAAAGGTGGATGCCGCGCTGCGCAGCAACATCCGGCCGATCTTCTGCTGCGGCGAGGTTTTGCCGGAAAGGGAGGCAGGGAAGCATTTTGAAGTGGTCAAACGGCAGCTCGACGAATCGCTCTTTCACCTTAACGCCGAACAGTTGCGGCAGGTTGTCATTGCCTATGAACCTGTTTGGGCCATCGGTACGGGTGTCAATGCCACACCCGCGCAGGCGCAGGAGATGCATGCCTACATCCGTGGGCTGATATCAAAAGCGTATGATCCCGCACTTGCTGAAGAAACCAGTATCCTTTACGGAGGAAGCTGTACTTCGGCCAATGCACGCGAACTCTTTTCCCAACCCGATGTCGATGGCGGACTGATCGGCGGGGCATCACTGAAAGCCGATGAATTCCTTAAGATCGTAACTTCTTTCTGAGATGGATTATTTCGAAATCTGCATTCCTCATATCCCGGAAGAGACCCGGGAGATCCTGGTTTCCCTGATGGCGGAAGCAGGCTTTGAAAGCTTTTCGGAAAACGAAACAGAGCTGCTGGCCTATGTGCAGGCGCCGCTCTATGACCGTGAACAAACATTGCAGCTTTGCAGGGATTTAAAGGTTGAATTCACCGAAGAGCACATCCCCGACCAGAACTGGAATACAGAATGGGAGAAGAATTTCGAGCCTGTGGTCATTGCCGGGAAATGTTCTATCCGCGCGCCATTCCATTCACCAAAACCTGAATTTCCTTACGAGATCATCATCGAGCCGAAAATGTCGTTCGGTACGGCCCACCACGAAACCACCGCCATGATGATCGAAGAGATGCTGGAAATGGATCTGAAGGGAAAACATTTGCTGGATATGGGTTGCGGGACAGGTATCCTGGCCATTCTTGCGGACAAGATGGGTACCGCGGATGTGATGGCCATCGACAACGACAGCTGGGCCTTTGACAATTCATCTGAAAATATTGTTAAAAACAACAGTTCAGGAATAACTGTCAAAATCGGAGATGTGGATGCGGCCGGTGAGGAATACGATGTCATCCTGGCTAACATCAACAGGAATGTACTCCTTCAGCACATTCCAGAATATTCAAAGAAGATAAGAACGGGAGAACTGCTCATGAGCGGGTTCTATGAGGAAGACCTGGAGATGATCCGTGAAGCGGCAGCGCTTCATTCGTTCAGATTCGATCATTCCAGGATGAAAAACCGGTGGGTCGCCGCCCGATTTATAAAATGATGAAACATTTTTACAGGCCGGCCCTTTTTCTATTGATACCGGTCTTCCTCTTACTGTTCTCAGATTTTACCGGTGCTCAGAAGATCACGCGCTTTTCCGGCGATTCTACCAAATTTATCGGCGAACTGAATACCATCTTTCTTCCCCTCGTAGCCAATGAGGAGAAGATGAGTGAAACCCTGATGAAGGATTTCATCCAGAAATGGAATGCAGAGAAATACGATCCGTCAAAAAAGAAACGCATTTACGATATCGGGAACATGATGCTTCAACGGGGTCTGAAGCCATATCCCGACTTCTACAATTACATCACCGCCCTCAATGTCTTCATTGATTCCAATCAGCCGGATGAATTGTTCGTTGAATATTTTACTGCACTGAAAGGGCTGATCAAGGGGAAATACACCCGTCATTTCGTTTTATTTGTTTCGCAATCCATCGACCTTTTCGGGGAAAATCTCATCTATAAATCAGCATCGGCCAGGTGGAAGGTGATCAATCCCGATTACCACATTAAGTTTGATTCTGTACCGGTGCTTACGTTCAAGCAGACAACGCTGGTCTGTTATTCCAACAACGACAGTCTTGTGATTTACAGGACCACCGGAACGCTATTCCCGATTGTCCAGCTCTGGAAAGGCAGCGGCGGCCGTGTCGACTGGCAACGTGCCGGTCTCGATCCCGAGAAGGTTTTTGCAAACCTTAAAAATTACCGGATCCAGCTGAAATTCGCAAATTTCGAGGCCGATTCCGTCGAGTTTTTCAATAAAAAGTTCTTTGCTTTTTCGCTGTTCGGGAAATACAGCGATAAGGTTCTTGCCAATGTTACAGAGGATAAGGCACAGTATCCGACCTTTAATTCCTATGATAAAACGATCGGGATCAAGAACATCTTTAAGAATGCAGACTACATGGGAGGATTCGCCATGGAAGGCGCCAAGATCCTCGGTACGGGTACCTCGGCGGCGAATGCGCGGCTTGTGTTCAGGAGAAACAACAAGGAGTTTATCCGGATCTTTTCGAAGCTGTTCGTCATCCGGACCGACCGCATAAATTCGGCCAAGGCTTCCATCACCATTTACCATGAGAATGATTCCATTTACAACCCGGTGCTGACAATGAAGTACATCGATGAAAAGAAGGAACTGACGCTGACCAAGGATGAACGTGTGACACTGATCAGTCCCTGGTACGATTCCTGGCACCAGATCGAGATCTATTGCGAACAGCTGACCTGGAAGACGAACGAGCCGCGCATGAACTTCGAGATGATGAAAGGACCGAACCAGGAAGGACGGGCCGTGTTTGAATCGGCCAACTATTTCTCGATGCAGCGGTACGATAAGCTGCAGGGAATTGATGAATTCAACCCGCTGTACATCCTCCGGAAATTCTCTGAAAAATACAAAACACGGAACTTCACACTCGATCAGATCGTGACGTTCTTCCAACGGCCACCGGAACAGGTGGAGGCGCAACTGCTGACGCTTTCCTACAAAGGTTTCCTGATCTACGATCCCGATGACAAAGCAGGCAGGATCAAGGATAAGCTGATCAACTATGTAAAGGCCCGTGATGCGAAGGTCGACTATGACGTGATCTTTTTCAATTCCACTGTGACGTCCAAGAGCAACGGTATCCTCAGCCTCGACAGTTTCGACCTGGTGATCCAGGGCTGTCCCAAGGTCTTTCTCAGCGATTCCCAGCAGGTCTATATCTACCCGGCAAGGGAACAGGTCATTCTGAAGAAGGATGGCGATTTCCTCTTCTCGGGGAAGGTGGAAGCAGGCCTTTTCGATTATTACACCAAGGCGAGCTCCTTCGAATACAATAAATTCAAGCTCAACCTCCCTTACATCGATTCGATGGCTGTTTACGTAAAGAGCCATAAGAAAGATCCGAAAACACAGACCTACTCGCTGGTCAAGGTCAGGACCTACATCAACAACCTCTCGGGTGACCTGCTGATCGACGATCCGAAAAACAAATCGGGACTGAAAAAGTTCCCGGAATATCCCATTTTCAACAGCAAGAATGTTTCTTATGCGAACTGGGATAAGCGAATTGTGCAGAGCGGGGTTTATAAAAAGGACAAGTTCTTTTTCGGCCTCGACCCGTTCACGCTTAAAAGCATGGGTACATTTCCGACCGACAGCCTTAAGTTCAAGGGTATCCTTGTTTCATGCGGGATCTTTCCGGATATCCGTGAACCGCTCACGGTACGACCGGATTATTCCTTCGGTATAACAGCCAATACAGGTGAAAACGGGTTGCCTGCCTATGGAGGGAAGGGAACCTTCTATTCAAAGATCGATATGAGCAACCAGGGGCTGAGGGGTGACGGGAAGCTCATTTATCTCAATTCCACCACGCTTTCCAATGATTTTATCTTTTACCCCGATTCGATGAAAACCATGGCCCGTTCCTTCAGTACCTCTGAGCTGGCCGGTAGCGTTGAATGTCCCATCGTACAGGGCGATTCTGTTTTTGAATTCTGGAAACCCTACAGGAACATCCTGAAAGTTTCCAGCGTCAGGAAGGACATTGCGATGTACAATAAGGAATCTTTTCTGTCGGGAAGCCTGAACCTGACGCCGGCCGGGCTTACCGGCCAGGGGACCCTGAAGATCAGGGATGCAGAAATGGATGCTTTTATGTTTGAATTCAAGCACCGTACATTTGATGCGACTGTGGATGTCTTCCGCATCAAATCGATGAACCTTAACGACCTCAGCATTTCGACGCGGAATTACCGCACCCATTTTGATTTTGACGCCCTCAAGGGCGAGTTCATTTCGAGCAAGGGAATCTCAAAGGTCGATTTTCCGATCAACCAGTACATCTGCTCCATGGACCGGTTCGACTGGCTTGTGGATAAACGGGCCATCATGCTTTACAACGACCGCAGCAAGCAGGCGGAAATAGCGGATACCCTGAGCATGGACAAGCTTGTGAATTATAAATTCCCGGGGACCGAATTCGTCTCTACCCATCCGCAGCAGGATTCGTTGCGGTTTTATTCGTCGAGGGCGAAATACGACCTGAACACCAACATCATCAGCGCCGAGGATGTCAAAGTGATCCGGGTTGCGGATGCCGCCATTTTCCCGGATTCGTCGAAGGTATACATCCTGAAGGAGGCCAAAATGCAGCAGCTGAACCGGGCGGGGATCATTGCCAATACCAACAACAAGTTCCACCGGTTCTATAACTGCAGTCTGAACATCGCTTCACGGAAAAAATATACCGGGAACGGACTCTACGATTACATCGACCGCGAAGGCAAGCGGGAACAGATAAACTTCAGCAGGATTTCGGTGGATACCCTTGGCGAAACAGTTGCCGAAGGGGCTGCTGCAGATTCGGTCCGGTTCTTCCTGAGCCCCGAATTTGAGTTCAAGGGCGTCATTGATCTGCGGGCATCACAGCGCAACCTTACCTTCGATGGCGGATTTAAGCCGGTGAATGATTGTTTTACCGGAAACCGGCCCTGGACGCTCTTCAGGAGCGACATCAACCCGATGCAGGTGATGATCCCGCTGGAAGATCCGCTGAGGGATACCCGTTTCCAGAAACTGGCACTCGGGATCATGTTCTCAAATACTGCCAACCGGATCTACCCGGCCTTCTTCTCTTCAAAGAAATCGTACAGCGATTCCACCATGATCTCATCCCTCGGGAAGATCGATTATGATCCGTCGGGCCAGGCATTCCGGATCATGGAGATGGACCGCAGGAAAGATCCAACGATTCCCGGCAATACACTGGCACTAACCACCTCCGACTGCGTCCTTCATGGCAGTGGCAGGATCAACCTGGTGCTGAATTCCGGCGCCCTGAAGCTGGAAAGCTATGGAACACTTGATCATTTTGTCATTCCCGACTCGACGCATGCACGGGTTGCCATCGGACTCAATTTCCCCTTCAACGACGATGCCATGACCAAATTCACGACGGCGCTGGGGGCTACAAACCTGGCCGGTCTTGTGTTTACGACATCTCCTTATGTTGAGGCCATGAAGACCCTTCTCACTAAAAAGGAGTTTGACAAGGCAAAATCGGAAATGGAGATGGTGGGCAAATTCAGGCGATTCCCGGATGAGCTGATCCGGACCCTTTTCCTGGCCGATGTAAAACTCCGCTGGGATACGATTACCAAGGCCTGGGTATCGCACGGGAACATCGGTATCGGATGCGTGGGAAAGACACAGGTGAACAAGTATGTGAACGGGATCATTGAGTTCTCGAAGAAAAAGAACGGGGATGATTTTACCTTCTATTTTGAGCTGATCAAGGGTGAGTGGTATTTCTTCAATTACCGCAACAACATCCTGATGGCGCTCAGCTCCAACGCATCCTTCAACGAATCAGTGGAAGCAGGCACGAAAAACTCAAATGAGTTGAAACGCATCGGCAAACTTGTCAAAGGATACCGCTATACCATCGCCACGGATCGCAAGAAGCAGGATTTTTTGAGGAAACACCCGAGTAATTGAAAATTGAAAATTGATAATTGACAATCATAATTCATAATTTCTCTCTATGTCTCCATTTCTAATCGCTCTCTTAATAATAATTGCCTACCTCATCGGTTCCGTCCCCAGCGCCGTCTGGATCGGGAAAATATTTTACCATACCGATGTAAGGCAGCATGGCAGCGGGAATGCCGGCGCCACCAATGTGATCCGTGTGCTGGGATACAAGGCTGGCATACCGGTGCTTCTCTTTGATGTCTTCAAGGGCTGGGCGGCAGTCCAGGTAGTGTTCCTGTTCCCGCACGCCGGTCTGACCGAAGATTATATCACCTACATCCGGATCGGGATGGCCTTTGCGGCTGTCCTTGGACATGTGTTTCCGATATTTGCCGGGTTCAAGGGAGGAAAGGGAGTAGGCACACTTGCAGGAGCAGCCATTGCCCTTTATCCAATTGCACTGCTGGTTGTCCTGGGGCTGTTTATCCTTACAATTGCTATTACGAGATATGTATCACTGTCATCGGTACTCTGCGGTATCTGCTTCCCGTTCATCGTCATCTTTGCCACACGGCAGTATCATCCGGGCCTCGTCATCCTTGCCATCGTCGTCGCCATCTTCATCCCGTTAACACACATAAAAAATATCAGGCGGCTGCTGAAAGGGGAGGAGAACAAATTTGATTTCCGAAGGAAGAAGAAGGAAACTGAGATAGGAAACAGGTAATAATTGTTAGTTTTGGATTAAAATCTCATCTGACCCCTCCACCTTCGGGGTTAACTAACAAGAAAAAGTATGCAGAATATTTTCCTTTGTGGTTCAATCACTTAAAATTTAACCACAAAGGCCACAAAGGTCTTCACAAAGGCGAATAAGGACTATTTAGTCAACCCCAACGGGGTGGGGTGATCAGGCAAATTACCGCTCTTTTGATTATTTGAAATAGAAATTAATTATTGTATATTTGACAAAAATTTCGACTCAAAATCAAGGCTGAAGAAGAACTATTCAGTATGTAAAACAAAAATGACCTCATTATGAAATTCATTGTTTCCAGTTCCCTTTTACTCAAGAACCTGCAATCCATTCTCGGTGTGATCAATGCCAGCAATACCCTCCCAATCCTGGATGATTTTCTTTTTGATCTGAAGGGTGATGACCTTATCATTACCTCCTCAGACCTGGAAACCACCATGAGCGTGACCCTGAAACCGGATAAAGCCGTGGAGAACGGAAGTATCGCAATTCCTGCCAAGATCCTTGTGGATACGCTGAAAACCTTTGCCGATATCCCTGTTTCGTTCAGCATCAATGAAGATAACCAGGGGGTTGAGATCTCTGCCGGGGACGGTAAATACAAAATGGCCGGCCACAAAAGTGATGAATATCCCAGGATCCCTTCGCTGGAAAGCACCACCTCCATAGAACTGACCTCTTCGCTGGTGTCGCAGGCCATCAACAAAACGCTCTTTGCAACCGGGAATGATGAGCTCAGGTTGGTGTTGTCGGGCGTTTTCTGCGAGCTCTCCCCGGAAGACATCACCTTTGTCGCCACCGATGCCCATAAGCTGGTCAAATACAAGCGAACCGATGCCAAATCAAATGAGTCGGCTTCATTCATCCTTCCGAAAAAACCGCTCAACCTTCTGAAGAACATCCTGGGCGGACAGGATATGCCGGTAAGCATTGAATACAACCGTACCAACGCATTTTTCTCGTTCCAGAACGTTCACCTGGTTTGCCGGCTGATCGATGGCAAATACCCGAATTACGACGCCGTCATCCCGACCGAGAATCCCAATAAGCTGACCATTGACAGGAATGCATTGCTGACCACGATCCGCCGTGTTGCCATTTTCGCAAACCAGTCGACCCACCAGGTTCGCTTTAAATTATCGGGAAAGGAGCTGGTTCTTTCTTCGGAAGACCTTGATTTCTCGAAAGAGTCGAAAGACCGTCTTACCTGCGATTATGAAGGCGACGACCTCGAGATCGGGTTCAACTCGAAATTCCTGATCGAAATGCTGAACAACATCGATACGGATGAGGTGCGGCTGGAGATGTCAGCCCCGAACAGGGCCGGGATCCTGCTTCCGGTGAACCCTGAAAATAAAGATGAGGATATCCTGATGCTGGTCATGCCGGTTATGCTGAATAAATGACACTTGTCAACCTAATAAAAAAAGAAGCCACCCATCGGGCGGCTTCTTTCTTTTGCGTCACAATGCAGGAAAGGTGACTACTCCTTTTTTACATTGATCGCTTTCTTTCCTCTTTTGTCTTCCGTGATATCAAAAGAGACCTGGTCATTTTCCCGTACCCGGTCAATTAAACCACTGACATGTACGAAAATGTCTTCCTGGGTTTCATCATCTACGATAAAACCAAATCCTTTTCTCTCGTTGAAAAACTTTACTTTACCTGTTGACATAACATTAATATATTAAAATTAAGCAACCAAAGGTAAAATATAATTTGATAAATCAAAACATAATTCAAAAAATTATTTTTTTTAAAAGAAGAATGCAATTATTCTTTATTTTTACAGAAAATCAATCACATCATGAATTGTGCATATAACCAGCATTTATTGATAGTGTGAAGGATAATTAATCAACCCGGTTTCCCCGGACAAGTCCTTGGTCATTCTAAAAAAATAAAAAAATGGAAAAGATCTTACAAAACCTGGAGAACCTGAACAAGGTTTTTCCGTCTGATTTTACACAGGGACAGATCGCAAAGGCGAAAACCCTTTTTCTGAAAAAACTGTCACAGGAGGCGCATCGTTTCTATTCGGGCAAGATCCAGACCATCCCGAAAGCGCCGGTGCCCGGGTTCAACTGGTTCAACGTTTGGTACACGCCCGGCGTTTCCAAGGTGTCGACCGACATCCGGGAAAATAATGACAGCTCCTTTGAACTTACCAACAGGGGGAATTTTGTAGCTGTTGTCAGCGATTCGACCAGGGTTCTGGGTGACGGGGATTGTACACCCCCGGGTGGCCTCGGTGTCATGGAAGGCAAGGCATTCCTGATGAAATACCTCGGAGGTGTTGATGCCGTAGCGCTTTGTGTCGACAGCCGTGATGAGAACGGAAAAAATGATACCGAAAGGATCATCCAGTTTGTAAAGATGCTTCAGCCAAGCTTTGGCGCCGTCAACCTCGAGGATATTTCCCAGCCGAACTGTTTCCGCGTTCTCGATGTGCTGAGGGAAGAGTGCGATATCCCCGTTTGGCACGATGATGCACAGGGAACCGCATGCGTTACCCTGGCCGGGCTGATCAATGCCCTTAAGCTAGCAGGTAAAAAGATGAAGGATGTCAAGGTCGTGCTTTATGGCGCGGGTGCATCCAACACCACGATCGCCCGGTTGCTGATCACCGATGGTGTCGATCCTGCAAAGATCATTATGTTCGACACCAAGGGCTCGCTTCACGCCGGCCGCGACGACATCAAGGCAGACGCACGGTTTTACCGGAAATGGGAATTGTGCGAAACCACCAACCCGGATAAGGTACTGACGATGGAAGAGGCGATGAAAGGGGCCGATGTCCTGATTTCCCTTTCAACGCCGGGTCCGGATGTCATCAAGCAGGATTGGGTCAGAGTCATGGCGGAAAAGTCGGTTGTGTTCGCCTGCGCTAACCCGGTTCCGGAGATTTATCCCTATGCTGCCAAGGAAGCAGGTGCTTATATCGTAGCTACAGGAAGGGGCGATTTTCCCAACCAGGTGAACAACTCCATCGGGTTCCCGGGTATCCTGAAAGGCGCATTGCTGGTGCGTGCCCGCAAGATCACCGATACCATGGCCATTGCCGCCGCCCATTCGCTTGCCAACTATGCCGAAAAGAGAGGGATCAATGTTGAAGATATTGTTCCGACCATGCAGGAAGCCGCCGTTTTCCCGCAGGAAGCTGCCGATGTTGCCATGCAGGCAATAAAAGATGGTGTGGCACGGGTGAACATGACCTGGCAGGAAGCCTTTGACAAGGCAAAGCAAGATATCGACCATGCAAGAAGCCTGACCAAGTCGTTGATGGATAACGGATTTATAGCCCCCCCACCCATGGAGATGATCCAGTCTGCGCTTGACTGGACGATAGAGGAGATCAAAAAGGCGAAGTAATTGATAATTCAATGAACTCACCCCGCCTTCGGGTGGGTGCAGGGTAGGGGCGATTAATGAATCGCCCCTACTTCGCTATTTTAACGAGTCTTACCCCGTGCGGCAGCACGTTCATTTCGAAATGCGTTTCCACCTGGCCAAGGTCCTTCTGTTTCCAGAGATCCCTTAGTTGCCAGCTCCCTTTCAGATTCAACTCCTTCATATCCACCGGGATGTTTAGCAGTTTTTCGGTGAGGTTGAAAAGACCGATGGCCTTGCTGCCATCTTCGAGATCCTTTACCCAAACCTGGTAGGATTCATTTGCTTTGGCCTGTGTTGCCCCTTTGCCCAGCGGATCCTGGTTGATGGCGAGAACTTCGTCATTTGTAAGCAGGTTCAGTGTGAAAGGATCAAGCTGGCTGAGGTCGCAGCCGATGAGCAACGGCGATGACAATAGACTCCAGAGGGAAATGTGGGTATATTGCTCGCTGGGCGTCAGACGCGTATAATGAAGGGCAGGTCCCCAGCCCACCCAGCCGACCACCAGCATATCCGGGTCGTTCCAGCGGCCGGGGGCCGAAAACGGAGAACACTTTCCCTGGCTGAAGCCGATCGATGAAAGGCTTTCCCAGCTGTCCTCGATGTCGCCGGTTGTCCGCCATGAATTACCGTCAACTTCGGCTCCCCATTCCCACACCTTTCCCATTCCATACTGGCACAGGCTGAAATGAATGTCGCGGTTCACCGCATGCAGGGCTTTTTTCATAACCTGGTAGGGATGTTTCATCTGTTCAAGTGTCGGGTTCGGAGCAATATGCCCGTAAGAACACCAGTCGTATTTCAGGTAGTCGATGCCCCATGCGGCGTATGCTGCGACATCCTTTTCCTCGAAGGTGTAACTGCCCTCATATCCGCCGCAGGTCTTGGGTCCGGGCGATGAATAGATGCCGATCTTCAGTCCCAGCGAATGCACATAAGCACAAAGCGCGTACATATTTGGGAATTTCGAATTGGTGAGAATCTTGCCGTCCTTGTCGTGCTGGTATTCCCAGCCATCATCGATGTTCATGTAGGTCCATCCGTGATCGATCAGCCCGCTCGACATCATGGCATCTGCCGACTGCCGTACCTTTTCATCGCTGACGCTCAGTCCCCAGCAGTTCCAGCTGTTCCAGCCGAGCGGCGGGGTAAGGGAGATCGTTTTTCCGCAGACGATCTTCAGGTTCCGTACAACACATCCCACGGCATTCTTAACCTTAATCTCAACAGTATAATCGCCTTTTTTCTTTACAACACCTGTGATCACGCCATTGGTCGAATCGATGGAAAGTCCTTCCGGGAGATCCTTTGCATAATACGTTAAAGGAGCTTCGCCGGTGGCTGCAACCTTGAACAGGAATGGCGCCCAGGGCCGAACGCCGAATACTTTTGCACCGTTGATCCTTGGTTCCTTACTAACGGGAGGTGTTTGTATATAGGGTAATTCCACAGTTTCGCAGACTGTTTGTCCTGATTTGTTTTCCTTAAAGGTAAATTCAATGTAAGCCGCTATCGAAGGATCCACCTTAAAAGAAATCCCGCTTTCCGGTTTTGTGTTCTTCAGAAGGCTGAACGCAGAATCTTTCTGAGAAATGATATTTCCATCGGTATAGTTGATGACCTTCCATGAAAGGATACCTGCGAAATCATCCTTCACTGAACGGTTCTCAAGAATGAATTTCCGGCCGATTCGGCTACTGTCGCCGAAAACAAAGGTGCTCTTGGTGAAATCATACTTTACATAGTCACACAGGTTGATCATCGAAACGGCAAATGGTTTTGAGAACAATCCGCCAAGTCCGTCCTGGTCGAAGACCCGGATGGCGATCACATTCTCCTTGTCCCAGAGCAGTCGCGGATCCTGTATGCCGAGCACATACCGCCGCTCGGTATACCAGATCCCTTGTGCCTTGATGAAGTCATTATTCGGAGTGGTTTTCTCCAAAATGGTTTTCGTGTTCTCACCGATCATTTCGCCATTGAGAAATACCTGGTCGCAGTCGTCGATGCGGCCCAGCAGGAACTGTAGGCTGTCTTTCGTAATGCCGCTTTCCTTCAGGGAAGAAGGCAGCATGAACCGGATCCGGTACCAGGCATAGCCGTTGAGCTTTTCGTAGCCCTGGTCTTCCCATACTTTTGAAGGAAGAAGCGTGACCCACTTCGAATCGTCGAAGGCAGGGGCAGCCCATTTCATATCATCACCGGGATGGAATTTCCAGGGAATGTTCAGGTCAACTAGGGTTTCTTTTTTTTCTGTTGAACAGGAGACGGCAAAGAGCAGTGCCAGGACGAAGAGGATGTAGATTTTTTTCATGGGATCAAGGGATGGGTTTGCAGTCTCAATATTACGAAAGAAGATGGAAACAGGCAAGAATTATTCGTGTAATTTAAAGAATGGCTGATGAGCCGATAACTGGCGAATTGGCGAACTTGTGAACTGGTGAGTTTTTCTTCGTGGTTCTTCGTGTCTTCCTGCCTGCCGGCAGGCAGGCTTCGTGATCTTCGTGTAATAAAAAGGTGTCCTTACAAACTCATCCAGCCTTCCTGAAAATTCCATGAACTTCATGCCCGATATTTCTTCGGGGATCAAGCCGGAAGATCCAGTGGTGCTTCAACCAGCAGTAGAAGCTGATGAGCCGGACGATCTTTGTCTGGAAAATGAAACCATTCAGGACATCTTCTTTTTGAAAAGACGTGGGATCTTTTTGGTCCTGTTTCCGGATTAATTCATCCGCAGACTTTCTTTCGGAAACCGGAACGGCTAGTTTTTCGCTTTGCCTCCAGCCTATTCCACGTAAAAAATATTTGACCTGGTAAGTGTAGTATTCAACTTTTGAAAACCCTGAATCCGTCAGGCATTTCAGCAAACCGGTTCCGTCAAAATAGTTGACATGGTTGATCAGCAGTTCGGAGGGTTTCTTTCGGAATTCATGGTTCATGTAATGTCCCCAAACATCTTCCTTTCCGTTTGGTGTGATGAAATGGAGCAATCCGCCCGGGTTCAGCAATGCCGCAATATTCCGGATAACCTTTCCGATATCGGTGACATGTTCCAGGATATCGCGTGCGATGACCAGGTCGAATTTCTTTTCTTTAAACAGATGAATATCTTCTGGACTTCCGCTATAGGCTGTGAAACCGTGGGTCTTCTCGTTCATCTTCAAAACATCGTCCACAATATCCACAACAGTAATCCTTGCATCAGGAAAGATGAACCGGACGCCTGCCGAAAAATATCCCGAGCCGGGGCCGAATTCAAGGATAAGTTCAGGATGATATCCTTTTCTTTTCAGTGAATTGGCAAAGACAATCCCCCGACGGTAATTCCGCACAAGGTTCCGCTTTTGTTCATGAACCGGCGTTTCAAGGATCTCCTTAAGATAATAGGCATGGCATCCGGTAGCCGTGTTCCCCGGCGTGATCATCGGATCGAGCTGGATCAGGTTGCATGATTTGCATTGCACAAGATCTGATTGCTGCAGGTCCCAGAATTCAACTTCCGCGATCTTCAGCCCTTCCATGGAACCGCAGATCCTGCAGGGTTCACGGCGCTGAACAACCTCTCCTTCAAATCCGGCACGCTTCATGGTTTCCTTTTCTGCCATGCAAATTACGGAAATTTCGATTATGGCTAGTTATTGGAACTCGGAATACACGGAAAACCCACTGTGATTTTTCCCTGCCTCGCCGGCAGGCGGGCGTTTACTCCGTGTCATCCGTGTTCTGATTTTGTTTCACTGAGGTTCACTGAGAAGACACGAAGGTTCACAGAGTAATTTTAATCAATATTGATTTATGCCAATTTTGCAGAAAAAATCCAGCACTATTTAGAGTATAGCTACAGTATAGTTACAGTATAGTTATAGTATAGCTACCCTGAACTAATTGCTATTGGTTGTTTATGTCATTTTGACATTAATGAACCACAAAGGAACACAAAGGATTCACAAAGGACACAAAGGCGTCGTAATCCGTAATCTGTTTATCTTTGTACGGATGGGTTATAAAATCGTTGAAATAAAGGTTCCGCCCGATTATACCGACACGGAAATCCGATCGAAGATTGCGAAAGAGTTGCACCTGAAGGAATTTACCTGGCAGATCGATGCGAAAAGCCTCGATGCCCGCAAAAAAGGTAACATTCACTGGCTGCTGAGGATTGCGGTGACCTCTAAAGAACTTCCCGGAGCTGAGCAGGATCCATGTGCGGTGCTCGAAATACCTTACCGTAAACGGAATGAGCGTGTGGTCATTGCGGGCAGTGGTCCTGCAGGGTTCTTTGCAGCATATGTTTTACAGAAAACAGGTTTTGAAACCATTATTCTTGAGCGCGGTGCTGAGGTGAACAGGCGTGCTGAAGGAATTGAGAATTTTGAAAAGACCGGTGAATTCAATCCTGTGGCCAACTATTCTTTCGGGGAAGGCGGTGCCGGGACATTTTCAGACGGCAAGCTGACATCCCGCTCAAAGCACATCTCTCCCGAACGGGAATTTTTCCTGCAGACCTATGTGGAAGCCGGCGCCCCGGAAGAGATCCGTTACATGACACATCCGCATGTGGGAAGCGATAACCTGAAGATCGTTGTACAAAACCTCCGGGAAAAGTACAAAGAGATGGGAGGGGAGATCCGTTTTGAAACAGAGCTTCTTGATCTGTCAATTGAGAATGGAAAGATCACGGAGGCCATAACAGGTTCGGAAGCCATCCGTGCAGACCATTTCATCATCGCACCCGGACATTCGTCGTACGAGACCTACCGGATGCTGATGAAAAAAGGAGTTGCATTCAGAACGAAAGGTTTTGCACTGGGCTGCAGGGCCGAGCATCTGCAAACCGATATCAACCGGGCACAATGGGGGACCGGCCAGCTTCCGGGTGTTAAAGCTGCGGAGTACCGTGTGACATCAGACGGAGATGGCAAACATCCGGTCTATTCATTCTGTATGTGCCCGGGCGGGATTGTTGTTCCGGCTGCGACTTACAGCCACACCAACACAGTAAACGGAATGAGCCAGTACAGCAGGGATGGCCGGTTTTCAAATGCCGGTTGTGTTGCAGGTGTTCACCCCGACGAGCTGGCCGGCCGGAAAGTAACGCCCCTGGAGGCGCTGCAATGGCTGGAAGATCTCGAACATTCGTTCTATGCCTTTTCTGAAGGATACCGCGCCCCGTTCTGCAGCATTGAAGATTTCCTGAATTCAAAAGAACCGCACCGGATCCCTGAAACAAGTTATCCGCTCGGTCTCAAACCAGCTCTGCTCTGGAATATGCTTCCTCCCACGGTCACTGCTTCCATAAGAAAAGGGCTGGCTGATTTTTCCCGCAAGATCAAAGGATATGAAAAAGGCAACCTGATGGGGCTCGAAAGCAAGACCTCTTCGCCCATCCAGGTGATACGTGAACAGAATGGCTTGTGTAGCGGGTTTGATAATCTTTTCCTGGCCGGGGAAGGAAGCGGCTATGCCGGGGGAATTGTGTCGAGCGCTGCGGACGGAATAAAGATTGCCATGAACCTTGTCAGGAAGTAACATCATCCTGCCTCATACAGGATTGTGCTGCCAGCCATGCAGTCGAGAATGCGATCTGGAGGTTGAACCCGCCGGTATCGGCGTCGAGGTCGATCACTTCTCCCGCAAAATAAAGGTTCTTAACAACTTTCGACTCCATCGTCTTTGAATCGATCTCGCTGGTGGGAATACCGCCGGCAGTAATGATCGCCTCTTTGAACGAACGGTAACCGCTGACCCTGAACCGGAGGTTCTTCATCATAAGCATGATCTTTCTCCGTTCTTTCCCGTTCACCTGGTGTCCTTCCTTTTGCCCGTCGATGCCCAGTTCTTCAAGGAATACCGGGATCATGGAGGAGGGGAGCCAGAGCCTGAAAATATTTTCCAGCTTCCGTTTGCCGTTCTCATCCAGGTCGCGGAGCAGCCGTTTGTCGAGTTTGACCTCATCCAGCGCGGGTTTCAGGTCGACAGAAATTTCCACAAAATTTTTCTTCATCAGTTCGTCCACAACAAACCGGCTAAGGCTAAGAATAATGGGGCCTGTAAGTCCGAAGTGAGTAAAAAGCATTTCACCGAATTCATCCTTCAGCTTCTTTCCGTTCACCCATACCACAGCTCTCACATTCTTCAGGCTCAGCCCCTGGAGTCGCTGTGCAAGCTTTCCTTCTGTTTCAACAGGAACGAGAGCAGGCCGTGGTGTTTCGACCGAATGACCTGCTTTGGCTGCCATCCGGTGACCGTCGCCGGTGGATCCGGTGGCCGGGTATGAACATCCCCCGGTGCAGATGATGATCTTCTTCGCCAGAATATCAGAATGCCTGCCACCGAAATCAACATCAATCCCTTTCGCCTCTCCGTCGGCAAGAATAAGGCGATCTACCTTCTGCCCGTACCTGATCTCAACATGAGATGAATTCACCCATTTTAGTAAGGCATTCACCACATCGGCCGAGCTGTTTGTTGCCGGAAATACCCTTCCCCCGCGTTCCACAACGGTTTCCAGGCCGTTCTTTTCAAGCAAACTGATAATATCATGGGAGAAAAAGGTGCCGAATGCATGTTTCAGGAACCGGGCATTCGGGTAGATGTGATCATAAAATTCGCTTTGCGGTGCATCGTTGGTGATGTTGCAGCGGCCTTTCCCGGTGATCAGGAGTTTTCGGCCTGCACGTTCCATCTTCTCGAGCAGAAGGACCTTTCCCCCAAGTTCGGCAGCCCTGCCGGCAGCGATTAATCCTGCGGCACCGGCACCTACAACGATGACATCGTATTCATTCATGGAATTAAGGGAAGTTATTTTACTGCATCAAAGATAGATCATCTGCGGTTCATTTTAATGAACTCACCCCAGCCTTCGGCTTGGGGCTGACAAAAAATACTTATTCGCCTTTGTGAAGCCCTTTGTGGCCTTTGTAGTTAAATATTAAGTGATTGAACCACAAAGGACACGAAGCCTGCCTACCGGCAGGCAGGTACACACAAAGTCGCACAAAGGATAATATTCAGCATACTTTTTCTTTTTAGTCAACCCCATTGAGGGGGTGAGTTTATTGGAAGATTCCCTGTCTTTGTGGCAAATGAAAGAAGCCGCTTCATTGCTGAAACGGCTTCTGACTATGGGAAGTTGGAAAAAACTCTATTTCTTAATCACAATTTTTCTCAGCGTTGCTTCATTCCCGGAAGAAACCCTTACCAGGTATGCGCCATCCGGCAGCGTACCAAGGTCCATCTTTTTCGAAACAAATCCTGAGACTTCAACATTGCTTAAGGAGAAGACATTGACGCCTGAATTATTCAGGACATCGATGGAGATCGTCTTTTTCTGCATTGCATTGAACTCGATGGTGAAGATACCGTTGTTCGGGTTCGGGTACATCCGGAAGGTCACATTCTGCAGCTCTCCGATACCGGCGCAGTTCTTGAATGTGATGTGGATGGTTCCTGATCCTACACAGGTTTTGGAATTGGTCACGTCGACGGAAATGGTGGCAACATGCAGTCCTGTCCCGGTTGAATCAACCGTAAGCGTTGAAGTGGTTGCTCCTGATGGATGCCACACGTAACTCACGCCGTCCGTCACTTTCGGGTCAAGAACGATGTGCTTGTCGGCACAGATCGCGGTGTCGTTCCCGAGTTTTACAAGAGGAAGTGCATTGATGGTCAGCAGCAGGCTGTCGGCAGTCACCGGGCAACCGCTTGCCAGCGGGGTCAGCGACATTTTCAGGTATGCATTTCCGTTCAGCAGATCGTTTGCCCCCGGAGTATAGACAGGGTGAAGGATGGTGGCATCGTTAAATGTTCCGTCCCCGCTTGTCGTCCAGGCAATCACATCGTAATTGGATGCAGTGGCGGCTGAAGCGGTATATGCAGCATTTACACAAACATCCTGTGCTCCGCCGGCATTCCCAACCGGAGGTTGGGCGATGGTCAGCGTCATGGTATTGGTGGTATCATGTCCGAGTGCGCTGTAGGCATGCAGGGTGAGATCGACAACTCCTGCAGTGATGTCGCCGGGACTCGGTGTATAGGTCGGGTTAAGGATCTTCGTATCGCTGAAGATTCCGGTTCCGGTTGTGGTCCATAACAGTGAATCATAGGCAAGAGCCATTCCGTTGCACTGGTATGACGATCCGGCACAGGTCGCGGCATTTCCCCCGGCGTTCACAGTAGTCCTGTATTCCGGCGGGAAAACAATGAAATCGGTCCAGCTTGCAAAATTATTGGTTGGAAGGTTATCACTCTTGATGAATTCCCATTTGAAGGTATGAGGTCCTGCAAGTACCGGAAATGCGCTGTAGCCCCAGTCTGGTTGCTGGCCTGTCCATTGTCCTACCATCGCTCCGTCGATGTAGAATTTCATCCTGTCGACCAGTGGCTGTGACCGTATTCTCCTGTGGAATGAAATGCTGTCATCGTACAAAACGTTGTACTGTAATGTTAATCCTGATGTTGACCCTGTTGTTGTGAGATGACCTGATTGTGCACAATACAGTTTTTCCCAGGGTAACGAATCGCAGATCGTCCAGGGAACATCCGGGAATTGCCATGCGAATTTTGAGAAGTCTCCGGTCTCCCAGTCTTCAACGATCAGCCCTATCTTCTCTGTCCAGATCTTCGTGTCATGCTGTGTCACGGCATGGGCATAGTTCATGAAACCGACGGCGGAACCGATTGCAGCGGTGGGATCAACAATAAGGTTGAACGGTACGGTTACCGACTGTCCCGGTATCAGCGTACCCAGGTTCTGGCTGGGATTGGTAATGGTGACATAGGGGTTGTTCCTGAAAAGGTCGCTGATGGCATTCACGGCATCATAGTCACCGGTATTTTGTGTCAGCATATTCAGGGTGACGGTCTCTCCCGGATCAAGGCGTCCGTTTCCGTTTCCGCCCGGTGCCGGGTCACTGATGCTTTTTGAAATAATGGTTACGGCAGGTGCATGTGACGTAAGGATGAAGGAAGTTGTCCAGACAGTGTCGATCTTATCCCTTGCGCTTACCTGGAACGTTACATTCAGTCCGTGAGGTATGGAGTCGGCAACATGGAATTTAAAGACATTACGAAGTGTCTTCGACTGTCCGATCAAAAAGTCTCCATAGAATTCAGTGCTGTCTTCCATCGTGATGTAAGGTGAAAGCGCGGTGACCGTAACAGTGACGCTGTCGGCTTGAGCCGTACCGGTATTCTGCATGGTGAGTCCGAGCAATTCGGTTTCATTGTAATCCATCTTGCCGTTTGCGTTTCCATAGGTGGTATCATTCAGGATGTTGGCGGTAACACCAACGAAACCCATGGGAACAATAAGGGTTAAAGGTGATACATAGGCCATGCAGTAGCCAAGGCGGTTATCTGTCCAGCAGGGATATACTTTACCGTTATAGGCATCGATGGCAAGGTAATCTCCCATGTACCCGGTCGCCATGTTGGCGATGGGGGCGGGAGTAAAGGCAACATCACTCACCTTCATGTCCTCCCAGGTATCACCGCCATCGGTGGAATAAGCCACAAAGGCTTCGGCCTGGTTTGAAGGGACATTCCTTCCGTCGTAAAACACCACGCTGAGGTATCCGTTGGCCGGGTCGCAGGCGATCCATGGCAGGTAATGATTCTTGCTGTCGGGTGCATTCTGGTTGATCCTGATCGGAGTTGACCAGGTGGCGCCCTTGTCGGTTGACTTGATCATGTAGACATCTGCAGTTGTGCCGCTGTTTACGCCCGGAACGCCAATGTTCGACCAGACAATGTAGAGGTTGCCCCGGTGAGGACTGTTGCTGATGTCGCAGGCCATGGAAGGGAATGAATTGACACGCATGTTCTGGCTCACGCCGGCGGTCCGGATACCCTTTAAATTGTTGATGATCCGCGTTGCTGTACTCCAGGTGACTCCACCATCAAGGGATTTGGAAAAGCCGATGGCTTTTTCATTGGAAGGCCAGCTGTCGTATACCGACCATGCACAATATGCTTCGCCGTCGGGACCGGTCTTGAAATTCTCTCCCTGGTTGTGACTGCCGGCAGCCGTCCCGGCGCTGATGGAAAAACTTGGCTCCCAGGAGGCACCATTCGTGATGGACCTGGAAATGGTGATCTGGTTGTTTTGCATCCAGCCATCATAAAGATATCCTTTGTATGGGCTGGCTGCGCTGTTATCCACCCATAAATGGTTTTTGTCCAACATATTGAACATGCTGCCGTTCGCAACCTTTGCCACTGTCCAGGACGTTCCCTGGTTGTCAGAATAGGCTACACTCTGGCCGTAGGCAGCATCAATATAACCGACAAAATACCTGCCGGTGTAATTGATGAGGGCAACAGGGTCGCCGGAATTGTTTGCACCTGCACCCTGGTAGGTTCCGCTCCATGTTGCGGCTCCGTCCATGGAATGGTACCAGTCGGCACCGTATGTGCTTCCGGGGCTGGGCTGTGGCGTTGAATTGTTCGAGTTCAGGACATGTTCATCATTTGCCATGTCAACCACAATGGAATTTTCACTTTCCGTGTTCACATTTGTCGTGACAGGAACATCCGGGGAGTCACTGATCAGGATGCCTTTGTTGTTGAACACCTTTGTGCCTGTGAAAGTGGCTGGTGCGGGTTTGTACATCGGCTGAACAGGAACAAGGCCCATTTCGGCCATCTTGGACCAGTACCCCATATTATCGATACGGGTGTCGGGCTGGTAATTCGGGGGAAGAATAATCTTTTCAGAATTGCTCTGCGAAAAGGCTGCAATACTTAGAATTCCTAAAAATAATGCAAGGGAGATTTTTTTCATGGAACAGGATTTAAGTTGACAGTTTGGAACAAAATTAATGGAAAAACCATTTGATATTTTCTTTTAATCCATAATTTTTGAATTTTTAACAATATAAAGTGATGCGCTGATTTACAGGCAAGAAGAACTCAGCCGGGCAATTTTAAGGATCACCTCCGGAAGATATTTTTAATATGCAGTATCTTATATGTGATATTGTCGTATTTTTGTATGTTGAAAAAGGAGATTATTCTTTCTATGTTGTCAAAAATCCTTCATACCGCATCAGTCTTGATTCTGTTACTGTTTTTTCTTGCCGGGAATACGGGGATCTCCTTTTTTGTCCATACCTGCGGAAGCACCCATAAGAAAGATGTTTTTGTTTTCCGGGAAATATTTCATCAGCAGATGGCCTGCTGCTGTGAAGAAAACCCCTCTGAAAGAATGCCGGCTTCTTCAGGCTCTGAATTCAACGATGATGATTGCTGCAGGATCTCGCATCTTTTTGTAAAAGCGTCATTCACGGCCTTACCAGTCTTGGAAAAGATCACGATTCCTGAAACAGGGATCACCCTTTTCCCTGACTTTGCACTTCTCCGAAGTGAGCAGGTGCTGGATTCAAAGGCCTCCTTCATACCGTTCCTCGATCATTCACCACCACCCTTATCCGGCATACGCCTGGTCCATTTTCTCCACCAGATCAGGATACCCGCTCCTGTTTGTTGATTTGAACAATTTCTTGGGAAATTTTTCCTCACGGGAGGACTGTTTCCGCTCAGCATTCAAATCATTCATTCCAATAACAGGAAATCATGCACTACAGCAAAAAATATTTTTTCGGAATATTCCTATTCCTGCTTCTTATTGCTTCCCGGGGTTTTTCACAAACGATTTCGGGCTTCATATTTGAGAAACAGGATGAAAATTCAAAATCACCGCTTCCCGGTGTGACCGTTCAGTGGGTAAAGACCACGAAGGGAACGGTCAGTGACAATGCGGGGAAATTCCAGCTTTCCATGCAGGGGATCCGGGACCGCCGGATCGTGGTCCGGTTCCTGGGATACCGGCAGGATACGCTGATGGTCACTGCCAACGTAGCCCATCTCGACATTGAAATGCATCCGGTCAAAACCGAGCTTCAAACGGTGGAGATAAAGGAGAAGCAGGACAATTCACTCATCTCAAAACTGAACGCCCGGCAAACACAGGTGATCAACATCGGGGAGCTGCAGCGGGCCGCCTGCTGCAACCTGGCAGAAAGTTTTGAAACCAATGCATCGGTCGATGTCTCTTACAGCGATGCCGTTACGGGCGCAAAGCAGATCCAGTTGCTGGGACTTTCGGGCATCTACAGCCAGATCATGACAGAGAACATCCCCCTCATCCGCGGCCTTGCCAGCAGCTACGGGCTGAACTACATCCCGGGTCCATGGATGGAATCGATCCAGATCTCAAAGGGTACGGCTTCTGTGGTGAACGGGTACGAATCGACCACCGGCCAGATCAACGTTGAATACAAGAAACCGGAAAACAGCGACAAGTTCTATATGAACCTGTATATGAACAGCAACCTCAGGGTGGAGGAGAACTTCAACGGCTCCATTAAGCTGAACGACAAATTCAGCACCATGCTGATGATCCATGGCGACCAGTTCGCAAACAAGTTCGACAGGAACAGTGACGGTTTCATGGATCTTCCCAAACTGATGACATACAACATCTTTAACCGCTGGGATTACATCAACCCCGGAAAGATGGTTTCCAAGCTGGGGATCAAATACCTGGATGAGACCCGTACGGGCGGACAAATGGATTTCGACAAGGAAACCATGAATTTTGATACGACCGGGATCACGAACGATACAAAAAAATATGGGTTCGACATCCATACAAAACGCCTGGAAGGATTCTGGAAAAATGGCTTCTTCCTGCAGAACCACCCGCAGGCCAGTATCGGTCTCATTCTGTCGGGTGTCAATCACGAACAAACAGGATACTACGGGTTGAACAAGTATTACGGTCATGAGCGGAGCCTCTATGCCAATCTCATCTTCAATACCTCGATGAAGAACAACACTCATAAGATCGCAGCAGGCCTGAGTTATCTCCTGGATGATTTCGTTGAGAATTTCGATCAGGATTCGCTGACTTACCTTTACCAGGTCAATGGCGGCAGCACGGACAGGGATCTCTTCACACTGGTAGGTTCAAAATACGTTCAGTTTGATATGAACCGGACAGAATGGGTCCCCGGGGCCTTTTTTGAGTATACGCTGAAACTGAAAGATAAATTCACGATGATCGTTGGGCTGAGAGGAGATTATGATAACCTCTGGGGATTCTTTGCCATGCCGCGCCTCCATCTCCGGTATAAGTTCAACGAGACGACTTTCCTTAGAGGTTCGATCGGGATGGGATACCGCACAGCCAATGTACTCGCAGAGAACAGTGCATTTTTCATCAGCCAGCGCTCCCTGGTCTTCAGCGAAAAGCTGAAACAGGAAGAGGCGGTTAATTTTGGTCTGAATTTCACGAAGGAGTTCAAACTCTTCCATCACAAGGCGACATTCGACATCGATGCCTACCGCACCAGCTTCTTCAACCAGGTGGTGGTAGATGCTGACAGTCTGCCGACAGCAGTCTTCTTCTCCAACCTCCACGGCCAGTCTTATGCCAACAGCATCCAGGCGCAGTTTATCCTGGAACCGGCGACAAGGTTCACGATTACGGCAGCCTTCAGGGTCAATGATGTGCATGTAACGGAAGGGGGAGTTTTGCGTGAAAAAGCATTTGTCAATCTTTACAAGGGCCTGCTTACACTTTCCTATGCCACGAAGTTCGAGAAATGGAAATTCGACCTGACCGGCCAGCTGAACGGTCCTGCCAGGATCCCGGATTCAGAAAAGATGCCGGCAAAACTGCAGCGCCCGGGTCATTCTCCAGTCTGGTTCCAGTTGCTGGGACAGATCACGAAGAAATTTAAAATCTTCGACATCTATCTCGGCGGCGAGAATCTGACTAATTTTACCCAGGATAACCGGATCGTTGAATACTGGAAACCCTTCCACACCCACTTTGATGCCTCGATGGTCTGGGGACCGGTCACCGGTATCACGATTTATGGAGGAATCAGATTGACAATTAAGTAGCGAAAAGCGAAAGGCGAAAAGCGAAAGGCGAAGCCTTCACGAACACCCCTGAAAAATAAAATTACCGTGAGTAAATAATCTGTGCCTTAATCTGTGTAATCCGTGTAATCTGTGGTGAAAAAGAAAATGGTGGATAATAAACGAAAATTAATTCAAGAACAACTAATTTATAAAAACATGAAAACAAAAATCGATTTAAAAGTTTTTTTCCTGACGATAATTCTTGTCTCTTTTATCATCAGCGGATCTTTCGCGGAGGATAAAAAAAACACAGAGATCAAGATCAAAACCTCCGCTGTATGCGGGATGTGCAAAGACCGTATTGAGCAGGGCATGGCTTATGAAAAAGGAATAAAGGACGTTTCGCTGGACGTGGATACGAAGATCGCCACGATAAAGTACAATTCTTCAAAAACAACACCCGGCGAGATCCGGAACGCCATTTCAAAGCTGGGCTACGACGCAGATTCAATCCCTGCCGATAAAACCGCATACGACAAACTGCCGCCGTGCTGCAAGAAAGACGCAAAGAAACACAATTAGGAATTAGGAATTATGAATGCGGGAATGCATAGTTGGTCTGCTGGCGCCCGTTTTTAACGAATGCCTCCCCCTCGCCTTCAGGAGAGGGGGCCGGGGGGTGAGGTGAATTTGTAACTTTGCATTTTGCATCTTGCATTTCAGATTTTGCACTTGGCATATGAGAAAATTCAGATCCATCATCATCCTTGTCGCCCTTCTCCTGAATCTTATTCAGCTGCAAGGGTGGAGCCAGGCCCAGCCCGAAAAATTCCGGGATTATCATTACCCGGTCCAGGGTCGTGTCGACGATCTTGTTTCACGGCTTACCCTTGAAGAGAAAGTTGCCCAGATGCAGAATGATGCACCGGCCATTCCGCGCTTTGGAATACCGGCCTATAACTGGTGGAACGAATGCCTCCACGGTGTTGCCCGCAATGGCGTTGCGACAGTATTTCCCCAGGCGATCGGCATGGCAGCCACATGGGACCCGGATCTGATTTTCAAGGAAGCTGATGTAATCTCCACTGAGGCCAGGGCCAAGTACAATTCCATCAAATCCACCGGAAAAAGCGGAATCTACCAGGGACTCACCTTCTGGTCGCCGAACATTAATATTTTCCGCGATCCACGGTGGGGCAGGGGACAGGAGACCTATGGCGAGGATCCCTTCCTGACGGCAAGGATCGGCGTGGCTTTCGTAAAAGGATTACAGGGAAATGATCCCCGGTATTTCAAGGTGATCTCCACGGCCAAGCATTTTGCCGTACACAGCGGTCCGGAGCCGGCCCGGCACAAGTTTGATGCATGGTGCAGCGAGAAAGATCTCTATGAGACCTACCTGCCGGCGTTTGAAGCGCTGATAACCGAAGGAAAGGCGTATTCAGTAATGGGTGCATACAACCGCCTTTACAATGTTCCATGCTGTGCCAGCGATTTTTTGCTGGACGAGATTCTTAGGAAAAAATGGGGATTCCAGGGATATGTAGTTTCCGATTGCGGCGCTATCTGGGATATTTATCACGGTCATGCGCTTGTGGAAAATGCCGTCAAAGCATCTGTGCTTGGGTTAAAAGCGGGGTTGGACCTTACCTGCGGGAATGATTACGGTGCGCTGACGGAGGCCGTAAAATCGGGTTACATCAGCGAAGAACTGATCGACCTTTCGGTGAAACGGTTGTTCACGGCACGGTTCCGTCTCGGAATGTTTGATCCTGAAAACGTGGTTCCCTGGTCCGCGATTCTTCCGTCGGAAAACGACAAAGAAGAGCACAGGGCGCTGGCGCGGAAGGTTGCGCAGGAGAGCATAGTCCTTTTGAAAAATGAAAATCAGCTGCTGCCTCTTTCGGGGAAAATAAAATCCATTGCCGTGATCGGTCCCTATGCGGATAAACTGAATGTTCTGAAAGGAAATTACAACGGCGATCCTTCAAAGCCTTTCACCCTGCTGCAGGGAATAAAAAACAGGGCGGGAAAAAAGATCCGGGTGGGTTATGCCATGGGAGTTCCTGCGCTTGAGGATATCGATTACAAAAAGAATGTCATCGACTGGATGCCTGTCAATGCCGAGAAAGAGGCGCTTGCACTGGCGTCAGCCTCGGACGTGATCATTTTTACGGGCGGGATCTCCCCCGACCTTGAAGGCGAAGAGATGCCGTTCGAGGTGCATGGATTCAGCGGCGGCGACCGCACCCTGATTGACATCCCGAACAACCAGGCAGAACTTCTGAAAAAACTTCAGAAGACCGGCAAGCCTGTAATCCTCGTTCTGACCGGCGGAAGCGCATTGTCCTTCACCTGGGCCAAAGAGAACATTCCTGCCATCCTGGACGTCTGGTACGCGGGCGAGGAAGGAGGAAATGCACTGGCAGATGTCCTTTTCGGCGATTACAATCCGGCCGGCCGGTTGCCTGTCACCTTCTACAAATCGGACAATGACCTTCCTCCCTTCGGGGATTATTCGATGAAAGGACGCACCTACCGCTATTTCAACGGCGAACCTTTGTACCCCTTTGGTTATGGGTTGAGTTATACATCCTTTACATATTTATCTGCCGAACCTGATAAAAAATCAGCTGCCGCATCAGACACGATCATGATCCGCATAATGGTTAAGAACACCGGTACGATTGCCGGTGATGAGGTTGTCCAGCTCTATTCCAAATGCCCCGGAGACAATGCACTTGACCCGATCAAATCCCTTGTGGCATTTAAACGCATCGGTTTTAAAAGAGGAGAAGAAAAGACGATTACATTATCATTGCCGGTTAAGGAACTCCGGCAATGGGATTACTCCAAAGGGGATTATACGGTGGCTCCGGGTACTTACCACCTGTTTGCCGGAGGTTCATCCCAGGATCTTCCCCTTCATTTGAAGATTCAGGTCGAGCCTAAATAAATCCGGTTCTGTGACTTGTCCTAAAATAGGTTTACACCAAAACCTATGAAAGATGAGAGAAAATTCCTTGCCTGCCCATCATGAATATCATAGATATTCAGAGGTAATCAAAAATTCAGTTATCA
>JAPLDJ010000005.1 GCA_026391805.1 Bacteroidota bacterium | reverse complement strand
CTTTCATGATGGTATTCTGGAAATAACCGGGTTTCCCTTCTTTCATGACGCCCGGGGTTTTTGGCTGCTGGGCAGAAGCCACGGCTGCAATGCTTAGGATGGAAATGAAAAGAACGAGTTTTTTCATATGGTTTTTGTTTGACAATCGGATTTATAAAAACGATATCGATTTCCCCGAAGTGACCTTTTCACAGTAATGGCACTGCAGCCTGAGGTCGCCTTTGTCGATCACGGTAAACCGTGTGGAAACATTTTCATGGTTGGTAATACAGTTCGGGTTGAAGCATTTTACGATCTTCTCGACCGTGTCGGGCACCTCCACCTTTTTCTTTTCGGCAACTTTGAAATCCCTGATGATGATAAGCGTGGCCGTAGGTGCCACAAGGGCGATCTTGTTGATCTCATCCGGGCGGAAGAATTTATTGCTGATCTTGATGATACCTTTTTTTCCCATCTTCTGGCTTTCGAGGTTGGTCGCGAAGAGGACCATGTCGCTGAACGCTTCGAGGTTCAGGATCCGGATGACCTGGAATACATTCTCTGCCGGGATGTGATCGATGACCGAACCGTTCCCGATCGCAGTGACTTTAAGTTCTTTTCTTGTTTCGTTATTTTCCATCTGTTGCTGTTCCTTTATAAACTTTATGAACTTTACAAACTCAGTATACTATTTTACTCCTAAAATGGTGGCCAGAAGTGCCTGCCTGACGTATACTCCGTTCAGCGCCTGGGTGAAATAATAGGCCATGGGGTTCTCATCCACATCAATCGTGATCTCATTCACACGCGGCAGGGGATGCAGGATGCGCATGTTGGGTTTTGCATTCTCAAGCATCGGATTCCTGAGCGTATAGGAGTTCTTTACCTGCTCGTATTCGATGGGGTCGGAAAACCTTTCTTTCTGGATGCGCGTCATGTACAGGATATCAACTTCCGGGATGACCTCCAGGATATCCGTGTACTGGTAATAGGTGAGGTTTTTTTCCTTGATGTGCATTTTGACAATGCTGGGAAGCTTGAGTGATTCAGGTGAAACAAGGTGGAAGGTGGTATTGTAATTCGTCAGTGCCATCACCAGCGAGTGAACAGTCCTTCCGTATTTAAGGTCTCCCACGAAGGCGACATTCAGGTTATCGAGCGTTCCCTGGGTTTTCCGGATCGAGAACATGTCGAGCAGGGTTTGTGTCGGGTGCTGGTTGGCCCCGTCGCCGGCATTGATGATGGGAACATCGGCCACTTCGCTGGCAAACCGGGCGCTTCCCTCTTTCGGGTGACGCATGACGATGATGTCGGAATAATTGCTGACAGTCCGGATGGTATCCCGGAGCGATTCGCCTTTCTGAACACTGGTTGAGCCGGGCTCAGAGAAGCCGATCACCTTCGCTCCCAGCCGGGAAGCGGCGCTCTCAAAGCTGAGCCGCGTCCTCGTTGACGGTTCGAAAAAGAGTGTGGCAACTACGAAATCCTGGAGGATCTTCTGGGTGGGTTTCTTTTCGAATTCTTCAGCCAGGTCAAGGATCCGGATCTGTTCTTCACGTGTAAAATCATTGATTGAAACAAGGCTTTTGTTTTTCATCGGCGGTGTTTTTAATGGACAGATAAAGATAAAAAAAAGGGGCTTATGCCCCTTTAATTATTTTTTAGTTTTGATTTTTTTTGCTTTCAGGAAATCGTTGAGGATATCATCCAGATCGGGTTTGCCGATCTCCTGCAGATCATAATATACCCGTGTGTTGGGCTTTTTGATCTTGATCAGGCGGTTGAGGTCAATCGGGGTGGCGATGACAACACTGTCGCATTTCACCTTGTTGATGGTAGCCTCAAGATCCCTGATCTGCTGTTCGCCATAGCCCATGGCCGGCAAAAGCTGGCCGATGTTCGGGTAGATCCGGAAGGTTTCAGCCAGTTTCCCGACAACATAAGGTCTCGGGTCAACAAGTTCAGAAGCTCCGTATTTCAGGGCGGCAACAACGCCGGCACCGATCTTCATCTCGCCATGGGTAAGTGTAGGGCCGTCTTCGATCACAAGAACTTTTTTTCCGCGGATGATGCTTTCATCGTCAACACGGATCGGGGAAGCACCGTCAACTACGATGGCACCCGGGTTCAGGGCATGAATGTTCTCCCTGACAGTGGTTATGTTTTCCGGGTAGGCCGTATCGATCTTGTTCATAACAACAACATCTGCAATGCGGATGTTCACCTCGCCGGGATAATAGTTCCGTTCAGCGCCGGGGCGGTGCGGATCGGCTACAGTAACCATAAGGTCGGGTTTGTAGAAGGGGAAATCGTTGTTTCCGCCGTCCCAGAGAATAATATCACAACCTTTCGGATCTTTTTCTGCTGCACGGAGGATGGCCTCATAATCCACGCCTGCATAGATCACGTTTCCGCGAACGACATGGGGTTCGTACTCTTCCATCTCTTCGATCGTACATTTGTGCTTGGCAAGGTCGGCAACGGTAGCAAAACGCTGAACTTTCTGGGCGACCAGGTCACCATACGGCATGGGGTGACGCACGGCCACAACCTTAAGTCCTTTTGCCATCAGGATCTCGATGATCCTGCGGGAAGTCTGGCTTTTTCCACTGCCGGTGCGGGTAGCACAAACTGCGATGACGGGCTTGGTGCTCTTAACATACGTGTCCTTCGGTCCCAGCAGGATAAAATTGGCGCCAGCTGCATTCACAAGTGCACCGACGTTCATTACACGCTGGTAAGGAACATCACTGTATGCGAAATTGCAGACCTGGACATCGAATTTCTTGATCAGTGCGGGTAACTCTGCTTCAGCGTAGATCGGGATCCCTTTGGGATAAAGTTTTCCGGCAAGTTTTGCCGGGTATTTCCTGCCGTCTATGTCGGGGATCTGAGCAGCTGTAAAAGCAACGACATTAAAGTTAGCATTGTCCCTGTAGTAGGTGTTGAAGTTGTGAAAATCCCTTCCGGCCGCGCCGATGATGATTACGTTCTTTTTCATACTGATCTCATTTTTTTGAGTTTTGGATGTTATGTCGGATTTGAAATTTCGGGGATTGGTATGCAAACTTACTGAGTTTTTGTGACATGGGCAAAAGTGGTTGAAAAAAAAAGCCGGACATCTCTGCCCGGCTTCGCGGATATATAGCAGGAAAGATTATTCTCCATTCTTTCCTGAATTCTCAAATACCATGTTAAGGTTGAAAAGGTATGTATTGCCGACGGTGAACTTGCCGGTCTGGGAATCGGGTAAGGCATGGAACAGTACAGTTGTGTTACCATCTGTATAGACCAGTTTGGCAATCCTTGTTCCCTCGATACTGGTTTTCTCTGCGAAGTTATAGGTATAAACACCGAAGCGGAGCAGTTGTTCCGGGGCCACCCGGTTGTTGTTCTCGTCGACCAGAACCACAAAGACGTTCCTTGTATAGAACGGGATATCCTTGGGAAGGTGAACCTGTACTTTATAATTAACAGTTCCTGAAACAAGATTTGAGTTTCCGGCGAAAAGAGAAATAGAGATCATCAGGGTACCGAAGGCGATAATTGCTGCGATTGTTTTCATGGCGTTGTTTTTTTTGGGTTTTGTAAGACAAAGGTATACCCGGTTTGGCGGCCGGAGAAATTGATCCCTGCGGAGGATACGCTTGGTTTCGGGAAAAATCCAAACGGTTTCGGAAAAAAACCAGATCAGGAGTGAACAGTCCTGAATTTTTGCGGAACCAGTAAATCTGAAGTACCCTTTCTCCTGAAAAACTGCCAAAAGAGGAAAGGAAATAAGTAAAGATTTACCAAAGATTATTTCGCTACCTCGCTATTTCGCTTTTCGCTATTTATTATTCACCACAGATTTCCACAGATTAAGTCACAGAATTTATTTTACTTCAGACTTAATTCCTCACCACCTCACCAGTTCACCAGTTTACTAGCTAATTAACTCACCAGCTCACCACTTCACCAATTGAAATAAAAAAAGCCGGACATCGCTGCCCGGCTCTCCTGGTTAAAGGATTTCTGTTAATCAATATTTGCTTTATCCGGCACCGGAAGTGAAATATAGAGGTTGAACAGGTAGCTGGCTCCGTTCTGGAATAACCCGGCTTTCATATCCTCATTGCTGATCCAGGAATCAGCGTGCGGACGGAGGCCGTTGCTCAGTTTTGCAACGCGGATGCCCTTCACCGGACCGCTCTCTGCAAACTTGTATTCGGTTTTACCAGAGATCAGAAGCTGTGCCGGAGCAACAAGGCGTCCGGTTTCGTCGGTTATAACCACAAAGACTCCCCGTAAAACACTGGGAGTTGCAGCAGGCATGTGTACAATTACCTTATAGGTGATTGCAAGGGCTGATACTGAATTTTCTCCGCCTTTAGCGTGAGCAGTGAAAGAGATGGTCAGGGCACTCAGGGCGATAAGGATTTTTGCAATTGTTTTCATGGCGTTGTTTTTTTAGGTTTTATGAGACAAAGGTATACCCGGTCCGGCCGCAGGAGAAATTGATCCCTGCGGAGGATACACGGGGTTTCGGAAAAAATCCAAACGGTTTCGGAAAAAAACCAGATCTGGAGTGATGAGTCCTGAATTTTTGCGGAACCTGTAAACCTGAAGTACCTGTTCTCCTCAAAAACTGCCAAAAGAAGAAAGGAAATAAGTAAAGATTTACCAAAGATTATTTTGATACCTCGCTACTTCGCTTTTCGCATTTCATTATTCACCACAGATATCCACACCTGCCTGCCGGCCGGCAGGGATTACACAGATTAAGTCACAGAAATACTCCATCCTCTATCTTCCATCCTCCATCTTCCGACTTCCGACCTCCAACCTCTGACCTCCGACCTCGGGCATAAACGAAAATTAATGTATTTTTGTCTCTCAATTCCTGCCGATGATCGAAGCACTGATACTTGAAAAGACTGCTGAAGCCATCCACCAGCTGTATGGACAAACTGTGCCTGTTGCTTCCATCGGATTGGAGAAAACGAAAAAGGAAATTAACGGCGACTATACGATCGTCGTCTTTCCGTTAAGCAGGATCTCGAAAAAATCACCTGAAGTTACAGCCAGTGAGATCGGGGAATACCTTGCCGTGAATGTCTCTGAAGTAAAAGAATACAATGTCATCAAAGGCTTTCTTAACCTCACCCTGAAAGATGATTACTGGAAATCCTTCCTTGATAAAAATTTAAATGAAGAGCATTTCGGCTTTGAACCATTGAGGGAAGAGGCCCCGGTTATCGTTGAATATTCTTCTCCCAATACGAACAAGCCGCTGCACCTCGGGCATATCCGGAACAACCTGCTTGGATTTTCGCTTGCCCGCATCCTCGGGGCGAACGGGTACAAGGCAGTCAAGGTCAATCTTGTGAACGACCGAGGGATCCATATCTGTAAGTCGATGCTTGCGTATATGAAGTGGGGAAATAATGAAACTCCCGCATCATCAGGATTGAAGAGCGATCACCTCATCGGTAAATATTATGTGATTTTTGATCAGGAATACAAAAAGGAGGTCAACGTACTTGTCACGGATGGAATGAATGAGGACGATGCCCTGCGGAATGCACCGCTGATGCTCGAAGCCCAGGATGTGCTGCGGAAATGGGAAGCCGGCGATGCGGAAACGCGCAGCCTCTGGTCACGCATGAACGGCTGGGCGTTTGAAGGTTTTGAAGAAACCTACGGAAAACTCGGTGTCGATTTCGACCTGGTGCAGCATGAATCGGATACCTATCTTGCCGGGAAAGAGATCGTGATGAAAGGAGTTGAACAAAACAGCCTTGAAAAACGCGATGACGGAAGTATATGGATTGATCTCCGTGAAGAAGGGCTTGATGAGAAACTCCTGCTCCGGTCGGATGGAACATCGGTATACATGACCCAGGACCTTGGCACGGCCCAGCTCCGGCACGATCAGTTTCATCCGTTGAAAATGATCTACGTTGTAGGAAATGAGCAGAATTACCATTTCGATGTACTGAAGCTGGTGCTGAAAAAGCTTGGCCGCGAATGGTCCGGCAGGATCTTTCACCTTTCCTACGGAATGGTGGAACTTCCGGAAGGAAAGATGAAATCCCGCGAAGGAACTGTTGTGGATGCCGACGACCTGATGGATGAGATGTTCCGGACAGCCGAAGAAACCACCCGTGAACTGGGGAAAGTAGATAATTTCTCAGAGGACGAAGCAAACGAATTGTTCCGCACCATCGGCCTCGGTGCCTTAAAATATTTTATCCTGAAGGTTGACCCGAAAAAGAACATGCTCTTCGACCCGAAGGAATCGATCGATTTTAACGGGAATACAGGGCCGTTCATACAGTATACGTATGCGAGGATACAGTCGCTCTTGCGGAGGTCAGAGGACGGAGGTCGGAGGTCTGAAGATGGAGGATGGAGGATGGAGGATGGAGAATTGATGCCGGTTGAAACAGAAATCCTGAAGCTCCTTCACCAGTTTCCTGCTGTAGTAAAGCAGGCAGGGGAAGATTACAGCCCGGCGGTGATTGCGAATTATGTTTATGACCTTTCGAAAGAATATAACCAGTTCTACCAGGAGATTCCTGTCCTGAAGGAAGAAGATCAGAAGAAAGTAATTTTCCGGCTAAACTTATCCTCCCTCACCGGAAGTGTAATTAAAAAAGCAATGTGGTTACTCGGAATCGATGTCCCCTCCCGGATGTAGCATTCAGCAGTCATGCTCCAGGTAAGAGTTTCACGAAGAACCACGAAGGGAAAACTCACCACCTCACCAGTTCACCAGTTCGCCAGTTTACTAGTGCCACTTGAATATCTTCAACCCTGCTATGAAGAAAATTGTCCCGGTTCCTGCCATGATCAAAGATGGAATTGCGATCTCGGTAAATCCGGCGCCTTCTATGAAAACGCTGCGGACGCCGTCGGCCAGCATCGTTAAAGGGAAAGCCCGGATGATGGATGTACTCCATTCCGGAAAATTATGGTAACTGAAAAATATCCCTGACAGGACCATCATCGGCATGGAGACAAGGTTGATGAGCCCGTTGCCGATCTCGGTTTTGGCGGTATGGGACGACATGAAAATGGCGATGCCGGCAAAAGCGATATTCCCGGCCATAAAGATCGTGATCAACGCCGGCACACTTCCCTGGACTTGGATGCCAAAGACGATCCAGGTGAACAGGAAAAGTAATCCTGATTCTATGAAATTCATGCCGATCCTGACCGTGATCAGTGCAATGAGGTAATATGATTTCTTCATCGGTGTCGCCACCATTCTCCTGAGCAGTTTCTTTGCACGGTTATCAATGATCTCATAACTGACGCCCCACATGATCGACATCATCACGCCCATGGCGATCAAGCCCGGAACGAGGAAGTCGATGTACCGTGTTCCGGTAATTGTCATCGGGCGGATGTCAGGATTGCTGGGCCGCTGCAGCAAGGCCGGATTTGTAAAAAGGCCCGAGAGCTTCAGGTAGATCAGCTGTGCATCGGGATTCATCGGATCAAAATGGTATTCCAGCCGGCCGTTCTTTTCATCCAGGATGATGGTGATGTTGCCCCGTTTCAGCAGTACCATGGCTTTCTTCCACTCCATCACCCGGACGGTATAAGTGGTATTTCCGAGTTTGTCATCGGGAAGGGTGATCCGGTAACAGATATCGCCATCTTTATCACTGGAACGCTTTATCTGATGATCCTTTAGAAAGATTTCAAGCGCTGATCCGGAAGAATCTGCACGAGCCGGTTGCTCCTTCACCCAGGCGACATCGCGGTAAACATCTGCTTTTTTCGTAAAGGCAAACCCGAGACCGAGCGACATTAATATCGGAAAGATGATCCCCCAGAAAAGAACGCCGGGTTCACGGATGATCTGCCTGAGGTGGGCAAGGATAAGCTGGATCAGTTGCCGGTAACGGATCGGGCTATTCATGCAGTGACCTTCCTGTTAAAAGGATGAACAGGTCGTCAAGTGTCTTCAGGGGAATCCTGTCAGGATTCTCCGTCTGATCCCTGTTTTCATCACTGAGGAGCTCTTCCAGCGTGCCTTGTTTAAGGATCTGTCCCTGATCAATGATGACGATCTGTTCGCATAGCTTCTCGGCTTCCTCCATGTAATGTGTTGTAAGGATCATGGAGGTTTGCGTGCGTTCTCTCAGTTTCTGAAGGATTGACCAGATCTCGCGACGGGCATTGGGGTCAAGTCCCGTGGTTGGTTCATCCAGCAAAAGGATCACCGGCTCATTCAGCAGGGCGATGCCAAGTGCCAGCCGTTGCCGCTGTCCTCCGGAAAGGTTGACGACATATGATTTCCTCTTCTCATCGAGGCCAACGAGGTTGATGATCTCATCGATCCGTGAATTGTCAAGATCAAAGAAGCTGGCAAAAAGTTTAACGGTTTCACGAACGGTCAGCTTGTCGATAAAGCGTGTCTCCTGCAACGACAAGCCGATCACCTTCCGGAGTTCATCCTCATTTCCTCTCCAGGATTTACCGAGGATCAGGATTTCGCCCCTGTCAGGTTTCTGGATTCCTTCAATCATCTCCACCAGGGTCGTCTTCCCTGCGCCGTTTGGCCCCAGCAGTGCAACGAACTGTCCGGGGTAAATCGTAAGATCGATGCCTCTTACGGCCTGGACGGTTTTAAAGGATTTAAAGACATTTCTGACTTCGATGACCGGACTTGCGATTGTCATCCGAGAATAAAAATATTAATGTGAATACTGGTCAAGCACATTCTCCAGGCTCTTCCGGCATACCTTGCAAAACCTGATGTGCCGCGTATACATTATGCAATCAAGCTGAGACCTGTAAAGTCCATACTGCGTATAGTTAGCTCCTTCGAAAGCGCCGACCTTATCTTTGTATTTTTCCGTTGAAAAGAATGCATTTTCCTGCTTCATCTGCCGTGTGAAAAGATCTTCCATCACATTCTCGGGAACTTTTGCTTTTCTCAGGCTGTCGCGCTCTTTCTGAATTTTGTAACCGAACCGGTCAAATTCCTCTTTGTTCCACGGCGTTGGTAACGGTGTTCCGGGTTCGACAAGCGATTTCCATTTCAGGTTGTCCTTGTCGAGCAGGGCTGTAACATTGGGTTCCCAGGGTTCCACAGTGATTTTTTGTGCCTCATAGGAAACCGCTGAGGTGTAATATTCATCTGCGAGTGCCCCGAGGTGATGGCCAAGTTCATGTACCATGATGTAATCGGCGAATTTATTATCTGCGGAAACCGTTGTGTAAAGGTTGTATATTCCTCCTCCTCCGTATGTTTTTTCATTGATCAGGATCACCATGAAATCATAGGGGACTTCCGATGCAACATTGCGGACAGTTTTATTGTCGAAGGTCAGGGCATAACGTTCGGAATCAAAGATCCCGTATGAAACGGAAAGCGGGGTACGCTTGAAAACGCCCGGGTGGGGCTTGTTTACACCTGACTGTTCTCCCGGAGTTTCAACAAGGCGGATGTTCAGATCTTTTTTGCGGGATTTGTAAGGCTCGGTGTTCAGCAGCACATCCGTAAGGCGTTTTGCATCCGACCGGAATTTGTCCATTTCGTTTTTTGAATAGCCATCGCCAAGGATTACGAGATCGACCTTTTCTGATGCCGGTCCGTTGTTCAGAATTACATCGACTTTGTGAGTTAGGGACAGATCAGAAGGATTGACCTGGCGTGAAGCAGGGTCGATGGTCGTTGTCCAGATTGCCTGGAATTTGTTTTCAGGATTTCTTTTTTTAAGGATCACCAGGACCGGTTTCTTGGGCCATGGGAAACGGATTGATTCATTAAAGGTTCCTTTGTTCTTGTCAGCATCCGGGGTGGTTTGCCATTCGCCGAAGATGCTGGAGAATCCGCGTGAATAGATGACCGTCTTGCTTTCTGCATCCAGGATCTCGAAAAAATATTGTCCCAGCTCAAGCTTGTCGGTTAACTCGGTCTTGCTTCCGGGCCATTTCCCGTCGGAAACAACCTGGTCAACCGCAAACTGATCATCCGTGGCGGTTCCTGAATGGTAATAGTCCAGCCGCATGGTCTTGTCAAGAAAAAAAGTTTCAAAGTCAGGTTTCACAACCGGAGAATCCATCGTCTTTTCCTCAACATAGGTGGCCGGCCCTGTCAGGACCTGGAGGTACGCAGTGAAAGGGATGAATAGAAATCCAATAAGCAAAGTTTTTATTCTCATTCCAAAAGGTATTAATGGATCTGTTAATTTCAGGTATGCGAAAACGTAGATATGTTTTCCGGGTGCAAAAGTAAGGATTTTTATAAGAAGTAGTACGCCAGTGATTTCCCTGTCAGTGATTCCTTACTTGTTATGATCTCATGAACCGTTCCTTTTGCCACGATGGTTCCTCCATTGTCACCTCCGCCCGGTCCAAGGTCGATGATCCGGTCGGCATGCTGGATGATCTCAGGGTCATGTTCAATAATAATCAACGTATGGCCTTTATCGGCGAGGCCTGCGAAAAGTGCATTCAGGTGGCGGATATCAAGGAAATGCAGTCCGATCGAAGGTTCTTCAAACAGGTAGAGATTTTTCCCTTTGACCGGTTTCATCAGTTCCGTGGCGAGCATCAGTCGCTGGCTTTCACCACCCGAGAGCGTATCGAGCGCCTGCCCGAGTTGAAGGTATCCTAATCCGACCTCTTCGAGCGTTTTTAATGATCCGTGAATGATCTTATGATCATGGAAAAACCCGACTGCTTCGATAACCGACATATCGAGCATGTCTGCAATGTTCCTGTCCCGGTAATGGCAGGAAAGAACTGATTGAGAATATCTCTGCCCCAGGCATTCCTCGCAGAGGATCCAGACATCTGAAAGAAAATCCATGCTGACACGGATCTTGCCGTTCCCCTGGCAATGGGGGCAACGTCCTTCCTTGTTCAGGAACGAAAAATGATTCTTTGAAAATCCGAGGATTTTGGCATCTTCCGTTTTAGCAAAAAGATCGCGGATCCTGTCAAAAATTCCAGTGTAGGTCACCGGGGTTCCGGTGGAAGCAGAGAAGACGGAACGTGGGTATACGGGGATCACATTGTCAAAAATGTTCAGTCCTTCAATACCATCACATCCCGTCGGCTTTGACTTCTCCCATGAGGCATGGATTACATCAAAGACGAGACTCGATTTTCCGCTGCCTGAAACGCCGGTCACCAGGATGATCCCGCCGGATGGCACTTCCAGATCAAATCCTTTAAGGTTATTGGCATGTGCGTGACGGATGGATATTCCTGTTGAGAGGGTTCGGTTTTTTATGACTTCAGGAAGTTTCCCTGGCTTCAGAAATTCTCCTGTGACAGAAGAGGGATTTTTCATGATCTCTTCCGGGCTACCTTCGGCAAGGATCGTCCCTCCCGATTTCCCGGCTCCAGGTCCGATGTCAATAATGCGATCCGCGGACCGGATCACATCACGGTCATGTTCCACGATCACAATCGTATTATCCTGCTCCTTCAGTTTGCTGACCATCTTCATCAGATTGCCGACATCGGCCGGATGCAGGCCCAGGGTAGGCTCGTCCAGCACATAGGTTATACCGGTGAGTCCTGATCCCAGCTGCCCGCCAAGCCTTATCCTCTGGGCCTCCCCGCCGGAGAGTGTAGAGAGGCTGCGGTCGATGGAGAGGTAAGACAATCCGATCCCTTCAATGAAAGTGAGTCGCCGGAGAATGTCTTCAATCATTTGTGAAGCGATCTTCCTGGAAGATGCATCATCTGAAAGAAGCCCCGGATCAATAAAGAAATCGACAGATTGTGAAACAGTCAGTGCCGAGAGCTGCGCAATGTTCTTCCCTTCAATCTTGAAAGAGAGCGCTTCGCTGCAAAGCCTGGCACCGTGGCAGGAAGAACAGTCCTCCTGTTTCATGATGCCCATCATTTCACTGCCGCGGTGGTCGGCATGCTTCCTGGCATATTCTTCATTGACCAGGGATGCCGATCCCTTCCAGGTGCCTTTGAAATGATGTTCTCCTTCCCGCTTGTTGCGGCGGTATTCCCAGGTAACATCGAAAATTTCATCTCCGGCGCCAAACATGGCCAGGTTCCTGGCTTCTACACCAAGATCCCGCCAGGGAGGTGAAAAATCCACAGAATGAATTTTCCCTACAGCTTTTAAAGTGGAAATATACTGGCCGAAGGGATCTCCATAGAATTTCCCGGTTTTGGTACCATCCATGGCGCCGTTGAGCAGGGATTTTTCAGGATTGGTGACCAGCAATTCAGGGTCACAAACCGTGATGGACCCGAGTCCGTCGCAAGCCGGGCAGGCCCCGTGCTGATGGTTGAAAGAAAAGAGCGACGAAAGCACGGGAGCCGTCCGTGACGGCGCTTTTCCAATCCTAGAAAACAATAATCTGTAGAGATCATAGATCCCGGTCATCGTCCCGACGGTGGATCGCGGGTTCGGACCGGTTATCCGCTGGTCGACGGCGAGGGTAGGGGTTAACCCGGAAACTTCTTCAAAATCGGGTTTGTCCTTCATCCCGATCCGGGTCCGTGCATAGGTCGAAAAACTTTCCAGGAAACGGTTCCTTCCCTCGGCATAGATCGTATCAAACGCCAGCGAAGATTTTCCGCTTCCGGAAACGCCGGTCAATACGGTAATTTGCTTATGAGGGATGGAGATGTTGACGTTTTTCAGGTTGTTGGTGGAGATGTTCGAGAAAGTGATGCTGGATGCTGGATGCTGGAAACCGGATGCTGGTTGCTGGTTGCTGGTTGCTGGATATTTTATTCCGACCTCAGACCTCTGATCTCCGACCTCGGTCAGCAGACCTGACATGTACAGTTTCAGGAAACGACCTGTATAAGAATGCTCACAAACGGCAATTTCTTCCGGAGAGCCGGTGGCAACAAGATATCCGCCGTCTTTTCCGCTTTCCGGTCCGAGATCGATCACATGATCGGCTGCAGCTATGATTCCGGCGTGGTGCTCGATGAGGATGACGGTATTTCCCTGGTCAACCAGTGCATTCAGGGCCGAAAGAAGGACGCTGACATCTGCCTGGTGAAGTCCTGTGGTGGGTTCGTCGAGGATGTATAGGCATTTTGATGAATGGGGTAGCGCCAGTTCGGTTGCAAGCTTCACACGCTGGGCTTCTCCGCCACTGAGCGTGGTCGACCGTTGTCCCAGTTTGATGTACCCCAGTCCAAGCTCATCCATCGCATTCAGATAACGCAGGATATTCGGATGATCGGCGAAAAACACGCAGGCCTCGCTGACATACATGTCGAGGATGTCAAAAATATTTTTTTTCTGGTATGTCACCTCGAGGGTTTCGTCGTCAAAGCGCTTTCCTTCGCATTTTTCGCAGAGGATTTCGACATTCCCCATAAAATGCATTCCGACCTCCTGGAAACCGGCGCCCTGACACTCTTCGCAGCGGCCTCCCTGTGTATTGAAGGAAAACCTGCTCTTATCGTAGCCGCGAGATTTTGAAAGCGGCTGGCTGGCAAAGAGATCGCGGATAAAATCAAACATCCCGGTATAGGTGGCAGGGTTGCTCCTGGGAGTTCTTCCGATTGGCGTAGCATCGATGTCAATAATTTTCCGGATATTTTCCGTTCCGGAGATGGACCTGAAGTTTTCCAAAGGGGCTGATTCCTGCTTTAGTTTCTTCTTGAGGTAATTTCCAAGGACATCTTCTGCAAGGGAAGATTTACCGGCACCGGAAACGCCGGTGATGACATTCAGCGCCTCGAGTTTGAAAGAAACATCAATATTTTTAAGGTTATGCGCAGATGCTCCGCTGATCCTGATTTCTCCATTCCCTCTTCTTCTTTCCTTTGGGATCTCAATTTTTTCCAGCCCGGTAAGAAAAGAAAGGGTCCGGCTTTTTCTGATCTCAGGATCAGGAATGTCAGCGATACCGGCTGTGGAAATGTTTTGCAGGACCTCACCGCCATGGATCCCTGCAGCAGGACCGATGTCGATGAGCCAGTCGGCATGATGAATAAAGACCTCTTCATGTTCCACCACAATCACGGAATTGCCTTTATTTCTTAATTCTTCAAGAATTTCCAGCAGGCGTTCCGTATCGCGGGGATGAAGCCCTACCGAAGGTTCATCAAAGAGGTACAATACATTCTGAAGTCCGGTGTTTACCTGGTTCCCCAACCGCAATCGCTGGGATTCTCCTCCTGATAGGCTTCCGGATTCCCGGTCGGCGGAAAGGTATCCGAGACCCAGCCTGACAAGGGTGTCGATCCGTTTCGTGATCTGTTCAAGGATGGGTTCAGCCACCGGTTTCTCCTGGGCGGTGAACTCCATCTTTGCCAGTGTTACTTTCAGCTCGTCGAGCTGAAGAGCTGCAAGAGCTGCGATATTTTTACCGTGGATGTGAACCGAAAGCGCCTGTTCATTCAGCCTTGCCCCGTTACAGGAACTGCATTTGCAGGTCCTTACAAACCGGAGGATGTTCTTGTTCCGCTCCCGTTTCAGGATCGTTTCCATGATGGGCAGAATTCCTTTGTAATACCCCATCTCCCTTGGCTTTGCGGTGATCCCGCTCCAGCGCATGCGCGATTCGAGTGTGTGTTTCCCGAACGGGATCTCGATCTTGTCACTTCCGTACAGGATGATCTTCTTTTGCTCCGGTGTGAGATCTTTCCATGGAATATCAACCGAAAATCCTTCAGCCTCACACACCTGGTTCATCACATCCATCGTGACCTGTGAATAAATTATATACCCGTTTGGTGCAGTGATGACCAACGCCCTGTCGCGGATCGATTTCGACGCATCGGCAACAAGAAGCTCAGGATCGAGGCGGTCTTCCACGCCATAGCCTTTACAGACCGGGCAGGCGCCTTTTGGTGTGTTGAAAGAAAATAAGCTCCTGTCGATGGTGAATTGAGGAGCTGGTATATCAGTCCTGCCGATCCGGGCAAACAACAACCGCAGATAATCGTAAATCTCCGTCATCGTTCCGACGGTCGAGCGGGGATTTGCCTGGATGGATTTTTGTCCGACGGAAACAGCAGGGGAGAGGTTCTCGATTTTTTCCACATCGGGGCGTTTCCGCTTGCCCATGAATTGCAGGGCATGGGAAGAAAATGAGCCGAGGTAGCGGTTTTCCGCCTCCGTGTAAAGAACATCAAAAACCAGGGAAGATTTCCCCGAACCAGAAACACCGGTGACAACTACAAGCTTGTTCTTTGGAATATCGAGTGAGACCGACTTCAGGTTATTTTCAGAAGCGTTGATGATGCGAATGAAATCGTTGGAAGACATGAAGCAAAAGTACAGAAATTAGGGAAAGAGGTGGTGAGGTGGTACTCGCTTTTCGCTATTTGTATTACCAGCTGCCTCCGGCGCCCCCGCCGCCGAAGCTGCCGCCGCCGAAGCCTCCAAAACCGCCTCCTCCTCCTCCGAATCCGCCTCCTCCGGACTGGAAATTACCCCAGTTGCCGCTGCCTCCGCGTCCCATCGATCCCAAAAGGAAAAGCGTGGTCCAGAATGGCAGGTTCTTCCCGACGGAATGTGTTCCACCGCGGTTCATGCGGACCCAGAGAATGATGATAATAATGATGACGATGGGGACGATCATGCCATACGGTTTTTTGTTGGCCTGATTTGATCGTTTGGTGTACTGATCGGCAGTGTATTCACCTTTGGTGATAGCCATGATGACTGTAACGCCGGCAGAGATGCCACCGTAATAATCACCCTGCGCAAATTTCGGGATCATCTCATCTTCCTCGATCCTCTTGCAGGTGATATCCGGAAGCACTCCTTCCAGGCCGTATCCGGTCTGGATCGATACCTCGCCTTTTTCATTGGGGTATTTTGGTTTTACCATCACCACAATCCCGTTGCTTTTTCCTTTCTGCCCGATGCCCCATTTTTGTCCGAGCCGCTGCGCAAAATCATTTTTGTCGTACCCGTTGAGCGATTTTACAATTACAACCGCAACCTGGGTCGATGTGGAATCATTGAATGCCACCAGTTTCTGCTCAAGGATGGTAACCTGGTCGCCCGATAAGATCCCCGCATAATCGTTTACCAGCCTCGGAGGTTCAGGCCGGTCGGGAATGTCCTGGGAATAGATGCTTCCGGTGGAAATGAGGAAAATGAAGAGAATGAAGAAATGAAGAATATTTCCTCTGCTATTTCTGTCTTGACTTTTCATCGGGTAGAACTGAATGTTGTTCATAGGTCATTTGTCAATTGTAAATTGTCAATTATCAATTGACAGGGCTATTGCTTCCCGAACGAAATATCATCCGGCAGCTCATTGACATCGTCCTTCCTGTAAGGGAAATACTGTTTCAGATGCAATCCTGCTTCTGTAATCGCAAAGATCAATCCGTCGCAGAACTTTTCCTTGCGGAAATAATCGAGCATTTTCATTTTTGTGCTGTCCCAGAAACCGGGTGGCACAACGCTGTTGATCCCTTTATCGCCGATGATCGCAAATTTCCTGTTCCTCACCGCCAGGTAGATCAGCACACCATTGCGCTGTTCGGTTTTGCTCATACCGAGATTTTTAAACACGTAAGCCGCACGGTCCAGTACATCCCCGCTGCATACGTTCTCGATATGAACCCTGATCTCACCCGATGTGTCCAGCTCGGCATTCATGATCGCCTGCTTGATATCATCCTGCTCCTCCAATGTGAAGAAATCTCTGGCTGTTACGCTCATCTCAAAACAATTAAATCATGGAAAGGAATTGAAAATGCTTAGAACTGCACTTTTGGTGCCGTCTCGGAACCTTTCTGGGCTTCGAAATAAGCCTTTTTGGAGAATCCGAACATGCCTGCAAAAATATTTGTCGGGAACGTTCTCAGGTAGGTATTGTATGCCTGCGCTGCTTCATTGAAGGTTCTTCTTTCAACCGTGATCCGGTTCTCGGTCCCTTCCAGCTGTGCTTGCAGCTCTGAAAAATTTTGTGTAGCTTTCAGTTCAGGGTACTTTTCAACGACAACCATCAACCGCGATAATGCACTGCTCAGTCCGTCCTGTGCTTCCTGGAATTTCTGAAGGGAAGCCGCATCCAGGTTCTTTGGATTAATGTTAACGGAAGTGGCTTTTGCACGGGCCTCAATAACAGCAGTCAATGTGCTTGTTTCGAAATTTGCTGCACCCTTGACAGTTGCTACAAGATTGGGAATGAGGTCAGCGCGGCGCTGATAGACGTTCTGAACATTCGCCCATTGGGTATTGACCGTCTCCTCACGGGAAACAAGTTTATTGTACGTGCTGACGCCGGTCAGAACTCCGATCAGTACGAGGAGAAAAATAATTCCGAAAATTGAGATCGCAACGATCCCTCCAGTTGAAATTTTCATAAGGTTGTTTTTTTTGCTAATTTAATGATTAAAATGACAAAGTGACAAAGTCACAGAGTAACAAAGTAATTCGATTTTATGTTTTTAATTCGTGATTATTTTCCGATCATCTCCGTTGTCCGCTTGATAAAATCGCTCAGTTCCTTCCCTTTTAGCATATTCTGTGCAAGCAGGGCCAGGTTGAAAAGTTCTTTTATTCCGGAAGCCTGCTTTGCTTCATCATCTTCCTTCAGGATGCGGTTTATCACTTCATTATTGGAATTAACGACCAGGTTATACTGCTCGGGAAGTTCACCCATGTAAGACATACCGCCTCCAAGGGCCGACATGTCTTTCATCCTGCGCATGAATTCCGGCTGCATCACCATCATGGGTTGCCCGGTTTCGCTCATGCTTTCCACAACAACGGTGAATTTTCCCTTTTCGACCTGCTTTTCGATCAGCTCCTTCAGCTTGTTTTTCTGGTCATCATCGAGTTTGGACGGAATTGCTTCCTCCTTTTTGATCAGCTTGTCGACATTGTCGGCATCCACGCGGGTAAACCGGGTCTTTTCAAATTTCTGCTCAAGCGCATTGATGAAATGGGCATCCAGGATGCCGTCCATCAGGAGTACATCATAGCCGCGTTCCTTAATCGGTTCCAGGAAATTATACTGTTCAGTCAGGTTGTTTGAATAAATGTAGATCAGGTTGCCGTCTTTGTCCTTCTGCGCTGGCTTTACATGCTTTTCGTATTCATCGAAGGTGAAATATTTGCCCTCGGAATTTTTCAGCAGGCAGAATTTTTTTGCACGGTCGAAAAAGTTGGGCTCCGAGATGATCCCGTACTGGATAAACACCTTGATATCATCCCATTTTGCTTCAAAATCAGCGCGGTTTTCCTTGAAAAGCTCTTCCAGCTTATCGGCCACCTTCTTGGTGATGTGGTTTGAGATCTTCTTAACGTTCGGATCACTCTGCAGGTAACTCCTGGAAACGTTCAACGGGATATCCGGAGAATCCAGCACGCCGTGCAGCATGGTAAGAAAATCAGGGACAATGCCTTCCACGGAATCGGTGACGAACACCTGGTTGCAGTAAAGCTGGATCTTGTCCTTCTGGACCTCAAATGACTTCTTTACTTTTGGAAAATAGAGAATCCCCGTCAGGTTGAAGGGATAGTCAACGTTAAGGTGAACCTGGAAAAGGGGGTCTTCGAAGTTATAAGGATACAGTTCACGGTAGAATTTCTTATAGTCCTCATCCTTCAGGTCAACCGGTTTCTGTTTCCAGAGGGGATTGGTATTGTTGATGATCCTTGGCAGTTCGGTCTCAATCTCCTTGTCTTTCCCATCGGCATCCTTTTCCCCTTCCACCTTTTCCCAGTGCTTTTCCGTACCGAACAGAATGGGCACCGGCAGGAATTTGCAATATTTCTTCAGCAGTTCAAGAACACGGTATTCTTCAAGATATTCTTTTGATTCGTCGGAGAGATGCAGGATCACCTCCGTTCCGCGTTCTTTCCTGTCTGTTTCTTCCATCGAATATTCGGGACTTCCGTCACATTCCCAGTATACTGCCTTTGTGTCGCCGCTCTTTTTATAGGTCTTGGAATAGATCTCGACCTTGTCGGAAACCATGAAACTCGAATAAAAACCAAGCCCGAAATGGCCGATCAACGCATTCATCTCAGCCTCTGATTTCGTTTTAAATTTCTTGACAAACTCTTCTGCGCTTGAAAATGCGATCTGGTTGATGTACTTGTCCACCTCCTCGGCCGTCATGCCGATACCTTTATCTATAACCCTGAGGGTCTTTTTCTTTTTATCCAGCACGACCTGGATGGTAAGGTCGCTCACATCACCGTGGTACTTGTCAAGCGAAACAAGGGTTTTCAGTTTCTGTGTGGCGTCAACGGCGTTCGATATGAGTTCGCGAAGGAATATCTCATGATCGGAATAGAGAAATTTTTTGATGATCGGAAATATGTTTTCCGTCTGGACATTGATCTTACCTTTTTGCATAGTTTTAGAAGAAATTGGTTTTTGAATGCGGCACACATGTCAAAGGAAGTGCCATTGATTTAATAGCTGACAAATTGACGTACGAGGAAGATGATTTTTTCTGCCAATTTTATCCGGACATTGAATAAAATTCTAACTTTACAACATCTTTCAACTGATCCAACTGACATCAAACTTAATATTTATATTATATGAGCTCAATTGACTGGAAAGGTCTGCCATTCGGCTATTTCAAAACGGATTACAACGTCCGCTGTTATTACATTGACGGTAAATGGGGTGAATTGGAGGTATCCGATTCCGAATACATTACGATGCACATGGCTGCGACCTGTCTGCACTACGGGCAGGAAGCCTTTGAAGGCATGAAAGCGTTTACCGGCAAGGATGGGAAGGTCCGCATCTTCCGGCTGGATGAGAACGGCAAGCGGATGAACCGTTCGGCGGTCGGACTGATGATGCCGGAAGTTCCTGCCGAGCTTTTCCGCAAGGCCATCCTGAAGGCGGTCAAGATGAACATCAAGTATGTTCCGCCTTATGGCGAAGGAGCATCTTTATACGTCCGTCCATTGCTGATCGGCACAGGCGCCCAGGTCGGTGTTAAACCCGCAAAGGAATATATGTTTATGGTTTTCGTCGGTCCGGTCGGCCCTTATTTCAAGGAGGGATTCAACCCGGTGAAGATGCAGATCGTACGGGATTACGACCGTGCTGCCCCGCTGGGAACCGGGAGTATCAAGGTGGGTGGTAATTATGCCGCCAGCCTGCGTGCAAGTGAACGCGCCCATGATGAAGGCTATGCTTCCTGTATCTTTCTGGATGCAAAAGAAAAGAAATACATCGATGAAGCAGGTCCTGCCAATTTCTTCGGGATCAAGAACAATACCTATATAACCCCGGATTCTGTTTCGATCCTGCCGTCGATCACCAACATGTCGCTGCGCACGATTGCAGAAGAGATAGGGATGAAGGTTGAGCGACGCCATGTTCCTGTGGAAGAACTTGAAACGTTTGAGGAGTGTGGCGCCTGCGGGACCGCTGCCGTGATCTCTCCCATCTGTAAGATCGTTGACCGCGATTCCGGCAAGGTTTATCAGTACTGCAAGGACGGTCATGTCGGACCGATCTCAGAGAAACTTTACAATAGGCTGAAAGGGATCCAGGAGGGAATCGAGGAAGATAAGTACGGGTGGATAACCTTTGTGGAGTAGCCGAGAACTGGTGAATTGGTGAACTGGTGAGTTGAAGAAGATCTCCAGGTTACAGAACGATCTAAAATATTTTTATTAGGATTTCTTCCATTTCAAGTTGCATTCTGGCAGCTTCTTCCCGGGCTTTCTCAGCGAAATCAATTTCCTTTGAAGCATAGATAATATTCCTGGAAGAATTTACCAGTAGTCCGCAATCCTTTGTAAGGCCAAATTTTGCCACTTCCTGAAGGCTTCCTCCCTGGGCGCCGACGCCGGGTACGAGCAGGAAATGATCCGGAACAAGCCTTCTGACTTCTGTCAGCATTTCAGCCTTGGTCGCGCCAACCACATACATCATGTTATCGGGAGAGCCCCAGCCGCGGGATTTTAAAAGCACTTCCTCAAATACCTTTATTCCGGAAGCTTTATTCACCATTAACTGGAAATCATTGGCCCCTTTGTTGGAGGTTAATGCCAGCAGGATGACCCATTTCCCCGGAAATTCAAGAAACGGTTTCACAGAATCTTCTCCCATGTATGGTGCTACCGTCACGGCATCAAAATCGAGACCTGAATCCGAAGGATTGAAAAAAGTCTTCGCATACTGGGTCGAGGTATTCCCGATATCCCCACGCTTTGCATCTGCGATGGTAAATACGTCGAACTGCTTAAGGTATTGAATTGTCCGGGTAAGGCTTTGCCATCCTTTGATGCCGTTGCATTCATAAAATGCAAGGTTGGGCTTGTAAGCCACGGCCAGGTCGTGCGTGGCATCGATGATCTGCCGGTTGAATTCGAAGGCAGGATCTTCTTCCTTTAACAGATGTTGCGGGATCTTGGAAAGATCGGTGTCGAGGCCAATGCAAAGAAATGACCTCTTGGTTTTTATCGAATTGATTAATGCTGTACGATCCATAATTAAAGTACGATTTACGATTAACTCACCGCTTCCTTCATCCGCTCGGCGTTTTCAGCAAGCTGAAGGGCTTCTATCAGCGGCTGGACGTCGCCATCCATGATCACAGGGAGGTTGTAAAGCGTCAGGTTGATGCGGTGGTCGGTGACACGGCTCTGGGGATAATTGTAGGTGCGGATCTTTGCGGAGCGGTCGCCGGTAGAGACCATGGTCTTCCTTTTTTTCGATATCTCATCCAGGTATTTCTGGTGCTCCAGCTCGTACAGCCGCGTTCGCAGGACCTTCATCGCCTTTTCAAAATTCTTGATCTGCGATTTTTCATCCTGGCAGCTGGCCACAATGCCTGAAGGGATATGTGTAAGCCGGATAGCGGAATAGGTGGTATTCACCGACTGGCCCCCTGGTCCGGAAGAACAGAAGGTATCCTTCCTTACATCGGCAGGTTTAATCTCGACATCGAATTCGTCGGCTTCCGGGAGAACTGCTACAGTTGCAGCAGATGTATGCACACGCCCCTGCGTTTCCGTCTGCGGAACACGCTGTACCCGGTGAACGCCTGATTCATATTTCAGGAGTCCGTAAACGCCTTCGCCAACTACGTTGAAGATAATTTCCTTGAACCCGCCGGAGGTGCCATCGGAAAAATCGACCAGTTCCACCTTCCAGCCGCGGGTTTCACAATATTTATTGTACATCCGGTAAAGGTCGCCGGCAAAGATGCTGGCCTCATCGCCACCCGTTCCGGCACGGATCTCAACCACTGCATTTTTCTCGTCTTCAGGATCTGTCGGAACCAGCAAAAGCCTGATCTCATCTTCCAGCCTGTCACGCTCTGTTGTAAAAAGGTCCAGTTCCTCCTTCGCCATCGCCCTAAACTCTTCGTCCTTTTCATTATGGACGATGTCTTTTGCATGATCGATGTTGGCCAGGATGTTCTTGTACTTGTCATAAGCATCCATGACCGGCTGCAGCGACTTGTAATCCTTGCTCAGCTTGATGTAGCGCTTCATGTCTCCCATCACATTGGGATCCGACATCTGCTGCTCGATCTCGTCGTACTTGAGCTTTATGGCTTCAAGTTTATCTAACATACTTACTCCTTAATTGGCGTGCAAAGGTACCAAAAAATCCGGATGCTGGATGCTGGATACTGGATGCTGGATTTGAGGTATTGAATTTAGAATTTTTTTTGGAAACCCCATAGGGGTGACATTTATGTAGAAGGAGATATCGGCAACAATTATAAACACCGTAGGTGTGACATTATTGTAAAAGCGAAATAGCGAAAGGAGAAAAACTACCTATAAACAAAGGTGCCGACATCAGACGTGATTGTCAACATCTTTTCTGATGATGCTTCGACATGGCCAATGACCTTTGCGTCGATTTTGAATTGTTTCGAGATGGAGATGATGTTGTTTGCGACCTGCTGTGGAACATACAGCTCCATCCTGTGGCCCATGTTAAATACCCTGTACATTTCTTCCCAGGGTGTGCCGGATTCGGACTGGATCAAAGAAAACAATGGCGGAACCGAAAACAGGTCATCCTTGATGATATGAAGCTGATCGATAAAATGAAGCACCTTGGTTTGACCACCGCCGCTGCAGTGAACCATGCCATGGATCTCTTTCCTGTGCTCATCAAAAATCTTCTTAATAACCGGCGCATAGGTCCGGGTGGGAGAGAGGATCAGCTTGCCCACATCCATGCCCGGGATCCCTGAAGGAACGGTGAGACTCTTTTTTCCTGAATAGGCAAGTTCAAACGGGATCCCGTTATCGAAGCTTTCCGGATATTTTACAGCATACTGGTTTTCGAGCACATCATGCCTGGCCGATGTCAGCCCGTTGCTTCCCATTCCGCCGTTATAGGAATGTTCATAAATTGATTGTCCGGAAGAGGAAAGTCCAATGATCAGGTCACCGTTGCGGATGCCGGCATTGTCGATCACTTCCGAACGCTTCATCCGGCAGTAGACCGTAGAATCGACAATGATCGTCCTGACAAGATCGCCCACATCTGCTGTCTCCCCGCCTGTCGAGTGGATCCCGATCCCCTGGTTCCTCATCTCTTCCAGGAATTCTTCCGTTCCGAGAATGATTTCCCTTATGACTTCACCGGGAATAAGCCGTTTATTCCGGCCGATCGTCGAGGAAAGCAGGATGTTATCAGTAGCGCCTGCGCACAGGAGATCGTCGAGGTTCATCACGACAGCATCCTGCGCGATGCCTTTCCACACGGAGATATCGCCGGTTTCCTTCCAGTAAATATAGGCTAAAGAAGATTTTGTTCCCGCACCATCGGCATGCATGATGGAACAATACTCCGGATCATTCCCGGTGATGTCGGGTATTATTTTACAGAAAGCTTTAGGAAAAAGGCCTTTATCGATGGATTGGATCGCAGCGTGGACATCCTCTTTCGAGGACGAAACGCCTCTCTTTCCGTAACGCGAAGGCTCCGCCATTGGATTGATCCCGGAATATGAACTATTTATTGAAGATCACTTTATTGTCCTTGTCATCGATGGTGTAAGCACCGAACTTGTTCAGGGTGTTTTCACCGAAAACCATATCCGACCTGATCTTTGAGTTGACGGTGGCATCGATGTTCTTCACCACATTTTTGCCGAGCTTCAGCTCTTTCAGGGTTACCACCGCTTTATCGGCAACCGTACCGGTGCCGAGGATCTTGTTCACATCGCCCTTGAAATCGGTCTTGTCGATCGATCCCTCCTTCAGAAGATGCATGGCTTCATCCGGAGAGATGTACACTTCCTTTTCTCCCTTGCTGAACTCAAGCTGAGTCGTCATCCCGTTAATGTAAACAGTAGTCTGGAAGCCGTCCCGCGTGGCAGTATAGGAGATTGAATTTTCTTCCGGATTCTCCACGACCTCGATCTTCGGGGCTACGGCCTTGGTGATCTGGGACTTCGGGATGTAGTCGTTCCTTACAATGCTGAATTCGGTTCTCCTGTTTAGTGCATGGGCGGCTTCCTTTTCAGGTGTGCCCGAAAGTGAATTAATGAGCGAATCCGTCAGCACAGTTCCCGTCTTAAAAAGAAAACCATCCTTGGTGATGTCTTTTGTCAGTACTCTCGGAACTCTTTTGCCATAACCCTTGGCGGTCATGCGGTCAGGATCGATACCGCGGGTGATCAGGTAATCCACAACCGATTGTGCGCGCCGCTGAGAAAGGATGTCGTTCCGTTCATCCGATCCGCGGGAGTCGGTGTGCGAAGCAAGCTCGATGACAATGTTCTCATTGGCATCCAGCGTGGCGATAAGGCCCTGGAGTGAATCCTGGAACTGCGGCTTGAGGTCGTACTTGTCAAGGTCGTAAAGGATGTCGGGCAATACCACCGGTTTTTTGGGAATGGGCCTCAGGACAAAGTTTCGGGTAAGGTCTTTGCTTTTTTCCAGTCCGAGCGTGGTCTCTTTTCCCTTCTCATTGAAATAATCCTTCTTGACCACGAGGATCTCGAAGGTCGTGTTAGGTGCGATTTGGTTCTTGTTAAAGCTGTATTTTCCCTTTTCGTCGGTATTGTACTGCAGGGTTTTGCCGTTGGTGCCGTTCAGCTTGACCAGCGCGCCCTGGACGGGCTGGAGGGTACGGTCGTCGGTGACGGTTCCCTGCAGTGTAAACAACAGGGGCGGTACTACGAACGAATAGATGTCATCGCCGCCTTTTCCGCCGGGGCGGTTCGATGAGAAATAGCCTTCTTCCGGTTCATCCGGATTGAATATAATCCCGAAATCATCCGCTGCTGAGTTGATCGGGTATTTCATGTTTTCCGGCTTTGACCATTTATCCTTGGTCCTGACCGACCGGAAAATGTCCTGTCCTCCCATGCCGGGAAGTCCGTTGGAGGAGTAATAGAGAATGCTGTCGTCGCGGATAAAGGGGAAAAGTTCATCTCCCGGAGAATTGATATCCGGACCAAGGTTTTCAGGCCGGCTCCATCCGCTGCTCTTTCCCTTTCCGTCTGTCTTTCCGCCCCCTTTGTGAGCCACCCAGATGTCTTTTCCTCCATATCCGCCCGGGAGGTCGGCAGAGAAATAGATGGTGCTTTCATCATTGGTCACGCACGGATGTCCGATCACCGTGGTACTGTCGCCCGCCAGTGCAAGCCATTCCGGATCCCCCCAGGCGGTGGTCCCGGCCCGGCTGACTTTCAGGATCCCGCAGCCGTTCTTCTTTTTCGGTTCATTCCAGCAACGGGTAAAATACATCGTGGTAAACCGGCTGTTGAACTTTGCAACCCCGTCATTGGCTTTTGTGTTCAGCGATTCCGTCGCATCCGCCAGGATCGGGGTGAGCCAGTCGCCTTTGCGGTCTTTGCGGGCAAGGAACAGGTCGGAAAAACGCTTACCGTTCCAGTTATCTATGTCCTTCCCGGTTGATGCCTCACGGTCGGAGGTGAAGATGAGCGAATTATGTGTTTTGTCGGCATAGGCCGGCGCAAAATCATCATCCTTGGCATTGATCTTCTTTTCCCATTTCACTTCGTATTTGCCCGGATTCTTGATCCATTCCATCGCCTGAGTGCAAGTTTCGATTCCAAGCTGTGCACGGGCATCTTTCGGCACTTTTTCGAGGTATATCTTGTACTGGTTGATGGCTTCGGTATAGTTGCCGTTGGTCTTAAGTGCATCGGCATAATAAAGAAGCACTTTCGGATCGGTCTTGACATATTTGCCGGTGGCAAGCCGTTTATAGGCGATCTCGGCCTTCTTCATGTTGTTCATCATCCGGTAGCAGTCGGCCATCCGGAGGTTGATACGGTCGCGTTCAACCTTGTTGTTCTTGACTTTTGAATAGGCTTTCTGGTAACGTGTCAGGGCAGTAAGGTACTGCTGGTCTGCAAAGGCATCATCAGCAGACTTTGAATATTTGTTCTGGGAAAAGGTCAGGCTGGAAATAAAGAAAAACAGGAGTAACAGGATTCCCGGAACTTTCTTCATACGGATCGGATTACTTTTTATCACAGGTAAAACAAAATTAACCTGTTTCTTATTGTATGCAAAAGTAAAAAAAAGTCCCGATTAAATGAGTAAACCAGACAAAAAGAAAAAGCCGTCCAATTTGAACGGCTTCATCTTTAAAATTATCAGTAAATGAAGTTACTTCCCTTTAGATGCCAGCTCTTTCTTCTCCTTCCGCCTCTTTCCCCACATGATCAGGTCATAGGCGATGGGTGTTGCATTGAACACGGAAGAATAGGTTCCGGAGATAACCCCGATCAGCAATGCGAACATGAAGCCTCTCAGCACTTCACCGCCGAAAACAAAGATCACGATCAACGTTACCAGTGTGATACCGGAAGTGTTGATGGTTCGTCCCAGGGTGCTGTTGATGGCGGCGTTGATGTTGCCGGCAAGTTCCCTTTTCGGATAGAGTTTATTGTATTCGCGGATCCTGTCGAAGATGATGACCGTATCCATGATCGAATACCCGATGATGGTCAGAAGTGCCGCTATGAACGACTGGTCGACCTCCATCCCGAACGGAAGGATGCCATGGAACAGGGTGAAAAAGGTTATGATGATCAGCGTGTCGTGGAACAATGCGACCACACCTCCCAGGCCATATTGCCAGTTCCTGAACCGGATGGCAATATAAATAAAGATGATGACCAGGGAGAAAATGACCGCCATCACAGCCTGCCAGATGAGGGCATAGGAGATGGTCGGGTCAACGCGCTGGGAACTCAGCACGCCGATGATCTTCTTGGCGTCGCTTGATTTGAACTGATCATATGTGATGGGATTCCTGTAGGATCCTTTCACTCCGTCATAAATCTTGATACGAACAATGGAATCTGCTTTTTGTGTCCGCTCGTTGATCATGAACTTCGTGGTGATCTTGACCTGGTTGTTGGGGCCGAAGGTCTTTACTTCAGGTGCTTCACCAAGAACCTTTCCAAGGGATGTACGAAGCTGATTGGTGGAGACATTCTGGTCGAAACGCACCACAAAGCTTCTTCCTCCCGTAAAATCCAGTCCGGGATCAAGTCCTCGGATGAAGATGCTGAACACGCCGGGGATCATGATACAGATCGAAAGGATATACATCTTTTTCCGCAAGCCGATAAAATCGATTTTCGTGTTCTGGAACGCATTGATGGTAAATTTGTTTCCGATGGTGATGTCCATGTTGCGGTCGAGCATCCATTCAAAGCAGAGGCGTGCGATGAAGATGGAAGAGAAGAGCGACAATAACAGACCGATGACCAGTGTCGTGGCAAATCCCTGTACCGGTCCTGATCCGAAGATGTAGAGAACGATACCGGTAAGGATGGTGGTTACGTGGCCGTCGATGATGGCGGACAAAGCATGGTGGAACCCATCCTTGACCACAAGCCGCAGGCCTTTTCCCGCTCGTACCTCTTCCCGCATTCGCTCGTAGATGATCACGTTCGAGTCGACCGCCATAGCGAGGGTCAGAACAACACCGGCGATACCGGGGAGGGTTAATACTGCTCCGATCGATGCAAGAACACCGAAGAGGAAGAATACGTTGGCAAAAAGTGCGATGTCGGCCACATGTCCGGCTCCGTTATAATAAAGCGACATGTAGAGCAGCACACCGATGAATGCGATGATGAAGGAAAGAAGACCGGCATTGATGGATTCGCGTCCGAGTGACGGTCCGACTTCTTCTTCTGCAACGATCCTGGCGGGTGCCGGAAGCTTACCGGCCTTCAGGATGTTGGCAAGGTCCTGTGCCTCTTCAACGGTCATGCTTCCCCCGCTGATGGAGGAAGAACCGTTGGGAATCTCTCCTTTGACATTCGGATAGGAACGGACGTAACCGTCAAGAACGATGGCGATCTGTTTCCCGATGTTGTCACCGGTTAACCGTTTCCAGATCCTGGCGCCTTCGCCGTTCATCGACATGGAAACTTCAACCTGTCCGTTCTGGTCATAGTCCTGCCGTGCATTGTTGATCACTTCGCCTCCGAGCGCCGGTGAACCGTCGCGTGAGGTGATCTTCAGTGCAACCAGTTCCAGTATCTCTTTCGAATCTTCCCGGGTTTTGGCCATCCAGGCAAATTTCACATCTCGCGGGAAAATACTCTGTGTGAGGCGGAGCATGTTGTTAACGCGTGCGGTATCCTTGATGAGGGAACGGCCGACCATGGCGGTTTGTCCCTGCTCATATTTTCCATCCTTGGTCTGGTAGATCGGGGGATTCAGGTAAGTGAACAGCGGGTTCTTTTTTGCTGATTCCTCGATCGACTTGCCCTTTTTCCCTGCCATTGCCTTGTTTGTACTGTCTTTTCCAAGCTGTTTTAACAGGGCATTCTCTTTCCTGGAAGTATCAGTTTTAGCGGCAACAGGTTCCTTTTTGGTTTCCTTTTCTTTCTTGACAGCCTCTTTCTTTACTTCTTCCTTTTTGCCTTTTTCTTTCTTCTCCGTAACCTGCGGAAGTTTAGCTGCTGCAGCCATGCTGGTCGTGTCTTTCTTCAGGCTGTCGGCTGAGGTTGTATCGCCACCTGTACTCAGAATGGCAACGAGTCTCTTATCGGCTTCATTGAAATAGGTGGAAAGTTCAGGAAACTGGTAGGTTTCCCAGAATTCGAGCTGGGCTGTACCCTGCAAAAGTTTACGTACACGTTCCGGCTCTTTGATCCCCGGAAGTTCGATGAGGATACGCCCGGCAGTCTGCAGCTTCTGGATGTTCGGCTGGGTGACCCCAAAACGGTCGATACGGGTACGAAGGATCTCGAAGGTCATGTTGATGGCAGCATTGGTCTCGTCCCTGAGCACCTTCACCACTTCTTCATTGGTGGAATTGTAATTGACCTTATCTTTCAGTTCGACCGTGTTGAAGATTGATGCCAGCTGTGCGTTGGGATCGGTTTCCTTGAAGGATTCGGCAAAGAGGTCAACGAAATCCGCGGTGCTTGATTTTTCTTTTTCAATGGCTTTCTGAAGAGCCTTTACAAAGGTAGGGTTCTGGCTGTTGCCTGACAGGGCGCGGATGATGTCAGGAACCGAGACGTCCATTGTAACGTTCATCCCGCCTTTCAGGTCGAGACCCAGGTTGATCTCCCTTTCCCTTACATCTTTCAGCGTATATTTCTTGATCAGGATATTGAATACCGGGATATTGGCCATCGAATCATTGAAATATTCGAGCCGGGATTTCACGATGGAATCATAGACAAATTCCTCGCGGAGCGGATTCCCTTTGGCCATTCTGACAGCCAGCTGTTTTGCCACCGGGGCGGTGGAATAGCTATCAGCCTTGCTCTGGTACCGGTAACTGATGAATGAAAAGGTAAGCTGGAATAAACAAACCAAAGCAAAAATGATTGCGAAAAACTGAATAACACCTTTATTCTGCATGAGACGTTGATTTAAAATAACTTAGATGTATTTCGAACGACCTGTTTTTTTTGAGTGTGCAAAAATAGAATTTTCTTGCGAAATAAACAACCCGGAAAGGCAGAATTCACGAAATTAGTCTGCCATCCGCTAACCCATCCCATATCCCACATCACACATTCTTATTCCCGGTTTATTTTAACAAGTAATCAACAACCCGTCAGTTTTCAGTTCAAACTTTCTAATTTTACCCGGTAATTCTCACCCGGATGTTCGGACTTGATACGCTCAATACTTTTTTACTCCTCGGATGTTTGCTTGCTGCCTGTGCCTTCGAGTTCATTAATGGATTTCATGATACGGCCAACGCTGTTGCAACAGTGATCTATACGCATTCCATGAAACCGACCGTAGCTGTCATCTGGTCGGGGATCTGGAATTTCATCGGTGTAAACCTCGGGGGAATTGCCGTAGCCATAGGGATCATAAACCTTCTGCCGCTGGATGTCATCATCGACCGGAACCTTGCGCATAACATCGCCATGGTGCTTTCGCTTATCCTTACTGCCATCATCTGGAACCTAGCTACCTGGTACATCGGCATTCCCTGTTCAAGTTCACACACCTTGATCGGCTCTATCTTTGGCGTCGGGATCGCTTTCATGCTTCTTCCTGGTCACCATGAAGTAGCCCTGAACTGGACCAAGGTTGCTGAAGCCGGACTCTCGTTGTTGATCTCTCCGGTCTTTGGCTTTGGTCTTGCATTGTTACTGATGTTTATCCTGCAAAAAACCATCCGTAACAAGGATATTTTCAAGGAGCCTGCAGGCAAAAAGCCACCTCCCATGTGGATCAGGAGCATACTGGTGCTGACCTGCACAAGTGTCAGTTATGCTCATGGGTCGAACGACGGGCAGAAAGGAGTTGGTCTGGTCATGCTGATCCTTATCGCATTCGCCCCGGCATTCTTCGCCCTCGACAGGAGCCAGCCTGTGGAGAAGCTTTTTTTGAATACAAAAAGGATCGGATGGACCATGCAAAAGGCGGATACTGCTGCATTATCCCCGTCAGAAATGGAAAAGTATCATATCGTTCAGGCAAATCTCGGCATGATATCAAACAGGCTGAAAGGTGTGACTTCCGTTGCACAACTGGACAGGGACGCCAATTTTGATATCCGGAAGTCCATTTTTCTCATCTCGAAGAATGTTGATCTGATCCTTAAGGAACATAAAAAAAGTAAAAAGGTCTTTTTACGGCCAGGTGATATCTCTGTTCTTAAAAACAATATTAAGCGATTGAGAACACACACTGAATATGCCATGCGCTGGGTGATCCTGATGGTTTCGCTTTCGCTGGGCCTCGGAACCATGATCGGCTGGAAAAAGATCGTAGTCACGATCGGGGAGCGGATTGGCAAAACCCACCTGAATTATGCCCAGGGTGCCAGTGCCCAGCTCATTGCTGCAAGCACCATCACCGTTTCATCTATGTTAGGTTTGCCTGTGAGCACCACCCATGTCCTCTCTTCCGGTGTCGCCGGCGCTATGGTGGCCGGAAAAGGAAGGCAGAACCTCCGCATGGGGACCGTTAAAAACATCCTGGCGGCATGGATATTCACACTCCCTGTTACAATCATTCTTTCCGGGGGATTGTTTATACTTTTCAGGTTTCTGATGCATTGAAATTGGTCAAACGTCAAACGTCAAACGTCAGAAGTTACGGGTTTGAATACGTATGTCTTATGACTTATGTCTTATGACCAGGTTTCTCCTCCCTTTTCTCTCCCCCGGTGATGTTTGTTAACATTAAATTAACATGCTATATTTACACTCTTATTAATTTTGAAGTCCCAATTTACTGACCAATATGTTCGGACTCGATCCGCTTTTTACTTTTTTCCTGATCTTATGCCTGCTGTCTGCTGTTGCATTTGAATTCATCAATGGTTTTCATGATACAGCCAATGCAGTGGCCACGGTTATATACACACATTCACTAAAGCCTACGACTGCAGTTATCTGGTCAGGTTTTTGGAATTTTGTCGGGGTCAACGTAGGAGGGATTGCAGTTGCCATCGGGATCATCAACCTTCTTCCTACGGAAATTATTGTTGATCAGAACCTGTCGCACAACATCGCGATGGTGCTCTCGCTGATCCTGACGGCCATCATCTGGAACCTGGCCACATGGTACCTCGGGATCCCCTGTTCAAGCTCCCATACACTTATCGGGTCGATCTTCGGGGTCGGCCTGGCATTTATGCTGCTCCCGGGAAGTCATGCCGTTGCACTGAACTGGAAAAAAGTGACCGATATCGGGTTATCCCTGCTGATCTCTCCTGTGATCGGTTTCGGACTGGCCTTGTTGCTGATGTTTATCCTGAAGAAACTTGTCAAAAACAAAGATATCTTCAAGGAACCGCCAAAGAAAAAAGCACCTCCGCTCTGGATCCGCAGCATCCTCGTGCTGACCTGTACAAGCGTTAGTTATGCGCATGGCTCCAATGACGGACAAAAGGGTGTGGGACTGATCATGCTCATCCTGATCGCTTTTGCCCCGGCATTCTTCGCGCTTGACCGGAACAAGAAACCTTCTGATCTATACATGGATGTGAAAAAGATCGAATGGACCCTTCACAAGATGGATACAACCGCATTGACGGAGACCGGCAGAAAGGATTATCGTACAGTTCAATCCAGTATTGCAACTATCCTTACGGGAGTGAAAGGTGTGACTTCCTTTGAAAAAATGGATAAAAAGGAAAATTTCAAGATCCGGAAATCAATCATTGTCATCGGAAAGAAGATTGACGGCATCCTTAAGCAATCCGAAGGAAACGCAATCGCATCCTTAAAACCGGTTGATGTTGCGATCCTGAAATCCAACGTAAAAAAAATCAAATCTCACACAGAATATGCTCCCCGGTGGGTAATACTGATGGTGTCTCTTGCCCTCGGACTGGGCACTATGATCGGCTGGAAGAGGATCGTGGTGACCATCGGTGAAAAGATTGGCAAGACCCATCTTACCTATGCGCAGGGCGCCACTGCTGAGATCATTGCCGCCAGTACGATCACCATATCAACTACGTTGGGATTGCCGGTCAGCACGACGCATGTGCTATCCAGCGGTGTGGCCGGAACGATGTTCGCGGGAGAAGGTAAAGCGAACCTACGTATGAATACGATAAGAAGCATGCTGTCGGCCTGGTTACTGACGCTCCCTGTCACCATCGTCCTTTCAGGCGGACTGTTTATCCTGCTCAGGTTTATTATGAAATAGCCATCCTCTATCCTCTATCTTCCATCCTCAGTCGGCAGTCTGCAGTCTGCAGTCGGCAGTCCTCTGGCCTCCGTCGTCGTTAACATTTAATTAATGTAAAGGTAACAGCGCGTTAACATGCTCAGGGAGTAAGCAGTCTAATTTTGTCGCATAAAATTTAACTCTTTATGCACATGAAAAAATTGACCTTCTTTACTCTATCAGCCGGCTTACTTATGATGCTGGCAATGATCAATCCTGCTAAAGGACAAAGCGGAACCGACACGCTGGCACCGCAGGTATCGACACTCAGGGACAAGATCTCCGGCGTTGAAGACCGGCTGGCCACCGCCGAAGCCGATCTTGCAAAACTGACCAAGATAAAGCTATCGGGGTACATCCAGGCCCAGTGGCAGCATTTCGAAGGCGCAAATATTTATCCCAGCAATTATTTTTCGGTCCGCAGGGCAAGGGTTAAGATTGCGTATGAACCTTCAAAAGGCGTTGCATTCGTTCTGCAGCCTGATTTCCAGCCTGGCAATTTTGTGGTCAAGGAAGCCTATACGAGGCTGAATGAGCCCTGGCTTAAGACCTTCTCCCTGTGGGTTGGTAAATTCAACAGGCCGAACTATGAAGTAGAATATTCCTCCAGCGACCTCGAAGCGCTCGAGCGTTCACGTATGATAACCACCCTCTACCCGGGCGAATATGCCATCGGTGCAAAACTTGAGGTTGCTCCACAGAAAATTCCCCTCAAATTCCAGCTCGCCCTGTTCAATGGAAACGACAGCCAGGTATACCCGGATGCAACCGGCGTTAACCAGAATGCAAAAGACAATACGGATTTTGACAATTACAAGGACCTCATGGCCCGACTGACTTACGCATTCAAACTGGGCCACTGGGGCGGACTGACCATAGGAACACACGGATACTTCGGCGGAGTACGGGCTGTATCTGACACGCTTCTGAAATCCGACTATTCAAAAAACAAGTCAGTTGCTGTCGGTTCCAAACTGAATCGCAACTGGGTTGGTGTTGAAGCCCAGTTTTACGTTGACTTTCTCGGAGGTCTTGTCGTGAAAGGCGAATACATCATGGGCGTTAATGCATTCCCGGGATATAACAGCACAACAAGTACCACATCCTTTACCAGTTCGGTGAATACAACCAAAGATACCGTAACACAAACTTATACGACCCTAAAGACTACTTCCATTGCTCCAAATATTCAGCGGAACTTCAGCGGCTACTATGTTTACCTTATAAAGAACATCGGCAAACGCAACCAGTTCACCATCCGCTATGATAAATTTGATCCGAACACGAAACTTAGCGGCGGCGACCTTGGGGTAGCAAGTTACAATGCCAGCTCAACCACAACCACCACGGTGAAAAACACCTTCGGGACATCACCGAATGTTCTGGTCAATAAAGAAGTAAACACAACCAAAGTTAACAATTCGCTGACCAGCGGACTGGCAGATCTTGCCTACAGCCAGATCACACTTGCATGGAGCTACTATTTCGACGATAACATCAAGATCTCGCTTGCCTATGACATCCCGATGAATGAAAAAGCAGGAACCGCCGGTAAGGTAATGTCGGGAAATTATTCTGCCCCCGGAGGAACTCCGACAAAACTTGATTACAGCAACATGATCCATCAGAATGTTTTAACGCTGAGATTCCAGGCGAAATTCTAATGACAATTTTCAAATGACAAAGTACAAAGTACAAAATACTAATTACATAAATATGAAAAAGAAAAGTTTTATCGTGACCGGTTTTGCAATCCTTGCAGTGGCATTCTTTGCCTTCATGCCGGCACCAAAGAAAATCACCGTCAAAGGATCCGATACGATGGTGATCCTGGCTCAGAAATGGGCGGAAGTTTATATGAAATCACACCCTGAAGTTACGCTCCAGGTGACCGGCGGCGGATCGGGAACCGGCATCTCGGCCCTGATCAACGGCTCAACCGATATCTGCAACGCCAGCCGCCCGATGAAACAGTCGGAGATCGACAAGCTGAAGGAACGATACGGTTCGCTTGGCGTCGAGATCCGCTGTGCAAAAGACGGGATCACTGTTTACGTGAATGAGAGCAACCCGGTGAAAGAACTCACGCTGAAACAACTCAGCGGGATCTTTTCCGGAAAGATCAGGAACTGGAAAGAAGTCGGTGGACCTGATGCACAGATCAAACTCTACGGTCGTGAGAACAGCTCCGGGACCTATGTTTTCTTCCAGGAAAACGTGGTAAAAGGAGATTATGCAGCAAGTTGCCAGACGCTTCCGGGAACAGCAGCAGTCGTCAATGCCGTAAAAAATGACAAATATGGCATCGGCTACGGCGGCGCTGCCTATGCAAAAGGCGTGAAAGACTGTCTTGTGAAAAAAGATGAAAAAACTCCCGGTTATGCTGCAACTGCCGAAACCATTAAAAACGGGACATACCCCATCAGCCGTTACCTGTACATATACCTGAGGAACAGGCCGACCGGGGAATTAAAGAGCTACATTGACTGGATCCTCGGACCCGAGGGGCAAAAACTCGTGGTCGAACAGGGCTATTTTCCCGTCAAGTAGATTTGGTTAGTAAATGTGGGGTCCGGAGCAGTACTGAGAGCATCGCTTTTGGTACTGCTTCCGGATTTAAATCAATAGAAATGAATTCAGAAAACAACAACGGCATACCCGGACAGGAAGAGCAAAAACCCGGAACAGAACTTACCGGACAGCCGGCGGAAACAACAGAAGTAAATACGTCAAAGTTCGTCTTCAGCAATGAGAGCCTCAAAAAGCAGATGCGGCCGTCCGAGTTTTTTGCAGAGAAGATCATCACCGGCGTTGCATTCCTCTCCATAGCTGTCATTATCCTGATCTTCCTCTTCGTTTTCAGGGAAACCCTGCCGATCTTTTCCGGAAAGGCAGCAAAGAAGACGGAACTTTCAACTGCAAAACAGGAAACCTATGGGGAAGCCGCTGCAGAATCTTCATCCGGCAAACAGGAAGTGTATGGTGCTACCGATGATACAGTTGTAACGACCGAATCACAGGCCGGCGACAGTTTACCCTCATACAGCGGGAACGAATCCGTAACGGCCGACCAGGTGACGCTGAAATCACTTGCAGGGAAGACCTGGATGCCGGTCTCCGAAAACCCGAGGTACGGACTCCTTCCTTTGATTATCGGTACCCTGAAGATCACACTGATCTCAATCCTTTTTGCTGCGCCACTGGCCATCCTCGCCGCCCTATTCTCGGCAGCATTCGCCCCCAGGTGGATGCGGGAGATCATCAAACCTGCCATTGAACTGCTGGCTGGGTTTCCGTCGGTCGTCATCGGGTTTTTTGCCCTGATGGTGATGGCCACCTTCTTCCAGCATCTTTTTGGGTATGAAACGCGGCTGAATGCCTTTGTCGGAGGAGTAGCAATGGCTTTGGCTGCCATCCCGATCATCTTTACAGTAACGGAAGATGTCATGACGGCCGTACCGTCAACATATAAAGAAGCTAGCCTGGCACTGGGCGCATCGAAATGGCAAACGGCCTTCTTTGTAACACTTCCCGCAGCGGCCCCTGGGATCTTTGCAGCCGTCCTGCTGGGAATCGGACGTATTTTCGGCGAAACGATGATTGTGCTGATGGCGACCGGGAATGCAGCCATGATGTCGCTGAACCCTTTTGAATCGGTACGTACCTTATCGGCCACCATCGGCGCTGAAATGGCCGAAGTCGTTTTCGGCGATACGCATTACAATGTCCTCTTCCTGATCGGAACGCTTTTGTTTGTTTTCACCTTTGCCCTGAATGCGATCGCGGAATTTTATGTTAAAGGAAAATTAATGACCCGTTTGCAGGGAAAGACCTCATGAAAAAAGTTCAGAAAATAACCGGCGGCATCATGATGGGAACGACAGCCCTGTCGGTGATCATCATCATTGCCATCATCATTATCATGCTCGTTGTGATCATCATTGGCGGAAAGGATCAACTGAGCTGGAAATTTCTTACCTCATTCCCGGAAGAGGGAATGACCAAAGGCGGCATCTTTCCTGCCATCTTTGGAACCGCATTAATGGTCCTCATCATGTCGGTGGCCGCTGTCCCGCTCGGGGCCATCACAGCCATCTACCTAACAGAATATGCAAAAGACCGCTCCTGGATTGCGATATCTGTCAGGTTTGCTGTCAGGACGCTGGCCATGGTGCCATCGATCATTTTCGGACTCTTCGGACTGGGATTTTTTATAAAATTTGTGGGAGGAGGGATGGACCAGGCCTTTTTCGGCGGGCACCTTACCTGGGCCCAGCCGAACATACTCTGGGCCAGCCTTACCATGGCACTGCTGACCTTGCCGGTGGTTATTGTATCGGTGGAAGAGTCGATAAGGACAGTCCCAAGAGAACTCCGGGAAGCGAGCCTGGCGCTTGGCGCTACAAAATGGCAGACGATACGCAAGATCGTTCTTCCCGGGTCAAGGTCGGGAATACTCACCGGGACCATCCTTGCCGTTTCACGAGGGGCAGGGGAGGTGGCGCCCATCCTTTTTACCGGAGCCGCCTATTACCTCGCAACATTACCCCGTGGGCTCAGCGACCAGTTCATGTCACTTGGGTACCATGTCTACATTATGTCTACTCAATCCGTCAATGTGGACCAGACCCTCCCGATCCAGTTTGCGACGACACTCGTTTTGCTGATGCTGACCTTCTCGCTGAACCTGGTTGCCGTTATCATCCGATCAAGACTCAGAAAATCTCATTAATCTATTTGAATCGTATCAGGAATAAAAATGAAAGAAATAAAAATCAAAACGAAAGACCTGACGCTTTACTACGGAAGCAAGATGGCGCTGAATTCCATCTCGGTGGAAATTCCGCAAAACCAGGTGACGGCGCTTATCGGGCCTTCCGGTTGCGGAAAATCCACCTTTCTCCGCACCCTGAACCGGATGAACGACCTGATCCCGAATGTCAGGATCACGGGTGAAGTGCTGGTGGATAATTTCAATATCTATGACAAGAACGTGGATTCTGTCAACCTGCGGAAAAAGGTCGGAATGGTTTTTCAGAAATCGAATCCGTTTGCAAAATCTATTTTCGAGAACGTGGCCTATGGCCCCAGGATCAACGGTGTAAACGATAAAAAGAAACTTACTGAGATTGTGGAAACATCGCTGCAAAGGGCGGCTATCTGGGATGAAGTGAAGGACCGCATGCACGATTCTGCGCTTGGACTTTCGGGCGGGCAGCAGCAGCGCCTTTGCATTGCCCGGACAATGGCGGTTGACCCGGAGATCATTCTGATGGATGAACCGGCCAGCGCCCTCGATCCGATCTCAACTTCAAAAATAGAGGAACTGATCTTTAACCTGAAGGAAAATTATACCATCATCATCGTCACCCACAACATGCAGCAGGCCGCCCGCGTTAGTGATCATACGGCATTCTTTTATATGGGGGAACTGGTGGAGTTCGGCAAAACGAAGAAAATATTCACAGTTCCGGTGAAGAAGCAGACGGAGGACTATATTACGGGGAGGTTCGGATAAACAAATGCAGGAATGCAGAATTAGGTTTGATAGTACGGTCGTCAGAATTCAGACCTCAGATCTCAGATCTCATTAAGAACAAAGAAATAACATAAATAAATTCAGAGAATGGAACGACATTTTGAGCTTGAACTGGAAAAATTAAAGAAAAGAGTATTAAAGATGGGGAACCTTGTGGCTATGCAGATCCATCTGACCATGGTAGCGCTCGTTACCTGCGATGTGGAAGCGGCAGCAGAGATCATCGAGACCGACAATGCCGTTGATGAACTGGATGTGAAGATCGACAAGCTCTGCCAGCGGATCTTTGCGCTGACCCAACCGGTGGCCACTGATCTCCGCCTCATCATGGCCTCATTAAAAATAAACAACGACCTTGAACGGATGGGCGACCATGCCGTCGATATTGCAAAGAAAATTGAAGGGCTGGCGGATTATAAGGATGTACTTGTTGAACTGCAGATCGGCGAACTGGCCGAACTTACCGATACCCTTGTGAAGGATGTGATGAGCATTATGAATACACGGAACCTCTCATTTATAAGAGATATCTATTCAGACGCAGCTGTCATTCGTAAGAAAGTTCAGATCATTTCAGAAAAGATCATCGAACTGATGACTCAGAAGTCGGATGTTCTTGCCGTTGCCACAAGCCTGATGATCATTCTCACCCAGATCGAACGCATCGCCGGCTACTCGTTCAACATCGCCGAATCCATCTATTTTGTGGTGGAAGGAAAAATGGTAAAGCACGAAAAGGGTTTCTGGGATCAGTCAGAAACCACTCCCTGATGATCCGACTTCCGGAGGGTGAAAGCAAATGTAGTCCCGATCCCCGGAGTGCTCCTGACATTGATGGTTTGCTTGTGGGCTTCAATGATGTGCTTAACGATGGCCAGTCCAAGCCCGGATCCGCCCTGTTCGCGCGACCGGCTTTTATCTACTCTGAAAAATCGCTCAAATAATCTCGTGATGTCCTTTGCATCGATGCCGATTCCGTTGTCCGTCACCTCGATCAGGATGTTCTCATCCATGTCAAAAAAACTGACCCTGGTTCTTCCTCCTTCAACACCGTATTTTATTGAATTATCCACAAGGTTGATCAGCACCTGGCGGATGCGTTCGCGGTCGGCGCGGACCATGAGTGGCTTGTCCTCTGCGTGGTTTAAGATCAGCTGAAGCTCTTTTTTCCTGGCCTTGACTTCGAGCAGTTCAATCACATCAGCAGCAAGTGAACCAATATCGAAGTTGATGGCATCGATGGTCAGTTCCCCGGTTTCAAGCCGTGAGATCACCTCCAGGTCCTCTACGATGGAGATCATCCGGTCGATGTTCTTCGAACTCCGCTCGAGGTATTCCCTGTTGATGCCGGGATCTTCAAGCCCGCCTTCAAGCAGGGTCAGGATGTATCCCTGGATGTTGAACAGCGGCGTCTTCAGTTCATGGGAAACATTGCCAAGGAATTCACGGCGGTAGGTTTCCAGTTTCTTCAGTTCCTCGATCTCATTCCGCCTGTCCTGGGCCCATTCCGACACCTCTTCATTTACCTTGCTGATCACATCCTTATCGAGTGTCAGGTCCATTTCTTTAAAACTGATCTTGGATTTAAGGGTATGGATGTTTTTATAGATCAGTTTGATTTTGCTGTAAATGAATTTTTGAAGGATGTAGCGGTAGATGAAGAAGGAGAGGACAAATACCCCGCAATCTGCTATTACCAATGGGATCCAGTGAACAGGATACCGGAAGATGATGGAGGATAGAAGATAGAGAATGGAAAGGACAATGACGATCATGGCTGAGTTGATCAGCATCCATCCGTTCGGAGTCAGGTTTTTATTCGGCCTCATATTTATATCCAACGCCCTTGATCGTTTTGATGTTATCGGTTTCCAGCTTTTCGCGGATGCGGCGGATGTGCACATCGATGGTGCGGTCGCCAACGATGACGTCGTTTCCCCAGACCTGCTCGAAGATCTGTTCACGTGTAAAGACCTTATCCGGTTTCGAAGCCAGCAGTTCCAGCAACTCGAATTCTTTCCGCGGCAGGTTGATCTGTTTTCCCTTTTTCAGGATGATGTATTTTTCACGGTCGATGGTGATGTCACCGATCACCGTAACCCTTTCCGGCGATCCCGGATCGGGGGACCTGCGCAGGAGCGCATTGATGCGGCTGATCAGCACGCGGGGTTTGATCGGCTTGGTGATGTAATCGTCGCCGCCGGCATCCAGCCCGGCAATTTGTGAGAAGTCTTCGCTCCGGGCAGTCAGGAAAGCGATCAGCGTCGATTTCAGGGAATCGATCCTGCGCATCTCGATGCAAGTCTCGATCCCGTCGATGCCGGGCATCATGATGTCGAGGATGACGAGGTGTGGGATCACCTTCTTCGCCATCTGGATAGCATCCTTTCCGTTTGAGCAGGTGAAGAGCGTGTATCCTTCCTTCTTTATATTGTACCCGACAAATTCCAGGATATCAGGCTCGTCATCCACCAAAAGTATCTTGTATTCGGATTTTTCCATGCTTCGTTCAATCTTTTCCAAAAGTAAGAAGGATTAATGAATTTATTATTAATTCAAGATTAAGAAAAGGGTGAAAAAAAATAGTTTATGATATTACCTTTTTTGTTTCGGCCGATTAAGGAAGAATAATTATTTTGTCGGTCAGAGCTTTTTTTAACCACAATAGGCACAATAGGACACATTAGAAATATGACACAAAAATATTTGAATGAATTGACGCGGACAATTATTGGTGCTGCAATTGAAGTCCATAAGGAACTTGGGCCGGGTTTGCTTGAGAGTGTCTATGAGAAATGCCTGACGCATCTGCTTAAGGAGCAAGGGCTATTTGTTATTTCTCAGCAGAAAGTTCCTCTTGCATTTCGGGGACTTTACCTTGAGTGCGACCTGCGATTTGATCTTATGGTAGAGAATGCTATTATTGTCGAAATTAAATCGATTGAGTGCTTGCTGCCTATTCATGAAGCACAATTACTAACCTACCTGAGGCTTCTGGAAAAGCCTAAAGGGGTACTGATCAATTTTAATTGCACCAATATTTTCAGGGAAGGTCAAAAAACCTTAGTAACAGATCTCTATGCAAAATTGCCCAAAGGCTACTAATGTGCCCTAATGTGCCTATTGTGGTGAAAAAGGAATTCGTAAAAACCCCATCAATCAGCCTGCGATTTTTTCAACGAGGTCTGCAAGCCTGTTCGAGTACCCGGCTTCGTTATCATACCAGGAAACGATTTTAATAAAGTTTCCGTCGATGACTTTTGTCATCAGCGAATCGTAGATCGAAGAATGGGTATTGCCGATGATGTCGCAGCTAACCAGCGGCTCATCAAGGTATTCGAGGATGCCTTTCATCGGACCGGCAGCAGCTTCCTTCATGGCAGCATTGATCTCGTCTTTGGTTGCATTCTTTGACAATTCACAGGTCAGGTCGACGAGGGAGCCGTCGGGAGTCGGTACGCGTACTGCAAACCCATCCAGTTTGCCTTCCAGTTCGGGGATCACCAATCCAATGGCCTTTGCGGCGCCGGTCTTGGTCGGAATCATTGAAACGGCAGCAGCCCTTGCCCTGCGCAGGTCCTTGTGAGGAGCATCGAGGATGATCTGGTCGTTGGTATAGGAGTGAATGGTGTTCATCAGTCCCCTTTTAATACCGAATTTATCATTCAGGACTTTTGCAACAGGTGCGAGGCAGTTGGTGGTGCAGGATGCATTCGAGATCAGCTGCATATCCGGTTTCAGCATGTTGTCGTTTACGCCGAGAACAACCGTCAGGTCCACATCTCCGGGATTATCAGAAGGTACGGAGAGAACAACCTTCTTTGCTCCGGCGGTGAGGTGCTTCGACATCTTTTCCCGTGTACGGAAAATGCCGGTGCATTCCACCACGATCTCCACGCCAAGCTCTTTCCAGGGGAGGTTTGCCGGATCTTTCTCCGCATACACCCTGACCTTGTTCCCGTTGATGACCAGGGAATCCCCGTCGATGGTGATGGTGCCGTTGAATTTTCCGTGAACCGAATCGTATTTGAAAAGGTGTGCAAGTGTTTTTGCATCGGTAAGGTCGTTAAAGGCGACCACTTCAATGTTCTTCTTGTTCAGTAAGGCCCTGTAGGTCAGACGACCGATGCGGCCAAAGCCGTTGATTCCAACTTTTATCGTTCCCATAGTGAGTGTTATATTTTTAAAGATGACTAATTTTCTGAAAGGATAGTGCAAAATTAAGGATTAAAGGAACAACGAAAAAGAATAGATAAAAATTTTTGCTTCAGGGGATTCAGCCCCTCCGGGGCTGGTGGAATTGTCGGTCTCACTACCATGTGCGATGCACATGGTTATTGAGATGGAGCTCTTTCAGAGCTCATTTAGTGTGTTTGTTTAGGAATACCAATTTAAAGGAGAAGCCACGAAGTGGCTATATCTCCATCACCGTGGATGGAGTTCACGGTGATGAGGGGTGCCCACCTCATAGCCCCGAAGGGGTTGAATATCACTTCAGAGCAGGACGTATGTGCATCTCTGTTCTATGGATGTGAGAAAATGCCACGAAGTGGCTATATCTCAATAACCGTGGATGAAATCCACGGTAACAGGGCTTACAGAAAAACAGCCCCGGAGGGGCTGAAGATCACTCGGCGAGATGTATAGCATGTGGGAAAATAGTTAAGGAAAGTTGATAGAATTCATCGCGTTCCGCTTTATTTTCAGGAATTAAAGCCTTATTTTTGTGGTTTCCTCGAAACTTAACCTGACAAACGAATGTCCAAAACAAAATACATCTTCGTGACCGGCGGTGTATCATCCTCCCTTGGTAAAGGGATCATCTCCGCCTCCATTTCAAAATTGCTGAAATCAAGAGGCTTTTCCGTCACGACCCAGAAACTTGATCCCTACATCAACATCGATCCGGGAACCCTGAATCCCTATGAACACGGTGAGTGCTATGTGACGGAAGACGGGGCCGAAACGGACCTTGACCTCGGGCATTATGAACGCTTTTCCAACGTGCCTACTTCCCAGGCCAACAACATCACCACCGGTATCATATACCAGACTGTCATAACCAAAGAACGGGAGGGCGAATACCTTGGCGAGACGGTCCAGGTGATCCCTCACATCACCGACGAGATCAAATACCGGATCATGCTGCTGGCAAACAGGGGGAACTATGATTTTGTGATCACAGAAATAGGTGGCACGGTTGGCGATATTGAGTCGCTGCCGTACATCGAAGCTGTTCGTCAGATGCGATGGGAACTGGGAAAAGACTGCGTGGTTGTTCACCTTACGCTGGTTCCTTACCTTGCCGCGGCAGGAGAACTCAAGACCAAGCCCACACAGCATTCGGTAAAAACACTGCTTGAATCCGGGGTTCAGCCGGATATCATCGTGTGCCGTACGGAAAAACATCTTTCGGAGAACCTGAAAAAGAAGATCGCCCTGTTCTGTAACGTTTCACCGACCTCTGTAATCGAATGCATCGATGCGGAATCGATTTATGATGTTCCGCTGCTGATGCACGAGGAAGGTCTCGATAACGAGATCCTGAAGAAGGTGAAGGTAAAATGTAACCAGGAACCTGACCTTGCTGATTGGGAGAAGTTTCTGTACAAACTGAAAAACCCGAAATGTGAAGTGTCGATCGGACTCGTCGGGAAATATGTTGAACTAAAAGATGCTTATAAATCCATTAATGAATCCTTCGTCCATGCAGGAGCTGCTAATCAGGCGAAAGTGAATGTCCGGCTGGTTCACTCAGAAACGGTCAACGATTCGAATGCTGCGGAGAAACTGGCCGGCCTTGACGGGATCCTTGTCGCACCGGGCTTCGGCCATCGGGGAATCGAGGGAAAGATCACAGCCATCCAATATGCACGTGAGAACGGGATCCCGTTCCTCGGGATCTGCCTCGGCATGCAGTGCGCCGTGGTGGAATTCGGACGGCATGTACTGGGTATGGAAGGAGCCAACTCCACGGAATTCGACAAAACCACCGGATATCCCGTCATCGACATGATGGAAATGCAGAAAAAGATCTCCGGTATGGGTGGAACCATGCGGCTTGGAGCATATCCCTGCAGGCTGAAAAAAGGGTCGAAAGTGTTCGACATCTACCATACTGAAAATATCTCCGAACGCCACCGCCACCGGTATGAATTCAACAATGCATACCTCGAAAAATACCAAAAAGCAGGCATGATCGCGGTCGGTATCAACGAAAAAGACAACCTCGTTGAAATCGTAGAGTTGAAAGGGCATCCATGGTTCATCGGAGTACAGTTCCACCCTGAATTCAAGAGTACGGTGGCGAACACGCATCCGCTCTTCAAGGCCTTTGTAAAGGCTGCCATCGACCAGTCTTCAAAGAAGAAATCGGCAAAAGGGAAAAAAGCCTGAAGCTTCAGTTCCGGACGACCTCTTATCGTATGAACTTTTCGAGTATCTTTGCCGCCGGTTTTCTTCCCGGAAGCGGAAGATCTTCACAAAATCGTTAAAAGCATTCATCCTTCATGAACAACAAGAACACGATCATCGGGCTGCTGCTGATCTTTGCCATTTTCATCATTTACAGTTACCTGCAGACCCCATCCAAAAAAGAACTGGAGACCCGGAAGCATACATACGATTCGGTCAACTATGTGAAGAATAAACAGCGGGATTCGCTGATCATCACAAAGGCACGGCAGATGGCCATCGCCCAGGCAGGCAGAAAGCTCAGGGAGAAAACAGGGAACCCGGTCGACAGCATCCGGGCGGTGCATGAGGTCATGCAGGAACAGTATGGCGTTTTTTCCGGTTCCGCCGCAGGAACGGCAGAATTCTTCACCATCGAATCCGATCTGCTGAAACTCAGGATCTCATCCAAAGGCGGAAAGATCGATTATGTGGAGCTGAAGAAATACAAGACCTGGGAGGGCCGTCCGCTGATCCTTATGGACGATGACTCGCTTCACTTCGGTTTCCACTTCTTCCTGAACAGCAGGGATGTGTATACCGACAAGCTTTATTTCCGGCTGGCTCCTCAGTTCGCCGGGAAGAATGCCCTTTCGGTAACCGGCAAAGATTCCGTTCAGATTGCCATGCGGCTCTACCCGGACGCCTCGGATACTTCCCTGAATCTTAATAAATACATAGAGTTCGTCTATACAATAAAAGGCGACCAGTACATGATGGGTTTGCGACTGAATTTTGTGGGAATGGCAGATGTACTCGACCCGGGCACGAAATACCTTGTCATGAACTGGGAGGAAAACCTGAAACGGCAGGAGAAGAGCCTGAAGATGGAGCGGATGAATTCAACGGTCTATTATAAGTTCTTCGAGGATAAGGTGGATTACCTCACAGAGACCAAAGACGAGGTAAAAGATCTTAAAAACGAGCGTGTCCAGTGGATTTCCTTCAAGCAGCAATTCTTCTCTTCCACCATCATTGCAGAAAATTATTTTACCGATCCGAAGGTCAGGACGCTGACGCTGCCGCGCAACGACAGGTACATGCGCTCCATGTCTGCCGAAGCCGCAATTCCCTTCTCTTTATCGGAGACGAAGTCTGTTCCCATCTCCCTCTATTTCGGTCCGAACAAGTTTTATTCGCTGAAATCTTACGGCGTCGGGCTGGAACGCCAGATCCCGCTGGGATGGAGCTTTGCCCCGATGGCCTGGATCAACATCTGGGCGGTGATCCCGGTATTCACCTTCTTCGGCAATTTTGGCTGGAACTACGGCATCATCATCCTTATCCTCACCATCCTGCTGAAAACCGTTCTCTTTCCGATCGCGTTCAAGACCTATAAATCGTCGGCCAAGATGCGGGCACTGAAACCCGATATCGACGAGATCAGCGCACGATATCCGAAGAAGGAAGAGGCCATGAAGAAACAACAGGCAACGATGGACCTTTACAAGCGTGCAGGTGTGAACCCGATGGCCGGTTGTATCCCGCTGCTTCTCCAGATGCCGATCCTCATCGCGATGTTCCGGTTCTTCCCGGCATCGATCGAGTTGCGCCAGCAGGCTTTCCTGTGGGCGAAAGACCTTTCCTCCTACGATTCCATCTATACCTTCCCGGGCGGCTTTACAATTCCCTGGTACGGCGACCACATCAGCCTCTTTGCACTGCTGATGACCATTTCCAGCGTAATCTATACCCGCATCAACGACCAGATGATGGGCTCTACACAAACCCAGATGCCGGGGATGAAAACCATGATGTACCTCATGCCTGTCATGTTTCTCTTCTGGTTCAACGATTATTCTTCAGGACTGAGCTACTACTACCTGCTCGCCAACCTGCTGACTTTTGCACAGATCTATATCATCCGCGCCACCATCGACGAGAAAAAACTTCATGCACAGATCGAAGCCAACAAAAAGAAACCGGTGAAAAAATCGGGATTCCAGAAAAGGCTGGAAGATATGGCGAAGCAGCGCGGTTATTCGGCGAAAAAATAGCGCAAAGCTCTAGAGATTCATTTCCTGGAGATAAGAAAGGAAAAGATCCAGACCATTTTGTTTCCGGGCGTCGAGTTCGAAAGAAATATTCTTAGTAAGATATTCAAGCGCATCGATGCCGGCAGGGATCTTTGACTGAAAATTCGCAACCGCATCCTGCCGGTGAGTGATTCCGAATTCCAGCGCTGCATTCAGCTTGTCGATCACTTCTGCCGGGACATCTTTCCGTGCCATCCAGACCGCAAATACAAAAGGTAATTCAGTGTACCTGATCCATTCTTCGGCGAGATCATATACATACGGGAAATTATTTACCAGGTCAAATGTTTTGTCACCAATGGCAACCAGAGAATCAATGCTTTCAGGATGCTCTGCCATGCCCTGCCCGAGTTCTACCCAGCCGGGATTGATCTTCCAGAATTTACTTGCAAGCACCTTTACCAGTCTGACCGAAGTTTTGGAGTCGAAATCAAGGTGAATGGTGCGGATCTCCTCCAGCGGCTTCCGGCTCAGCAAAAGTACAGTCCTCACCTTGCTGACAGCCCCTATGCAATACCCGGGTATAATGTTCGCATCCTTCATTTCCGGAATGGCGCCGGCCGGGACAAGTGCTATGTCTACCTCATGGTCTCTGAGTTTCTCTGCACAGAGCGATGGAACATCAAGGGAAAGATTAAAATCCCCTGAGTTTCCTGAGGATTGTATTCCATAGACGAACGGGATGGTATTGAGATAGGAAACGGCTGATATTCTCGCAGGATGCATTTTCTAAGAATAGGATACAAAAATAGGAGATTTTCCTTTTGCGTTCATGAAAGAAAAATTCATTTATCTTTGCACCCTTTAAATAAATAGATAGATATTTCGATATATTTTTTGAGGGTGAGAAAAGTCGTACTGTTTCTGCTTGGTTTTTTCTTTCTTCTGAATTCCATCTCCCTCTATTTTATCCTTGAGGTCCACCGTCACAGGATCAGTAGCATGATTGAAAAGCATGCAATAAAGAAAGGGGTTGAGGTCCTGTCAGTGGACCGCAAAGACCTTTCAGCCCTGGTCATCCGAAAGGATAAAAAAGAAATTTCCTGCCAGGGCAGGCTGTACGATGTGATCAGCGAGGTGCAAGAAAAGGATCATGTTGATTTTTACTGCATCCGTGATACAAAGGAAGAAGATATCATCAGCGGAATGCATAAAACCGGCAGTAACAAACTCGTGTCTCTGTTGCTGAATGATTTTGTGAAATTCCATTCACCCGAAACAGAAAATCAACTTCTTCTGCCACCTTCCTTTGTAATTGAATATCCCGCCCTGAAGGATATGATTGATTCGTACAACCCTTCCCTGATCACGCCACCCCCGGAAAGGTCCTGAAACATTCCCGATTATAGTTTTGAGTTTTTTTTGCCTGTGGACCAGTTCTGCGGGCTATTCATCATCATAATTGTACGTATTATGAAAAAACAAATATTTTCCATTATTTCATTTTTCCTTCTTTCATTTGCTTTGAACGCACAGAAAATTACTGTGCTTGATAAATCCGACCTGCAGCCCATCAGCCAGGTGAACATCACGAACCCCGGCAAATCCGTCATGGTGACCACCGATAACCAGGGTATCGCCGACCTTTCAGGCTTCGCAACAGGCGATTCCATCATATTCACGCACGTTGCCTTCCAGACCTTCAGAACGGCAAAACCGCACATTCCCTCGAATAATAAGATCTACCTGACCGAAAACATCATCAAGCTGGATGAGTTTGTTTATACAGCCAACCGTGATGAGGAGAAGAAATCGGATCTGCCGTATAAAATTGAAACCATAAGTTCAAAGGAGATTGCCTTCAACAATCCGCAGACTTCGGCCCTGATGCTTGAGCAATCGGGGGAGGTCTTTGTTCAGCAAAGCCAGCTTGGCGGAGGAAGTCCTGTTCTGCGGGGATTCGAAGCCAACAAGGTGTTGCTGGTGGTCGACGGGATCCGTATGAACAATGCGATCTACCGTGCAGGCCATCTTCAGAATGCCATTACGGTCGATCCTTTCGGCCTGGCTTCGACCGAGATCCTATATGGTCCCGGCTCCACGCTTTACGGGAGCGATGCCATCGGGGGCGTGATCAACTTCATCACGGCTGATCCCAAGCTTTCCTCCACAGGGAAAACCGAAGTTCATGCGAATGCGCTGGCCCGCTACTCTTCGGCGAATACCGAAAAAACCGGCGGCATCAGCCTGAACCTTGGATGGAAGAAATGGGCCGTACTGGCAAATTTCTCCTACAGCGATTTTGATGATCTGCGGCAGGGAAAGGTCCGCAACCCGGCCTACGGAACATTCGGAGAGCGGCAGTTCTATGCGGAACGGTTCAACAGAAAGGATTCAACGGTGGCAAACAGCAAACCCTGGATCCAGAAGTCGTCGGCCTATTCGCAGTACAATGTTCTTGGAAAGGTAATGTTTCGTCCCGGCGAAAGAAGCCGCTATATATTAAATGTGCAATATTCAAATTCCAGCGACATACCGCGCTACGACCGCCTCACGGAGATGTCGAATGACACCACTATGAAATATGCCGAATGGTACTATGGTCCGCAATCCAGATTACTTACATCGCTGAAGGCAGAATACAATCTCAATGCTGTGATCTTTGATCATGCTTCCGTGATCCTCGGTTATCAGAATATCCATGAAGACAGGATACAGCGCAATTTCAACGATTCAATAAAAAAATACAATCTTGAGACCGTCGGCGTGATCTCGCTGAATGCCGATTTGGCCAAGAAGCTTTGTGCCAAAGATAACCTTCGCTACGGACTTGAGTTTGAAAGCAACAATGTGGTGTCGGAAGCGCACAATCAGAACATTAATTCAGGGGACGTCACATATGACCGTGCAACCCGCTATCCTGACGACAAGGCAAAAATGATGTACCTGGCCGCTTACCTTTCGAACAACTGGAACATCAGCAAGGTCCTTGCCTTCTCGCAGGGGATCCGCTTCAATTATGTAACGCTGAACGCCGTTTACTCCGATACGATGGTAAAGATCATGGATATACCTTTTGATCCTTCCATCACGCAAAAGAATGCGGCTGTGAACGGATATCTCGGGCTTGTTGCAACACCGGGTCACGACTGGAAGTTCTCACTGGTAGGATCCACCGGTTTCAGGGCACCGAACATTGATGACCTGACCAAACTGAATGCGGTGACCGGGCAGACCATCGTACTCCCCAACCCGGATCTGAAGCCGGAATATGCTTATAACCTTGAACTCTCTCTTGCCAAGACCATCCTTGGCAGGGTACGGCTCGAGGGCACGGCTTTTTATACCTGGCTGCGTGATGCTCATGTAATTGCTCCCAAACAGTACAATGGAAAAGATTCCATTTATATGGTTGATGGGATGTACCAGTGCCTGGCTCCCGTAAACGCAGGTAATGCTTATGTTTGCGGACTGCAGGGAAATCTGCTTGCACAGGTCACACGTTCGTTCTCGATCCTGAGCAACCTGACCTATACATACGGCTATAATGAAACCGACGGCCTGCCGCTGGATCACATTCCGCCTGTCTATGGAATGACCTCATTCCGGCTGGAAATGAAAAAATTCAAGGGTGATTTCTATGTGATGTACAACGGCTGGAAACGGATCAGCCAGTACAGCAACAGCGGCGAAGACAATGAACAGTATGCAACGGCTTACGGCATGCCTTCGTGGTACACGCTGAACCTTAAACTGAGTTACCAGGTCGCACATTACCTGAACATAGAACTCGGAATGGAAAACATCCTGGATGAAAATTACCGGAAATTTGCTTCCGGGATCAGCAGCCCGGGCCGCAACCTGATCGTTGCGCTACACGCTAATCTCTGACAGTCTTTCGTGGATGTCGAGAACCTGCGGGATCACCATTTCTGATCCGCTGTTCAGGATCACGAAATCAGCCAGGTCCGCCTTAACGGCATCCTCCATCTGAAAACGCATCCGGTCAATAACGGAATTGCCATCAACGCCGTCCCTTTTCATGACGCGTCCGATGGCAATTTCTTTTGGGCAGGAAACATGGATGATCTTGTCGAAGAGATTTGCTATGCCGCTTTCAAAAATAATCGCAGCTTCATTAATGATGTATGGGGAGAATGAATATTCTATGCACCATTCGCTGAAATGTTTTATGACGAGCGGATGAAGGATCCCATTGAGGGTGTTCAGCGCTTCAGGGTCGCTGAAAACGACCGACCCAAGCTTCTTCCGGTCAATCAGGTTATCGGGATTGAAGACCTGATCTCCGAAACTGCTTTGGATTTTGTTTTTGACGGATTCATCAAACAGGAACTGCCAGGATTCCCGGTCGGCATGGTAAATGGGTACGCCAAGCGAGGAGAATATCTCCGCGATGATGCTTTTCCCGCTGCCAATGTTCCCGGTGAGTCCGACTTTCAGCATGGTTAAACGCTTTTCCCTATTTTTTTTCTTTCCTTCTGGTCTCGAGCTTATCTTTTACCTTGATACTGTCGGGGAGGATCGTATCAGGGCTGACCTTGTTTCCCAAAAGGTTCCCGGGTTTGACCGTCACCATCCGTTTCAGTGATTTCCGCTCAAAGGTGAAGAAAATGGTATCCGGAGCTGTTGAATAGACCTCCAGCGGGTAGGAAGCCTGCTCGGCAATGTTCCGTGCAATGCCCCTTGTCAGCATGTATCCCTGCGCTTCATCTTCGTCGTATTTCACCTTAAGCCCGCGCAGGCTGACATCGCATTCGCGCTTTTTATGACGGAAAAACTGTTCGGAAAAGAATTCGTACCCCTGGATGCGGATCGTCAGCACGAGAACACTGTCTGAACTGCTGATCAGCTTCATGTTCCATGGGACCTGGGTATAATTCAGCCGGTATTCAGTGGTATAATAATATTCCTTTGACAAATGGACTAGGATCCATAAAAACACAGAAATAACAAGGCATATCAGGAGAACGGAAAGCTGATTCCGGAATTTTTCAACTTTTCTTTTCCTTGCATTCCTGATAAAATCTATAAATTCAGGTTCCAAATCAGATCGGATTAGAGAACACTGATCTTATTTGTTCTCGATGGTTTGTGAATTGTCGATGGCAATGGCTGATTTTTCGACGCGCAGCCTCACCTGTCCTTCAACCTCGATCGTGACGGTCGTTTCCTGGATTTCGACGATCCGTCCGTGGATGCCGCCAATGGTGATGACCTTCTGTCCTTTTTCAAGTGATTCCCTGAATTTTTTCTGATCTTTCGACCGTTTCATCTGAGGACGGATAAAGAAAAGGTAAAATACGATAACGATAAGGATCAGCGGTAGAAACGAATACCAGGAACTGGAACTGCCTGTACCGGTGCCTGACGGCGATGCCATTAAAAAAATGCTTAAGAGGTTCATGTTTTGGATGTTAATTGATAATTGATAATTGATAATTGATAATTTCTATTTTGCTGTGCCCGACATCATCACCTCGGCTTTGATCTTGAGGATGGTGGTATTGGGCTGTGTGTTGGCGACAATAACAATGCTTTTATTCTGGAATCCTTTTTTCCCTGCGCTGTTGAATGAAACCTTGATGGCATCTCCCTGTCCCGGCCGGATCGGGGTTTTCGGGAAGGAGGGGACCGTACACCCGCAGGAGGTGCTGACGTCGGAAATGATCAGGTCGGATTTGCCGGTGTTTTTAAACCGGAATTGAAAGGAAACCGATTCGCCCTGGATGATCTTGCCGAAGTCATGTGATTCGGCTTCGAATTTAAAGGCCGGAAGCTGGGAGAGATCTCCCTTCCCGCTGGCTGTGTTTGGATTTTCGATCACGTCCGATGTCACCTTGCTCCTGTTGCATCCGGAGAAGGAAATCATACCAACCAGGCAACAAAGGATTATGCTGACAGCCAAAAAGTTTTTCATACAGAATTCTGAAGAATAAGGGTGCAAAAGTAAGAAAAAATCTAACCGGAAAAAAATCGGATCATCCCGTTTATAACTAACTTCGCCGGAAATCTGACTGCCGGGTCCCGGCATCCTGTTTTTTTAAGGCTTTTTCTGATCCTTCAATGACAAAGATCTACCTCATAGGATACATGGCATCGGGAAAATCGCGTTTGGGAAAGGAATTATCTGAACTGACAGGCCTTTCGTTCATTGACCTGGATGAGGTTTTCGAAGAGCGTTACCGGATCGGGATCCTCGACTTTTTTGAGAAATACGGAGAACCTGTTTTCCGGCAGCTGGAGCACACGCTGTTGCTTGAAACAAAGGATCTCGACGGTACGATCATCGCCACCGGCGGGGGAACGCCGTGTTATGATGAAAACATCAGGTTCATTAAGGATAACGGGCGCAGCATCTACATCCGGATGGGTGTGCATGACCTTGCAGAAAGGCTGAAACAGATCAAACGCCAGCGGCCGCTATTGAAAGATATTCCCCCGGATGAACTTGAAGCTTATATCAAAACTCAACTGGAAGAGAGGGAATTCTATTACCTGCAGGCCGATCGTATCATTGAGGCGCCGGTGAACGACCTGGAACCGGTTGCGAACCTGATCCGTGCCATTTCAGACGGATCGTTTACTTCCTGACCAGCAAAGCAATGTTTTCCACATGCTGGGTATGCGGGAACATATCCACCGGCTGGCATGCTGCAAGGTCATACTGATCCTTCATGAGTGCGATGTCCCTGGCCTGGGTTGCAGGATTGCAGCTTACATACACGACCTTTTCCGGGGCGGCATGGAGGATTGCCTTTACGACCTTCTCGTGCATTCCCGCGCGGGGAGGATCGGTGATGATAATTTCAGGTGCACCATGTTCTTTGAAGAAATCAGGGTTAAGAATTTTTTCGGCTTCGCCGGGAAAAAATGAGGTATTCGTAAGCCCGTTCCGTCCTGCATTCTCCTTTGCATCTTCAACGGCAGGAGGTACCGATTCGATCCCGACCACGCGCTTGACGGATGTGGCAATATAACTGGCAATGGTGCCAATGCCTGAATAGAGATCGTAAACCGTTTCATTGCCCGTAAAACCGGCGAATTCCGCGGCCTTGCGGTACAGAAGAAAAGCCTGCCGGGTATTCGTCTGGAAGAACGATGAGGGACCAATATGAAATTCAATCTCCCTGTCGCCCCTGAAATCCGTCATTTTTTCCGCAATCCAGGGCAACCCCTTATAATGGTGGAAGGGCAGATCGCTGATCACATCATTCTTTTTCCCGTTGATCACATACCAGAGTGATGTGATGGAAGGGAAGCACTCCTGCATGTGATCAAGGAAAGGAACGATCTCCATTTTTGCGTCAGTGGTAAAGACGAAAATAACCATCACCTCCCCGGTCAGGGAGGTACGGATCAGAAGGTTGCGGAGAAAACCCGTCCATTTCCTTACATCATAAAAGGTAAGATCATGCTCCAGCGCATACCGCCTGGCTTCGAGCCGGATGGCATTGGAAGGATCCGGCTGAAGGTAGCAGTGGTTGATGTCGAGGACCTTGTCGAACATCAGCGGGATGTGAAACCCCAGTGCATTCATCTCCTTTTCGGGGATCCGCTCAGCACCGGTTTGGTCTGTGCGGGTCAGCCAGCGGTGGTTGGAAAAGGTGTATTCAAGCTTGTTTCGGTAGTATTGACTGTCATGGGATGGCAGGATAGGGTGGATGACCGCGTTTTCAATTTTACCGATCCGCTCGATGCTGTCTTTGACTTGCTTCTGCTTGTAGCCGAGCTGTTCGGAATAGTTCATGTTCTGCCAGCGGCACCCGCCGCAGGTTCCGAAATGTTCGCAGAAGGGTTCAATTCTCTTTTCAGAATATTTATGGATCCTGACAGCCTTTCCCTCAAGATAGGATTTCTTCTTTTTGACAAGCTGGATGTCCACAACATCCCCCGGCACGACAAACGGAACAAAGACCACCAGCCCGTCGATCCTTGCAATGGCTTTCCCTTCCGCCCCGGCGTCGAGGATCTCGATACACTCAAATATTTTATCTGTCATGTTTTAAAAGTAAAAAGACATACGACATAAGACATATGTCTTATGACTTTTGACGTATGACTCATGTCAAATTTCATTTCTTTTCCCGAAATGTCTCGAATCCCCCCACTCCCCGTAGCCAACCTCGTCGCCGGCCAGGTGGATCCTTGCTTCAAGGCAGCTTTTGCACTCTTCCGCCTCTTCATCGATGCAGGGCTTGTTTTCGTAAAGGAGGTAATTCTGGCGGTATTTTACCGGTGTGAGGTTCGGCATCATGACATTGGCGCCGACCATCAGGGCTTTTTCGCGGCCGGCCGGATCGATGCTCTGCATGGCGGTCGTGGCGGCGATGTTGATGTCTTTCATCATGATCCTCAGCAGGGCCACCATTTTCAGGGAGAGAAAGAACCGGCCCCTGAGAGGAAGAAGTTCGTGACGAAACTTGTAAAGCGGCGTGTCTTCATGTTCGATGTAGGGTCCCATACCGGCCATATCGATATCAAAATCACGGAAGAAGATAAGGTCATCGGCAAGGTCGGAGATGGTCTGGAAGGGGAGACCGATCATCACGCCGGTTCCGACCTGGTAACCCGCAGCACGCAGTCGTCTCAGTGCTTCCAGGCGGTCTTCATACCGGTGATGCTTGTCGGCAGGATGGAGCTTTTTATAAAGTTCCGGATTGGAAACTTCGATCCGCAGAAGGTAGCGGTGTGCCCCGGCTTCATACCAGCGGCGGTAAGTTTCGACAGACTGTTCGCCCAGCGAAAGGGTGACATGAAGCTTCCCTTCCGTCATCCGTTTGATCTCTTTCAGAAGGAATTCGATCTTGTCGGTGAATTTACGGTCGCTTCGTTCACCTGACTGGATCACGATCGAGGCAAAATCGTTCTCATAGGCATACTTAACGGCTTCAAAAACCTCTTCATCCGTCAACTCATACCGCACATAACGGCTGTTCCCTGCACGGATCCCGCAGTAAAAGCAATTCTTCGAACAGTAATTGGAATATTCGATCAGCCCCCTGAAATAGACCTTTTTCCCGACCTGCTCTTTCTTGATCGCCTTGGCCTTTTCGAAAATCTTCACGCTTTCCTTCTCGTCCGCAGATAAAAGGGCAACCAGGTCCTCTTTTGAGAATGTTTCTTTGTTCAATATTTCTTCAATCGGATTCATCTAGAATAATGTCACACCTACGGTGTTCAATGGTATTATTATTATCTTTCATCCACAATAATGGAATACCTACGGTGTTCGGTGTAAATTCATTTTTACGCTATTTCGCTATTTATTATTCACCACAGATTAACACAGATTTTCACAGATAAACCACAGATTAGACTACCGAATTCCCGCATTCAGCATTCCTGCATTCCCGCATTAAACGTTAAATCTTACGTGAATAATATCCCCATCCTGTACGATGTAATTCTTTCCCTCGATGAGAAGCTTGCCGGCATCCCTGCAGGCATGTTCCGATCCCAGGCGGACAAAGTCTTCGTATTTCATGACTTCCGCCCGGATGAATCCGCGCTCAAGGTCGCTGTGGATGACGCCGGAAGCCTGAGGTGCCGTCATTCCCTTTTTAATGGTCCAGGCCCTGACCTCCATGGGACCGGCGGTGAAAAAGTTCTGCAGGTTGAGCAGGTGAAATGCGGCCCTCACCAGCCGGTTTACGCCCGGTTCCTTCAGCCCGGCGTCGGCGAGGAAGACTTCCCGGTCTTCAGCGGTCTCCAGTTCGGCGATTTCCGCTTCAAGCTTTCCGGCAACGATCAGCACTTCCGCATCTTCATCCTTTATGGATTCAAGAAACCGCTGTGAATAGTCATTTCCGGTTGTCGCTGAACCTTCGTCAACGTTGCAGACATAGAGTACAGGCTTGTCGGATAAGAGGAACAGGTCCTCGGTGAATCTTTTATCTTCTTTATGAACCTCCATCGTACGGGCCGATTTGAACGATTCCAGGTGTTCCCTGTAACGGTTCAGGATGTCCATGGCATGCTTTGCATCTTTTTCGCCGTTTTTGACCTGTCTCTCCGTTTTCTGGATCTTCTTTTCGACCGATTCGAGATCCCTGATCTGGAGTTCAAGATCGACGGCTTCTTTGTCCCTGACGGGATTTACCGAACCCTCTGCATGCGGCATCATCGGATCATCGAAACAGCGGATCACATGGATCAGGGCATCCACATTCCGGATATCGGCCAGGAATTTATTCCCTTCACCGTGGCTTCCGCCTTTCGTCAGCCCCGGAATATCAACCATTTCGATCGTTGTGGGAACGATCCTGTCGGCATGAATGAATTTGTCGATTTCCTTTAAGCGAGGATCGGGAACATTCATTACCCCGAGGTTCGATTTTGACCCGGCAAAGGATACTTTATGCACTTCTGCACGGGTATTCGAAATGCAATTGAAAAGGGTCGTCTTTCCGGAACCCGCAAGTCCTATAATTCCGCAACGCAAAGGCATATGAAAGGTTTTTAGGAGTGCAAAGGTAGGGAATTTCAGAATGCGGGAATGCAGGAATGCTGAATGCGGGAATGCAAAAATTTCGCTATCTCGCTATTTCCTTTCGTACAGAGATTGCTTCAACATGCATCGCTTGCCGCTGGGATGCTGGCATTACAAATGAATGGTTAAGAAAATCCTGGTAGGAGCCGGCTGGATTGAAACTGGTCAGTTCGACCGATTGAAAGGCCAGTGAGTCGATGATCAGTTCCGGGAAGAGCCTGTTCAGGGCCGGGGATAGCTGTGGAAGCCTGACATTCCTGTCGGTTTCATTGGAGTAAAGATTCCAGTCGAAAAACTGGTATGATGGGCCGGTATAGCTCCAGGCCGAGGTCGACATGGAGAAGGCTCCGGTGGCATCGAATTGCACTGAGCCATTTCCGGGAGTCATGGTTCCGATTGTTGCAGATGACTGGGTGAAAGCAGAGGGAAGGTCACCTTCTGTGCGGTCATAATAGGTAAGGACGGAATTGAAGGTTTCCTGCAGCATCAGGTTGGTACGAAACCCTCCGAAAGTCTGCGGTGGAAAATCGACCGTCATGGCGTTAGCTGCAATGCCGTTACTTATCAGCATATCCGTCATGACAGGAGTCTGGGTTAAAAGATCCCCACCCGGGTACCCGAAAATATCAGCCTGATAATTCTGCGCAGGAAAAGGAAGAGAAATTGTTTGCGTCGCAACAGGTAACGCATCCGACATGTCGATCGTATATGTTCCGCCGGCCAGCACATTCCCGACAATCTTGTAACGGTCGCCGGTTATGTTTCTGACCCTGATGTAAAGGCTGTCGGGGGATTTATAAAGAAACGAGGTCTGGTTGACCGGGTTATAGGTAACGTTGGAATAGCCGGAGGTGGAATAAAGGATCTCAGGCGGCGGATTCGGCAGGTTGGTAAAAGTTACCATGATTCGTCCGACGGTATCCGGCTTCGATCCACGAATCGTCCATTCTGATCCCGGCGTTACGCCTGTGTAGGTATTGATGTGTACCTTCACACCATGCCAGTAAAGCTCATAATTCACAAATGTGACGCTCATTGCCGCAGGGGCCGTCGTTCCGGATTTGCCGTTCAGAATATAGGTTCCGTCAGAAGTAATGGTCGTGTCAGAGAGGACCGAACCATCCGGCCCTGAAATAAAAACCACTGCTTTAAAGGGATTATAAACATAATGATCGGTCAGGTGAACCGTCATCAGGGTGGAGGAGACCTCCTGTTCCGATTTTTCTTTCTTGCAGGAAACCATGATGGTAATTGCTGCAATGAAGAGGAAAAGACCGGGGAGCCTGGTTTGCATATTTTTCTGGTTAATTATTCCTGACGGGTATGTCACCGGCTGCTTTCGGTTTCTTGCCGAAGCTGATGTCGCGCGACAGGCTTACAGCAAATGAATATTTCGGTGTCAGCTGTTTTCCGTTGTAACTCTTGAAAACAGGGATGTCACAAAGAATCGATGTATTCCATTTTCCTGCGATCGAATAACTCAGCTGCGGAGCAACGATCAAAAGCCAGTTCCCTGTATTCACAAGTTGCTCGCCATCATCTTCATCTTTCCACCGGTATTCGCTGCGGATCTGGACGATGCCGAGAAAATATTTAACGATCTGCTTGGAGACAAAGACCGAGTTCAGGAGCATATCCCCGTACTTGTATTTCAGCGGATCTTCAAAGTTATGGTCGTACCGGTTCATCGTAAAAACGCGAAGTATAATGGAGGGAAATCCTTTGTTGAAAAAGAGCATTCCGGAAGCAGCAAAGGCATTGGTGGAGGGTTGTACGTCGCGCGACAACTGAACACCATCTTTTTCCTGTGGCTTGGTTGAGAAGGGGTACCTGAAACCTGTGCCAAGCGTAAGTTCTATTTGTTTTGTGGGTTTCACGAACACACCGTATTTTACAGTAACGCCTCCGTTTGAAAGTCCGTATCCTTTTTCCTGGTAATCGATCGTATTAAAAACCTGCGTTTTGTTGATGAAATAACCCAGGTCGGTCTCCACCGTCAGCCGCTTTGTGATGCCGTAGCCGAAGGCCAGACCTACAAAATTGTAATTGGAAGATTTGAGCTGGTTGTTTTCAGTAGTTTTACTGGTTCCCGTGTAATAGGTGTCTGAGAAATTATGCCGGTAAAAACTGATGACCCTCAGGGTCTTTTTTCCCAACACCCCAATATACACGGTGGCGCCTACAGGACTTCCCGTTGAACAGCACTGGGCAAAAGAAGTCCCGGGAAATAAAACGATGAAAAGGAGAAGGGCCGGAACAAAACGCTTGTCAACGGACATGGATTATTGTTTCTTTTTTGTCCGAGTTCCCGTTAGCGTCTGTTACTTCACACTGAATATGGAAGTTATCCGAATGGCACACGGTCCACTGAACCGAAGAGCCACTACCGATAAAAGTTCCGTAATCAGCAGTCCACTTGAACTTCAGTCCTGTACCGGTGGCATTCGCCATTATGGTAAGGATCCCGTTAACGGTCATAATGGAATCTGAAGGGGTAAGACTGACGAACTTGAACGTTGATCCATTGCTCTCAGTCGGGGTTGAGCTTGATTTTGAACAGGAAACCACAGCCACAAAGGCCAGCAGGGAAATAAAGAGGATCGTTTTCTTCATTTTTTACGTTTTTGTCGATGCAAATTTAAACAATTATCATTTTAAATATGTAAGAATCTTCATAAGAGATGTTAAAAAATCCGGAACCCAACCTTATTTTTCTCTTTCTTCCTTATATTTGTATAACGGGTTTTGCATATCCGGTTAACATGAAAAAAATCGTGCTGATGAAGGTTCAAAATAAAATTTATACAGGAATGCATTTTTCGCTATTTCGCTATTTCTAATAATTGAAAGGAGAAAGTAAAATGAAAAAAACTGTTTCTGTTATCGTGTTGAGCATGGTTATGCTTTTGACCTTGCTCAGCCTGAGGCTTGCCGACCTTGATCCCGGTTATATCAAGGCTTTCGGCTATGGATCCATCTGCGTGTCGGGCAATGGGTACCCGCAAATTGCAAAATATGATCCCGCCCAGTTTGATTATCATGACGGGAAATTCTTTATCCAGGCAAAGACCCAGTTTGATCTGAGGGTCTTACTTCCCGAGGGTAAAACTTATGGGGACCTGATGAATGACTTCCTCCGGAGGAAACCACATGCAAAAGACAAGCGCACCGACAAGGTCATATGGCGTGTTTTTGCCTCCCACGACATCAACGGGAACAAAATCTTTGACCATTTTCCTCCATCCCCGGAAGAAATACCCGGTGAGGTTAATTATATAACCTCCCCGAAGGAATTGTGTTTCACACCGCTTGATGAGATAGATGTTTCGGCCTGGAAGACCTCCGGCGCTGCATGGTCGGATAGTAGAACAAACCTTTCTATGATTTGTTATAACTGGCTTTTCGAAGCAAAACCCGGCTGGCAGTTGTACATCGTTCATACGGTTGGCTACTACACAATTTATGAAAACGATGACCATTATGTTGTGGATGCACCGATCTGTAAGGCTCTTGTAGAGGTGAAATAGAGTATGATTTTCTGTGCGTCAAAAGGGGCAAATCATACGTCATATGTCAAAAGTCATACGTTATAAGTCGAACATCGCTTATCACTTATCGTTAATGCCAGCTAAAAACCGAACTCATAAAATTTCAAACAATGCCCAGCGGAATCACCCACATCTTTTTAACTAAAAAGCTTCAGGATGAAATTCCTGACGGGCAGTTGAAAGATATCCTGGCATACGGATCGGATTTCCTGCTTGTCGGGTCGGTCGCCCCTGACCTGCCCTATGCGAGCGTCGCCGATGACGATTTCTTTCTCACAACGGCAGGTCCGCTGGCCGATAAATTCCATTATGAGCAAACCAACCAGGTTCCGTTGCAATCATTGATTAAACTTAAAGCATTAAAAGATTCAGTTCCTGAAGAGAGCCATTACCAGATGTTCTCTTTTTTCATGGGATATATCTCGCATGTGCTGGCCGATGGGATCATGCATCCGTTCATCCGCGATAAAGTAGGGAACTACGCCGATAATAAATCGGCACACCGGTCGCTCGAACTGCAGCTGGATGTGCTGTACCTTGATGACATTACGAAGAAATCGGGCTATCCCCTCGAACTGAATTATACCGACATCCAGGATGAACTGTTGAACTACACTTCCGACCAGGATTCGAATGACACGATCCAGATTTTCAGCCAGCTGATCAGGGATGTTTATAACGATGACTATTCCATCGGCAAGATCAACAGCTGGATCCGCGGATTGCACCTGTTGTTCAGCCTGGCCCAGGGGGAAGGATTGCAGATCTACAGGCAGCTCGAGGACAATACCTGGTTGTTTAAAAACAAGGCGGATATCGATGCAGAAAAGGCATTGATCCTGACAAAACCGGTCGACCGTGATGTGAACTTTCTGCATACGGCTAAGATCGATTTCCTGCAGGATTGTGTTCCGATGTTCTTCAGAAAATATGTGGCCCTTGCAGAGAAATCATTCCAGTTTGTGTACGAAGGGGGACCGGCTCTGACAGAGGCCGACATACCTGCCATCGACCTTGATACCGGCCGCCTGATCATGAATGATGACCTGGATATAATACCCGAATTCTGGAAATGAAATTATCATGAAAATCAAATCGTACTTTTTTTTGATCGCTGTTCTGCTGATGGTGACATCGTGCGCAACAGAAGAGGAGATCAACGAGCGGCTGCAGAAATTCTCCCTGGCCCTTTCCACAGAAAATGTCCAGCTCAGGGGGAAATTAATTCTCTTTGGCGAATACAAGGGCGATTTATCTTCACTGACCTATGAAAGGTATCTTTCGCTTCTGAAGGATAATGAAAAGGAATCCACACAGAACGTTGCCAAAACCGTTAAACGGTCAAAACAGCATTATTTTCTGGCCGGTAAAAGAACATTTTCTGTTGTAATCTATTCCAGGAAGCTCCGTGCGGTTGTGTTTGACGACGCCAATACATTTGGCTGCGATTCAATAAAAAGGATCGGGAAGAAGGAACAGGTTCCGGATCTGACAACATTCTTACGCGTGAAATGAACAAAAACAACAATAAACACCAGCCCAATGAAGCCTCTCTTTTATGCCGATATTCACAGCCACTCCACCATGAAGCCTTTTCATTCGGGCGAACCGGGGCATCAGAAGTCACTCTGGGAGGAATTTCTTAAGAGTGATAAATGTAAGGATGGCTTGCTTGACAGCTTTGTCAAGAATATGATCAAATACTCGCAGGCCGATTTCACAAAGTCATGGGATGCGAACATGCTCCTGATCTTCAATTCGCTCTACCCGATTGAATTGCCGTGGTTCGATATGACCGGGATCGGTGACCTGATCGTTAACAAGGAAAACCAGCTGAGGCTTGCCGGCTGCCTGACGAACTTCAACCAGGATATTCTTATCAACAGGTTCATGAATGTGAAGGACGGCGTGATCCCTTCAGGTGAAGCCGCAGCCCTCCCTGTTGATTATTTTCCGCGGCTGGAGAAGGAATACGGTTATCTTGCTGAACAGGCAAAAGATCCCGGAAATAAATTCCGGATCCTGAAGGATTATGAAGATTATAAGGCATGGAAAGCCTTGTTCTCACTGCTTCCGCCGCAAAAGGAAATCGCAGTCATTTTCTGCATCGAGGGGGCGCATTCCTTTCTTGAATTCAAAAATTATCAATCCATGCTGGGTTATACCTACGATCTTGTAAAGGATGATCAGTGGGCTGATTATGCAGCGTTCAGGGACCTGGTTGTTGCCAACATCGACAAGGTGAAGCGATGGGGCCCCGATCCGGCGCATGAAGGACAATATGCCCCGCTTTACATCACCTTTTCGCATCACTTCTGGAACCTGATGTCGGGACATGCAGCAAGTCTCGGTAATTGTTTCCTTGATCAGTCGGAGGGACAGGACGAACGATTCACGCCGCTTGGAAAGATCGCTGTCGGGAAATTGCTTGAAAAAGGTGAATCGGGCCGCCGGATCCTGATCGACATCAAGCACCTTTGTTTCTTTGCCCGCAACGAGTTCTACGACATTCGCCATTCCTATGCCCGGAAAGGCGATCCCTTCCCGATGATCGCCAGCCATGCTGCCGTCACCGGTACTCCAAGCCCCGACGGCGACGTTCACCCTGTTTTCAATACCTGCGATATAAATTTCTACGACTGGGACATCAAGCAGATTAAGGAATCCGAAGGGCTGATCGGCATCATGATGGAGGAGGGGAGACTGATCCGGAAGGATATGATGGAACAGATCAATAAACTCTGTGATGGAAATCCGGATAAACTGTCGCAGAAACTGGCAGAGATTGTCCTGGCCCAGGCCCTGCACATTGTGGAAGTATGCCCGGGAACTTCAGGCTGGGACATCATCTGTTCGGGCAGCGATTACGACGGGATGATCAACTCACTGGATGCATTTGATACCGTCAGGAAAACACCAGTTTTATTCGACAACATACATTACCTCCTGAAAAACGAACTCCCTGTCCTCAATCTGGATTATAATACCGATGATACAAAACCTCCCGATATCCATCCCTTATACACATCAGCCGATGTGAGGCGGCTGAAAGGAGGATTATCGGCAGATGCGATCATTGAGAAGCTCAGCTACAAGAACGTTGAACGGTTCCTGGAGAAGTTCTTCAATGACGGGTATTTGAAGAGTGCTCCGGCAGCAGGGAATATCACATAGAGTGATGCTGGATGTTTGGGTGATGGGCTTGGGTTTGGGATTAATGAAAATATGTACATTTGTGCGACTGTTTCAGAAAAGAAAAATCGAATAGAAACATAGGTTTTTACCTTCTAATTCTCTATAAATGAAAAGATTGTTTTTCTTAATGCTGATTGCGGTTTTGCCTGTTTCCCTTCTCGCTCAAATCCCGAACAGCGGGTTTGAAGACTGGACGGCCATGGGGTCGTACATCAATCCGAACGAATGGGGCACCCTGAACGATCTCACTGCACCGGCCGGTGGATTCACCTGTACAAAGGGAACGCCTGGTTACCCGGGAACAGCATACCTGAAGCTGATCACTACAACCATCAGCGGAATGGGAATCATGCCGGGCATTGCTGTAAGCGGTGTTTTAAATACTTCCACCATGCAGCCCGTTTCCGGTTTTCCCTATACAGGCAGGCCGGAATCCCTTGACGGGCACTGGCAGTTCATGGCCTACGTGAATGACCAGGGATACATCTCCGTTCTGCTTTCTCGCTGGAACAACCTTTTGAATCAGCGCGACACCATCGCCTGGGCGTATCAGCCCCTGCCCGGAATGGTGATGAGCTGGAAGAGTTTCTCCATTCCGTTGAATTATCAGAGCGGCGATGTTCCCGACTCAGCCATTATCACCGCTTCCGCCAGCAATGCCACCGGGGCGGTGATATCTGATTACAGCTATCTTTATCTTGACAACCTTGCATTTTCAGGTTCGGTGTCTGCTGCCCGGGATCACAAAAATCAAGGGAGTTTGCGGGTTTATCCGAATCCGGTGCGGCAAAATTTGTATATAAGTCTTTCCGGCGTTCAACCCGGAATGATGACTGTTGAAATCTTTAACCTGCAGGGGCAGAAATTAATGTCTATGGAAAGCAATTCATCGGCCGGCGCTTTCCCCGTGAATGTCAGTCAGCTTCCGGAAGGATGTTACTTTGCAAAAATCACTAGCGGGAAAGAAGTTTATTACCAAAGATTAATCCGAAGCAGATAGATCCTCAATTTTTCACCACAGATTTCACACCTGCCTGCCGCAGGCAGGGATTACACAGATTAGTCACAGATTTTCCAACCCACCTCAACCCCCGGCCCCTTCTCCTGAAGGAGAAGGGGAGAATCCAAGCTCCATTTTCTATCCTCTATCCTCTATCCTCTGTCCTCTGTCCTCCATCGTCAGACCTCAGACCTCAGACGTCAGTCAACCAAGTTGGTAATTAAATATTTTATTTCTATCTTTGCACCCCATTTTCCGGGGGTGGGAAGTGGTGCCGTTCTTTATAAAAAACCCCCGCAGTCAGTTAACCATAGTATTAACCCGGCCGGCGTTTCTGCGCCGCCACAACGAAAAAGTAAATGAGTGAAGAATTAAACGAAACCAACGAACTGGAAAACAATGAAATGGAAGAAGTGAAAACGGAAGCTTCCAGCGAAGTTGTTGAAGAAGTAAAAGAAACCCTGGTTGAAGAAGTAAAAGAAACCCTGGTTGAAGAAGCTCCCGCGAAGCCTGCTGCCCACAAATCAGCCTATGATTCCCTGAAAGATTTTGACTGGGATTCGATTGGTAAAAAGCACGAGCTCTATGATGCAAACGAGAAGTCACGCCTGGAGCAGGAGTACGACAGGACACTGAGTTCGATTACCGAGCATGAAGTGATCGACGGCACCATCGTAGCCATGAACAACCGCGAAGTTGTCATCAACATCGGTTTCAAATCCGACGGCGTTCTGCCGTTAAATGAATTCCGCTACAACCCCGATCTGAAAGTCGGAGATAAGGTGGAAGTTTATGTCGAGAACCAGGAAGACCCCAGCGGCCAGCTGATCCTCTCCCATAAAAAAGCACGCATCCTGAAATCATGGGAACGCATCAACACAGCCTATGAAACACAGGAGATCATTAAAGGTTATGTGAAATCACGCACCAAGGGCGGACTCATTGTCGACATCTTTGGCATTGAAGCTTTCCTCCCCGGCTCACAGATCGATGTGAAGCCCATCCGCGATTATGACGTCTTTGTTGACAAGGTCATGGAATTCAAGGTTGTTAAGATCAACCATGAGTACAAGAACGTGGTGGTTTCCCATAAGGCACTGATTGAAGATGAACTCGAAGCCCAGAAGGCAGAGATCATCAAGAAACTCGAAAAAGGACAGATCCTCGAAGGTACGGTCAAGAACATCACCTCCTACGGCGTATTTATCGACCTCGGCGGTGTTGACGGGCTGATCCACATCACCGACCTGAGCTGGGGACGCATCAGTCACCCGGAAGAGATCGTGAAACTCGATCAGAAAATCAAGGTCGTTATCCTCGATTTCGATGAAAACAAGAAACGCATCGCACTCGGTCTGAAACAGCTTACCCCGCACCCGTGGGATTCGCTCGACCAGAACATGAAGATCGGCGACAAGATCAAGGGAAAAGTTGTGGTTATTGCTGACTACGGTGCATTTGTCGAAATTGCTACCGGCGTCGAAGGACTCATCCATGTCTCCGAAATGTCATGGTCACAGCACCTGCGTACCGCACAGGATTTCCTCAAGGTAGGTCAGGAAGTAGAGGCTGTCATCCTTACCCTCGACCGTGAAGAGCGCAAGATGTCGATGGGCATCAAGCAGCTGATTCCCGATCCGTGGGCTAATATCAAGGAAAAATACCCGCTGAAATCGAAACATACAGCCACCGTCCGCAACTTCACCAACTTCGGAATTTTCGTTGAACTGGAAGAAGGCGTCGACGGGCTGATCCACATCTCCGACCTCTCCTGGTCGAAGAAGATCAAGCATCCGGCTGAATTCACCAAAACCGGCGAAAAGATCGATGTTATGGTACTCGATATCGACGTGGATAACCGCAGGCTCAGCCTCGGACACAAACAGCTCGAAGAGAATCCGTGGGATGTCTTCGAATCTGTATTCTCCGTTGGTTCAGTACATACCGGTACACTCGTCAGCCTGAATGACAAGGGCGGAATCGTAGCGCTGCCATACGGCGTTGAGGGATTTGCACCGCTTCGTCACCTGACCAAGGAAGATGGAAGCCATGTAAAAGAGGAAGAACAGATGGAATTCAAGGTGATCGAATTCTCGAAGGAGAACAAGAAGATCATCCTTTCCCATACCAGGGTTTACCAGGATTCAGTAGGTGGTGAAAAGAGGGGCGAATCCGATGATAGGAAGAAGGCAAAAGATACAACCAAGAAGACGGTCAAGAAAATGAAGGACAACCTTGAAAAGACCACCCTTGGCGACATTGAATCGCTGGCTACCCTTAAATCGGATATGATGAAAGCCGAGGAAAAGGAAAAGCATGCACGGAAGGAAGCTTCCAAAAATGCTGAACCCAAGGCCGAAGAGTCAACGGAAGAAGAACCAAAGGAAGAATAATCCGGGATGACCTTTTCATTGACGATCCTCGGAAGCAATTCTGCAATTCCGACGCTGTCGAGAAACCCAAGCGCTCATTTGCTCAACGTGAATGAGCGCTTGTTTTTGATCGACTGCGCAGAAGGCACGCAGTTGCAGATCCGCAGGTTTCACATCCATTTCCAGCGCATCCGCCGCATCTTCATCAGCCATCTCCACGGGGACCATTACTTCGGCCTCATCGGGTTGCTGAACTCCCTTCATCTGCTCGGAAGAAAAGAGGAGATGCATCTGTACGGTCCGCCCTTGCTGGAGGAGATCCTTGACCTGCAGCTTAAAGCTTCCACCACTACACTGGTTTATCCGCTGATCTTTCATCCGCTTTCTTTCGGAAGTTACGACCTGGTTTATGACGATGAATCTGTCACTGTTCATTCATTTCCGCTTCTCCACAGCATTCCGACCTGCGGGTTCATTTTTCGGGAGAAGAAAGCAGGACGGAAGATCAGGAAAGATCTTCCGGACGATGTGAAGATCCCTTTATCGGAAATGAAGAACCTTGTCCAGGGAGATGATGTGATGGACCAGGAGGGCAGATTCCACAGGAATGAGGAACTGACAACGGATCCGCCGGCGCCAAGGTCATATGCATATTGTTCCGATACGGCCTACACTGAATCCATCATACCCTACATTCAGAACTGTGACCTGCTTTACCATGAATCCACTTTCATGCAAAACATGGCGGGAATTGCCAGGGAGAAAATGCATTCAACCACAGTTGAAGCTGCAACCCTTGCAAAGAAGGCCGGGGTAAAGAAACTGCTGATCGGCCATTTTTCAGCGCGGTATGATGACCTTCAGCCGTTGCTTTATGAAGCCACACATATTTTTCCTGAAACATTTCTTGCGGAAGATGGCGCTGTGATCAGGATCTGATCAGAGAAGAGCATCATGAAGGATCTCCACCGGGTGGAAAGCCCTTCGCCCTGTGCCATCGAGGATCTGGTGCCGGCAGCTCGTTCCGGGAGCAGCAATGATTACATTTTCTTCTGTCTTCCTTACCTCAGGGAACAGTGATAACTCTCCGACCTTCATCGAAACATCATAATGCTCCTTTTCATAGCCGAAGGCTCCGGCCATACCGCAGCAACCTGAGCGGATCAGCTCGACGTTAAAATTTTCAGGGATGGAGAGCATCATCAGCGTTGGTTCGATGGAGGCCAGCGCCTTCTGATGGCAGTGGCCATGGAGTTTAATGGATCTTTTTTCATTCGTGAACAGGCCGGGTCCGATGGAACCTGATTTCAATTCCCTTATGACAAATTCATCAAAGAGCAGGGTGCTTTGCGCTATGCGCTTTGCTTCTTCCGTGAACTCACGATCGGCGAGTTCGGGGTATTCATCACGAAATGAGAGGATGGCGGATGGCTCGATGCCGATCAATGGCGTCTCTTCAGAGATTTTGTCCTTAAGGAAGAGGATGTTCTGATTTGCGATCTTCTTTGCTTTACGGATCAGTCCTTTTGAAAGGAACGTCCGGCCGCTTTCGGTGTGTTCAGGGATCGTTACCTCATACCCGAAAGCATTCAGCAGCCTTACAGCCTTCATCCCGATCTCTACATCGTTGAAGTTCGTGAACTCGTCGGCGAACAGGAAGACATTCCCTTTTTTATTGCCTTTAATGATCTGCGGATAACGGCTCATCCATGCTTTCAGCGTGGTTTTGTAAAGCAATGGGATCCTTCTTTTGGGGGCAAAACCCAGGAACTTCTTGGCGATTCCTGAGAAGAATGAATTCTCCAGGAAGAAATTGAAGATACCGGGAGCCAGGCTTCCCAGCCGGTTTACCGTCGTGATATTTGCAATCAGATACGAACGTAAGGGAATTCCGTTTGCATCATAATAATGCTGGAGGAATTCGGCCTTGAGCTTGGCGACATCTACGTTCGACGGGCATTCCGATTTGCAGGCCTTGCAGGAGAGGCAAAGCTCCATCACATCATAGATCTCTTTATGATCGAAGGGATTTGCCTTGGTCGAATGCGTCAGGAATTCCCTCAGGATGTTTGCCCGGGCACGCGTGGTGGTATTTTCCTCTTTCAGCGCCTGGTAGGAGGGGCACATCCAGGCCCCGGTCAGCAGTGTGTTCCGGCAATCGCCGGAGCCGTTGCATTGCTCTGCTGCACGCACGATCCCGTGACTCGAGGAGAAGTCGAAAAAAGTATTGATCTCCCTGACTTTCTGTCCCGGTTCAAACCGGAGGCTGGTATTCATTGCAGGGGTATCTGTGATCTTCCCTGGATTAAAGATGCCTTCCGGATCAAAAGCCCTTTTAATCCGTTTCACCAGCTCATAATTGTGATCACCGATCATCAGGGGAATGAACTCTCCGCGCAACCGGCCATCGCCATGTTCCCCGCTCAGCGATCCCCTGTATTTTTTTACCAGCTTTGCAGTTTCAAGCGCTACGGTATGGAAAAGTTCAACATCGGCCGGGTCTTTCAGGTTCAGTACCGGCCGCAGGTGCAGTTCCCCCGAACCGGCATGGGCATGGTAGACACATTCAAGTCCATGGCTTTTCATCAGACCTGAAAATTCATCAATGTAGGAGGGAAGGTCTTCGGGACTCACAGCAGTATCTTCCGTGACGGCCACCGGTTTGCGGTCGCCCGGATAATTGGAAAGAACACCCAGTCCTGCCTTGCGCAGGTCCCAGACCTTTTTTACATTCGGAGGAAAAACGATCGGGAAATGGGTGCCGATCCCTGACTGGCGCATCTCTTTTTCAAGATCCGCGGCGATCTTCAGTATCTCATCTTTGGTATCCCGTGCAAATTCAATGATCAGGATGGCCGCCGGATCGCCTTCAATGAAAAACCGGTTCTGGCGCTGGGTGATGTTGTCCTTCGTACAGTCCATGATGGATTTGTCCATCAGCTCGACGGCGCCGGGATTGTATTTTAATGCGATCAGGTTCCCTTCAAGGGCTTCCCTCACGGAGTTGCAGTGAACGCATATCAGTGCTTTCTCTTTTGGGGGAAGGGGAACAAGGTTGAGCTTGATCTCTGTCGAAAACGCCAGCGTTCCTTCCGATCCTGCCAGTAATTTTGAAAGATTGAATGGAATGCCATTGCCGGTGTAAGGATCGGTTTCAAGCAGAAGATCGAGTGCATAACCGGTATTTCTCCGGTGGATGGATGGTTTCGGATATTCCTTCCGGATCTCTTCCGCATTTCCGGGTTCGGACAGGATTTCATGAATAGCCTTGTAGATCCTGCTTTCCAGTGAATCCCCGGTGGCTTTTACCGAAAGCTCATTTGACGGAATCTCCCCGAACTCAACCTCCGAGCCATCCGCGAGCAGTGCTTTCAATGAAATGAGATGATCCCTTGTACTTCCGTAAAGAATGGAATGGGCGCCGCAGGAGTTGTTCCCGGCCATCCCTCCGATCATGCAACGGCTGGAAGTGGAGGTCTCCGGTCCGAAAAATAACCCATGGGGTTCAAGGGCTTTGTTCAGTTCATCCAGGATAACGCCCGGCTGCACGCGTACCCAATGCTCTTTGACATTGATCTCGAGGATCTCCGTCATGTATCGGGAAACATCCACAATGAGTCCGCTGCCGACCACCTGGCCCGCAAGCGATGTACCGGCCGTGCGCGGGATCAGCGGCAATTTGTTCTCATGTGCAAAGCGGATCAGCTTTTGAATGTCTTCCGTGCTCCGGGGCCGGGCAACTCCGGCGGGCACTTCACGGTAGGCCGATGCATCGGTGGCGTGCATCAGCCGCCAGGCATCGTCTGTAAAGATGTCACCGCTGAAATCGCTGCGAAGCGCTTCAAGTGACTGATGAATCCGTGTCAGTTCCATTGAAATTATTTGCCCGATTTTGTCTTTGCCGCATTTTCGGGATCAACGGCCTCGTAGATCGCCATGGCATGGTTGGCCGCAGCAGAGTCTTTTGCCGATACCATCCGTACATAACTCATATAGGAAACGAGGCTCAGGTAGCTTTTCAACCGCTTGCACATCCTGACGTCAGTTGAATCTTTCCCGGTTTTAATCCGCACATCGTAAGTAGAGATTTTCCGGTTCCACCAATCCAGATCTTTTGAAAAGAAATTATCATTGAGCGCCTGCTGCTCCTTCATCTCTTTGCCGATGAGTTTTTCCTGCTGGCTAAGGCTCGTCTTATATGATGGCGAGTTCTCAAGGTCTGTAAGGTTTTTCCTGAGATCGTCCGTGGAGGCCAGCCCGTCAATGAACCGGATCAGGTTCAGGATGTGGTTGTGTTCCGAGATCAGGTCGCCGGCTTCACGGTCTTTCTTTAGTGCCGATTCCTGCAATGCGGAATATTCTTTTATCATCGCATTATTTTTCGGGATGAGGTTGTTCCGCATGGAGCAGAATTCCGTCCAGAAAAATGCATTCTCCATCACATCTGCAGGTGGCCAGGCATGTTTTCCGTTGAACAGGATCAGGGCATGGGTAAATTTCGCCTGGTCCAGTTGCCGGTCGAGGCTGATCAGTTCATTCATGTTGAAATCGGCGTTTCCTGCAATTCCGATGTAATCAGGCGTAAATCGTGGCTGCTGGTTTGTGGCCGGCAACCCTGCACCGCAGCCGATGACGCCGGCAACACCACCCTGGAAAAATCCGATCAGCGAGGCAATCCGTGCTCCTCCTGAAAATCCCGTCACATAGATACGGGTTGAATCGATGGCGTAACGGACGCTGGTTTCGCTGAAAAGTGCGTCAATGATATAGGCTGAGGTATTCATATCCTGGCCGTTTCTGGAATCGTTCGAACCCATCAGGATATAGCCGTATTTTTCAGCAAGCTCTTTGTATTTGCTTACAGGAAGGCTTCCGCTTTCGGCCGGGTCGAAGGCAATGATCACCGGAAATCTCCGGGCAGGCGTGTAATTCGAAGGAAGGTAGAGTGCATAGCTGACATTCACAAACTTTGCACAGGTCACATTGGGGATCACCTTGCCTTTCTCAACCTGCACAGATGCAACGGAATTTCCATGGGTGCTATTATTCCTGCTGCCGCAACCCACGAAAAGGATCAGGAAAAGGTAACAGAACAAGTTACGCACGCGGATGTTCATTTTTTATAGTAATTGGTCGATTCAAAGATCTTGTCTGCTGATTTTGCGACAAAGCCGCTGTAAAGCGTTCCGTTGGTCACAGGATAGCGCAATGCAAACTCGTAATAACAGCCCGGAATATCAAATTCCCCTTCCTGGAATTCGGCGCGGATGATACCTGCTTTTATACTGGATTGTTCCAGCAGCTCTTTCGGCGAACCCTGGATCTCCCCGTTGGTGTCGTTCAGCAGGAACCCGTTTAATTTCAGGAAGATGTTGACTTTCTCAATGGAATCATATTCACGTAAACCGTTCACGCTGACGGTAAAATGGTTTGCCCTGAAACCATTCACGTAAAGCCATGCGGCGTATTCAGATTCGAACCGGAGTTTTTCATAAACCTTATAGGACGGCATACCTGAAACATTTCCCGAAAATATCAATTCCTCCGACTTGAGCAGCGTGACCGGAATATTTACGATCCACTCGTTAACGACCTTCTGCATGTGTTCGCTGAACTGGTCAACGAGGAGTTCGCTGATAAAAACCCGTGGGGCGTGCGGATCGCTCTTATGCTCGAAATGTTTTGCATACAGCTTTTTCTGTTCAAAATGATAATCCTGAATGAACTTATAGCCGCTTTTGATAAAGGGCTTCGCCAGGACATCAATCCCGACAAGAGGATGCCGGAACGTCCGGAAAGCAACATGGTCGTTGATAACGGTTTCGCCTTCCCTGACAAGCAGGTCATAAACTTTTTTTGTTGCAGGATTCTGTGAAATGTACTCCTGCCAAAGTTGCTCGAATATATCCCGGTAGTTCATGATGGTATTTTTGTTCGTACTTCCTATTTCGTTGTTCGATTATTCGATTGTTCGCTTTTCGCTTTTCGCCTTTCGCTTTTAGAATAGTCCTTCAACAAACTCTTCTATCGTTAGGTTGTTAAAATAATCCCCGAGATTGTACATTGCCAGCGCTTCCCTGATCTTTGGTGAGGAGTGAGGAACATTCCTTAAGGCATCTTCAATGATCTCGGTATCGTACATGTTGAAGTAATCACCAAAAATTTTGATCTCCATGATGATGCCGTCCTTCACTTCAAGGTTGAATTCAATGGTTCCGCTATTGGAAGTACGTAATACCTTTTTAAAATTGTACTGCGGTGAATACCCGAAATTCCATTCCCAGGTTCCGTATCTTTTCTGAACCATCTCCTCAATGCGCCGGTGATCGGCGTCCGAAAGCTCATAAAGCACTGCATCCGGATATTTTTCCATGATGTGCTGCTCGATCAGGGTGGAGAATTCCATTACCTCCATAGGCGATTTCAGGTGTTCGCTGATGTTGGTGACCCTGCTCCTTACTGACTTTACCGCCTTATCCTTAAATTTCAGCGGATCGGCATTCAGCGCCTTGCTGAGGTCGGGCATGTGGGATGAGAAAAGCAGGGTGCCGTGCGACAGTACCTTGTTCTTCCAGATGTGCATGGCGTTCCCCGAGAATTTTTTTCCTTCGATCGTCAGGTCATTCCTTCCTTCAAAACGCGCATCAATGCCTAACTTTACCAACACCTCGAGGATGGGATCTGTATACTTCCGGAAATTGATCAGGTTCGTGCCTTCTCCCTGCATGGTAAACGTGAAATTCAGGTTGCCGAGGTCATGAAACACGGCACCGCCGCCGGAAAGCCTTCGTACTACCTTGATGTTGTTCGCTTTTACATACTCCAGGTTGATCTCCGCAAGGGTATTCTGGTGCTTGCCGACAATGATCGAGGGGGCATTCCGCCAGAGCATGAACGAGTCGTCGCTGATCTCTTTCAGCACATACTCTTCAGTGGCCAGGTTGAAATACGGATCGGTGTTGTGTCGGCGAATGATGAGCATCAAAGGTCTGTCTTACCTGACAAAATTATACTTTTTTATGAAAGCTTTACCGAAACATCTAAATTTGTGGCAGTATTGAATCTGAAGTCGGAGATATGAGGGCGGAAAATTGAGGATGGAAGATGGATAATAGAAAATCATCTGTGACTTAATCTGTGTAATCTGTGTATATCTGTGGTGAATAAAAAAATGTAATCATAAATCGTAAATATTTTCATGGATACAATCTCCTATATCGTTTTTCGCTTCTTTATTTTCCTCTTCCGGATCATTCCTTTCAGCGTCTTGTTCATTTTTTCAGACGGGATTTGTTTTCTTATGTACCGGGTGATCGGTTACCGGAAAGCCGTCATCTTTCAGAACCTGCGGAATTCATTTCCGGGAAAATCCGAAACGGAGATCCGGAAAATGGCCGGGAAATTCTACCATCACCTGTGTGACATGCTGGTGGAAAGCATGAAGGCATTCTCCATGAAGGAAGAAGAGGTCGTAAAACGTTATCAGTTTGAGGATACCGGATTTCTGGATGAACTTTACCGGCAAGGGAGACCGGCCATTGTCGTGGCGGGTCATTACGGAAACTGGGAGTGGGCCGGGGTTGCTTCAGGAACACAGATGAAGCACGTGCCGGTAGGATTCTACAAACCCCTTTCCAACAAAAAGGTGGATGCCTATGTTCAGAGAACCCGGGTGCAGGGCCGGTCGAAGCTGGTTTCCATCACAAATACCGCTGCTGTTTTCAATACAGATTATGGTGAACCCGCTGCATTTTACATGGTTGCAGATCAGAGCCCGTCAAGTGTGCGACTGGCTTACTGGCTGAACTTTCTGGGCCAGGATACAGCCGTCCTGCATGGTCCCGAGAAATATGCCCGGATCCATAATTTTCCGGTGGTGTTCGCTTTTAGCAGAAAGGTGAGCAGGGGGAAGTACAGGGTCAGGTTCTCCATGCTTGTTGAAGATCCCTCAACAACCAAGATGGGTGAGATCACTGAAAAGTATATGCGCGCCCTGGAAAAGGTAATCCTGGAAGAACCCGAATACTACCTGTGGTCACACAAGCGGTGGAAGCTTAAAAGATAGCATTACAACAGGCCACCATTGCGGTATATCGCCAGCTGTGCTTCGTAAAACTTATTGATGGTGGTTCCCTTTTGATTGTCCAGGTTGTCCAGTTCCCCGGTCTCAAAGTTCACCCGGATCCTGTCGCCATTCTTCAGTTCCACCTTTGCAAGTTCTTCCGGAGCATAGGTCAGGATCGGCATAGCGGCATTGATCGCATTCCGCTCATAGATGGCCCCGTACGATTCGGCAAGGATGCAGCTGATGCCAAGCGAAAGGAAGCAATCGACCGCCTGTTGCCGTGAACTTCCGGCACCAAAGTTCTTGCTGGTGATCACGATATCGCCCGGCTTAGCCTTCTTCGCAAAATCCTCGAATCCCTTCAGGTTATCAAAAGTGTACTGTCCCATTTCCTTAATGTCGGTGATGGTCAGGTAACGGTTATGGAAGATCATGTCGGTGTCAATGTCATCCTTGGGAATGATCCAAACGCTGCCTTCGACAACCGTTGGCTTTTCAACCCGTGCTTTTTCTTCTTTACGTATGACTTGCGACGTATGACTTGTGACGTCAAAGAGAGCTGGTTCCGCAGGGATCTGATCAGGCGTTGTAATACATCCGGCCACTGCCGAAGCAGCTACGATGGCCGGCGATGCCAGGTAAACCATTCCTTTTCCCTGTTTCCCTTCAAAGTTACGGTTCCCGGTACTGATGGTGACTTCTCCCGGTCCGTTCTGTCCGACCTGTCCTGCAGCGCAACCGGCACAGCCTGCATTGGAGACCATCGCACCTGCATCTTTAAAGATCTTGATAAGACCTTCATCCATGGCCTGTTTCCAGATGGCATCTGTGGCCGGGACAATCTTCAGGACAACCCCGGGGGCCACTTTCTTCCCATTCAGGATGGAGGCGGTGATCCGGAGATCTTCAATGCGTCCGTTGGTGCAGCTTCCGATAAAACCGGAATCGATCTTCAGGTTCCGGACCGCATCCACCGCAATATCATCATGCGGATGACCCGGTTTTGCGACCATCGGAACAAATTTGCCAAGGTCGATATCGAATGTCTTCTCATAAACTGCATCCGGACCGGCTGTGATCGTCTGAAATCCCTTTCCCGTAAGGGCTTTCAGTTCGTCCAATACGGCCGGGGTGGGGGAGAAGAGCAGGATGATCGCCCCCATCTCTGTTGCCATGGAAGAGATCGTGACACGTTCCGAAAGCGTTAACTTATCAACTTCGGGTCCATAGATCTCGACCGAATATCCCAGCAGCTTGTTGGCGCCGAAGATGGAAAGCAGGTTCAGTACGATGTCTTTTGCAGAAACATCGGCTGACTTTTTCCCGGTCAGGTTCAGCCGGATCGAGGCCGGCACCTTGAACCATACATATCCTTTTGCCCATGCTGCGGCAATATCCTGATCGCCCATGCCCTGGCCGAAGGAGCCGATGGCACCCATGATGTTGGCATGCGAATCGGTGGAAACAAATGTGCTTCCAGGCCAGGCAAGACCGCTGTCGATGGCCAGGTGCGTCCCGATCCCGGAATCTACATCATAAATGCGGAGGTTGTTTTGGCGGGCATACTGCCTGCAGTAATGCTGGTTCTGGGCATATTTCTGGTCCGATCCACCCGGGTTGCAGTCGAAGGTAAAAATGGTCTTCGACGGATCATCCACCGTCAAACCATTATCCAGTAAATTCTTTACCACGTTGGCCCCGCCGAAATCGCGCGCAGCGCGTGTATCAATGAATACATCCACAATATCGCCCGGTTTCACCACCTTCTGGTTTGAATGAGCGGCAATGATTTTTTCGATAATAGTCATAAGCTTATTTACGATTTCTGTTTATTAACTTTTTTTTCACCACATTAGGCACATTAGGTCACAATAGAGTTCACAGATTCTTTATCACAGATTACTAATGTGTCACCTAATGTGTTCTATTGTGCCTATGTGGTTAATTTTTTTTGAATTCACCACAGAATCACCTCATCAACTCGTCAGTTCATCAGCTACTTAAGCCTATCCCTGAACGGTTCAAACGTCATGAAATCGGCATGATGAACGACATAGGCCTCAACGGTCCGCTTTACCATGTCGCCTTCGCCTGCGTGGGTGGCGATGATGTGGCAGACGGCCGGCGGCACACCGCACTGTTCTGCCAGCGAAACACCGGAGAACGGGTGCCTCAGGTACTTTCCGTATTTTCCCTGGAACGATTTCCCGTCCTTGTCGAGCTCGTACTCGAGCAGTTTTCCCACATCCGCAAGGATGGCGCCGGCGATCAGGACATCCATGTTCACAGGGAGGTCATCCATGAAAAATTCGTTCATCTTATCCCCGGCCTCTTTGGCCACGTGCACGACGCAACGCTTATGGGCCATAAATGAAACCTTCAGGTCCGGTCCGGCAAGGAGTGTAAAGGGGATTTTCTGCAGGTCATCCGGCGTCAGGACACTCTTCTCCAGCGCCAGTTCCCATGTCTTTGCTGTCTTTTCACGCAGATCCTCATCCACGATCCAAAGCAGTTCGGGCCAGAGGGATAATACTCGGTCTGTCATTTTTGTATCTTGTTAATTGGTGAACTGGTGAATTGGTGAACTAGTGAGTAAAAAATCATGTAACTCACCAGTTCACAAGTTTTCATCAATTCTGTACTTACTTTAATTTCTCGATAATCGCATCGGTCATCTGCTCCGTGGTGGCTGCGCCTTTGCTGAAAACATCGGGCGATCCCGGAAGCTTCATCATGTCGTAGGTTTTTACCTTTCCTTCTGCCACGACCTGTGAAACGGCATTGTAGATCTTCTTTGCCTTGTCGCTTTCACCGAGGTGTTCCAGCATCATGCAGGCCGAAAGGATCATTGCAATCGGGTTGACAATGGATGGATTGAACTCAGCATATTTCGGAGCCGAGCCGTGGGTTGGTTCGAAAACAGCCACTTCCGGACCGATGTTGGCGCTGCAGGCAAACCCCAGTCCGCCCACAAGACCGGCGAAACCGTCGGATACGATATCCCCGAACATGTTGCCGGCCACGATGACGCGGTAGGCTTCAGGATTCTTGGTCATCCACATCATTTGGGCGTCTATATTTGTATCCTGCACCTTTATGTCGGGATATTCATTCTTCGACATATCCTGGGCGACCTTCAGCATCATTCCGGAGGTCTCGCGGATCACGTTTGGCTTTTCGCAAACCGTTACGGTCTTAAGGCCTTTCGCTTTTGCATACTCGAACGCTGCTTTAACGATGCGGGTCGTATATTTTTTTGTAAAGATCCTCGTGGAGACTGCCAGTTCCGGCCTCGGGCACCAGGCGAAGTTTTCCCTGAATTTCTTGTGCGTCATCAGGGCATCGTAAACCAGATCGGGAGGATTGGTCCATTCCACGCCGCCGTAAAGGCCTTCCGTATTCTGGCGGAAGATCATGGTGTCAACTTCAGGTTCTTCAATGGTATTACCCGGGCCCCGGCGGATGAAATTCAGCGTGTTCCCTTTGAAGGTCTTGCAGGGACGCATGCAGATGTCGAGGTCGTATTTCTGCCGCATGGCAACGATGGGGCTGTAATAAACATAACCCTTATCTTTCAGTTCCGGCGCAATTTCAGCCTCGGCCTTGTCCTTCGGCTTGGAAGTGATGGCCCCGAAGAGTCCAATCTTGTGTTTTTCGAGCAGCCCAAGCGTGCGGTCGGGAAGCGGATTTCCTTCCTTGCACCAGAATTCCCAGCCGATATCCCCGTGAATGTATTCAGCGTCGAAACCGACTGCATCCAGCACCCTGATTGATTCTTTCAGTACATTTTTCCCGATGCCGTCTCCGGGCATCGCAACGATTGTCCTTTTTGCCATAAGTATAAGAATTTTGTATTATAAATGATATTCCGAAATGGACTTCAAAGATACAATTCGCCCGCAAATCCGCAAAACTCAACTTCATTTTTCTTTCGTTCCTGCCGTTTGTGTACTTTTGCACGAAGTTTTAAACGGATACTGGATACTGGATGCTGGATGTTTGTGCAAGGGCATGAGCATGAATGAGTGTTTGCAAACACTCTAAACCCACACCCAAACATCCAGCATCCAGCATCCAGCATCTGAACAATGAACCCTTTCCTATCCAACCCTATTTTCCAGATAATCTCCGATGCAGCGGAACAGATGAATGTTCCGGCTTTCGTCATCGGCGGGTTCGTGAGGGATTGCCTGATGGGAAGGGAGATGAAGAAGGACATCGACATTGTGGTCAGGGGCAGCGGCATCGACTTTGCGAAAAAGGTGGCCGGTATGATCGGAGAGGATGTCCCGGTAAAATACTTTAAGAACTTTGGCACAGCGATGATCCAGTATGGGGATGTCAAGGTTGAATTTGTTGGTGCGCGCAGGGAATCCTATTCCCACGATTCCCGAAAGCCGGTGGTGGAAGATGGCTCCCTCGAGGACGACCAGAACCGCCGCGATTTCACCATCAATGCCATGGCCTTCGACCTTGGTAAGGAGCATTATGGTGAGCTTGTCGACCCGTTCAACGGAATGTCGGACCTCCGCAACAAAATTATCAGTACCCCGATGGACCCGGACATCACATTTTCCGACGATCCGCTCCGCATGATGCGTGCGATCAGGTTCTCCTGCCAGCTTGAATTTGACATTGACCCGGCATGCTTCGAAGCGATCTGCAGGAATGCAGAGCGTATCACGATCGTTTCCGCAGAGCGGATCAGCGATGAGCTCAACCTCATCATTGAGACCGATAAACCTTCCTCCGGACTCCGGATGCTTGCGGATGCCGGGCTGCTGCCGATCATCTTTCCCGAATTCATGGCACTGAAGGGAACGGAGAACATCGAAGGGAAAGGCCACAAGGATAATTTTAACCACACCCTCGAAGTACTGGACAATGTGGCACTGAAGACAGACAACCTCTGGCTGAGGTGGTCAGCCATCCTTCATGACATCGCCAAGCCGGTCACAAAGAAATTCGTTCCCGGTACCGGCTGGACCTTTCATGCCCATGATTTCCGCGGGGCAAAGATGGTTCCGGTCATCTTCCGGAAACTGCGGCTTCCGCTGAACGAGAAGATGAAATATGTGGAGAAGCTGGTGTCGCTCCACCTCCGGCCGATCGCCATCACCGGCGAAGTCACCGATTCTGCAGTCAGGAGGCTTCTCTTTGATGCAGGCGACGACATCGACGACCTTATGCTCCTTTGCGAAGCCGACATCACATCAAAAAATCCCCTCAAGGTGAAAAAGTTCCTTGAGAATTTCGAAGACGTCCGCAATAAATTGAAGGAGATCGAGGAAAAAGACCGCCTGCGCAACTGGGAACCGCCCGTCAGCGGAGAGGTGATCATGAAAACCTTCGGCATCGGGCCATCAAAAGAGGTCGGTATTATCAAGCTGGCGATCCGGGAAGCCATCCTCGAAGGGGTGATCCCCAATGAATATAAAGCGGCTTACCGGTTTATGCTTGCCGAGGGACGAAAGATCGGCCTGACCCCGATTACCTCCTGAAATTTATTAATCTTTTCAACAACATACCCTTAATTTTTGTGTAATTTTATACTTTTGGAGCTTTAAAGGAATACGGTTATGATTATATACAGGTTCAGGCTTACGAGTGAAGATCATGATGATTTTTTGCGCGATATAGAGATCCAGCCGGGACAGTCTTTTCTTGATTTCCACGAGGCGGTTCTATCTTATGCTAACCTTGAGAAATGCGAGAATACTTTTTTCTATACCACCGATAATAAATTCAAGAAACAGAAAGAGATTTCCCTCAAGCTGCAGAAAAAGCTGGTGCGTAAATACGATGACGACCTCGACCAGGTGATCACCGAGACCTATGTCCCGCACCTGATGAAGGATTCACTGTTGAAAAATTACGTCGAGGATCCTCACCAGCGGATGATCTATGAGTTCACAGGCAAGGATTCGTTCATCCTTTTCATTGAACTGTTCAAGATCATTAAAACGGAAGAATATATCGTTTTGCCGCGTTGTTATGCCGCAAAAGGCCACCTTCCAAAAAAGGCGCAGGTGCCTGTTGCCGCCGCTGATGAAAAACCTTCTGTGAAACCAGCCGTCCCGCGCATACCCGCTCCTGCAATTACCTCTCGCGAACCTGCGATCTTCTCGGAGATGCTGGAGGATGAGACCGAGATCGCTGAGATCGAAAACCACATCGACGAATTTATGGAAGAGGGGTCGCTTAAGCTTCCGGAAAAGAAAACAGCAGGTGTTAGCCTTGAAGAGGAAGAGATGTTCGCCGGGGGGGAGGAAGACGAAGAGAACCGCATGGAAAGCCTCGATGAATATGAGGACCTGGAAGATCTCGAGAATAAAACCCGCCATTACGAAGGTGATTCCGATGATTTCTGATCCGCGGAACACGCTCATTGTAATAACCGGTCCGACCGCCGTCGGAAAAACTTCACTGACAATTCACCTGGCACGATCGCTCGGAACCGAAATTATTTCGGCCGATTCACGCCAGTTCTACCGGGAAATGAGCATCGGTACGGCCCGACCTTCAGAGGAAGAGCTGAAATCTGCTCCCCATCACTTCATCGGTCAACTCTCCATTCAGGATGATTACAATGTTTCACGGTTCGAGGCGGATGTCCTTAAGCTGCTTGAGGAACTGTTTAAGAAGCATAAATGTGTGATCATGGCGGGCGGTTCGGGGCTTTACATCAATGCAGTATGCCACGGGATCGACGATCTGCCCGATCCCGACGATTCACTCCGTGAGGAATTGAAAATACTTTATGCCAGCGAAGGCATCGGCACCCTCCGGGCAAAGCTTAAAATCCTCGATCCTGACTATTACCAGCAGGCCGATCTGGCCAACCCGAAACGGCTGCTGCGGGCGCTGGAGGTCTGCATCACGACAGGAAAGCCTTATTCCTCATTACGTACGAACGTTCAGAAGGAACGTGATTTCAGGATCATCAAGATCGGATTAGCGCGGGAACGCGAAGAACTTTATAACCGGATCAACAGACGTGTTGATGAAATGGTCAATGCCGGCCTTGTGGCAGAAGCCGAGCAGCTTCTTCCATACCGGAACTTAAATGCCCTGAATACGGTCGGTTATATGGAGCTGTTTCCTTATTTCGACAGGATGATATCGCTGGAATCAGCCATCGAAAACATCAAGACCCACTCCCGCCGCTTTGCAAAACGGCAGATGACCTGGCTTCGGCGGGATGCGGCAATCCGGTGGTTTCATCCTGACAAGGTTGATGAAATTCTTAACTTTGGTAAAGAAATCAGTTTGTAAAGTTCATAAAGTTCATAAAGTTTATAAAGTTAATATTTTCGCTATTTAAAATAACTCACTAGTTCACCAATTCACCAATTCACCAGTTCACCATGCTCCTGATAGCTGACAGCGGCTCAACCAAAACAACCTGGACCTTACTGGAAGACCAGGTGGAAAAGACAACGGTCCAGACACCGGGACTGAATCCCTATTTTACCTCGTCGGAAACCGTGGAGGCAATCCTCCTGGCCGATTTGGTACCAAATATCCCTGTTGATTTCGTCAGGGAGATCCATTTCTATGGTGCGGGATGTTCCACCGAAAACAACAACAGCATGCTGCGGGAGGCTATGCAGCTCTATTTCAGAAAAGCCGTAGTTTCTGTGTACCACGACATCCTCGGAGCGGCGCGTGCGCTGCTTGGCAGTGAAGAGGGGATTGCCTGTATCCTTGGAACCGGCTGCAATGCCTGTTATTATGACGGAGAAGAGGTCTATAGCAGGGTTCCGTCGCTCGGATACCTTTTTGGCGACGAAGGCGCCGGTTCGAATCTCGGTAAAACCCTGATGGAGAAATACCTGAAAAACCGGCTTCCGTCTGATATCAGGAAAGAGTTTGATGAAGAATACAACTTCAGCCTGGAGGATATTCTGAATGCCTTGTACAACCGCCCGTTCCCCAACCGTTTCCTGGCGTCATTCAGTGAATTCATTGCTCCGCGCCAATCGCACCCTTTCTTTCATGAAATGGTGAAAAATTCGTTTAGTGCCTTCTTCGAAGAGCAGGTCAGTAAATACCCCGGTCATGAAAAACTTCCCATCGGGTTTGTTGGTTCCATCGCATGGCATTACAGGGAGATCCTTCTTGAAACAGCGGCCGAATATAAGCTGAACGTCGCAACGATCCTCAAATCTCCGATGGAAGGACTGATCAGGTTTCATCTGAATGAAGAATGAAGAGTGGTTATTATAGATAAACGAAAAAACCCGTAAGGATTCCATTATTGTAGATGGTAAAATGGTAATATTGTCGAATCCCTTAGGGATTCCATTATTGTAAACAGGAAAATCAATTATAAATCTAGAACCCCATCGGGGTTCCATTATTGTAACGATATGTGCGAAACATGCGGATGCGGAGAACCGGGAAATGATCATACCCACGATCATGATCACGAACATAAACATAAACATAAACACGATCATAAGCATAAACATAATCACCATGATCATGACCATTCCCATGAACCGGCCTCTTCCGGAAGGAAGATCCTCGACGTCAACAAAGATGTCCTTCATGAAAATAACCTGATGGCGGCCCGGAACCGCGGCTTCTTTGAAGGAAGGAACATCTTCTGCCTGAACCTGGTCAGCTCGCCGGGCTCCGGCAAGACCACGATCCTCGAAAAAACAATGCTTGCATTGAAACCGGAGCTCAGGATGATGGCCATTGAGGGCGACCAGCAGACCTCCCTAGATGCAGAACGGATCATGGCCACCGGCGTGCCGGTCGTTCAGATCAACACCGGTATGGGATGCCATCTTGATGCGCGAATGGTCAACAGGGCCATGACCGATCTTCCGACGGCGGAACATTCCATCTTATTCATTGAAAATGTCGGAAACCTTGTCTGCCCCGCCATGTTCGATCTCGGTGAATCAAAGAGGGTGCTGATCATCAGCGTGACCGAAGGCGATGACAAGCCACTGAAATACCCCGCCATGTTCCGGTCGGCGCATCTCTGCATCATCAATAAAACTGATCTTTTGCCGTATGTAATCTTTGATGTGGAGAAGGTCATTCAGAATGCAAAATCGGTAAACCCTGAACTGGAGTTCATTCAGCTTTCTGCAATTACAGGCGAGGGAATGGGTGACTGGCTGGAGTGGTGCAGGAGATCGGTGAAGTAAAACTCCCTTGACGCGCTCAGCGCTTAGCGCTAGGCGCTCAGCGCATGTCAATTACTTCAACTCCCGGAAACTTCGTCTTGTCGAAGGTGAAATCTGATGCGGTTACCGGAAGGTCGGTCTGATATTTTGTGATCTTGTACGTGAATATATTCCCGTTCTTGTCATAAAGGCTGAAACTCTTCACCTGCTTCTTGACTTTATCAACGACCAGCACTGCCTTATTGAAATTCTTGATCACGTTCGGGATCAGCTCGATGGTCGTTTCGTTGGGATCGGCGGGGGATTTGTCTTTCAGGATCTTTGATTTATAGTTCGCATTGTAGGAACTAAGCAACTTTGACGGGGTAAGCGATTCATCCTTATTGTCAAGTTCATTGACCTGTACTTCGTTTGATTCCTTGATGTAGGTCCAGATAGTTTTTCCGTCGCAGATCACCTCCTGGCCGGCTGTCTTAAGCTTGTATTTATCACCGGAAAGCATAAGGGTTCCGGTTTTCTCCTCATTGATCTTTGCCTGCTTGTTCTCCATGGTATAGGAAAAGTCTGCACGGATCGATTTGTAGGATTTTGTCTTTACACTTACTTCATCCAGCAATGCAACAGCTTTCGCGTCTTTCGACTGCGAAAATCCGGAAACAACAATCAGTGCAAGCAAAAACGACATTAAATATTTCATAGGACTTAACAATTAAAAAATAAAAATTACGAATTACGAATTACAAACTACTTGTACCTGACTGCCGACTGCCTACTGCTGACTGCCGACTGCCGACTGCTCTTTATCCCTCTCCGATAGTTTTTAGGTGCATCTCAAGCTGGGTCAGATCCCTGAACCGCACTTCCCGGGCCTTGCTGCCTTCGAACGGTCCGACAATACCAGCCGATTCAAGCTGGTCGATGATCCTTCCGGCGCGGTTGTAACCCAGCTTCAGTTTACGTTGAATCAGCGAAGTGGAACCCTGCTGGTTCTGTACGATCAGCCTCGCCGCTTCTGTAAAGAGTTCATCCCTTGAATCGGGATCAAATTCCTTGCTTCCTTCCGGCTCATCTTCGTTGAATTCCGGCAGGTGGAAGGCATCCGGAAATCCCCGCTGGCTTCCGATGTAATCGGTGAGCGTTTCGATCTCCGGGGTATCAACAAAGGCGCATTGCAGGCGGATCAGGTCACTTCCTGTTGACAGAAGCATATCGCCGCGTCCAACCAGCTGATCGGCGCCGCCGGTATCAAGGATAGTGCGTGAGTCGATCTTGGAGATGACGCGGAATGCAATACGGGCAGGGAAATTTGCCTTGATGGTCCCTGTGATGATATTGACGGAAGGCCGCTGCGTTGCAATGACAAGGTGGATTCCGACGGCCCTGGCAAGCTGTGCCAGCCGTGTGAGCGGGTGTTCAATCTCTCTTCCGGCGGTCATGATCAGGTCCGCGAACTCATCAACCACCAGGATCAGGTAAGGGAGAAATGCGTGATGGTTTTCAGGGTTCAGCTTACGCGCAATGAACTTTTCATTGTATTCCTTGATGTTCCTCACCTGGGCGTTCTGAAGCAGGTCGTAACGGTTATCCATCTCGATGTTCAGCGAGTTCAGTGTCCGGATCACCTTTTTTGTGTCGGTGATGATGGCCTCTTCAGAGTCGGGCAGCTTTGCCAGGAAATGGCGCTCGATCTTGGAAAAGAGCGAAAGCTCGACCTTTTTAGGATCGACCATCACGAACTTGATCTGCGAAGGATGTTTCTTGTAAAGAAGGGAGGTAATGATCGTATTCAGTCCTACCGATTTTCCCTGCCCGGTAGCGCCGGCCATAAGGATGTGCGGCATCTTTGCCAGGTCGACGATGAACGTTTCATTGGCGATGGTCTTTCCCAGTACCAGCGGTAATTCGTACGTTGAATTCCTGAACTTTTCAGAAGCCAGCAACGACCTCATCGAAACCGTCTCCGGGTTCTTGTTCGGGACTTCGATCCCGATCGTTCCCTTCCCCGGGATCGGCGCGATAATACGGATCCCGAGCGCGGAAAGGCTCAGCGCAATGTCATCTTCGAGGTTCTTGATTTTGGAGATCCGGACGCCGGCTTCGGGCACGATCTCGTACAACGTCACCGCCGGACCGATCGTCGCCTTGATCTTGTCGATCTTGATCGAATAGTTGTTCAGGGTTTGAACGATGCGGTTCTTGTTGGCTTCAAGCTCTTCCTTGTTGATACTGATCTCATCGCTGCCGTATTCCCTGAGAAGGTCGAGGTGAGGGAACTTGTAACCGGGCAGGTCAAGTGTAGGATCATATTTGGTGTCGAGTCCAAGATGTACCTTCCCTCCATCCTGGCCGGTATCCGAAACAGCCTCTTCCACCGGGTTTTCGATCTGCAGTTCGATATTACTTCCTGCGCTGACCGGTGTGACTTCGGGTTCAGGTTTCTCATCCACCTGCAGTTCAGAGATCAGGGGCTCTTCCTCCAGGCTGACCAGTTCTTCGATCATCTTATTTCCGGAAGGTTTTTCCTCCTCAGCAGCAGTTTCTGCCTTTTCATCGGCCGGTTCCTCAAGAACCGTTCCCGGCTGCTCTTCGGTGATGGCGGTTTCCTTCTTTTTCATCCACCGGAAAGGAACATTGAATGCGATGATGAGGAAACTGAGCAGGATAAAGGCCAGCAGCAGGATCATTCCTGAATAGCCGAGAAAATCAGCCAGGATCCTGTTTATTTCGAACCCGTAAACGCCGAAGAGAATGTCTTCCTCAGGAAAGATCACACTCAGCGCAACAGGTGTCCATACGATCCCAAAGAAAGAATATTTCAGTGTTTTTACAAGCGGGAGAAGGGAGATCTTCAGGAAGAACTTCATCCCGGCAATGAAAAGGATCAGGATGAACAGGAATGAGGCAACGCCAAACCATTCTGAAATAAAGAGATAGGCGGTAAGCGCGCCGACCTTTCCCAGCCAGTTTTCGGGCGTCTGGCTTTCGAGGAAATGGCTCAGCGAGAAATTGGAAAATACCTTGTTGGCAAACTCATAATCCACCTTCCAGGTCTGAACATAGGAGGTGAATGAGATGAGCAGGTAAAGGGCGATCAGGAGGAAAAAAAGACCAATGACCCGGAGGTACCTTTCATCGACCGGTTTCCGCTCTCTCTTCTCTTTCTTTGGCTTTGCCGGTTTCTCGGTTTTTTTCCTTCGCGGAGGTCTCTCAGGCTTCGCAGTCTCTTTCGGAGCCGTTGTTTCCTTCGGTTCTTCCGGGGCTTCCTGCCTGAATGTGTTTGCCCTCAGCGGGTTGGTCTTCTTTCCCATCGATCTTCCTTCAACTATTATTCTCCGCCTCCGAATTTGCTTTTCAGCTCATCCTGGGTGGTAATGGTGTAGTCGGCAGGGATCTCAAAATCCTTTGCAGCCACTGATTTCTTTTCAATGCTGGTAGCACTCAGCTTCATTGAAATCTGCGGAGTGACAATGGAGAATTCAAGCAGAACGCCGTTGATGTCCTTGTAAAGCGGGTCGCTGAAATTCACCTCTTTGCCGCCGAGTTCTTCGGTGAACCAGACTTCCATGGTCGTTTTCACACCATCATCATTGGAGGTGACAATGGCTTTCTTGCAGGTATAGCCGGCGATGTTCTTCGTTTCATTCGTAACATTCACTTCCACCTTTGCCTGGCTGGAATTCTCCTTTTCGATCTCGGCTGTGGTTTGTTTGATCGCATATTTCTGACCCATCATGTTGATGAGGGCGACCTTTGTCTTTGCAACATAATCAAGGATCTCAACCGTGGTACCGCCTGCAACGTTCATTTCCGTGCGGGCTTTGGTTCCTTTCACTGAAACGGTCATGACCTTCGGAAACATGTTCATCTGTGCTTCCGTGAATTTGCCGTCAGGGTAAGAGATCTTATAGTTGATGACACCTTCGAATGGTTTTGCGGCCATCATCGCCACAGCGATCCCGGCGACCAGGAACAATGTCATTATGCTAATTCTGCTGATTTTTTTCATGGATAAGAATTTAAAGGGTTTGTGATTGGCCTGACTTGATCAGACAAAGTTATTTATTTTACGATTCTGAAGAGTTTGCTGAAGCGGATTTTTCCGTCGAACAGGGATTTGTTCGGATCCATGGAAAGCCATACGAAAACGGCTTTTCCCACGATATGATCCTCGGGAACAAAACCCCAGTAGCGGGAGTCGGCAGAGTTGTGGCGGTTATCGCCCATCATCCAGTAATAGTTCATTTTGAAGGTGTAGCTGGTGGATTCCTTCCCGTTGACAAAGATCCTGCCATCCTTCTCTTCCAGCTTGTTCCCTTCAAAAACACCAATAATTCTGCGGTAAAAACAGATGTTGCTGCTGTTGATGTTTACCGTTACCCCTTGTTTGGGAACTGTGATCGGTCCGAAATTGTCGACGTTCCAGCGGTAGGTCGAATCGAACGGAAAAATATCCGGATCCCAGCTGCCGGCAGGATGAATTTCCGGCTCAATGGATTTCACATTGCTGAACTGCTTCAGGCTTTCCAGGGCGGATTCCGACAGGGTGATCTCAAAGCAATTGTTCTCACGAGGAGTGACAACTTCCGTAATATCCAGTTTATCCAGGTTCCGTTGGTTGATGGAGGAACCATCCGTATACACCAGGTATTTGAACTGGCGCTTTCCGGGATTGTTCTCTTCTTTTCCGTTGATTGTGACCTTCCTGTCGACGATTTGTATCACATCCCCCGGCAGGCCGATGCACCGCTTGATGAAGTTCTCCCGCTTGTCGACAGGACGCGCAATGATATCACCGAAATAGCTGCTGTTGTTCCATACGGCATCCCTTCCGAACTGCCGCACCAACTGGTAGTAGCTTGCATTGCTCTGCCATTTCGTTGAAAGGGTGTCGCCGTCTGGATAATTGAAAACCACCACGTCCATGTTCTTTATCTTCTGGAATCCCGGGAAACGGTAGTAAGGGAGGGTGATCCATTCCACGTATGACTTTATACTTTCCGTCATTGGAAGCGTATGATGAACAAAAGGAAATGAGATGGGCGTGTTGGGCGCCCTCGGCCCATAATTGATCTTGCTCACGAAGAGGTAATCGCCCACGAGCAGGGTCTTTTCCATGGAGGAGGTCGGAATGGTATAGGCTTCGATCAGGAAAATGCGGATGATGCTGGCGGCGATTACGGCGAAGATAATGGCATCGACCCATTCACGTACCACCGTTTTATTAATCACAGGCCGTTTGTCGGGGTCAAGGTAGGTCTCTTTCTTCGAAAAACCCAGGTAGGGCATGTAGACAAAGGGGAAGAGCACCCCCAGCGCCTGGGCGCCGAGCCCGTATTTTTTAAAACATTTACAGATCTCCACGAGCATCAGGAGGATCACGAAAATGTTAATAAAGGGGATCAGGAGGAAAATGTACCACCAGAGCGGTTTTTTTATGATCCGGAGCCAGATGTAAAAGTTATAGAACGGCACAATGCTCATCCAGCCTTTGTATCCGGATTTTTCAAAAATGGCCCATAATCCGACCGCCGTAGCTACGAAAAACAGAAATGTAAGAAGGGTATAGATATTCATATCAATGGGTTTGAATTACAGTAAACGCCGCAGAACGGCTTTTCTTATCGGGTGTTCCCTAAAGATTTGTTAAATTTTGTGAAGAGAGCAGGTCTTTCATTTCAAAAAACCCTTTCCTGTCGAGTATCCATTCTGCGGCCATCAGCGCACCGGTTGCGAATCCGCGGCGGTTCTTGGCCGTATGGATGATCTCGATCGAATCGACCTCCGAATCGTACCTGACCTTGTGTGTGCCCGGCTCATTCTCCGTGCGGAATGAGAGTATCCCCAGTTCTTCAGGATTTTCGGACGGTTCCCTGACCCATTTCTCTTTCCGTTCACTATTGCGGATAATGTCGTTGGCCAGTACGATGGCGGTTCCGCTGGGCGCATCCTGCTTGTGGATGTGATGGGTCTCTTCGATCGAGATCTCGTAATCTTTCCATTTCGACATGATCGCAGCAAGATGCCGGTTCAGGTCGAAGAACAGGTTGACGCCGATGCTGAAATTTGTTGAAAAGAAAAGGCTCTGGTTGCGCTCCAGCGTGTCTTTTTTCAGCTGTTCCGCTTCTTCGAACCATCCCGTCGTTCCGACCACGACGGGCACATTGGCGTCGAAACAATGGTAGATATTATCGACGACGGTATCGGGTTGTGAAAATTCAATGGCTACATCAGCCTCAGCCAGTCTGCCGCCATCCTTTTCCCAGTCCTCGATGGAGTCGATGACCAATGTGATTTCATGTTTTTGAAACAAGGCGAGGCGCTCGATCTCGCGCCCCATCTTTCCGTATCCCAGCAAAGCGATCTTCATGGCATGATGATTTTCAAAATTTTAAACAGAACCTGACCCCGGTCGAATAGGAACTGCTCCGCGGGTAGGGTGGGATCAGCGTGGGTTCGACTTTCAGTGACAGATCCTTGTTGATGTTATAGGTGAACAGATGTGCGTCAACACATGCATCCAGGATGTTCAACCCGTACCATATCGCCGAAAAGATGATCGTGACCTCCAGGTTGCGACGGTAATACTCCCTTTGCGATGCAATGTTATCCAGCGTGTATTTATTGACGATTTCACTGTAATTTCCTGATGAGTCGTTATTATAGCTTTCGATGTAGGCACATTTGTATGTAAGATACTGGTCGGTATTAAAGATGATCAGGTAGGTGAGGACACCGATACCGGCGTATATGATGGGCACTTTCCAGTATTTCTTATTGTAGATCTGCCCGAGGCCTGGCAGGCACATCGACATAAGGGTTGCCTTTGTGGGTGAGTGCTGTTTCTCCATGACCGAGTCAGGAACATTTTGTTTGGGTGCAGTCGTTTGTTGAGCGGTCACCCTGAAACCAAGCAGGCATAATATGCATATGAGGAGAAATCGCTGCATGGCCCTGATGTGATGTTACTGGCTTCCGCCGAATTTTTCAACGATGCGGTCAAATTCTTCATCGGAACGGAACGGGATAATGATGGTTCCGTCGCCTTTTGCATGCAGTTTAACATCAACGCGGGCATTCAGTTGTTTCTTCAGGTTTTCGCGGACCTGTTCAAATTTCGGCGGAAGGATCACGGATTCCTTGCGGGTGGTGATAGGCCTTCCTGGGATCAGGCCGCGTACGATATCCTCCACCTGCCGTACCGATAATTTCTTCTCAAAGATGCGGTGAAGGATGATGATCTGTGTTTTGATATCGTCGATGGTGATCAGGGCACGGGCATGGCCCATGCTGATCTTCCCGTCGCGGATGGCAACCTGGATCTCGGTGGGCAGTTTCAGCAGGCGGATGTAATTGGCCACTGTCGACCGGTCTTTTCCGACCTTCTGGCTGAGCTCTTCCTGTTTCAGGTTGCATTCTTCGAGGAGCCGCTGGAAACTGATCGCGATCTCGAGGGGATTGAGCTCTGCACGCTGGATGTTCTCCACCAGTGCGAGTTCGAGCATCTGCTCGTCGTTGGCAACGCGGATGAAGGTAGGGATCTCTGAAAGCCCTGCCAGCCTGGCCGCTTTCAGGCGACGTTCGCCTGAGATGAGCTGGTATTTGTCATAGCCCATTTTCCTGACCGTGATCGGCTGGATGATGCCCTGTGCCTGGATGGAAAGGGTCAGCTCCGCAAGCTCTTCTTCATTGAACCGCGTCCTGGGCTGGAACGGATTGGGTTCGATGTTTTCGACAGGTAGGTGAGCGATCGCCCCGACCACATATTCGCCGGAAATATCACGTGAAGTGATGTCGGTTTCAGGGCTTTCCAGGATGGCGCTGAGGCCTCTTCCCAATGCCTTTTTTTTGCCTTGCATTATATTTCGATTTGTTTTTCAGATGCTGTTAACCGGGTCATGTCGTTCTTCTGGAGGATTTCCCGCGCCAGGTTCAGGTAGTTGATGGCCCCTACGCTGTTGATGTCGTGCATCATGATGGTGTTCCCGAAGCTCGGCGCTTCACCCAGCTTGGTGTTACGGTTGATCAGGGTATCAAACACCATTTGCTGAAAATGGGTCTTAACCTCTTCCGCAACCTGTTTCGAAAGGTTCAGCCGGTTGTCGTACATGGTCAGAAGGATGCCTTCAATATCGAGATCAGGATTGAGCCGCGATTGCACGATCTTGATCGTGTTCAGCAGTTTTCCGAGACCTTCCAGGGCGAAGTATTCGCACTGCACCGGGATGATCACGGAGTCGGCGGCGGTAAGGGCATTGATGGTGACCAGTCCGAGCGAAGGGGAGCAATCGATGATGATGAAATCATATTCCGACCGCACTTTCCCGATGACCCTCCGCATCATTTTTTCGCGGTTCGGGAGGTTGATCATTTCAACTTCCGCACCCACCAGGTCAATGTGGGCAGGCATCAGGTCGAGGTTCGGCGTAGCCGTATTCAGGATGATCTTCTGCGGCTCCACATCATCGATGATGCATTCGTAGATGCTGGTCTTGATGTTGCGGGGATCAAAACCAACACCGGAAGTGGCATTCGCCTGCGGATCGGCATCAATAACCAGGGTCCTGTACTCCAGCACAGCCAGTCCTCCGGCCAGGTTAATGGCCGTGGTAGTCTTTCCGACGCCCCCTTTCTGATTCGCTATGGCAATAACTTTCCCCATCGTTCGGGTGAATTTATTTTATTGAAAATGTAATATCCATGAAACCTGCAAAGGTCGCAAAAATATGCGATAAAAGCAATTTGTTGAAAACTGTTGAAAACTAAAAAAGCCATCCGGAGAGATGGCTTAAACGATATCACTGAAGCGGGATTATTTTTCTTCCGGCCCTGTGCTCAGATCTTCGAAACTGATGTCCAGATGCTTGCTGACAGGAGGAGTTTCCTCGGCATCGGCGCTGTGCTCTTCCGGCTCCGGTTCAATCCTTACAGGGGCTTTGCCGGTCTGGATAAATTCGATAGCATCACTCAGCCCGTTACTGAATTTCTCGAAATCTTCCTTGTAGAGAAAAAGCTTGTGTTTCTCATAAAAGAATTTTCCCTGCTCATTGTTGAAACGCCGCTTGCTTTCCGTGATGGTCAGGTACTGCTCCTCGGCAACGGTGGCCTTCACATCAAAGAAGTAGGTTCTCTTTCCTGCCCTCACCGTACGTGAAAAAATTTCTTCCTTGTCCTTTTCTCTATCCTTGTCCCGGATTTCGCTGTCTTCCATCTTGCACTTTATTGAAAAGTATGAATCAGAATTAATAACCTGGTAAACGCAAAAGTATAAATATTATTTGAATCATAAACGGTTTTTCAGGTGCTGCAAAAAAAATCAGTAAATTTTACTTAGTTTTGCGGTTCGGTTTTTCAGGATATGTTCTTTTCATAACCATCATATGCTCGGCAGAAGGCATTACAGGATAAAAGTGTTTCAGGCGTTGTATGCCTGGTTCCAGGGCGGGGAAACCCGCCAGGATGTTGCAGAAAAGAACCTTCTGCAAAGCATCGACAAAATCTTCGAGCTCTATTACCTCCAGCTTTCATTTTTCCTTGAAGTGATCGGATTCTACCGTATCCGGTCAGAAGATGCAAAGAACAAATTCCTCCCTACGGAAGAAGAGCTGAATCCCAACATGAAGCTGATCGAAAATTCATGTGTCATCAGCCTTCAGCAAAACCGCGATCTTCAGAAACAATTCAATACGTATCGTTTCTCCTGGACGGAAGAGCAGGAGATGGTACGCAAAATATACAACAAGGTCAGGAACCTGAAGGATCTTAAGGAATACCTTAACAAGGCGGAAGTTTCTTTTGAAGACGACCGGGATATTGTTTACCGGATCTTCAAAAAATGCATTTCGAAATCCCCGGAACTCCAGTTTTACTGCGAGGAACGGAACATCTTCTGGATCGAGGATTACCAGTCGGCGGCGCTGTTCATCCTGAAGACGATTAAGCAGATCCCGGAAGGTTTCCCCGAATCAAAGCCGCTGTCCTCGCTTTTCCCGAAGGATGATGACGATGATCCGAAAGAGGACCGGAAGTTCATCGGGGACCTGTTCAAAAAAACCATTGCACAGAGCGATAAGCTGGAGGAGCTGATCCGTGCGAAGACAAAGAACTGGGAGCTGGAGCGGATCGCCCTGACCGACATCATCCTGATCAAGATGGCCCTGACCGAGCTGATGCAATTTCCGTCGATCCCGGTAAAGGTGACCATGAACGAATACATCGAATTATCAAAACTTTTCAGCACCCCAAAAAGCAAAATGTTCATCAATGGCTTGCTTGACAAGCTGGTGGAGGATCTTAAGAAGGAAAAAAAGATCAAGAAAAAGGGTCGCGGCCTCCTATAATATTTCAGGTTGATTTCCGTTTATCAATAAAATATCCAGATCGTGCAGCATCTTCACCGACCCGTATTCATCATAATCCTGACCGGTTTTATTGTCTTTTCATCGTTCGCCCAGATTGGCGGCCGCGCAACCTACGGGTTCCTCGACCGTACCAATTCTGCCAGGGTTGCCGCCCTCGGCGGGAATATTCTTGCGATCCATGATAATGACATCGGCCTTGTCCTGACCAATCCTTCGCTGATCACAGCGGAAATGAACAATACGCTGGCCATGGATTATGTGCTTCTGCCAAGTGCCTATAATTACGGGGATATCATGTATTCAAGGTCGTTCAAGAAGGTCGGGAGCTTTGTCGGAACATTCCAGTTCATCAATTACGGGAAATTTACCATGGCCGATGCCGGTCAGAATATTACCGGGGAATTTACAGCGGGGGAATATGCGTTGACGGTCGGCTGGGGCCGGAAACTGAATCCTCATTTTTCGATCGGCGCCAATGGAAAGCTGATCTATTCACAGCTGGAAAGCTACCATTCATTCGGTATGGCGGTTGATGTGGCCGGCTCCTATACCACAACCGACGACATTTTTTCAGCCTCACTTCTTGCACGGAATATCGGTCTTCCGATCGTGAACTACATCCCGGGCCAGACTGAACCGCTGCCGTTCACGATGCAGGCGGCACTTGCAGCCCGGCTTAAACACATCCCGGTCCGGTTCTCATTCCTTTATAACAACATCGAAAAATGGGATCTGACCTATAATGCCGATACGGTGACCACCACCGACCAGCTGGGGCAAAGCACAAGCACGACATCCTCAAAGTCAGGTCTGGGAGGATTTGCCGACCAGCTGATGCGGCACATTGTGGTGGGGACAGAGGTCACCATTGCAAAGGCTTTCTCGATCCGCCTCGGCTACAACTACAGAGTACGCCAGGAGATGAAACTGAACGACCGCACGGGCTTCAGCGGATTCACCTATGGCTTTGGGCTCAGGATCAAAATGTTCTCCATCAGCTATGCCCGCTCTACGTACATGGCCGGGAAGTACAATCCCAACTACTTCTCGTTTGCCATCAACATAGGACAACTATCAAAGAAGAAAGAGCCGAAGGTGGAAGGAAAGTAGTTCACCAGTTCACTAGTTCACCAATTCACCAGTTTCTTTCTCTACCTTGGGAATGGCTGCTGCCACCAGTTCCGCCACATCAACAACTTCCAGCGGTGAATGTTTTGCAAAGGTCTTTTTACACAGCGGGCAGGCGGTGACCAGCAGTTCAGCATCCTTATCCAGGTAATTTGCGAGGGCTTCTTTCGTGATCAGGTCGCGTTCATGACGGTCTGCGTTCAGAAGTCCAAGGCTTCCGCCACAACAGGGCGCATCTTTTGCTTCATCCCTGACCGCAACAGGATCTGCGATCTTTCGTACCAGTTCGCGTGGTTCATTCAGGATCCCCGAGCCCCGGCCCAGATCGCAGGGGTCGTGGTAGGCAACTTTCCGGAAATAGGTCTGCAGGGGTAATTTTCCTTTCTTGATCAGTTCAAGAAGGTATTGTGTATGATGGAGGACCCGGATATCAAGGCCGTACTCTTCGCGGAAGACCCGGTAGCAAATGGGGCATGAGGTCACAAGTGTTTTTGCCCCCGAACCGGTAATGCTTTTCTTGTTCCGTTCGATCAGCTCCTCCGCCTGTTTCAGCTTCCCGGCCAGCATCATGGGCCTGCCGCAGCAAACAGAACGGTCTTCATCAAGAAAAAGATAATTCACGCCTGCAGCATCAAGGATCTTCGTCATGGCGCGGGGGATCGCCGGAGTAAGGTGCGACATACATCCTGCAAAATAGATCAGTTCTGCCTTTTGAGGATCTGCTTCGTGATTGAGGTAAGAATAATCCTGTTTCTGCAGCTGTACAAACGAGTTTCGCTGCGAAATGCGCTGGTTATCGGTGTGGATTCCTACAGGACAGACCTCCTCGCATCGTCCGCATACAAGACACCGGTTGACCAGCCCGTCGATCACCTGCTGGTTCCGGACCGACTGGAGAAAATAGACCGCCTGGATATCGTTGATCCCCGCAGCCGTATTCATCTGGCAAATGTCAATGCAGACACCGCACTTTGGACATGACTGGATCTCTATCTCGTGGATGGGCGATTGTTCTTTTCCCGCTTTGATGCCAAAATTCCTGTAAATGATAAGCATCACTTCGGTGGGGATGTGCATGTAACGCGAATAGGGGAGGGTGACAAAGAAAATCCCCAGGCTCAGTGAGTAGAACCACCAGAATCCATAGGCGATGGATTTGTCGTTGAGCGGCCAGAGAAATGCAAGAACGTTGCCGACATGCTGAGTAATAAAGCCTCCTCCATATCCGTATGCACCCGCCGTCATGCATTCGGCCAGCAGCCGCATCGGGAATATCAGCCAGAGACAGGTGATTGCAACCTTATCGGTGAAATGATGCTGCGTTGTCTTTGTCAGCCCGAACCATTTTGACCGGCTACGCTTGATAATGGCCAGCACCAGTCCGCTCAGGACGAACATCAGCAACAGGTCCATCGAGAACCTGAAAAAGCCGGGAACGGTAAAGATCTCGAACGGGAGTACATGTTTGTCATGAATGAAGAATTTCAGGAAGATCGGGTAATACGGGGGATTGACCCAGAGTCCGCTATAGATCCTTGATTCCATATTCCCGAAAAGGATCAGCAGGAACCAGCCGAAGGCAAAACTCATGTGCATATACCCAAGCAGCGGATTCCGGCGAAACATTTTCCTGTGAAGCAGGCTCTCAAAGAAGATCTCCTTCAACGCCAGGAGAATCTTGGGAGACCGGTACCAGCCTTTCAGCTTCTTCCTGTCATCCGTGCTCATCAAACGGATCCATTGCCGGTTTTTCTTAACCAGGACAACCACCAGGAAGATCAATCCGAGGATAAAAGGAAGGACGAACAGGTTAAAGGTCATGGTGCAGTTTATCCAGTGCTTGATGAATGATCAGGATCAGGTTCCGCAGGTTCACGCCACGCGGGCATACCAGCTGGCATTTGCCGCACAGCATGCATTTTTCAATCTCTTTCCGGAGGTGCAGTGTTTCTCCACGCTGCAGTAAGGTATGCAGCCGGCGGATGCTGAAATCCGTGAAATGGCCGGCCGTGCAGGTCGCCGAACAGCTGCCGCATTCCATGCAGATCCGGATGGAAGGTTCTATCCCTTCAACATATTCAATCAACCGGCGATCATTCGCGTCGTAATCAATCTGGCGGTCTTTGGTGATTGTGTAGCCGAAGGATTTCATCGTTGCGAAAGGTGAAAAGTGAGCGGTGAACGGTGAACGGTGAGCTGAAATAGTGAATGATTGAGATGATTGATAAACAAGTAAAAATTGATGACGTAATACATACCCATTAAAAACAATGATTAATCAATGCTGACAATACAACAAATTACTCCTCAACTCTTCACCGCTCACCGTTCACCGTTCACCAGATATTCCGCTACCTGCAACGCCGCGGCTCTCGCATCGACGATCGTCGCTGCAATGCTGGCCGGTCCTTTCAGCGTTCCTGCCAGGAAAACGCCAGGATGGTCAGTAGAGTTGGGCAGAAGGTGCTCGTCAGAAGGACAAAGGAAACGGTCGTCGCCTTCTTTTAATCCAAGCATGCCGGCTAGTCTTTTCGTTTCCGGCGACGGAACAAATCCGACCAGAAGGATCAGCAGGTCAACCTTCATTTTCAACGGAAGTCCTGTAAGTGTATCTTCGACTTTTACCAGAATGGTATGATCCGGGTTTTCAGCAGCCTCGGAAAGCCTTCCGCGGATGAACCGGATCCCCCATTTTTCCTGGGCTTCATAATACATCTCCTCAAAATGGCGGTCAAACATCCGCAGGTCCATGTAAAAACAGAAAATTTCCGCATCCGGCATCAGTTCCCTGATCTCGATGGCCTGCTTGACGCCGGTCACACAGCAAAGCTTGGAACAATAGAGATTTCCCACTTTTTCATCCCGTGAACCTACGCAATGAACAATGCCAACGCGTTTGGATTGCACCCCCTCGAACAGATTTTTCTGCTTGTTGTTCCGGAAAAATTCTTCGAGTTCAGCGGATGTGATCACATTGTCATAGATCCCAAACCCGTATTCTTCTTTCTTCCTGGCATCAAAGAGATCGTATCCTGTGGCAAGGACAAGGGCATCGCTGCTGAGTTCCCTGCCGTCCTCCAGGATGACGGTAAATTTTCCGCCGGCTTCCCGGATATCACTGATTGTGGCATTCAGGTAAAGGGAGATCCCGTCGTTCATCCCTTTCTCGAGGTAATCAAAAACTTCCTGACTTTCCCTCCGGTCGGGGAAAAGTCGGTCCCAATTCTTCAGGTGACCACCGAGGCTGGCTTGTTTCTCAATCAGGACAACCTCAATTCCAAGCCTGTTCAGCTGACCGGCTGTTTCCATTCCGGCAACGCCGCCGCCGATGATGATGGCTGTTTTACTCATGCCTGTTCGGGATAAAATTTCAGATATACCGGAGCTTCCGGACGGCCGATATCACTTCCGTCAGCAGCTTTGAATTTTTTCTCAGGATCATAGGAAATGCCGATCTTGTCCAGCAATGGCTCAACCGGAACCTGGTGGACCTGCAGTCCCAGGTCCCAGGGATCGTGACCCAATACCAGTCCCGCCAGTTCTTCGTAGGTCAGCACCGGGATCCCGGTGCCGTCCGGCCCGTAGGTCTTGCCTTCCATTTCGCTGATGGCATATTGCCACCGGTCGAGAAACATGGGACAACCCGGACAATTTGTGAGGATCATCTCCGGCTGGTAAGGTTCCATCGAATCAAATTTCTTTTTTGAACAGGAAACCGAAAATCCGCGGTTGGCCTGGACAAGGTACTGCCTGAAGCCAAATCCGCAGCAGTGCCTGCGTTCCGGGTAATCAATCACCTCGCCGCCCCAGTCTTCGATCATCCCGATGAGCACATAAGGATATTCGGCGCCGCCGACACCTTTGCTCGGGAACATCTTTGAATAGTGACAGCCGATGTGCTCCACAACACGAATTGGTTCTCCGGTCAGCTTGTTGACAAGCCTGTATTTTCCCTTTTCTGCAATCTCTTTCCGGAACCTGTAAATAACATCCGATGCATGTGAAACATTTTTCGGCTTTTTAAATTCCCGTCCTGTCGCCTTATAAAGGAATTCCCTTGCCTTTTCTTCCATTTCCGGCTCGTGTTCCCATGTATTCAGCACTTCGGAATAGAGTCCGAACGAGGTGATGCAGGAGGTGGTGAAATTTTCATAGCCCGCTTCGGTCATCAGCGCAAACTGCCGGGCCACCATGGTCATGGAAGTTTCGAAAGGGACAATGTCGGTATGATACCCTATGCCGGAACAGGTTGTGTGGGAAGGATTTTCGTAAACATCTTTCTTCAGTTCCTCTTTCATGATGCGGAGGAATGATTTTTCCGAACCCGGAAAAAAATTCTGCCGGATGCAGCTCCTCACATAAAAAAAATGATCTTCGGCTATTTCCTTCTGGTAATCGTTCCAGATCTGCTTCTTACCTTCAATCTTCATGGGTCTTAGTATGTTTACCCGAGTTCGTTGTATAGATGTGCTTTATGTATTCGTTGTCGATTCCATCCTCCAGTTTCATTCCCATCTCTTCAGCTTTCTTCTTCGAAAACGCTTCGATCTTTTCAAACCGTTCAATACCTCCTGTAACTTCAAAGATCTTTTTGATCTCATCCAGCGCTTCATCCGGTATTTTCCTGAGGATGCCCGGCCCTGTTCCCTTATAGTTGGCGCCGAGGCGATGCATGACGGCTTCGATGTTCTTGTGTTCCCATTCCCAGATGGGGCCCTGTTCGGGATGCATTTCAGGAGATATTTCGGAGGGGAAAACGCAATAACCGTATTCAAGGATCCACTTGCCGATGGTCCGCTTGATGGCCAGCTGCTGCCGTCCTTTTTCCGATTCGGTGAAATAGCCGAGCTCCTGTGAAAGCGAGCGGAGCGCCTGGATCAGCAGTCCGGGGGCATTCCCCCTCGGACAGCGTGTAACGCACGACATGCACTCGCCACAGTACCAGATGGTGTCGCTCTTAAGCAACGCTTCGATCTGTTCTTCATCTTTTGTTTGAAGGATATCCACGATCTTCCGGGGCTGGTAATTATAGAATTCGGCAGCAGGGCAGATGGCAGTGCAGGTGCCGCAGTTCAGGCAGGCTGTCAGCCCTTCTCTGAAACGTACATCTGCAAATAGTTTATCGTAGAGTTCAGCCATGATTCCTTTAATCTTCTTCGACCCCAACCCCTGAGGGTTGATTTTAAAGTCCTTATTCGCCTTTGTGATGACCTTTGTGGCCTTTGTGGTTAAATTTTAAGTGATTAAAACACAAAGGACTCGAAGCCTGCCTGCCGGCAGGCAGGTACACACAAAGTCGCACAAAGGAAAATATTCTGCATACTTCTTCCTTTTAGTCAACTTAAAGCTGGGGTACTAATCCTTTCAGGACAAAGATAGAAAAACGGTCTGGATTTATGAAGATCTGAACAGGAAAAGCTTTTTTACAAGTACGATTTACGAAGTACGAATTCAAGGATAAAGTACAAAGGTCAGCATGCGCGTCCAAACGAGTGCACATATCTGAATCTTGATGGAGGTTGCTCCATCCAGATGAAATCGGGATTCGCAATAAAAAGAAGCGAAGTAGCGAAAATCATGTGAATGAGTTTTTTCTGTGATTCAAAATAAATCAGACTTGTCGACGCCCGCCTGCTTCATGATGGAATAAAATGTGCCTTTGGGAAGATCCTTCTTTCCATGAACAGGGCCGATCACTGATTTGTTTTTCCCGGGATGATAAAAAAGCTGATGACTACCATTCGGACGGCGATATAAATATCCGTTTTTTTCGAGGACGCTTATCAGGTACTTTGCAGAATAGTTCATCCATCGATCAGGTTGATAGAATACTCGAGGGTAGTGCTGTCATCCGGAACCTCCATACCTTTTTCTTTTAGTTCAGAGACGTAGAGTTCAATGGCTTCTTTTGCCATTTCTATCGCATGATCAATATTTTCACCATAGGTAATGCACCCTGGTAATGCGGGGACCGTTACCGTATATGCGCCTTCCGGTTCCTTATGAAGAAGAATTTTATAGGTCAATGACTTTGAGTTTACCATCTTTCTTTCATTTATAAATGCATTATTACAAAGGTAAGAATTAATCTCTCAAACACCTCACCGAAAACGCATTCACCCTTGCTGACGGATAGAACGAAACACTCGGATCAACATCATTCATCCCATAATTCCTGAGTGCCTTCTTTTGATTTTACCATTTAAAATTTTTCCATAAAACGTATTCCCTTTTTCATTTTCCCCGATAAACACAATAAAAATAAAATTTATGCCAGATAAAAATGAGGGAATTATCCCGCAGGAAATGATTATAAACAGGATCTTTCTCATTCGTGGCCAAAAGGTGATGCTTGATTCCGATTTAGCCTTATTATACGGAGTAAGTACACGCGACCTGAACAAAGCCGTTAAAAGAAACATTCAGCGCTTTCCTGATGATTTTATGTTCAGGATAACGAAACAGGAGTTCGATGACTTGATGTTCCAATTTGGAACATCAAGTTGGGGTGGTACCCGAAAGTTGCCGTCTGCTTTTACAGAGCAGGGAGTGGCCATGCTGTCAAGCGTTCTGAGAAGCAATCGTGCAATCCTGGTCAATCTCCAGATCATCAGGGTATTTACCAGGATGCGTCAGCTGATCGAGTCTCAGAAAGAGATCCTGCGCAAACTTGAAGAATTACAAAAGAAAGATATTGAACAGGACGAACAGATCAAAGTGATATTTGAATGTCTGCGGGAACTACAAAAAGCAAAAGAAGAAGAACTTACGTTCTCGGAGCGAAAGCGAATCGGGTATTTAAGGGAAAAGTGAATAATAAAATACAGGAGATTACTTTGTCCCGAAGAAATTAGGAAGCGCAATGTTAAACAGCGAAGAGCGAAATAGCGAATTATCTGTGTAATCCCTGCCTGCGGCCCGCCTGCCGGCGAGGCAGGCAGGCAGGTGTGATACTGTGGTTAAAAAATTGAGGTTGTCTGGTTCCTTCGCAGCCAGAGGGATCGATTTCGTCTGCACCAATTGAAAATATTTTTACCAAAATGTATGACATTTTGAAAATAAATTTACCAAAATGCAAACCGTGATTCTCCATTTTCATCCATCATGTTTCGGGGGCTGATCTCACCGTAAACTATCTGAAAAGTCTTCGGGGGCAGAAGCTCCCTGACTATGTTCTTTTTTTAAGAACCGAAAAATAATTATCGAAATCGGCGGTGCCGGAAAAAGCACATCCCAGTTCAAAGGTATTGAAGGAAAAGAAAAACTGGTGCTTACCCAGCCGGCTTCAAAAACCGGGATCCCCTTGATTTTATTTGGTTTTCTTTGGTAAAATATATGACACCCTACTTGTTCGTAAACACGTACTGCAGCATGTTTGCCCCCATCTGCAAGGCTTTCAGGCGAGTTGGCTCCGAATCGTGATGAACGTCCTGGTCTTCCCAGCCGTCGCCAAGGTCGCATTCATAGGTATAATAAACAATCAGCCTTCCTTCCCAGAAGAGGCCGAAACCCTGGGCAGGTAATCCGTCGTGTTCATGGATCTTGGGCAAGCCGTTCGGGAAATCAAATGGCTTGTGATAGAACGGGAAACTGATCGGCAACTCGACGAGATCAAGTTCGGGAAAAAGTTTCTTGAGTTGCGGGCGGATGAATTTATCCATCCCGTAGTTGTCGTCGATGTGCAGAAACCCGCCACCGATCAGGTAATCCCTGAGGTTCTTCTGCTCCTGGGCGGAGAAGATCACGTTACCGTGGCCGGTCATGTGCACGAAGGGATAGTTGAAGATCTCCGGGCTTCCGGCATCAACGGTTGCAATCTCTTCATTGATGTTGGTCCCGAGATTTTTATTTACAAATTTTACCAGGTTCGGCAGCGAAGTCGGGTTGGCATACCAGTCGCCGCCCCCGTTATATTTCAGGAGGGCGAACTGGAATGACGGAGGCGTTGCAAAAACCGCCGTTGCCAAAAGGACCAGGGATACTATGAAGATTTTTTTCATTGCATTCATCACGTCACAGTTCATTCAGCAGGTTAATGGAATTGCAGGCGACAATGCCGGCCGTTTCAGTCCTCAAACGGCTCTTTCCCAAACTTATTGGAATTAATCCGCGGTTTTTCCCCTGTTCAATTTCTTCAGGAGAGAAATCTCCTTCCGGGCCGATCAGGATCGTGACATCAGTGCCTTTCCTGTAAAGTTTGTGAAGCTCTTCTTCACGACCGGTTTCGCAATACCCGGTGAATTTCTGCCCCGGGAATTCGCGCTGTATGAATTTCAGGTATTCCACGGGCTCATTCAATTTTGGAAGATATGCTTTCAGCGACTGTTTCATGGCCGCGACAAGGATCTTCTGCATGCGTTCGCGGTTGATCCTGTTCCGTTCGGAATGGGCGCAGAACAATGGAGTGATCTCATCGATGCCGATCTCGGTAGCTTTTTCAAGGAACCATTCAAAACGGTCAATGTTTTTCGTCGGGGCGATGGCAATGTGAAGCCAGGTCAGGCGTTTCCGGTATTCATGCTGAACCGACTCCACTTCAAGCAGGCATTTTTTGGGATTGGCATCGCGGATGATGCACTTGTGAAGGTCCCCCAAACCGTTAGTGAGATAGATGGTGTCGCCTTCCATCAGCCGCAGGACCCGCGTGCAATGGCGCGATTCTTCTTCGGCCAGGAGATGTATTCCTTCTGAAACGACGGGCGAATAAAAGAGATGCATAGCCGCAGTGGGTTGAAATCAGTCGGGTTTCGGTGTGCTCTGTCCGCAGTCGAGAATGTACTTCCAGCGTCCGTCGGGAAATTTTTTCCAGACGGTGACATAGGTCCCGTATTCAACCGTGTCAATTCCGGTGATCCGCAACTGCCAGTAACCGAATGTATAACCCTGATTTCCGCTTGCTTCAGCCCTAACAGGTCTCCACCTCAGGTGGATCTTCTCATCCGGGGCTGATTCGAGTTGCTTTTCCAGCGCTTGTTTTCCGTAAAGGGGAAGTTTCCCTTCAGCTGGCATGATGACCGAATCGGCGGCGTAAAAGAGGAACGCCTGCTTCCTGCCTTTCTCCATGCTCATCTGGTTGAAATCCCGGTCGGTCTTGATCAGTTCTTTCACAAGCAGCTCCTCATCCGGGCGGTTGTAATGACACGCCGTCAGGATAAGGAGAAGGAAAAAGAAAAGGAGTCTTTTCGGCATCTTATTCCAGGATGATTTTCTTTACAACGCTCGAATGATCGGATATGAACCGCAGGAAATAAACACCCTTTGAGAGTCCTGAAAGATTCAGGTGCCGCTCATTGTTATCCCCGCTGCTGATGAAGTTTTCCCTGTAAACAGTTTGTCCCTGCAGGTTAAGAACTGAGAGATCAACATTTCCGGCAGGATGAGTCATGAATAACGTCATCTCTCCGGTAGAAGGATTCGGATAGATCCGGATCTCCTGGTTGTCGGTTTCTGTGCCGGGTATACCAACGGGCCCCGAGATGCTGATGTTATCAAGGAAGATATTGTTGCCGCGGCGGTTATACGACTCGAACAGGATCTTCACGTTCCGCTGTCCCACCCATGCATTGATATCCAGCGAATAGCAGCTGGTACCATATGCCGAGCCGCACCAGTCGTAATCTGATTCAGGATAAAATGCATCCGACATATTTGCATGGGTTGCAAAAACATTGGGTGTTCCGTCGGGACCTGCCGCCAGGAGACGGGTCCAGGTTGCACCGCAGTCGCCTGAGATCTTTACGATCAGCGAATCCTTTACGGTGGCATGCTGTGCATAGGCATGCTGGAACGTCAGTGTTGCACTGGTATAGTTCGAAAGGTTCAGCGGCGGGCTGATCAGCTGATCCCGGTTGGGACGAGTATAGTTGTAAAGATTTATCCATGCGGCAACATTTCCTGAAACGGTGTTGGGGACATGGATTGTATCCCACGTGAAGTCATTGTCGGAATTCAGGATGATCCAGTGTTGCCGGTCAAAGCCGTTCTCAAAGCTTTCAGTGAAGGGAAGCGTGTAACCGCCATAAGCAATGTATTCGGTCTTGGTGATGGAATTTGTTCCCGTACTGTTGGTTGCGGTCAGACGAACTGAATAAAGACCCGGAGCACTGAACTGGACAACCGGATTCTGGCTGTTTGCACTGGTGCCCTGGATGAAAGTGTAGGTCGCCGGTGCTAATTCCCACGACCAGGATATGGGACAGTGGTCGCTCAGATCCTGGAAACGCACATAATCTCCTTCACACAGAACCGTCTTATCTGCAGTGAAATCGACAGCAGGTGCCTGCGCATTGCCGACGGTAATGTAATTGGTTTTTACGATTGAATCCGCACCGTTTGAATTCCATGCTTTCAGCTTAACCGGATATGTTCCCGGTGTATTGTAAATGATCCCGGCCGGATTCTTTTCTGCCGAAGTTGCAGGTGTTCCGCCTGTTAAGGTCCATTGCCAG
>JAPLDJ010000009.1 GCA_026391805.1 Bacteroidota bacterium | reverse complement strand
AAAACACCGGAACGGGTTTACAAAAATGTTGCCTGAACGAAACCGGTTAATCCGAATTGATTTGTAATTTTGAAGAAAAGAGAAACGAAAGAACCAACTTAAAAACACCGAAACTCTGCCCTAAGAATGGGGTACATCATAATAATTAATTTTGAACGGAGTCCGAATCGGGGATCCAGGTGCGGAAATTGAATAATGAAAAGTAAACTGATCGTCTTGTTTACTAATATTTATCCCTGAGAGACGACCATTAAAGTTCAAGGATGAGTTACAAAAAATTCCACCTTCGAAATAGTTTGAAAAATTAGAACCTTGTTGCCAGATCCCATAGAATCCCGTATCCGTAAGAATTATATGCTTAATTGAACCTATTATTTCATTGGCATTTCTTGCATCATTTTCAAACATTGGGACATAAGGATCTGTAATATAATCCCTTAAATGAAAGGTAGCGTTCGGGGAATTTCCTCCAATCCCCGAAAAGTCACCAATCCGAAAATAATTTCGTGTAGAACTATTTGATTGATACAAGCCGGGGCCTGTTGTCTGGGAAGAAACTTGTAGTGAATGCCAAGATTGAGTAAAACTAGATTCAATAAAAATTATGCAAAAGGTTATAAAAAAGAAAAATCTTGGTTTTCTTATTTGATAAATGAGGTTTGCTTTCATCGTCGATAAGATTAATAATTTACTATCTAATTTTACTATACCAAGTTTATGCTATGATTGTTTTATAATATATATTATTTTATAACAGTGAATCTGCCTGTTGTATAGAAATCGTTTGAACTGAATTTATAAAAATAATTTCCAGATGAAAACCCAGAAACATCATATTGTACTTTATTTATCCCTTCGCAACAATACCTTGTTCTGATTGAACCAACGTTTTGGCCAAATACATTTACTATCTCAATATTAATATTGCAAGCTTTCTTAAGTTCAAATTCAAAATTAATAATTCTGTAGCATGGATTTGGAAAGGTTCTAAATAACATTCTGTTAGAACTAGAATTATTTTCAGAAATACCCGTCCATGTTCCTGATGTTGCATCAAACATTGCAACTCCCTTGCCTTCATTAAGATTTGATATCCACACGTAAGTCCCTTTATGAAAGTTCGAAGTTGATTTAGCTTTTGGATAAGGTCTAGAAAGATTTGAACTGTCATTATAACCGGTAGAATTTATATCCCATTGGGATGGATTTCTTAAATTGAAATTATGAGTGATTAGAGGAAGTTTTTGTAGTGTGGAATCAAAATAAGTGAGCATGAAAGTTGAATCGTATGGATTAAATGAAATATCTGGTTCAAAATTATTCTGACCTGAATTTGATATACTCATTTTTTGAAAGTGTGTATGGTTAGCAGATTGTAAATTGTAATATCCACGTATATCTTTTGACTGATTCGATTGATTATCCCTTTCAAACAATACGATTTCTGAGAAATTTGCACTGTCATTATCGCTATTATTATATTGACAGGCTATAGAAGGGTTCATGCATAAATTGAAATCAGCAGGATCCAAGCCATCAAGGTTAACAGGCGTTGTGAATGGACTGTCAAAATTGGGATCAGAGTGCGATGTAAAAATATTACCTGGAATTGAACCATATTCACTTTGTTCTTCCCAAGTTGCAAAATATCTTCCACTACTCCAAGAAGGACTTCTACCATAGGCAAGGTCAACTTTATGGAAACGTGCTCCAGTTGCTGCTAGAGCTTGGTGGTTATCCAAAGTAACGCCACCATCACTTGAGGACCGAAAAATAATTGAATCACCCCCCGTAAAATCATGTATGGAGCTAACAATACCAATAGAATGAGGATTAGAGTTAAGCGCTGGATACATTACATCTGAAGCAATCGCAAGATCATAGCATAAACCTTCGGCAAGTAAATGACCTTCGTATACACCAGTTTCTCCATTATGAATATCTACAAATCCGGAGCTGAAATTAGAGTTTGTCGTTTTGGCCACTAATGCCAAAAAGAATTTTAGGGTTGAGACTGAATTTCCAGTTGTAGTTATATCCACAGATGTATATTCAGCATCGCCAGTACCCCCAGGATACCAATCTTCAAATATATTGGTCCAAGAAAGCCCATTATCCACAGATATCAAAACTGAAACAACAGCATTATTACTATATGATGGATCTTTATATGTTATCGCAGCGTAAAGCCAGCCATTAAATGCTGAACATACCGCGACGTGCTGCTGAGATTGAGTTTGCTGGTTGTTAATAATAATGTCATTTCCAAAGAGTGGCGAACCGTTCACTTTATATGGTATTACAAGCCCACCTTTTGAACCAGGCTGAGCATTAAGGGTATTAAAGTAATGCATACTAAGCATCAAAAGAAAGACCTTTAGTAGAATTCTCATATATATGGTATTTAATCAATAATGTATAGGTAAAGGTAGCAAAATACGATTTTATAGAACCAACTTATTATCAAAGATAATCGTCATAAAAGTAAAAGAAGGAATCTTTCTAAGCAATAGAGGAAATCCCTAAAGAAAACTTGCGGAAAACCGCAATTAAATTACGCCAATGTACTTTAATTCACTATCATTCAATCAATATTATGTAAAAAATGGCGTGCAAATTGCACGCCACCAATAAATTGTTATCTGGCGTAGAATGTTATATTTATGTAATGTACGAAGCAGTGGACTTCAAATTCATCCTGATTGTCTATACCAAAATTGAATTCAGTCTACATATGTAGTTAAAATGATATCAAGGTAAATTTAATTGAAAATTCGCCTTGAAAGAAAATAATTTTAAAAAAAAGGTGACTGACGCTTAACATAGAGCAAGCCACCGGAAAATACTATATGATTCCTTCATCGGCAAATGAGTAATACCGGTCATCCCCGATGATGATATGATCCAGAACTGCGATGTCGAGCATTTCACCTCCGTTTTTGATCTTTTTGGTGATCTTTTGATCAGCTTCACTGGGCTGAATGTTCCCGCTTGGGTGGTTATGGCCGAGGATAATGCTGCATGCATGATTATCCAGGCAGATCTTGAAGATCTTCTTGGGATCCACAACGGTTCCAGATACTCCACCTTCCGATATCCGGACTTTATCCAGGACTTTGTTTGCCCGTGAGAGGATCAGTATCCAGAATTCTTCATACGGGATATCCCCGATGACCGATTTAAAGATCTCAAAAGCAGAGCTGCTGTTGACAACCTTTTCCTGGGAAAGTACTTCGGCTTCATTTCTGCGCCTTGCCAGGCTGAACATGGAACAGATCCTCACTGCATTTGTCTTGGTGATCCCATGATACCCCATCAGTTCGGCAATGGAGAGCTTCCACAAGCGGCAGAGGTTATTTGAGCAGTCTGCGAGAATGATCCTGGCCAGGTCAAGCGAATTGATCTGTGATGAATTGTTCCCGATAACGATGCTCAGAAGTTCGGCATCAGACAAACTTGCGGATCCTTTCATCAGCAGTTTTTCAATCGGGACATCATCTTCCTTCCATTGGTTCATTGGAATGAGGTTCTGATAAGACAAGCCCTGTTCCAGGGCGACATCATGCGAATTGCGGAGCTTTTTCATAGGTTGATTGGTTTTGATCAGCCTCAAAGGCCGATGGTGAGTAAATGAAATTTACCCGGCCAATCATGTGAAGTGAAAATTTTAAGCAAGTGAACAGGTCACGATTTTCGAACGAAAATCTGAATGTTCCCAAAGGGTGACAATGCCAAAAGGAGGTCACACTTGGCGAAAAACATTTTCACGAGCATAACTTTGTGAATTTCTATTTACGGCAACAAGGAATGACGGAAGGCTACTGAATTCAAGATCGATAATCTGGGGATATCAGGGAGCTGGTGACATTCGCTGCCAGATCGGAAATAAAATGCTGTTTATTTTACCGATCACTGTTGGGAAATCCAGACTTGTCTCCAGATGGTTCCGGATCAGAAATGCTTTCCATTGTCTCTGGCGAGCTTCATCTATTGCGAAATCAGGGACAAAAAGGGAATGACCTGGATAATAGACTGTGTTACGGTTTCGGAATGTTGCACGAATCGATTCCTCAAGAAGATGGCTATCGAGTTGCTGGGTGGTCAGGATCTGGTAAACATCATAAAAGTCCTTCATCCGGCTGTTCACTACCGAAAGATCGATCATAGCCTCAAATTTTTCAGCCACGACCGTCTCAAGTGAGTATGCCTGAATCACAGGGATCCCCGAATCAGGAAGCAATATTGGGTATGAAAGCGTTATGGGAGATGGAAGAACAATATCACCAAAACCAATATCCACCTGGATTCGCTGCCGGATGGTATCAAGGCCTGCTGTGACGAACAGGCGGATTCCCGAATACTCGTCCTGGCCGACAATTTCTTCTGCCGAAATGGATCCGGTATCGAATGTTACTGCATCAGGCGGATAATACATCGAACAGATATTCCGGAAAGCTTCCTTCACGGACTCCAGCTCGTTCGGGAAATTGGTTCCAAGGAAATCGATATCCAGGGTAGGTCGAGTATGTTCCCTGCTGTAAACATAAAGAAGGACTCCTCCTTTCAGGCAGAAGTTTTCTGCATACATAGACATCGCCAAGCGAAAAAGGAGCCGCTCATGCATGTACCGGATGATAATTAGCTGGTTAGAAAGATTCTCTTTCTTTGCCAGGTTGAGCAGGCGTGCGCGAATAGATTTTCCGGAATTGCTCATAGGATGATCTGAAGGAATTGGCTCATCGTCTTTGCTATCCTGAGCTTCACGGCATACTTAAGCAGCTTGTCAATGTTCTTATCCTTGCGATTGGAATAATTACGCAGAATCTCACTCATAAGATCAGAGCCGATCTTGTTGCGGAATTTTACGGCATCACAAACCGATCTCTCGATATCATATACCATAACCCGGGCGCCATTGATCTCAGCAGTAATCTTTCCCAGTTCGAAAGTTCGAATAACCCAATAATAGAGCTTGATAGGAGGGTATTGTGGCAGAACGATCCGGAATGTCTTTGGGATCGCTACATGATATTCTGCCGAAATATGCGTTGTAAGCCCGTAATGTGACCAGGCTGTGAACATACAAAATATACCGTCGGGAATCATCCTGGCAACTTCACCTTCCTGGAAAACTCTTGAAGAATCATTCAGGTGATAAAATCCTCTTTTAACCCTGCTGACCTTCCCTTTTTTGATAAGCTGGCGAAGCTGATATTTTTCCGTTGCAGACAGCGAATCTGCAGTGCGAAGGAATCCACCATTTTTCTTAAACCGTTCGACCAGTGCTTTACTCATACCGCAATAGTTTAACCAAAAGTACTGCTTATTTATATATTAGCAGTAGATTTAGTTAAATAATTATCATCTTCCACTTGTGTAACAGCTTAAACCTCTTCGACCACATCATATATTTATCTTAGAATAAAGCGAGTATAAAAAAGCAGCCAGTCCCGATTATCGGGACTGACTGCCAGAGTTCAGTTAACAAGTTCTTTTGAAAATTGCCCTTTATATTCAGCAAGTTCCCATTCGAACTTTTCAGGTACAGAGGCAATGAGTTCTTCTGCATAGCCAGGATAGTAAATCGAGTCCAGTTCCTGGATGAAGATGTCAACTACTGACTGTTCTTGGGTGTTCTTTGCTTGTGCGTTCATAAGGCATTTGTTTTAAGGTTAGAAATGAAATTTTAATATGCCAACGGCACAAACCGGGAATAATAAATAAAGTCAAGGGTGTAGGTCTGAATGACTTCCAATCTGAATACACTGAAAGCGACAATTCCATCAGGAGGTCGCCCTTTACAGTTTTAAGCTCCTTTTCTCTCTCTTTTAAAAGCGAATTATTCTTAAGGTAACTTTTGAAGAAAATTTCGAGCTAAACCGTGCGCCGGCTAATAGGGTTTCTTTTTTACTCAGCTTTTTACTTTGTCCTGGTATAAAAGAAAAAAGCGGCCTGAATTTGAAAAAATAAAGGATCAGTTAAAAAGGATGGATTTTACCCGAAAAATGGCTCAATTTGTTTGGAAAACTGGGCATCTTTTTATTTTTTGGCTCTTTTCCGGCCTTTTTGGAGGCAAAAAGTCGTCCATTTTGACCAACTTTCCCTCCGAATATGGCAAGAATTGGCATGTTTGGACACAACTTTTTTCAGAAGATGTTAAATATTAACATTTTAGCCTGCTTCTCGGCGAGAAGAAAAAAAAAGTATGATAAAGAAGAACGACCCGCTTAGCCAAAGAGTGTGATATATCAAGGGTTCAAAAGCGGATATATGAGGATCCAACATGAGAGTTGTAAATAGTAAAAGGCTTATCCCACAGGGAATCAAAAGAAATTCAGTGGAAAAAAATTACAATACGGGAACTATTCAGGTGGATGCTTCTGACACCTGCGAAATCAAGGTTAATAGAGGTAATGGAATACCGAAAAAAATAACCATTAAAACTTTGAATGTGGATTTTTGATCATTGTTAAAAATCCAACATCAAGCTTACAAGGATATGTTCCCGCTTCATTTCACTGTGCCGCTTCAGCCTGGCATGATTATTCGGATTGGAGGGATCCTTTTTCAGATTCTTAATGTTCTGATATATGTTATCTGTCAGCCGTTTTTTAAGGTCGACCAGGAATCGGAAAGCAGTCAGTTCTAATTGTTTTACTCTTGAAGAAAAATCCACACGGTTTTGTTTGCCTTTCTTATTCAAATAGAAATTGTAACAGTCCAGTTCCTCACCAATGGAAAAGGGCTTCCTCTTATTCCGAGCATTATTTTTCATTTCCTGTGAACCGTCAATATATGAATCTAGAAAATCCATTACGCCGAAGGTTTCATTGAATACGATGATCGCTGATGTGAAATCAACAACCAACCCATGAAGTTCATCAGGACAATCTGTTTTCTTCAAGAAAGGGAATTCTCCTCTTAAATAAGGGAAAGGCAATGGAACAGTAACAATATTATCAGATTCAGCTGAATTTCGGCTTGCCGCTTCTGTTATGACTAATTTCTCTGTTATCTTTTTTTCAGATTCAGGGCCTTTATCAACAACATTGTAAACCTGAGATACAACGATAGGTGCATTTAAGATCGACTTTAACTGATCCGCCGTCAATTCTGCCATCTGGCGGAGCTGATCAAACAGAACACCTTTGATGTTGTGTTCTTCGCGTAAACAAAGGTTTTTCTTAAATGCCAGGTTGTTTCCGATTTCAAGATAAAGCGTTCTTCCCCCGGAATAGGACCTGTCATACTTAAAAAAATTAAGGATTCGTGTTTTCATAGCTTGGAGATTTAGGATTTATAACTGATTGAATTAACTTTTAAGGTTGACGGCTCATTAAATACTCATTGAAATCTTTATGGCCAGGATAAATTACCGGAGCCCAATCTATGACCAACTTACCATAACCTTTAATTTTTTGAGTGGCCATTCTTCCCGCCTGATCATTGTCAAGGTAAAGGTTCACTTGTTTTGAGTCTTTAAGAAAATCTTCTATCCTTGGCAAAAAGGACAATGAGTTTAAAATAATAGTCCGGGACCTTGGGATCCGGTTGTAATAAGTGCAACATGATAAGAAATCCATGAAACCTTCGAAAACATTGGTTTTCGAGTTCGTTATTCCGGGTATCGTGGTGAAGTGCTTCGGGCTGGAACCCGTTTTAAAGAAAGAGTTCCTCAGTTCATAGGCGCCTTTGTCATTTTTAAACCCCAGGGCAAAGTACGATCGTCCATGAACAGTATAATAGGCCTCTTTAAGATAGGATCTCGCGAAAGTGAGGGAGATGTGCCGGTATTCAAGGTATTGAATCAATGCAGGGTTGTTTAGTGCCTGAAGACGATTAATCCTGATATGTTCCGATCCATCTGAGGTTTTTCTATCTTGAAATACAGGATTACGAGGTTTCGGTGAATCTTTTGTTCCCACAATTATCTCTATTGCTTTTGTTACATTGACATTATATAACTTCATTACGAGTCCAATGATGTCACCACCCTCTCCACTTCCAAAATCAAACCATAGGTTTTTATCAACATTAATCTTAAAGCTCGCAGTATTCTCTATTCGCAACGGGCTAAGGTACCATGCGCTGCCATATTTGATTCTTACCGGACTATGCCCGATTGCCTGAAGATAATCGAGAATACTTGTTTTTCTTATCTCTGCCAGTTCCATTTTCTTTGATTTATCTGTACATGAATGTTTTCCCAATGATTAATGAAAAAAAATAAAATTTTCTTCCGCAAGAATAGCCAGCGACTACGGTGGCTACCTGGCTACAGATGTTTTTTTGTTGTAGCCATGTAGACATCTTGTAGCCATCATTATAAAACAAGGTGACTACTTCAAAACCCTTATTAATCCAATAATTTATTGACTTTGTAGCCATGTAGCAATCATTTATCCTTTGTCAAAATATTTCACAAAATATCCGCGGATCGGTTCTTTCAGGTCGCCGTCTCGTTTTATTATTCTCTCAAAACCAAGTTTTTTAAGCGCCTTCCCAAGCCTGTCAAGGGTTTTAATATCCGCCTTTCGGTCCGATTTTGAGATAATATGATCCCGGATTGCAGTAGTTGTCCAAAAAGCATCGTAATCAAAGGGATTGCCCGGAGAGAGGTACATCTGGATATACTCATATTCCATTGATACCTGCTGATAGGGTTCATTTCTCGATTCATTTGCTTTCACTTCCTCTGCAGTCAACTGAAATTTGAAGCCCGATTTATAGAGAGCGTAAGCCTGGCTCCAGGCCTTATCAATTTCAATGTTCTTATAGTCCCAGCTGATGGAAACAATTTCAAAACATAACCACCGGACGCTGCCGGTTGAGTCTGTGAGAAAGGTATCCTCGTTTGTAGAGCCGATAAATGATGCTCTCCTGGGATCCGTTTGTGATTTTCTAGCAAACGGATGACGGACTCTGACGCTATCCTTAGAAAAAAGGCTTTTTAGGTGATTTAATTCGAATTTTGACAGTGTGCTGAGCTCATCAAGGTTTATAATGAAATTTTCGCACAGGCTAATAAGCCCATCTTTATCGCCCGGAATCGATTCAGTGTAATAATTCTGGAGGGCAGTTGGACAGAGATACCTGCAAAAAGTGCTTTTCCCGGTGTTTTGCTCACCGCCGACAAGAATAAACGCATGCTTATTAAATGTATGGTCATCAATCGCGCAGGCGATCATCCGGACCATCATCTTTCTCAGATGGTAGTTGAATTGCTGCTGATCAACTGCCTTAACATGATTTGCCAGTTCTTCAATGTAATCCCTCTCACTGTTATCCCAGGGAGTCAATGTTTCAAAATACTCCCTGAACGGGTTATATGGTTGAACAAATTCAGAGTTCAGCAAAGCACAAAGGTTTGAGAACGAAATCCTGTACCCGTTGTTTAACAACCGGATATAGATATTGTTCTCATTCAGTTCTTTAAAATCATTTTCATCCTTTTGTCGCCCCTCAACAACTCCCAAGATTTCATTAAACCGCAGGTCATACCAATCATTGAGCGCTTGCTGAACTTCTACAATAGGCAGGCTTTTTCTGTTGTCAGATTCGTTTGATGATTTAAATTTATTCTGAGTCCCCCGGTTTTTGACAAGTAGGGGAGTTCCCTTTTCAATTTCAATACTTTCTTTGCCATTTATCATATCAAGAATGTGTTTGGAATGGTTCCCATCTCCCCTGTTCGACTACTCAAAGAAAAGTTCATTGTAATTTCCACGCCGGTATCGTAGGCAACGAGGAGAAGGCAATAATTAGGACCTCCGGCCTCTCTTTCTTGAAGACAAATAGTTCTCAGCTTCAGCGTCGATCTCTGAAATTGTTTTCTTGCGGCCTGCCATGATCCAGGAGGTAAGTTCCTGTTTGGAAAAGTACAAGCGTTTCCCACGCTTGCAAACAGGTATTGAAGCACGTTGTACTAAGCCATACATGGTAGGAACAGTGAGATGAAGAACCTCAGCCGCCTGCTGAATGGTTAAAAGTTGGTCGGATTCTGGTTGGGGATCGTCACTTTTAGCAAGTAACAACCGTTCGATGGTTTCCAGTTTGTCATATAACTGGGATACGGCTTTGGGAAGTTGATCAAAAGTTATTTCCATTGTAGAAGTGTGTTTAGTGAAACATTCTACAATGGTAATTGGGCCATATCGGGCCAACAAGGTGGGAGTACTCCCTATTCTAATTTTTGATAATCATTTTTAACTGTTTCTCTATACAGATGAGTTGTAAAACGCATCCTGTCTTCTTTAGAGATTGGATTTAAAACATTGATATTGCCTTTCACAGCACGGGTTGTACTTGAAAGTATATCCGCTAAATTACGATGGAGATTTGTTTTCGTAGCACCGAATTCAAATTCAAGAAACTTTATGAATCCCAGGTAGTCGAGCATGGCTACCTTATAAGGCAAGTCATTGGTTACTAAAAATTCAATCAACTTATCACGAGAATTCACAGATAGATCCTTGACCTTTTGAATATTATTGAAACCGTATTTTGCTAAAGAAGTTTTCAACCTTTTAGTTTCAGTAATATCTACTTCATGATCGGGATCTTTTTCATCATCGTCCTGAGCCTCTTCCCTATTGATAATTTCAAATGAATCATTGATGACTCGTGAAACAGACCTTCCCGCTGATATCATTATTGATCCGAATTTTATAGTACTTATTGGAAATTGTAGTTCATCACAAATTTCTTTAAAGGGTATGATATATTTATTACATATTATTTGAATTTCATTAAAAAGCAGTGCATAGAAAAAATGTTCATTCAAAGAAGCCTGCTCATATGAATCCAAACGATTGTCAAAATCCGAGCTATCGTTTATATCCAAGCGATCCTCCGCTGATGGAAAACCAATTGGTTCCACCAGCTCTCCTAATAAATCATCTAATATTACTTGATCATTGTCGCCTATATCGCTTGAAGTATCATTTGAATCGCACCCTTTTGGAGGCCAAAGCTCTCCTAACTCATCATCAAATATTAATTGATCATAGTCGTCTAAATCACTTGCAGCATCATGTAGTTCATCGATGTAATACTTTATTAAGTCCTTTTTTTCTTGAGAAGTAGGCTTAAGTAAAAGGTTTTGTTTGAGTTCTTTTGTAAAAAGAGGAACAATACTTCTGTCAAAACATATAAGTTCCTCCTTCAGCGTATTTCCAGGGTACTCCAGAGTCCAGCGCAACAATAACAAACATTTCTCCAATATTTCAGTCTTCATATGGTAATGCTCATAGATTAACGAATCAATTTAATTTTACCAGAAGTATCATGAATGCCTAATCAATTATTATGGCACAGATTGAAAGTATGTTCTGAAAGGAATAAAAGAAGGTTTATTCAAATTCTGTGGTTACATTCTGGGTTACATAAAAAAAAGGTTTCAGTTTTTATTTTCTGAAACCCTTGATTTTACTGGTGGGAGTTACTGGATTCGAACCAGTGACCCTCTGCTTGTAAGGCAGATGCTCTGAACCAACTGAGCTAAACTCCCGAAACGGGGTGCAAAGGTAGAAATTATTTGAATAATACCAAATCCTGGTGGCTCATTCTTACTTCGGGTTACCGAATTGAGCTTTTCTTTTGTTGTAATCTTCTTGTACCAGCGACCTGCTGTTTGCAGTGCCGTGAGACGGAATGAACCAGGAGCAATCGGTCTCCAGCAGTTTCCCCCAGCTTTTCATCAATTGTTGTTTATCTCCAAAGAATGGCGGGAAAACCGACCATGGGGTTACTCCGACCATGGTATCCCCGACAAGCGCAATTTCGTCCTCCAGGTTTTCATTTCCCCCTCTTCTTCACTCCTGTCTGGATAAATTCAATAGGTGCGCCATTTTCTTCAATAAATGCAACAATATTGCCTTCCGAAGGACTGTTCGGTTCAATGATTACTTTCCTGCCTTTTATGGCTTCATAGATATCTTCAACTTCAAAGGCCACATGCGGAATTGTCTTTACAATCTCCGGTAACGGACAATCATTCTCATACCTCATCCACTCGATGCCGTATTCACTTTTTTCATATCCGTAATGATAAGCCTTGTAATCTTCCAGGTATACCTCACCTTCGATCGGTTTATCCCTGCCTGCCGCAGACAGGGATTAATCACAGATCAGAGGTCAGAGGATGGAAGATAGAGAGGTCGGGGGATGAGGTGCGGTGGCAGAGGAAGCCTATGACCTTTGACTGATTTGAACCATGATGATTGAATAAACGGAAGACCCTCAAAACCAGTTGCTCTCTTAATTAAATCTTCATTACCTCAATAATTATGCGTATCTTATAAAAATTCCCCAAATTTCCATTGCTAAACGAAAGGTGAAGTATGAAAAAAGATACGCTGGAGTACAGGATGATGATGGAGCATAACCGGATGAAGATTCCCAATTCAAAGCTGCTTTCGGGCTCCCTGGTTGGTAAATATCCCATCAGCCTTGATGGCGGCAGGACGACAATCTTCATTTCGGACTTAAGCAAAGAGGCCGAAACCAGGGAAAAATACCAGGTACGGAAGGATAACAAGCTGTTTTTCTTCGTTAAAAAACCCAAAGTATAATTCATTGTACTTACTGAAATCCTTCAGGATTGGAGGGTGAAGTACGGTTATTTCATTCCGGTTATCCGGTTCGCATTTCAATAGGCTGTATTTCTTGAGCAAAATACGGGTAACCGGGTGGGCACTGTAAGATTTATATGATCTTTTCTTAACAGAAAATATGAAGAGGCAGTTTTACCGGCCCGACCAGTTTAGCATAAAATGCTGCAAGGTAAGCCAGGAAGATTAAATATTCCAGAAGGAACACAAGCACATATCTTCTGGAAAGCTTTACCGATACGTACCAGGCGATAAAAAGCAGAAACAGCCAGTATACAATCCGGGAGACCAGCAGGATGATATGTTCGGTTTGGGAATAGTGTTGGATAACACAACATGATTTGAGAAAGAACCCGGCGGGAATTCCAATCCCGAAAACGAAAACCGGAAACAAAGCAGGGATTGAAAACAGGTAGAGCAGATCTTCCGAATGCTCTTTTACACGTGAATAATATTTAATTGCAATCAAACCGGTCAATGCGAATCCGATATCGAAAATCCTGAGAATTAGGGATTCAATGAAATACCAATTCGGGGAGATTAGTCTGAAATTTCTGTCAATTAGTAAAAACAACCTGCTGTGAAACAGGATATTCAGGTAATATAAAATTACAATTGAGAGGAATACAATCAGTAAAACTTTCAGATATCCGGGAAGCTTTTTCATGTTGATATCATTAATCCCGGATACTCTTATCCGTTACGGTCAGGGTAAGATTGTCAGGGGTAAGAGATATATACCCCAGTAAAGCGTAAATGAAAAGCGCAACCCCGAACATCTCCATAAATTCCTCGATTGCTACGGTAACGGAATAAACCAGCTTCTGCGTTCCGTGGATTTCTTCGTATTTCCCCTGGAACATTTCAACTCCGATCGCCCCAGAGACATAGATGATCCCTGAAATTACAAACAAGATCATGGTCCTTCGCGGCAACCTGGCCAGGAACGGCAAATAGACGATTGCTCCAACAACCAGCACAATCCCGTAGGGGATAACCCATGCATCATAGAATAATCCTGAAGTATGCAGGCCTCGGTGGAAGATGCCGATCAGCATTTCATGAAACATGCAGGCTTCATCGAATGACAGGTAGGCAAATGCAACTGCAAGTCCGAACCAGGGTAAAAAGTCCTTTTTCCCGCGATGGGAGTAGGAAATGAAAAACAGCAATAAGGATGAAGCCAACAGGCTCAGGTCAGAGTAATAGGAAGGAATATTGGTCTCCTGGTCGAGGTCAAACAAACGGACAAGACTGTTCAGGTAATGGATATCAAAGTAAAACCTGCAAAGAAACCCGGCGATGTCAGCAACCAGGAGAATGGCAATGATCATCAGTAAAATTCTGAATACGGAAGAAGGTGTTATTTTTATATTCATGAGATTCCAGACGGGCTTATTTATGTGACATTGACCGGTTTAACTGTTTATCGTTTTCAGGAGAAAGATCCTGAAAATTGTAAAGATAGAATTAAAATCATGAATTTTTCCTCTCACCACAGATTTCCACGGATTTTCACACCTGCCTGCCGCAGGCAGGGATTAGACACAGATCATCAGACTTCTGATCTCCGGCTTATGTTTTATGTCTTATGTCTTATGTCTTTTCACCTTTCGCTACTTATTAACACCTACTTCGGCAGCCCGCCAAAGAACTTTTTAATAGCCCGGTGGAACTTGTGGATGCTGTCAACGGGTTCGGCATGCATCAGAATGCACTGGCCGGTGACCAGGTTGACATTGCCGGCTTCGGCCAGCTGAATGGCCTCGGGTGTTTGTGACATCTGCTGGATCCAGATGTTGCGGATGCCTTTTTTTATTGTGGCTTCGACAACGCCGGGAGTCTCGGCTTTCGCTGTCAGGACCAGCAACCCATCGATATCTTCCGGGAGGAGGTCAATGCTGCGGTAGCAGGGTTCGCCGTGAAGCACATCGGTATTTGGATTGACCGGATAGATGTCGATCCCTGCCTTCTTCAGCTTTTCCATAACGGCATAGCCGAATTTCTTCTTATCCCTCGAAGCGCCGGCAATGGCGATTTTCCGCAGGGAGAGGAAGCCGTTGATTGATTCCTTTGTAGCTTTCATTTCATTTCAGTTATAATGACAAAATTATGAAAAGAAACATTTATAATTCTCTGTGAACCTCTGTGCCTTCTCCGTGAACCTCCGTGTTACAAATTTATTTTTCACAGAGAACCACAGAGAAGTCACAGAGCTATATAATTGAAAAATTTTATTTCTCTTTATCGGCTAACGGAAGAGTAAACCGTTCCGGATGGCGGGCCGTTTTGTCCTTGTAAAAGTCCTGGATGATCTCAAGGTCTTTTTCATAATTGCCGGAAGGATAGAGGATCTGTCCGATGCCGCCGGTCTTTTTGCCATAGTCGATGAACGCCAGTGCAATGGGGACTTTTGCCTCCATGGCGATCAGGTAAAAGCCTTTTTTCCAGTGCCTGACCTTCTTCCGGGTTCCCTCGGGCGTTATAACAACAACAAGGTTTGGGATCTCCTTGAACAGGTCAGCGACCTGGATGATCATGTTGTTTTTCTTTCCCCGGTCGACCGGTACTCCGCCCAGAATGCGGAGGAACCATCCGAGAAAAGGTACAAAGGCCTCTTTCTTGATAAGAACGCGGACCTTCACCGTTGATTCCCAGAAAGTAAGACGGCCGACAACAAAATCCCAGGTGCTTGTATGCGGCGCAACGATCATGATGGCCCGGGTGATCCCCCCGGGCATCTTTCCGCTGGTATGCCAGCCGAACGACCGTAAAATAAAACGTGAAACAGTAGCAATTATCATCTCAGTCCGGTTACAAACGTTTCCGAAATATAATTATCCAATGATAAACAAACATCCGCAGAGAACCGGATCCCTGTCCCGGCAATTTCTTTCCAAACCTCTTTCCCCATTGTATCCATGTTATCTGTACGGATTCCCTTCTGCAGCAAAGCAAGGATCATTCCTGCATTGAATGCATCGCCGGCACCAATGGTGCTGACCGGATCGATCTGCGGAACCGACACCTCCATGCGCATTCCTTGTTTCAGAATTTCCACATCCCTGCTGTTCTTTGTGAAGACCAGCGTACGGTGCGGCGATTCTTCCGACATGTTCAGCGCCTGTTCTGCATCTCCTGCTGCAAAAATATGAAGAAAATCTTCATCCGATCCCCTGATGATATCCGATAATGAAATGTTTTCACGGATAGAGGGAAGTACCTCTTTCAATTGGGGAAGATGTGGCTTTCGGAAATTGGGATCATAAACGATCAGCGCCCCGTTCTCCTTTGCCTTTCGTAAAAACGGAACCAGCGTTTTCCGGACGGCCGCCGATAATGAATAAAATGAGCCGAATAAAACGATATCATTTTCCCCGGGAGCATCTTTCCCGAATTCAAGCGGCTGATCAGAAGGAGATGAATAAAATGAATAGGTGGCATCTCCCGATGCGTTGAGGAAAGCCAGGGCAATGGTTGCTTTTTCTTCCGGATTGCGGTTGATAGAACAGGTCCCGACATGATTCTCTGCCAGGAAATCCACGATCATGTCAGATGCCCTGTCGGTGCCGGTCTTACCGATGAACTGAACCTGTGCGCCTGCGCGCCCGAGCGATACGGCGCTGTTGAGCATCGAACCGCCGGGCCTTGCGGCAACGGGAATAGTATCACGGAAGATGATGTCGAGAACGATCTCTCCTATGCAGTAGACGGTCCGGCCGGTAGAAAGGGAAAGTGTAATTTGTAATTTGTAATTTGTAATTTATTCTAGATTTCCAGGTCCATCTGTTCCCTGAGTTCCTGCACAGCGGGATTCTTCTCCGCCATCCGGGCGAATTTTTCCCGGTCGGTGTATGGTTTCACCCCGACGGGATGATCCGGTACGATGATCTGGAGGTGGATCTGGTTGTTGTTCAGCTGGGTAATGAGGAATCCCAGGAGCTCGTTCCGCTTCCGTTCCAGCTCTTCCGCCAGGATCTTGTTATCGACGCAGAACTCGATCAGGAAATCTTCCTTTAACACCGGCCGGTGCTTTTTCAGGGTTGTTGAAAGGTGCGGCATCTCCTGCCGCAGGCTTTCGCTGAAAGTGTCCCACGCGGTTTCCAGCTGATCAAGCGAAAAACTGGTTGCAGCAGTATATCCGGCAGGTTCCTCTTCAACTTCCGGTTCTTTGGTTTCCGGTTCCTTCTTTGCACCTGAACCCGCATCTTTGATCGAAAATGTTCCTGTAAACGGTTTTGATTCCTTCGGCTTTGGTGGTTCCTCCTTTTTTACCGGCTGTTCAGGTATGGGGTCAGGAGTTTTTTTTTCAACAGGCGGCGGACTCTGCTTCACCGGTTTCGGTTTCGGTGTCTCTTCTGTGAGCGTCTGCGCGTCCTTTAGGATGATGCACATCTGCATCAGCGCCAGTTCCAGGTGGAGGCGCTTGTTGTTGCTGATCTTGTAATTGAGGTCGCATTTGTTATTGAGATCGAGCACCTTCAGCAGGAAATCCACCGGGCATTGTGATGCCTGTTCCAGGTAACGGTTACGGATGGTGGGAGCAGTCTCAAGCAGTTTCACCGTCACAGGATCCTTGCATACCAGCAGGTTCCGGATGTGTTCGCCGAAGCCGATCAGGAAATGCTGCCCGTCGAAGCCTTTATCCAGGATCTCATTTATGGTGAGTAGCGTAGAGGAGATATCTCCGGAAAGGATATGCCCGGTGATGCTGAAGAAATATTCATAATCCAGGACATTCAGATTTTCCAAAACGGTCTCATAGGTCAGGTTATGGCCTGCAAAACTGACCAGCTGGTCGAAGATCGAAAGTGCATCCCGCATGGCGCCGTCGGCCTTCTGGGCGATGATGTGAAGCGCGTTTTCCTCGGCTTTGATGCCTTCGCTCGCAGCAACAAACTGGAGGTGACTGGCGATATCATCCACTGTGATCCTCTTGAAATCGAAGATCTGGCACCGGGAAAGGATCGTCGGGATGATCTTGTGCTTTTCAGTGGTTGCCAGGATGAACTTTGCATAGGCCGGCGGCTCCTCCAACGTCTTCAGGAAGGCATTGAAGGCGGAGGCCGACAGCATGTGGACTTCGTCGATGATATAGACCTTGTATTTCCCCATCTGGGGCGGTATCCTGACCTTGTCGACCAGGTTCCGGATCTCGTCGACCGAATTGTTTGATGCCCCGTCGAGTTCATAAATGTTGAAGGAAGCATTTTCGTTAAAGGAGGTGCAGGAGGAGCATTTATCACAGGCTTCACCGGCGGGTGAGAGGTTGTCGCAGTTGATTGTCTTGGCGAGGATACGCGCACAGGTGGTCTTGCCGACGCCCCTCGGTCCGCAGAAAAGAAAAGCCTGGGCAAGCTGGTTGTTCCGGATCGCATTCTTCAGCGTGTTGGTGATGGACTTTTGTCCAACCACCGTATCAAATGTTTGTGGCCGGTACTTGCGGGCAGATACGATGAAATTATCCATATAGAATTAAGACGGATTGCTGTTTCCGGTCGTAAAGGTACAAAACTTTTTTATGCCTGTTTACCCGATACCGGGGCTGTTGGTTTTTTTCGTAATTTGGCTACCTGAACAAGGCCATGGAAAAACTGGTGATATACATGCCCGAAATTACCCACCGGGCAAAATATATTTTTAACCTGATGATCGTGGATCTGATGGGCGCTGAACTGATCCTGACCGGCAGCAGGGACGAGTACATTTCATTTCAGGGCCCCCGTATTGAATATGCTCCTGAACCGTCAGGAAACGGGATCTTCATCCGCTCCCATGGCCTGCTGAATGAAGCGACGGTCAGGCCGCAATCCATTGTTTTTTCCCGTTACCGGGATTATCCTTCATTTTTTCAGACAGCGGATGAGCGCTCGGCATTCCCGTTTGACCTCTTTGCTGCTGCATTTTACATGGTGTCGCGGTATGAAGAGTACCTTCCCTTTAAACCTGACAACTTCGGGAGGTTCATGGCTGTCGACAGCATTGCAACGGCAGGGAATTTCCTTCATCTCCCGATTGTAAATCTCTGGACAGAACTTTTAAAAGACCATATCATCCGGGTATATCCCGGATTAATCTTCAGGGAAAAGAAGTTCCGGTTTGTACCGACCATCGACATCGATCATGCCTTTGCTTATAGGCACCGCTCGTTCATGCGCACACTGGCGGGATACGGAAGGTCAGTGGCGGAGAAGAAATGGGACAAGGTTCGCCGGCGGACCAGGGTCCTTCTCGGCGTTGAGAAAGATCCATATGATACATATGGTTATATCCGGGAGATCCATGACCGGCACGGACTGGTGCCCCTATGGTTTATCCTGTTTGCCAATTATGGTGGGAATGACAACAATGTTTCCCCTTCGCACGAGAAGTTTCGCTCCCTCCTTCGCTGGCTTGATAAGTCGAAAACGATGGGGATCCATCCTTCGCTTACTTCCGCCCGGCACCCGCGGGCATTCAGCTCTGAAATCAAAGGCCTCACAAGGGTCCTGCGCCGGGACATCCTGATCAGCCGCCAGCATTTTTTAAAAACCAGGCTTCCTCAGACCTATCGTCAGCTGATTGATAATGGCATTACTGATGATTATTCAATGGGCTATGCCACTGCTCCGGGTTTCAGGGCCGGGATCGCCGATCCGTTTCCCTTTTTCGACCTTTCTTCGAACCGGGATACGCCCCTGATGCTGCATCCTGTAGTTCTGATGGATGTTACGATGAGAGATTACCTCAATGTTTCTCCCGACGAGGCGATGGCAGCCGGCCGGTCATTTTTCGATGCAATAAAAGCGGTTAATGGCGAGTTTGTCACGGTGTGGCATAACGAAAGTTTTGAAGAGGGGGAGAAATGGAACGGATGGAGAAGGGTGTACGAAGATCTGCTTGAATATTCGCAGCACGAAGGTTGACCGAATGATCGTTTACAGGAAACATAAAGAGATTGACAAGATCCGGTGGGATGAATGCATCCGTACGTCGGTGAACCGGCTACCCTATGCCAGGTCATGGTTTCTCGATATTGTCTCCCCGGGGTGGGATGCCCTCGAGATGAATGACTACGGGGCTGTATTCCCCCTGACCCACAACCGTAAATTCGGTATCCGGTACCTTTACCAGCCCTATTTTGCACAGCAATTGGGTATTTTTTCAAGCGAGCATCTTACCGCCGGAGTGGTGGATGAGTTCCTGCAATCGATACCCGCGCGGTTCTTATACATTCACCTGCATCTCAATTCGATGAACAAGACCGGGAGCGGAATATATGAACTTCTTCCCCGACTGAACCATGAGCTTGACCTGATCCCTTCCTATGAAAGCATCTTCAAAAATTATAACCAGAATACACGGCGGAACATCCGGAAGGCGCTTGACCATGAGATCACGATCCGGCGGAAGGTGGAACCGGATGAGCTGATCGGGCTGTTCACCCGCAACTACGGGCGGAATGAACCGGCGCTGAAATTCAGGCATTATGAAATCCTCCGGACCCTGATGAACCATTGCATCAGGAACACCTTCAGCCTCAACATGGGCGCCTATATGCCCGACAATACACTCTGCGCAGGGGTTTTCCTGCTTCGCGACCAGGACCGGTTCATCTTCCATTTTGCCGCATCCGATAAAAATGCCCGTGAAAATGGCGCCATGTTCCTGCTGGTCGACAGTTTCATCAAAGAACATTCCGGCCAGCCGCTGATCCTCGATTTTGAAGGATCCAACGATCCGGATGTGGCCCGTTTTTACAAAGGTTTCGGGGCGAAGGAATCGGTTTTTCACGAGGTGGTGATCAACCGCCTGCCGGGATGGATCCGCTGGTGGTTTAATTTTCAGAAGAACGTCCGGCAGTATTGATTTTTATTACATTTGTTGAATAAATCACACATCCATGGTGAACATCCTTAGCAATTCGAATTCCATTATCAACCAGTTTATCGCTGAGATAAGGGATGCGGAAGTACAGAAAGACAGCATGCGGTTCAGGAGAAACCTTGAACGGCTCGGCGAACTTTTTGCCTATGAGATCAGCAAGGAACTTGAATATGAGGAGCAGGAAGTCACCACTTCCCTCGGTATCGCCATGGTGCCGGTTTTAAAGAGCTATCCTGTTCTGGCAGCCATCCTGAGGGCCGGACTTCCGTTTCACCAGGGTTTTCTGAACCTCTTCGACAAGTCGGAAAATGCATTTGTCTCAGCCTACCGGAAGTATCACAAGGACCATTCCTTTACCATCCAGATCGAATATGCATCGGTGGCCGACATCGACGGGAAGACCCTGATCCTTTGCGATACCATGCTGGCGACAGGCGCCTCTGCAGTGCTCGCGTACAAGGAATTGCTCACGCACGGGAAACCGAAGCATACCCACATCGTCTCCATCCTGGCCAGCCAGGAAGGCCTGGGTTACCTGAAGCGTAACCTTCCGGGCAAGAACATCACCTTCTGGGTCGGAACAGTGGATGACGAGCTGACCGCCCAGGCCTACATCGTGCCCGGACTGGGGGATGCCGGCGACCTCGCATTTGGTAAGAAAATCTGATCCTTTTCAAGAATGAAAAATACCCTGATCGTTGAGAATTTCCGGATCTCCATCAGTTCGATCCGTACCCACCTGCTCCGCACCATCCTTACCATTCTGATCATTTCATTCGGGATCATGGCGCTGGTCGGGATCCTTACAGCTACAGATTCCATCAAGTACTCCCTGACCAAGAATTTCTCCATGATGGGAGCAAATACCATCACCATCCGGAACAGGTCACTGCAGGTTCATATGGGCGACGGTCCCCATAAGGAGAAATTGTACGAGCCGATCAGTTTCAAACAGGCGATGGAATTCAAGGAGAAATTCACTTTCCCGGGCTATACTTCGGTTTTCATCGGCGCTACAGGGATCGCCACGGTCAAGTACAAATCCAACAAAACCAATCCCAATGTCAGGGTGATGGGAACCGACGAAAACTACATCTATACTTCAGGCGATGAGATTGCAAAGGGAAGGTCTTTTACGATTGATGAAGTAAACCAGGGGGCAAGTGTCTGCATTATCGGTTCGGAGGTGATCAAAAATATCTTTAAGAATAAGGAAGATCCGCTCGGGGAGGTGATCTCGATCGGTCCCGGGAAATACCGGGTGATCGGGGTGCTGAAGGAAAAAGGCTCGAGCATGGGGTTCAGCGGCGACCGTTCGTGTTATATTCCGCTGACCAATGTCCGCGTGAGGTTTCCGCGGCCGAACATGTCGTTTGCCATCAATGTAATGTCACAGAAACAGGAACAGCTTGAAGCATGCGTCGGCGAAGCCACAGGACTGTTCCGCACCATCCGCGAGGACCCGGCCGGATCGGAAAATACCTTCGAGATCACCAAAAGCGATAACATTTCAAAGATGCTCATCGAGAACATAAAATATGTGACGCTGGCGGCCACCATCATCGGGGTCATTACCCTGTTCGGCGCTGCCATCGGCCTGATGAACATCATGCTGGTCTCCGTGACCGAACGGACCCGCGAGATCGGCATCCGGAAGGCCATCGGGGCCACCAAGCGGGTGATCCGGAACCAGTTCCTGGTCGAAGCGATTGTCATCGGGCAGCTGGGCGGACTGCTTGGGATCACCCTCGGGATCATGATCGGAAATGTGATCTCCTTTTTCATCGGAAGCTCGTTCATCGTGCCCTGGCTCTGGATCCTGACCGGTGTGGTTCTCTGTTTATTCGTGGCGCTTGTCTCCGGCATCATCCCGGCGCAGAAAGCAGCCAACCTCGATCCCATCGAATCGCTTCGCTACGAATGATGATCCATGGGCTATGAACTCCGCTGAAGTCACTTCGCTGCTGTTGAAGGAATTTCCATATGAGCCCACAAAAGGTCAGCGGATTGTCCTGGAAAAGATCGCCCGATTCCTCACCGAATCATGGAATCAGCCCAATTCCCTCTTCATTCTTAAAGGTTATGCAGGAACCGGTAAGACCACCATTGTCAGGTCGCTGGTGAATGTCCTGCCTCAGATGCAGCGGAGGTTTTCCCTCATGGCGCCCACCGGCAGGGCGGCCAAGGTGCTATCCGCCTATGCTCAGAAACCGGCCAATACCATCCACAGGAAGATCTATTTTGCAAGAACCACAAAAGAAGGCGTCATTGCCCTGAAGCTTCAGCAGAACCTTCACAAGCAGACGCTTTTCATCGTCGATGAAGCTTCGATGATCCAGCATTCTTCGATTTCAGATACCACCCTGTTCTCGACCCGGAACCTTCTCGACGACCTTTTCGAATACGTCTTCAGCGGCGAAAACTGCAGGATCCTTTTTATCGGTGATACGGCCCAGCTGCCACCCGTGGGACTGGATACCAGTCCGGCACTCGACATAAACTATCTCCGGAAAGCATTCCACCTTGCGATCGATACGTATGAACTGACAGAAGTAGTCCGCCAGGAGCGGCATTCAGGGATCCTGCTGAATGCCACCGCCGTTCGAAACCAGATCCTCAGGGAAGAATGGGGATTGCCGCTCTTCTCGGTCAGCAGGGCGCATAAGGATGTCGTCAGGGTCAGCGGCACGGAGCTGGAAGAGCTGCTGAACTCAGCCTATTCGGGCGTGGGGAAGGAAAACAACGTGGTCGTCTGCCGGTCCAACAAACGGGCAAACATCTTTAACCGCGAGATCCGGAAGCGGATCCTGTTTCTCGAGGAAGAGATCAATACGGGCGACTACCTGATGGTGGTGAAGAACAATTATTACTGGCTTCCCGAAGGTTCCGGAACGGGTTTCATCGCCAATGGCGACATCATCGAACTGCTGCGGATCCGGAAGATCGAGGAGATGTACGGATTCAGGTTCGCCGATGTGACGATCCGCTTTATCGATTACCCGGATGAAAAGGATCTTGATGTCAGGATCATGCTCGATACCCTCGATTCTGAATCGCCCGCATTGCCTCAGGCCGACAACAACCGGCTGTTCCAGGAGGTGATGAAGGATTATGAAGATATTTCATCTAAGCGCGGCAGGATCGAGAAGGTGAAGGTCAATCCTTATTTCAATGCCCTGCAGGTTAAGTTCTCCTATGCCCTTACCTGCCACAAGACACAGGGCGGACAATGGGATACCGTTTTCGTGGACCAGGGATACCTGAATGAAAAGATGATGAACCTCGAGTACCTGCGGTGGCTCTACACCGCGGTGACAAGGGCGACGAAACGGCTTTTCCTTGTTAATTTTGAGGAGAAGTTCTTTAAGGATCCGGAATAAAAGAAAAACAATCACTATGGAAAAATGCAAGAACATCGCCCTGGTGGCGCACGACAACCGGAAGAAAGACCTGGCCGAATGGGTTGAATTCAACTACAAGACCCTGCTTGGCCACCAGCTGATCTGTACCGGTACGACCGGGAAAATGGTTGAAGAGACCATCAACCAGAAGGCCGAAAAGGATGAAGAGATCTTAAATCCCATCATCAAGCTAAAATCCGGTCCGCTTGGCGGCGACCAGCAACTGGGTGCCATGATCTCCGAAGGAGACATTGACATGCTGATCTTTTTCTGGGACCCGATGCAGCCCCAGCCGCACGATGTGGATGTAAAAGCCCTGCTCCGGATCACGGTCGTTTATAATATCCCGACTGCATGCAATCGATCAACGGCAGATTTCCTGATCTCGTCGCACCTCCTTAAAGAGGTCTATGAACCGAGGCTGGTGGATTATTCGGTTTACATTCAGCGGCCGATTGCATGATGATCCTTGATTCCGGTTCTTTTTTCAACGATCCGTTCCTGAAAAATGCTAATTTTGCACGCCAAATTGACGGTGCCTATGCTTGCTTTATTTAAGAAGGAGATCTTCGGTTTTCTGAATTCGCTCATCGGCTATATCGTGATCATCGTTTTTCTCCTTGTGATCGGACTCTTTCTCTGGGTCGTGCCGCTGCAGTTCAACATCCTCGATTTCGGATATGCGAACATCGACGGGCTTTTTATCCTTGCCCCCTTCGTCTTCCTTTTCCTGATCCCGGCCATCACCATGCGCTCCTTTGCCGATGAGCGCAAGAGCGGTACCCTGGAGCTGCTGATGACTCAGCCACTGACGGATCTCCAGGTGATTCTTGCAAAATATTTTGCCGGTGTGGCTCTCGTGGCCTTTTCGCTGCTTCCGACGCTGGTCTATTTTTTCTCCGTTTACCGTCTCGGGCTTCCGCCCGGCAATATGGACCTTGGCGGGATGTGGGGTTCGTACATCGGTTTGCTGTTCCTCGGGGCAACCTTTGTCGCCATCGGGATCTTCGCCTCTTCCATCAGCGATAACCAGATCATCTCGTTCGTGATCGCCGTTTTCCTTAGCGCCTTCTTCTACATCGGGTTCGAGCTGTTCTATACTTTTATTCTTTCGGGCAAGATCGGGCTGATCATCCAGTCGATCGGCATCAATGCACATTATTCTTCCATCAGCCGCGGGGTGATTGATACCCGCGACCTGGTGTATTTCATCAGCATCTCCGTTTTCTTCATTTTGCTGACAAAGCTTTCGCTTGAGAGCAGGAAATGGTAGTTAGTTTAAAAAGTTTATAAAGTTTGTAAAGTTCATAAAGTTGATTTGTTTTTAGGATGATTGGTGAAGACCGATGAGTGATAAAAAGAAAAATATCAGGCGTTCCAACATAACCCAGCTTTTTCTGGGGATCATCATTTTACTGCTGGTCAATATCATTGCCGGCTTCCTTTTCACGCGTTTCGATCTGACCTCTGAAAAACGGTACTCGCTGTCACCGGCCACGAAAAATATGCTGAAGGGGTTGCACGACCAGGTGCTCTTCAAGGTGTACCTGGAAGGTGATCTTCCGCCGGGTTTCCGCAGGCTGGCCAATGAAACCAAGGAGATGCTGGATGAATTCAGGGCTTACAGCGACAACGTCCAGTATGCATTTGTCAATCCTTCCGACAATCCGGATCAAAAGGCACGAAACGATGCTTATAAATTGCTTGTCGAACGCGGACTACAACCAACCGAGATCAGGGTAAACAAAAAAGGCCAGGCTTCCCAGCTGATCATCTTCCCCGGAGCCATCGTATCCTACGGAAGCCAGGAGGTTGCCGCCCAGCTTGTTCAGCCGCAGCTCGGTCAGGATGCCGACAAAGCGCTGAACAATTCGGTGCAGTCGCTGGAATACAACCTTGCAAGTGCGCTCCAGAAGCTGATCGTTCCTGTGAAGCCCCAGATTGCTTTCATCGAAGGACAGGGTGAACTTTCTCCCATAGAAACCTATGATGCTGAGAGTGCTTTACAGGAATTTTACTCGGTCGACCGGGTGACCATCAATCAGAAGATCGGCAGCCTTTCGATGCGTATGAAAGGCGACAAGGACCAGAAACTGGTGAATAAGTACAAGGCCATTATTATCGCAAAACCCACGCAGCCTTTTGACGAGAAAGATAAATTCCTGATCGACCAGTTCATCATGCGCGGCGGTAAGGTTCTCTGGCTGATCGACCCGGTGTTCGCCAGCATGGACAGCCTTTCAAAATACAGTACAACCATGGGGATTGTCAACAACATCAACCTGGAGGATATGCTTTTCAATTACGGGGTGAGGCTGAACACGAACCTGGTGATGGATAAGATCGCGATGCCGATCCCCATCATGACGGGACAGATCGGAGACCAGCCGCAGTTTGAATACTTCCCCTGGTATTTCTTCCCTGTCCTGACGCCCACCTTCAACCATCCGATCGTAAACGGGCTGAATGCCGTCAAAACGGAGTTCATCAGCAGCCTTGATACCGTTGAACTGACCGGCGTGAAGAAAACCATTCTTCTTTCAACATCACCCTATTCAAGGACCGTCAATGTGCCGGTATTCATCGACCTGGGCATCCTTAAACAACCGCCTGAAGACCGGCTTTACGACAAAGGTCCGCAGCCCGTGGCCATCCTGCTGGAGGGTAAATACCGCTCTTCATTCCTTTACCGGATTCCCCCGGAACTGGCGGATAACAAAGAGTTCCAGTTCCAGCCTACAAGCAGCAAACCAACCAAGATGATCGTGGTTTCCGACGGCGATATCATCAAGAACCAGTTCCAGGCATCACAGGGAAAAGTTTTACCGCTGGGCTATGACCAGTGGACGAGGCAGACCTTCGGGAACCGTGATTTCCTGCTGAATGCGATGAATTACCTGACCGATGAATCGGGTCTGATCTCGGTCCGGTCGAGGGAGCTGAAACTGCGCATGCTCGATTCCACCAAGCTTGAAAGCCAGCGGCTTTTCTGGCAGATACTGAATATTGTTCTTCCGATTTTTCTTGTCCTGATCTTTGCTGTCATCAAAATGAGGATCCGGTCACGCAGATATTCACGGCCTGCCGTTATAACCAACAATCAACCGAAGGAACAATAAGAAATGAAAAAGAACAGGAATTTTATTGTTGTTGTCGTCCTCCTGGCCATCATCGCGGTCGTTCTTCTGCTTACCAATTCCAGGACGACCTTCAAAAGGTCGCTCAGCGACTTTGCTGTTGACGACACCTCCACGGTCACGAAGATCTTCATGTCCGACAAAAACAATAACAACCTATTGCTGACGCGTGTGGATGCCGGGAAATGGCTGGTCAACAACAAATATCCCGGTTCAAAGGCCAACATCTCGCTGCTGATGGAGACCATGCTCAGATTGCAGGTGAAGGCAACCGTTCCGAAAGCAGCAACAGAGAATGTGATCCGCGACCTTGCCACCATTTCGGTGAAGGTAGAGATCTACCAGTGGAAATACAGGATCGATATCTTTGACTGGATCCACCTCTTTCCGCATGAAGCGCTTTCAAAGGTATATTTTGTTGGCGGTCCCATCCAGAGCAACATGGGCTCGTACATGATCATGGAACATTCTTCCGAGCCCTATGTGGTCTTCCTGCCGGGGCTGAGGGGCTTTGTGACCCCGATCTATTCGCCCATCGAAAAATACTGGAGAGACTATTCCATCTTCAGAAAAGCGCTGCCCCAGATTGCATCGGTCAGGCTTGAATTTCCTGCAGATCCCGGGAATTCGTTCGAGGTCCGGAACAACCAGAACCGCGATGTCTCGCTGATCTCCCTGCAGGATAACCAGCAGGTGCCTGTGTTCGATACCCTCAAGGTGATGAATTTCCTGACCTCTTTCCGGAACATCAATTTTGAAGCCCTGCTGAACGACATGGATCCGCACCGGAAAGACTCCATCCTTGCCACAGCGCCCTATTGCATCATCTCCCTAACCGATACTGCTCATGTGACGCAGAGCATAAAGGCATTCCGCAAAGGAGCCGCCCCGGGTGAAGTGGATGATTTCGGCAAGCCGGCGCCCTATGATCTCGACCGGCTCTATACCCTGGTCAACAACGGACAGGATTTTACTCTGGCCCAGTATTTTGCCTTTGACAAGATTCTTCGTCCGAAGATGTTTTTTTTACCGCAGTTAGAGACGAAAAAGAAGTAGTCCCCGAATAAAGATTTAATCTTTTTTGACCCCTTCCCCTGCAGCGGCGGACCAAAAATTTTTTTTTCTCGCAGAGTTTCGCAGATTAAATCGCAGAGTTTCGTAGATGACTGATAACATACAAAATAACTCTGCGTAACTCAGCGAAAAACTTTGCGTAACTCTGCGTGACATTATTTTTTTTACTTTTTAGTCAGCCCCAGGCGGGGTGGGGTCATCAAAATCATTTCCAATGCAGAATTGTTTATTTTTGTGAATTATTGTGATTTATGGCGCTGAGGCAGATCGATTTTTTCAGGGATACCTTCAAGCTTTTGGCCGGAACGGTCATCGCCCAGGCGCTTCCGCTGCTTCTTCAGCCGGTTTTAAGCCGGATTTTCACCACCAGCGATTACGCCATTTATGGTGTCTATTTCTCCATCATCAGCTGGTTTGACGTGATCTCCACCGGCCGCTACGAACTGGCGGTCACATTACCCGAAAAGGATGAAGATGCCATTAACCTTGTTGGCGGAGGGATCCTGATCTCGATCGTTCTTTTCATGCTCATGATGCTGACCGCTTTCTTTTTCCATGATCCGATCTCGGCGCTTTTGCACAACCCGGGCCTTTCAACATTTCTCTACCTGATGCCGTTCACAATGCTGATCATGGCGCTGGGCAAGATGCTGAACATCTGGCTGATCCGGAAAGAAGCGTTTAAACAGGCCTCCTACAACAAGGTGACGCAGAAGGCCGGCGAGGTCAGCGCCGACCTGGGCTTCGGGCTGATTAAATTTTCCAACGGACTGATCCTCGGCGACCTTTTCGGCCGGATCTGCATGGGTTTTATGGCTTACTTCCAGAGTGTCCGATCCGGATTCTCCCTGAAGGTGATCAACATAGCCAGGATGAAATCGATCATGTCGCGTCACAGGCAGCTGCCGCTATTCAATTCAATCCCGGCGCTGATGAATACCAGCGCCACGCTCTTCCCGGTACTGCTGATCAGCTCAAAATATGCACAGGACGTTTCCGGATCGTTCAACTTCACCCGGCTTGTGCTGATGGTCCCGATGTCGTTCCTGGCCTATTCCATCTCACAGGTACTGTTCCAGCGGGTCACGAAGAACCGGAATGCGCAGGCTCCCATCCGTCACATTATCATAATTCTCATCCGGAACCTCGGACTGCTCGCCCTCATTTTATTTGTGATCATCTTTGCCGGGGGACCTCAGCTCTTCTCCTTCATCTTCGGAAAGAACTGGCACATGGCCGGCGAGTTTGCAAGGATCATGGTTTTTTCGTTTTCACTGCAATTTCTCGTTTCACCTTTGAGCATAACACTGGCGGCGATGGAAAAAATCAGGCTCTACAGCCTGTGGCAGGTGCTCTATTTTTTCGCCATCGGGTCGCTGTTCCTGGTTCCGCCGATCCCGGTCACCCGCATGCTGATCCTGCTGACCGCCATCGAGGTGTTCTTCTATCTTCTCTATTTTGTGATCATCCTCAGGGTTGTCAGGCAATATGAAAAATCATTGAACGGTTAATTACTATCCGATGCAGGGAATGGAAAATAATCGCGCCGAAAAAAGGGTTTGCCACCTCTCCACCGTTCATTCGGTTTCGGACGACCGTATCTTTTACAAGGAATGCGTTTCCCTCGCCCGGCATGGTTTCTCAGTCTCCTTCCTAGTTCCGCATAGCCGGGATGAAGTGCGCAACGGGGTTCAGATCATTGCCTTAAAAGAATACCGCAACAGGTTTGTCCGGGTGATCATTGGCGGATGGTGCGGTTTCCGGAAGGCCATGAAAACCAAAGCTCAACTGATCCATTTTCATGATCCGGAGCTCATCCCGGTTGGATTCATCTTAAAACTATTCGGACGGAAAGTGATCTATGACGTGCATGAACTTGTGTTTCATCACATGGATCAGAAGGAGTGGGGAAATGCAATCGGGCGTTCGTTTCTGAAGTTCCTTTACCGGTTCCTTGAAGGTCTTGCAATCCGGTTTTTTGACAGGATCATCCTGGTAGTGGATGATGATCAGTTCAGGGACTATTTCTTTACCACCTATAAGAAGAGGATCCCGAAATTTGTCTTCATCCGGAATTTCTCGATGATCGGGTTTACGGATGATCTCCCTGCTGCCGCTCTTGAAAAAAAGCAGGATATTATTATTTACGCCGGCGGACTCGACAGGAACCGCGGGATCCGGGAGGTGATCGCAGCTACTGCTTTGATGTCGCCGTCGCCGCTGTTTATCATCTTCGGAAAATGGTCTGACGAAAAATACGAGGCAGAATGCAGGAGGGAGGAAGGCTGGAAGAATGTTCAGTACATGGGCTACCGGAAACTGGAAGAGCTCTATCCGTTTATCAAAGTTGCCGATCTTGGAATAGCATTGCTCTATCCGCTGAAGAATTATCTGACCAGCCTGCCGGTAAAGGCATTTGAATACATGGCCTGCTCGGTTCCGATCCTGATGTCGGATTTCCCCTTCTGGATGAAGAAATTCGAAAGCTGTGCATTTTTTACCGACCCGTCCGATCCCGAGATAATCGCAAAAATGCTGCAGGAAATCCTGAAGGATAAGGCCATACTCCAGGAAAAAGGCCGTGCCGGAAGATTGCTGGTTGAACAGCAATACTCCTGGGAAGCCGAAGAAAAAACGCTGATCAGTTGTTACGAAGAACTTTTCAGTTCTCCGAATAAACAGTAACTTGCATTGCAATTGACCATGAACATCCGAACGATCACCGGCAGCGAGCTCAGCCAGTACGGGAACCAGGCTTCTTCCCTCGGCTCCGTATTCAACGATCCAGCCTGGATCGCTGTTTATGGCGATGATATCGATCTTTACGGGATCTTCGATAACGACGACAAGCTTGCCGGCGGATTTTACCTTTACCGCTCAAGCCTTTTCGGCATTCCCTATTTCAGCACGCCACCGCACACTCCGTCGATCGGGCTTTTCTATGACAACCCTGCAAAAAACCAATCCAACCGGCTGGGAGTTGAAAAGGAGATCCTTTCGGCCGTTTCTGCCTTCTTAAAAAAGAATAAATTTTCCATTCAGCGCTATTGCCTGCCTGTCGGGATCCATGACATGCAGCCCTTCATCTGGGATAAGTTTAAGGTAGTGCCTTATTATACCTACTGGATCGACCTTGCAAACGATGAGGATGAGCTTTGGAACCGGATCTCTCCCAAGCTGCGGAATAACATAAAAAAAGCGGTGACAGATGGCGTCGTTTCTGAGCAGGTAAAGGATTACAGCCGGATTGAACCCATTATTACGGAAACGTTCCGGAAACAGAAGATAGGCCTTGACGAAAAACGGATCCGGCGGATCCTTTATGAATTTGCCACCCTGGCGAATAGTTATGCATTTATTGCAACCCGGGAAGGGAAGCCCGTTTCCATGGCTTTTTGCCTCTATGACCGTGAGAAAGCCTATTATTTGTTCGGAGGAGTGACTGAAGCCCGGAAGCATGAGGGCGCCGGCGCACTGGTCCTCTGGGAAAGCATAAAACATGCAAAGAAATCAGGGTTGCCCTGTTTCGACCTCGAGGGATCGATGATCAAGGGCGTTGAAAAGTTTTTCCGGGGTTTCGGGGGCGAACAGAAAGTTTATTTTTCAGTCAACAGGGCACCGATCCTGATCGAGATCCTGCTTAAATTTTTCAAACGGGAGGTTTTTTGAACCTGCCGGATGCCAATTATAAAGTGCTGCCAAGATGTACGTAATCGTTTCGCATGATGTGGATCATCTCACTGCCTTTGAACACCGGACCGATTTGATCCTTCCGAAGTTCTTTGCGCGGAACCTGATCGAAACGCTGAACGGAACGATTTCATTCGGGGAGATGATGTCGCGTACCGGTGAGGTCTTCAGGAACCGCTGGCAGCACCTTGAGGAGGTGATGGATTTTGACCGGCAGCAGGGGATCCCGTCTACATTCTTTTTTGGTGTGAACAATGGCAAAATGCTGGCCTATTCCTTGGAAAATGCGGCTTACTGGATAAAACGGATCCATGAAAACGGATTCGAGACCGGTGTTCACGGCATCGGATATTCAACACCGGATGCGGTTAAAAAAGAGTTCGAAACATTTCAGCAGATCCTTCCGGGAGTTCCCTTCGGCATCCGCATGCATTACCTTCGGCATGATGAGAATACCCTGAAATTCATGGATGCTGCAGGATACCGGTTCGATTCGTCGATCCGGGAACATAAAGCTCCGTATAAGGTTGGAAAGCTCTGGGAATTCCCGCTTCACATCATGGACGGGGATATGATCAACCAGGGAAAACGTTACGGTAGCAAATCATTTGAAGAGATTCGGGAGTTCACCCGGCGGGAGATTGCGGCAGTTGTTGATAAGAACGTTCGGTATTTGACCATCCTCTTTCACGACCGCTATTTCCACTCCAGTTTTTCCGTCTGGAAAGCCTGGTACGAATGGGTTATCTCTTACTGCAAAGAGAATGGTTTTGTATTTCAAAGTTATTCATCCGCCATCACTGAATTGAATTCGGTGAACGGTCATTGATACCAACCACGCTGTGAAGATCCTGATTCTGACACAGTACTTTCCGCCTGAAACCGGGGCTGCACAGAACCGGCTCTGGAACCTCGCGATCCGTCTTCAGCAGAAGGGTGCCGAGGTCACGGTGCTGACCGCCATGCCCAATTATCCGCAGATGAGGATTTATGACGGTTATCGTGGAAAATTCTATGTCAGGGAACAGATGGATTCGTTAACGGTCCACCGTTGCTGGCTGTATGCCCGAACGAGCAAGTCGATCGTGCCACGGTTACTGAATTATTTCAGCTTTGTCAAAACCTCTTTTCTGATTGGTATCTGGAAATCCGGACGGTTTGATTATATCATCTGCGAATCACCGCCCCTTTTCCTTGGCATGTCGGCATGGCTGCTGGCAAAGGCCAGGGGTGCTAAGCTTATCTTCAATGTTTCCGACCTGTGGCCGGAAAGCGCCGAGAAACTGGGGCTTATATCGAATCGTTACCTGCTCAGGATCACAACCTGGCTGGAGGAATTCCTCTACCGTTCTTCGTACATTATCACCGGGCAGACAAAAGGAATTGTGAAGAATATTTCACAGCGCTTTCCTGAAAAGACCGTTCACTGGCTGAAGAATGGCATCGACCCTGCTGTTTCAGAGGAGGTGCCTGCCGATACGACCTGGAGAAAAGATCATGGCTACGCTGAAACGGATTTTCTCCTGATTTATGCAGGGATCCTCGGACATGCACAAGGGCTGGAGGTAATTTTAAAAGCTGCACAATTACTGAAGGAGAAAAAAAACATCAGGTTCGTTCTTGCAGGAGCCGGTCCCGAGAGGGACAAGCTGGTGAAGATGAAAGAAGATCTCCGCCTTGACAATGTTTCCTTTTTCGACACAATGCCCCGGAAAGAACTGCTGGGGGTGATCTCTGCCATCGATGCCGCCATCATCCCGTTGCGGAGGATCGACCTGTTCAAAGGAGCGATTCCTTCAAAGATATTTGAGAACCTGGCACTGAAAAAACCGCTGTTACTTGGTGTGGAAGGAGAAGCGAAAGAGCTTTTTATCGATGAGGGAAAAACGGGCATTGCTTTTATCCCCGGGGATGAACATGACCTGGCGGAAAAGGCGGAGTTTTTATCAGGGCATCCTGAACTTGTGAAGGAATATGGCGAAAACGGCTGCCGTTACATAAATGCGAATTTTAACTGGGATCAGATCGCAGAAGATCTCTGGAATCTTATTCAACCGATGAAAGGAGAACATGAATCCAACGCGTAAAAAAATCCACGGGCAGATCTTTCTCTGGTGCTGCCTGGCATTTGCTCTCTTTCTGCCGATCTACGGAAAGCTCGTGCCGGTTTTTATCCTCCTCCTGGTACTGAACTGGCTGATCGAAGGCAGGTTCATGAAGATCCCGCTGATCTTCCGTGAAAAACCGAGGCTTCACGTTTTTTCCTTTGCTGCGTTCTACCTGATCTACATCGTCGGGATGTTCTACTCAGCAAACACCGGGTTCGGCTTCTTCGACCTCGAAGTGAAACTGGCGCTCTTCGTTTTTCCACTGGTCTTTGCCACGCTGGAGAAGGAAGATGTCAATCCGAAGATGTTTTCGGCGATTTTCTTCGCTTTTATCGCCGGCTGCTTCATTTCCTCATTGATCCTTTTCTTCATTGCGATTAAGGATTACGTCCGCGACGGTGATCCCGTGGTGTTCTACTACACCCATTTCTCCCGCTTTATTCATACATCTTATCTTTCGATGTATTTCAACCTTGCCATTGCCTTCATCGGTTATACACTCATCCGGAAGGACCTGGAATTTTCGCCAGGCAAAAGGATTTTCCTGCTCTTCCTGTTTTTCCTCTTTTCCCTTGAAGTTTTCCTGCTGAGTTCCAAGGCCGGGATCTTTTCACTTGTGATCGTGATCATCCTGGTGGTCGTTTATTTCATGATGGTTCACCGGAAGATCGGACAAGGTTTCCTCATTCTGCTCCTCGCGGGAATGGTGTTCTATGCCTGCTTCCGTTTCCTGCCGGTAACTTCGGGAAGGTTTCAGAGCACTGAGAAAGTTTTATCCCAAAAGGAAGGGACAGACAATGACAAGATGGAAGGTAATAACGAGCGGATGGTCGTTTGGAAGGCAGCCGTCAAAGTGATCCTTAAAAATCCGGTTCTCGGGGTCGGGACGGGTGATGTAAAAGATGAGCTGATGGCGGAATATCAGCGGGAAAATAAGCAGGTCGCCTTGTCGATGCACCTGAACTCACACGACCAGTATCTTCAGACCTGGATTGCAACCGGTCTTGCAGGATTTCTGATCCTGGTGCTGATGCTGGTGCTCCCTGCCTGGCAGGCACTCCGCAAAAGAGATTTTCTTTATTTCACTTTCCTTATCGTATTCGCTTTTAACATGCTGGTTGAATCGATGCTCGAGGTGCAGGCCGGCGTGGTCTATTATGCTTTTTTCAACGCTTTGCTTTTCTATCAGATGATTGGACAACCTTTAAGCAACAAGATAGCCAAAACCTGAAATATTGCAATGACCCCACCCCTTGGGGAGAGGTCATCTTCCAGATAAAAAGAACGGGCGCACTTTCGTGCACCCGTTCTTTCATGTAAAAATTCAGGATTAAACAAGTCCCTGGGCTAACATGGCGTCGGCTACTTTTACAAAGCCTGCAATGTTGGCGCCTTTTACATAGTTGATAAATCCGTCAGGCTCGGTTCCGAATTTAACGCAGCTCTTGTGGATGTTGATCATGATGGTATGAAGTTTTTCATCAACTTCTTCCCTTGACCATGACATACGCATGGAGTTCTGTGACATTTCGAGACCGGAGGTGGCAACACCGCCGGCGTTGGCTGCTTTACCAGGTCCGAAGAGGATCTTGGCAGCGATGAAAATATTGGTGGCTTCCAGTGTGGAAGGCATATTGGCGCCTTCGGAAACGCAGTAGCAACCATTCTTCACGAGGGTTTTTGCATCTTCTGCATCAATTTCATTCTGGGTTGCACTCGGTAATGCGATGTCGCATTTTACTTCCCATGGACGTTTGCCCGGTACATAGGTTGCTTCGCTGTATTTGTCGCAATATTCCTTGATACGTCCCCTCTTGACATTCTTCAGGTTCAGCACGAAAGCAAGTTTAGCGGCATCGATACCCTTAGGATCATAAATGTATCCTTCGGAATCGGATAAGGTAACAACAATACCTCCAAGTTCGGTAGCTTTCTGTGTAGCATACTGTGCCACGTTACCTGAACCGGAAACGGTTACGATCTTGCCCTTGAAGTCGAGGTTACGGGTCTTCAGCATTTCAGCTGCAAAATAAACCTGTCCGTAGCCGGTAGCTTCCGGACGGATAAGGCTGCCGCCCCATTCAAGGCCTTTGCCGGTCAGAACGCCGGTGAATTCATTGCGCAGTCTCTTGTACTGGCCGAACATGAAACCGATCTCACGTCCGCCAACTCCGATATCACCGGCAGGAACGTCGGTATCGGGTCCGATGTGACGCTGCAGCTCGGTCATGAGACTCTGGCAGAAACGCATCACTTCATTGTCTGATTTTCCTTTGGGATCGAAATCAGATCCTCCTTTTCCACCGCCCATGGGCAGGGTTGTAAGACTGTTCTTTAACACCTGCTCAAATGCAAGGAATTTCAGGAGGCCTAAGTAAACCGTCGGGTGGAAACGCATACCACCTTTGTAAGGTCCGATTGCGCTGTTCATTTCGATACGGAAACCCCTGTTGATCTGAACTTCTCCCTTGTCGTCGCTCCAGGGCACCCTGAACATGATAACTCTTTCGGGTTCTGCAATGCGCTCGAGGATTTTGGCAGTCTTGTACTTCGGGTTTTCTTCAATGAAAGGGATCAGGGTTTCAGCAACTTCCTGAACGGCCTGGTGGAATTCCTTTTCACCCGGATTCTTGGCAATGATTTTTGCCATGAAATCGGCGACCAGCTGGTCATACACATTTTTTGTCATAGGAAATTAGAGTTTAAATTATTGATTTGTGAAATTCGGAACAATATTACAACAAATATCTTTACGCAATAAAAATCGGCATATTTTTTTATCCTGATCCGTCGTCTGTTAGACCCGTGAAAAGAGGTGTTTATCGAATTTCATTCTCCACCACAGATTTCACAGATTACACAAATCTATGCCATCCTCAGTCGGCAGTCGGCAGTCGGCAATTCTCAGTCCTCAGACCTCAGCCCTCGGTCTTCCGATCTCCGACAATTATCAGCGGTTTTTAACAATCTCCGAACAGCCGTTTTGCCGATCAAAAAGAATGTGTAATTTTACAGCCCATCCCGGTTTATTCATGTCATTGTTAAAAAAATCAGAACATGTCGCCTGTTGAGAATAGCCCCGGCAACCCACCGAACGGTCAGGGTCGGGTGGATGTTGAAAAGCTTCTTTACGATACCCGGGAGCGGTTGAAGGAACTGACCGCGATCAACGAGACCACCACCATCATCAAACGGAACCTTCCGATCCAGGAAACGCTGCAGGCCATCTGCCAGATCCTGCCGAATGCCTGGCAATATCCGGAAGATACTGTCGCCAGGATACGCTTTGATGAAATGGAATGCACCACACGGAATTTTGCTGAAACGGAATGGAAGCAGGAACAATCGTTTGAAACGATCGATAACCTGACGGGAATCATCGAGATCTTCTACCTGAAAGAATTTCCGCAGATCGACGAAGGCCCGTTCATGAAAGAGGAGCGAAGCCTCATAAATAACCTCGGCAGCCTGATCGAAGGCTACCTGAACGGGGTCAAAGGCAAGGAAGGAAGATATGTTACCCGGGAACGGCTCAAGGAACTCTCGGCCATCAACCAGACCACGGCCATCCTCCGGACAGGCAAGCCGATAGAAGAGTCGCTGCACCAGATCGCCCTGGTCCTGCCGAAGGCATGGCAATACCCCGAATTTACCGTCTCCCGGATCCGCTATTCCAACTTTGTGATCACAAGTCCGGGCTTCAGGGAAACCCAGTGGTCGCAGAAACAGGCCTTTGATACCATCGATACCCAGGAAGGCTCTATCGAGATCTTCTACCTGAAAGCATTTCCCCCATCCTATGAAGGTCCTTTCCTCGAAGAAGAACGCCACCTCATCATCAACCTTGCCAACATCATTTCCGGTTACCTGAACAGTGTCAAGGGGAAAGCCATCCTGAAGAAATCTACCCTGAAAGAACCCGGACCCATCCGGAAAGAACCAGCAGAAAATATTAAATACAGCCGGCAGCTTTTACAGACCTTCCTGAACAGGAACAACTACAACCGCGATATCTACCACGACCTGATGCCGTTCAAGGTCAAGGAGATCCTGCTCGTTGCCAACCTTTACGACGCCTATTCGATCGAAAAGGAGGGACGGTTCTCGGAGCATGTCCTGGGCGAGTTTTACCAGCTCAGCCTTAGCACCATGCCGCGCATCACAGGGGTTTCCGCCACCGATGAAGTGTTTGAACAGCTTGATACCAAGCATTACGACCTTGTGATCATTATGATGGGAGTGGATAAACACTTCCCGGTCGAACTGAGCAAGAAGATCAAGGAGAAATACCAGTACATCCCGGTTTTCCTGCTCCTGAACAGCAACACCGACATCGCCCTGTTCGACGAAACACCTGACAAGCTGACCTGGATCGACCGTGTTTTCGTCTGGAACGGGGATTCAAAGATCTTCTTCGCCATGATCAATTACCTGGAGGACAAGATCAATGTGGAGAATGATACCGACATCGGGATGGCCCGTGTGATCCTGCTCGTGGAGGATTCCCCGAAATATTATTCCCTTTACCTGCCAAACCTTTACAACATTGTGCTTGAACAAACCAAGCACATCATCGAGGATGTGACTACCGATGAGCTGTACCGCATCCTGAGGCTGAAGGCCCGGCCCAAGATCCTTCTTGCCTCCACCTATGAGGAGGCCATGTATATTTTCGGGAAATACAAGGAATACATCCTCTGCCTGATCACAGATGTGAAATTCAAGAAAGATGGCAAGCTGAGCAGTACAGCAGGATTCTCTCTTGTAAAACAAACCCGTAAGGAGATCAGGGATCTTCCGATCGTGATACAGTCGTCGGAAGATGATAATGCCAACCAGGCGTATGATCTGAAGACCACCTATATCAACAAGAATTCCGAGACCCTGCTGCTGGATTTCAAGAGTTTTATCACCCATTACCTCGGGTTTGGGAATTTCATATACCGTGACAAGGAAGGCCGGCAGATTGCCGTGGCCAAGTCGCTGAAGGAATTTGAAGACCTGCTGCGGACCATTCCCGAAGAATCATTGCTTTACCATGCCCGCAAGGACCATTTCTCGCTCTGGCTGATGGCCCGCGGCGAAATCCAGGTGGCGAAGATCCTCAACCCGGCCAAGGTGACCGACTTCAAGGATCCGGCCAGTCTGCGGGAATACCTCATCAGCGTCATCCAGAACTTCCGCAATGAACAGAACATCGGGAAGGTCATCCCGTTTGAGGAATCCGCCATCACCGATGAACACAACATTCTCATCCTTACCGAAGGAGCGCTGGGAGGGAAGGGACGCGGGCTTTCCTTTATCAATACGCTGATCTACAATTACGACTTCTCGCAGCATGTGCCGAACATCAACATCCGGACCCCGATCACATCCATCATCGGGACGGATGAGTTTGAATATTTTATCGACCGGAACAAGCTCAGGGAACGCGCCGTTTTTGAAAATGATTATGACCTGGTCAAGGTCTGGTTCATGGAAGGCAAGCTGACCGATACCCTCATCCGGAAGCTCAAGCTGATCGTCAAGACCATCACGAAACCGCTTGCCATCCGCTCTTCCGGACTCTTCGAGGATTCGCTCAACCAGCCGTTTGCAGGCATCTTCGAGACCTACCTGATCCCCAACAACCACCCGGATCCGACGGTCCGGCTGGAGCAGCTTATGAATGCCATCAAGCTGGTTTATGCATCGGTCTACTCAAAAACCGCCAAAGGGTACATTGAAGCCATTAATTACAAAATCGACCAGGAACGTATGGCTGTCGTGATCCAGGAAGTGGTCGGGAATCAGTACGAGGATGTCTATTACCCGCACATCAGCGGTGTTGCCCAGTCTTACAATTATTATCCCTTTGCCCACATGAAGCCCGAAGAGGGTTTTGCAGTCGCGGCGCTCGGACTGGGGCGTTATGTGGTGGAAGGGGAACGCGCCTTCCGCTTTGCCCCGCAGTATCCGAACCTCGAGATCAATTCGCCGGTTGATCAGTTCAAGGGATCACAGGTCTATTTTTATGCTGTGGACCTGCAGAAGGAAGATGTGAATTTACTGGAAGGCGAGGATGCAGGATTGCGCAAACTGGACATCGATGATGCCGAACGCCAGGGTACGCTGAAGCATTGTGCATCGGTTTTCTCTTATGATAATAACCGGATAACGCCGGGTCTGAGTGCAGCGGGTCCAAGGGTGGTGAATTTCGCCGATATCCTGAAATACAACTATATTCCCCTTTCCAAGACCATCGAAGTGGTGCTGGATGTTGTGAAAGAAGCACTGGGATCGCCCGTGGAGATTGAATTCGCCGTTGATCTCAACAAGGATGAGAACAACCGGGCCTCTTTTTACCTGCTTCAGATCAAGCCGCTGATCGGCAATGCCACGGATTACGAGGTGGATATGCAGAAAATTGAACAGGATAAGATCCTGCTTTACTGCGAAAAGGAGATGGGCAACGGCATGATCGATACGATTGATACGGTTGTTTTTGTCGACCCGGAAACTTTCGATAAGGGAAAAACGATGGAGATGGCCGATGAAATGGATAAGATCAATGCGGAGATGATAAAAGAGGAACGGAACTATCTGCTGATCGGTCCCGGCCGGTGGGGCACACGCGACCGCTGGATCGGCGTTCCTGTGCAGTGGCCTCAGATCTCGCACGCCAAAGTGATCGTGGAGACCAGCCTCGAGGGCTTCCCGCTCGATGCCTCTTCAGGTTCGCACTTCTTCCACAATGTGACCTCGATGAACGTCGGCTATTTCTGTGTTCAGCCCGAACTTTCGAAAAGCTATATCCACTATGATATGCTGAAAGCACAAAAGGATCTGCGCACAACAAAATATTATTCCATCGTCCGTTTCGAAAAACCGCTAACCATCAAAATGGACGGGAAGAAGCGGATTGCGGTGGTGACAATTTAGTTTTTAAAGTTTGTAAAGTTCATAAAGTTTATAAAGTAAGTATTACTCAAGAGAGACTCTACGTATGCGAATTTCAAGAATCTACCAGAAAGACGAGGTCGTGGACCTTGGCCCAGTTGACCTCAGCCTTATCGAACCCCTCATTACAAAATACAAAGGAAAAAAAGGCAACATGATCCCGCTGCTCCAGGGAACGCAGGATATATACGGCTATCTGCCAAGAACTGCGTTTGAGAAGATCGCCGCCGATGCCGGGCTGAACCTCAGCGACATGTTCGGCGTGGCAACCTTCTATGCCCAGTTCCGCCTGAAGCCGGTCGGGAAACACATCATCAAGGTCTGCCACGGCACCGCCTGCCATGTCCAGAATGCCAAAGAGATCACGGAAGCACTGGAAGAAGCGCTGAAGGTGAAAGACGGCGAGACTACCGAAGACCGGTTCTATACACTTGAGTCGGTCGCCTGCCTGGGATGCTGTTCCCTTGCACCGGTGATGATGATCGCCGACACGGCCTACGGCAAACTGACCGGGAACGAGGCGACCAAGATCGTGAAGAACATCCGGATAATGGAAAGCAACTAGATATGCGATTGGAGATAGGCGATAGGCGAATTAAAAATGACACTGATCGCCCATCGCCCATCGTTTATCGCCCATCGAATAAAAGAACCAATATTCTACTATTATACCAATGACAAAAACTACTGTAACCGTCGGACTTGGAAGCTGCGGGATCGCTGCAGGCGCAGGCAAGACGTATGAAAAGATCAAGGCCATGCTGGACAAGGAGAAGATGGATTTCGATCTCCGGAAGACCAGCTGCATCGGCATGTGCTACCGTGAACCGCTCGTCGAGATCAAGGATGAGACCGGCACCTATCTTTACGGCGATGTTTCTGAGGATCGTGCCATCGAAGTGATCGAGAAGCACATCAACCAGAAGGATCCCATCAGGGATTACATCGTTTATACCGATCTTTTCGATGCCCCGGAAAACAATTTCATCACCTCACAGGTAAAAATCGTTCTCCGCAATTGCGGATATATAGATCCGGAATCGATCAGCGATTATGAATCCCGTGAGGGATACAAGGCGATGTCAAAGATCGCCTCGGAAAAGATTGCCCCTGAGGTCGTGATCCAGACGGTGCTCGATTCGGGGATCCGCGGCAGGGGAGGAGGAGGCTTTCCGACCGGCATGAAATGGAAGTTTGCCAATGCCAGCAAATCTGCCGAAAAATACATCATCTGCAATGCGGACGAAGGTGACCCCGGTGCCTTTATGGACAGGTCGGTACTGGAAGGTGACCCGCATTCGGTGCTGGAAGGGATGATCATCGCTGCCTATGCCATCCAGGCTAACCAGGGTGTGATCTATTGCCGTGCCGAATACCCGCTGGCCATCAAGCGGCTCAACATTGCCCTTCAGCAGGCCAGGGAGAAAAGCTTTTTGGGAAAGAATATTTGCGGGATCGAAGGATTTAATTTTGATATCTACATCAAGGAAGGCGCCGGCGCCTTTGTATGCGGCGAAGAAACAGCACTGATCGCATCGGTGGAAGGTGAACGCGGCATGCCAAGGAAACGACCGCCATTCCCGGCTGTTTCCGGTCTTTATAAAAAGCCGACCAACATCAACAATGTTGAAACATTTGCCAACATACCCTGGATCATCATTAACGGCGCAGCGGCCTATGCTGCCTATGGCACCGAAAAGAGCAAAGGCACCAAGGTGTTTGCCCTGGCCGGCAAGGTGAGACATTCAGGCCTGGTGGAAGTCCCTATGGGCATGACCATCCGGGAGGTGATCTTCCGTCTCGGCGGCGGCATCAAACTGGACAAAAAATTCAAGGCTGTTCAGCTGGGCGGACCCTCCGGCGGCTGTATCCCCGAATACCTGGCCGACACGATCGTGGATTATGATTCGGTGAATGCCACCGGAGCCATTATGGGTTCCGGCGGTATGGTAGTGATGGACGAGACCACTTGCATGGTGGATGTGGCGAAGTTCTTCCTCGATTTCACGCGGAAGGAATCCTGTGGCAAATGTACCTTCTGCCGCATGGGCACCATGCGCATGCTCGAAATCCTGGAACGGATCACCAACGGGCTGGGCGTGGAAGGCGACATTGAAAAACTTGAAGAGCTGGCTTACCAGATCAAGGATAATTCGCTCTGCGGACTTGGCCAGACGGCCCCGAATCCCGTTCTTACCACCATCAAATATTTCCGCGACGAATACGAGGCCCACATATTTCACAAGAAATGCCCTGCAAAAGTCTGCCGGCCGCTACTCACCTATACCGTTGACCCGGAGAAATGCACCGGCTGCCTGGTTTGCCTGAAGAACTGCCCGGCCAAGGCCATTACCGGCGAGCGGAAAAAACCGCACTTCATCGACCAGGCGCTCTGCACCAAATGCGGCGTCTGTTATACAAAGTGCAAATTCGCATCGATCGTTTTATCTTAATAAAAAAACAGAAAAACTATAAAAATACTATTTAACAATGGCTGATAATTTCCTGAATATCATTCTTGACGGAACTATTGTAAAAGGCAATCCCGGTGAAACCATCCTGGAACTGGCACGGCGGCATGGAACTGAGATTCCGACACTCTGCAACGACGACCGGCTGGAGCCCTTCACATCATGCTATGTTTGCGTTGTGGAAGTTGAAGGCATGCGCGGTCACCAGCCGGCCTGCTCGACGAAGATCACCGAAGGAATGAAGATCATCACCGACAATGAAGGCATCCGCAAGTCCCGGAAAATGGCACTGGAGCTGATGCTTTCGAACCACTATGCCGATTGTCTTGGTCCGTGCAAGCAAACCTGCCCGGCCGGCGTGGATGTGCAGGGGTACATCTCCCTGATCGAAAAAGGCCTTTATAACGATGCCGTAGCGCTGATCAAGGAGACCAACCCTCTCCCGGCCATCTGCGGCCGCGTTTGCGTTCGTCCCTGCGAAAACGAATGCCGCAGGAACCTGCTTGATGAGAATACACCCGTCGGGATCGATTACCTGAAACGGTTTGCATCCGACATCGACCTTCAGTCTAAAACGAAATTTGTTCCCGAAATTCAGCCTTCAACAGGTAAAAAAGTGGCCATTATCGGTGCTGGACCGGGAGGATTATCTGCCGGCTATTTCCTGCAGGTGATGGGACACCAGGCAGATATCTTTGAAGCATCCGACAAATCCGGCGGATGGCTCCGGTATGGTATTCCGGAGTACCGACTGCCGAACGACATTGTCGACCAGGAGGTGAAAAACATCACCGATCTTGGCGTGAAGATCCATTACAACAAAAAACTGGGGGGCAATCTCAGTTTCAAGGAACTGAAGGATCAGTACCATGCAACCATCCTGACGATCGGTTCGCAGCGCGGTACCGGCATCGGCTGCGAAGGCGATGATGCGGAGAATGTATTCTCGGGGATTGATTTCCTGCGGAACATGGAAGCTACAGGACAGCGTTATGATTTTACCGGAAAGACCATTGCCGTCATCGGCGGGGGAAACACTGCCATGGACTGCTGCCGTACCTCCATCCGCTGCAATGCAAAAAAAGTATATGTGATTTACCGCAGGACAGAGAAAGAGATGCCTGCCAACCCGATCGAAATTCATGAATCCAAGCTCGAAGGGGTTGAATATATGTTCCTCACCCTTCCACATAAAGTGAACAAGGACGAAAGCGGCAAACTGAAATCGATCACCTGCATTAAAATGGAACTCGGAGAACCCGACGCTTCCGGAAGAAGGCGCCCCGTGCCGATCGAAGGATCGGATTTCACGGTGGAGGTGGATTATGCACTCGCCGCCATTGGCCAGAAGACCGATGTGAATTTCATTGATGATATTAATGCTTCCGCCGAAGGCGGTAAACTCCAGATTAACAAGTGGGGTGATATCGATGCAAAGAAGGAGACCCTGCAGACCGGGATCCCTTCCGTTTTTGCAGCCGGTGATGGCGTTACGGGCCCCGCCACGATCATCGAAGCCATCGCCCAGGCGAAGACCGCTTCCAACAGCGCTCATCAATACCTGATGGGATTGCCGGTGGAGCCGGTGAAAAAGGTCTTTACCAGTAAAAAGGATCAGTTCCGGAAACAGGTGAAGGAGGATTATACCGGCCATTTTGAAAAGCAATTACGCGAAGAGATGCCGACCATGCCGCCCGACCAGCGGTTCAATTTCAAGGAAGTGGAGCTGGGATATGCTTCGGAAGAGGTGGCCCATCATGAAACACAGCGCTGCCTGGAATGCGGCTGCACAGCCTTCTTCAATTGCGACCTCCAGAAATATTCCACCGAATACAATGCCAATCAGAAAAGCTTTACCGGGGAATTCAAGGAATACAAAGTCGATTTCCGTCATCCATATATCGAGATCGATAATAACAAATGCATCCTCTGCGGAAGGTGCATCCGCATCTGCCGCGAAGTGGTCGGTGCCAATGCGCTTGGTTTTGTCAACCGCGGGTTCGACACCTTCGTGGCCCCCAGCATGGGCGACAAGCTGCAGGATACTTTCTGCGAATCGTGCGGCATGTGCCTCTCCACCTGCCCGACCGGCGCCCTCACCGAGAACGTGCTTTTCAAGCCAGGTCCGGTGAAGACAACCTCCGCCGACAGCATTTGCAATTATTGTTCAGTTGGCTGTGCCATCACGCTGGAGCATAAAAACGGTTTCGTGATGCAGGTCAACGGGAAGAAAGGACTGGTCAATACCGACGGCAACATCTGCCGGTATCCTAAGTTCGGTTATTCTTACCTGAACGATCGCAACAGGATCCTGAAGCCGATGCTGAAGGTGGACGGGAAGTTCAACGAGATCACATTTGAAGAGGCGTTCAGCCTTGTCAAAGAAAAGATCACCCAGGTGAAGCCCGATGAAAATGCATTCTTCGCCGGAGGACGTCTTACCAACGAAGAGCTCTACCTGGTCCAGAAGCTGGCCCGTGCAGCTGCAAAAACCAATAACATTGCCAGCTTCCATTACCTGGGGCAGGGCGATGCCTGGAAATCGAACTGTGAACTTAATGTCCCGCTGGCGAACATACGGGAAGCGAGCAAAGTTTACCTCATCGGAACGGAAATAAACCGTGATCATGCCGTGGCCGGATTCCTCGTCCAGAATGCAAAATTCATGAAAAAGGTCCCTGTTTCCCTGGTTACGGTCAAGCAGAAGAATTCGATGGATCACAAGGTGGATGAGTTCCTGCAGATAAAATCCTACTATCATTTCGTAAAAGCAGTGAACCATCACCTGCTTACCGCAGGGTTGCAGAACGGGATGTTCCTGGAAGGACGCACCGCTGGCTTTGATGCATATAAAAATGCATTGCTGAAAGAGAATTTCGATGAGCTGGTGAAACTTTCCGGGGTTGCAGATAAAAAAACGATAGTAACATTTGCAGAAGATTATAACCTGCAGATGAATGCCATCCTGTTCTTCTCGGAAAAAGAGATTTCATCCGCAACTGCAAAAGAACTGTTCAACCTTGCAATGATCACCGGCAAGCTTGGCAAAACTGCCAATGGCCTGATCTCGCTAAAAGAAAAGAACAATTCGCAAGGGCTGGCCGATATGGGCATTACGCCTGACGCCGGTCCGGGGAACGTCCCCATGAACGATCCGGAATACCTGAAACTGCTTGAAGAGAAATGGAACACCCGGGGGCTTTCAACCACCCATGATGATGTTCTTCATCTTCTGGAGACAGGAAAGCTCCGCAACCTGTTCATCTTCGGCGAGGATCCGGTCGGCTGTGCCACTAGTGACAATGTTCCGAACTGGATCAGCAAGGCAGGATTCGTGATGGTGCAGGATTATTTCATGACAGAAACCGCAGCAGCAGCCGACCTTATACTTCCGGCCTCATTCCCGTTCGAAACCGGCGGAAGCTTTACCAATGCGCAGAAGGTAATCCAGGAGTTCGATGCGGTGATGACCCCGAAGGTTGAACAGACAAACATTGACCAGCTTTCCGGTCTGCTGAAAAAATTCGGATTCGACGGACTTCCCTTCCCGAAATTCGTCCTGATGGAGATGATCTCCCTGCTTCCGCAGAGGAGGGAACACGGATTACTGGAATTCACCGTGACCGGAAAGGATGATTCTGCCCGTATCTTTGACTTTGGCTGTGATGCAGTTGTTAAACGGTTCGAGGACGAATTCAGCAATGCTTTTTCCAATTCATAATTCATAAGTAGAATCTCATAATTTATAATTGATAAAGAAATGAAAGAATTCAGCAGTATAGAAGATATTCTTGATTTCGCCATGCGCGCAGAGCAGGAGGCCGTTGATTTTTATACGGATCTTGCTGCAAAGTCTAAGAACAAGCAGATGCATGATGTGTTCTCGGAGTTTGCCCTCGAAGAGATGAAACACAAATCGCGCCTCCTGGTCATTAAAGAAAACAAAAGCCTCGTCCTGTCAGGTGAAACGGTCAGGGACATGAAGATTGCCGATTACCTGGTGGATGTTCCGGCATCTCCCGAGATGACCTATGCCGATGCACTGGTCCTGGCGATGAAAAAAGAAAAGAACGCATTCAGGCTCTATATGCACCTTTCAGAACAAATCTCCGATCCGCTGATGAAAGGACTTTTCCAGAACCTTGCACAGGAAGAATCCAGGCATAAACTTCGGTTCGAAGTCGAATACGATGAATATATCCTGAAGGAAAATTAATTCCAGATGGGCAGCAAGCAGAGCGCACTCGATCCGAAGAAGTACTATTTTATCGATACTTCTTTCAACCTCCTGATGAAACGCAGGATTTACCAGGTTCTGCTTATTTCCTCAAATTACGATGCCTTCATGCTTGAAGAAGATGGCCGTATCGACGAGACCATCTTTATGGAATACGTCTCTCTCAGCCTTCGGTATCCGCCCCAGTTCATCAAGGTGACCTCGGAAGAAGAGGCCTTCGAGGTACTCGAAGACAAGCACATCGAGCTGGTCATCTCCATGCTCAACATTGAGAAAACTGACACTTTCGATATTGCCATCCGGATCAAGCAGAAATTTCCGAAGATCCCGATCGTGGTGCTGACGCCCTTTTCCCGCGAGGTGAACATAAAGCTGCACGAGAAGAACCTGAGTGCCATCGATTATGTTTTCAGCTGGCTCGGCAATGCCGATATCCTTCTTGCCATCATCAAACTGATCGAGGACAAGATGAACATCGACAATGATGTTCAGCAGGGGGTCCAGGTGATCCTCATGGTGGAGGACAGCATCCGGTTCTATTCAAGTTATCTGCCCAATATCTACAAGATCATTTACAGGCAGTCGAAAGGATTCATCACCGAGGGACTGAATGAGCACCAGAAGATGGTGCGGATGCGTGGCAGGCCGAAGATCGTGCTGGCAACCAGCTACGAGGAAGCCATTGCTTTGTTCGAGAAATACAAAAATAACCTTCTTGGAGTCATCTCGGACATCCGCTTTAAGAAAGAGGGTGTAACCGACAAGACGGCAGGTATCCAGTTCGTAAAAAAAGTAAGGGAACAGGATGAATTCATGCCGATCCTGCTGCAGTCGTCGGAGGCAGAAAACGCCTCAGTTGCAGAAGAACTGGGTGTCGGGTTCATCAACAAATTATCCAAAACCCTTTCAATCGAACTAAGGAATTTCATTCACGATAATTTTTCCTTCGGGGATTTTGTCTTCATCGATCCGAAATCAGGCCGGGAGATCACCCGGGCGGTCGACCTCAAATCATTGCAGGAAAAGATCTTCGAGATCCCGGATGATTCGCTGCTTTACCATATGCAGCGGAACCATTTCTCAAAATGGCTGAATGCCCGCGCCCTCTTTCCGATTGCCGAAATGTTCAAAGAGGTTCCTGTAAAGGAATTCCAGGACATGGATGAAGCCAAACGCTACATCTTCGATTCCATCACGGCTTTCAGGATCAACAAAGCCAAGGGTGTGATCGCGGAGTTCGACCGCGGACGGTACGATGAATATTTATCGTTCGCCCGGATCGGCCAGGGTTCGATCGGCGGCAAGGCCCGCGGACTGGCATTCCTTGATTCGCTGGTCAAGCGGAACCGTCTTACCGACAGGTTCGAGAATGTCACCGTTTCGATTCCCCGGACAGTGGTCCTGGGCACCGATATCTTCGACGAGTTCATGGAGGAGAACAAACTCCATGAGATTGCTCTTTCCGACCGGAGCGATAAGGAGATCCTCCAGCATTTCATCCGTGGAAGACTGCCCTTCAGGATGCACGAAGATCTTTATACGTTCATTACCTGCATCAACAATCCCATCGCCATACGGTCGTCAAGCCTGCTCGAAGATTCCCACTACCAGCCTTTCGCAGGGATCTATTCCACCTACATGATCCCGAACATACGCCTGAACGAGCGGATGATGATCATGAAGCTTTCGGAAGCCATCAAGAGCGTTTATGCATCGGCCTTTTTCAAGGACAGCAAAGCATACATGGCTGCCACCCTGAACGTAATCGACGAGGAGAAGATGGGAATCGTACTTCAGGAAGTGACCGGCATGAAATATGAGAACCGTTTTTACCCGGCCATCTCCGGTGTGGCACGGTCCATCAATTTCTACCCGATCGCCCCCGAAAAACCGGAAGACGGCATTGCCAACATCGCATTAGGGCTTGGGAAATACATTGTTGACGGAGGTAACGGACTACGATTTTCACCCCGTTACCCAAAAAAAATCCTCCAGCTGAGCACCCCTGAACTGGCGCTGAGTGAAACCCAGAAGACCTTTTATGCACTCGATCTTCATGCAGAGGCATTTGTTCCGGATACGGATGAAACGGTCAATCTTCTGAAGCTTAAGGTCAAGGATGCAGAAAGTGATTCGATCCTGAGACAGGTTGCTTCTACTTTTGATTATGATAGTCATTCGGTAAAGGATGGGATCATGGGAGACGGGAAAAGGATCATCACTTTTTCGCAGATACTCAACCATGACACGTTCCCGCTGGCGGAGATCCTTCAGACGGTGCTCGATATCGGACAGAAGGAGATGGGGAAACCGGTGGAAATTGAGTTTGCGGTAAACCTCGATGTGCCGAAGGATGAACCCAGACTGTTCTCGCTTTTGCAGATCCGCCCGATCGTGGGTAAGCATGAAGCGGTGAACCTGAAACTGGACGACATCCGGCCCGAAGATGCCATCATCCTGTCAAATACCGCGCTCGGGAATGGCATTATCAAGGATATCCGGGACTTCATCTACATTAAACCGGAGGTGTTTGACGCGGCTAAAAGTCCGGAGATCGGCAAGCGGCTGGAGGCCGTCAATGACCGTTTCATTGAAGAGAAAAAGAATTATGTACTGGTCGGCCCCGGGAGATGGGGGTCGGCAGATCCCTGGCTGGGAATACCCGTCCGCTGGCCCCAGATATCGGCTGCACGGCTCATCGTCGAATCGGGACTTTCCAATTACCGCATCGATCCAAGCCAGGGAACCCATTTTTTCCAGAACCTGACCTCTTTCAACGTGGGTTATTTTACCATCAATCCATATATCCACGACGGTTTTTATGACCTGGATTTTCTTTCCGGTCAGACCGCTTTCTATGAAGATGAGTATATTCGGCACATCCGGTTCGACAACCCGATTCGCATCGAGATCGACGGAAAGAAAAACATCGGCGTTGTATACAAGCCATCCTGATCCCCTGAATGACTAACCTTAAACATATTACAGCATGACAAAGAAGGTAAATCTTACGTTTGTAATTCCCGTTCTCGTGTCGTTTTTCGTCATGAGTTTCTGCGACCTTGTCGGAATCGGGGTCGACAAAGTTAAACTCGGATTCAACCTGAGCAATACCGTAGCCCAGCTGATCCCGTCCGCCGTATTCGTGTGGTTCTTTATACTTTCTGTTCCGGTTGGCATTCTCCAGGACCGGATCGGCAAACGTAACATGCTTAATATTGGTATGGGCATTACAGCTCTTGGATTATTCATTCCCTATTTCTTCTACACCTTTGGAACCGTGCTCTTCGGGTTTGCCTTACTTGGGATCGGTAATACCATTGTACAGGTCTCTGCCAATCCCTTACTGGTTGATGTGGTTCCCTCCAACCGGACTTCCAGTTTTCTGAGCTTTTCCCAGTTCGTGAAGGCCATCGGGTCGATGATCGCACCGCCATTGGCCGGTTTCCTTGCCCTGAAATTCGGCGACTGGAAACTCCTCTTCCTCGTCTTCGGGATTGTATCCGTGTTATCTGTTCTCTGGCTGGCTACGATAAAGATTGAAGAAACACGGAACCTGGAAAAACGGGCTACCTTCGGATCATCCTTCAAACTGCTGAGCAGCGGATTCATAAGCATGATGGTGCTCGGGATCTTTCTCGTTGTTGGTATTGATGTCGGGATCAATGCCGTTTCGGGACAATTTCTGATCAGTAAGTTTGATCTGTCTCCGGATTCAACGTTTGCCCAATCAGGAAGAAGCGTTTATTTCTTTGGCAAGATGCTCGGAACCTTTGGCGGAGCGCTGATGCTGACCTTGCTGCCCTCAAGGAAGTTTTTCCTCTGGTCATCCATACTGGCCGTCATCTCCATCATTGCGCTGATCTTTTCTCCGACAGATATGGTTGCAATGGTGATCATCTTCATCATCGGACTCGGCGTTGCCAATATTTTCCCGCTGATCTTCTCATTATCGGTTGAAAAACATCCGACCCGGTCGAATGAAATCTCAGGACTGATGATCATGGCTGTTTCAGGTGGTGCAGTAATTCCGGTATTGATCGGTAGTTTGACGGATAATGTGGGGGTGACTGCCGGGATGTTTGTCCTTGTGGTTTGTGCGGTTTATGAGCTGTTCACAGCCTTGGTGAACCTCAGGAAGGCGTAATCTCGCTTTTCGTTTTCGTTATTCGCTAGAATAATGTCACCGCTACGCGGTTAAAATGATTTTTTGTTGCTTTTATCTACAATAATGTCACCGCTGCGCGGTTAATCTGATTCTTGATTTTACAATCTTACCATTTTACCAGTTTACCATTTCGATAGAATAATGTCACCGCTGCTCGGTTCAACTGATTTTTATTGATTGTTAGCACCAATTTAAAAAACTTTACTGATATTTAAATTTCCATCAGATTATACAGCTATTGTTTTGTTTCGCCTGATAACATGATAGCAAAAATATTTCAGACCAAGAACTGCAGGAAAATCGATAATTTGTCATCTAATTAAACTAAAGCGGAGATTAACAGTCAGAAATTTTAAATTAAAATTGAATTATAATGAGTAATACATCATCCTTATTAGGCGTTTTAATCCTTCTAAATGTTATTTTAGTAGGATGTAGGAAAGATAATGTTTCAACTGCAAAAGATGAAACATCTGTAGGAATTGGATGTTCGACCACTTCAAATGGTACTGATAACCTTCCCAACATAACTGGCTATCCCATTGTTGGTGCCAATCAAACAAAGTTTTTTAATAATTCAACCGAAATTTCTGCGCCTTCAGTTGGAAGTGCTTTTTATGGACAAAATGCAATGTACTTAGGAAATGTACCACACTATGTTGATAATGGAGATGGTACTGTTACCGATATGGTTACGGGCTTAATGTGGCAACAGAGTCCTGACAATAATTGCGATGATATAATTAATGCAAAAGATAAAGTCAGCTATGCAGCAGCAGTGGCAGGAGCATCTGGTTACAGGTTAGGCGGACACAGCGACTGGAGATTACCGACCATTAAAGAACTTTATTCACTCATTGAGTTTTGCGGACTTGACCCAAATGTCCAAGCTACTTCAAGCTCTGACTTAACTCCTTTCATTGATACCACTTATTTCAAATTCGGATATGGTGATGTGGCAGCAGGCGACCGTATTATTGATGGTAATTTTGTTTCTTCGACCAAAAGTGTGAGTAAAACTTGCGGAGAAGCTGTTGAGGCTGTTTTTGGTGTAAACTTTGCCGATGGTCGTATAAAAGGATATCCGATTATTTTCCCAGGAAAATTGACTACCAATGTTTTTTATTTCAGATATGTTAGGGGAAATACAAATTACGGAATAAATGGTTATACGGATAATGGAAACGGAACAATCAGCGATAAAGCCACGGGACTAATGTGGATGCAAAATGATAATGCACAAGCTATAAGTTGGGAAAATGCGTTGAGTTATGCCGAAAATTTTGAATTTGCCGGATACAGCGATTGGCGTTTGCCAGATGCAAAAGAATTACAAAGTATTGTTGATTACACACGTTCACCCAAAGCGACCAATTCACCGGCAATAAATCCTGTTTTTAATTGCACAAAAATTACAAATGAGGCTGGAAATGAAGATTATCCTTGTTTTTGGAGTAGCACTACACATGCATCTATGATGGGTGGTGGTGGTGCAGCCGTTTATATCTGTTTTGGTCGTGGCATGGGCTATATGCCGGAGTTTGGCGGCTGGTCTGATGTGCATGGAGCAGGTTGCCAGCGTAGCGACCCCAAAACAGGAAATGCAAGTGATTTTCCACACGGACATGGTCCGCAAGGCGATGCAATAAGAATTTTAAATTATGTTCGTCTTGTAAGGACAATTAAATAATAGAGGATTTAAATTTACAATCTTACTATTTTACCATTTTACCATTTTTTTACAACTATCTCCTCCTCCACAACGGTCCCAATCCGGCTGAATAAGATCAGGTACGTTCCAGGAACTAATCTGCTTATGGAAATGGTGGCTTCATCTTTTTTAAGGATTCCCGATAGAATGGTTTTTCCCTGCTGATCAGCGACACGGTATTCCAGTGGCCCGGCCTTCTCAATCCAGGCGTGATCTGCGGTGATCCTGTCCGAAGCAGGATTCGGATAAAGTATTGGCGTTTGCCGGTCGCTCAAGGCACCGGCAGAAACAATCACCAGGCTTTGTGAAAGGCTGTCAACTTCACACTCTTTATTTGCATAAAGCGTTACAATGTAGTTGCCCGGGGTTGCATATGTGTGTATAGGGTTGGCAACAGTGGAGTGGCTCTGGTCGCCGAAATCCCAGTAAAACCGCTGGGCATTCAGGGATGCATTGGTAAACTGAACGGCTCCTCCTCCTAAGAGAGAAAAAGTGAATCCAGCATAAACATGAGTGGTATCGATGTGCCACACCGGGAGGCTGTCGAAAACGGTATAATTGGCGATCTGCTGCAGAAGAAGTGCTGTGTCGGTGGGGATCGCCGGCGGAATATACGCTCCCATTGGGCTCTTCTGAAAGATTGCTCCGTAAAAGGTGCAGGCTGCCAGATAGCTTCCATAGATATTGGGATGGCTGCCATCCGACACATAAAGTTCTATGGCCGGAAACTGGGTGCGGGTATGCTGCCAGGCGATCCCGACAGGTGAAACCCCGGCGCCGAACATCTGACCCATCTCGAGGTAACTCTGGCGCAGCCGCGATTGCATGCCCGTATAGGTGCATACAACGGGATACCAGGGACAGTTGTCAACATCACCGTTTTGTCTTCCCCAGGTCATGAAAAATAGGGTTGTGCTGCAGGAGTCATTGGCTTTTATATGCTGAGTGAGCGTATCAGCGTAAGGATAAACCAGCAGCTGAACGGAATCGGGCGGCCATGAAGGCAACTGGCTCTGCTCCTGCAATACGACATAATCCCAATTGGTTTCGCCGATCTTCGCCAGCGTTACCTGGTTCTGGCAATGCATCTGAAAGGTATATCCTCCGGGGGTGTTCTGGTCATGCCAGACCGAATCGCCTTTGCTGTGTGCGATCTGTGATATAAGCACCGGCAGGTCGTTGGCATAGGTATAACTGTTCCCGATGAAAAGGACTTTCTTTATATCCTGCGATTCAGCAAAAATGGATATAACAATGATGAACGGTGTCAATAAAAGAAAACGCTTCACAGGTTCTGATTTCAGGCAAAGATACAAGTTGGAGCGGAACCGGAAACATAATAGGTTGACTTCTTTATCAGATGGCCTGCAGATGTAAAATTGTTCAGTCATCACAGACAAAAACGCAAAAAGATGATTATATTTGTTTGACAGATATCGTAACGAAATGAAACGGATTATTACACTTATAGGAATACTGCTGTTGACGCAGGCTTCCTTTTCCCAGGACAAAAAAAATGATCCCGGACAAAACAGGGATCAGAACAGCAGTAAGAATTCAAAAACAAGTCAGTATCCCGGGGGTGATGATTCAATGAAATGCTACCTGGTAAAAAACCTGGACCCGAAAATTGTTTCAGGTAAAAGTTTACCGCGGGGATCGGTGCAAGTGACATTTACCATTGAACCCGACGGAAAGACCTCGAACATCACGATCGTGAAAAGCCACAGCAAGGAGGTGGATGAAGAGATTGTCCGGGTGATCAGCGAGATGCCCGTCTGGACTCCTGCTGAGCAGCTGGTAGGCTATCCGAAAGGGAAATGGGTGAAAGTCCCCTCAACCTTTGAATTGTCATTCACAATTCCCTATTCCGACCAGTGCCCCGGTAAGAAACAAAAATAATAGTAACAACCAATACCTTCCTTCTATGCAATCAAAATTCAGGATCAACGGAATTGCCGTTCTTCTTTTCCTTCTTACCTGCACAGTTTTGCTTTCAGGCTGTGCCCACAATGTTGATGTGAAAACATGTCTTGCGGGAGAACCCTATGGTTTCTGGAGCGGACTATGGCATGGAATCATTGCCCCGGTCGACTTCATCGTAATGTTGTTCAACAAGAATATCACCCTTTATGCCCAGAACAACAACGGCGCCTGGTATGCATTCGGCTTCCTCATCGGCAGTGGCGGATGGGGATTCCTTGGGGGAAAAGGCATTGCACGCAAACGGCACAGGGAGAGATAAGCTATTTCCTTCTCACCACCAGCCTGTTTTTCTCAACCGACACGATCTGCATCACCAGTTGCGGTTCAGTTGCCGGTTCGAAGAAGAATGCAAGCTCCGTGTCGTTGATCAGCTGCCAGGTTCCCTGTCGCTGCTGGGGAACATCGGCAGGACCGGGCCCGGTTTGGAGCAGTGAGCCGCCGGCTTTTAATTCAAACGACTTCCGGCCCCTCGAAGGAGGAAACCGGTAAGACGACGGCCGGAATACCATTTCGGTTTCCGTATCCTCTTCATGCGAATGCACCCATGTCTGGTGTAGCAGCTCTTCACTTATTTTTACGGTCATCGGGCACTCCGGTTTTAATCAGGCTGACTTGAACGTGATCCTGGGTCCGTTTAATGTAGCCGATATCCGCGCAGCCTGTCCTTTTGTAAAAAGATACATCGCGGCATCATCCACATAATCCATGTAGTCCATAAACATGTCACCATTGGGTCCGTTTTTACAGGTGATATGCGGGAAGGTTGGTTTGCCGTAATTCGGGCCTTCAGCGTTGGGTGTATCATCCACTAAATCGCCACCACTGCAGTCTTCCGTGTCGCCCCAGATATGACGAAGGTTAAGCCAGTGCCCGATTTCATGAGTGGCTGTCCTGCCTTTGTTGAAAGGTGCTGCAGCGGTTCCTTTTGTCCCGAAGGCGGTATTGAGAATTACGACTCCGTCGGTCGCCGGCGGTCCGCCAGGGAACTGGGCATATCCAAGGAGTCCGCCGCCAAGCGTGCAAACCCAGATGTTCAGGTATTTGTCGGATGGCCATGGATTGTGGCCTCCGGTGGCCTGCGATTTAACCGTATCCCCGGTTCCGAAGGATGTCCGTGTCGTCTTCGTCCGTGTGATCCCGGTCGTGGGATTTCCCTGGGGATCTTTTGTTGCCAGGGCAAACTTGATCCCGATGCTTGCGACCAGGCCTTTCCAGCAAGCAGGAACTTTCGTTTTGTCGGTGTTCTTGGCCTGGTAATCTTTATTCAGAACGGTGATCTGGCTCTTGATCTGGTCATCGGAAATATTCTCGGCTGGTTTTTTATAAACCACGTGAACAACCACGGGAATTGTCGTCAGCCCGGCTGAGAGCTTGTAAGTTTGAATGTGCCTTGCAGTGGCATGCTCCAGCTCTGTTTGCCGTTTCCTGAAATTTGTGTCTGTCTCTAAAAGACGGAAATGAGCCTGCATGGCGCCGCACTGGCGTCTTGACGGTACTGCAATCTTCTTGTTTTTTGCCATTTTTTTCCTCCTTGAATTTTTTTGATGAATAAAAAATGATATTTAATCTTAAGGAAGTTTCAATCATCGGAAGAGCAGGTGTTGTAGATGAACTTAGTTCGGGAAATCCCTTTCGGTCACCCTGGATAAAATGTCTATCAAATATAATACAGAAACCTGCTATTAAAAAGGAAATCAGGAAAATCTTTTTTTCCCCTCCCCCTGCAGGGGCTGACCAAAAAGTATTTTTTATTCTCGCTGAGTTTCGCAGATGACTGATAACGTACAAAATAACTCTGCGTAACTCAGCGAAAAACTTTGCGTAACTCTGCGTGACATTTTGTTTTTTTACTTTTTAGTCAGCTCCGACGGGGGTGGGGTCATCAGGGTCAATACCCCGCGACATTGCTGCGGGGAGGTTCTTCAGAGAAAGAATTTAGCTATATTTACCACTCTGATTAAGGATTATGAGAAAACTGCTGCCATGGATTTTTCTCTTGCTCTTTCAGCCGCTGTTTGGACAGGAGCCCGTCATGATCACAGGTAAGGTGGCTGATTCCGCGACCGGTAATCCGCTTTCCTTTACAGCGATCTCTTTGCAGCATTCGGTGCTTGGAACAACTACAAATGAAGATGGCATCTTCCAGATTAACATTCCGTCTGTAGAAGAGAACGATTCCCTGGTGTTTTATTTCCTGGGATATGAGACCCGCAGGATCGCCGTGAAGAAGGGTGCGGCCGGGCCGTTGGAAGTATTGATGAAACCAGTATCTCTGCAGTTGAGCGAAGTTGAAATTATCGGTCTGACACCACAGGAAGTGATCCGGCGGGCTGTTGCAAACATCCCGTCCAATTATGGCAAGGATTCACTGATCCTGACCGCATTTATCCGCTCCCAGAAACTGATCAACAACAAGCTTGCAGAATATACCGAAGCCATCATCGGGGACCTGAAAACGGGGTACTTCCTTTACAAGAAGGGAGGATTTTCAAAAAAGCATGAAACATCGAATGTGCCACACCTCCTTAAAGGGCGGGTGACCTCTGATACCAACCTGGTAAACGCCATGGGCGATGCCGGAAGGAATGTAGGGTGCCTGGGTTGCAATTTTATCAACGACATCGTTGAATTCTACCATAATACCATCCTTGATGAATCCCTTTTCAAATATTATGATCTTAGGATGGAGGAGATGATCCCGCCGGAAGGAGGGAAGATCTACCATATTTCCTACGCCCAGAAACCAGCCGCAAAAGAGCGGCTCTGGAAAGGTGAGCTTTTCATTGATGCAGGATCTTTTGCCGTGATGAAGATCACACAGAAGCCCAGCATGAATGCTTATGAAGCTTATGAAAAGACAAAATACAACCGGTCTTTTACAATCCTCAGCAAACCCGGCTGGATCGAGGAAATGCCCTTTATCCAGCAAACTATTGTCTATTCGCGGAGGGACTCAACATGGTACCTCAATTCAATCCGCACAGAAAACTGGCTGACCTTTACCCAATTTCAAAGCGGGCAAAAAATAAAAATAAGCTATAAGAATGATGTGGTTGTAACGGATGCAACAAGGGATCCCGCTAAGGTACGGAGTTTCGAAGGCGATAAGATCATGGGAACGGCCCAGCGCTGGGACCAGATCATCGGCCCGCCCGATCCTTCGTTCTGGGCACATTTCAACTTTCTCCCGGTCGAAGAAACGTTGAAAAAATCGGTCGAAGGGATGAAAAAGTGATGCTGGATGCTGGAGCGTAGCGGAGATCCCGCTTTTGCGGGACTGGATGCTGGATGCTGGATACTGGATTGTTCAACTTCCATATCTCACATCTCACATCTCACATCTCATATCTCATCAATTCACCAGTTAAAGGTCCCGATTGTCCTGTATCACCATCCTCATCTCCGAAAGTTCAAGGGCCACCAAATATCCGAATCCATTCGTCCCCGATATGTAAGGTCCGTTGTCAAGATCGATGAATTTGTAGATGTTGCTCTTTATCGAAAGATCGATCAGCTGAAGGTTTACAGGAACGTGACCGTGGATGATCTTCCGGTTGTTTATCATTTCTGGGATGATTTTATAATCCCGCAGCCAGAGCATCGAGCGTTTGTCTTCGAACGGATCATCAACTGAAAAATTCAGTCCGGCATGAACCAGGACAAAGTTTTCAAGAATGACATAATAATCAAGGTTCCGCATCCATTCGATGTAATCGTGAGGAATGTCTTTGACGCTCTTCACCCTGAAGCTCTTCAGTGTATGCCTCCCGCCTATGGCAGACCAGGATTTCTTTTTACGGTTTGCAAAATGAAAGAACCAGGGATTTTTTGATTTATGCTCCGCATCATACAGCTCGACCACGAAATCCTCATGGTTCCCTTTCAGCGGCTTTACAGAATATTCATCCTTCTGAAGGTTGCGGATATAATCGATGACCGCCTTGGAGTTAGGCCCCCGGTCGATGTAGTCGCCGAGAAAATACAATTCATCATAGCGGGTGGGTTTGATCTGTTCTTCGATCAATGCTTTCAGGGTATTCACGCAGCCGTGAATATCCGGGATCACCCATTGCTTTTTCATGGATGCAGCTACTTTTTCTTTGCCTGGTTGGCCACTTCTTCGATCAGTTTCCGGATCACTTCCGGGTCGCCGAGGAAATAATCCTTCTGCAGAACCATGTTATCATCAAATTCGAACACATAAGGAATACCGGTCGGAAGGTTCAGACCAACGATATCCTCATTCGAAATGTTCTTCAGGTATTTTACGATCCCCCGGAGGCTGTTCCCGTGCGCGGCAACAAGCACTTCGCCATGCTCCACCAGTTTCTTCGATATCTCCTCCTTCCAGTAAGGAACAATACGCTCCACGGTTTCTTTAAGGGATTCTGTGGCCGGAATTTCCGAAGGTTTCAGGTCCCTGTATCGGTGGTCAAACCGCGGATGCCGCGGATCGTTATCCTCCATTGGCGGAGGAGGAATGTCATAGCTTCTGCGCCACATATGCACCTGCTGGTCACCCCATTCCTTGGCCATTTCGCTTTTATTCAGTCCCTGCAGAACACCATAATGCTTTTCGTTCAACCGCCAGGTTTTGTACACCGGGATCCAGATCAGGTCCATTTCTCCGAGGGCCAGCCAGAGTGTCCGGATGGCGCGCGTCAGGTAGGAGGTGTAAGCGATTTTAAAATCGAATCCTTCCTTTTTTAACACTTTTCCGGCTTCAATGGCTTCATTGACACCCCGCTCCGAAAGGTCGACATCCGTCCACCCGGTAAAACGGTTCTCTTTGTTCCATGTGCTCTCGCCGTGCCTCAGTAAAACAAGTCTTTTCATTTATAGAGAATTTATTTTTTATGATGACCCCACCCCCGTCCCCCTCCCCTTGGAGGGGAGGGGCTATAACAGTGCAATTTCAGCGTGGCTGTTATCCGCCTTCAAAAGTACTAAATATTTACTACTTTTGCCACCATGGCCTTAGCCTTAGAGTGAACCTCCTCTTCAAAATAAAATCTATTAAATGAAATCTTACCGGAAACATAACAACATCTTTGGATGGCTCGTCTTTATGATTGCATCCACGGTTTATATCCTCACTTCTGAACCCACGATGAGCTTCTGGGACTGCGGAGAATACATCGCAACGGCCTTCAAACTGGAAGTCGGCCACCCGCCGGGTGCCCCGCTCTTCCAGATGATCGGGCGGTTCTTCTCCATGCTTGCAATGGGGGATGTATCGCATGTCGCACGGATGGTGAATACCATGTCGGCCCTTTGCAGCGGCTTCACCATTTTGTTCCTTTTCTGGACCATTACGATGATCGCAAAAAAGATCGTTCTTCACAAGGGAGAGGAAATGACAACCATGAAGCTCCGTACCATCATGGCTGCAGGACTGATCGGATCACTGGCCTATACATTCACCGACTCATTCTGGTTTTCCGCCGTCGAAGGAGAAGTTTATGCCATGTCGTCATTCTTTACCGCCGTAGTATTCTGGGTTATTTTCAAATGGGAAGAGCAGGCCGAAGAGAAGCATTCCTACCGCTGGCTGCTCCTGATAGCGTACCTGGTCGGACTCTCCATCGGGGTTCATATGCTGAACCTCCTGGCCATTCCTGCCATCACCTTTGTTTATTATTTTAAGAAATATCCGGTACACAACTGGAAGGGAATCCTGCTGGCACTCCTGGCTGGCATCGGCATCCTTTCAGTGGTCATGTACCTCATCATCCCCTGGATCGTTAAACTGGCAGGGATGTCGGAACTTTTCTTTGTCAATACCATCGGACTTCCCTTCAACACCGGTACCATCATCTACTTTGTGATCCTGATCGGCCTGATCATCCTTGGATTGATCTGGACCCGTAAAACAGGGAAAGCGGTCTGGAACACCGTCATTCTTGCCATTACATTCATTGTTATCGGATATACATCATTCCTTATGCTTGTGATCCGGAGCAATGCAAATACACCGCTGGATGAGAACAACCCGGAGAACGCAATGTACCTGCTGTCGTACCTCAACCGTGAGCAGTACGGCGATTGGCCGCTCTTCTCCGGTCAGTACTACAACGCACCCATTGTCGACCGGAAGGACGGGAATCCTGTATACGAGAAAGATGTTGCCTCAGGAAAATACATCATTACCGACAAGAGGGAAAAAACAGTGCCGGTCTATGATTCAAGGTTCACAACAATTTTCCCGCGCATGTGGGGCAACACTGAGCCAAGGTTTGCAGACGGTTATAAGAAATGGGCCAGCATCAAAGGTGTTCCCATTGAGGTTCAGCAGGGTGATCAAAAGGAAACCCTGTACAAACCTACATTCGGGGAGAACCTCAGCTTTTTTTGGAATTACCAGGTAATTCACATGTACTGGCGCTATTTCATGTGGAATTTTGCAGGAAAGCAGAACGATAACCAGGGTCTCGGAAACAGGATCGACGGAAACTGGAAAAGCGGGATCCCCTTCTATGATAAAGCCCGGCTTGGGACACGTCCGTTGCCGGAGATCAGGAAGATCAACAGGGGCGACAATGCATTCTATTTCCTTCCTTTTATCCTGGGTCTGATCGGTATCTATTTTACGCTGAAAAAAGATTACCGGAGCACCATCGTCATCGGGCTCCTCTTCTTCATGACCGGGCTTGCCATTGTTATATACCTGAACCAGTATGCTCCTCAGCCGCGTGAACGTGACTATGCCTTCGCAGGTTCCTTCTATGCGTTCGCCATCTGGATTGGACTGGGAATCATCCAGCTTATCGAGTGGCTGAGCAAAAAGCTGAATCCTACGATCGCCCTTGGGTTGTCAGCTGTTTTCGGCTTGTTTGTGGTTGGTCTGATGGCCCAGCAGGGCTGGGACGATCACGACCGCTCGGAACGATATACCTCACTGGCCATGGCGGAAAATTACCTGAATTCATGTGCGAAGGATGCAATCCTCTTTACAAACGGCGATAACGACACCTTCCCGCTCTGGTATGCCCAGGAAGTGGAAGGCATCCGTACGGATGTGCGGGTGGTGAACCTCAGCCTGCTGAACGCCGACTGGTGCATCGACCAGATCCGCAGAAAAGCGTATGATTCGGATCCGCTGCCGATTTCGATGACACGGGACAAATACAGGGCAGGGAACCATGATGTTACTTACTTCTTTGAAGATGAACAGGTAAAGAACAGGTACGTCGACATCCGGGATATTTTCGATATCATCAAAACGGATGATAGCAAGCTCAAGATCAATACGCCCGAATATGGCCAGCTGGATTATTTCCCGACAAAGAAATTCATGGTCACCTATGATCCAATGCAGCTGATGGCTGACAAAACTATCCCTGCAAAGGTTTTGTCAAGGCTTGATACCATGCGGTGGGAAATAAAAAACCAGGCCATTGAAAAAAGCCACCTTATCATTCTTGACATCCTGGCTACCAATAACTGGAAACGTCCCGTCTATTTTGTCCTGACCTCGGGCCCGGAGGTATTCATGGGCCTTGATAAGTATATCTTCCTGGAAGGGCTTGCCTACCGCCTGCTGCCTTCGGTCGCGATACCCAAGGAGGGAGAGACCGGCGAGGTAAGTACGGATATTCTTTACGATAACCTGATGAACCGCTTTAAATGGCCCTACCTTGAACACCGGAAAATTTATATGGATGAGCAGAACCAGCGGCTTGTGCTAACCTACAGAAGCCTTTTCGGTCGACTGGCCGATGGCCTGATCGATCAGGGAAAGAAAGATTCTGCACGGAAAGTGCTTGACAGGTGCGTGGAAATCTTGCCGGAAGAGGTCGCCTTCTATGATTTTTATTCCATCCAGATGGCAGAATGTTATTACAGGATCGGCGACCAGGAAAAAGGGGATAAGATCTGTGAACGGGTGCTCCGGCTGATGGACCATGACATGGATTACCTCTTCTCATTCCGTCAGGATGAACTCAAGTCGATGGATATGAATTTCAGGGAAGACCTGATGATCCTCCAGCGGCTGGGTGAAGTGGTGAAAGAAAGCAAGAAGGAAACACTTCAGCGGAATGCAGATGGGGTTTTCCGGAAGAACTGGGATCTATACACCAGCAAGGTATACCAGCAATAGGTTCAATGAACGCTGTCAGGCCACCGTTCTTCTTCAGGATCTTAAGCCCGGAATACCTTTTATGTTCCGTTCCTACGCAGGAAAAGGTCCTTTACCTCACGTTCGACGATGGCCCTGTGCCCGGGATAACCCCGGAGGTGCTCCGTATCCTGCAGGAACGGAATGTCATGGCAACATTCTTTGTTGTGGGAGAAAATGTTAAGAAGCACCCGGATGTTTTCAGGTTGATCATTGCGGCCGGACATGCAGTCGGCAACCACACCTTTCACCATCTGAATGGCTGGAAGACGCCTCCAGCCATGTATGTGGAAGATGTGATGAGGTGCAATGAGTACCTTACCACAAAACTGTTCCGGCCGCCCTACGGGCGTTTTACCCCAAGCCAGTATTATCTCCTGCGGAAACAGTACCGTTTCATTCTCTGGTCGGTGCTCAGCGGCGATTACAACCGGAAGATCACTCCTGAACAATGCCTCTCAAACGTCCTGGAGAACAGTGTCCCCGGTTCGATTATCGTTTTTCACGACAGCCTCAAGGCAAAGGATAAGCTTCTCTACGCTCTTCCCCGGTTCCTGGACCACTTTCTTGGTGAAGGGTACAGGTTTGAACGATTATCAGATAGCGAAATAGCGAAAAGCGAAATGTTTAAATCTTGAACCCATTATCCATTATCCAGCATCTAAATCTTCATTCCCTCATTGTACTAAAGAACTCCTTCATCCGCAAAACTGTAATACTTATCATCCCCGATGATCAGGTGATCCAGCACCGCTACATCCAGCATCATCCCGGCGTCACGGATCTTCCGGGTGATCTTCTGGTCGGCTTCGCTGGGCTGAATGTTCCCTGAAGGATGATTGTGCCCGAGAATAATCGACGAAGCATGATGATCCAGCACCGTTTTGAAGATCTTCTTCGGATCGACGACGGTTCCGGAAACACCTCCCTCGCTGATGCTGCACTTCCGGATCACCTTGTTGGCCTTGTTCAGCATGATGATCCAAAAGGATTCATACGGCTGGTCGCCCATGGTGCTCCGGAAGATTTCAAAGGCGTCGCGGCTGTTCGTGATCTTCTCTTTTGCCAGCACCTCGGCCTCGTTTCTTCTTTTTCCCAGCTCGAGGGCAGCGATGATCGTAATCGCCTTTGCTTCGCCGATACCATTGAACTCCATCAGCTCGTTCAGGCCCATCCGGGAGAGTTCGATCAGGTTGTCGCCGGCTTTGCTGAGTATTCGTTTTGCGAGATCCACTGCCGATTCCATGCGGTTGCCCGACCCCAGGAGAATCGCCATTAACTCGGCATCGCTCAATGCATTCTTCCCTTTCAGCCGCACCTTTTCACGCGGCCTGTCATCTTCTGCCCAATGCTTGATCGGGAAACGGTTTTCATATTTTTCCATCTTTTTTTCACTTAATCGGAGAAAAACAAAAAGGTAATACGTTTGGAAGCATTATTTTTGATCCTGATTGAAAAAAACCCGGAAGGACATGCATCATCACATTATTGAACTGGAGCGCACTGGATCGACGAACCTCTTTGCAGAACAGCTCCTTGCTTCACAGGAGGTGGACGACGGAACTGTGATCCTTGCCCTGGAACAGACAGCCGGAAAAGGACAGGGAGAGAATACATGGGAAAGCGAACCGGGAAAAAACCTCACCTTCAGCCTGGTGCTTTTGCCTGAATTCCTGCTTCCTGAACTGCAATTTCTTTTGAATAAGGCAATAACACTCGGGATCCTCGACTACCTGCAGTCCTTAACGCTAAGCCAGACCATATCGATCAAGTGGCCGAATGATATTTATGCAGGCAACCGGAAGATCGGGGGTCTCCTCATCAACAATACCATCAGGGGAAACCTGTTTGCCTCGAGTGTTGCCGGCATCGGGATCAACATCAATCAGGATGCGTTCAATCCTGGTATTCCGAACCCGGTTTCATTGAAACAGCTTACGGGGATTGATCATCCGCTCAGGGGAACACTGGAATCATTGCTGTCATGCATAGATCATCGTTACATGCAGCTGAAATCTGGTAAATCCGGGCCTCTTGACACCGACTACCGCCGGAACCTTCTCGGGTACTGCACCTGGCAGAACTATTTTGTTAATAACATGGTGAAAAAAGGGCGGATTCTTGATGTCGACGAAAATGGTAAACTGATAATTGAAACCGGAGAGGGGAGTGTTCTTTCACTAAACCATGGGGAGATCGGGTTTATCTTAACCTAGAATAATGTCACCGCTGCGCGGTTAATAGGAGTGTTAATAGCATAATTTCGCTACTTCACCTTTCGCTACTTAATACTTGTTGAACCTCTTCCCAAACGAAAAACTGATATACGCTGTCAGGAACAGGCTTTGCTTGGGGTTGTATGCCATGATGGCAATCGCCATGGGTGAGTAATCTAGGGTCAGGCCTGCCTCGAGTGCTTTGATGGCCCGGCTTTTCGTTCCGAATTCAAACTCAAGCCCGGCTTTTGCATAAACACCGGGATGGAATTCCAGGTTTGAGAATCCTGAAAGAAAAGGCCCTCGTCCGTAAATGTTGTCGAGGAAATGAATGGCAGGGTTGTATCGTTCTTGCGAAACCATGTAATCTGTGGAGGTGGTGGAATGGACGATAAAAAGGTAAACAGGCTTCGTAATGCCCACCGACACTCCGCCATAATAGATGAGGCTGAGCTGAACGCCACCCCAGTATGGTTTGCGGTTGAGTATCCGCTGAAATCCGATACCTCCGCGGAGAAAATAAAGGTAATTCAGCTTGCCGTAAATGAAACTTTTTGCATCCGAATAATATGGATTGATGGTCCTTACCTCCTTGGCCGATTTATAGGTAGAGAATTCAAGTTCCCACATGAATTGTTTCAGCAGGGCGAGGTTCTTTCCCCTCCTGAATTTTATCCCCCAGCCGTTTGTGTTAAGCTGAAGCCCGAGGCTGTACTGCTGCTCCAGGAGTACATTGTCAAGGGTGTCGCTGAGCGATGGCGAGGCCTCCTGGGCGTGCAGCGAAAAGCTGCAAAGGACCATCATGCAGAGAATAACCGGCACAATCAGCGTTCGCATTAACAGAATTTAGGATCAGGAAAGCAAAGGTAAGAATTAAAACACAAAAGGGAAGCCGATGCCGGCCTCCCTTCGAAAAAAAAGAATTTATCTGTAACTGTCGGTCAACGCCGTTCTATTTGATATCTTTGTCTGTCTCCTCCGTATGCAGCACATCTGTTACTGGTCGTGCAGGAGATACAAAAAATGGCAACTACAAGGAGAACGGATACCGCTGCAATGATCTTTTTCATAGGACCGGGGCTGGTTGTTAAATTTTTTACAAAGTAAGTGAATTCCAAAGATATAAACAACATATTACCGATATTATTGTCTGAAAGTTATTAACGGCACTTTGTTAAAGAACATGGAAACCATCAACCCCTCCATCGAAGAAAGCTGGAAATCTGCACTTTCCGCCGAATTTGAAAAGCTCTATTTCCTCGAATTGAAGGAATTCCTGCTGGAAGAAAGGAAAAAATACCGGATATTTCCGCCCGGGTCACTCATTTTTAATGCTTTTAACCATACGCCTTTCGACAAGGTGAAAGTGGTCTTTATCGGCCAGGATCCTTATCACGGTTATGGCCAGGCCCACGGTTTGTGCTTTTCTGTCCCGGAAGGAATATCAAAACCTCCTTCATTGGTAAATATTTTCAAGGAGATCGACGCTGACCTGGGGATCCCTCCTCCGAAACACGGAAACCTTGAAAAATGGGCAAACCAGGGTGTTCTCCTGCTCAACGCCACCCTGACGGTGAGGGAAAACCAGGCCGGATCGCACCAGCACCATGGTTGGGAGAACTTTACGGATGCTGCAATCCTTCAGCTTTCGACACAAAAAGAGGGGCTGATCTTCGTTTTATGGGGCAACTTTGCCATCGCAAAGCGGGACCTGATCGACCTGAACCGTCACCATGTACTTACGGCACCACATCCATCCCCCTTTTCAGCCGCGAAAGGTTTTTTTGGATGCAGGCATTTTTCGAAAATCAACGAAATCCTGCGGAAGGAAGGGAAGGATGAGATTGACTGGCAGATCTGAAAGTACGAACGACAAAGTACAAATTACAAAATACAAATACAACAAAGTAAAATGAAACCCAGGAATCTTTTTTATCGGTTTATTAAACTGGCAATCCTTATTGCAATCTTCTCTTCCTGTGTCAAACATGATTCTCTTGAGGTGACGGTCTACCAGTACAGCAACGTTATCCTGACCTTTTCCCACCAGGTGAAGGGGGCGTCGCTGAAATTCGATACCATGCTATACCGGACATCGCTGGGGAACCAATACCAGGTGAGTGATCTCCAGTATTTTATTTCAGGAGTTTATTTTCATCAGGCGAAGGGCAAGTGGCAGGAAATTTCCACCGACAAAGGGATTCACTATACCGATGCAAGGGACAATTATTCCTGTTCCTGGTGGCTGAAGGACCAGATTCAGGCCGGAGAATATGATTCGATTGCCTTCACGTTCGGACTTGATGAGAAACAGAATTTTTCCGGCCGTTTCACGGACCCTCCCGAACGGGATATGTTCTGGCCGGATCTCCTTGGCGGAGGTTATCATTACATGAAGCTCAACCTCAAATGGAAAAACGATACCATGGTTCAGCCGTTGCCGTTCATGTTTCATCTTGGAATCGGACAGGTATATGCGGGAAATACCGTCAACACCGATTCCATCATCGGTTTCGTCCAGAACTATTTCAAGGTGATCCTTCCGTGCAAAATGACCCTGAAATCGGGCGGTTACCACCAGGTCATGCTGCAGATGGATATCGCTAGGTGGTTCGACGGAGAGAATGCCTTTGATTTTGCCGCTTATCCAAACGGCATCATGCAGAACCAGGATGGAATGTACAGGGCCTGCCTGAATGGCAGAAAAGCATTTGATGTCATTATTCCGAAGTAAGGATATTTTCCGCAAATGCAACCTTCCATCCTCCATCTTCCATCCTCTATTATCAGACCTCTGACCTCCGACCTCATTCCTCAGTCGGCAGTCTGCAGTCGGCATTCTGCAGTCCTCCGACCTCGGACCTCCGACCTCAGTCATCAGTCGGCAGTCGGCAGTCGGCAGTCGGCAGTCCTCCGGCCTCTGACCTCCGACCTCATTCCTCAGTCGGCAGTCGGCAGTCGGCAGTCGGCAGTCCTCCGACCTCAGTCATCAGTCCTCACTCTTCTGACCTCCCTCCTTTTACTTCTTCTGATATCAGCCTGCACCAAAAAAGATGATCAGGTAACCACCATCCACGCCACCCCCTACACCATCCAGGTTCCGCTCCATTTCCCCGGCGAACTGAACATCCCGGAGGATAACCCGATGACCGTCGAAGGGATTGCACTCGGCAGGTACCTGTTTTATGATGGACGGCTTTCGGGGCGTGACAGTCCCGACTCACTGATGAGCTGCTCAACCTGTCACATCCAGGCGCATTCATTTGTCTGCGGCATCAACCATCCGGTTTTTACCGGCGGCCACCCCCGTGGACTGACTGGGATACAGACCTCCCATTTCATGCTGCCTATGATCAACCTTGTGTGGACAAACCATGGGTACCTCTGGAACGGACTGGTTTCTGAAGAAAATCAGAATGAAGGATACCGTGAACTCGAAGATGTGGTCGGACTTGTCATCGAACTGCCCAGTGAGATCCATGGTGATACGAACCGCACCAAAACGATGATCCAGTCGATCAAGGGTTATCCGGAGCTCTTTGAGAAAGCATTCGGAAGCAGGACTGTAACCGCGAAGAACATCTCAAGGGCCATCGCCCAGTTTGTACGTACCCTGATCTCTGCCGACTCAAAGTTCGACCGGTTCATGCAGGGGCAGGAACAGCTTTCGCCCTCTGAACTCAATGGGTATGTGCTATTCATGACCGAGCAGGGAGGTGATTGTTTTCATTGCCATGGGGGAGAAGGGAATCCGTTGTTTACAACGAACCTTTTTTACAACAACGGGAAGGATTCTGTGTTTACCGATCCTTTCGACCGCTTTTCCGTAACCGGCAATGCTGTGGATATCGGCGCATACAAGGCGCCCACCCTGCGGAACCTTGTCTTTACGGCTCCCTACATGCACGACGGCAGGTACAAAACGATCGAAGAGGTCATCGACTTTTACAGTTCCGGACTCGTGTGGTCGCCATCTATAAGTCCGCTGATGCATCACATAGCGACCGGTGGTGTCAGGCTGACCCCTTCGCAAAAAGCCGATCTGAAAGCATTCCTTCTGACCTTTACCGACAGTACCTTTGTAACGAACCCTGCTTTTTCAAGGCCGGACAAGATGCCGGATGAACAATAACTGAACGATATGGTTGTATTTCCGAATGCCAAGATAAACCTCGGACTGAACATCACCTCCAAACGTCCGGACGGGTTTCATGATATTGAAACCCTCCTTTACCCGGTTGCTTTCCGCGACATCCTCGAGATCCTTCCTTCTGAGACCGGGAAACTGGAATTCCAGGTCACAGGGTTGCCGGTTCCGGGCGACCTTTCCGGCAATTTATGCACAAGGGCATACAACCTGCTGGCAGAAGAGCACACGATCCAGCCTGCACGGATGCATCTCCACAAGATCATCCCGATGGGCGCCGGTCTGGGAGGTGGCTCTTCCGACGCCGCCTTCACCATAAAGCTTCTGAATGATCTTTTCTCCATCGGGCTTTCTTCTGAACAAATGATGGATTACGCCCGCAGGCTTGGCAGCGATTGTCCCTTCTTTATTGAAAACAGCCCTGCACTGGCCACGGGGAGAGGCGATCAGCTTAAACAATTCTCCTCAGTGCTGTCCGGATACTCCTGTATGATTGTCCTACCTCCGATCCACGTGAATACAGCAGAAGCCTATGCAGGCGTGACCCCAAAAGAACCAATTGAACCCATACGGGAAGTTTTAAGCAGATCGTTAAATGAATGGAAGGATTCTCTCTTCAATGATTTTCAGAAAACCGTTTTCAGCCGCTTTCCCCAGGTCAGCAACATTAAGGATCAACTCTACTCCGCGGGCGCCATATATGCTTCCATGAGCGGAAGCGGGTCGGCTGTTTATGGGATATTTCACGGGGAGGCACCCGGTGCAGAGCTGTTTCCGGGCTTCCTCACCTGGAGCGGGGCTTTATAGCCACGGGGGGTGGGGTCATCAGGGTTCCGGGGAAAAAAAAGCCCCGCGATTGCGGGGCTTAAGGTCAAAAGTGTTCTGCAAAGTTGAAAACTATACGCGTTTCACATTTACTGCATTCAATCCTTTTTTGCCTTCTTTCAGTTCAAAGGTAACTTCATCATTTTCCCTGATCTCATCAATGAGACCTGTTACATGTACAAAGTATTCTTGTTCTGATTCACTGTCTTTAATAAATCCGAATCCTTTGGATTCATTAAAAAATTTTACTCTTCCTTGTTTCATAATGTTTGATTAAAATATCTGCAAAGGTACATAAATTATTGATATGTCAATAAAATTTCTTTATCCGTCGCTTTCGGGGACGATAATATCCATAAAAAATGCATAATCCGGGGATCCCGGAACATGATTAATGCAGCTTGAAGATCACCCCGATGTTGGCATAGGTCACATTGTAGCCCACTTCCCCGTTCAGTCCGAACTGGTTATTGAAGAAATAGGAAGCCCCTAAAAAGACGCCAACATAAGGAAACACCCCCTGGTAGCCATTATACCCTATGACATCGTTGTGCGTATAGGCTGAGAATCCGACCCCGAGCGGAATTCCTGCATAGGTATCGAGTCCTTCCACATCCCATCCGTAATGGTAAGCGCTCCGTGCCCCGATCATGAAATTGAGCCAGTTTTCCTTTCCGCCGTCATAAAATGTATTCGAAAAGAATGAGAAGCCCACATCGCCCCCGAGGGTGAGTATGCCAGGCCCAAGCTGCCAGGTACCGTTCTCGAAAAAGACCTTGAACCCCGGCCCGAATCCATACCCGTTGCCGAAAACATGCGTTCCGGGCCCCACACCGATCCCGATCAGCCAGCTCCCTTCACGCATCGGGCTATCGGAGGTCCTGTATTGAGCGAATGCAGGCACTACCGTAAGCAGGCTGCAGGCAATCAGCATCCCTGCAATAATCGATTTTCCTCTCATAGTAAAAATGGTTTTCTGTTTTTAGTCAAAGGAACAGGAAAAGAACGTTTTTATTACGACCCGGAGTAAATAATTTTCATGGAATTATGAACATGATGAACACTCCCGGGTGTGAATCCTTTATTTTTCCTTATCTTTAGTTCAAATTCAGGATTGTATGGAAGGACAGCGCTTTTCTGACAGAAAAAATTCGCGGTTTCAGCGTGAAAAAAGTTGGTTCATCAGCCGGAAGACAACCACAAAGGCCGGTTTCATCCTGGTTGGCATTCTTTCAACGGCCTGGTTCCTGGTGCGTGTCATCCCGAAACCAAGCCGGGCGAACTATCCCTGCATGCGGGTTGCCGCACCGTTTGCTTCGGCATTTGTCCTTTACCTTGCCGGAGCGCTGACAACCATCTTTGCCGCAAGGAAAATCCGGTCGGCTTTCAGGAATTCCAGGTACCTGGCAGGGGTGGGATTTATCATCCTGCTCCTGTTTGCCTTTATTTTTACACTCTATCACGGCAATGTCACTTTGTTTGCAAAAAGCCCTGCGTTCCATGAACCCCCGAACCAACCTGTAGGCATTGCAAGGGGGATCTACCCCGGCCGGGTTGTCTGGGTATGGAACCACAATGCCACAAATGAAAACTGCACCAACACAGCAGGTGATTACTGGTGGCAGAATGAGAATACGAATCAGCAGGTGGTCGATTCAATGCTTTCGGTGGCCATCCGTGCACAGACCGGTACTACCAGCGACAGCCTGGCGTGGGATGCCATTTTTCGTCACTACAACCAGACCCATGGCCATGGCAACACGGGATACATTTCGGGACAAAAGATCGCCATCAAGGTAAACCTCACAACCGGCTATCTTGGGAATGTTGATACAAGCACATACCAGAAGACCAGCAACATCGATGCGGAAGATTGCGCCCCCCAGTTGATACTTTCGCTGCTGAACCAGCTGGTGCATACAGTGGGAGCGGCCCAGGCGGATATCTCGATCGGCGATCCCGACCGGTTGTTCTATGAGCCTTTCTTCGGGATGATTCATTCTGTATTCCCCGATGTCAGGTACCTTGACCGGTTTGGAAAGTACGGACGTACCAGGACCGTTCCGACATCAGCCCCGGTGCTTTTTTACAGCGACGGCACCATCAGCGATTCGCTCCCCCAGGCATACCTGGATGCTTCGTACATGATCAACCTGGCCTGCCTGAAGCAGCATGACTGTGCCGGCGGAACCTTTTGCGCAAAAAACCATTTCGGCTCCATCTGCCGCGAATGGTCCACGCACCTGCATTATTCCCTTCCCAGCCCCGACGCCACCGGGACCGGAAACCTCGGGTACGGTAAGTACCGTTGCCTGGTTGACCTCATGGAGCACAAAGACCTTGGCGAAAAGACCGTCCTTTTTATGCTCGACGGCATCTGGGGCGGACCATTCCCGGTTGCTCCGCCGGTCAAATGGCAGATGATGCCGTTCAACAACGACTGGCCTAATTCCCTGATCATCTCGCAGGATCACGTTGCCATTGAATCCGTCGGGTTCGACTTCGTCAGAGCCGAATTTCCCTTCTTCTCCCATATGGATGGCGCCGATGATTACCTCCACCAGGCCGCCGATTCGGCAAACTGGGCCCCTGGGATCATTTATGATCCCAGCCATACCGGGAACCTGATCGCCAGCATGGGGGTTCACGAGCACTGGAACAATGATACCGACAAGCAGTACACCCGTAACCTCGGAACCGGCGACGGGATCGAACTGGTACAACACCTGGTCACGGGTATTGGCGGGCATGCCGGAAATTCTTCGACCTGTAATTTGAAATGTTTTCCTGTTCCATTTACCACACAGGTAGCGGTTTCTATTCCGGGGAGGAAAGCGGAAAACAAGGAGAAGGAAGTCATTCTTTATAATACCCGCATGCAGGTTGTCGCTAAGCTTCCCTGGCCGGAGAACCAGGAATTTCTGACCATCCAGCGGAATAAACTTCCTGCCGGTGTCTATTATCTCAATGTTCTTTCATCTGATCGTTCCTTCGCAGCTTCGGCCAAGCTCGTGGTCATTGATTGAAACTGTTAACTGTTAGTGTTTATATGTTCACTGATATCTGTCAGCTGCTTTTCTGATTATATTAGCTGCAGAAAAATACAGAAGCCCTCTTATTCATTACCTCTGATTGAACAGTGATAAATATGAGCCCTCTGAAATTACTGCCTTCATTGCTTCTCTGCCTGGTTATTCATGCAGGCATTGCTGCACAGACCCTCGTTGGCTTCAAGGCCGGTGTTAACTATGCAGGTTACAGAAATGCCGGGGATGAAGCAAGTTACAGAGGCACATATACAATATATCCATCGTATGGCTTTGGATTCGATGTAAAGGGCAGGAAGTCAAAAATCATTCACCTCGGCGCCTCTTTTGAATATTGCCGCAGTTCAGCAAACTGGCAATCCATATCTGCTTCACCGGGTGGCTCGTATAACCGGAATGTCAATTATCATGTGGAGTGGCTTCGCTTATCGCTTTACCCCGAACTTACTTTCGGAAACAGGTTTATGGTGATCTTCAATTTTTCACCGTATGTCAGCATCAGGGTTCATTCTTCGATGGAAGGGACAAGCTGGATATCATATGGCGGTCATACATATACAACCGAAGAGTCGGGTCCGGTCGGTCATGACCTTAACTCGGTGGATATCGGAATTAAAGAAAATCTCGGATTTGGCTTTAAAGTTATTCCCTCGTTGGTTTTATCTGTCGAAGAAACCGGTAGCCTGGGACTTTTTCCTGTCAGCAGCGATTTTGTAAAGACCCAGGCCATCTGTGTTTTCTTTTGTGCATCCTGGATCATACCGCGGGCGAAAGCAAAGGCGAAGGAATAGATCTGAGGTCCGAGGTCTGATGTCAGAAATCGGACTTCACACTTCAGACATTGCACTTTGCACTTAAGATTTCGGACTCAAATCCGTAAATGTTCCACTTCAGCTGCCACTCACCTAAATCCATTGTAAGTCATAACAACGCTAACCAGCCTTTAATTCAAAGCATGTGATCTTCACTCAGGAGTGACTTCCCTCAGATCCCACCGTGTCCTGCCGGCATTCCAGTAGAACTGGTATGTTTTACCGATTTCCAGGGTATAGTAAACATACCTCTTTGTAGTCGTAAACATCAGGAATACCGGGTTCGTGTCATAAGCCTGGCTGTAGAAAGGTTCATCTGGTTTGATGGTGAAAACCTCCAGGGTGCGATAATCGGTTCCCATCTTGAAGGTAAGAGGTGAGGTTGCCGCACTGACAAACGAAACGACAGTTTCCTTAATACGCGCGGCCCTTGTCGTATCCTGTGCCCTGCAAAAAGATACGGAAGAGGTGAAGAGGATAACAATGAAGATGATGCTAATCCTCTTCTGATTTTGTCTGTTCATGTTTTTCGGCGCTGGTTTGTGTTTTTCCCAACAGGTAGCCTGCAATGGTCCCGAGCAGACCGACGGCCGGTGCGATCTGGTCGTTGCTGTACCCGGCGGTGATCAGGAAAAGGGTTGCAGTTATGATGATGGTGATGGTGATGAATTTTATGGTATCCCCCGGGTTGATCTTTTTGCGACGAATGAGCCAGCCTTCGAAGATCACCATGATCAGTCCGAAAACAAGGACGATCACTGACAGGACGAACTCGAACCGGGATAAAGGAACAGCTACTTTTTCACCGCTCGACGGAGGGGTGGCAGGCGGGGGATTTATAATTGCCTCCTGTCCCTGCTGGCCGGAGGGCTGAGCGTTTGTGATTGCCGCCGGTACCTGGTCAGTTGCTGGCTGAGGTTCTGCTATTCTTTGTGGTACCTGTTTGACAGGTTTTGGTGGAGTTTTTTCCCGTTCTGGTATTTGCTGGGCGGACAATGACAATGAGATCATAACGGAGGCAATGACCAGGAAGAAGATCTGTCGGAAATTTCTTTTCATAGAGTTTGGTTTATATCCTTAAAAAATGATTCGTTACGGGTTTGCTGGTTTTATCATCCTTAATGGAAATTGAATGATCGCTTCCAAAGATATACAGAATAAGGAAAATGATATCACCAGGAGGAAAATAATTTCCAGCAATTTTAAACTGATAATTAAAACTTTTAACTTTACAGGGAAAGGATAGTTACATGTAAGTGTGTTTTAATTTATTAAGATATTTTTGAATTGCCATCTTGTCAATTTTCTTTTAAACGAAAAATTACTCACGTATGAAAAAAATTGCATTAATTTCTTTTATACTATTAAGTTCCGGCTTTTATACTTTTTCTTTTTCCCAGGAAGCAAAAGGCAAGGTTACCATCATTCGACCGAGAATTGCTATTTGGATAGATGTTAGATTTAAAGTTTTCATTGATAAAAAAATTGTTTGTAAAAAGTTGCATCCTCATAAGTATCTTGTTTATGAACTGGACCCTGGTACACATAAATTTGCATTACAGCAGAGTGCTGATGGATTTAAGGAGGAGATCGTCAAATATGCACTTAACCAGACAAGAGAAATTGATGTGGAAGCCGGGAAAAATTATTATCTTATAGTTTTTATTGATGCAGCTGAAGAGAATTTTTATTTTCAACAAATACTTGGAAATTCTTATAAAAATCTTTTAAAGGATACAGAAGAGGAAACGGAATGTGAATAATCATTCATTGTTATTTTTTTTACTCATTTGCCAATGAAAAAAACTATTATTATCACTCTGCTTTTTGGTTCGGGCATATTTAATTTCGTGTTTTTACAAAACACAAATGGGAAGATATATTTTTTCCAATATCAAACTGGGACATTTTTGAATTTTACGTTGTTCATGGATGGGCAAGTTTTATGTAAGTTGAAGACACTACAATTTACTGTTCAGGAAATTGTAGCGGGAGAACATACTTTTAGTTATCAATTGGGAGGAGATGTTATTTCAAAAGAGGCAGAAGAGAACTCCATTTCAATCAATGTGGAGACAGGGAAAAATTATTATGTCGAATTGTATTATGTCGATAATTTGTTTATGAATCCATTTCAATTAATTACGGAAGTTCCTGAAGGTAGTTTTATAAGATTAACAAAGAATTACAAATTCAAACAAGTCAAAAAGTGCTTATGAACTAAATTCAATATTTTTTCGGTTCATACTGCAGGCAGGCAACCTTCATCCTTAATATTTTGGACAAAAGTCATGGGTAAGTCATAAGCAGGGACCCGGGCATTAGTGGTGGGACGTTAAAAATCAACTGATAACCGTAAATTGCCACCCAGGCCTTCATGAACAATTCTCATAAGCGTGGAGAGTCGAATATCTGAGGCATCGTTCTCTATCCTGGAAATATAGGTTTTAGTCGTGCCGCATCTCAGGGCAAGTTCTTCCTGTGTGAGATTTTGCCGTTTCCTTATTTCCTGAAGCATCACACCGAGTTTAAACGCTTCATAGTCCTGCTCAAACTTTTCTCTTTTTGAGGTTCCTTTTATACCATATTCACGGTCAAGATGCTCCTCAAAAGTCACGATCTTATTTTTCTTTGTCTTCATTGTATTTCTCTTTCAGTTTTAATGCTTTGTCAATTTCCTTTTTTGGTAGTTTCTGATCTTTTTTCTGAAAAGCATTCAACAGGATGACAAGTGATCCTGAATCAAAAAAGCATAGAATTCTATATATGTTACTTCCATGTGAGACCCGGATTTCATAAAGATCGGTGCTTTCTATGTGTTTAAAATAATTTTCCGGTATAATGCTGAATTCTTTGACAATACCGATTGTCCAGTTGATTTTATTTCGAACTTTCTGATTCTGTTTATAATAGAATTTCCAGAAATCATCCCCGTAGAAAATTGCTCTTCTGATCATTTCTTTAACCGGTTGCAAAGTTAGCTAAATAGATAACAATTACCAAGATATTCTCTCAATAATTATATTACTATCCAACGATTTGTTGTTATTTACTGACATTTCGCAATGTAACTATCTTCCATCCCCGGAATGAAGTTCAGAATTTTAAATGCATAATGCAAAGTGCAAAGTGCAAAGTGCAAAGTCTGACCTCCAGCCTTACTTTCCCAACAGTTCAAACCCCGCCCACATATACGGCAATGACGTTGCAGGGTTCGCAATCATTGATAGTTTTGTATTGCGAAGAGCGTTGCTGTAACTCTTTCCTGAAAGAAAGCTTTTATAGAACCGGAGCATGAAACTCCCGGTGAGCCTGTCGGGGATGTTCCAGAGGGAGCAGAGGATATTACTGACGCCGGCTATGTAAAAGCCGCGTGTGAGGGCAAGTACCCCCTCGGTTTTCGTGACCTTCCCTTTACCGGTTGCACAGGCGCTTAGCACAACAAGAGAAGAATTCAGCTGAAGGTTACCGATTTCGTCAAGGTGGAGAAATCCGTCATCCATATCCCGGACATCCTGAAGCCGGCTGCCCGGCGAGAAAATGAGGGCAGAATTCATGGGATCGGCTTCATCAATCAGACTATGCGTAGCAATATGAACGACGCTGCTTTCATGGGTATGTTCACGGAAATTATTTTCTGTTGCCAAGGCGCCAATACAGGTTGTTGAACGACCATTCACCTTTCCGAACAGATCTGCAATACCGGTAACCTCTTTTTCAGCAAAAGGGATGGTATTATAGGATCCTGATTTTGCTTTGGTTGCTGAAAAAACAGGAGCAAACCCCGTGAAGCTGGTTGAAGAAGGAATGCTTAACGATCGTTCGGTTGAATTCACCCAGGCTGCAGCGGAAAAATGATAACTGATCTCAAAATCCCTGATAAGGAAATGCCATGATGCCAGCAGTTGGGAATTCTCATCCGGGATCTTTTCTGAAATCAAAGCCTCGAAAGGAAGAAGTACAAGTTCATCATCGGGAATAATGATAAGATGTCGGATCCCGTTCAGTTGCGATCTGACCGGAGCAATGAGACCAGTGTATAATCGGTTGCCTATGGTTTGAAAATTTTGTGTTCCTGCACTCCGGAGCAGACTTAATAAAAGCTTGAAATCAGCCTGGAACGCTGATGAAAGGCTGACTCTTTTCAGACATGATCCATTGCTTTTTGCCAGAAAAATAAAAATAACCGAATCAGCATAAAAATATTCCAGCACGGCTTCATCCTTTTTAAGATTACCAACAACCTTTGAAATACTGACATTTTTATTTTTCTGCATCAACCGCTCAATATCGGGATAGGTCACTTGCAAGCTTTGCCGCAGTGAATCCAGCCTCATCTTAAGATCAATGACTTTCTCCAATATTTCCTCCCCCGGAGATAATGCATTCATTAAGGAAGAAGATTTATCCCTGGTCAATTTTCTTGAATAAAAAACAATTTCATTTCTTAAGTCAATCAGGATGTTCATAAGAGAATCGGGTACGCCCGCTACCTTTAATGCATGATTTTCGGCGAGGTTATCAAGCAGGATTTTATTCCGGTTTGCATCAACCATTGAAAAAAGGTCATCTGAAAGCGAACCGTTTTTTTTACGGAGCAGAAATCCTGATTCAAGGAGACCGGTGAGCACGGATTTTGAAGTTTCATGAAAAAGCAACCTTGAGTCATCCTGATCCATTTCCTTACTGATACTCTGACAAAGGTTCAACGCCGAAAGAAAATCAGCATAGGACTGTTCCAGTGATGCTGTGTCGTGATCATTTTCTTTTGCGATCTGGTAAAGGCATTTTCCCCTGCGCTCAAGACTCCTGTATAATGCAAACAGATCAGGTTCATTGAGATCCGGATCCTTATTAAAAGATCTTGGTCCGGCCAGACTTGAAGAGACAGAGGCGATAGCCTTGTCATAATAAGCAAGGGCCTTTTCATTCTCCTTATGGGAGGATAATATATCGCCCATTTGCTGGTATGCCCGGGAAATCGCCTGCCTGTCCTGTTTATTTGTGTCATTTACAAGAAGCAGGACCCTCTGTAAATGGTTCATCGCTGAATCAACCAGGCCGAGCCGTAAGAAGCATTCTGCAATTCCTTCTTCCGACAAAATGTGCATGTCCCTGAAGGCATTATTTTTACTTTTGGAAAGTTCGGAAGCTCTTTGATACCGGTGCAATGCTTGCTTTGGTCTTTCCAGCGATAGGAGGATTTCTCCAATATTTATATTCAGTCCGGCGATCCTGAACCTGTCGTTGTTGTTTGAATTTCTTAAAACGGAATCAGCCTGAAGGAAACAGTGCAAACCATTCTGAAATTCCTTTTTCCCTGAGAAGGCAGTTCCAAGATTAGTAAGCAGATCGGCAATCCGGATTGCGTTCTTAGCCTGGTTTCCTCTACAAATGATCAGCGCCTTTTGATAGGACTGGATTGAACGTTCATAATCTTCCCTGAAAAAATATAATCCGCCAAGATTCTGAAAAATTTCCACCCTCAGGTCATTCCACCCTTCTGAAAGTGCAAGCGATTCCTTATACCAGCTTTCAGCAGCTTTTGATTCTCCTTTGAGGTTATAGGTGTTAGCGAGCTGAAACGAAAAAAGTGCTTCAATTTCATTGTCTCTCTTTCCTGTTCTTTTATGTTCCAGGATTCCTTTTTGAAGTATCTGCAGGGACTTATCATACTGCTTCTCCAGGTTAAGGCAAATAGCAATCCGTATACAGGATAAATAGATCTCGCGGGAAATTGTCGTTGATGCTGTTTCAGCGGTTTCCGGAATGTTATCGTTGAAACGAAATCTGTTTTTAGTCAGAAAATCCTGATAATAATAAATGCTGCTGTCATATTGCTGGTTTTCAAAAAATACATCCGCCTTTTCTTTAATTTCACGGAATGGAAGCTGAGGTTTTTGCTGGCCAAAGGTTACCGGTGCCGGCATGATCCAAAGGATCATCAGCAAAAATGGGAGATTCTGCCTTGATTTTGATTTCCTTAAATACACCTGCTTACAGGTAAAACTCATTCAATGGTGAATTTCCCGAAATAGAGGATGTCCTCACCATGCAATATTATAAAATAATAGAGTCCTCGTTTTAATTCACTTTTTTGAATTGAATATCGGTTCGTTCCTATATTTCCGGTTTGATGAACAGCAATACCTTTGTTGTTGAATAGCTGTAGTTTGATTACATCAGAGTTGTCAAGTTCCCATTCAAACTGAATGACATCGCTAATGCTGAAACGATGGCCGATCAAAGGAAAGACCATCCGGAAATTTCCGGCATCTCTTGTCGCCCCGATCAGGTTTTCATAGGAAGGATTTTTTTCAAAACTGGCAAGAAGAATTTTATTTTTTTGCTCTATGCTGATATTATTCCCGGTATCGAGTGAGGCTATGGCTGGATTCTTTTTTTGAATTGCTTGCATTTGTTCAGCGGGTGGTACCTTTTTTTTCCCAGTCTCATTTTCACTCGATTCAACATTGCTGTTCCTTATCCCTCTGAAATAAAAGAGCAGCAGACCTAGACCAGCCAGGAGAAGGAATGAAGCTGCCATCAGGTAGAATTTTCGCCGGTTTCTTTTTGTTTTTAATTTCTTATCTGAGATACTTCGGATCTTTGCCCTTAATTCAAGCAAATCCTCATCTGTCAGGATTGAGTCAAGCTCCTTGTCGAGCCTGATCTCCTCGCTGAGTCTTGGATCCCGTTGAGCCATTTCAAGAAAGGAGGTCAACTCTTTTCCTGATAATTCGCCATTGTTAAAACGGTCGATCCATTCCGGAATTTTTTTCCTGTCACTCATAATGTAAAAACCTTTGATACATCGGATCCCGTAAGATTTTCTTACGGAGCATGTTTTTGCATAAGTATTTCCGGGTTTTTGCATAGGTCACATCCTTAAATCCCATCGTTACTGTGATCTCCTTCATGCTTACTTTTGAAAGGAACATCCTCAGTATTTTCTGGCAATCGGCAGGCAGTGAAAGAAAATGCAACTGGTAAAGCCGTGTCTTCTCGAGCTTATCCTCGTGGATCTCGAAGGCTGGAGCATCATAGTCTTCCAGCGGTTCATTTACAAATTCATCCTGGTAGAGCAACCGCCATTTCCGGTCGAGCCGCTGCATCCAGATGTTCCTGCAAATGGAGTAGAAAAAGGTTTTGAGGCTGCAATTGAGCTGCACGGGGCCGGAACGGATCTTCTGGTACAAAACGATGATCCCGTCCTGGAATACATCTTCCGCATCCTGGTAGCTCCCGGAGTTTTTCTCGACGATAGACCGGGCGAGGGGAAAATAATCCCTGTAAAGCTGCCGGATACAGTCCGTGCGCTTTTCTTTCAGTCCATACAGTAATGCTTCATCCGAAAAATAGATCATGCTGAATAAATTCAGACATTAATCCGGTTTATCTGAAAAGGTAATACGGTTGTTGATAACTTTTTTTACGGCTTTTTGCCAATTATCTCTATACCGTCAATAAAATCAGATATTTCAGCCATCAGACCTCAGATTTCCGACCTCATTTATTCACCACAGATTCCAAAGATTTCACAGAAATCTTTCATCCAGCATCCAGCATCAACTTTTCATTCTCCATCCTCCAAAATATGTCAAAGTGCCAAATGCCAAACTCCAAATCCGAAGTCTGAAATCTGAAATACTGAATCTGAAGTCTGAAGTGTGAAGTGCAATTTCTGACCTCAGACCTCCGACCTCTGTCTTCTACTTTACCTCCATTCCAAGATTGTACATCACAAACGACCAGGTATCGGCTGATTCTTCGATCACCTTTGTGGTCGGCTTGCCGCCGCCGTGCCCGGCCTTGGTCTCGATGCGCACGATCACCGGGTTACAGCCTTCCTGGTCTTCCTGGAGCGTGGCGATGAACTTGAAGGTGTGCATGGGCACTACGCGGTCGTCGTGGTCGCCGGTGAGGGCAAGCGTGGCCGGGTACTTCACGCCTTTCTTCAGGTTGTGCAGGGGCGAATACTTGTAGAGGTACTCAAAGCCCTCCTTCGTGTCGCTGGTGCCGTAATCGCTGGCCCAGGCGCGTCCGATGGTGAACTTGTGGTAGCGCAGCATGTCCATCACGCCGACCTGCGAAACGACCACCTTAAAGAGTTCGGGACGCTGTGTCATGCAGGCGCCCATCAGCAGCCCGCCGTTGGAGCCGCCCATGATGGCCAGCTTCTGCGGGTTGGTGTACTTCTCGCTGATCAGGTATTCGGCAGCGGCGATGAAATCGTCGAACACGTTCTGCTTCTTCTCCTTGATGCCGCCTTTGTGCCACTCTTCGCCGTATTCGCCGCCCCCGCGGATGTTGGCCACGGCATAAACGCCGCCGTTTTCGAGGAAGATCGTCCGGCCGATGCTGAAGTTCGGCGTCAGCGAAACGTTAAACCCGCCATAGCCGTAAAGCAGCGTCGGGTTGTTGCCGTCGAGCTTAAGGCCCTTTTTATAGACCAGGAACATCGAGACCGTCGTCTTGTCCTTGCTGCTGAAGTATACCTGCGTAGTCTCATAGTCATCCGGTGTGAACTGGATCTCGGGGGCATTGTAAACCGAAGATTTGTTCTCTTTTACATCGTATTTGAAGATGGTAGTCGGGTACCTGAACCCGGTGTAGCCGTAAAAGGCAATGTTCTGCCCTGATTTGCCGCTGATACCGGTAAGCGTTCCAAGGCCCGGAAGCACCATTTCGTGCAGGAACTTGCCCTTCAGATCGTACACAAAGGCCTTGCTGAGGGCTTTTTGCATGTATGTGGAGATGATCCGGTCGCCGGCTAGGTCAGCCGATTCGAGCACGTCGTCCCGCTCAGGGATGATTGTTTTCCAGTTTGCCGGATCCGGCAACTCCGGATCCATGAGGATCAGCTTCTTCTTCGGCGCCTTGCAATTGGTCATGACGATCAGCTTTCCGCCGGCATTGTCGATCACGGTGTAATCGTTCTCAAAGCCCGTCACCAGCGGCTTGAACCCGGCCTGCTTTGTGGTCAGGTCCTGGTAATAGAGCGCATTCCCGGTGGTGGATTCGGATTCGTAGAGGATGAGGAAACGCTCATCTTCCGTCACCTGGGCGCCATAGTTCCGTTCAGGGAATTTAGGGTTCTCATAAACCAGCCGGTCACTCTTCTGGGGCGTACCCGCCACATGGTAATAGACTTTATGGTTCTTGTTCTGGGCGGTCAGTTCTTCACCGGGTTTCGGTTCTTCGAACCGGCTGTAATAGAAGCCGTCCTTCTGCCACGACATGCCCGAAAATTTGACCCATTTCAGGGTATCCGGCAGTTGCTTGCCCGACTCGATCTCAAGGATGATGACCTCGTTCCAGTCGGACCCGCTGCGTGCGACGCTGTAAGCGAGGTATTTGCCGTCATGGGAAGCCGAGATGCCGCCCAGTGCGATGGTCCCGTCGGGCGACAGGGTATTCGGGTCGAGAAGTACCTTCGGGGTTCCTTCAATTCCCTTGCGTACATAGAGTACCGACTGGTTCTGCAGCCCGTCGTTCTTGAAATAGAAATACCACGGACCTTCGCGGAAGGGTATGCCGTATTTGGGGTAATTCCATCTCTTCTTAAGCGTTTCCCTGATCTTCTCCCTGAACGGGATCTTTGCAAGGTAGTTTTCCGTCACTGCGTTCTGCGCCTTAACCCATTCGGCCGTTTCTTTTGAAGTGTCGTTCTCGAGCCAGCGGTAAGGGTCGGCGACCTTGGTGCCGAAATAGTTGTCAACGGTATCCACTTTCTTCGTTACGGGGTAGGAAAGCTTGTGTTTGCAGGAGGTCATAAGGAGCAGGGCAGGAATGATGAATAAAAGTGTAAATTTTTTCATAGGCCAGATTTTAAGAACGTGAACAAACCCGAATAATGCAGCAATTGGTATGTTGCAGTAAAATTAGGACATATTTTGACAAAAACAAAGGTTTGTCATTAACATTTTGCGTCTTTAACAAGCGCGCGCTTCCAGCGCGTGCTTATGGGCTCCTCGCCTCCGGCGAGATTCTCTCAAACACGCACCTTTTAGAGTTTGCTAAGGAGGGTGCTTCTGGAATTTTGCTCAGTTGAATATATTAATATGTAATCAATTGCGGAGTTTCGAGAATTACATTCAAATAACTTCTTAAACCTGCATAATTTCTGGCAGAACTAAAAAGATATTCCTCCGGCTTTTCGACAATCAAATCCTTGACAGGGTTAAAATGGATATAGTTCAATTTCTGATAAAAAACCTCTGGACTAAAAATGATTTCGGCATGATATCCATCCTGCCAGAATTTATATTTGTCGATTCTGTTAAGATATTTGCCGGCAAATTGAAATTGATCCAGCATCCATTTCCTCCTACTTTCAGGCTCCTCGATTATCTGCTGAAGAATAGCTTTTGCAGTATAGCTTTTAAAATCATGGATTATAGACGAAAGTAGATTATCCCTGGATCCTCTGGCAATCAAATGCAAATGACTTGGCATAAGACAATAACCAAACAGTTCAAGACCTTTCACTTTTTGGCAAAAACCAAGAGATTCAATGATCTTCATTTTATGGTTTTTTCTTGTAAAGACATCAATCCATTCGGTAACGGTTAAAGTAAGAAAGTACCCCTGATCATTGTCTTTGATTTTATACTTATGTGACATTGTTTAATTTTTCTCTTTAATCGGTTATAATTCAAAAAGTAATACATGAAATGCAACTTTTTTTATTCGTGAGACTCAAATTACTCCTTGGCACGCGCCAGAGGCGCGCGCCATCTATAATAATGAAAGCTGGTTTTGGCAGAACTGTTTTCTTATTAATTTTACTTCCCGGATTTTCCGGGATCAGTTATTACCGAATTCTCATCTGAATGACCAGCAAACCAAAAAAAATCAGCCAAAGCCGATCCGGAACCCGGGTCAAGCAACCGGCGAAACAGTACACGGTGAAGAAGCCGCTTTTTGAGGATCCGCGCTTTCTGGCCGCAGTGATTGTTGTCCTGACCTTCATCGCCTTTTTCCCTTCATTGAAGAATACTTTCATCACGACATGGGATGATAATGCCTATGTGACGGAAAACCATTACATACGCGAACTGAATTTTCAGTCGCTTAAACTGATGTTCACAAAACAGGTGAACGGAACTTATGTGCCGTTGCCACTGATCACGTATGCCATCGAATACAAGCTGTTCGGCGTTCATCCTCTTCCGTATCATATCACCAACCTTCTTATTCACCTGGTATGCACGCTGCTTGTCTTCCAACTATTACGGTTGCTGAAGATAAACCTCATTCTGGCAGCGGCCGGGGCGCTGCTCTTCGGCATTCACCCCATGCGTGTGGAGTCGGTTGTATGGATCGCGGAGCGAAAGGATGTTCTTTACAGCCTTTTTTACCTGGCGGCGCTTGTCATGCATGTGAAATTCATTCGGGGCGGGGAGAAAGCCACAACGAATTACCGGCTGACACTGCTCTTCTTTTTTCTTGCATTGCTATCAAAAATTGAAGCCGTAACGCTTCCGCTCAGCCTGCTGCTGATCGATTATTACCTTGAACGCCCACTTAAGTTCAGGTTGATCGCGGAAAAGATCCCGCATTTCCTGTTATCGTTTTTCTTCGGCTGCCTGGGGATCTTTATCCTGTTCAAGGTAGGACTTCTTACAGTCAATAAAATCCTCAGCTTCAGCGATCGCTTCTTCTATGGCCTTTTTGCGCTGAATGCCTATGTTGTCAAATTTCTTTTTCCTTACCAGCAGAGCGCGGTTTACCCTTACCCTGTTTCACCCGGGAATGCACTCCCGCTTTTCTATTACCTGAATCCGCTGCTGACCCTGCTGATGATCTTTTTGGTATACCGAACCGTTCGTCGCACCCGGGCCGTCGTTTTCGGAGCCCTGTTCTTTCTTGTCAATGTGATCTTCCTGCTTCAGATCTTTGCTGCAGGCAGCGCTTTTCTCGCCGACCGCTATACCTATGTCGCCTATTTCGGACTCATTTTCATGGCGGTCTGGGGAGCGGATCAATTAATTACGAAGAAAGCGCAGCAGAAACAACTTATTCTGACCGGAATGGGCGTTTACCTTATCGTTTTTATGGTACTGACCTGGAACCGCTGCGAAACCTGGAAGAACGACATTTCACTCTGGACCGATGTCATCGAAAAATACCCGGGGAAGAGTGTCGCTTCCTATTCCAACCGTGGAATTGCTTACACTCAGGAAGGCCAGTGGGACAATGCCCTTGCCGATTTTACGAAGGCCATCGCCGTTGACCCGAAATACCCTGTTTCGTTTGCCAACCGAGGGATGGTGTACGGTAATCTTGGAAGGGTTGAGGATGCCATCAGCGATTTCACCAAAGCGATTGAGATCGATACAGCCTATACCCTTGTCTACCATAACCGGGGGGTTACCTACGGATCCCTCGGGCAGTATGACAAGGCCATATCCGACCTGAAACGGGCGGTGAAGCTGAAGCCGGGATATATTTCGGCATACAGCAACCTGGGCCTGATCTATTGCCAGATGAACCTTCCCGACAGCGCGATCCGGATCGGCCTCGAAGGGCTGAATAAAAACCCGCAAAGTGCAGATCTCCTGGCAAGTCTTGGAAATTCCTACCTGCTGAAAAGCGATGTTGAAAATGCCGGGGCGTATTACAGAAAATGTCTTGAAACCAGCGACAGGAACATCGATGCACTCCTTGGCATGGCGGTCGTATCGTATCTGAAAAATGAGATTGCCTATGCAAACGGCTACATCAACCAGGCACAATCCATTGAGCCGGTTCTGAACGAAGGCATGGCAGGGGTCGAAAAGCTCGAACAGGCCGGGTATTCATTTACGGCGGGAAAAAAGGAGATCCTTTCAAAGATATTCTCGCAAATGAAATAGAAGACGATTTTCTCTACAATAATTTCACCGCTACGCGGTTCATTGGAATTTTTCGGAACCTTATCTAGAAAAATGTCACCGCTACGCGGTTGTCTGAATATAATCTTAATCTTTTGCACCATTGCACCATTACACCACTGCACCAGTTCACCAGTATGCCAGTGTGCCAATTCGCCGGTTCACCAATTCACCAATTCACCACATTAATAACCTGATCATCAACCAAATTTGGTAAAGTCACGTGCAGTTTGGGTTCCGCCTCCATTGCGCGGTTAATCGCAAAGATGGCTTCCTTGTTGCGGGCCCAGGCGCGGCGGGCGATGCCGTTGTTCACATCCCAGTGAAGCATGCTGTGAAGCCGCTGGTCAGCCTCAGATGTTCCATCGAGAAGCATCCCGAATCCCCCGTTGATGACTTCGCCCCAGCCTACGCCGCCGCCGTTGTGCAGCGACACCCAGGTGGCGCCCCGGAAACCGTCGCCGATCACATTCTGAACAGCCATGTCGGCCGTGAACTGCGAGCCGTCGTAGATGTTGGAGGTTTCACGGAACGGTGAATCAGTGCCTGATACATCATGATGATCGCGGCCAAGGACGACGGGCGCAGAGATCGTCCCTTCCTGTATCGCCAGGTTAAAGGCGGCAGCGATCTTTGTCCGGCCTTCGCAGTCGGCATAAAGGATGCGTGCCTGGGAACCGACCACCAGCTTGTTGTTCCCGGCCTCCCGGATCCAGTGGATGTTGTCGCGCATCTGGTCGCGGATTTCAACTGGTGAATTTGATGCGATCTCTTCCAGTACCTCTGCTGCAATACGGTCGGTGGTCTCGAGATCGGCCGGGTTGCCGGATGTGCAGACCCAGCGGAAGGGGCCAAAGCCGTAATCAAAAAAGAGCGGTCCCATGATGTCCTGGACATAGGAGGGGTATTTGAAGGTGCCGTCGGGGTTCATGACATCAGCGCCGGCGCGCCCTGCTTCCAGTAGGAAGGCATTGCCGTAATCCCAGAAATACATCCCGTTCTCCGTCATTTTCTTAATTGCATTCACCTGGCGTATGAGGGACTCCTGCACTGCTTTTTGAAACCGCACGGGATCCTTTACCATCAACTCGTTGGATTCTTCAAGGGTCAATCCTGCCGGGTAGTATCCGCCCGACCAGGGATTGTGCAGGGAGGTCTGGTCGGAACCAAGATCGACGTGAACATTCTTCTCCGCAAGCTTTTCCCAGAGGTCGACGATGTTGCCCTGGTATGCCAGCGCGACGGCTTCTTTCTTTTCTTTTGCCTTATTAATACGGACGATCAGTTCATCAGGATTTGTATGGACCTCGTCGACCCATCCCTGCTCAAACCGTTTCAGAACCGCTTTCGGATTGATCTCGGCAATCACGCCGATGGCGCCTGCAATCACTGAAGCTTTTCCCTGTGCACCCGACATGCCTCCGAGTCCTGAAGTGACAAAGACCTTCCCTGCAACGGAGCCGTCGCCTTTACGCCGGGCAGCATTCATCACGGTAATAGTTGTACCGTGAACAATGCCCTGCGGGCCGATGTACATGTACGATCCTGCGGTCATCTGCCCATACTGCGATACGCCGAGTGCATTGAATTTTTCCCAGTGATCCGGGGAGGAATAGTTGGGGATCACCATGCCATTCGTGACCACAACCCGTGGCGCCTCCCTGTGCGAGGGAAACAATCCCATGGGGTGACCGGAATACATTACCAGCGTCTGTTCGTCGGTCATTTCCGACAGGTACTGCATGGTAAGCAGGTACTGGGCCCAGTTCTGGAAAACGGCGCCGTTGCCGCCATAGGTGATGAGCTCGTGCGGATGCTGGGCCACGGCGGGGTCCAGGTTGTTCTGGATCATCAGCATGATGGCTGCAGCCTGGACAGACCTGTGCGGGTATTCATTAATGTGGCGGGCATACATCCTGTATGCAGGCCGGAACCGGTACATGTAGATCCTGCCATATCGTTTCAACTCTTCCGCGAATTCGGGCACAAGAACCGCGTGATGTTTCCTGTCGAAATAGCGCAGGGCATTCCGCAGGGCGAGGTTTTTTTCTTCCGGTGTCAGAATGTCTTTCCGTACCGGTGCATGGTTCGTATCCGGATCGTAAGGCTGCAAAGATGGCAGCTGATCCGGGATGCCGCGGATGATGGCTTGTTGAAATTCCTTTAGGTCCATATCAATGAAAAGATTATTGGGATGATCAATGGTACCTGCAAAAATAAGATAAAAGTGGTTCGATTAAGTCAGCAGTCGGCAGTCAGAAGTCAGAAGTCAGAAGTCAGAAGACTGAAGACTGAAGACTGAGGAACAAAGACTGATGATTGAGGTATAAAGACTGCCGACTGCTGACTGCTGACTGCCGACTCAGGACTGAGGATGGAAGACTTATATCGTATGTCTTATGTCTTATGACGTTAATCCTACTCCTGAACAGTTACATAAAAACTGGGGCTTTCATTCTCGGTCCGTGTCCATTTGGCTTCACTACCCCATCTGGCATAGGTGCATCCCTGTTTCTTTTTTACATGAAAAAGAATGTTTGCTGTAGATACTTTTGAGCCATTCATTTTCATCAGCCTGTCTTTATTTAGTCCGACGACTTTTATCCATTCAAGCGACAATGCGATATCATCTTTGAACACCAGGTTATATTTGCTCAGATCTATATCAATCCATCCCGACTTTTTTGCAACAACAATCAAGATATTGTTATTTAGCAATTCCTGGTCAGGCAAACCATTAACAACAGTACGCATATGCAACCTGAAAAGGACCGTGTCGAAGGATTGTTTAGAAAGTAACAGATGTAACTTTGTTAATTTAACGGGTACTGTTCCTAATTCCAATTTAGTCCCGATCTCCCATCCCTTGCCAAAATCAGTCCCTCCCCATCCGCAATATCCTCCAAGCGGAGTATAATTTGTTGTGCCGACTTTTTTTATCCTGCCGGACGGTTTGATTATAACTTCAGGCAGTTGAACAGGTTCGGTTTTTAGTTTAATGATATTTTCCTTGTTGGAAAGATCTCCGATTGAAAATGTTTGTGACTTATAACCGATCATCGAAAACCTCACCAGTGCTTGGGCGGATTGGCCTTTGATCTCCAGTTTAAAAGATCCCTTCTCGTCGGTTATTGTACCGATCGGAGCATCTTTAACTCCGATACTTACATAAGCCAATGGCCGGCTGTTTGATTCATCAAGTACTTTCCCGGTAATTACCTGGCAATGTAACGGTAATGCAAGTACTGACAACAGTAGAGAAATCGGAATGTATCTCATTTCATCATCTGCATTCTAAGGAATAATAAAATCGATAATGGTATTCACACTGATATTCTGACTATCTCCCAGCGTAAAGGTGTTCATTATATCTGAACTCATATAATCCCCTGTCATATAAGTCCCGTCATGGTTTTTATCGATCAGGGAATAGAGGTAATATTTTCCCGGGTGAACATTTTTTAATTTGTAGCTTTTTGTGCCGGCGTTGAGAAGAACATAGCGCGAGATGTACTTAAGGTTTTGCGGCTGGTAGAGAAGGCCCTGGAACAGGGGCTCTGTAGTAAAGACCAGGAAAATCTCGTCAGATGAATTAACCGGCAAATTGGCGGCCACCGACATATTCACTGTAACGCTGCCTACATAGGGCTGGGACAGGGAGTTATAAGGATCATTATCAAAATTAAAAAAGATGCTCTCCGTCATACTGTTGAAAGCACTTGTAAAGTCTCTTGTCATAACAGGCTGGGGATAATTAAAGTGTGTGGCCGCCTCCAGGGTATTGCTTCTGGTGCCCAGTTTTGCGTTCCAGGTCGAATGCCAAACCAGCGTATCCGATGTATTGAACTTGTTGGTATAGGTTGTAACTACGAGTCTGTCGCCGGTAAACCTGAAGGTCGTAACAGCTCTTTTCCTGCCTTTTACAAAATCACTGAAGCTGTAGAAGCCTTCCTGTTCCGCAACCGAGTCCATCACCTCATAGGTCACGCAGCAGGTATCTTGATGACAACCTTCGGTCCGCATGGCAATCCTAAGTTGACTATTGTATTTCACGATAAAGAAGCTGATGTTATTGACGGTACTGGTATCGAGCATTGAAAACTGCGAAACCTGATCTGCCGAAATGGGTCGGAAGTCGATGTACCAGGCATCAAAGCTGCCAGCCGTAGTTGAGGATGAAACTGGTCCGTTCCATAAACCCGGGATCCGGCTGAAAAATCCAAAACCGGTCACCTGCTGGGTATTATTCTCGGTTTTATTCTGACTGCAACTGCCTGCAAGAAGCAAGATTCCAATCCAAATGAACAGATAAACCGGATTGCTAACGTTTCTTTTCATAAAGATCATATCGATGGATTAAACCTTGTTATAAGTGCCTTGGGTCATTGGGATTATTCCCTGCCGGTATGTAAACTACAGCTCTTTTTAATCTTTTCAATGTACCTCAGGTTGTCCTGGTGCCAGAGATTTATGCTGTCATTGAATGACTGTACCGTCCCTTCTCTGGTAAAACTATAGGGGAATGCCTGTATTTTAGAGTTTTCCAGGTTACCGTCGTTAATAAAATTATCGATCAGTGTCGCAGATTCATAATCACATACCGGTCCGACAACAATGACCGCGTCACAAAAATCCTTCAGTGATATACGCCCGTAACCCATAGAATAAAATGAAGAAGTATCGATCAGGTTTCCTAACCTGGATTTTGCAGAAATAAATCCGAAATGGTTGTGGCCCTCAGGAAGTGACAGGATTACAGAGTCAATAGCGCCACTGAACGGCTTGATAAAGATCTTTTCTAGGTCAGGTCTTTGAGGTAATGAATTATACAATATTGCTGTGACAACCTTTTGCGGATATTTGTTATAAACGGAGGTTCCTTCCCGGTCGGTTTCATATCTTACAAATTTTCCATCCATAACGATCGGGTGATGGAATTTTGAAAAGGCGTGGTGATACCCGCAATGGACAAGGGCTTTCTGATTTTTGCCGATTGCTTCCGATTCGATGATCTCCAGCCAGGTTTTGTTGTTCTTATAGTTCCAATACTCCCGGATTTTATCCGGGTTATCCCAATCTGCGGGCGCCTGGATTGCAGAATAGTTCAGATCGGGCTGCAACCCGATGATCCTGAAAGGCTGTTCACCTTTCTTCAGGTTGTGATTAACACTCCATGCAGCGTGGTAGATATCTGCGTACTCCTGGTAAGCCCAGTCCCATTCGCTTCGATGAAGAATCTGGTAAACTAGTTTTTCATTGTATGCCGGGGCAAGGCAGATGGAATCAGCCAGCTTCGTGTCTGAATAATTTGCAAACTCCGAGAAGAGGATGTGTATCCCTTTTTTCTGAAGTATCGGAATAACTTCGCTGATAAATCCAACATGCTGTTTTATCCGGTGATTCTCACCGATAAAAACAACATCTTTATCTTTAAATAATTCGCTGACTAGATCCGGGAATTCAAGCAGGGCATTGGCTTTATAAATTTTATCAATCTTTCCTGAAGTCGGACCGGAAGAAATAAAGATCAATGAACAGATCAACAATAGAATTGTTCTTTGCATGCTTTTTCTAAAACTGCTTGTTATAAAGCAGTAGAATTATTCTTTTACGAATTTCCTGGTCACAATTCCTTCTTTTGTCTTTACTTTTACCAGGTAGACCCCTCCTGGCAGCATTCTCAGATCAAATGTAGCTTTAATATCTGCGTTTTTGATGGCCTTTAAAGTTTGCCCTTCACTATTTAAAATAGCTATATCCGAATTTTTTGGGGCCTCTATGGTAATGTTATCGTTGGCAGGATTCGGGAAAACAGAGACTGCGTTTGATAATACCGGTTCATTAAATCCAGAATGTTCAGGAGTATATTCCCAGAAATCCTGAAGGTTTGTGTCATCCCATCCTGTTCCGATGTATCCTTTTCCCCCAATGGAAAAGCCGACTGCCCATACCCGGGGTACACCGCCAAAATCTGCCTTCCGGATCCAAGTATTGTTCCCCTGGTTCCATTCCCAGAAATCATTGTAATACGCTGCACCATTACTTCCGGTTCCTATATATCCATTACTGCCAATAGAAAAGCCTACAGGCCATGATCTTGGAGCACCACCAAAGTTTGCCTTCTGCGTCCATATATTGCTTGCCTGGTCCCATTCCCAGAAGTCCTGATAGTAGGATAATGATGGTGAATCGAAACCTGCACCAATGTACCCTTTTGTGCCAATTGAAAAGCCTGCAGCATATTCTCTCACCTGTCCTCCAAAGTTTGCTCTCTGGGTCCAGACACCGGTTGCCTGGTTCCATTCCCAAAAATCCCGTGTAGAGTTAACCCCATCGTAACCTAAGCCAATATATCCTTTTGTACCGATGGAAAAGCCGGTAGCTCCGGCTCTTATTCCTCCGCCAAAATCACTTTTCTTTGTCCACACATTGGTTGCCTGGTCCCATTCCCAAAAATCTGTAAGCCGGTTACCATTAAAACCCGTACCGATGTATCCTTTTGTGCCAATTGAAAAGCTGGCGGTATGGGATCTCATTCCACCACCGAAATCAGCTTTCTGTGTCCATACATTGGTTGCCTGGTCCCATTCCCAGAAATCCTGAAGGTAATTACCATCGTAACCGGTTCCGATATAGCATTTGGTACCGATGGTAAAACCGGTAGCAAATCTTCTGGCCACGCCGCCAAAATCTGCTTTTGGTGTCCAGGTACCCTGTGCAATTGCAAAGATGATTGCGAAAAGGAATATTGTTAAAGCAAAAAGTTTTTTCATATCCGGTGAATGTTTATGAGTTAATATAATCATTATTTCAGGACATTCAAACTATCCAATTCTTCCAGTGTTACAGTTGGCGGCAGAAGATGCTTTTTCATTTTTTCAATGATCAGCCGGGCTGTTTTTCCGGCGAATTCTTTTTTTGAAAAACCTTGGTTCCCTTTTTTAGCCGGAATGTTCGGCTGATGGATGTATAAGTTACTGTTTACAAAAATATCGTATCCCCACCCCTGGTTTGATTTGAAGGTAGTATAGGTTATGCTGTCATGTGTTGAGTTAGATTGAGCGCTTCTTTGTTGCTTTTGAAAAACCCCGGGGATTGACAGTGCAATTCCCGAAAAAAACAATATCAAAAATAATAAAAGAAAAGCAATTTTCATCTTGACCATCTTACATGGGGCTAATTTAAGGTTACACTTCCAAAATCAAATTCAAAAAACCTGAAATCCCACTTAAATCCTCTTGCAACAAGTTTCAGGGAATTTCCGGTTTTTTCAATGACCAGGTAAAAATAGAGGGGTTTTGCATTCTGACTGAGCAGGTCCTTTGGCTTTTGCCGGTCAACGGGATACAGTGACTGGGCAATTCCGCCCCCGCCCCCGATCACGAGAAAATGCTTTTCAAGGGTATTAAAATATTCCAGGTTATGGGAATGGCCGCTGATAAAGAGTTTTGATTTTATGGATGATTTAAACCGGGGGACAATCAGTTCCTGAACCTGTTCGTCCGATCCGACTACCTTGCTGTTGCTGTAAGGCGGGTGATGCGTGCACACGATGACCGCCAGTACCGCCGGGTTTACATCCAGCGAATCCATTACCGATTCATACCACGCCTGCTGCCGGGTGAATTCTTTTATGCTGATCTCGCTGAAATTCGAGTTCAGCATGACGATCGCGATCGAATCTATGTTGACCAGGTATCCGTATAGCCATTGTCCCGGGAAACGGTGTTTGAACGTCTTCATGTCCGGTAATTCCCCAAAGTATTCATGATTTCCCGGTATGGCATATATTCTTGTCTTTGTCTTACCAAGAGCTTTCATCAATCCGTCCAGTGGCCCCCAGGCTCCTTCATTCGAACCCTTCCTGCTCAGATCGCCCAGCATGAACAGGTTCTCCGGGCGCTGACGTATCATGTCCGCAAACAAGCTGTCCCGGGCTTCTTCGTTCCTGTAATATTTGCTGATTATCCTCTCTGCTTTCATCGGCGCCTGGACATCACTGATAAAATAAATACAATGCGACCCAGGGACAACCTGCGCGAATCCGCAGAGATTCAGGATCAGCGAAAAAAGAATAATGAATAGTGAATAGTGGATGATTTGACGTTTTTTGTGTCTTAAGATATTCACATGGATTTTCCCGTGGAATGCCAGCAAACGCCTTGCATGCATAACAGTTTATATTTTGATTTGTTTGGAGTGGTTTTGAGGTTTATTTTCTCACACTTACAGAGCTGCAAGTAAATGTATAATAACTATTTGAAAACTTACACGTGTTAGCTACAAAGAAAACGCATGATATTTTTGAGTCAAAATCAATTAATTGAACGCCCCAATCACCACCAATATTAAACCTTGATCCGTTATATAAAAAATAGCGTGATTCTCCCGGTAAAAGATGTAATGACATAAACTTACTTCCCGGACCATCCGAATGATACAGATTTACATCAACTTCATTTTCTGTGTCATTGACAACTAATATGTTTCCAGTATTAATTGAATTTCTGTTCCGGAAGTCCAAAATGCTTTTAGTACAATATTCCTCGCAATCTGAGATTTGTAATTGAGGCTCTTTTGTAAAATTCTCCGCGTTTTTGGGATGACCAACACTTGTACTAACATAATTTAACCTATTCCCTGTTACTTCCTTTGCAATTTTATCCGGATCATAGATTTTTTGTATAAAAACGTCATATTCATCAAGGCCATAAACCACGAGGTTCCCCTTGTAAAAATCAGCATCAAGAACAAGGTGAAAGCTCACCGGGAGTTCACTGATCAGTCTGAAATTTTTATAATCAAAGAGATACAGTTTTGATGCTGCCGTGGCATCCATTAATTGCCAGTTTTTTGGCGATGCAGTGGCAAGACATAGAAAATATCTGGAATCATCACTAAATGCCAACTTATGGTTAAGCCAAGATTTATTTGTCAGGTTGTCAGCAACTTTAATATCGATCTGATCTTTACAAATTTCGTTTTGGTTTTGATTACCCGAAGGAAACTGCGCTTTGTACAGAGACCCTTCCTCGGTTAGAACTAATACACTATCATCTGAATTTGGAATAAATTCAAAATTCAATAAATCAGGGGCAGAAAAAGACAAGAAATTTGACTCATGATAGCCTTTTTCATTTAAATGATAATTTTTAAAATCAATGTATTCCAGGGTAAAATAACTTAATGGATGTACTTTATTATCATTTTGCGAATAATTTGATGAAAGCCAGTTAGTATATTTCCATTCACTATCTTTATAATTTAATTTATAAAGAAACCTGTTTAAATAGTATTTTCTATATGCATATCTGCAATTAGGGCTAAATTGAATAAATTCAGGAGATTTATGATTTTTAATTATAAATCCTTTAATAAAACTTGTGTCCCATATTTCCTTTTTGGAGTTTATCTTTGTTTTATCCAGATGTTTAATATCTAAGACACCAATACTAATAAAATCCATCTTATTTAATTCTTTAAGATAATCGCTTGTAATCCACAAAATTGAATTATTATCACGACTAAAACTACTAACCATTCTGATTTGGCTAACGGGAGTAATTTGAATACCTTTATAAAAAAGCTTACCCCAATCATTAGCGTAAAAACTGCTATCTTTGCTTGCCATCGCCCAGCCACTCCATGCCAGATTAATAAACTTCTTTCTTTGTTCCCGTTTTTTTTCATCATACCTTGAAGGGAATCCACTGCTTGTTTTATAATCTTCCGGAACAATTTCATCGCTGAACAGATCGTCAAATATGAAATCTTTACAACTTCCGCTGATTAATGCTTTTTGAAGAAACACCTTCTTTTCAGTCATCAGCATAAGGTTCGCAAGCTCAATGGATTTCGATCTCTTTAATTCATACGACATGATTTTGTTCTTGACTCTCTTGTATTCCTGGTTAGCTGCATCAATATCGTTTGCCCATCCGGTAATGACGTCAGCGAGTATTGCAGCACTTTCGTTTATTAATTGCTGGTTGTAATCTGCAGAAGACTGATCATAACCCGAAATTTCGCTGAGCTGCCCTTCAAGTGAACTTTTTTTCGCGAGAACAGATGGATCATATGTATTGTCCGGCTGATTATTGCCTTGTATTCCCAGCGCATTATCAATGGCATTCGAGGCATTCCGACCAAAATCCTCTATCTGCTTGCTTTGTTCTAATTGTCTTTCATAGTTTTCTTTCGATTGCTGTTTTTGTCTTAATAATTCATTGTTATGGGCGATGATTTTGGCATTTTGATCGCTGACTGGCTGTTGATTATTAGTATTTACATTGCCTGATGTGCCCGGATAATTATTACTTTTTGTTTCGCTTTGATACGGATTCGGCTTTGATTGGTCTTGTGATTTCTCTTGTGATTGGCCTTGAGTTTGCGGTTGTGCTTTGGCTTGTTCTTGTTTTTTCCGCTCAACGTCTGCTAACTTCTGAGCACGTTCCCTGTTTTTCTTATCCTCGATATATCTTACGAAATCATCCTTTATGGACGGGCAATTTGAAAGCTTTGTATCATCATTTTCCACGCCCGAAACAATACTTCCGAGGTTGCGAATTTCCCATGTGCCACTGTACTTATTGTCCCTTGCCTGCTTCGCTACCGGAAACTTATCGGCGGTTGCCTGGTCGAATGCAACGACTTTATTTCCTCCGCAACTTATACTTTTGTAGCCTGGTATGTCGATTAATGCACCATTATAATATACTTCGCAGTTTACCTGGACCCTGGTCCCGTTTAACTGTGGTCGCTGGCTTGTAAATAATTGAAAACCAGCGGATGCTCCTCCATTGTCGTAGATTATTTTATTGTCGAAAGAACTGACGGCTAAAGAAGTATTAAGAATTACACTATTATTGGTTTGTGTGAAAGTGTAGTTGATAGTGAAAGAAGTTAGAACCGGGCCAAAAAAATTATTCCCGAATTTATTTGTACTGCCATTATAATCAGGAAGCGACTCAGTAATATAGGTACCTCCGCAGCATGAATATTTGCCATTCCAGCTAACGGAGCCGCTGTTCTGTGAGAAGCTGTTCAGTGCAGACACAAACACCCCAAAAAATAGCATACGTTTTTTCATGAATGAATGGGATTAAATAAAGCGCAGGTTGAATTTGTATTTTCTGTCACCCTCAAATCTGACTTTTATCGCTATTATTTTCTACCAGTATTTTATTCGCCTTGTTGCTAACGCCCGCATAAACGCATTGCTTTTCTTATTTGATGCGGATGTCGATAAGTTGCACATACCTGCCAGATTTTCCCGGATCACTGATTACTGATTTCAATTCTTACAAAACTTTCCAATTTGATTTGAACTTTCAGTTCTTAACCTGACGATATAAATTCCGGCAGGATACTTTTCAACGTCTATATTTATCCTGTCTTCACGGGATTGAATTTCGAAGATCTTTTCCCCTGTCAGATTGTAAACTTCAATGTTTTTAACAATACCAGGAACCTTTTTAAGATCAATGGTCAGATAATTTGTTGCAGGATTGGGATAAAGATTTAACCCCGGTTCCTGTGGTTCATTTATTCCTGCGTTAACATCATCATATTTCATTACAGAGGCTTTAGAGAAATTGTTAGGCTCATAGTAAGCAACATGGGGATTGCCGGACGGACTGAACGCAAGCGTGGTATATTGAACGTATTCCGGGGAGAATCCCGGTGATCCCACATACACCCAGCTGGTTCCGTCAAATTTCATTACGGATGCGTTATACGTATGAGCATAATCCACGAACGCCAGGTATGGTTCTCCCGACGGACTAATAGCCAGGCTTGGATTCACAGCCTGTCCTTCCGTGACACCCGGTGTTCCTCCGACATATACCCAGTTGGTTCCATCAAATTTCATTACAGAGGCTTTATAGGAATTTGCCTGATCCATATAAGACACATATGGTTCACCGGAAGGGGTGAAGTCAAGGCAGGTCCAATAAGCTTCGCCGGCTGAAAATCCCGGTGAACCTACATTTACCCAGTTGGTCCCGTCAAATTTCATGACTGTCGACTTAAACAAATTTCCAGCATCTTGATAAGCCACATAAGGTTGACCTGTGGGGTCAAAGGCGAGGCTCATAAACAAGCCTGATCCGGCTGAAAATGCAACTGCCCCCACATACACCCAACTGGTCCCGTCGAATCTCATCACGGTGGTATTATTATAAGCACAGTGACCCCCAAATGCTACATACGGCTCACCGGAGGGGCTAAAGGCGAGGCTTGTATAGTTCGCATGTATATCTGAGAACCCTCGCGATCCTACGTAGACCCAATTGGTGTTATCAAATTTCATAACACTGGCTTTGAGGGAGTACGCAGAATCCAGGAATGCCACATAAGGTTCACCTGACGGGCCAAAGGCCAGGCTGATATAATCTGTCGGACCTTCATTAAAACCAGCTGGCCCGATCGTCAACCAATTGGTCCCGTCAAATTGCATTACAGTGACTTTGCGGCCATTTTCATGATCCCGAAAAGCCAGGCATGGCTGGCCCGAGGAGTTGAAGGCCAGGCTTGGCCAATAACATCTTCCGGGTGAAAAACAGGCATTTCCCACATTCACCCAGAGATAATCCAATGGCGAAGATTCATACCGGTTTAACTGCCCGCAAACAACAACCGGAATAAAGAATGTTAGAATGTAAAGAAGTGTTTTCATGTCGTGGGGGGATTTAAGATTCTATTGCCAATAAATTTAAAAAACCCTGCAATTGCATCACCAATCATAACCATGGAATATCATTTATAAAAACATCCATCGTATCAGGTCTTTACTTTTTAAGATTTTTCCTCATTGTAACACTGCCTCCGATCATGCCCCCAGGCTTCTGATTAACCTTAAATGTTGACTTCTCCTTAGCAGGGATATCAATATTTTGTTTTTCTGTAGTTATGATTGCAATATTTTCCGTGAACGATGTAGTGCCAACAGCAATGAAAAGAGATAATGGATCAGTTGTCAGATTCAGGACAGAAATTTCTAAAACCTTCCCGTTCTCAAGCGCCGTAAATTTCAACTCAAGTTTGCCTAGATCAAATGCTTCTTTGATATCCGTTCTTTTTTCAACTTGCTTAGATTGTGTTTTTACAGTTTCATTAATAGAATCCTTGCCATTTTCTTTAGCATTGTTTTTTTCTGATGTATTATTACACGAGAAACAAACAAAAGCGAAAAGTGGAATTATTATGTATGATAATTTTTTCATATTTTTTATTTTTGTATTACTTTCTACTCAATGACTTTTCAGTATCGTCCAATTTTTAGAGTGGATTCTGGTCTCCACACTATTAAATAATTTTTTTGTCACATTAGGTGGTCAGCCTTTATTTAACGGGATATTATTTTTCGAACTTATCCATAATGCCCGCCGGCCAGCTGTAATGCGGGTTTAGCTGAGTTTATATTTGACCTACTTTGTAATGTTTAAAAGCTCCAACGACTTTCCTTACGGACTTAACTTGCATTATGATTACCGGCCAGTCATATCAGAATATTTTTCAGAAAGATTTTATCAATAATTAACCTATAGAGTACTTTTCCGATATCATTGCATAGGATGATCATTAATAACATATGTGCGTGAAAGGGAATCATGCCATGGAATCCCAAGAAATCCCGAAATTGGTTCAAATGGAAGATTTCTGCAAATCGTACGAATACATGCTTTCTTGAAGGAAGGAACTTCCATTAAATTATCGACAACCTTTGTCCGGGTTATTATCTTTCCAATAGTTTTCCCATTAATGGTTTCGAAAAAAATAAAGTACATGAAGAAAACGGTTATGCCGAAAATCCAAAACTGAATTAGATCTTCATGACTTTCTAATGTTAAAGACACTAGCTTTAAAATCCCAGTAATTACAATTAGATCAATGATTAAGTTTATGCCCCTTTTCCATTTCGGAGCCAATAACGAAAGCACATCTAATTGTTCGTTTGCTGAATTTGTGACAACATTTTCCATGATTTTCGTTTTTTGTAAAGGGTTTAAAACTTAATTAACACGCTTACTACATAGATAATAAGAAATATTAAACAAACACTAATGTTTATGTTATTTATTTCCCTAAAAGATTAATACTCGCTATTGCTTTTTTTGCCATATTTTTTATTTTATCATCGTTATCATTTTGACCGATTTCTTCTAATTTTTCTATAGCATTTTTATCACCAAGTTCACCTAAAGCTTGACATGCACAATAGCGAACATAATTTTCATTGTCATTAAGGGCTGCAATTAAAGGATAGACAGCTGAAGGTTCTTTTAGCTTCCCTAAACAGTAAGCTGCACCAGCTCTTATATTTGAATTTGATGCTAACTTAGAACCAGTAACAGGATTATTTACAGGGCAAGTTTCTTTGTTCAAGGCTGCAAGTAACAATGGTACGTTAGCATTACCTAATCTCACAATAGCATCACATGCTAATCGCCATAACTCTGACGTTGACCCGGTATGAATATACCCTAATAAAGGATTGACTTTTTTTCCAGCTTCTAGTTTCAGAATTCTCTTTTTATCCAAACCAATTAAAGGAGTAATAATCAATGCAATAAAATAAGCAATCACCAGTGCCCCCAATCCACCTATTATGAAAACAAGAACACCTTTTAAGAAACTAAATTCAGGATTTGTATTTATACTAGTATAAATCTTATATCCCATGAAAATCAGCGCCAGCCATCCGAAGCGTATTATTAACATTATCCATGTCCGGTTGACTTCTTCAAAAAAGTTTGATTTGTTTTTTACAGTTTCCATATTGTTTCAGTATTTTGTTTTCCTACTCTCTTGGCTTTTCGGTATCCGGCCTTTTAGTGGAGTGGGCATTGTTCTCCACGTTAATTTTTTCTTGTAAGTCAGAAATGCCCAATAAAATCTCCTACTGAGTTATCAGTTCTTATGTAATTTATTTTGGTTTTAAACATTGATATAATTGAAAGGCAAAAAGATTGATGATATATTTTGATTTGGATAGTTGAAAGTGGAACATGTCTATTGGATTTTGCTGTATTGACGGTGGTTGAAATATTTCCATAGCATCAACCAAATATAGTGAAAAAAAACGAGATCCGGTTTGAGGGGTGGATATTAATTTTACTCTGGTTAGAGGAAAATGAGGTCAGAAATCAGAAGTTAGAAGTCAGAAGTCAGAAGTCAGAAGTCTGACGTGTGAGATCTGAAGTGTAAAGTGCAATATCCTGCATCCTGCATTCTGCGTTAGATCCGCCCTTCGGCATCCTTCAGGATCTCGTAGAGGAACTCGCGGGCGCGGAAGAGCTGGGCCTTGACGGTCCCCATTGGGAGATCGAGCTGGACGGCGATCTCTTCGTAGGAAAGCTCTTTGAAGTAACGCATTTCGATGAGCATCCGGTAATGGGGCTTGAGCTTTTCAACCACATCCCGCATCAGTTTGACCTTCTGCTTGGCAATGATCTGCTCTTCCGGACCGGGGTTTGGACTCGGCAGGTTGGAGGGATGATCTTCTGATTCTTCGCCATCGGCATTCACGCCGGAAGTGAACTGGAGGCGGCGGTGCTTGCGCATGAAATCAATACAGTTGTTGGCAGCGATCCTGAATAGCCAGGTGCTGAAGGCATACTCTGCCGTGTACTGGTGGAGGTTCTTGAAGGCTTTACCGAACGCTTCGATGGTCAGGTCATCGGCATCTTCGGGGTTGTTGGTCATCTTCAGCAGCATGAAATAGAGCGAATCGCGGTAGTTGTTCAGCAGCTCCGCATAGGCCTTCTGATCGCCGTCGTTCAAAGCCTGCTGCACGAGAACATAGTCGCGCCGCGCTTTTTCGGTAAGATGGGAGCCTACTTCCATGTCGCCTCTTTTGACATTGACCGGGATACGGATAAAACTATATTCAACAGGATCAGGATGATCTCGAAAAATGGGACCAGTAACCAGATGCCTTTTTCGTTCAGGCGGGTCAGGGTCTTGCGGAAGATGACCAGCTGCACGGCCAGCCTAAGGATGAATAACGCAAGAACAAAGAGGATCGTATAATCCAGCGCCAGGAGGGCGGCAAAGGTTGCATACCAGAGTACCATGCTGAGCGAATAGAGGCCCAGCAGGAATTTGTGTGCCGGCCGGTAATAACGCCCGGTGGAAAGGTGCCTTTTCTTCTGTATCCACCACTCCCGGAAGCTCTTTTTGGCCTTTGAAAAGGTAAAGCTTTCAGGATCGATGACCACATTTGAGTTTTTCCTGTTTGCCGCACGGTTGATGAAAAGATCATCATCGCCCGAACGGATCATATAATGGGAAGTAAATCCCTTCTTTTCATAGAAAAGCGATTTCCGGTAGGCCATATTCCTTCCAACGCCCATGTATGGTATTCCTGCAAGAGCATAGGAGAGGTACTGAAGGGCGATGTGAACGGTGTCGAAACGGATCAGCCGGTTCAGGAAGGTGCCGGTATCATTGTAAGCGCCATAACCGAGAACGATTTCCTTCTCCTTTGTGAAGCCCTTAGCCATATGGGCGATCCATCCGGATCCGGCCGGACGGCAGTCGGCATCGGTCAGGAGTACAAGATCATAAGAGGCGGATTTTATCCCGATCGAAAGGGGGAATTTCTTTCCTTCAAAGAAATTGAGATTTTCCCTGATCTCCACGATCTTCAGCTTCGGGTATTCATCGGCCATTTGGGAGAGCAGGTGGGCTGAATCATCGTCGGAGGCATGGTTCACAACGACCACCTCGTAAACGGGATAATCCTGTCCGAGGATCAGAGGGAGGTTCTCTTTGAGCTGCATGTATTCATTCCGGGCACAAATCACGACAGAAACACCTTCAGGGGTGACCTTTTCTTCCGGTACGCGGTACCTTACAAACCGCAGGAAAAAGAAACCATAATAGAAAATCTGCAGAATGAAAAAAGCGATGAAGATCAAAAGGAGGGCAAAAGAAAACCCTCCGGGAGCAAAGTAACCGTCAAGCATTTAACATCATTTAACAGGAATGTCAGGACAAAATTATCTCAAATAACCGAATAAAATCTACCTTTGTTAAAAATTTGATAACACCTTATTAACCGACAGAACCGGTGACGGATCTGTTCATTTCCTTCATGGAATTCAAGATCATCGCTTCCGATCCGAACTCATCTGCCCGTGCGGGTGTGATCAGCACTGCCCACGGTGATGTCGAAACCCCGGTCTTCATGCCGGTGGGGACGGCCGGCGCCGTGAAAGCACTTCACATAAAGGAGCTGAGGGAGGATATCCGGTCGCAGATATTACTTGCAAACACCTACCATCTTTACCTTCGTCCGGGGGTTGATATCGTTGAAAAGGCAGGCGGCATCCAGAAATTCAACGGCTGGAACCGTCCGATGCTGACCGACAGCGGCGGATTCCAGATCTATTCGCTGGCTGATATCCGCAAATTCACCGACACCGGTGTAATCTTCCAGTCGCACATCGACGGCTCAAGGCATACCTTCACGCCGGAACGTGCCATCGACATCCAGCGGAGCCTGGGCGCCGATATCATCATGGCCTTTGACGAATGCACCCCTTTTCCCTGTGAATATGATTATGCAAAGCGGTCGATGGAGCGAACGCACCGCTGGCTGAACCGCTGCCTGGATCATTTCGAACAAACAGAATGTCCGCACGGCTATGCGCAGAGCCTTTTCCCGATCGTCCAGGGCAGTGTTTACAGCGACCTCCGGAAGCGTTCGGCCGAATTCATCGCTTCAAAGAATGCCGGAGGAAATGCCATCGGGGGATTGTCTGTCGGAGAACCCGCCGAGGTGATGTATGAGATGACCGGCGAGGTTTGCGCGATCCTGCCAAAAGAAAAACCACGTTACCTGATGGGCGTTGGTACACCCGCAAACATCCTGGAAAGCATTGCCCTCGGCATCGATATGTTCGACTGTGTGATCCCGACCCGGAACGGTAGGAATGGCATGCTCTTCACACGCAACGGGATCATCAACATCCGGAACGAAAAGTGGAAGGATGACTTTTCGGCGCTGGATGGCGAAGGCGAGGTCTTCCCCGATCATGAATATTCGAAGGCTTACCTGCGGCATCTCTTCATTGCAAAAGAGATCCTTGCCGCGATGATTGCCACGATCCATAACCTCGGATTTTACATGTGGCTGATGAAGACGGCACGGGCAAAGATCGCGGAAGGAACTTTCGCAGAATGGAAAGACATCATGGTAAAACAATTCATGAACAGGCTGTGATGAAACGGAGACGGTTGTTACCGGAGGATTATTCATTCCTGCAGACCATCGACTGGTATATTATCCGGAAGTTCCTGGGCACCTTTTTCTTTTCGCTCCTGCTGCTGGTCTTCATCATCATTGTGTTTGATATTTCCGAGCACATCGATGATTTCCTGAAGCATGATGCGCCGCTGAAAGCCATCGTTTTTGATTATTACCTGAATTTTATCCCGGATTTTGTCAACCTTTTCAGCTACCTCTTTGTCTTCATTGCTGTCATCTTTTTTACCTCCCGGATGGCCTCCGATACGGAGATCGTTGCGATCCTGAGCAGCGGCATCAGTTTCAGGCGCATGCTGCGGCCCTATTTCGTTGCCGCCATCATCCTGGCGCTGATGTCGTTCCTCCTCGGGAATTTCCTGATCCCTTACACGAACCGGGGAAAGCTTGAATTTGAAAAGCAGTACATCAAGGATAAGCCGAAGTTCAATGACATGAACATCCACAAGCAGGTGAGTCCCGGCGTGTTCCTCTACATGGAAAACTTCAACATCCAGACCAATAAGGGATGGAAGTTCACCCTTGAAAAGTTCAGCGGGCGCGAGCTGGTATACAAGATCACCGCTGAAGAAGCCGACTGGGACAGTGTGCGCTCGAAGTGGCATCTGAACCGGTATTTTTCAAGGAGCATCGGGCCGATGGCAGAAAAAATCCGTAAGGGTATCAGGCTGGATACTGCGCTGGGAATGAAACCGGCCGATTTTACCGAGGATGTAGAAGAGGTAAAGACCATGAATTTCTTTACCCTGCGGAAGCACATCCAGATGAAAAAATTACGGGGCGATCCCGACCTCATCAAGTTCCAGGTCAAGGGCTATGAACGGGTTGCTTTTCCCTTTGCAACCCTGGTCCTGACGCTGATCGGAGTGGCCGTGTCGAGCCGGAAGGTGAGGGGAGGTATCGGGTTCAACCTCGGGTTCGGGCTGGCCATTACGTTCCTCTATATCCTCTTTATGCAGGTATTCACGGTGCTGGCGACCTTCGGGAATTTTCCCCCGCTCCTGGCCGTATGGACCCCCAATATCATTTTCGGGATCATCGCTTTGATCCTGGCCCGCCTGTCGCCAAAATGATGTTACTTTGCCGCGATGGTTTCGATCTCAACAAGGGCTCCCATCGGCAGGCCTGAAGTGGCAAATGCAGCCCTGGCCGGGGAATTCTCAAAAAACACCTTTCCATACACAACGTTCATGTCGGCATAATGGCTCATGTCGGTCAGCAGGCAGGTACATTTGACCACATCCTGGTAGGTATATCCTGCGGCGCTGAGAATGGCGCCGATGTTTTTCAGAACCTGCTCGGTCTGCTCCCTGATCCCGCCTTCAATCAGTTTGCCGGTAGCGGGGTCGATCGGGATCTGCCCGGCAATGAACAGCAACCCGTTTGCTTCCACAGCCTGGGAATAGGTGGCGATCGCCTTCGGCGCGTTATCGGTTGAAATGATCCTCTTCATATTTACGGTTTACGATTTACGAGTTCCTTTTTTTTTACCACAGATTACACAGATTGCACAAAAAGTTTTCCGGTCTCCATCCTCTATCCTCCATCTTCAATTTTCTGACCTCTGACCTCTGTCATTTCGATATTTCGCTTTTCGATATTTATTATTGAACGTAGTCCCTGAAATCCTTCTTTTTGTTCAGTTTCAGATCCTGAAGGACCGATGCCTTGACGTTGATCGAGAAGTTCCAGCTTTGCTGTGCTCCTTTCGGGATCCAGCCGAAGCGCATTTCCCAGCAATGTAGGTCGCGGTAGAGATCGATCGAAGTGAATGCAAGCTGTCCGCTGGTAAAGTCCCACCCTGTATTCAGCGTAATCTTCCATTTCGGCGTTATGTTCAACTGCCCGTTGAAGCCCAGGGTCTGGGTGATTTGGCCTACCCTCTTGACATTCCCCGAATTCCAGGTCTTGGTATAATTGAATTTATAAGCCACATTGAAGCTCCAGGGGATATCGAAATCGATGTAATAATCGTAATAATCATTGATCTCTTTCCGCTCCTGGGGGGTTCCCTTGGTGGTGGTTTTTTTCTTTTTGGATTTGTCGGACGAAAGGCTGTAGTTGAGGCCGACGTCCCATGTGGTATTATCAAGCCTTAAAAGCCGGCGGTGGGCCGCCCATTCCGTTTTGTTAATGGAGTGCCCCGTGCTGTCCCGTGCATAAGGATCCCAGGTGCTGTTGTATTGGATCCTTAAACTTTTAAAGAGGGTCGTATATCCTGATATGGAGAATTTCGACCATTTCATCGTATCCTTTGCCAGGTCGTATGTTTCCCTGAAAGTAAGGTCTTCGATGAGGACGATTTTTTTTGTGCCCGTTACTGTATCTTTCTTGCTCCTTACTTTCATTTCGAGGTTGTTGCTGAGCGAAAAGGCGACCAAGCCGGATTTCTTCGGCGGAGGTGAACCATAAAGGCTTCCCTGGAAGATCGAATATTTCTGGGGGTTGCTGTTCGTATCGTTGTCCGCGTACCGGTAATAGCCCCAGAATGATGAGCCGAAATCAGGGGTGTAGGTAAAAGATACAGTAGGAGTTACCATATGACGGATGGCGACGATCGGACCTTTTTTAAACTGGTACATTCCGTAGAGCCGTGTATTCAGTGCAGTGCTGACATTTGCATCGAAAGCGTTGGCAAAGCTGTGAATGGTATCGGTGACCAGGGAGTCCTTCCCTGCGACTGAACTTGGTATGTATTGTTTCCGTATTGTAGACAGGTACATCCGGTCGTTCATTAAGATGCTGTTGGTCCAGTTTAAATATTTCAGCACCCGGAATGTTCCGGTAATTGGCACTGAATGCCGGATCCCGTTCTGCATGTCGTTCCACCAGTTCTGCTTTTTAAAAATGGTGGTATCAGTGGTGTTGTACTGGTTCTGCATCTCCAGGTTGTACTTGGTGCTGATGTTCTCAAACCACCGGATCTTTCCTGCCCGGTTCTTCTTGCGGAGGGGATAAAACTGGTCGACGGAAAATGTCAGGTAAGGCAGGGTAATGTCGATGGTCCTGGTGAGGGTGTTCTGGCTGTGGCTGAAGTTGACTGTAAGGTGCGTCGTATTGCTGAAGCTTGTGCTGAAATTGACGCTCGACTGGAATGTATTCGAAAGATAGGCTTCGGTATTTGTGACCGGATTATACTTGTTGAAATTATGGCTCACGATGTTCACATTTGCGGAAAATGTACTGTGTGGCCGGGCCTTTGGGTCCTGCGCATGAACCCACTGGATGCTGTAATCGGTGGATTTTGAATAATCGGGCGAATCCTGGGTGCCGATCTTGTTGTTTGCATAGCTCATGTTGAAGGTGCCGCTGTAATGATATCGGTACCGGTAATTGAGGCGTGGTTTGATGGCCCAGCTTCCATGCGAATAAATATCCCCGACCAGGTAGAGGTCGGTGTACTCGCTCATGGCCCAGTAGTACCCGCCATTTTCAAGGAAGAAACCGCGGCTCGCCGATTCACCGTAGGTCGGAACGATGATCCCTGAGCGGCGGCCCGATTTACTGGGAAAATATCCGAACGGGATGCCGATGGGAATCGGAACGTCTGCAACGACAAAATAGGCCGGTCCTGTGATCACCCTTTTGCCCGGGATGACTTTGGCTTTCCCGAATTTGAACTCAAAATGGGGATCGGCTTCACGGTCGCAGGTGGTGTACCATCCGTTCTTCAGGTAAGTGATGTCGTTCTCCATCTTCTTGACGATCGTGCCATGCAGGTACCCTTCATCCTGCTTGGTAAAGACATTCTGTATGTAGCCCCGTTTGGTGTTGTAGTTGTAGTTCATCACATTCGACTTGAATTTCTGGGCAGCCTGTGTGAACTCCGGCATCTGTACCGTGTCGCCGACGGTATCTTTTACAATGCCTGTAGCATGCACAGTGGCTTTCGGAAAGTCGATCTCCACATAACCTGACTGAAGTTCTATGTCTTCGTATTTTATATTTGCATTGTTGTAAAGATGAACCTTCTGGTTTTTGATATCGAACCTGAGGGAATCCTTGGCCGCGTATTCGACCTTTGATTTTAGCTGGCTTTTCTTCGGCGCTTTTTTGGGTTTCAGGGTGTCGGAGGGGTGCAGCGTATCAGCAGCAGGCTGGAGAGTATCGGAACGCACCTGCGATACGGATGCCGTATCCTGTGAGTGTGCACGCTGACAGTGCAGGAAGAAAAAAATCCCCAGACACAGGATTGACCGCGGAAGACTTGTTAATAATTTCGTTAACAATTTCTTTTCCTAACTCTGGGGTTTATAGTTTATCTTTGTTTAAAGATCTGGCAGAACCGGTGTTCCGGAAGTCCAACGTATCAAAACTACATAAAATTATTGATTTCTGAATTAATTTAAGATACTTTAACACTACCAGAATCGTCTGCATGCGTTGTTTTACGCTGATTTCCATCATCCTGTTCCTTTCCGTTACGATGGGGGAAAAATGCTTTGCACAGGAGAAAATGTCCATCACAAAAGTGGTGATCGATGCAGGTCATGGCGGCAAGGATCCGGGTGCGCTCGGGAAGAAATCACAGGAAAAAAATATTACCCTTCCTATTGTCCTTAAACTGGCGGAACAGATCCGTGCAGAATGCAAAGGGGTGACGGTCATCTGCACCCGCACCACGGATGAGTTCATCGAGCTTCATGAACGTGCCGAGATTGCCAACCGGAGCAAGGCCGACCTGTTCATTTCGATTCATTGCAATGCCAACCCGAAGCATAATTTTCACGGCGCCGAGACGTATATCATGGGCCTTCACCGCACCGAAGCCAACCTGGAGATCGCCAAATTTGAAAATGCCGCCATCCTCATGGAACCCGATTATTCGACCAATTACAATGGCTTTGATCCAAATTCAGACGAATCGTACATCACCTTCACCCTTTTCCAGAATGCTTACCTTGAACAGAGCACCACATTCGCATCCCTTGTCCAGGACGAAATGAAAGACCGGGTAGGGATGGATGACCGCGGTGTACGGCAGGCAGGATTCCTGGTGCTGTACAAGACCACCATGCCGAGCGTGCTTATTGAGACCGGGTTCCTGTCGAACCTGGAAGAGGAGAAGTTCCTGAGTTCGCAAAAGGGACAGGAATACATTTCGGGCGCCATCTGCCGGGCATTCAGGAGGTTCAAGGCAAAGCTGGAAGGCAACGGGAAGGAACTGGCAGCCCTGGCTGAGAAGCCGGCCCCTGCCGAAAGTACAAAAGTAAATTCTCCGCCGGAAAAGAAAGAAACGGTACCAGCAGCAGGGAATGGAGAAGGGAAGAAGACAGAGGTCGGAGGTCAGAGGTCTGACGGAAAAGACACCATGAAGCAGGAAGAAAAGCCCAAAACAACAGCTCATCCCGGTGAACCTGTAAAACCAAAACCCAAGCCGGCTGAGCCGGTTCCACATAAGGATCCGCAGAAGCAAAACAGCAACCCTGTAAAAAAGGACTCGACGGTTGTAAAACAGAATCCCAAGGAAAATTCTGTAAATAAAGAATCTGTAAAACCAATAGCAAAGCCTGGTGAAGCAGCAGTGCACAAGGATACGTTGACGCAAAAAAAGGATATCGCGAAACCCGTGAAAAAGGAGATCCCTCCGGCAAAGCCGGAAGTAAAACCGGTAGTGAAGGCAAAAGAGCCTGTCAAGAGCGAGGAGAGCAAAAAGGCCAGGGTCATTTTCCGGGTTCAGGTCGCCACATCACCGAAGGAACTCAGTGTTCAGTCGAAGAAATTTGCCGGATTGCCGGAGGTCTGGAAGTATTATCACCAGGGACTTTACAAGTATACCATCGGAAAGGAAACCAGCCTGGAGAGCATCGCACCCTTCCTTGAGACGGCTAAAAGCAAGGGTTTCTCAGATGCGTTTATCGTTGCGTTCAAGGGGAGTGAAAGGATCACCGTCGCTGAAGCCAAGGAAATCCTTTCAGAACAGGAAAAATAACAGTGGTGTCCGGTATTGCTGCGTTCGCATTAATTCCATTGCAGGAAAGCAAACCAATGAAAAAGTATTAAATTTGCCACGAAAATGTAGCAGATGGTTATCAAAATCTCCAAAGAAGTACGCATAGGGATCATTTTTGTAATTTCAACAGCTATCCTGATCTGGGGACTGATGTTCCTGAAAGGGATGGAGTTGTTCAAGCACAGAATGATCGTTTATGCCGTTTATGATAAGGTGAACGGACTTAATCCTGACAATAACGTGGCCATCAGCGGGATGAAGGTGGGCCAGGTAAAGGATCTTTATTTCTCCAGCAAGCAACGGGGCAAGATCATCGCTGTTCTTTACATCACAGTGGATTATCCCATCCCTGTGAATTCCATTGCCAAGATCAATTCATCCAGCCTGCTCGGAGGAAAATATATAGAGATCGTCCTCGGCGATTCGCAAAAGATCCTGAAGAATAACGATACACTTACGGCCATGACCGAAGCTACGATCGGGGAATCATTCAACCAGCAGTTTCTTCCGCTGAAAGAGAAAGCCGAAAATCTGATCAGTTCGCTTGATACTGTGGCAACACTGATCCAGACTGTTCTGAACAAAGAAACACGCAACAACCTGATCGAATCCATCAGTCATATCAAGGATATGCTGAATAACCTTGCGCATACCACCTATTACCTCGATACGCTGGTTGGTTCGCAGAGGAGCCACCTGGCCAACATCATCGGGAATGTCGAGTCGATCAGCCTGAACCTGAAAAACAACAACCAGAAGATCAATGACATTCTGACCAACTTCGAACAGATCAGCGATTCGCTGGCCAAGGCGAAGATACCTGCCACGATCAGCCAGATCAACAAGGCTGTCTCTGATATCGACAGTGCAGTAAACAAGATCAACAGCGGGAAAGGCACCCTCGGTTTGCTGCTGAACGATAAGAAACTTTACAATGAGGTGGAAAAAGCCGCCCGCGACCTCAATCTTCTCCTTGAAGACATCAAAGCGAATCCAAAGAAATACCTGAAGGTCTCTGTATTCTAATGCGGGAATGTGAGAATGCAGGAATGCAGGAATTCAAAAAATTTCGCTTTTCGCCTTTCGCTTTTCGCTACTTATAATTACCATTTGAAAATATCGTACCTGGTTCTGGGTCGCTTATCTTCAACCCATTTAAATCCTTTCAGCTTCAGGTCATAGGGTGAAACCTCCTTTTCCGGGTAGGTGACGGCTTTTGGTTCATCAATGTAGGTGATGGTGACAATCTGTTTGTTCTCGACAAAGATCAGCATGTCGCTTGAATAGACCCTGGTGATGCCGATCAGGGTGCGGTCCTCCTCCCGCGCAAAATAGACTGTTTCTGAGTTCCCGAGCACCTTGATCTTGTAAAGATCATTGTTCCTGAAAAAACCCACCATGTCGCGGCCTTTCACCTGGTTGAATTTATTGGTGTCGTCTTTGGAGATGATGAAGGCGGTGTTGTACAATACCATCGAGTCGATCTGGCTGTTGAGCATGGTTAGCTTAATGGAATCGGCTGTCAGCTGGTTGGCTTCCGACCACAACACAGGATCATGGTAGAGGACCATGGTGGAATCGCTGCCGTGGTATGCCATCGAATCACATTTCCCCTGCAGGTCGCGGCGGAAGAACTTGACTTTATAGTATGCACGTATGGCCTTGATGTTCTGTGACGTGTCGAAGGTTGCCCAAACCGTATCGGAATGAAGGAAAAGGGTGTCTTTCTTGTCGACCATCTGAACCATGGAGCTGTCGGTCATGAAGGCATACCCCTTTTTTCGCTGCAGTTCACCGTAATTGCCACTGAGCGTTGTTTTCTGAACGGTATCATAGAGGAAGGCATGTTTAAAGGCCTGCCCGAAACCGCTCTCCCGCTCATAATAGAGGCTGTCGCCGGTGAGGATCTGTTCCTGGTGATAGATCCAGCCGTTCTTCCGGAAACGGGCAATGTCGGTGCGTGTGTTGTACCAGCCGTTCTCGCAGTAGATCGAATCTTCCTTTCCCTTAATGTTGGAGGGTCCGAAGAAATAGGCTACTTCCGTAACGGTATTGTACAACATGGTGTCGGAATGCATTGTATACTCAGGATTGATCAGGATAACTTTCTCCCTGAAGAAAAATTCCTTGGTCTGTGTGTGATAATATCCATGCTTGCTGACCAAAATGTTTTTACCGTTGACGATCTTTCCCCAGTATTCGTAACTGGCGATTTCGGTGGTCCGGTCGAAGGAGAGGGTATCTGTGGTCAGCGTGGTTTCGTTGTCGATCAGCTTCACGTTGCTCCAGACTTTGGCAATGCGGGTGTTCCCATCGTAATTGAGCGAATCCCCGAAAAGGTTGAGCGTGTCGCTTACCTGGATGTGGACGTTGCCGTATGCGAGGACGAAATTCTTGCTGTCATTCAGGAAGGCGCTGTCGCAATAGAGTGTCGTGCTGTCGTGGCTGAGCACCACATTCCCTTTCAGGCGCTGGAACTCCGGGCGCACCACCTGGCTGTGGACCAGCGAATCGGCATTCTGCAGCAGGATCTTTGTGGTTTCCTGGGAAAAGGAGATCAGTGGCAGCAGAAAGAAGGTTGCCAGGGCTATTGTATATTTCCGTTTCCAGCGCATCTTATGGGTTCAAAGGTATTAAAATTTCCCGTCTTCGCTCTTTTCATGCGTTTTCCTTTTTTATCAACCGACCCGGTCCTCCTATCCAAGAAATCTCTAATTTTGCCGATTCTTTTATATCTATCCGATCCGCTACAATGAAGCAAGCATTTGATCCCAGGCGCAACTATGCAAGAACGCAGAAGGACATAGGATACGTGCCTCGCAAAAAAGCCACCCAGGCCGATTATGACCGCATCGGGTTCATGTCGGGACTTGAAGTTCATCAGCAACTGAAGACCAAAGAGAAACTTTTCTGCCACTGCCCGGCCGGCTTCTACCAGAAGCCCGACGAATATGACGCGGAGCTGATCCGCCACATGCGGCCCACGCTCAGCGAACTTGGTGAATACGACGGCACGGCGCTGATGGAATTCAAAACAAGGAAGCAGATCATCTACCAGATCAACAACCGGACTGCGTGTACCTATGATGTGGACGACACCCCGCCGTTCCCTTTAAACCGTGAAGCGCTGGAGATCGCCCTGGAGGTTTCCCTGCTTTCGAAGCTTAAGGTCGTCGGAGAGGTGCACATCACCCGGAAACAATACCTCGACGGCTCTATCCCGACCGGTTTTCAGCGTACCGCGATCATCGGCGTGGAAGGGGAGATCCAGCTCAGAAACAAGAAGGTAAGGCTGATCCAGCTCAGCATTGAAGAGGATGCCTGCCGCGAGGTTTCCGACATCGGCCATGTGCGTGTTTACCGCACCGACCGCCTCGGGATGCCGCTCATCGAAACCGTGACCTATCCCGAATTTAAAAATCCCGGCGAAGTAAAAGAAGGTGCCGATTATATCCGCTTCCTGAACCGCAGCACCGGCAAGGTCCGCACCGGCATCGGCTCCACCCGGGCCGACGTGAACGTAAGCTGCAGGGGAGGCACGCGTGTGGAGATCAAGGGCGTTGCACATACGAGCTGGATGCCCGAGCTGACCCACAACGAAGCATTTCGTCAATGGGCGTTGCTGAACATCCGCGAGAAGCTGAAGGAGAGGGTAAAGGATGTCCCGGAATGGAGCATATCACACCTTGAGATTTCCCCCAGGGAAATCCCGTTTGAAATACCCTTGCTCCAGGAAGGAAGGCTTCAGCATTATAAGATGATGATAGTCAACCTGCCACAGTACGGGGGGATCCTGTCGCATTTCACCCAGCCCGGAAAGATGTTTGCGGACGAAATTTCGGAACGGCTGATGGTGGTTGCCTGCATCGGTTTCCCCAACATGGCGCACAGCGAGATGCTTGAAGAACAAGTCGGGAAAAAGAACTGGAAAAAAATACAATCCCTTCTCGGAAGTGAGGAAAACGATGCCCAGCTGATCATCTGGGGACCTGAAGAAGATATTCCGACCGCGCTGGATACGATCGAGGAAAGGTGCCTGATGGCCTTCCGTGGCGTGCCAAACGAAACAAGGAAATCGTTTGACGACGGAACCACGATCTTTGAACGTGTTCTTCCCGGCGCAGACCGCATGTATCCCGATACCGATTCGGCACCGATCCCCCTGGAAGATTCACAGATAATGGAAATCTCAGAACGGCTTCCGGTGCTGGTATCCGAACGGATCAGCCAGCTGATGGAATGGAACGTTCCCGAAGACACCTTCACTTACATCCTGAAAAACAACCTTGTGCCAGTGATCGAACAGTTGCAGGAAAAATGCAACGTGCCGCCCCGTTTCACAGCCATCCTGTTTGCACACTGGCTGAAGAATATCGAAGGGAAATATCCTCGATTACCGGAATTTTCCTACAACAAGGTGGTCAGAATGATAAAGTACCTTACGGAACGTAACCTGGACCTTGCCCTTGCAAAACGGATGCTGAGACACCTCTACCTGTATCCAAAAATGGAGTTCGAGTCGATCCTGATCACCATCGGTTTCAAAGAGATCCCGAAGGAAGAGATCATCAGGAAAGTGCCTTTTCTTGTCAGCAAATACAAGCAGATCCGGACGTCAACCGACGATGCTGCAGGCGTAAACTGGATCATGGGCTACCTGAGCGGTTCGGCGATTGGCAATGTCCCGCTTGCAGAACTGAGCAAACTGATACAACTCTGAACCCTTCCACGATTAAATGAAAACTGAACAATGAACGAAGATATTTTCCAAGGCTATAAAGGACGGGCACTCGAAGTAATGATGAAATTCAATGCACGTGTCTGGGCGAAGGTCAGGGTGGATTCCACCCGCGGCGTCTTTGAGGGGACCATCCTCCCACGTGCCGAGAATACGGATGACAAGCACCTGGTGCTGAAATTCTTTACCGGGTACAACATCGGTGTTGACATCGGATCCATCACGAACATCACCGAACTGGGCTACAAGAAAGCCGTTTACAAGATCCCGGAAAAGGAATTTCCTTACTCGGAAGGGAAACCGAGTGTGAAACTACTCGGCACAGGAGGAACCATTGCCTCCCGTCTCGATTACCGGACCGGTGCGGTGATCCCGGCCTTCTCCCCGGGTGAGCTTTATGGTGCCGTTCCCGAACTGGCCGACATCTGCAACCTCACCACCGAAAAGCTCTTTGCGGTCTTCAGTGAGAACATGGGTCCGGAACAGTACAAAAAACTGGCGGTTGCCATCGGCAAGGAGATCGAAAAAGGCACTGACGGGATCATCATCGGCCATGGAACGGATACCATGCATTATACCTCTGCCGCGCTGACCTTCATGGTTCAGAATTCACCGATCCCGATCGTGCTGGTGGGCTCGCAGCGCTCATCCGACCGTCCGAGTTCAGACGCCGCACTCAACCTGATGCACGCAGCAACCGCCGCGGGCCATGGCGACATCGCCGAAGTGATGATCTGCATGTTCGGACCTACCTCCGATGAATACGGTTTCCTGCACAGGGGAACCCGCGTACGTAAAATGCATTCATCCTACCGTTCCACTTTCCGGACCATCGGCGACACACCACTGGCAACTGTAACCCGCGCCGGTGTTTTCCCGATCAAGCATGATTACAACCTTCGCCGGAAGGACCGGAAGGTGACCATCATGCCCTATTACGAGGAACGGGTGGCCATGATCTACTACTACACCAACATGCATCCCGACATGATCGATTCGCTGGTCGACAACGGCTACAAGGGGATCATCATCATCGGAACCGGGCTCGGCCATGTGAACAAACCGCTCTACCCGGCCATCGAGCGTGCCGTGAAGAAAGGCGTTGCCATCTACATGACAGTTCAAACGCTGTGGGGCTTTGTGCACATGTTCGTATACGATACCGGCCGCGACCTGATGGCCAAGGGCGTCGTACCTGCGGAAAACATGCTTCCCGAAACGGCTTTCATCAAGCTGAGCTGGGCGCTGGGGCAGACCACAGACCTTGAAAAGGTCAAGGAGATCATGCTGACACCGATCAACGGGGAGATCACCAACCGCGAACCCTACAACGGATACCTGATCTACCAGGGAGGAGTTCCGGAGGTGGAGACCTTTATCCGGCAATTCCGGAAGTAATTCTCAGAAAGAGATCCCATATAAGAATTCCCATCCGAAGGTGGCTGACGACGGAAAGTATGTCATCCTTACCCCCATTTCAAAAGGATAAAGAAACCGCAGAAGATGAAGGTCGGTGGTCAGTTCCGCGCCTGTCGACTGGTATATGTTCAGTTTGTCGCCCGTGGCGCCCTGTGCCCAGTCGAAGAAGAGGTTCAGCTTGAAGCGTTTGAAATAAGCCACGGAACCGGCGCTGAAATCAGGGCAGAAAAGCGGCAGCTTGTAGTTGAGTGCCAGGCTTAAGACCTGTTCATCCCACGCTCCTGAATATCCCCGCGGGTAATCGATGATGCCTTCAAAGGTGTAGAATACATCTTCATTGGTGTGTTGTTCCTGGTAGCCGCCATAAATTTTTATTCCCTGGTGCCTGAAGATACCCGGGAAATAGAGGTTCGTTTGTGCGGCAAAAATGGATCCCATGCTGTTCCCGGAAAAGGGTGTATTCCTGAAATTTACCTGCAGCGTTTGCCCGAGCCGCGGGTACATGTCTCTCGCAGATGAGTTCAGATACTGTGAAAAAGTCAATTGGTAATCCATGCTGATGATATTGCCTTTGGTGAGCTGTTCGGGTGTCGAGGCAGTATGCCTGAGGCTGATCAGGGTTGTGCCGATGGAAGGTGTCAGGAACCGGCTGTATTTTCCCCTTGAAAAGTTCCATGGGATGCTTGCATGAAACTTGAAGTTCAGTTCCTGCCATGTGAACCGGTATGGCCCGTCGGTTTCACTGAGCCAATAAGTGTACGACCTGTTTCCTGCGGAAAACCCGATATCAAAGACCGGGTACAAGCCCTGGTAACTGAAATTTGCAAAGAATTTCCCGACCGCTTCATCGGTGTTGTATTCCCACCCGGCCGATGCGATCATCGTATTCAGCACATCCTGCGAATGAACCGCAACACCAGGCCTGAACGTCTGATTATTGATGTCAACGGAAGCAGGTTCCCAACTGTGGGGATTGAACATGTGAAGAAGCTTTGAATATTTTTTTGAGGGATATGCCTTTCCTGCACTGTCATTCTGAAAAAGAGCACTGATCTTCCGGATCGTGACGCTGTCCTGGATGTTCGTATTTTCCTGCCTGACCAGGGGTTCATAAAGCCTGATGGAGTTGTCCGCGATCTTCCCAAGGGGAATCCATTTGGTTGTATCGATTCCTGAAGTGACGATCATCAGTCCATCGGAGGAATAATCCGAATAGATCATCCGGTTGCGGTTTTCCTGGAAGTCGGGATCTGCAGCAAGAAAACGGGCGGAGGTGACCTGGTAAATCTGCCGGGTCGCGGTATCGAGGGAATAGATGTTGGAAATCCCTGAATAATCGCTGGTAAAGAACAGGTGATGGTTATGAAAGAAGGCAGGACCCGAAACCTCTGTGAAGCCGAAGGGGAGAAGATATGTAGTTTTCCCCGTTTCCAGGTGGAGGCAGGCTATGCTTTTTCCTTTTTCTGTGAGAATAACAAAGACAATGCAACTCCCGTCGGGCGACCAGTTTGGCGTCAGTGCCATGACATTCCGTTCCATGGGATAAGTCTTCAGGATCTTGCCGGATGTGGTTTCCAGGATATCAATCGAACATTGGTTCTCCGTGCTTATACGGATCGCAGCGATCCTGCCTCCATCCGGGGAGAGAAAAGGTGCAAAATAGCGGGTACGGGAAGTCAGGTTCCTTGTCGTATGATTGGAAAAATCGTGGAGACGGATCACAGAATAGCTCCTGTTATTCCAGCGCGGGTCGGGCTGGTATTCGCTCCAGACAAGATAATTTCCGGTAACAGAGATCGATTCATCGCTCGCCGGGCCCATGGTGAGGATCTTCTTTTCCTTGCCGGTTTTCCGGTTGATCTGCATGAACCGGTCAGGATCGTCCATGCATTCCTTTTCAGCGATGATGAGACTGTCGTTCAGTGCAACCGGGTGAAGGTAGGTTGAATAATTCTTCGGATTTCTTTTTGTCACCGGAGTGAAATCTGTATAGCTGACGGCTTCTTCCTGCTTTTTCCAATCCGAAGTCAGATCCGTCAGCATTTTTTTGTAAAAACGGACCTTGCTGAGGCCGGTTTCCTTCTTAATTCCTGAAGCGAAAGGAACAACCATGACCGGTATTTTTGCAGCCCGGTCGATTGGTCTGTTCCACATTTCGGAACCGTAGGTTTTCCTTGCCTGTGCCACCAGCGGATACCCCAACTCATACTGATCGGGAACGAAGGTCCGGTAGGAGCCCAGAACTGCTTTATCGTAGGAATAGATCTTTTTCTCAAGAAGCTGGGCCCGCAGGATGCTTTCAAAAGAGGAGGTTCGTCCCCGTCCCGAATTTGATAAGGCAGTTTCCGTGCAGGTCGCATCCCCTTCAAGGAACCAGGTCGGAATGTAGAGGCCGAGCACTCCGCCGGTAGCCTGCTCTCCGAGTATCCATGAAAGGACGCGTGTAAATCCCTGGTTCATTTTACTGATCTGTACCGCATGGCGGTATTCATGGATGGCCAGCTGCTCAAGCCATTCTTCCGCATAGATATTTTGAGGAGGGCAGGGGTAGAGTTCGATCCGTTTCGGAGCCCACACGGTGATCCCGTTCGATTCGGAAGATGATGAATGGATAACAACTGGAATGCGCGGAACTTTTGCAGTCAGTGTTGTGGTCTCGGCAACTGCTACCATATCCAGGATATTTGCCAGATACCGGGAATTCTTTTCGAATGTTGAAGGATAGATTAATTGAAACTTTTTCGTTTTGATCTGCCTCCACCGGATGGAAGCCGGATCCTGCCCGGTGCTGAAATACTGCGAGAACACAGCAGGAATAATGCATGCAATGAAAATATTCAGAAGCACAAATTTCTTCATCGCAGATCAGAAGATTAATAAGTCATCAATAAAGATAAAAAAAGCCCACCGTCAAAGGAGGGCTAATGTTTTCTGGTTTGTCTGAACAAACTGGTGAACTGGTGAGTTAAAAATTATTCGCCAATTCTCCAGTTCGCCAATTCGCTATTTGTTAATAACAATCTTCCTCACCACCGACGTATTATCGTTCCTGACAATCACAGTATAAATCCCGTTCGGTGCGGGGCGGAGGTCGATCTCCCTGCGGAACTGGTCTTTCACCTTCATTCCTTTTTCCTGGAATATGGTCACGCCAAGGTTGTTCATGACCGTGACGTCATATTCTTTTTCTTCAGGAGTGCCGATGATCGACAGGGTGAATTGTCCTTCGTTCGGGTTTGGGAAAACAGTGATGCTGGTTGGATTGTTTTTGTCCGCGATTCCTGTGATGACGACGTTCAGCGTATTTGAGAACGGGCCGGTGCATCCGAGCAGGGACACGTTGCAGGTGTAGTTGCCCGACTGTGTGGCGACGTAAGTCTGGTAAACTGCTCCCGGGATCGGATTGCCATTGAAATACCATTGGTTACCGGCCGGGGTGCTGCTTGTCAGGGTATTCCCTGAAGCCGAGATTACCGGGGCAGGCGGCTGGGGGTTGACAGTCACCGGAAAATCCGGTGATAAAGGTCCGTCTCCGCAGAAATCGGTACCGTAAACATTGACATTGCCTGAAGTAGATCCGGTCGGGAAATTGACCTTGATCGACCGGGTGTTTATCCCTTCAACAATGACGGCTCCCGGAGGTACAGACCAGACATAGCCCGTGGCATTGGTAATCGGCAGGATATGGTAGGATATGGCCGCATCCCCCTCACAAACGGTGCTGGTCCCCATGATGCTTCCCGGTGTAACCGGCAACGGAATAACGATGACAGCATAAGGCGGTGATACCGTTCCATTGCCGCAGGCATTATTTCCCTGGACGGTAATATTCCCTGAAACGGCAGTCGTGCCAAAATTGACGGTAATGGAGCTGGTCCCTGAACCTGAGGAGATTGTTGCTCCTGCAGGTAGTGTCCAGACATAGGTTGTCGTATTGGCAATTACTGTGGTTGAATAATGAACACCGCTCTGACCTGCACAAACGCTGGGAATCCCCGTGATGGTTCCGGCCGGTCCGGGAAGCGGATTAACGGTGACGTTCTTTACAGTCGGTGCTGCTGCAGCACAGCCTGCCGCAGAGTGATAGGTTACACTTACAGTCTGGGCGCCTGCCGTGATCCAGGAAACAGTGATCTGGTTCGTTCCTGATCCGAAATTAATGAGTCCGCCTGATGAAATCGCCCAGGTATAACTACTCATGTTTGCTTCCGTGGTATAAGTGTAGTATCCGGAATTGATGCAAACACTGGCGGAGCCTGTAATGGTAGGAACCGGCAGCAGGTTGACCGTAACGGCCAGGTTTGGCGATACCGTGCCGTTTCCGCATATGCTTGAACCGAATACAGAAACGTTACCTGATACAGAACCGGCAGGGAAGCTGACAGTGATTGAATTGGTATTGGCCCCCGATGTAAGAATTGCACCGGCCGGCAAGGTCCAGTTATAGTTGATCGCGTTTGCAATTACAGGAACGGTATAGACATACCCGGTTCCCGGACAGCAGACACTGGTCGGGCCGGTAATTGTTCCTGCAGCAGAGGGGATCGGACAGGTTGTGGTGAATACCATGTCTGCACCGGTTGAGGTTCCCGGAACACTTGTGCCAACCACCCTGAAATGATAGGTTGTGTTCATTGTGAGTCCTGAAATTGCAAGTGACACGCTCGTGACAGTGTTGCCGGTTACCGTAGCGGGCAAGGCCGAGACATTGTTGCCGTAGGTAGTGGTCAATCCATATTCGAAACCAGTGGCTGTGCTGAGGTTATTGGCTTTAATGGTACCGTTGAGGGTGGCGGTGTTTGCACCAACCGCAGTCGCTGCAGTGGTAACAACTGTCGGTTTCATTTGTGATCCCGTAAAGGTTCCGAAAGAAGTAAGTCCACTTGCGGTGAGCTGGTGTAGCGCACTGTTTGCCAGGTCATAAGTGATGTATGGTGTCGGGATTACCTGGACTGTCGAAATCTGGCTTTCGGTACCGGTTACGTCTGCAACTGTATACTGGAATGTTGCTCCGTAATTGAACGCGGTAATGCCGCTTGAGGAGATATTCCAGTAGCGTTTAAGGTAACTTACGAAATTCGGGTCGGTGGGATATTTTGCATTGACAAGATTGACCGCTGCATAATTTCCTGCAGCGAAGGTTCCGCTGATGAAATTCAGCGTTAGCGGTGAATATTCCGCCGATAAGATGTTATCTCCCACCGGGAAGAGGAAACTCCCTGTGAATCCTGAGGCAAAGCTCTTCTGCAAGAGTCCCGTTCCGGTTGCTACGATCATGCTGGTAGCCGAAGGCGTACCGGAAGTGGTGCCGGTCGTCCCGAGGAAAAGGTTGGCTGAACCAAGGGTGAACAGACCGTTTGTAAGCTTCAATGAACCGTTGACAGTAAGCAAGTTGTTTAGTGTAATTCCATTGGAATTGTTGATCTCAAGAATGGAATTAGCACCCGTCGTAATGGGTCCCGGGCCTGAAATCGACTGGAGGGCTGTACCATTGAGGGCAACAGTTCCTGAAGATGCCGGCGAAAAATTCAATATGCCGCCGGCTGCAACAGCGATGTTCCCCTTGATGGAATGGCCGGGTGTAGCCGTCATGTTGAAATTGAAGGTTCCGTTGGTGATGGTCAGGTTATCCAAAGTAACGGCGGCTGCGCCTGTCACTGTCACCGTTTGACCGGTTGCGTCCATTTCGAAGTTAGCATAGGTCTTGCCTGAAAAGGACGGGGTGGAGTTGCTGATAAGCTTATAAAGGCTGCCTGTCTGGAAAGTAACGATGTTGGTTGGCGGATTGTTGACGAACGGGTTGCTGCCAGCCTGGTGAACATAAGTCGATCCACTGGAGAATGTGACTGAGTTTGCAGTACCTGTACCGAATGCATTTCCGAGGAAAAAGGTTCCTGCCGTGAAAACGGAGCCGCTGTTGAAAACGATCGAACCCGCATCAGCACCTGTCAGGCGGTGTGCTGTATTGACAGTGGAGGAGAATGTCATGCTGCCGCTGATGCTGGCGGTGGCTGATGTTGCAACTGCAATTGTTATTGCATTGGTGGTATTCATGTTCATTGCGCATCCTGCCGGGATGATAAAGTCGGTTCCTGCAAGACCGCTGATCGTCAATACACTTGCAGCACTGCTTTGCAGGTTGATGACGGTATTGTTGGACATGATCATCTGACCTATCGTTTCAGTGGGAACGGCCGTTATATTTTTGGTTGTCCCGTCGTTGAACTGCAGAATATCATTTGATGCAACCACAAACCGGGTGGGATTCCAGTTGGTCATGGTAGTCCATAAACCGTTATTGGCGCCCTGCCATGTGTAGATGACAGGTGTCGTCCCGGTGGTCGTTGCGCTTGCACTCGGGATCACAGGTGCCGTGTAATAATTGTAGGTCGGGCTGTTTACACCATCCCAGGCATAGGGAACCAGTGTATAGGAATACTGTGTGGCAGGCGATAAGCCGGTGATGGTGGTAGTGAGCGTGGTCCCCGGTGCGACGAGGGCAACAACGGTTCCGTCCCCGATCACATTTCCGACAATATATCCGTTCGCGTCAACAGGTGTGCCGGTCGGAGGTGTTGCTCCGTTCTTCTGGAGAATGAGGTATCCGTCGGCGCCGGTTGAGGGAGTGGTCCAGTTCAGGATGATGCTCGTTGTTCCTCCCGGTATTGCCGTGAACCCGGTTACATGTGAAGTTGGTTCATTGGCAAGGGTGAAAAAAGAGTCTTCACCAGTTAGACTGGTTCCAATGATATTTGTGGCATAAGCCTTATAATAAATGTGAGTCTTTGCAGGTAATGCAGACCGGGTATGGGAGAATGGAGCAACAGTAGTTCCGCCTTCAGCCAGTTTGTTGTCGGTGATCGTTACTCCTGCTGAGGTTTTCCAAACGGTACCGCGTTCCGTGATGGCTGATCCGCCGTTTGATGTAATCGTCCCGCCAAGAACTGCCGTTGTATTTGTAATGGTTGTAACTGTAGGAGTAGTGATGGTCGGTGCAACAGCAGCTGAGTTTGTCGCTTGGCTGTTCGGGTTGTTGGTAGCCGTGGTGGTTAGGTATTTTGTGCTGGTGCCTGTGCCGTTGTATTCATAAACCCTGTACCAGTATGTGGTACTGGGGGTAAGTCCTGTTATTGCAATAGAATTTCCGTTGTTATTATAGACCACCTGTTCGCCTGATCCGCCATAAACGGCATTTGCAGAAGGATCTGTGCCGTCGACCGGGTTGGTAAAGCTATTGGTCGTGTTCATTTTTACAATCCGCTTTGCGCCGTCGCCATTGGTCCAGTTTACCGTCATGCCGGTTGTTGAGATTCCGGTGAAGTTGATGTTACTGGCCTGAACAGTTGGAGCGGATGCAGGAAACAGGTCTGCCCATGACATGCCAATGCGGATACCATCAACCAATATGTTTTGCGAGGCATTAAACTGGCGCAGTGCAACATTGGCAGGACTGATGTCGGCCTGGGTGGCGTCGGTCAACGGTCCGATCGTCGGTGTCCCCGGTTCTGTTGGAGGAATCGAAGTGTCGAAAATGAAAAGACTTACGATGTCATTGGTGGTTCCTGCGACAATCTCATATTTCAGAACCATGAGATACGTTGTACCGGTTGAAAACGTTGTCGTAGCCATCGTACCGGTATTGCTTCCCACACTCACTCCGAAATGGTTGGTTGCATCCATGAAAACTTTTCCACGGAAGGTCGTTGAGGTCTGGGTTGGCATCAGGTGAAAGAAATATCCGGCAGCAACACCTGTCACATTTACCATGAAGGCTGTATAGACCACACCGGAAGATACCGCTGTGAAGCCGTAATTATCATCTTCACCGTTGTTGTCGACCAGCGCCGCGTTGCCAATCCCTGAGTCAATGTAGCCCGGGAAGGTAAGTCCGGTTGTGTTGACGGTGATGGCCTGGGTCCCGCCACCGGAATGTGCATACCAGCCATGGGCCGTAAGCAGGTCGCCGGCAGTATAGGAAAAATTCTCATCCAGCAGTAATTGTCCTTTGCTGGTGTTATAAAATCCCAGTGAAATAAAAATTCCGATAAAAATCGTCAGAAGTGTAAATCTTTTCATAGCAGTTATATTTTCTTTTTTGTTTTTTTCTGAAAGCAAAAACCTTGCAACCCATTCCCGCCGGTGAGAAAGCTGAATGATAACATGCATTTCTGGTATGCTTGATTCAGGCAGCAGTGGATGATGATGAACTTTCCTCCGGGGCTTATTCTTCCTAATAACAAAAGTAGTAAGAAATTCGGAGACCCGGGTCTATTTATGTTTAAGAAAATATTAACAAAAAAGCCCCGCCGGAATGGCGAAGCTTTTTTAAATGGCGAAGAGGCGAAGTAGCGAGGGGCAAAATAATTTCGCTACTTCGCTTTTCGCTTTTCGCTATTTGTTTACAACGATCTTCTTCACCACCTGCTTCTGGCTGTTATGGAAGATCACAGTATAAACTCCGTTGGGTACCGGGCGAAGGTCGATCACCTTGTTGGTCATCCCGTTCATCTCCAGATTCAGTTCTTCAAAGATCTTTACACCAAGGTTATTGAATATGCTGATGGTGAATATCTCGGTTGAAGTTCCGGAGAAAGTAACGGTGAACCGTCCGTCGTTCGGCACCGGGAAGAGGTTAATCACAGAGGAAGAGAGTGTTTCAATTCCGGTTGTGATAACCAGTATGCGGTTCGATACGGCGGAGCATCCGTTCACGGTGACCACTACCCAGTAATAACCTGTACCGGTAAGTGTGGCGTCGTAAGTCTGTCCTGTAGCTCCACTTATGGGTGCACCCGTTCCCCCGATGGTCGTGGAATAGTACCACTGGTTGCCGGTTGCAGCGCTGCTGGATACGATGTACCCGGTATTTGTTACAACAGGTGTTGGGGGCAGCGGGTTGACCGTCAGATTGAAATTGGGCGATACTGTACCGCTTCCGCAGGAGTTCGTACCGGCAACGACAATGATGCCGGATGATGCGGTTGGAGCAAAATCAACCGTTACGGAGTTGGTATTGTTACCACCCACGATGGCAGCTCCTGCCGGGAACGACCATACATAGCCTGTGGCGCCAGTAATAGCAGGCACAGTGTAAACCTTGCCCATATCACCCTGGCAGACTAAAGCTGGACCGGTAATGGTACCGGCAGGATCAGGCAGTGTGGTGACTGTGACAAGGAATGGTGGTGAAGCAGTTCCGTTGCCGCACATGTTGTTGCCGGCAACGGTGATGTTCCCGCTGGAAGCATTGGCGGCATAGTTCACGGTGATGGAGTTCGTGCCCGAACCGGTAGCAATCGTAGCCCCGACAGGCAGTGTCCAGATATACGTGACAGCTCCTGAGATAACAGGAGTTGAATAGGCAACTCCGTTGGTCCCTCCGCAGACAACAGCCGTACCGGTGATTGAACCGGCAGAGCCCGGAAGCGGGTTGACCGTAACGTTCAGAACCGCTGGGATAACGGCAGGACAGCCTGTAGCGCTTGTATAGATGACACTCACCGTCTGGGCTCCCGAACCGATCCATGATATCTGGATCTGGTTGGTTCCCGATCCGAAGTTGATGATACCTCCGGCCGAAACATTCCATACATAATTAGTCATTCCGGATTCAGTCGTATAGTTATAATAGCCCGAATTGACGCAAAGGTTGGTTGTCCCTGTGATCGTAGGAACAGGCGCTGCACTTACCGTAACATTGTAAACTGTCGGAGCAGCAGCGGTACACCCGTTTCCATTCGTATAGGTCACACTTATGGTCTGAGCGCCTGCAGTGTTCCAGGTCACGGTTACCGCATTTGTTCCGGTTCCCCCGGCAATAATGCCGCCTGCAGAAACCGTCCATGTGTAGCCGCTCATGCCAGCCTGGGTTGTATACACGTTACCCGTGGAACCCATGCATGCAGTTGCTGGTCCTGTAATTGTCGGAACCGGCAGCGGATTTACGATTACATTATAAATGAACGGAACGAGCGCTGGACATGAGAACCCATTGGAGTAGTTGACACTGATGGTCTGAGCCCCCGCCGTATTCCAGGTTACAGTGATGCTGCTGGTTCCATTGCCACCGGTAATTAAACCTCCGGCGGAGATGGTCCATGTATAACCGGTCATTCCGGCCTGCGTGGTATAGACATTACCGGCAGTTCCAACACAAACAGAAGCAGGTCCGGTAATGGTCGGCATGGGCCTTGGATTGGTCGTCGACAGGTGGTATGAGGAAGATGGTCCGTTACAGCCATTTGCAATTGCGGTGATCATCGAAACGCCGACCCATCCTGCCGTATAAGTCACTGCCCCGGTTGCACCGTTGATGGTGTTGCCGGCTGCAAGGCTTGCAGCGTCAAGTGTATAGCTGATGCCGGTGCTGTTGACAGACGTGGCGGTGTAGGTCACGGTTGCTATGCCCTGGCAGCGGGTCGATGTCGGACCAAGGACAAAGACCGGGATCCCGATAGACGGGTTGACAAGGACGGTAGCAGTTATGGTTGGCCCGTTACAGCCGTACGCGACAGGAGTTATCGTAAAGGTCACCAGGATCGGGGCCAGGGTCGTGTTGGTCAGTATCCCGCTGATGTTCCCGCTTCCGCTGGCCGCGATTCCCGTCACGGTGGCGTTATTGTCCCTTGTCCAGTTGAAGGTCGTTCCGGCCACACTGCCCGTCAGGGCGATCGTTGTGATCGTAGCGCCCGAACAGATGGTCTGTGACGATGGCGTAGCGACCGCATTCGGTGTCGGGTTGACAAGCACCGTTGCGGTTGTGGTCGGTCCCACGCAACCGTTGGCCGTCGGGGTTATCGTAAATGTCACGGTAACTGGTGCGAATGTAGTGTTGGTCAGCGAACCGCTGATATTCCCGCTTCCGCTGGCCGCAATACCTGTCACCGTAGCCGTATTATCCCTCGTCCAGGTGTAGGTTGTTCCCGCTGTACTGCTTGTCAGTGCAATTGTGGTAATTGCCGTTCCCGAGCAGATCGTCTGTGAAGACGGCGATGCGATTGCATTTGGCGTCGGATTGACCAATACTGTAGCCGTTGTGGTCGGTCCGGGGCAGCCGTTTGCGGTCGGTGTGATCGTAAAGGTCACGGTGATTGGTGCAAACGTCGTATTGGTCAGGTTACCGCTGATGTTCCCGCTGCCGCTTGCCGCGATACCTGTCACCGTAACCGTGTTATCCCTGGTCCAGGTATAGGTTGTGCCTGCAACACTGCCTGAAAGTACGATCGTGGTGATCGCAGATCCCGAACAGATTGTCTGTGACGACGGTGCTGCAACTGCGTTCGGTGTCGGGTTGACCAGCACCGTTGCGGTTGTGGTCGGTCCCGTACATCCGTTTGCAGTCGGAGTGATCGTAAAGGTCACTGTAACCGGAGCCGTAGTCGTATTGGTCAGGTTTCCGCTGATGTTGCCGCTGCCGCTGGCTGCGATACCCGTCACTGCGACCGTATTATTCCTTGTCCAGGTGTAGGTCGTGCCGGCAGTGCTGCTCGTAAGTACGATCGTGGTGATTGCAGATCCGGAGCAGATCGTCTGTGACGATGGTGTAGCGATCGCGTTCGGCGTCGGGTTGACCAGGACTGTAGCCGTTGTGGTCGGTCCATTACAGCCGTTGGCGGCCGGTGTGATCGTAAAGGTCACTGTGATTGGCGCAAACGTCGTATTGGTCAGCGAACCGCTGATGTTTCCGCTGCCACTGGCCGCGATACCCGTTACCGACACAGTATTATCCCTCGTCCAAGTATAGGTCGTGCCTGTTACACTACCGGAAAGTGCGATCGTCGTGATGGCCGATCCTGAGCAGATGGTTTGAGACGAAGGTGTCGCTGTTGCATTTGGCGTAGGGTTGACCAGCACAGTAGCGGTCGTGGTCGGGCCGACGCAGCCGCTGGCCGTCGGTGTAATCGTAAAGGTCACGGTTATCGGGGCAAAGGTTGTATTGGTCAGGTTTCCGCTGATGTTACCACTGCCGCTGGCCGCAATACCTGTCACCGAAACCGTGTTATCCCTCGTCCATGTGAAGGTTGTCCCGACTGTACTGCTCGTCAGTGCAATTGTGGTAATTGCCGTTCCCGAGCAGATCGTCTGTGAAGATGGCGTAGCGATGGCATTTGGCGTCGGATTGACCAGGACCATGGCCGTTGTGGTCGGTCCGGGGCAACCGTTTGCAGTCGGTGTGATCGTAAAGGTCACCGTGATTGGGGCAAACGTGGTGTTCGTCAGCGAACCGCTTATGTTGCCGCTGCCGCTCGCCGCGATGCCTGTCACCGTGACGGTATTGTCCCTTGTCCAGGTGTAGGTCGTGCCCGTCGTGCTGCTTGTAAGAACAATCGTCGTTATCGCGGATGCAGAGCAGATCGTCTGTGACGATGGCGTTGCAATGGCATTTGGCGTCGGGTTCACAAGGACGGTAGCCGTAGTAGTTGGTCCTGCACAGCCGTTGGCCGTCGGTGTGATCGTAAAGGTCACTGTGATCGGGGCAAAGGTTGTATTGGTCAGGGAGCCGCTGATATTACCGCTGCCGCTTGCGGCTATGCCTGTAACCGTTGCTGTGTTATTCCTGGTCCAGGTGTAGGTCGTGCCGGTAGTGCTGCTTGTAAGTACGATCGTGGTGATCGTAGCTCCTGAGCAGATCGTCTGAGACGACGGTGTTGCCAAAGCATTTGGCGTCGGGTTGACCAGCACCGTTGCGGTTGTGGTCGGTCCCGTACAACCGTTGGCCGTCGGAGTGATTGTAAAGGTCACTGTAACAGGCGCCGTTGTGGTATTGGTCAGTGTGCCGCTGATGTTGCCGCTGCCGCTGGCCGCGATACCTGTTACTGTAGCCGTATTATCCCTTGTCCAGGTGTAAGTAGTCCCTGCCGTACTGCTGGTGAGAGCGATCGTGGTGATCGCTGAACCCGAACAGATCGTCTGGGACGAAGGTGTCGCGATGGCATTCGGTGTCGGGTTGACCAGTACCGTTGCTGTTACCGGTGTTCCTGAACATCCGTTTGCTGTCGGTGTTATCGTAAAGGTCACCGTTATGGGCGCAAAGGTCGTATTGGTCAGCGATCCGCTGATGTTGCCGCTGCCGCTGGCTGCGATACCCGTCACTGACACAGTGTTATCCCTTGTCCAGTTATAGGTTGTACCTGCAACACTGCCCGAGAGAGCGATTGTTGTGATGGCAGAACCTGAACAGATCGTCTGTGACGACGGCGTCGCCACGGCATTCGGCGATGGATTCACGGTGTAATTGAAAGAAATGGGACTTCCTGTGCAGGTAACTGCGAGTCCGGTAACTGTTATGGTATAGGCAGGACATATGGGTACATCCGCAACATTCGCAACCAGCACAATAGTGGCGCCATTCGCCACATTAAAGCTGAAAGTAACCGGCAAGCCCAAAGAGCTGTTCCCTCCATCCGTTAGGTAATTGGTGCTAAGATTGGCAGGGTTGAAGCTTCCGTTATAGGCTGAAACGAAAACGTCGCCACCGGAAGGTGCAATGTAAGTCACACTTATGCATTGTGACGAACCGGTTGTATTTGTGAAGGTGTACGTGTCATAATAATAGAGCCCGGAACCGAATGGCCCTGGATATAATTTTGGAGAGGCACAGGTTGGAACAATCCCGTTCCTGTTTAATCTGTTACTTAACGTGGCGTCACCGGCAACCAATGAGCCATTGTATGTAAAAGTCAGGGGCGTTGTTATCGAAGGAGTCACCGTAACATTGGCGACAACAGGGGAAGTTCCTCCATTCGTTGCTGTGAAGGAGGCGATATTCCCTGCCCCGCTGGCTGCAAGCCCGATGGAAGGGGTGCTGTTGGTCCAGTTGAAAGTCGTACCTGGTATGGATCCGCTGAAGGTCACCGGGGCAGTTGCAGTGCCGTTGCAAACCACCTGATTCGAAACCGGGTTGACATCAGGGATCGGATTGACCATTACCGTCGCAGTGGTTGGTGTACCCGGACATCCGTTGGCAGTCGGTGTAATGGTAAATGTCACCGTTACCGGAGAGGTGGTTGTATTCGTCAGCGATCCGCTGATGTTACCGCTGCCGCTGGCCGCGATACCTGTCACTGTGGCCGTGTTGTCGCGCGTCCATGCATACGTTGTCCCGGTCGTGCTGCTTGTCAGGACGATCGAGGTGATCGCCGAGCCCGAGCAGATCGTCTGGGACGACGGCGTTGCAATGGCATTCGGAGTCGGGTTGACCAGCACCGTAGCTGTTGTCGTCGGACCCGCACATCCGTTGGCCGTCGGGGTGATTGTGAAGGTCACCGTGATCGGGTTAAATGTGGTGTTGGTCAGCGAGCCGCTGATATTGCCGCTGCCGCTAGCTGCAATGCCCGTTACCGTGGCGCTATTATCCCTTGTCCAGGTGTAAGTGGTTCCTCCGACACTGCTGCTGAGTACGATCGAGGTTATTGAAGATCCGGAACAGATGGTTTGGGAAGAAGGCGTGGCCGTTGCAATTGGCAGCGGGTTGACCACGACGGGATAAATCGTTGGAAAAAAAGCCGAACAGCCGAATGCATTCTCATAATTTACCTGGACAACCTGTGCACCGGCAAAATTCCATGTTACGGTGACAAAATTATCATTCACTGTGCCACCTCCGGTGACTGTCCCTCCCGGAGAGTATGACCATACATAATAGATCTTCCCGGCTTCGGTTGTATAGGTATTCCCGCTTGAATTGATGCATACCGGCGTCGGACCTGAGATGGTAGGTGCAGGTCTTGGATTGACCGTCACATTAAGAACTGTAGGACTTGATGCAAAACAACCAAAGCCAGTGGCATAATTTACGCTTACCGTTTGTGCCCCGGCTGTACTCCATAGGACGCTTATGAAGCTTGTCCCCTGTCCTGACAGAATAGAACCACCCGCTGAAACTGTCCATAAATAACCGCTCATGCCTCCTTCTGTAGTATAGGTACTGGCGAGGCCTGTGCAGGACATGGTTGGGCCTGTGATGGTCGGAACCGGCAGTATATTGACTGTAATGGTTCCGGTTGCAGTTGCCTGGACGCAGGTTCCTGTGGTCGTGACAGTATAATTGAAAGTACCGCTGACCGTTGGCGTTCCGCTGATGGTAAATACGCCTGCAGCATAAACTCCGTTCACACCCGTCGGCAAACCAACAACTCCTGCTCCTGTTCCGCCTCCGCCGATCGAATAGGTGATATTCGTGATCGGTGTGTTGATACAGAGCGATTGAATGTTCGTTCCCGGGGCTGAAGTAAGGGAGATGGTTGCATTGGGGTTTGCTGTTATCGTGAATGAAACAGGTGTGCCTGTACAGCTTCCCGGACTGCCGTATGAAATTTTTATAAGGCCATCGCCGGTCTGGATACCGGTGGATAATGCACCACCCGTTACTCCGGCAAGATAAGAAGTTCCGCCGGCTCCACCGCCGCCGCCGCCTGTTCCGCTACCGGTACAACCGACTGTGCCGGCCGATCCGCCGCCGCCGCCGCCGCCGCCGAAGTATCCGCCGCCACCGCCACCACCTGGAGGTGCAGTACCTGTACAACAGAGGGATCCCGCTCCGCCGGCACCACCTGAAAGGGTAATGCCGTTTGAGCCTGGAAGTCCGGAAGCGTAAGAGCAACCGATTCCCTTTAATCCACCGATCTGGCCGATCCCTGCAAAGCCTCCGCCGCCATCCAGCGAATTGGCTCCGTTCGTTCCATTGCCATCGCCATCACCGCCGGGTCCTCCGGTCGGGTTGCTGTTAATGCCGCCAAGCGTACCTGTGGCTTTGGAACCTTTACCGCCGGGGCCGCCGTTTGCACCACCGGGATTATTGGTCCCGTTGCTGCCCGAAGCACCGTAAGTCTCAATTGTGATCGAGGTAACACCTGCCGGTACAGTCCATGTTTGCATACCTCCTGTGTAACTGAAGGTTTGTGTGGTCATTCCCGATGACACTGGAGTCACGGTTACGGTTGCAACCAACGGGGATGCCCCCGCGCTGGATGCAGTAAACGCACCTATGTTTCCGGTTCCGCTGGCTGCCAGACCGATGGCAGGCGCATTGTTGACCCAGTTATAGATTGCCCCGGGCATTGACCCGGTAAAAGTAACAGGCGCCGTAGAAGTGCCGGTGCAGACAACCTGGTTGGAAACGGGATCAACGGTCGGAGTGGGATTTACGGTAACTGCAAAGGGTGGAGATGTTGTTCCGTTTCCGAAAATGTTGGTTCCGTATACGGTAATATTTCCGGATACCGCGCTCATGGAATAGTCAACGGTGATCGAGTTGGTATTGCCTCCGGTTGCGACCGTTGCACCCGACGGGAGCGTCCAAAAATATCCCGTTGCATTGAGTATCGGGGCGACCGAATAGGCTACGCCTATCTGGCCCTGGCAAACGGGGGTGACACCTGTGATTGAACCGGCCGGCCCGGGTACGGAAGAAACCGAAACATTGAAAATGGTCGGAGAAGCAGCCGTGCACCCGTTTCCATCTTTGTAACTCACACTTACAGTCTGGGAACCAGCGCTGTTCCAGGTTACAGTAACGGTATTGTCTGTTGTACCGCCGCCGGAAGTGGGCGTTCCTCCTGCCGACACGCTCCAGAGATAATTCGTTTTGCCCGCCTCAGTGGTATATAAATTCCCTGTGCTTCCAAGAATCGCAGTAGCCGGACCCGTAATGGTTGGCACCGGAAGGTCATAAACATTAGTTGTCAGGCTGGTCGGTATAGCAGGATTGCAGCCATGGGTATCCGTATAGGTAACGGTAACGGTTTTAGCACCGGTGGTCGACCAGTTTACAGTAATACTGTTTGTTCCTGAACCTGAAAATATTGAGCCTCCGGCGGAGACCGTCCAGGAGTAATTGGACATGCCGGGATCTGTAGTATAAATGTTTCCGTTGTTTGGAATTCCGCAGAGCGCAGTGGGGCCTCCGAGGAAAGAAGGTACAGGCAGGGCATACACATTCACAGTCTTGCTGGTCGGGGCAGCCGGGTTACAACCGTTGCCATCAGTGTAGGTGACGGTGACGGTTTTAGGTCCGGTCGTCGACCATGTCACAGTGATATCATTGGTTGTCGAACCTGCTGTGATTGAACCGCCGGCAGAAACCGTCCATGAGTAACCGGACATTAATGGTTCGGTGATGTAATGATTTCCGGAGGATGGAATCCCGCAGATCGTGCCGGCACCCGTAATTGTGGGAACCGGGAGATCGTACACATTTACAGCGTAGCTGGTCGGAGTGGCCGCACCGCATCCATTGCCGTCGGCATAGTTGACGGTTACGGTTTTAGCGCCGCTGGTTGACCAGGTTACAGTGATATCGTTCGTTGTTGAACCTGCAGTTATCGAGCCTCCCGAAGAAACTGTCCAGGTATAGCCTGACTTGCCGGATTCAGTGACATAATGGTTTCCGGCAGAGGGGATTCCGCAGATGCTGGCTGGTCCTGTGATGGTTGGAACAGGAAGCGGATTGACAGTGACTGGATACACGGCAGGTGAAGCAGAAGAGCATCCGTAGGCATCCGTGACCGAGAGCGATACTGTTCGTGCTCCGGCTGTGTTCCAGGTAACCATTACATAATTGTCGTAAGTGTTTCCGCCGCCTGTAATGGACCCTCCCGGAGAAACCGTCCAGTAATAAGTGAAGGTTGGCGAGACAGGCGAATAAGTGACATTTGCGCTATAGGTGTGTACTGTCGATCCTGCACAAACCGATGACGGTCCTGCAATGGATGGAACCGGGAGTGCATAAACATTCACTATCTTACTGGTTGGTGCAGCAGCATTACAATAATTTGAATAGGTTACGGTAACGGTTTGCGCTCCTGCAGTGAACCATGATACGGTTATATCATTTGTCGATTGACCAACATTAATGTTTCCGCCTGCAGAAACCGTCCATGTGTAATTTGACATATTGGCTTCGGTGACATAATGATATTGGGTAATTGCAAGCCCGCATATTGAACCGGATCCTGTAATTGTCGGAACCGGTAATGCGTATATCGTTACATTATATTGTGCCGTTGTCACTGCACAGCCGGTAGCCGTGATCGTCTCGGTGACCTGCACCCAGCCTGATCCGGCTGCGTTCCACGTTACGGTGATGGAGTTGGTTCCATCGCCACCTGTGATGGTACCACCTGAGATGGCCCAGGCATAGGTATGACCAACGATATTTGGCGTCGAATAGACATTTCCTGCCGAATTTGCACATACTGTCGAAGGACCAGTAATCGTCGGTACAGGGTTGGGTGTTACTATAACCGGCAGACTGGTTGAACCATAAGCCCAGCAGCCGACCGTGTTCTGATAGTTAATGCCTACAGATTGGTTCCCCGCTGAATTCCAGGTTACAGTAACGGTGTAATCGCCGGTCCCGCCGCCGGATGCGATGGATCCGCCGGAGGAGATGAACCATGTATAGTTTGACTGGAGGGCATCCGTGGTGTAAACATACCCTGTAGATCCTGCACAGGCGGCGCCCGGCCCTGATAAGGACGGAACCGACCGCGGATTTACCGTAACATTTTTAATCGCTGGGGAAGAAGCCGTACAACCGTTGGCATCGGTATAATTTACCGTGACGGATTCTGCTCCCGGTGTAAGCCAGTCGATGTCAGCAGTGTAATCGGTCGATGTGCCACCGGCAGATATGGTGCCGCCTGACGAGACTGTCCACACATAATTGGTCATTCCGCTCTCGGTGGTGTAGGTATATCCGTAGGAACCCTCGCATACTATGGTACTGCCGCTGATGGTCGGAACGGGAAGTGTATTGACAGTGACATTGTATATGGTGGGCGAAGCAGCAGTGCATCCGTTTCCATCCGTGTACAACAGGGTTACTGTCTCTGCTCCTGCCGTATTCCAGGTCACGGTCACATAATTGTCGGAAGTTGTGCCTCCTCCTGTAATAACGCCTCCGGATGAAATCGTCCATACAAAGGTCCCGGTTGGACCAATATAGTTCGGTTTGGTCATGATAATGGCATTGTACGTGTTTCCCGTCGACCCGGCGCAAACCGGCGTCGGACCTGTAATTGACAGATTCGGCAGTGGGTGGACAAAGACAGAATAATCAGTGGGAGAAACGGCAGTACAGCCGTTGCCATCCGTGTAATTTACGCTGACCGTTTGCGGCCCGGCCGAGCCCCAGGTAACCGTAACGGTATTGTCGCCGGTTCCGCCACCAAGAGTGACCGAACCTCCTGCAGAGACGGTCCAGAGGTAATTTGTCATTCCGGATTCCGTTGTATATACATTGCTTGCTGATCCGATGCAGACAGATGCCGGACCTGAGATCGTCGGAACCGGGTGATCATTCAGGGTTACGTAGAATGTTGTCGGGGCTGCAGCCGTGCAGCCGTTTATATCGGTATAGCTGACAGTGACCGGATAGGTGCCGGTGGACGGCCAGGATACGGAAACATAATTGTCCGTCGTCCCGCCTCCATCAACGATTGAACCTCCGGTTGCAGTCCATGTGTAATTGGTCATGCCTGCAGCCGTCGTATAGGTTTGCCAGGACTCGGTGTAGCAGACTGGCGATGTGCCATTGATAACAGGTACCGGGAGTGCATTCACAGTTACGGTTGTGACTGTCGGTGAAGCAGCGGTACAGCCGTTCCCGTCGGTATAGTTCACACTGATCGACTGGCTGCCGGATGAAGTCCATGTGACGGTGGCCGAAATGTCGCCTGTTCCGCCACCAGAGGTAATCGAACCTCCGGCGGAGACGGTCCAAATGTAGTTGCTCATGCCGGGATCTGTTGTATAGACATTACCTGTGGTGCCTTGACAGCGCGTTACCGGACCACCTAAAGCGGGAACCGGCAGCGGGTTGGACGTTATATTGTAAACCGTTGGCGACGGGGCAGGACCCGTTACATTGCTGTAGTTCACGCTGACAGTTTGAGCACCTGTCCCTGTCCAGGTCACCGTGACCGTATAGTCGCCTGTTCCACCACCTAAGGTGATACTTCCGCCGGCCGAGACAGTCCACTGGTAATTGGTCATTCCGGATTCAGTCGTATAGACATTGCCTGTTGAGCCTTGGCAAACCGTTGCCGGTCCTGTGATGGTCGGGGAAGGCAGTGTTGTGAAGGTCAGGTCATTGCCGGTTTTTACTTCGGCCGAGGTCGTCGATGTGCCCTTGATCCGGTAATGATAAAGCGTGTTTGGAGTTAATAGTGTTAACGCAGAACTTACTGCTGTAGAAGAGAGCGATCTGACAGGAGAAGGTGTTCCAGCTCCGCTGCTTCCATAACTGAGGTTCAGTCCATAATCGAATGACATGGCAGCGACCTCACCATTGGAGTCTATGTTTCCATTCACGGTTGCAGTGGTTTGCCCGACAGCTGTTGCAGAAAGTGTATTAATTCCTGTCATTGCCAGGGTGTATTCATATGCCCCGATGTCAGGAGGATTGGTCCGCGTTGCTCCTGTATAATCAACTGTAACGGCTGGAATGCTCACTCCTCCGTTGTTTAACCTTGGTTTGGCAGTATGGAGGTCCGTAGTGGAAACAAAATTGGGGTTAACATTAGCAGAGTAAACATCTTTTCCTGTTGCTGCCTGCCATGCAGCAAGTGTCGTGATATCACTGTAAAGAGGTAAAAATCCGAGAACCGCTTGTGACCCGCCATCAAAGTAGTCATTGTTATCAATCTGAGTAAAATTGGCGGGTGCGGTAGCTGAAAAGATCACATAACTTTTGGATCCTGAAGTCACACTGTTCACCATAGAGTTCTGGAATATATTGTTACGGAGATTGATGTTTGTTATGGTCGCGGTATAGAACAGGATAGCTGCTGTAAGGGTGGCGCTGGTATAAGATAAATTTCCACTCATATAAACCGAGTTGTGATAGATATTCAATCCTCCTGTGGTACCATCAAAGTACATCCCGACAGGGGAAGAGTTTGAAAAACCTGTAAATCCGTCACCACTAATTACATAGAGAAGATTGTTCGCAATGGTAAGGTTGCTTGCGGCATTTCCCGTATTAACATAGAGCCCTCTACCTCCGTATCCTCCAGCTGTTGACCAGGTGACATTATTAATATTGTTTCTGCTGATCGTTGATGAAACCACACCTGAACCAATGGTCATTCCAACGGGTGTCCAATTTACAGAAGTAATAATGTTAAAGATGGTATTCTGGGAGATCAGTGCTCCGGAAGCATATGCAATGTTAATCCCGCTGTAACCGATATAATTGGCCGAAGTTGCCGATCCGATAGAATTTCCGATCATCTGCAGATTATCCATTTGGCCGGCAGCCGAAGTTGCCTGCGCCCAGATACCGTAATAGGAGGTGTTGATATTGTTGTTCTGCAGGGTCAGGTTATCATTGTCATTACCGGCAGTTCCAAGACCGCTGGACGCTCCTGCAAATATCCCATAAGAAGTACCTATATTGAATCCGTTGGCCAGGTTACAGTTTTTAACCGTGATGTAATTTGTTCCGGCGCCTGTCCCGTTGCTGCCTATCCAAACGACGGCAGTGGTTCCTGATGCAGTGGTGTTTGTTAACGTTAAGTTTTGCGAGGAAGTGCCGTTGTTTGAACCGTCAATTGTCAGATAACTGGCTCCATTGAATTTAATCAATGAAGAAGCAGAAGCTCCTGATATCGATGCATTAACGCCGGAAGCGGGTTTTATAGTTACTGTATTCGTTGCGCTCGCTCCTGTGTATGCGTTTATAATAATCGGGAATGTTTCAGATGGATAGGTTGCATCGGTCAGGTTGAATATTACCGGACCACTGACACCGAGAAGGGCCAGATCGGCTATTGCATCAATGATTTTTGGGTAGACTTTTCCTGTTCCTACATCATAAGGACCGTTCAGGGGTCCCCGGATTGTTCTGCTTCCTGCGGGACTCTGATCCGCAACAGGGTACGTCGAACCTGCAACATTAATGCTGTTTGCAGTAATTCTTGCATCCGCCAGATTGTTAACTGTTGCAGTTCCACTGATGTCGTAAGCAACCCAAATGTAGGTAGTCGAAAAACCAGGCAAGTCATAATTCAGGGATGAGAAAGTTGCTGTCCCTCCTGAGAAGGTCTGGGAAGTTCCAAGTTGATTCGCAGTGCTGAACACAGGTGATGATGTTCTGAATAATTTGACATTGGAAATATCGGCATCACTTGTGTTATTCGACGAAACGACAATAGAGTTCAGACTCAATGTTCCAGTCGAACCGGCTACGGCAAAATCAAGTCTTAAGATTTCCTTGTTTAAAGAACCCAGTATAACGGCACTCGTCGATGCCTGATTGTACGTAATACCGGATAAAGATTTGGGAACAGGTAGCGCGAAATTATATCTTAGATTAGGAACATTTGTGGAAGCAGTCAGATCTATAGTCCCTCCAGTGATTCCAGGTTGTTCCGTATCAGAATAGCCCTGTCTTGCCCTGTTTGTTGCAGCAGTCGTGGAATAATAATATGGATAGGAAGAAGTATAAGCTTGATATCCTCTCACGATCAGAATCTGGAGGTTGTCAGTTCCGTTGTATGAGAATGCTGTATTTAATACCATTTCCATCCATCCGCTCGTGGCTGTATTCTGGAATGTGCCTGTAAATACCTGAGTATATCCGGTCAGATCATACTTGCCTGTAGTTAATATTGTTGCACTGGTATGCTTCATGTAAACAGTAACCGGTGTGATGGCCACAATATCTGCACCGGAAGATTTATTAAACGCAATACTTGTAATGTCTTTCACTGTACCCAGTTCCGATTGTAAATAAATACACTCCCAGGTCGAATAATTATAGTACCTGTAAACCGGCCAGGTTGCTGTTGCAACGCCAGATCCTATTACGGACTGATTCAATATCTGCCGGTTACCAGACGGGTTAGTGAGGGTGGGTGTTTGCGGAAATCCCACAGTCAAAGACGTACATTCAGCGTCAATATAATTATTTAAGGTTGCAGTGGAAGGAACATCATAAGTAATCCAGAAATAGTTTGTGCCTTCCGCTAAAACCTGACTCCCTGTTATGGAATAATTTGAAACAGTAGGAGAGGCCACAGTCGAACCAAATTGAGTTGTGGTGGCGAATGTACTTGATGTGCCAGTGTAATATATCTTTGCATTAGTAATATCGGAAACATTTGTTGTCCCGTTTGCATTTACCGTAAAACTTGTAACGCTTAATGGACTGGCATTTCCTGAAGTTACAACCTGAATACCCATCACTTCAGCATTTGTTGTCCCCTGAGCGACAGCATTTGTATTTGCCTGGGTCGTCGTGCTTGATATGTATGTCATCGATACTGATTTGGTGCCAATAACATAGAATCCGGGCATGCTTGTTGCTGCCGGCGCTGCGCTTAATACGCTTGTCCCTACGACTATGGTTGGTGAAGTCCCGCCTACGATATCATAGGTGCCATTTGATGTGGCAGAAGCTGCAATTGCACTTGAGGAAACCACTGATGCATCATTCAAACGGATAAATGTATTTGTGAAATTAGCCCCGCCGGAAGTAATGGAGGCACCCCAGTACCGGTTTGAATTCAATGCTCCCATGTTCAATCCTGCGGTCCCGCTGCAATTGGCATCAAATGCTTCGGCTTTTATTACAACCGTACCTCCTGCATTCGTTGTGGGATTCACTAACTCCAGGGGATTGTAGGTGCCTTTCCCGACAGGTAATGGATACGTTGATCCCGTTAAGAGGGAAGCGGGCAAGGTTCTTGCCAATGGTCCGTTTACATAGGCGGCAGTGCTGCCTCCCACAATAGATGTAGTGGCAGTACCGCTGACGGTCAGAAGATTGGCAGCACTGGAAATAATTATTCCGTTTGTGAGGTTCAGTGTTCCGGCGGAAAGATTGCCGCCTGCAATTGTGAGTGTGTGGGTCACATCGTTATCATCGAACGTCATGCTCGTGAGCGCACGTGTGGGGGTAACCTCATTACCAGTAGTCCTTGAAGATCCTGTCCTCAGGTAGGAAATGACCTCGCCTCCCGTGCCCAGGTTAAAGGTGAGAGGTGCATCAAAGACTCCTGCATTGGTTGGAGTGGTTGTATTCCCGATTTGAATAGTACCTGTTGTGGCTGCGCCATTCCCGAGCGTAAGTTTCCCGCTGCCGGTAACACCTCCGGTGAACAGGATAATACGGGTAACAGGTACATTATTTGTAGAGGTGACGTTCACTCCGAAACTGTTATCAACATCAAAACTTGTCAACGGGGCTGTGACAACCCCGGTGCCGGTAAAGGTCTGCATCGCCAGGGGAACAGCACCGTAGAAATAGAGCCGGCTGCTCGCGCCGGTTCCTATAAAGATACCATTGTCGGTAAGAGTGGTGCCGGCAAATAGGAAGATATTGTTCCCTATGTTTAATGTTGTTGTTGCGCTTATTGTAATGTTGAGAGAACAGTTATTATAGTTGACCGGAGCTCCCCAGGTTACTGTGTGGGCAAACGTGCCATTAATAACCAGGTTTGGGGTAACGCCATAAATTGTAAACGATTTTGCAGCAGGGGTGGATGCATTACCAATCTGTAATGTTCCGCCGGTCAACCCGGCGATTCCCGTACCCGCTTGGTTACGGTAATCCCGTACAGTTGCACCAGTTGCTACATTCTGGATAATGATCGTTCCGTTACTGATATTTATTGTGGAAGATACTGAGGTTCCAAGGTCAAAACTGCACAAAGTTGTACTGGTATTGGCAACTGTACAAACGGTAATAGTGCCCCCGCTCTGGCTGTAGGTTATTGTATTTGCAGCGGCTGAAACACCGAATCTGCTCGCACCATTTATTGTTCCCCCTTCAATATTAACGACCGAACCAGTACTGAATCCCATAGAATTGCCGAGCGCAGTACCGATGTTGTATGTGCCTGCACTAACCCTGAGAAGTCCGGCAAGCGTAGGAGAACCATTCTGCCCGGTAACTGTAAAAGTTGAATTGTTAAGCCAGAATCCGCCAAGTGCCGGTATGGTATATCCTGCCGGTTGAAATACCAGGTTGCTTTGGGTAAAAGAACCGCTTATTTTTAGCACACCTGCAGTGAAAGTATACAGGAGGGCAGTTGTTGCAACTCCCGTTACAGTATATGCCCGCTGAAGATCAAGAATGGGAGGGGTTACCGTGGCTGTTGCCGTCGTAGCGCCCTTATTCAGAACAACCCTGTAGAAATCCAGTGTGGCTCCCGTTCCGCTGATGGAGGCATCCGGGCTTCCAAAGAAAGTAACCGTGACCCCGGCTGTGGTATACATGTCGAAAATACCGTTATTTATGATACTACCGGTACCAGGAGCAGTATTGGTGCTCCCTCCGATGTACAAAATATGTGTGGTAAGCGCACCAGATCCGGCATTGAAGCTTCCGCCGGCTGCAACAGTGACCCCACCATTGACCGTTAAAGTGGATGCCGTCCCCGCAAGATAGATCAATATGCCTGAGGTGCCTTGCCCGACTGTCAGGTTCCAGCATGTAGCCGTTGTGATATCAATCGTCACTGTGGCACCATTCACAATAGTCACATTGTCCGTGAAAACAGGAACCACTCCTCCAACCCAGGTGCTCGTTTGACTCCACAATCCACCTGTACCCGTCGATAAAATATTACCACCGGCAACGGTAGCCCAACTGCCTGTTAAAGGAGCTGATTCGATATCAGCAACAGCTGTAATTCTGTAATAATAAGTCGTTCCGGGAACCAACCCTGACTGTACCTGGCTGTAGGTAGTACCGATAGTAGCCATTGTGGTAGAGGTTACATCTGATCCTACCTTAACAAATGTGATGTTGTCGGTGGAACGATAAACCCTGAATGCGGTTTCATTCGTTGAATTGTCTGTCCATCCTATAGTCATACCCGTTTGTGTAACGGAAGTTGCCGTGAAGGTTATCGGTACGCCATTCGCTGCAACAGGGAAATATACCTTGATTTCGTCAATCCCAATATCAGTAGTCCCGTAGTCACCAGTAGCGGTAAATTTAATTTTTGTTGTGGCTGAGTTTCCTGGTAAGGTAATCGTCTTTAATGTCCATGCAGCAGATACTCCTATCGGTGATGGGGCAAGTGCAGATGACCATGTGGCTCCATTATCGCTCGAAGAATAGATGTTTAAAACGTCGGTCCCTGTTGTATTGATATGATAAAAATTAAGTTTCACTGTTCCTGCTGAATAGGCAGAAAGATCGATTGTTGGTGTTATAAAGTCTCCCGAAGTACCGGAAGCCGCATCATAAGTGTGGAATCTGGCAGAGTAGGAGGTTGAATTTGCCCCTAAAGGAGAGTAGGCTCCGGTCGAACTTGTCCATCCAGTTGTATAATCGCATCGCTGCCACTGGTTATCTGCAGGTGTTGTGGTACCGCTCCAGGAAGGACTCAGGGATGAAGGAATGGTCCATGATCCTTCAAAATTTTGTGTAAAAATAGTCTGTCCTAAGGCACTATAACTAAAGATCAAGGTCAGGAATAAGAAGTAAATCTTTTTCATACGAATAATTTTTGGATTGACGGAAACAAGAAGAAGGGGTATATTTCGGGTTTTTCTTTCCAGGAAGAAGAAAGGCGATAGATACTGTGTACGCTTTAAAGGTGTACAGGTCAGTCATCAGAATGGAGGAGTAGATGTTTATTCTATACTTCCGGTTTAAAAGTATTCAAATATAGAAATAATTAACTTATAACAAAATATTTGTTTGTTTAATTGGATAAAAAAAGCCCCGGCCGTTAGGTCGAGGCTTGGGGTAGTGGTTCTTAGCTTTTTAACTAGTGAAATTGTGAACTGGCGAACTGGTGAGTCATATTTAGCTCGCCAGTTCACCATCCGCCGCAGGCGGACACCAATTCACCAGTTATTTATTCACAACAATCTTCTTCACAACCTGGTTCAGGTTGTTTTCGAAGATGACCGTGTAGACACCATTGGGTACCGGCCTGAGGTCGATCACCTTGCTGGTTGAAGCGTTCACTTCCACGTTCTTCTCTTCATAGATCTTTATGCCAATGTTGTTGAAAACATTGATGTTGTAAGTATCATTTGAGGAGAAGGTGACGGTGAACTTTCCGTCGTTGGGAACAGGATAGAGACTGATGCCTGCACCTGCATGATTCTCAACACCGGTGGTGATGATCAGCACGCGGTTGGATTCCATTGAGGGACATCCATTCAGAGTAACAATGACCCAGTAGTAACCGGTACCGGTCAGGGTTGCGTCGTAGGTCTGTCCTGTTGCCCCGCTGATGGGTGCTCCTGTTCCGGTCGCAGTGACTGAATAATACCACTGGTTTCCTGCTGCAGCGCTGCTGTTGGCAGTGTAACCGGTATTGGAAGCAACGGCAGCAGCCGGGATCGGGTTGACCGTCAGGTTGAAGTTCGGCGAAACGGTACCGCTTCCGCAGGAGTTGGTACCTGCAACGGTAATTACTCCTGAAGCGGCAGTTGCGTCGAAATCAACGGTAATGGCGTTGGTGTTTGAACCACCTACAATGGCAGCTCCGGCAGGGAGTGACCATACATAGCCTGTGGCTCCTGAAATAGCCGGAACATTGTATACCTTTCCTGCATCACCCTGGCAAACCGAGGCGGGTCCCGTGATGGTACCAGCATTAGCCGGAAGGGCATTTACAGTTACTGCAAACGGGGCAGAGGCTGTTCCGTTACCGCACATGTTGTTGCCGACCACGGTGATGTTACCGCTGGATGCATTGCCGGCAAAGTTCACGGTGATGGCATTGGTGCCTGCACCGGAAGCGATGGTGGCTCCTGTGGGGAGTGTCCATACATAGGTTGCAGCTCCTGTAATAACGGCTGTTGAATATGCAACGCCATTAGCGCCACCGCAAACTGTAGCCGTACCGGTGATGGATCCTGCAGGACCCGGCATCGGGTTCACGGTTACATTGAATTGTGTTGCAGTGGGAGCGGAACATCCGCCTGTATTTGTATAGTTCACGGCAACCCACTGTGCACCTGAAGCAGTCCAGGAAACAGTTATGGTGTTGGTTCCCGAACCGTAGTTGATGACACCGCCGGCAGAGATCGTCCATGCATAACCCGACATTCCCGGTTGGGTTGAATAGTTGTTATAGCCTGAGTTTACACAGAGGGTGTTGGGCCCGGTGATGGTCGGGGCAGCGCCACTGTTGACGGTAACAGGATAATTAACAGCTGCTGCCGCGGTACAACCGTTAGCGTTTGTATAGTTTACAGAAATCGACTGTGCACCTATTGCATTCCAGGTTACGAGGACAGTATTTGTTGTTCCGCCTGACGTTATGGTACCACCTGCAGAGATGGTCCAGGTATAGCCAGTCATGCTGGCCTGGGTCGAGTAAACAAGACCCGGGTAGTTTGAACATGCAGGGCTCGGACCGCTGATGGTCGGAACCGGGAGAGGATTAACAGTCACAGCGTAGCTTGTCGGAGCAATTGCCCAGCAACCGGCAGCCGTCTGGTAGTTGACCGTAACGGTCTTGGCACCTGTTGTTGACCAGGTAACGGTAATGGCATTGGTAGTGCCTCCGGCTGTTATTGCACCGCCCGCAGAAACGGTCCATGTATAGTTGCTCATCCCGGCCTGGGTGGTATAGATATTCCCCACGCTGTTAACACAAACGGAAGCAGGTCCGGTGACGGTTGGTGTTGCAGGAGGATTCACGGCGATTCCTAATTGTGAGGGAGCTCCGTTACCGCAGGCTGCGGTTCCATATACGAACATGTAACCCGGGGCTGCGTTGGCAGCATAGCTTACGGTAACCGTATTGGTGTTGGCACCGGCTGTAATGGTTCCTCCGACAGGAGTGGTCCATACATAACCGGTTGCATTCGGAATGGTAACAGTATAAACATAGCCTGATCCGCCCTGGCAAACCTGTGTCGGCCCGGTGATCGGTCCGGCAGGTCCGGCAATCGGACAAACCGTAAGGAAAGTCAGGTCATTGCCATTTGAGGTTCCGATACTATTCGTTGCCCTCACCCTGAAATGATAGGTGGTATTCACAACAAGACCGGCAATGTTTGCACTGACAGGTGTTACGGTTGTTCCTGTGACAGGGCTTGGCGTACCACCAAGTGTGTTTCCGTAAGTAGTCGTCAGTCCCCAATCAAAAAAGACGGTAGAACTGGCACCGTTTGCATTTACAGTTCCGTTAAGGGTTGCACTGATTGTGGTGATTGCAGTGGCTGCTGTCGTTACAACAGCAGGAAAATCAGGTGCCGTGGTAAAGGTGAGATCTCCGCCATTCGAAGTTCCACCGGCGTTCGTTGCTTTAACCCTGTAATGGTAAAGCGTTCCGGGGAGAAGACCGGTCAGGCCTGCAGAAACTGTGGTTACCACGGATCCGGTAACAGGACTTGGTACACCGGCTATGGTTGATCCATACGTGGTGGTTAATCCATAATCGAAGGACACAGTTGAAGAATTGCCGTTGGCATTCACTGTTCCGTTAACCGTAGCAGTTGTTGCAAGAACTGCTGTAGCAGCAGTAGTAACAACTGTAGGAGGATTCGGCGGGGTTGTGAAGGTCAGATCGCCACCATAAACCGTGACACCGCCGCTGATACCCTTTGCCCTGAAGTGGTAAAGTGTATTGGCAGTAAGGCCTGCTGCAGCTCCTGTGAACGCGGTTACGGTGGTTCCTGTTACGGTTGCGGGAACACCGGCAATCGATGATCCATAGGTGGTCGTGAGGCCATAATCATATCCAGAAGTAACCGTGTTGCTGCTGGCATTAATGGTCCCGTTCAGAGTTGCTGAAGTACTCAGGATTGCTGTAGCTGCATTGGTTGTTAACAGCTGGTTTGCAGAGAACTGGTAAGCACCGATATCCGGCGGGTTGGTTCTGCCGGCATTGGCATAATCAACCGGAATCAAGGCGAGGTAATTTCCGGCTTTTCCTAATGCTGGAGCAGTCGGATGAAGATCAGTACCGGATACAAAAACGGGATCTACATTGAGGGAATTGACGTCCTTTCCGGTTGCAGTGCGCCACGCTGCAATGGTCGCCATATCGCTGCCCAAATATCCAAGCGTGCCGACGGAATAGTAATCATTATAATTGATGTCGGAGAAGACCGTATTTGCTGCGCCACAGTAAATGGCATACCTTGTGCCAATTGTGTTTGATGCTGGAACATTAAAAATATTGTTAGTGATAATCAGTGAGGCCGCGGTTGTAATAGAGCTTGAAATATTGATGGAAGCAACGATAGCGGCTAAAGTTTGAGGTGTATTCAGGTTGATGGAGTTAAAATAAATGTTGTAGCCCCCGCCAGTTGCTACCATGATTCCATATCCGTTATCGGCGTATCCTGCACCTCCAGAATAGCCATAACTAGCGACATCATAAATAAGGTTGTTGAAAATATTGAGGTTGGCAGCGGTCGATGTTGAATTAAGGAAAAGTCCGTTTGAACCCCAACCGCCCGAATTTATTTGAGCAATGTTGCCTATTTTATTGGCGGATATTGTTCCTCCGTTAATGAGGCCGGCAACCTGAATCCCGGTTACAGTTGCACTGGAAGTTGCAGAAGACTGGATACCTACAATCGTGTTATTGGAAACAGTAAAGCTGGCTGCATTGCCCAAAAATACTCCCCTGAAACCATGTTTTTCAGCAGCTACAGTTGATCCCAACGTGTTGTTGGTGATACTCCAGTTGAGATCAGCCGTTGCAGCGCCATAGATAAACATACCGTTTTGTGTCGACTTGAATGTATTATTTTGAATGGTATTGTATGAATTTGGGGTCTCGGCCGGATTCCCGAGAGTTGCACCGCTCCCTGCAAGCACTCCTGCGATGGTGGTGGTTCCCGAAGTTCCAATTAAAGCACAGTTCTTGATCGTGTTGTTAGTGGCGCCGTCAGTTAGGGTGGAAGTAATCCAAAGGTCAATGCCACTTGAATAGGTGTTGTTGAACGTGAGGGAGCTTCCCGCTGCATTCACCCCATCGATGATAATATAATCAGCGCCATAAAGTTTTAAGAGTGCTGTGGCCGTGGTGCTGGTGACCGTAACATTTACACCTGCTTTGGGTGTGATCGTTACGGTATTACCTGGGCTGGAGCCTGCATTGGCATTGATGATGATCGGAAATGTTTCACTCGTGGAATAAGTTGCATCGTTCAGTACGAATGTGACCGGGCAGGTAATAACCTTTGCATTCAAATCGGCGATCGCAGCAGTCAGAGTGGTATAAGTCTTTCCGACACCAACATCGAAAGTCCCGCAAATCCCCGCTACAACCGAGTAGGTATTGGGAGGCGTGGGTGGTGTCCCGGCAGCAGGAGGATTGTACGTCAATCCGGCTGCACCGGCTGAAGGTGAACATGCTACAATGGGAGTTCCGGCCAAATCCTGGGCACAGATGTAATAGGAAACAATGTCCCCCACAATTACTCCTGCTCCGAAGGTAAAAGTATAGGTACTGCCAACAACGGGTGTGGTTGCAGCTACATTATTCCAGGCTCCCGCACCGATTTTCCAGTAAAGTCTGGGAAGTCCGATTCCTGTAGTAGGAATTCCTGAAGAAGAAGTTATGGTTGTGGAGAGTGTACGCGCAGTCGTTAAAGTTGTATTCGCAAGCGGTGTATAAACAATTGAAGGAGGCGGTGGAGGAGGAGTCCAGGTATAGGTTTGTCCTGAAACCGGGAACAAGGTGTTGGACATTGTGCAGCTTGCAGAATTTATAGCGCCGGCAGCACTTGCCGCCCATGTGGTGGGATTGGTCCGGTTGTTGAAATCAGCCGTGGAAGCGCCGCGCAAGCCGACCTGACCAGTAGTACTGGTAGCATTAACAGTAAAAGGGCCATATACGACACTGCAGGTATTGGTGGTTTCACTCAGCCTGAACTGCCATGACCAGTCATCACCTGCCCCGGTACCTGAATAACTGTATTTTCCCCAATGAAGGAATTGAAGTACCAGTACCTGGTTCGGAGTGGTCCCCAAAACCTGGTAACGGATCTCGCCCGTTAACTGGCCCTGAAGGTCTTGCCCGAAAGCAGAAATTACGTTATTTGATGCACCTGTGCTGATAGGTGTATAACTGCTGGAAGCGGCAGAGCCCATGCACATCCAGCCGTTCGCATTGAGACTGAAGGTGTTGTAATAGGCGCCATTGAAATAAAAATTAAACCCGATGGGATAGCCCGTGAAAACACCGTCATCCTGGGTTCCCGTGGCAATGACTGTTCCTCCGGCAATCGGGGTCCATGTCCCCGAAGATTGGGAAAAAGTGTAACTGGCTACCTGTCCGATTACGGAAGATGTCACCAGCAACGCGACTAAAAAAAGGAGAATTTTCTTCATGATTGTTGTTTTTGGTTATGATTGTATCTATAATTCAGGGTTATATATGGAGTGTAGTTGGCACATAAAAAAAGACGGTCTTCTTACCCTTAAAAAAACTCTTTGGTAAAAAGACTGTTCTTGTAAACTACTCAATACCAATAAAAAGCAATAATTGATACAAATGTACCTACAAAATCGGGATTTATTTCACAAAAATTGTTAAAAAAACAAAAAAAAGCCCCGCCGTTTCCGACGAGGCCTGGTAATGGGTTTTTAGCTTTTAACTGGTGAACTGGCGAACTCGCGAGTTAAAAATTACTCACCAATTCACCAGTTCGCCAACTCGCCAGTTATTTATTCACAACGATCTTCTTCACCACCTTGGTGCTGCTGTTCTCAAAGATCACTGTATAAACACCGTTCGGCACGGGCCTGAGATCGATAACCTTGGTGGCACCTGCTCCGGCTGCCACGTTCTTCTCTGTATAGACATTTATGCCGATGTTGTTTAACACACTGATGTTATAGGTGTCAGCTGAGGAGAATGTCACCGTAAATTGCCCGTCGTTCGGGACCGGGTGGATACTGATGGCGGCATTTGAGTGAGAATCTACGCCTGTGGAGATGATCATCTGATGGTTCGACTCTGCGGAGTGGCAGTTGTTGAGGGTAACGATCGTCCAGTAATTACCGGTCCCGGTGGTCGTTGCATCATGGGTTGGATTGGTGGCCCCTGGAATGAGGGTCCCTTCAAAGTACCACTGGTTCCCGAGCGGAGCGCTGCTGTATAGCATGTACCCTATGCTTGTGACTACGGGAGTGGGTGGTATAGAATTAACGGTTACATTGAACGCCGGTGATGTTGCTCCGTTCCCGCAGATATTGTTTGCATATACTGTGATCGGGCCGGAGGATGCACCCATCGCATAATCGACCGTGATCGCATTGGTGCTTGCGCCAGATGTAATGGTGGCGCCGGCCGGGAGGGACCAGATGTAGGTGCCGGCACTTGACACCGGTGCAACAGAATAGGCAACACCCGTGGTTCCTTCACAAAGAGCAGCCGTGCCTGTGAGCGACCCGGCATTCCCCGGGAGTGTAAGAACGTTGACAGGAAGCACGGTGGGTGCTGTGGGCGAACAACCTGTCGGGGTGGAATAGATCACACTGACGGACTGTGCTCCTGTTGTGTTCCAGGTTACCTGGATCTGGTATGTTCCAAATCCGCCTACGATTGTGCCCCCGGGAGAGATCGTCCAGATGTAATTGTTCATCCCGGTTTGTGTCGAGTAGTACGAAAACCCGGAATTAAGGCAGACTGAAGATGCTCCGTTGATGGTGATGATGGGAACGGGTGTTACTGTAACGGCAAGGGTTGATGTGGGACCGTTACCGCAGATGTTGATGCCGCTTACTGTGACATTACCGGATGTCTGCCCGGCTGTTACTGTAATGGAATTGGTGTTTAATCCTGCCGTGATCGTTGCTCCGGGAGGTACTGTCCATGAATAGCCCGTAACGCCGGGTATGGGCGTAACGGAGTAAACGTTCCCTGTGGTGTTGCCGCAAAGGGATGTTGAGCCTGCTATCACACCCGGAGTGGCAGGTAAAGGACAGTTGGTGGTTGTGAAGGTCAGATCAGCACCGTTTACAGTTCCGCCTGCATTCACCCCTTTTACCCTGAAATGGTAAAGCGTGCTGTTGGTCAACCCGATAATATTTGCGCTGACGGGTGTCACCACACTTCCTGTGACGGGGCTGGGAACACCGGGAACAGTGGTGCCATAGGCCGTTGTAAGTCCGTATTCAAATGTAACGACGGTTGAATAGCCGTTGGCATTCACCGTGCCGTTCAGCGTTGCTGTGGTTGTACTGATGGCGGTTGCCGCCGTAGTCACAACTGTAGGAGGGACGCCGACGACCATATTGATTCCAAAATTAAGAGTACTGGCATCGCCGCTGGCATAGGGAGCAAACGGACATCCTCCAACCGACCAGACCCTCTTGATCCCCGATGTGGTAGAATTGGAGACAGTTGAACCAGTTCCTGTATACCCGCATTGTCCTATGTCAACAATTAAACTTTGAGTGGGATCATAAGGGAACGGCGTGTCAAGAACAATGGTCGCCCATCCGGTTGGAAAGGATAACGCTACCGAAGCCTTGAAATAAACCGAGGTCATGAGGCCTGCGTAAAAGACCCCGGAGGTCAGATCCGTGATGGACGATTGCCCCATTTTGATCTCCAGGTTGGTATAAGTTGCATTCATAGTTCCGGTCATCCGGATTGCAATACTTATGATAGTTCCGGCAGGAGCCGGAGTTGGCTGATTTAATGATCCCGCACTGAAGAGCGACTCGGTCATTTTTCCCGCCGCCATATTAAACGGGAAACTATTATTCGAAGCACCATTGTTGAAATTGTAATACTGCGGTTGTGCAGTAACAAAACAATTAAATCCTGCAAGGAGTAAAAACAGGACAGAAAAAAACTTGAGTAGATTTTTCATAATGAATTGTTTTTGGTTTATAAAACAGAATTTATTTTAAATGTTATCCGAAATTTTCTTTTGACTGATAAGGTTTAAAGGAGTATGTTTTATTACAGGTTCAAGGATTAAAGATGTCAATCTGTCCTGATGATAAGTCAACGTATAAGAATGCAGCAGCCGTACTATTTTCAGGACGGACTTCAAATATAATACAAAAACAGTTTAGTTCAATAAAAAATTAATAATATTAAAAAAAAACGCTATCCATGTTGAAAAATAAAAAAGCCCCGCCGGATGAACGACGGAGCTGGGATTTGGTTCTTGGCTTTTTAACTGGTGAACTGGTGAGTTAAAAATACTCACCAATTCGCTAGCTCGCCAGTTCGCCAGTTTGTTATTTGTTCACCACGATCTTTTTAACAACCTGCTTCAGGCTGTTCTCAATGATCACGGTATAAACGCCATTGGGAACGGGCCGCAGGTCGATCACCTTCTGGGTCGGGCCGTTCACTTCCACATTCGGTTCTTCAAAGATCTTCAGTCCAAGGCTGTTGAATACGCTGATGGTGTAAGTATCATTTGAAGTTCCGGAGAAGATCACGTTGAACCTTCCGTCGTTCGGAACCGGGTAGAGGCTGATGCCGGAAGCGGATTGTGATTCAACTCCGGTAACAACAATGTACTTGTGGTTCGACGTATCGGAAGAGCAACCGCTTAGCGTGACTACCGACCAATAATAACCGGTACCTGTAAGTGTGGCATCGTAGGTCTGTAAAACAGCTCCGCTGATGGGTGCGCCCGTTCCGCCAATGGTCGTTGAATAATACCACTGGTTTCCTGCAGCAGCATCGCTGTAAAGGATGTACCCCGTATTGGTAACAACGGGGGCAACCGGCAGCGGTGTCACAGTTACGGCAAACGGCGGAGAAGATGCACCATTTCCGCACATGTTATTGCCGACAACGGTTATGTTCCCGCTGGATGCATTGGCAGCAAAATCAACGGTGATGGAGTTGCCGAGGCTTCCGGTTGCATTTGATGCACCGGTTGGCAGTGTCCAGATGTAGGAAACAGCCCCGGAGATTACCGGTACTGAATAGGTGACACCATCGGTGCCAGCGCAAACAGTAGCTGTGCCGGTAATCGACCCTGCAGCGCCAGGCAGCCCGTTAACCGTTACATCAAATTGTGTTGCTGTGTACGCTGAACATCCGGATGCATTGGTGTAATTCACCCTGATCCACTGTGTACCTGCTGTATTCCAGGTAACAGTAGCGGTATTGGTTGTTGCACCATAGTTGATGACACCGCCGGAAGAGATCGTCCAGGTGTACCCGGTCATTCCCGGCTGCGTTGTATAGGTAATAAATCCTGAGTTAAGGCACAGATTGGCCGGTCCGGTTATGGTTGGGGTTGGGCTGGCGTTCACGGTAACAGCGTAGGTGACTGGCGCCACGGCTGTACAGCCGTTGGCATTGGTATAGTTTACCGAAATAGATTGAGCTCCCAGACCGGTCCAGGTCACGGTGACAGCATTGGTAGTTCCACCTGATGTTATAGTACCCCCGGCTGAGATGGTCCAGCTGTACCCGCTCATGCCGGCCTGGGTCGTATAAACCTGTCCCGGGAAATTGCTGCAGGCAGGGCTTGGTCCTGTGATCGTCGGGACGGGCAACGGATTGTTTGTGACATTATAGACAGTAGAAGCCAATCCGGAACATCCGGTCGCACTGTTGTAATTGACGGAAATGGTCTTGGCCCCGGTTGTTACCCATGTCACCGTTGCAGTATTGCTTGTAGGAGTGCCACCGGCGGTAATGAAGCCACCGATGGAAACAGCCCAGTTATAGTTGGTCATTCCGGGCTGGGTTGTATATACATTGCCTGCCACATTCGCACACGTACCGGCCGGGCCGGTGATGGTCGGCGCCGGATAAGGATTCATCGCCACGCCAAGTTGGGCAGGCGATCCGTTTCCGCAGCCTGCGATCCCGTATACATAGATATAACCAGCTACTGCAGTGGGCGAATAGCTCACGGTGATCGTGTTGGTATTTGCCCCTAGTGTTATTGTACCTCCTACAGGTACGGTCCAGACATAGCCCGATGCATTCGAAATGGGGGCAACTGAATAAACGTAGCCCGAGCCTCCCTGGCAGGCCTGTGTCGGTCCCGTGATCGGCCCTGCGGGCCCTGCAGTGAAGCACCCTGTGGTAAAGGTCATGTCGGCACCGTTGGTTGTTCCCATGGCATTGACCGCTCTGATCCTGTAATGGTACAGCGTGGCATTGGTCAGACCGATGGCGTTGTAAAGGCTTGTCGTCGCCGTATTTCCGATCACACTGGGGGGTGTCCCTGCAACCGATGTTCCGTAGCCAACAGTCAGTCCGTAGTCAAACCAGATGGTCGTAGCCGCTCCATTCGCTGTAACCAGCCCGTTCAGGGTGGCAACCGTGGTATTAACACCGGTTGCGGCATAGGTGATCACCGTAGGTGCTTGTGTCAGCGTTGTAAAGGTCATGTCATTACCGTATGTGTCGCCGTTCAGATTTGTTGCGATCGCGCGGAAATGATAAAGGACACCAGGGGACAGTCCTGTGATGCCTAAGGATATCGGCGTTACTGCAATTCCTGGTACCGTCGGCGGAACAGATGCAGTTTGTGTGCCATAGGCTGTTGTAAGTCCATACTGGAAATAACAGGTACTGAGAAAACCGCCGGCAGCTACAGTTCCGTTCAGTGTTGCGGTGGTAGCGGTAATTGCACCAGCTGCAGTCGTGACAACTGTAGGCGGAGCGCCGGTCGTGGTAAAGGTCATGTCATTTCCGTTGGATGTACCGTTGGCGCTGGTGCCGTTGATCCTGTAATGATAGAGTGTGCCGCCGGCCAATCCGACAAGATTTGCCGAAACAGCGGTTACTATACTGCCAGTCACCGTTAGTGGAACTCCCGGAACATTCGTACCGTAGGTGGTGGTCAGTCCATAGTCGAAAGAGGTCGTTGTGTTTGCATTGTTGGCATTCACCGTCCCGTTCACCGTCGCAGTGGTGCCGGCAACTGCGGTTGCTGCAGTAGTAATAACAGTCGGTGGTGGCCCGAGTGTAGTGAAGGTCATATCATTTCCATTGGTGGTCCCGTTCGAATTGACACCCTTACACCTGAAATGGTAAAGTGTATTTGCCGTCAGACCTGTAATACCGGCGCTGACTGCAACTGCAGATGTGCCGGTTACCGGGCTTGGAACTCCGGCCACAGTCGAACCGTAGGTTGTTGTTAAACCATACTCAAAGCTTACGGTAGCTGAGGCACCATTGGCATTTACCGTTCCGTTCAGGGTGGCAGCGTTGCCTGTTACCGCCGTGGCAGCTGTAGTTGTAACAATCGGCGGGCCGCTGCTGGCTCCCACGTTGATCCCCATATCATAATTGTAAACACTTGAACTGGCATAGCAGACAAAAGGACATCCTCCAACAGACCAGACTCTCAGAGTATTTGTTTGGGTTGTGAAATAAAGGATTCCGCCACCAGCAGAAGCTGCGCATTGTCCTATGTCAACAATTAAACTTTGCGTGGGGTCATAAGGGAATGGAGTGTCGAGCGTAATGGCTCCCCACCCGGTTGGGTAGTTCCAGACTACGGAAGCCTTGGCTGTTAAAGCGTAGATAAAGAGTTGTAATATTTCCGGCCGGAGCGGCTGATGGCTGGTTAAATGCACCCGGAAGGTAAAGCAGCTGAACATCTTTTCCCCCAGTAACATTAAGCGGGAAAGAGTTTGCCCCAGTACCGTTATTGAAATTGTAATACTGGGGTTGTGCTGTCAGTGAATTGCTCAATCCGGCAATGAATAACAGGACTGAGACAAATTTGAGTAAATTTTTCATAGTACTTGATTTTGGTTTATGAAACGTTAATTATTGTTTTTATCAAAAACATTGATTTGTTTCAGGATTGTACCTTGAAAAGCTTCTTACATCTCAGAGTAATACGTTTATTAACGGCTGATAATTTCAGGCATTCTTGTCAATCAGTCGAATATAAAAAATAAAAATAATGCAACAAACATCCTATTTTACGGACAGACATCAAATATAATAAAAAAATGAATAAAGTCAACGGAAAGTTGATGATTGGTAGGAAAAATGATTGCCCCGAAGATCAGAATATCGTTCTGTCTACTAAATAACCCTGAACATACTCCTCAATCCCCTTCTCAAGTGTGTAAAAACGTCGTGAATAACCGATGGAAAGAAGCTTTTTCATATTGGCCTCTGTGAAATACTGATATTTGTCGCGGATATCGGCCGGGGTATCGATGAACTGAATGTTGGACTGCTTGTCGAGGGCTGCGAATACGGCATTAGCAAGATCAAGGAAGGTTCGGGCATGGCCCGTTCCGAGGTTGTAGATCCCGGAATCCTTTCCGTGGTTCATGAGGAACCAGATCACATCGATCACATCCTTGACATAAATAAAATCACGCAACTGCCCGCCATCAGTGTACGCCGGGTTATGCGACCGGAAAAGCTTCACAACACCTTCCGCTTGTCCAACCTGTTTAACCTGATTGAAAGCGTGAAACACCACCGAAGCCATCCTCCCCTTGTGATATTCATTCGGACCAAAAACATTGAAGAATTTAAGCCCGTACCAGAACGGTGGCTGCATCTCCTGCTGAAGCGCCCATTTGTCAAATTCATTCTTTGAAATACCGTAAGGATTCAGGGGTTTCAACTGGCCGGTCAATTCATGGTCATCGTTGTACCCAAGTTTCCCATCGCCATACGTTGCTGCTGAAGAGGCATAGATCAGCGGGATCCTGTATTCCGAGCAGGCGTTCCACATCGATTTGGAATAGTTCAGGTTCAGTTCGTCGAACACGGCCATGTTGAATTCTGTGGTGTCGGTGCGGGCGCCGATGTGGAATATAAATGTAACTTCCGGGTGATGCGCTTTCATCCATTCAAAGAAGTCGTTCCTGTGGATCTTTTCGAGGAAACATTTGTTCTGGATATTCCTGTTCCTGGATTCTGTTGAGAAATCATCAACAAGGACAATGTCTTTTATGCCTTTATTATTCAGTTTACTTACCAGGCAACTTCCAATAAATCCTGCGGATCCGGTGACAATGATCATTTGAACTTTTCGTTTGAATTAACTGCTAAATTAAGACTAAAAATTATTGTTCCGCAAAATATTATATCCATTCCGTCATGAGGTGTTCAAAGGATTCACGATCTTTCAGAATCATAAATTGATCATCTTTTCCAATGTAACCCATAACTTTGGGCATTAAACGGCTGTTGTACCGCGACCACATGCTGAAGGTATAGCCGCCGGTATCGTGGATGACAAGGTAATCTCCTTCTTCTGCCGCCGGCAACTTCACATCGCGGGCAAGGATGTCGCCGGAAAAACAGAGGGGACCGGCCAGGTTATATGGATGAACATCTTTGCCCTGCTTCTGTATACCGTTTATATCGAAAAGCGTGTACTCATGCTGCCACGCTTTCGGGTTCAGACATTCCCTGAGGAAAAGGTCGGCGCCGACATGGATCATGGCCGTGTTGATCCCCGGATCGCGTTTGACGTATTCGACACGGCTGACGGTCCAGCCGGTGTTCACATGGACCCAGCGGCCGAATTCAGTGAAAAGTGAATAGTGATTAGTGAAGAGTGAGGGGAAGCGTTTTTTTATTTCACCGGCATATTCCTCCATGGAAGGTGGTTCGATGGAACTGTCGTAGGATATGGGAAATCCACCGCCAATGTCGAAGATGTTGATCCTGCGCGTACCGGTGATCGTGTTGATCTCTTCCGCAAATTCGTACAATACGCGGATTCCTTCCAGCAGCAATTCCATTGAGCATCCCTGGGAACCCACGTGCAGGTGCACACCGGTGAGCCATTCGTAACGTAGAAATGCCGATTTAAGCTCTTCTTTCCCTGTCCGGATGGGAACACCGAATTTTGAATATTCGCCGGCAACGCTGGATTCAAGGATTGATCCCACACCGACCTGCGGATTGATGCGGATCCCGGCGGTACCGGAAGAGTGAATTTTTTCTTTGAGAAGGGCGATCCGGTCAAGTTCAGCAAGGGAATCGGCATTGATGTGGACGCCGGCCAACAATGCAAATTCCAGGTCCTGCATCGTTTTAACCGGGGAATCAAAAACGATCTTTTCCGGAGGATAACCCGCTTTCAGCGCCAATTTAAGCTCCCCGACCGAAGCGACCTCCGCCCCTGCGCCGAGCGGAAGCATGAATTTAAGGATCTTCAGCAGGGGATTTGCTTTTGTGGCAATCGCATGCAGGGAGGAAGAAGGAAAAAGGGATTGGAGGTGCCGGATCCGTTCTTCAAGGAATGAGAGATCAAGAAAGATCATGGCGGTATCTTCTTCGCCGATCAGTCCTTTTGAAAGTGCCGATCTGAAGGCCTTTCCGAGGGAGTCGATAGATAGATTAGATTTCATGGTGAAATGGAACACGGAAAACACGGAATGAACGGAATATGATAATCCGTTTTATCCGTGTAATCCTTGTTCTAATATTGGTTTCGTGAGTTCTATAAGTTTCTCAACCGCTTTCCTGCCTTCTTCGCCCAAATCTAGCGTAAAATCATTTACATAAAGCGCAATGTGCTTCTGCATCACCTCATCTTCCATCTCCTGCGCCTTCTGCCGGACAAAATCCATCACTGCTTCCGGGTTTTTCATGGCATAGGCGACACTCCTGTGCATGATGCGGTTCAGTTTACCGGTGATCTCTTCCCCAAGCTCTTTCCGGGCAACGATCCCTCCGAGCGGAACCGGCAGGCCGGTCAGGTTTTCCCAGTATTCACCGAGGTCTGCAATTTTCAGGAGACCCTTCCGCTGGTAAGTAAAACGGTTCTCATGGATGATCACCCCGGCATCCACTTCCTCCTTAAGAATGGCATCCTCGATCTGATGAAAAACCATGATCTTTTTCCTGCTTATACCGGGGGCCATCACCTTCAGCAAAAGGTGGGCAGTGGTATATTCTCCGGGGATGGCAACCAGAAGATCTTTCAGTTCAGAAACGGAATGGTGCTTTTTGCTGATCAGGAGCGGACCGTTCCCTCTTCCCAATGCGCTTCCGGAGTCAAGTAACAGGTACTTGTCTGCGATGCAGAGGTATCCGTGATAGCTCACCTTTACCATATCCACGGCGCCTTCCATTGCCAGGTGGTTCAGCGTTTCCACATCTTCCATGCGGAAATCAAAGGAAAGTCCTTCCGTGTCGATCTTCCCGTGCACCATGGCATCGAAGATGAAGGTGTCGTTCGGACAAGGAGAGAAAGCCAGGGAAACCATTACGATTTATGATTTACGATTTACGATTTACGGTTTACGGTTTACGGGTTTTTTCGCTTTTCGCTTTTCGCTATTTTTATTTCATCAGCTCGTCATCTCCCGCAACAATTTCAGCAATACCCCGTTAAGATTGGCCAGCGCCAGCGGGATATCCCACTTTGATTTATCACGTTCCTCAACATAATTCGAGATGCTCCGGATCTGGTGGAAGGGTACTGAAGCAATCAGGCATGCATAAAATACAGCTGCGCCTTCCATGCTTTCCACCTTGGGTTGGAAAAGTTCCGAGATCTTCCGGATCGTTTCAGGATTCCCGTGGATCGTATTGGCCGTGGTCCCCCTTACTTTTCTCAGGTCCGATAGTGCAGAGCTTGCTGTAACGGTAGTATTAACCAGCTTACCCGCGTGGAAGGGAGGATCGTCGGGGTCAACCAGGCCGAGATCAAAGAGGGTGAGGAACTTATCGTCGCTCTCTGCCCCGAGTTCGCAGAAATTCTCTTCCGTGATCTCGACCACCTTCCCCACCGGAATGTCCCGGGTAAAGGAACCGCAGATCCCGGCGTTGATCACGAGGTCGTAAGATTTCCCTGCCAGTTGCTTTCCCAGGTGGAAGGCCGTAGCGGTCATCCCGATCCCGGTAACAAGCAGGTCGACGGCCACATTCCGGAACTGGTAATTCGACAGGGTCTCATCTTCTTTCCGGATAAATGCAAAATGATCCAGCAACGGTCTTACTTCGAACATCGTTGCAGCAACGATCAGGATCTTCATACGGTCTGAGGTTTAAAATGCCAGTATAAAGATACGGATTAATCCGGCCGTTTATTGTAATGTGTTCCGTATTCCAACCCGAATCTGTGCGGACCGTTTTCATTCCTGCGGAGGAAAAATGCAAAGGTCAGCCCGAAGAAGCCAAGCACGCTGAAGATCCACATGCCCAGGTGATATCCGTTCGGATTTGCAGCCGAAGCATGGGAAACATCATTCGCCCAGCCGATCGCAATATTAAATCCGAACAACCCGATGTTCTGGATCATCGTCATCAGTCCGTAAGCCGTTCCGAGCTTGGAAGCCGGTGTCACCAGTGAAACAGAGGGCCACATGATGGCCGGCACAAGCGAGAAAGCAATGCCCATGATCGACATTGGTATGATCAGGTTGATGTCGGTATAGCCCATCAGCAGGTAAACCGGGATGATCAGCAGCGAGCCGAACATCATCAGAAGTGAGCGTTTGCCGATGAAATCCGACAGCAGTCCGAATAAAGGAGTGAAGATCATGGCGGCAAGGGTCAGCATGCTCGACAAAAATCCTGCATACTGGGCCGAAACGCCATGCGCTTCCTGGAAGAATTTAATGGCAAAGGTCTGGAACGGGAACATCGCGGAGTAGAATGTGATACAGAGCATCACGATGAACCAGTAGGATTTGCTGAAAGCCTTGAAATTAAGGAAGGAGAAAACAACGATCAGCACGTAAACCATGATCTGCAGCATGACCTCGATCTCCGTCCTTGCAACATAATTGATCAAAACAAAAGCCGTTACAAGAAGAACAAGGCAGATGATGAAACGCGTTTTAATAAAAGCAAAAACATCCGACAGGATCACCTTGTCCTGTTCCCCCTGCTTTCCAAGGTTATAATTGTTCTTTGCATAAGAATCCACGAAATAATAGATCAGGAGCGTGATCACACTGATCGCACCTGCGCCTACGGAGATCCACAGAGGGTTCTGCCAGTGCGTGTAAAGACTTTTTCCCCAGGTTCCGGAATTCAGTGCCAGGAAGGACCCAAGCCGGGCGACGGTAAGGTTCAGTCCAAATGCAAAGGAGAGCGATTTTCCCTTGAACCACTGTGCTATTACCGTTGTGATCGCCACGATCATCGATTCGGCGCCAAGCCCGAAGATCAGCCTGCCGGTTGCCATCAGGACGATATTGCCTTTCAGTACCGTTATGAAGGCCCCGAGGAAAACGAAAAATGCAAAAATAAGAGAAGCCTTTTTCGTCCCGATCTTGTCAATGATCAACCCCCCGATCAGCACCATGATGATGTTCGGAAAACTGTAGATCCCCTGCAGCAACCCCAGGTCGCTGTCGCTGAAATGCAGCTGCTCTTTCAGTGCGACGGCCAGCGGGCTGATGCTGTCGTAAATGTAATAATTGCCGAACATGGCAAGGCTGATGAAGATCAGCACGATCCAGCGCAGCACGGCGGGTGGTTCTTTTTTCAGGGCAATGGTTTGGGTCATTTGGTTCGATATTTGTTAGAATTCGTACTTTTTAAGTCATAAGACATACGACATAAGCTGTGTGAAGTTTTGTGTTTCGTGTTTCTAATGTCAAATGTCAAATGTCAAATGTCAAATGTCAAATGTCTTATGTCTTATGTCTTATGTCTTATGTCTTATGTCTTATGTCTTATGTCTTATGTCTTATGTCTTATGTCTTATGTCTTATGTCTTATGTCTTATGTCAAAATTAAATCGCGCCAAAAGTAACACAATTTGCCAAATCTCTCTGAGTGCCTCGCAATTTTATCACAATCCGTATCTTTGTACAAAATAACCAGCAGCCATGAAAATCCGGTACTTCTTCTCATCGACCCTGTTACTCCTTCTCATTTCTTTACAGTTTATACAGGCGCAGGAGGTCCTGCAAGGGAAAAACCAGCGGGCTGTATCGATCCTCCGGACGCAACATGCGGAAAGAAGTTCAGTTGCTGAATTTTATTCAGGCAAGAGTTTCCAGGATGTTTCACCCATGATCACCACGACATGGGATCAGGGATGCTTTTACAATGAAAAATGTCCGCCGGATGCAACCTCAACGGCTCCCTGTTACCATGCATTTGCCGGAAGCGGCGCCGTGGCGATGGCCCAGATCATGAAATACTATAATTTTCCGGCTCAGGGTACCGGTTCACACACCTATGTACATCCTGTTTATGGAAATATCTATGTGAATTTCAGCGCGGCCACTTACGACTGGCTGAACATGCCTCAGGCGCTGACGGCCTCGAACGATGCCGTTTCCACGCTTATTTACCATTGCGGCGTCGGGCAGGAGATGAATTATGGTCCGGATTCTTCTGCCTCCGGTTCAGCGCTGATCGATACTGCTCTTATAAAGTACTTCAGTTATAATCCTGCTGCGATCTGGAAGTGGAAAGCTGATTATCCGGCCGATCAGTGGCAGTCAATGGTCAGGGCTGAGCTGGATGCGGACCGTCCGCTGCTTTATTTCGGCAACAATGGCGGAACTGAAGAACGGTTTTTTATCTGCGACGGCTACCAGGGTACCGACCAGTTCCATTTCAACTGGGGTGCAGGAGGAACGGATGACGGCTATTATTACCTCAACGACCTGACACCCGGCACCCATAATTATACATTTGCCCAGGGAGCTATTTTCAACCTGTCACCATACCAGCCTGCCAGTACCTTTAAGATGGATTTTGAGACCGTGGCCGATTTTTCGCTGACATTCAGTCCGTGGACGGTTCGCGATGTGGATCTCGACAGCACCTATGGCATCCAGGGCCATGCATTCCTTCACAATGGCAGCCCGATGGCATTCATCGCATTCAATCCGGCCATGGTCGTGCCTTCGATGGCTTCGGATACCGCCCTCCAGCCGCACGGTGGCAACAGGTTCGGTGCCTGTTTCTCAGGTATGCATGTTCAGAACAACGACTGGTTCATCTCACCGCAGGTACAGCTCGGCACCGACGGGCAGTTCACCTTCTGGGAACGCTCCTATACCGACCAGTACGGCCTTGAGAAATTCAATGTGCTCGTTTCGACCACCGACAACCTGCCCGGAAGTTTTACCTGCATTTCCGGTTCAACGCCTCTGACAGCCCCTCTTCAGTGGACGAAAAAAACGTTTTCCCTTTCTGCGTATAATAACCAGGCCGTCTACGTTGCCATTCAATGTGTTTCGAACAATTCGTTCATCTTCATGATCGATGACCTGGAGGTGAAGACAAGTTCCACGTCGAACCTTTCTGCTGATTTCATTGCCAGCAAAACCTCCGTCAGGGCAGGGGAGAAGATCAGCTTTACCGACCAGTCATCCGGATCACCGACCTCATGGAGCTGGTCATTCCCCGGAGGATTTCCCGTGGATGCTTACGTGCAGAACCCGGTGGATATCCGGTACGATACACCGGGAACATACGATGTTACCTTGAGGATCAGTGACGGAAGCGGAACGGATTCGATCACGAAATACGGTTATATCACCGTCTCAGGGCATCCGTCGCACTTGTCGCTTGATTTCGAGAGCCTGCCCGATTTTACCCTGAATTTCGACGACTGGTCGGTATATGATGTAAACGGAGGGATAACGTATGGGATCGATTCGGTGAGTTTTCCGAACAGCGGCGTATCGATGGCTTACATCTGCTTCAACCCTTCGCAGGCTACCCCGCCGCCGAGGTACATGGCAGCACATTCAGGAAATAAGTTCGGCGCCTGCTTTTCATCGATGCCTCCCCACAACCCGAATAACAAATGGCTGATTTCACCCGAAATGACCATTGGAAACGATGCCAGTATTGAACTCTGGGTGATGACCTACAATGCTGCATACGGCCTCGAACAGTACAACATCGGGGTTTCAACCACGGGCATCAACCCGGCAGACTTTGTCATGCTGAACAGCTCCCCGGTGAACGCACCTGTCGACTGGGCAAAGCGCAGGTACTCCCTTGCCGCGTATGCAGGGCAGGATGTTTATATCGGGATCAACTGCGTATCAAATGACCAGTTTATCTTCATGGTCGATGATATCGAGATCGGAAGCGCACTTGGAACGGATGAAGAAAATGTGACGGATGGCATCACTGTCTTTCCCAATCCTGCAAGGGATCAGATCTTCATAACATGGGGCAGTAAGGATATGAAAATAAACCGGATGACACTCATGAATACCGCCGGAGCCATTGTAAAGGAGGTTCCTGTGACCGGAGAAATAACACTGCCGTTCAGGGTTGATCTGAAGGATCTTTCACCGGGTATCTTTTACCTGATGATTGATACGGAAAAGGAGAGGATCGTAAAGAAGGTGGTAATTGTCAGGTAGTTTATAAAGTTTGTAAAGTTCATAAAGTAGAATAGGTTACCGGAGATTGATTCCTATAATAGAAGAGATGAGATTGAAAAGATATTACCAGGTCATCATCCTGATCTTTATTTCGCTGACGATCTGGCCGTCGCAGCGGATATTTTCCCAGCTGAGCTCAGGCGGTTGGCCGGCCAGTGCAACCTGGTCGCTGCCGGATAATGACATCAGCAGAGTCAGTGTTGCAGCGCCCGACCTGGAAGCCATCCGCGTGGAGGATGAGCGGTTCCCGACGCCTTACCGCTTTGCAGTAATTCTTCCAGTTGACATCAGTATTGAAAAATCCGGGACCTGGGAACAACTGCCGGAGGGCGGAAGGGTATGGAGGGTCGAAGTGGATGCTCCAGGGGCCCTTGCAACAGCAGCCTATTTCGATATTTTCCGGATCCCGGAAGGAGGGAAGCTGTTTCTCTATAATGAAAATAAAACGCAGGTCATCGGTGCATATACTGAGGCGAACAATTCACCGGGGGGCCAATTCGCAACCGAACTGATTGCAGGAGAAAAGTTAATCCTTGAATATGATCAGCCGGCCGGTTCAGATGTTCTGCCTTCCATCCATCTTTATGCAATCGATTATGCATACCGCGGCGTCGGGTTCCTCTATCCTTACGGATCTTCCGCGGAGACTGCCGGCACCTGTGAAGTGAACGTGAATTGCCCGGAAGGCGATAACTGGCAGTTTGAAAAGAAAGGCGTTTGCCGGCTGAAGATAAAGAAGGCCAGCGGTACATACTGGTGCAGCGGTTCCCTGCTGAACAATGCCAGGAGGGATCATACCCCGTATGTCCTCACAGCCGATCATTGCCTGCAGGGTGCAACCGTCAGCGATTTGCTGGAATGGATTTTCTATTTTGAATTTGAAGCGCCGGGTTGTCCGAATCCGGGTACACTGCCCGGTTATAAGTCAATAACAGGTGCAACCATGAAAGCTCACGGCGGGGATGCAGGCGATACAGGCTCTGACTTCTGCCTGATTTTGCTGAACGAAAATATCCCGGGCACCTTCGACGTCTTCTTTAACGGATGGAGCAGGAAAGATACAACCAGTCCATCGGGTGTCGGGATCCACCACCCGGGTGGGGACATCAAAAAGATATCCACCTACGACCAGCCGCTGATAACCTCAAACTATGTCAGCAATCCCAATCCCTGCCACTGGAAAGTAACCTGGATCCAGACGGTGAGCGGTCACGGGGTTACTGAAGGCGGATCATCGGGTTCCCCGATATTCGACAGCAAGGGCAGGATCGTCGGCACACTGACAGGCGGAGATTCTTCCTGCGATCCTTCCAATCTTGATTCACCGGATTATTATGGCAAGTTCTCATGGTCATGGGACAGGAACGGGAGCGATTCAACCAAGCGGCTGATGGATTGGCTGGATCCCGACAGTACCGGGGTGTTTATTCTTGAAGGACTGCAGTCGGGGGTTCCGGTTCTGCCGCATGGCGCCTCCATCATGTTATTCCCGAATCCATTCACCGAAAGTGTAACCCTGAAAACAGAAGGGATCAGTGAAAACAGCGGTAGCCTTGAAGTGATCAACCTTACGGGAATCACCGTATGGTCAGGTTCAGTCAACATAGGAGGTTCTTCCTCCGTTTCACTTTCTTTCCCCGGCCTGTCGCAGGGAATGTATTTCCTTCGGGTCACCTTCCCCGGGTCAGTATCTACACTTAAAATGATCAGGCAATAGCGGATGGAACCTGTACTGAATGAACAATTCATCCTCGGATCGAGGGTGGAAGGAGGTCTGAAAGATGTTGCACTGAAGGTGCTGTCGGGTGCCCGGATACTTCCGGAAGAAGGGTTGCTGCTTTATGAAAAGGCCAGCCCCGGCTTTCTTGCCACGCTGGCCGGCCACGTGAGGTTCCGGAAAAACGGGAACGATGCATATTACATCCGTAATTTCCACATCGAACCGACCAACATCTGCGTGAACAAATGCAGGTTCTGTTCCTATTCCCATCATTTCAGTCCGAAAAAATGGGACCTTCCCGTTGAGGAGATGCTTGACATTGTGAGAAAACAGGATGAGACCGTGCGGGAAGTCCACATCACCGGGGCGGTTCATCCCGACAAGGACCTTTATTATTATGAAGATCTTTTCCGGAAGATCAAGGCGATCAGGCCTGATATCCATATCAAGGCCTTGTCGGCAGTGGAAATGGAATACATCATCAGGAAGGCCAAAGTCAGCAATGAACAAGGGTTGAAATTCCTCCAGGCCTCCGGTCTTGATTCAATTCCCGGCGGAGGAGCGGAGATCTTTGATGATAAAATACGGAAGGAGATCTGTGCGACCAAGGCATCCACGAAAAGCTGGATCGAGATCCACGAAGCCGCTCACAGGCTGGGCATCACCTCCAATGCCACCATGCTTTACGGGCACATCGAAAACTACGGACACAGGATAAAGCATATGACGCTGTTGCGCGAATCCCAGGATCGTTTCGGCGGATTCAATGCATTCATTCCTTTGAAATTCAAGAACAGCAACAATGAATTGTCGGGGATCCGCGAAGCGAGCGTGATTGATGACATGAAGAATTATGCCATAGCACGCATCTACCTGGATAATTTTCCGCACCTGAAAAGCTACTGGCCGATGATCGGCAAGCCAATGGCGCAACTTTCACTGGCCTTTGGCGTCGACGATATGGATGGCACCATCAATGATTCCACGCAGATCTATTCCCTGGCCGGTGCATCGGAACAAAATCCATCTTTCACAGTTTCTGAGATGATAAAACTTATTACTGCAGCGGGGAGGAAGCCGGTGGAGAGGGATTCATTGTATCAGGCAATAGGGAATAGGCAATAGGGAATTGACAACTGATATTTATTTCGCTTTTCGCCTTTCGCTTTTCGCTATTGCTCTTTCTCCAACTCCGCCCGGATCTGATCATGCACGAGCTCTGCAATCTCTTTTGGTTCCATTTCTGAGATGACCTCGAACGGGATCGGGTCAAGCACTGTGACCTTCAGGTCGTAATTTTTATGGATCAGGAGACTGGCCTTGCGGATCGCTGAAAAAGTTCCTTTGATTGCGATCGGCAGAATGGCGGATTCCGTGTCGAGTGCAAGGCGGAAAGCTCCGGTTTTAAAGGGCTGGATGTTTCCGTCACGGGTGCGGGTTCCTTCGGGGAAAAGCATCACCGAATTCCCTTTCATTACTGAACTGGCTGCCTTGTCCATCATCATCAGCTTGCTTCTTCCTCTCGTTCTTACGATGGAGATGTATCCGTTCAGCCACATGTTCCACCCGATGAAGGGAACATAGAAAAGCGATCGCTTTGCTACCCATTTGTAATGACGGTGAAGCTTAAATAGCACCAGGATATCGGCCCCGGACTGGTGGTTGGAAACCATCACATACACCTTGTGCGGTTCAATCTTTTTCTTTCCTTCCACACGAACCTTCCAATAGGGATTGATGGACAGAACGATATCTGACCATGTGCAGGTGAACTTGTGGAGAAGGATGCGCTTTTTGTCAAATAGGATTGTCACCAGCCATGTCGTGATTGAAACCGGAAAAAGGATCATTGAGATCAGGTACAGTGAACTCCAGAAATAGCACGATACTACGTAGTCAATGATTCCAGGTTTATATTCATTTTCATTCTTCATTATTAACCACAGATTTCACAGATTATTTCGCTTTTCGCTTTTCGCCTTTCGCTAATTATTTTCCCCTTCACTCTCCAATCCTTTGTGTACACTATAGTTCCTCCACTTTTCAACCACTGCCTTCATATCATCCGGGTAATCGCTGTCGAAAAAGATATACTGGCCCGTGGAGGGATGGATAAACCCCAGCGACTTTGCATGCAGCGCCTGGCGGGGTATCAGCTTGAAGCAGTTCTGGACGAATTGCTTGTATTTTGTAAATGTCGTCCCCTTCAGGATCTCATCGCCGCCATATTTTTCATCGTTAAACAGCGGGTGGCCGATGTGTTTGAAATGGGCGCGGATCTGGTGTGTACGGCCCGTCTCAAGAACGCACTCAACGAGGGTTACATAGCCGAACCGTTCGATCACCTTGTAATGGGTCACCGAGCTCCGGCCTTTTTCTTCTTCCTGATAGATCTTCATGACGAGCCGGTCGCGGGAATCGCGTGCAATAAAACCCGAAATTGTTCCTTCGTCATCCGCCAGGTTCCCCCACAACAGTGCAATGTATTTCCGGTCGATGGTGTGATCAAAAAATTGTTTGGCAAGCCTGTTCTGGGCGATTTCATTTTTTGCGATCAGGAGGATCCCGGAGGTATCCTTGTCGATCCTGTGGACCAGGAAGACTTTGGCGTCGGGTTCATCCTTCAGGTTCTCCTGAAAATGATAAACGAGGGCATTCTGCAGCGTTCCTGTAAAATTCCCGTGACCGGGATGCACTACCATGCCCGCCTCTTTGTTCACCACGAGGATATCACGGTCTTCATAAACGATGTTGAACGGGATGTTTTCAGGGTAGATCTCGGTATCGCGCGGAGGATGCGGCAAAACGATGCTGATCACATCCTCCGGTTTGACCCTGTAATTGGGTTTGGCCGCTGTGCCGTTCACAAGGATATTGCCGGCGTTGGCGGCGTTCTGGATCCGCGTGCGGGAGGAGTTTTCAATTTTGGCAGCCAGGTATTTGTCGATCCGGATAAGCCCCTGGCCTTTATCGACAACGAAACGGAAGTGTTCGTACAATTCGTTATTCTCGTCTGCTGTCACATTTTGAGGGATCATGACCGGGGCGTGAAAAGAAAGAAAATTATTTCATGATGATCAGCTTTGCGACGGAGTGCTGAAGATCCCCCCTGTGTTGAGCCTTAATGAAATACATTCCTGCCGGAAGCATGGAAACATCGATGATCTCAGTCCATCCTGAATGATAAACTTCCTGTCCGGTCAGCCCGGTGATGGAAATGGTAACGTCGTTGTTGTCCTGGTTACCGGTCATTCCCTGCATGGATAGGCGGATCCGTCCTGTATTGCAGGGATTCGGGTAAACCGTCAGCGTCCTTTTCTGAACCGACAGGGAAGTAATTCCAAGGGGAAGCGGCTTGCCGATGACGGGCCTGACCATGGGCGCGCCTGAAATGGAAGAAGCGATCCAAGGGCCGGTGACATTGTAAAAAAGATTTGCCGCGGCGTTGTCATAGGTGTCGAGACCAATGTTGAGGTTGTCGTCGGTGGTCTGGATGGTCCCGACATAGAAGGCTCCGCTGATCCTTACAGGTTTTTCAAGACGGTAGGTTTTAAAATCGTTGAGGCTGTCGGAATATCCCGGATAGGCCAGCCGGGAATAGATCGTATCACCGGGAAATCCGCTGTTGTCGTTCCATACCGTAAGGTAGAAAAACTGCTGGTTCGTTTGTGAAAGGGTCTGGTTGAAAAAGATCCGGACGGCCCGGAGGGTATCGGGCGATAAGTTCAGGTTGAACCTGTAGGCCATCATGGCTCCTGTTCCCTTCAGTCCGTAACCGGCTTCGGCGGATCCGTCATCATAGGCGAAAAAATTGTAGAAGCGCTGGTATGCCGTGATGGTATCCGGCATTAAGGACCCGGGGGCGAGATCACGAATCACATGCTGCACTTTAAAAAGCCCGCTGTCTGCAGTCGAAATCGGATAGGTGAAATTGACCGGCGGATGTGTGGTATATCCGAACGCATACTGGTTATAGGGCAGCAGGTTGAAGGAAGGGCTTTCGTAACTTTTGCTGAAACTTCCTCCTACCTGCGTAACAGAGTAGGAGTGCCTGACGCTGTGAGCGGTCAGGTCACGGTTGGTCAGGATCATCGACAAGGAGTCACGCATTTCGTTTCCCGGATCGTTGCTGTATTGCAGGTAGGGCATTGAAATATAATTCTTCAGCATCGAGGGCGGCCGTTCCGTAAAGCGGAGCTCTGCCCGGACCGTATCGTTCATATTTCTGCCATAGTTCAGGTACACCTGGTCGAGGTTCCACTGGCAGCAGTTGCTTTGCCAGCTGGGCAGTGTGCTGCTTGCCAGGCTCACATAGTTGTAGAACTGGATCCGGAATTTCTTTTTGAAGAACAACGTATCGGTGATGGGGATCATCACACGTTTAAAGAAGAGGTTGTTATTGATGTAAAACGTGTCGAGGGATGTTCCGTTGGCATACCAGGTCCGACTCCATCGGTCAGGGATCAGTGTCGTATCGACCGGGGAAATGCTGTCATGTTCGGGTTCGAGGAGAAACTGAAGGATCAGTGTATCCGAAGTATGAGGGGCCGATCCTCTTCCCTGGGGCTGGTAATAGAAACTCAGGTAAACCGAATCGGCTGGGGTTAAGGCCCTTGGAACCGGAGTAAAAACGGAATCCAGGCGGATGTACCGTGAGGTCAGGTGGTCGGCAATAAAGGGCAACGGACCAGCGACAGCATCCGGGTACATCGAGCCGGAGTCGTTGATGGCATCCATGGTCACTACCCCAAGGTCGATCGGGTAAACCGGGTAATCATTGTTCTCAAATGCATACCGGTCGATCCAGCGGAGGGAAGAGGGGAAAACCCCGTTTGCGGAAAAGTCATCGTAAAACGGCAGGGTTACCGGGATGGTATCATCGCCGGCGCCCGCTTTCAGCATTTTCTCTTCCAGGAACTTCTTCTGGACGGCCTTGTTGAATTGCAGGCCCGTTACCACTTCCTGTGAGAACACGCTTCCGCAGAAGAGAAAAGATAATATAATGGATAGTATTCGCATTCAGGTCAAAATTACAAAATCAGTTTATAACGTTTGTAAAGTTTGTAAAGTTTATAAAGTCAAAAAACTCAATAGTTCACCAGTTCGCCAGTTCACAAGTTATCTACATCGAATCCTGTTCCACCTCCGGCACCGGAACCTCCGCCTGTCCTTTCGATCCGATTCCCACCGTTAGGTTGATGACCGATCCTTTATCGAGCCGGGTACCGGGGGCGATCACTTCGCCTTTGTATCGCTGCTGCTGCACGGCATCGGCATCAAACGTGGGTATGTAGGTGATCCTTCCGACCTTGAGCCCGCAACTTTCAAGCGTGGTGACCGCCTGCCTCAGTGTAAGGTACTTCAGGTCGGGCATCACTGTTTTTTCCGGGAGGAAGGATACGATGGTCAGGTAGATCTTCCGGTTCAATTTGACCTTCGAATCAGGATACGGATCCTGGCGGAGGATCATACCTTTGGGCTTGTCCACTTCAAACACCGAATCGATCACCACGAATTCAAACACTTTCGAATCCTCACCGGCCGTCACATCACTGATCAGTTTCCCGGAAAAATCGGGAACGGTGTAGTATTTTCCATGCTGTGTATAGATCTTCAGTGAAAGCAGAACGACCCATACCAGAATGGCCACCACCACGATCATTCCCAACAAATGCCTGAGAAATCTCCGCGAGAATAAAAAGCTGAAAAAATCCATCCTTCCGTTTTTATGTAATTAACCTGAAAACCTCAGGTTTATTGTATTTCTTGACAAACCTACAGGTTTTTTAGCAGATTCGCAAATGGCTTCCCGACAATTTTGCAGGATGTTATGCCGGGGATAAATCAGAAAATGATTCTATATTGTGAAAATCTTGTGAATGCTCCGAAGGAACTCTACCTGAATAACCATGAGCGTAGCTCATGGCATAAAACCCCACCAGAATATCAGCCCCGGAGGGGCTTAATCATAATGTTCAGCCCTTTCAGGGCTGGGATTTGTAGCGTGAGTATAACCGTGGATTTCATCCACGGTTATTGATATGCAGCCACTTCGTGGCATTTCGTTACTGGAAGGAAGAAGATGCTTTTTGCAAAAGGCTCTGAAAGAGCCTGGTCTGAATAACCATGAGCGTAGCTCATGGCATAAAACCCCACCAGAATATCAGCCCCGGAGGGGTTGAATTTCCCGCTCAGATGACCGGATGCTTCTGATAAGTTCCCGACCAAACTGAAACTTTTCTTCCGGGGATCATCATTTTTCTCCTATTTTTGTCTCTCATTAATCAGTACCCTATGCTCAATATTGCGGTTGTCTGCGGAGGTGATTCCGGCGAATTTGAAATTTCCGTGAAAAGCGGTTTACAGGTGTTCCAGCGCCTCGACCGGGAAAAATTCACGCCTTACCTTATCGAGATCTCACGGAAAGGGTGGATCTGCAGAATGGACGGCAGGGAGATCCCGGTCGAAAAAAATGATTTTACAATTATCCTTGACGGGAAGAAGATCTGCTTTGATGTTGTTTTCAATGCCATCCATGGCACACCCGGGGAGGACGGAAAATTGCAGGGCTATTTTGATATGCTTGGTATTCCTTATACTTCCAGCGGTGTCACCACCTCGGCCCTCACTTTCAACAAGAGTTTCTGCAAAAAGGTAGTCGCCGCAAACGGTATACGGACGGCCAATTCAGTTCACCTCTACCGTTCCATGCCCGACCCGGTTTATGCCGTGTGGGAAGAGGTCTCTTTCCCCTGTTTCGTAAAACCCAACAACGGTGGTTCGAGTGTAGGGATGTCGAAAGTGAATCAGCCGGAAGAGCTGGAAGCAGCAATTGAAAAGGCGTTTCAGGAAGACGATGAAGTGCTGGTTGAAGATTTCATCCAGGGACGGGAACTGACCTGCGGGGTCTTGCAGACCGAAGGTTCCATCGTTGCCCTGCCTGTGACGGAGATCATCTCAAAGAAAGATTTCTTTGATTATGAGGCAAAATACCAGGACGGGCTTGCTGAAGAGGTTGTTCCGGCCGGAATCGACGATGATGTCGCTGAAAAATGCCAAAAGATCTCGAAAAGCCTTTACGAAAAGCTCAACTGCAGGGGTGTGGTGCGTTTTGATTACATCTACAGCAATTATGAATTCTGGTTCCTGGAGGTCAATACCGTTCCCGGGCTTACGGAACAGAGCATCGTTCCCAAGATGGCCCGCGCAGATGGGTGGAACGTTTCCGAACTGTTTGAGAAGATGATCGTCGAGGCGCTGAAAGGTTGTAAATAATCTGATTGAGGTCGGAGATCAGAGGTCAGAAGACCGAAAATGGAGGATGGATGATTGAAATGGAAATAATCTGTGGCTTAATCTGTGGCTTAATCTGTGGAATCTGTGTATATCTGTGGTGATTAAAAATGGAAGATGGAGGATGGAATAAAAGTCTATTTACAAACTACAAACTACTAATTGCTGATGACTACTCTTCTTTTCGCTACAAACAACCAGCATAAGCTCAGGGAAATCCGGGAGATCATCGGGACTTCAATCCAAATAATAAGCCTGAATGATGCCGGTTTTGAAGGCGATATCCCGGAGACGGGCGATACCCTCGCAGAAAATGCCTGCCAGAAAGCCCGGTTTGTCTATGAACGGACGGGCAGGGATTGCTTTGCCGATGATACCGGTCTTTTTATCGATGCCCTCGACGGCCGGCCTGGCGTATATTCCGCCCGTTACGCCGGAGAAGGATGCAGTTTCGATGACAACGTCAGGAAAATACTGGCTGAACTGGAAGGAGTTGAGAACAGGAAAGCCAGCTTCCGGTGCGTGATCTGCCTGATCCTTGAAGGTAAAGAACACCTTTTCGAAGGCCGGGTCGACGGCATCATTCTTACGGAAAGGAAAGGAACCGACGGCTTCGGCTACGACCCGGTATTTCGGCCCAAAGGACAATTACAGTCATTTTCCCAGATGCCTCCTTACCTGAAAAACGGCATCAGCCACCGTGGCCGGGCTATAGGGAAGATGCTACGGTTCCTTGGTAATTGATGATTGATAATTGATAATGGATAATTAATTTCGCTACTTCGCTACTTCGCTTTCCCCAACAAAAAAACCGTTCCCCGGAACCCGGGAAACGGTTTTTTTTATTCATGTCGGATCAGGCACTACGGGAATATGACCCCGTGGTACTTTGTGATATCAACCTGTGAAATTGTACTGCCATATTTGGCATTGATAGCCTCAATGAAATAATTTGCTGCAACAGCACATCCCCTTGGATTCATATGAATACCGTCAAGTGAAAATGCGCCACCTGTTACAAAATCTGCATTCAGCTTGATGCCATCCCAAACGATTCCTTTCTGAAGATTCACCATCTTGGCATTCATGTCAACGAGGGCGAGGTTAAATGTATTTGCAAGTCCTGCAATGATCAGGTTGTACTGGACCGTGTTGTTTTTAAGGTTTGCAATTTCAGCGGAATCAAGTACAAACTGGTTCGGGATACCCCAGGGCGTGAAGGTCAGCTTGCTGATGATGCCCATTCCGTAACATTTCATTGAATCCTGCGGCACGGATAGCAGAACCATTTCTCCCGGCTTCATCTGGCGGACCTTAAAGAAATTAGGAGCAGCCGGATCAAACATCAGGAACGGATTGTATCCGAGCTGATAGACATATGGCAGGTGGTAAACAGCTGCCATGGCCCCGTTAACGGAGTCAACCAGAGATTGCCTGCTCAGGTACAGACCATTATAAGGGATCGTTGTAAAGTACGGGATGGATGTCACATCAGGTATTGTAGCGATAACGCCTTTTGCTCCCTGGGCTGTCACGGTCTGGAGAATATAACCCATGACATTCTGGAAGAATCCGGGGCTGGTAATTGTATCGCCGGCGCCGCCGGAAAGTGCATAGGAAAGAACATCATTATCTCCCAGCCACATTGTGAAGAAGGTCGGGTTGCGGGCCATGACATCGGCAAGAACAGTCGTTGCCGGTGAAGATGCGAACCTTACAAAATAAGGATTTGACATTCCGAGCGCCATCAAAGCCGGGTCACCATAATGGGGTGCAAGGATGTGAAATGATTTTGCCCCCGGAACTCCGAAATTATCAACCGGGTATCCGACGGGTGCAAACGGGGTAAGTGTTCCCGTGGAACGAACAGGTCCAAGGGACGTAACTCCGGCACAATCCTGCTTATAACCCAGGATCAGTTTCGGAAGGAAGCCCGGAAGTCCTACTCCATAATCGCTTTCAACCATGGGTTGTACAAAAGTGCCGCCGCCTGCCTGCTGGAATTGTCCGGCAAGGATGTTGGGAAAAGAATTCAGCTGACCTGAATTGTAAAGTGCGCCATCGGCATAACCTGCAGTCAGCGAATTGCCGATTGCCACAAACTTGGAGAAATCCGCAGATCCTCTGTCCACCTTGAATTCGTCGATCTTTTGCTTACAGGCGGATAAGAGTGCGAGGGATATGATGAAGAAAATTAATTTTTTCATAGTGCTCACGATTTAAGGGTTAAAAATTATAGGTTAAGCCGATCCCGGGCATGAAAATGGCCGATTTGTAAGTGCCTGCGAAATTATCGTTGATGTCGTTGCCATTCCGCTCTCCGCTCATCAGGTACTCAAAGGCAGCATCAATGCTTAATCCTTTGGTCGGATAAACAGAAAGACCACAGGTCAGACCGATTTCATTTGCGCTCGGCAGCATCGGATCGAGATAATCATCCTTAACAGGAGAAGGATCGTAATAACCGCCGGCTCTCACAGTAATAAGTTTGTTGATTTTCCACTGTGCCCCTAACCGTGTGATGAGCTTATTATCATACATTTTCGCGGTTGCAGTCCTGCCCACCGCTTCCGTTGCAGGAGTGAAATTGAAGACAAGCGAATCATAAACATTCCAGAAAACATAATTGAGGGAAAGTCCGATCATCCAGTGTTCGTTGATTTCGTAAGATGCCCCGAAATCAAGGTTGGCCGGAAGGGGTAATGTGACATCCACCGAAGTGGCTGCAAAATTTGATGCAGCGGCTGTGGGAACGGTAAAGTCAACGCTGCCGTTCTTGACCTTCATCAGGATCTTGGAACGGTAATCGAGCCCGAGGTTCAGCCCCTTGATCGGGTGAACCATGACACCGACGTTGTATCCATAGTTTGTTGTACTTCCCTTGATGTTGGCCTGTCCTTCCCCGCTGGCGTCTTCCAGGGGTACGGCTTTGGTCAGCTTTACATTTCCGGTTGCAATGATCAGACCGGCGCCAATCCCGATAATATCGTTGAATTTATACGATACCGTGGGCTGGAAAGTAATGGCTTTGAAGGAAATGTCCTGGATCACAAAACGGCCTTTCCAGTCGCTGGGCCAGCCGATGCTTAATCCATAGGGCGTATTGACAGCAAGCCCGACACTCAGATTCTTGGTCGGCTTGTAAGCTGCATAGAAATAGAACGGGTAGTTCAGCTGGTTTTTGATCTCTGCCTGGTAGGCCTCATCCTTGGCCTGGAAGGTTGTCCGAGCCATCAGGAAAGTCATACCTCCTGAAAAGCTGAACTTTGAATCGATAAATGGTGCACCGCCCGGATTGTAGAACAGCGCGCTGGCATCGTAGTTCAGGGATGTCCCGATGAGCCCCATGCCGATGTTCCGCTGGCTATGCAACCCAACCTGGTAGCCGCCCGCAAAAGATGTCGTTGCTGTTATACATAACGATAACAGCAGGAGAGAAACTTTCCGCATAATTTGTGTTTTTGGTTAATAATGGCGCAATATACAAAAAATCTTAAATATGAATTTATTTTGCAGTTAAGTCATTCAGGGATAGAGTAACTTTGCAAATTATTATTCGCTAAGCGCTAAGCGCCATTCGTTTTTATCACTTATCAAGACCAAATCGTAAATAAAATATAAATTCTGTGAATTTCAAACCAGGTGATAGAGTAAAGTTTCTGAATGAATCCGGGGGAGGAATCGTCAGGAGGATCATCGACAGCCGGCTGGTACTGGTTGCGATCGAAGACGGATTCGAGATCCCCGTTCAGGCCAGTGAACTGCTGCTGATCGAAACGGGGGATGCAGGTTCCCGGTTTTTCGATCAAAAGTTTGATGTTCCGGCCGGGGATGAACAGGAACAGGATGCCGGCCAGCCCGCTGAAGAAATAGAACAACTGCCGAAAAACATAATTCATTCGCGGAAATCGGAAGATGCCTTCATGGCATTTGTTCCGCATGACCAGAAATGGATGATCACCGGTCCGCTGGATGTATATCTTATCAACAACACCTCGTATGATATTCTGTACAACCTGTTCCGGAAAAATGAAGAATCCGGCTGGTCAGGAGTGGATTATGGTTCGGTGATTGCCGGGACAAGGCTCCGCATCGCAACAATTCAGCGCGATGATCTGCCGCAATGGACGGAGGGCTCACTTCAGTTCCTTTTCCACAGGGAACGGACGCCGGTAGTCCCTTTGCCCTTCCAGGCAGGTTTTTCTATTTCCGGAAAGAAATTTTATTCCGATACAAGTTATAAAGAGTCTCCGTTCATAAAGGGTAAAGGCATCGTGATCAGAATAACCACAGTGGAAAAAGAGATCCCCGTGGAAAAAGACCAGAAGGCCCCGGAAAAGATTGAAAGCAATCAGCCCGGGAATACGGATGAGTTTATCTTCCGGCACAAAACGGGTGAACGGGAAGCAGTTGTTGACCTGCACATACACGAACTCGTTGAAGATCCTTCCTCATTTGAAAAGGTGGAGATCCTGGAATACCAGAAGAACTATTTTCTGCGCTGCATGGAAAGCGCCATCGCGGGCGGATTCCTGAAGGTTATCTTCATTCACGGTGTCGGGAACGGGGTACTGAAGGATGTTCTGATGGATCACCTGAAAAAACAGGAGGGCATCGAAGTCTTCGATGCCCCCATGCATAAATATGGTGTTGGTGCCATAGAAGTGCGGATCCCGCACAACCGTTAACCTTATTTCGTTACCGAGATCTTGCTGATAAACACCTGTGCACCGGCCTGCATCTTCAGCATGTAAATACCACTTTGCAGGTTGTGTACATCCAGTGAACACTCCTGGTTTCCGGCCGGGAAACTTCCCTGGTTAACCGATTTCACAAGCTGTCCGGTTGAATTGTACAGGTTCAGGATAACGGATTCAGCGTTCTTCAGGTTGAAACTGACGTTGGCCACACCGGTAACCGGGTTCGGGAATACCTTCAGGTCCGATAGTTCGTATTGTTCCATTCCGGTTGCCCAGTCCATGTTGATTTCAGTGAACTCGTTACTGCCGAACGAAGTTCCCTGCTTGATGACCGAACCGGTATTGGTCGTCAGCTGGTAGCCGCCGGAACCGTTCGAGCAGCAAAGTCCGTTGCCGCCTGCATCATAAAGGGTAAAGGTATAGCAACCGATTCCGGCCATGTGCAGGGTGTCAGTGTAGGAATGGTTTTGTTGAGTATATGGACCTCCGGCATCGACCACGCTTCCGCTTCCATCCTTCAGATCCCAGGTGGTTTCCGCCGGGGCCTTGTCGGTGTGCAGGTTCAGCAGGGCATACACGTGCGAAACCGGGGCATTTCCGAAAGTGATATCGGCTGTATCATTCTTCGGATACTGGTCGGTGGCACTATTTACCTGGTAAGCATAGATCATCAGGTTGTTCGATGATTCGGGGCTGAAGGAAATGGCCGGAAGGGCAATATCGGTTTCCTGGAGTGTGGCAAGATTCCCGTTCCAGGTAAAGGTATTTGGGGTCATCCCGTTCACATAATATTGTATGGCCAGGGATGTGACGGGGTTGTTGCCGTTGTTCCGGAAGGTAACGATGGGGGCGATGCTTCCTGAACAGTTAGTGGTGGCGTAATTGGTGGTGGCCATCAGCTCGACATCATTATCGAATGGCATTGTGAGCGGGCTGGTGCTGCTGTTTGCAGCCTGGTGAACTTTCTTGTTCGCATTGTTCTGGAGAAACCCGACAGCGCTTAATTCCGACATCGAATAGACGTTTGCCAGCTTCCAGGATTGCTGGATGATAAAATAATCGCCCGCCTGGAATGAAGAAGGCAGGGAAGTGCCGCCTGCAGTGGGAAGCATCTTTTTCATGACATTATAGAAGTCACGTTCGCCGTTGGTACCCGGGGGGGAGCTGAAATGAATGTGTTTCTCGATGACGCCGATCTGTCCTAAAAATGTTCCCGTAACGTCCTGGGTGCATACACCGAGCATCGTCACGAAAATACTGTCGTTGCCAGCAGAAATGCTATGCATCATCGACAAATCGAACGTCGAAGGAACGGCATACTCGTTATCGATCATGGTCTGGGTGACGTTGGCGGGAGCACCTACATAGTTGGAGCCGGTAGCGGGAGATCCATCCATTACCGCATAGGGAACACCGGAAACCTGGTAATAGGAAACGCGGGCTGCCACATCCGTCGGGTTCTGGGCATTCATCGGGTCGACACCGGGCCAGTTTGTGTGGTATTTGATGGAAGTGCATTTTGTTGTGTTTGCAGAAAGCAAGGCATCGAATGCGGGGTTTTGTGAAGCACAGGGTGCGCAACTGGCATTTGTGAACTCCTCGAACAGTACAAAGCGCTGGGACTGACCAAAGCCAAGAACAGTCCATGTACCAAGAATGCAAAGAAGGAAGAATTTTTTCATTTTCATAATTTTTTGTGAAAAGTTAATTCAAAACGATGCATCAAAATTAAGACGAAATTTCATCATATTTATCGTTTAAGGAATAAATTTCCTGACGCTCCCTGAAGAAAATAAAAATAAAAATTCGTACCTTTGTAACCGGATAACAAATCACTCATCGCCAAATATAAAGCTCGTTATGAAAAAAATTGTACTTTCCCTTCTTTTTGCATCGGTTACTGTGGTATATGCATACTCCCAGTCGCTGAGCCTCTCAGACAGTACGGGACCTGTCCCCAATAATTCTGTTTACAATAAGCAAGGGCATGTTCTTGATGATGAGGTTGCATGCCACATTTTTGTGACAAACACTACGGCCCATGCGATCAGTGTGATCGTAAAAAAGGTTGAGCTGGGGGTTGTAACCGGAACGATGAATACATTCTGCTGGGGATTATGCTATCCGCCGAATATCTTCGTATCCCCGCCAATGGCAGTGCCCGGCAATTTCACCGATTCGATCAATTTCTCGGGTCATTACAACCCGCTGGGATTTTCAGGAGTATCACGGATCCGCTACGTATTTTATGACGAGGCCAATCCTTTGGATTCGGTTTGTGTAAATGTTTCCTTCGGTGCCTTCCCGGTCGGCGTTCAGGAACCGTTGGCCAAGACCGCCCTTGGGAATGCATATCCCAATCCGGCAAACACAGCCGTGAATTTCAGTTATTCCGTCAATACAGGTGAAGCAGGATCAATCATCATAAGGAATGTGCTCGGATCAAAGGTGAAAGAGATCACGCTGATCAACCCGGAAGGAAAAATCTCGGTTCCGGTGAGCGATCTTCCCGAGGGGATCTATTTCTATTCACTGAACCAGGATGGAAAAGCATTGTTTACAAGGAAGCTTATCATAAAGCATTAATAACATAGAACTATAAATGAAGAAGGCCGTTTCGTGTGAAGCGGCCTTCTTTTTTTACCAGGACGAAAAGGGATGTTCAGCGAGGTAGGAATTGTAATACCGGGGATCATGGGTCACCTCCTCACCAAGCCATGCGGGCTTTTCATAAGTTTCATCCAGTGACCTGAGTTCAATCTCAGCCAGGATCAGCCCGTCATTTGCCCCGAAGAATTCATCCACCTCCCAGGTCTTTCCTTCAAAATTGATCCTGTAACGGATCTTTTCAATGATTTTTTGAGTGAAGAGATCTAGGATCTCATTTGCATCCCTGACGGGAATGGGATACTCATATTCCTGCCTGACAGCGTTCACCGAAGGTCCTTTAATGGTAAGAAATGCCTCCGGACCGGCAATCCTGACACGGATCGTGTTTTCTGATCCGCCTGCAAGATAACCCTGCCGGATCATTTTCCCTTCCGGTTTCCGGATTGCATACCAGAAATCCTTGCGGATAAGGTACTTATGTTCGATTTCCTGCGGCATTGTCAGCCAGGTGTTAAGATTATGAGGGATTATATGACATATCGCGAAGTACCAATTTCCTACCTGATCCCGAACTCCTTCTTCACCTTCGGCACATAATCCAGCTTTTCCCAGGCGAAGAATTCCACCTTCTTGCGGTAGATTGTCTTTTTCCCGTTTCCATTCCCGGTGACACTTTTTGGCTTCTGGCCATTGACCGGGTAGTAAACTTCAACTTCTTCCGTATAATGATCTCTTCCGAAATGGCCGTAGGAGGCCGTTTTGAGGTAGATCGGGTTCTTCAGCCCGAAGCGCTGAACGATGGCGTATGGACGCATGTCGAAAATTTTCAGAACCCTGGCGGCAATCTCACCATCGGTGAGAGGCTTTCCTTTGGCATTCTTCACCTTTGCGGTGCCATAGGTATTGACGTACAATCCTACCGGTTGTGCAACACCGATCGCGTAGGCCACCTGGATCAGCACCTGGTCGGCAAGGCCTGCTGCAACAAGGTTTTTGGCGATATGACGGGCTGCATAAGCTGCAGAACGGTCGACCTTTGAAGAGTCCTTTCCGGAGAATGCACCGCCGCCGTGGGCGCCGTGTCCGCCGTAGGTGTCAACGATGATCTTACGGCCGGTAAGACCGGTATCACCGTGCGGACCGCCGATGACAAACTTCCCTGTCGGGTTGACAAAAAGTTTGTAATCTGCCTGGAACATTTTCTTAATCCGGGCCGGAAGGTCCTTGATCACCCTCGGGATCAGGTATTTTTCGATGTCCTTGCGGATGGTGTCCTGCATCTGTTTATCAGCAGCATGATTGGCTTTTGCACTGTTATCTTTCGGTTTTACAAAGTCGTCGTGCTGTGTGCTCACCACGATGGCATCGATCCGTTTCGGCTGGTTGTTGTCATCGTATTCGATGGTGACCTGCGATTTGCTGTCGGGGCGGAGGTATTTCATTACTTTTCCTTCCCTGCGGATCGCTGCCAGCTCCTGGAGGAGGATGTGCGCGACTTCGCTTGAGAGCGGCATCAGGTTGTCCATTTCACGGCAGGCATAACCGAACATCATGCCCTGGTCACCTGCACCCTGGTCTTCCGGTTTTTCCCTGACAACACCCATGTTTATATCTTTCGACTGTTCGTGAATCGTCGAAACCACACCGCATGAATCGCTGTCGAACCGGTATTCAGCTTTTGTGTATCCGATCTGGCGGATCACCTTCCGGGCGGTTTCCTGGACGTCGACATAGCCTTCCGTCCTTACCTCCCCGCCGCAAACGACGAGCCCGGTTGTAACAAATGTTTCGCATGCAACCTTCGATTCCGGATCCCACCGTAAAAATTCATCGAGTAAAGCATCAGAAATCTGGTCGGCCACTTTATCCGGATGTCCTTCGGAAACGGACTCGGATGTGAATAAATATCCCATGATGAAAAGTTTAAATGAGTATGTTGTTTAAGTTTGATTTTGAGCCTGGATCTGAAGATTGAAAGGCGGGAAGGAAAGCTTGTTTTAGCATTTTTTTCCGTGGTTGCAATCAGTCAAATTTGTCCACTCAGCGGGTGCAAAAGTAGAAAAATTTTAAATGCAAAATGCAAAAAGCAAAATGGGGGAGCCTACATCAACCCGGCATTTTTCATTATTTCCAGGAGCTTTGGCTGGGTTTTCGCGTAATCTGATAGGACTGTGAGGATTCTCAGGTTTTCCTTTTTCATGGGGGCAAGGGAGAGTTTACGATCCCAGAATGCAAAACCGAAAACACTGATCACCATGGTCGTAAAAATGCCAATAATGGCCCACAGGAAATTGAACAACTGGTCGAAACGTTTATCCATGGACTCAAACCTTGCGGTCATTTCAGATCTTAAGGATTCGACTTTCAGTTCTGTCCTCATCAGTTTATCCCTGTCATCAAGCGAGAAAGGGATCTCTTTCACCTCTGCTTTCAGGATCAGAGAAATCAGAATAAAAGAAACGATGATAATTGTTTTGAGTGTATTCATGTTTTTACGGATTGAGTTTTCCTTTAATCCGTTTCATTATACAAAAGTAATTATGGAAAGAGCGAAAAGATATCAACATTTTCAATTATTCCTTACTCCTTGTCATTGCGAGCGAAGCGAAGCAATCTCCTTAAATGATGACCATTCTTGTATGTGCGAGGAGCGCAGCGAGGAAGCCATCCCCGCATCAACTCGTAAGCTCATCAGCTAATCCTTTGTCAACTCCTGGAAAACTTCCTCCAGCTTAAGTTCTTCCTTCTGGAGTGAAAGTACAGTAAGCTTGTTGTCAACGGCAAATCTGAATACATCCGGCCGGATGTCGAAATTGTTTTTGGCCGTAAGCTGGAAACTGACAGGGGAAACCTGCTTGACCATTGAAACACCGGGAATAGTTGCAAGAACACCGGCGTTGACTTCTGAGCTGAATTCAACGCTGACGATATTTCCGGAGGAAGAGATCTTGTGGAGATTTCCGGTTGAATCATCGGCTACGATCTTTCCTTTGTGGATGATGATTGCCCGGTCGCAGATGGCTTCCACCTCCTGCATGATGTGCGTGGAAAGCATCACGGTCTTTTCCTTACCGATGGTTTTGATCAGGGAACGGATCTCCAGCAGCTGGTTTGGGTCGAGTCCGGAGGTGGGTTCGTCGAGGATCAGTACTTCCGGATCGTGCAGCAGCGCCTGGGCCAGGCCGACACGCTGCCGGTAGCCTTTTGAAAGTGCGCCGATCTTCTTGTGTTTTTCAGCGGTGAGGCCGGTCAGTTCGATGACATCGGCGATACGTTGGCGGCTGCCGGATGCCGGATGTTGGAGCGAAGCGGAGATCCCGCCTTTGCGGGACTGGATTCCGGAAGCAGCGAGAATCCCATCAATGAAAGAAAGAAATTCTTCGACATACAGATCGAGGTAAAGGGGATTGTTTTCGGGAAGGTATCCGACTTTTTTCCTTACTTCGATCGATTGTTCAAGGATGTCGAAGTTGCATACGGAAGCATCGCCCGATGTCGGAGGAATGAAGCAGGTGAGGATCTTCATGATGGTGCTTTTGCCGGCGCCGTTCGGTCCCAGAAGACCAACCACTTCGCCGGGCGCAATTTCGAACGACACAGCATCCAGCGCCTTCTGCGTTCCGTATAGTTTGGTGATGGAATTTACCTTGATTGACATTGAGATTCAATTACAGATTTCGAAGTTATTGGTCATAAGTAATAAGACATAAGACATACGTCATTTGTTGTGTGCGTCTGGGTTTATTGTGTGTTTAAATCTAATGTGCTAGTGTCAAATGTCTTAATGTCTTAATGTCTTAATGTCTTAAAACGTATTACATATGCCATATTCCTTATGACTTATGTCTTATAACGGCCACAAAAGTATGAATTATTTCGCTTCAGGCTTTTTTGTCCCACATCCTCCGCACCATGTTCCCGATGGACCAGAAGAACAGCACCTGCCCGGCCGAGAACAGGATCCAGTTGAATTTTAACGGTACAAAGGCAGCAGCATAGTCCGTCAGTGCCTGGTTCCCGCTGAAGTGCAGCAGTTCGGAAAAGGAATATCGCGCAAGCATGTATTGCATATAGGGCCGCGTATAGGCAAAGATCACGACGAGGGAACCAAGAATAAGCAGGAACCATTCGAACGAGGAGACCCTGAAAACTTCATTTTTTGTCCTGTAATTAAGGATCAGCACTGCCAGCAGGATCATCGTCAGGGAATTAATAACTGGCGCCAGTACCGGTCCGACCCAGGTAACCGGGATCAGGAAGAGCAGGTCCCAGGTCATCATGGAAGACGGCCAGCCGAGGAGAAGCACGAGGTAGATGTAATAGAAGATGTCCCAGATCGCAAAGGCATAAATAAAAATTGCGAACCGGCTGACGGCGTTCTTCCCTGCAATCACCGCGACCGTGATCAGCATGACCATCGTTGCTGCTTCACGGACAATTTCTGTCACCATGATGCCCGGATCCATCATTTTCAGGGGGAAGACAAATCCTTCAGGATAATAGACGGCACGCAGGTAAACCACAACGGCGCTCTCAAGAAATGCCATGGCAGCCGCAAATATGCCGACCCAAAGGAGTGCTTGGAGGGTATTTTTCATTTATGATTATAGTTAAGACGATAAAGGTAATAACATCAGGGAAATAATTCTGATCCTGCGTTTTGCATTTCTGCATTCCGCCACTGCACCTCAACCCCCGGCCCCTTCTCCTGAAGGAGAAGGGGCGTCGTTCGATACTGAATCCTCACCGGTGATTTCTCTGATCTTATTGATTACACTTTTAATGTTATTAAGAACCTGATCATTGGTAAACCGTACTACACAGATTCCCAGCCTTTCAAGTTCAGCAGAACGGTTTTCGTCATGTTCAATGACGGAGTTGTGCTCATGAATTCCACCATCCACTTCAATAACTAACTTTTTTTCATGACAATAAAAATCCGCAATATAACGGTTAACAGGATGTTGTCTTCGGAATTTTAATCCGTTCAGGTTGCGTCCTTTCAGTTCTTCCCACAGCACTGTTTCAGCCTCAGTCATTTGATGCCGTAAGGCATGAGCAGACCTGAATACCTCCTCTTTCGCATCAAGATGAAGCATATATTCCTTTGTCTTCTTGATAAAAACCATAAAGTAAAGTTACAATAAATGTATTATCAATAAAGGAATGAATTGTCAATGAACTAGCTCCCCTTCTCCTTCAGGAGAAGGGGGCGGGGGATGAGGTGCATTGGAGAATTGAGAAAAGGGAGAAGGGGGTGGGGGATGAGGTGCATTGGGAAAAAGGGAAAAAAATCAGGGGATGAAGTGCTTATTTTTTAAATGCCATGGAATGAGTTTTAAAAGGTACAAAAAGGATGGTTTAAGTATAAATAATGGTTGTAAAGAAAGTTTGGATATGAGGGCATGGAGTAAAAGTTCCTCATATAATTTGTTAAATCAAAAAGTTCTTTCTATTTTTGCACCCCTTTTTGATGGGAATAAAATTAACGCTTTAGTAACCAGAAAGATTCATGAATACGTTAAGTTACAAGACAATAAGTGCAAACAAGGAAACGGTTAACAAGGAGTGGGTACTTATTGACGCAGAAAACCAGGTACTTGGCCGCTTGGCGACCAAGGCAGCACGATTGCTCAGGGGCAAGCTGAAACCCAATTATACACCTCATGTGGATTGCGGTGATAATGTGATCATCATCAATGCTGAGAAGATAATTCTTACCGGCAAGAAGATGACCGACAAGGAATATATCCGTCATACCGGTTATCCCGGTGGACAGCGAACCACCAGCCCCCGCGAACTCCTGGCCAAGAAACCGACGGCCGTGGTTGAAAAGGCCATTAAAGGGATGCTCCCGAAGAACCGCCTGGGAAGTGAACTCTTCCGCAACCTCTTTGTTTATGCCGGTCCGGAGCATCCGCACCAGGCACAGCAGCCCAAAGTCATCAATTTAAACTCAATAAAATAATATGGAAGTTATCATGGCCCTCGGCAGAAGAAAAACTGCCGTCGCGAGGATTTACCTGAAAGACGGAGATGGTAAAATAACGGTCAACGACCGCGATTATAAAGACTATTTTCCCACAGTTATTCTGCAACACCAGGTGGTTGAGCCTTTCAACGTCACCAATTCCCTGGGAAAATACGATGTGAAAGTCAACCTGGATGGCGGTGGAATCACCGGTCAGGCAGAAGCGCTCAGCCATGCAATTTCACGCGCACTGTGCAAGATCAGTGAGGAGAACAGGCCTGCACTGAAGGCAAAGGGCCTGATGCGCAGAGACCCCCGAATGGTTGAACGTAAAAAGTTCGGTCAGAAGAAAGCAAGAAAAAGATTCCAGTTTAGCAAACGTTAAAATCGATATTATAGTAAGCAAATTATGTCCAGAACCACTTTTGATGAATTATTGGAAGCCGGTGTCCATTTCGGTCACTTGAAGAGAAAATGGAACCCCGCAATGGCCCCCTATATTTTCATGGAACGCAACGGGATCCACATCATCGATCTCTACAAGACCATGGCCAAGATGGATGAAGCCGCTTCAGCCTTAAAACAGATTGCAAAATCAGGAAAACGCGTTCTTTTCGTTGCCACCAAGAAACAGGCAAAGGAACTCGTTGCAGAACATGTAAGAAAAGTCAACATGCCTTACGTGACCGAGCGTTGGCCGGGCGGTATGCTCACCAACTTCGCCACCATCCGTAAAGCCGTCAGGAAAATGGCTTCCATCGATAAGCTGATGAGCAGTCCTTCCTATAACAACCTTTCGAAAAAGGAACGCCTTACCATCACCCGCGAACGTGCCAAACTGGAAAAGAACCTTGGCAGTATCGCCGATCTTAACCGTCTTCCGGCTGCCGTATTTGTTGTGGATATCCTGAAGGAACACATCGCCGTTGCAGAAGCCAAGAAACTGAACATCCCGACCTTTGCCATCGTCGATACCAATTCAGATCCGCGCCAGGTGGATTTCCCCATCCCGGCCAACGACGATGCATCCAAATCCATCTCCCTCATCGTTGAATCCATGGTGAAAGCCATCGAAGAAGGATTGATCGAACGGAAACTCGACCGCGACAAGAAAGCAGCCGAGGAGGATCACGATGAAAGAGGCGAGGGCACTGAAGACGAATTCGGAGTGAAATCAGGGATCGGAGGTCTTGATGTTGAAGAGGAAGAAGAAGGAATCACGATCGCCAAGAAAGATTTCACCGATTCAAAGGTTACCAAGCTGAAGACGGCTGCAGAAGAGGAAGCCGATAAATCAAAAGCTCCGCGTAAAAGGATCAGCAAGCCGGTCGGAAGATCCAACAAAAAGTAAGTAGTGAAAAGTGAAAAGTGAAAAGTGAATGGTTGATTTTCCTCTCCTCTCACTTTTCACCTCTCACGCTTCACATGCCAGATTCCTTATCACGAGTCAATTTCAAAAACCTTTAATGTACAAATAAAAATTATGGTAAACATAACTGCTGCTGACGTTAATAAATTACGTCAGATGTCCGGCGCCGGAATGATGGACTGCAAAAAGGCACTCCAGGAAACAGAAGGAGATTTTGATAAAGCCATCGATTACCTGCGCAAAAAAGGGCAGAAAGTCGCTGCAAAACGTGCCGACCGCGATGCCAATGAAGGAATCGTACTCGCCAAAGCCGCACATGATCATTCCTATGCAGGACTCATCATGGTCAACTGCGAAACCGATTTTGTAGGCAAGACCGATGATTTCAAGAAATTCGCACACGATCTTCTCGATCTTTGCATTAATGCACGTCCCGCCGGTACCGATGCCATCATAGGCCTGAACCTTGGCGAGCACACAGTGGAGGAGAAGCTGAACGAAATGCTTGGCAAGACCGGCGAAAAGATCCAGATCGCACATTATGAGTCGATGGAAGCACCGTTTGTATCGGCATACAACCATCACGGAAACCGCCTCGCCACCATCATCGGCATGAGCAATAAGGATGTGAAGGGCATCGCAGAGATCGCACACGAACTTGCCATGCAGGTTGCTGCCATGAACCCGGTTGCCGTTGATAAGGACGACGTTTCCCAGGCAACCATCGACCGCGAGATCGAGATCGGCAAGGAACAGGCACGCCAGGAAGGAAAGCCGGAAGAGATGCTGGAAAAGATCGCCACCGGCAAGCTGGCCAAATTCTTCAAGGACAATACCCTTCTTAACCAGGATTTTGTAAGGGATACCAAGAAGACGGTCAGGCAGTACATCAGCGAGAAGGACAAAGACCTTAAGGTCTCCGGATTCAAAAGACTGATGCTCGGAGCATAAAGATTGTTTTTAGTGGGTTTTTAAGGGGATCGTCTTTTGTAGAAGTTCCCCTTTTTTATTTACGATTTACGATTTTAGATTTACGATTTTATGTCTAAAAAAGAGCAGGTCCGGCTGATGTTCAATGACATCTCAGGAAAATATGACTTCCTGAATCATTTTCTTTCGCTCGGGGTCGATTACGGGTGGAGAAGAAAATTCGTACAGAACCTTTCTGCCTTCAAACCCTTGAATATCCTGGATGTCGCCACTGGTACCGGCGACCTCGCCATCGCCATCAGTTCGCTCGGTACTGCCCGGATCACAGGTATCGACCTTGCCACGGATATGCTGGCTATTGCGGAGAAAAAGGTCCGGAAAAAAGGACTTGAGGAGCGGATCACCTTCCGGCAGGCCGATGCAGAAGCGATCCCGTTCCCCGATGACGCTTTCGATGCGGTCACCGTAGCATTCGGAGTAAGGAATTACGAAGACCTTGAAAAAGGACTTTCAGAGATGAGGCGCGTACTGAGTCCGGGCGGAGTGATGATGATCCTGGAGTTCTCACACCCGTCATCCTTTCCGATGAAACAGGCATATGGCTTTTATTCCAGGTTTATCATCCCGGTCATCGGAAGGCTGGTCTCCAAAAATGAACAGGCCTATTCTTACCTGCCCGAATCGGTCGCAGCATTTCCGTCGGGAAACGATTTTCTTGAGGTCATGCACCGTGTAGGAATGAAGAATACAACAAAACGTCCCCTGACCTTCGGGATTTCCACGATCTATAAAGGTGAAAAATAAGCGAATTGCCATCTTTCCTGCGGTCTTTACTAAAATAAAAGCCGGGATAAGCCGTTTAAGACATACACAAAACATAATTAATTCTTGAGATCTATAAGGTTAATCGCCGTTACGCTGATTGTTTTTTATCTTTCACTTGCCGGAAAGGCGTTTGGCCAGAAGCAATGGATCCTGAACAATCCTTTCTACGACCAGGACCGGTTCCATTTCGGGTTCGTCCTGGGCGCAGACATGAGTTACCTGACCATCCGTCCGATTGCCGATCTCCCTACCCATAATTTCGATTCGCTTTACATCCCCGATATTCTTCCGCTTCCCGACTCGGCGAAAGTATTGTCCATCAACTCCAGCGGGGCACCCGGTTTTGTCATCAGCATTGTGAGCGATCTGAAGATCGGAGATTATTTTGACCTGAGGTTCATCCCTTCGCTGAGCTTTGGCGACCGCGACATTGTGTATACCATTGTAACTTACAGGAAGGAAAGCACCACTCAGATGACGATCACGAAAAAGGTTCCCTCTACCTACGTGAATTTTCCGATTGAGTTCAAATTCAAATCCGACCGTTACAACAATATGAGGGCCTACCTCATGGGCGGGGCACAGTACACCCTTGACCTGGCTTCACAGGCCAAGAAGAGGGAACAGCGCAATGCCGACCAGAAGATTGTGAAATTCAACCAGAACGATATTTACCTGGAGGTGGGCGTAGGCTTTGACATTTACAATGAATGGTTTAAGCTGGGCATCGAGCTGAAAATGATGTACGGCCTTATGGATCAGCTGAAGCATGAAAACAACATCTATACGGAAAGCATCTCGTCGCTCAAATCAAAGATCTTCCAGCTTTCGCTCACCTTCGAATAACTCCCTGAACCATTATTTTACGTAAGTTTGCCTTAGAAAACTCCTTCCTATGCAAAAGATCGCTGTTTTTCCGGGATCGTTCGACCCCATCACCTGCGGACATGAATCCATCATCCGCAGGGCATTGCCGGTATTCGACAAGATCATCGTGGCGGTTGGCGAAAATGCAGAGAAAAAAAGTTTCTTCCCGCTGGAGATCCGCATGAAATGGCTGAAAATGGTTTTCGGTGATGAACCGGGAGTAGAGATTATCAAGTATTCCGGCCTGACGGTCGATTTCTGCGTGAAAATGAATGCCAACTATATCCTGCGTGGTCTGAGGACTTCAGCGGATTTTGAATTCGAACGTACCATCGGACTGATGAATAAAGCCCTGACCCCGGAAATCGAGACCGTTTTTCTCCTGAGCGCCCCTGAATATGCGGCCCTGAGTTCGTCAGTCGTCAGGGATATCCTCCGTAATGGCGGCAATGTAAGCAAGTTCGTTCCGGCCATCCTCGCAGCAGAGATGAATAGTTCCACAGGTTTATAAATTAACTTTTTGAACCACATTAGGCACAATAGAACACAATAGATCCTAATGTGCCCTATTGTGACTATTGTGTTAAAAATTTTATGAAAATAACACTTGTTTTGCTTTTTGTTCTTGTTCCAGCTCTGATCTTCGCTCAATTGACGAAGATAACCGGAACCGCTCCCGGCGCCGAAGGAAGGAAGATCGAAGTAGTGACGGCGCTTGACCTGCTGACGAGACTGGGAAAAACGCTTGCCGCAGCAACGGTCGATTCAACCGGGGCTTTCTCGCTCTCCTTTCCGCTTGACCGAACGATTTCCGTATCCGTGGCCATCGATTTTCACAGGGCCGAACTTTTCCTTGAACCGGGAAAGAACTACACCCTTTCCATCTCCCCGTTGAATTACAATGAGATGACGGAGATGAATCCTTTTCTTGAATCGCAGAGCCTGGAGATCGTGATCTCCGGAAACCGTCCGGATGACCTGAACACGCTGATCCAGGCCTTCAACAAGGACTACAATGTGTTCGTGCTGGAACATTTCAACGACCTTTACCGCAACAAGGATAAGGACCGGCTGGATACTTTCAGGGTGCACATGGCACGGAAATTTCCGGAGGTTAAGAATCCTTATTTCGGCGATTACATGAAATACAAGACCGGTTCGCTCGAACAGGTGGCGAACATCATGGGTAAACCGCACATGGTGAAAAAATATTTTTCGGATGCCCCGATCCTCTACGACAACGTCGAGTACATGGATTTTTTCATGGAATTTTTTTCAGGATACATGACAACCACCTCCCGGCCATTGAAGTTTCTTAACTACAATGCGATGCTGGACGGTGCCTTCAGTTATGCAACACTGATGAAAGCCCTTGCTGCCGATACACTCCTCCGGAAACCACAACTCCGGGAACTGGTCCTGCTACGCTCCATGATGGAGATGTACGGCGATCCGCAATATAAAAAAGAGAGTATCCGGAACCTTCTGGCGGGCATGTCCAAAGAGAGTAAATTCCCTGAAAACCGCCCGATCGCGGACGATGTGCTGAAATTTGTCACCCGGCTCAAACCGGGGTCTGAAGCTCCGGGTTTCACATTAATGGACCGTAACCGGAAAAAGGTCTCCCTCTCTGATTTCAGGGGAAAGCCTGTGCTGATAGGCTTTTGGACGACCTATTGCCAGGTCTGCCTGAGCGAAATGGAATTCCTGAAACCAATGGTTGATAAATACCATGACCGGATGAATTTCGTCAGCATTTCGGCTGATAAGGAGTTTGTGAAGATGAATTTCTTCTTGAACCTTAAAAAGAAATTTAACTGGACGTTCCTTCACCTGGGCGATGAACTCGGGCTCCTGAAGGATTATGATGTCAAATCATTCCCGCTGTTCGTGCTGATCGACAGCCAGGGAAAGATCGTCAGCTATCCTGCCGACCTGCCAAGCAGCGGTCTTGAATCATCCATCGAAAAGATGACGAATCCATAAAATTCAAAACCTGGACGGCGTTTTCCAATGATTTTGCGTAATTTTGTTTGAGCATTCGTTGATTTATTATTTTACTATTATGGATTTTCTGAAAAAGTTCCTGGGAAATAAGTCCCAACGAGATATTAAAGAGATCATGCCTGATGTCGATGCCGCGCTTGGATTCTATGAAGAAATCAGGAAGCTCAGCAACGACGAGTTAAGGGAGAAGACGGTTGAATTCAAGAAGCGGATCGATGACCATATCGCCGGGAAAGAACAGGAGATCGCCGACCTCAGGGTCCAGCTAAATTCCGATGAGATCGAGATCGATGAAAAGGAAAAGCTTTATTTCCAACTCGATAAACTTGAGAAAGAGAGTTATGAGCTGACACAGGAGGTCCTGAATGAGATCCTGCCGGAAGCCTTTGCAGTAATGAAGGATACGGCCCGCAGGTTCGTTGAAAGTGAATGTGTCGAGGTTACGGCAACCCAGATGGACCGAGACTTTGCAGCCGTCAAAGCCAATGTGGAGATCGCAGGCGACAAGGCCCTGTACAAGACCAGCTGGCTCGCAGGCGGGAACATGATCCGCTGGGACATGATCCACTATGATGTTCAACTCATCGGCGGGGTCGTGCTTCACCAGGGGAAGATCGCTGAAATGGCCACCGGTGAAGGAAAAACCCTCGTGGCAACATTGCCTGTTTATTTGAATGCTCTTCCGGGGAAAGGTGTTCACATAGTTACTGTGAACGATTACCTCGCAAAACGCGACTCGGAATGGATGGGTGTGCTTTATGAATTCCACGGGCTGAAGGTCGACTGCATCGACAGGCATGAACCCAATTCAGATGCGCGCCGTAATGCCTACAATGCCGATATCACCTTCGGTACGAACAATGAATTCGGTTTCGATTACCTCCGCGACAACATGACCTCGAACCCGGAGGAGATGGTGCAGCGGGTTCATAACTATACCATCGTGGATGAGGTCGACTCGGTTCTGATCGATGACGCCAGGACGCCGCTCATCATTTCCGGGCCGACGCCGAAAGGGGAGAACCAGGCCTTCGAGGAACTCAAGCCCAATGTGGTAAAGCTGTACAATGCCCAGCGGAACCTTGTCACGAAGCTGCTTGCAGATGCCAAAGCCCTGGCGGAAGATGAAAACAATACTGATAATATAAAAAAGGCCGGTGAACAGATTCTCCGGGCTCACAAAGGGCTGCCAAAAAACAAACCGACGATCAAGTTCCTCAGCGAACCGGGCATGAAAGCGCTTCTCCTGAAGACGGAGAATTTTTACATGGCGGAGCAGTCGAAGAACATGCACATCATCACCGATGAACTTTTTTTTATCATCGATGAGAAGAACAATACCATTGAACTCACCGACAAGGGGATCGACCTGCTCACCGAATCCTATGATGATCCCACGTTCTATATCCTTCCCGATATCGGCAATGAACTTGCCGAACTGGCTCATTCCACGCTTTCAGAATCGGAAAAAATGGAGAAGAAGAGCCAGATGATGATCGATTATTCGATCAAATCCGAAAGGGTTCATACGGTCAACCAGCTTCTGAAGGCCTATGCGCTTTTTGAGAAGGATGTCGAGTATGTCATCATGGACAACAAGATCAAGATCGTTGACGAGCAAACCGGGCGTATTCTTGAAGGAAGAAGATACTCAGAAGGTCTTCACCAGGCCATCGAAGCCAAGGAAAGCGTGAAGGTCGAGGCCGCCACCCAGACCTATGCCACCATCACCCTGCAGAACTATTTCAGGATGTACAAGAAACTGGCAGGTATGACCGGTACCGCCGAAACGGAAGCAGGAGAGTTGTGGGACATCTACAAACTCGATGTTGTCGTCATCCCCACCAACCGGAAGGTCGTTAGGGATGACCGCCAGGACCTGGTATATAAGACAAAGCGTGAGAAATTCAATGCCGTGATCAAGGAGATCGAGCACCTGATAGAGATCGGGCGGCCGTCCCTCGTAGGAACCACATCGGTGGAAACCTCTGAATTGCTGAGCCGTATGCTCAAACGGCAGAACATTAAGCACAATGTGCTGAATGCGAAACTTCACCAGAAGGAGGCCGAGATTGTCCTGGAAGCAGGGATTGCCGGTACCGTAACCATTGCCACCAACATGGCCGGTCGTGGAACCGATATCAAGCTGGGGAAAGGCGTTGTGGAGGCCGGTGGTCTTGCCATCATCGGTACGGAACGCCATGAATCGCGCCGTGTCGACCGCCAGCTCCGGGGTCGTGCAGGAAGGCAGGGCGACCCGGGGAGTTCCCAGTTCTTTGTCTGCCTTGAAGACGACCTGATGCGCATGTTCGGTTCCGACCGCATCGCCAAGATCATGGACCGGATGGGAATCCAGGAGGGAGAGGTCATCCAGCATTCGATGATCACAAAATCGATCGAGCGGGCACAGAAAAAAGTGGAAGAGAACAACTTTGGCATCCGCAAGCGGCTGCTCGAGTACGACGACGTCATGAACATCCAGCGCGATGCGATCTACAAGAAACGTCATCATGCCCTCTTCGGCGAACGTCTTGCGGTCGATATCAGCAACATGATCTATGATGTCTGCGAAACCACCGTCCTCGATTACCAGGCTCAGAATGATTTCGAAGGATTCAAGATCGAGCTTCTGCGTGAGTTTGCCGTCGATTCCCCCATCGACGAGAAGGAGTTTCCTTCCCTCAGCAGTTCCGAAGCTGCCAACCAGCTTTACAATCATGTTTACAAACAATACAAAGCCAAGAATGATGCGATTGCGAAAAAGACCTATCCTGTAATTGCACAGGTCTTTGAAAATGAAACGCAATACGAGAATATTGCCATCCCGGTAACCGACGGCATCCGGACACTGCAGATCGTAACCAATATCAAGAAAGCCATCGAGGAAAAGGGAAAGGAAGTTCCGCTTTCCATTGAAAAGGGGGTCGTCCTCGGCATGATCGACAATGCATGGAAAGAGCACCTGCGGGAGATGGACGACCTGAAACAGTCGGTTCAGAATGCGGCTTACGAGCAGAAAGATCCATTGCTGATCTATAAATTCGAATCCTTTGAACTGTTCAAGTCGATGGTTCAGCGAACGAACAAGGAGATCATCTCTTTCCTGATCAAGGCCGATGTGCCGATCCAGGTTGATAATGTACATGAAGCCCAGCGGCCGAGGAAGATGGACCGCAGCCGGCTGAAGGAGGAGCGTTCGGATCTTCTTTCACAGGCCAATGCGAATACACAGGATAAATCCAAACCGCAGCCGGTTCACGTTGAAAAGAAGGTCGGCCGCAACGATCCCTGCCCCTGCGGGAGCGGGAAGAAGTTTAAAAACTGTCATGGCGTAGGGATGTAGAAGTCGGAGGACTGAGGACTGAGGACTGAGGACTGAGGTCGGAAGATGGAAGATGGAAGATGGAAGAAGGACGATGGAGTTTTGAAACTCCCCTTCTCCTTCAGCAGAAGGGGCCGGGGGATGAGGTGGATTGGCTGAGAAGACGGAAGATGGAAGATGGAGGATGGAATATTTTCTGTGTAATCCCTGCCTGCGGCAGGCAGGTGTGTAATCTGTGGTGAATTAAAGAAGGCGGAAATCAGAGGTCGGAAGTCGGAATAGAATAACAAAAAATCAACTATGAACTATAAACGAATACTTCTGAAGTTGAGCGGCGAAGCCCTCCAGGGTGAACAGCAGTACGGGATCGATCCCGGGCGGCTGGCAGAGTATGCCGCCGAGGTGAAAACGGTCGTTGACAGCAAGGTGCAGGTTGCCATCGTGATCGGCGGCGGCAACATTTTCCGGGGGCTGCAGGGAACCAGCGACGGCGTCGACCGCGTACAGGGCGACTACATGGGTATGCTGGCAACTGTCATCAACAGCATGGCGCTCCAGGATGCACTTGGCAAACTAGGCATCAGTTCGAAGATCCTTTCCGGGATCGAGGTTGATCCTGTTTGCAAAAAGATGAGCCGCGGGCGTGCTGTAAATTACCTTGAATCGGGAGAGGTCGTCATTATCGCCGGGGGAACCGGGAATCCTTATTTTACAACCGATACGGCATCCGCCCTGCGGGCCCTCGAGATCAAAGCCGATGCAATCTTCAAGGGAACACGGGTCGACGGCGTCTATAACGCCGATCCTGAAAAAGATCCCAACGCCGTTAAATTTGATACCCTCACCTTTGATGAAGCGTATGAGAAAGGATTAAAGATCATGGATCTTACGGCATTCACCCTTTGCAGGGAAAACAATTTGCCGATCGTTGTCTTCAACATGAATGTCAAAGGGAACCTGGGAAAGATCTTACACGGTGAGAAAGTTGGAACCATTGTACATTAGATTGCGGATTACGAACAACGGATCAGCAAATTAGCAACTAAGCGTCTAAGCAACTAAGCAATTTAAGCCATGAACGAAGAGGTTGAATTTTGTCTTGAGGAAACAAAGGAAGGAATGCACAATGCGGTCCTTCACCTCGAAAAGGAGATCCAGAAGATCCGGGCAGGGAAGGCCAGCCCGCAGATGCTGGAAGGCGTGAAGATCGATTATTACGGTGCCATGACGCCCATCGATCAGGCGGCGAACGTCAGTACGCCGGATGCCCGGCAGATCATTGTTCAGCCCTGGGACAAGAGCGTGCTCGGGCTCATCGAGAAAGCCATTCTTGCCGCCAACCTTGGTTTCAACCCGAAAAATGAAGGGGAGATCCTGCGCATCGTCGTTCCGGCCCTCACCGAAGAGCGGCGTCGTGACCTGGTAAAAAAGGCCAAGGCCGAAGCGGAGAACGCCAAGATCAGCATCCGCAACATCCGCCGGATTGCCAATGAAACTGCTAAAAAATTAAAGAAAGATGGCGTCCCTGAAGACGAGATCGACAAGCTCGAAACCGATATCCAGAAACTGACCGACGATCACATCAGCAAGGTTGATAAAATCCTGGAGACGAAAGAGAAGGATATTCTGACGGTTTAGACGCTTAGGCGCTTAGTTGCTTAGGTGTTGAAATGTTCGTTCGATTTTTTTCGCTTTTCGCCTTTCGCTTTTCGCTTTTTTTTTCCTTCACCACAGATTACACAGATTTTCACAGATTAATCACAGATTATCTTTTTTTTTATTGCGAGTGCCGAGTACTCGGGACGAAGCAATCCCCCTTTATTTAACCCTCATCCTTGTCATTGCGAGCGAAGCGAAGCAACCTCTCCATCTTCCTCTTTCTAATAAACTGCAATCTCGTCGGCAAACAGCCAGCATGGCTCACCAGCACCTTCATGCCATGGCGGGCAAACGCCTGTGCTCTTTGCCCGCACACGGATAAAACGCGCAGGTGTATCGGGGAAGCTGTTTGAAAACTGCTTGATCACGGTTTCTTCGATCTTTTTCGGATCGGTGTTCAGGTATTCGTTGATGGAATGGAATTTCTTCCCGTTGGATGACAGGGAAAACGTTACCGAATCGGGAAAGAAGATCCAGCTTTTGGAGCTCTGGAGAAAGGTAACGAAAATGGTTTTTATCGGCTGAACAGTGCCCATATCGATGATCAGATCAAGGTTGTTGCCGAGAAAACCCTGCCAGTTCCCCTGTCTGAATTCGACGGTGCCGCGCAATCCGTCGACGAGCGCCTCATCGCCGCCGCCGGTATAGCGGTAGGAGTAAAGTTCAAGGTACTTCACCTTTTTCCCGATGGCTTTGTGAAAGAGCATAGTCCTTTCGGTGAGTTCCATCACTTTCCCGTCGCGTACAAGACCCGCCTTGAGGTATCCGTTCCTGCTGATATCAAATGGTCCGGTGTATAAATTGGTAGTCGGTGTCGGGTCATTCCCGTCGATGGTATAGACCATCGGCACGCCGGGTTGTTCCGATTCGAGCCGGCACTTCAGGGCACTGCTTTTCTGATCAAAGTATGTTGTGATCTCAACCTTGTTAGATCCTTTGCAATAGTTGACATGAAGCGCATCCAGCCGGTGGAAGCAGGTTTCCATCCGTTTGTGGAAATCGTTCCAGTTCTTTTCGTTCTTTGGTGTCCAGGTCACTTCGGCCAGGGCGTTCATGCGGGGAACTGCCATGTATTCGGCATGTTCAGGCGTGGGAATGAATTCGGTCCAGAGGTTGCCCTGTGCACCGAGGATGTATTTCGACTGTTCTTTGGTCAGTTCACCCGGAATGGGTTCGAACGAGTAGACCTTTTTCAGCGTGATATAACCCCCAATCGCCTTCGGTTCGGTTTTCGGATCGGCCTGGTAGTAGTCGAAATAGCAGTGCGAACCGGGTGTCATGATCACATCATGGCCCTGGCGTGCTGCTGCGATGCCGCCCTCGATGCCGCGCCACGACATCACCGTTGCTTCCGGTGCGATGCCCCCTTCGAGGATCTCGTCCCAGCCGATCAGCTTCCGGCCTTTCGAGCTGATGAATTTCTCCACCCGTTTCACGAAGTAGCTCTGCAGTTCTTTTTCGTCTTTCAGCCCTTCGGTTTTGATCCTGGACTGGCATTTCGGGCACTCCTTCCAGCGGGTCTTGTCGGCTTCATCGCCTCCGATGTGAATGTATTTCGAAGGGAACAGGCTCATCACCTCCGTAAGGACATCCTCAATAAAGGTGAAGACCGAGTCGTTGCCGGCACAGAGGATATCGCTGTTCGGCCAGTAACTTCCCGTAGGCACTGTAAACGGTCCGCCGGTGCAAGAGAACTGCGGATAGGCGGCCAGCACTTCCACCGAGTGCGCGGGCATTTCAATTTCGGGGATGACCGTAACGTAGCGTTTCGCGGCATAGGCCACGACCTCCCGGATCTCGTCCTGCGTATAATACCCGCCGTAGGTGGCCCTTTCGCCCGGCAGCTGCTGCGGACGCTGGTTCCAGGGAAGGTCTTCATGATCCGTATGCCAGGCGCCAATCTGCATCAGCTTCGGGTATTTCTTGATCTCGATCCTCCAGCCGTTATCGTCGGTAAGGTGCCAGTGGAAGGTGTTCATTTTGAACGTGGCGATAAGGTCGATGTATTTCAGGATGAATTCCTTCGGGAAGAAATGGCGGGAGACGTCGAGGTGCATGCCGCGGTACCCGAAACGCGGGTAGTCCTGTATCTGGATGCACGGAACCTCCCACACCTTGCCGGGCTGCAGGGACTGGTAGGCGAAGATCTCCGGCGGCAGTAGCTGAAGCAGGGTTTGCATTCCGTAGAAAAGTCCGGCGCCTGTTTCACCTTCGATGATGATGTTTGTCGCCGAGACTGTCAGCTTGTAACCTTCCGCCGGCAGCGTACCGTCTTTGCGGATGCTGAAGATGATACCCGTAATCTTTTTATAATTCTGTCCGACGCCAAGCGCTGTCAGCACAGGTCCCCCGGCCATTTCAAGATGCCCGGCAAAGAGCCGTGCCGTGTTCATGGCCTCCTCGTTCCCGGCCGTAAAGAGCAATTGTGTCCGGTCACTGATCCGGAAAGTGCCCTGAAGCACCTTTATCTTTACCGGTTTAGGGATGATTGAAATCTCAGGATTGCCTGCGGATAAGGACAAAGAAACAATGCACAACAGCAGTGAGGAAAGTAATATTTTTCGATGCATGGAAGGATGTTTTTCGATGTTCAAACTTACGGAATTTCCGGTTTGGTGGGGAGGGATTTTTTTTAGAGAAAACGGGGGAAATTTTTACTTGTTATTGGTAGTTGTTAGATGAAACTACTTTTGGTTCTTATGAACGCTAACGTGGGGCCGCTAAACGCAGCAAAGGTCAAACCTTCGAAAAGTTCCGTTAATGCTGTTTATGTTGCGATTTAGCGGCATGTTACCCAACGTAATAATATATTTACTTTCAAATTACATATACCTTCGCTAAGATTTAAGTAATTCGATTACCAACCGTTCAAGTTTTTAGAAATCATTTCCTTGCATAATTTAAATGTTATGTAATGCTTTATGATAGTAAATAGGAGTTCATGCGGTTTGGAAATGTGTTTAGATCTTCTTTGGTTGGTTTGTGGTTTCTTGCTATCTTGTGTTAAATTGATAAATTGTTAAAATCTCCGAACAGCACGAACTCTCAATGTAGTGGACTTAAAGTTGCTGGTCGCTTGGCCGTTGGTGAAGTACTGGAACCAGGCAAGGTTACTGGCGTTCTCGGTAGAAATCCAATAGGTGGCGAACTGGAAGCCATTTGCAGCGCCTAAAATAGAGTTTACAACAAAAGCAACATTGTAACATTGATTTAATTCCCAGGCAGCGGGCAGGTACCAGTCGCTGTAAACACCCGTGCCGGTTTCCGTGTTGGTATAAGCATCGCAAACTGTTGCAGCTCTATCCGCAGTGTTACCGCCGCCACTTTGCCCGATGATGGCGTTTGTATTGGTTTGCCCGTCAATCGGACTTTGTGCAGTTGCACCAATTGAAGCAGTTGTATTTCCGCTCCAGGCCATCGTATAAGAAGCGCCTGACGTTTGCATATCTACCAGAGAGGCTATCAGTCCTTCTTCTACACCTGCTTCTTTCCAAACTGCAACTACAATACCGCCACCGTAAAGTTCGCCAACGTAATGGGCGCTTCCGTTTCCTGCAACTGCCGTCCATACGGTTCCATTATAATAATAAAAACCTGATGTTCCGTCAGTCTGGTAAATCATCAGCCCTGTTACAGGACTGCTTATCGAATTCCTCTGTGTTTCTGTCATGCGGGGTATCAGTAAACCGGATTCCGTGGATTTAATGTCCAGCATTGCCGAACTATGTGGGGGACTGGCATCAGTGTTTATTGATACCTGGGAATAAAGATTCTGGTTAAATAGAATAAAGAGACCCATTGAAAGTGTAAATAATAAATCTTTCATAATGCTTTTTGTTTAGGTGATACATAAGGATTATGTCACAAAATAAATTGCATTTACAAGTCATTTTAATTATGTTGGGTAACGATTGTGTAAACGCATTGTGGTTGTTTATCGGTTTAGGCCATTATTAATTGACTTTACTCACAGGATTCTGATCGACAACCGAATGCCTCACTACTTCTATATCATCAACCAAATATAATTAAAAATAACATTTCCAGGATTTTAAGCCGTTTTTTTATTTTCCTGTCGGATCATTAAGAAAATAGCGAAAGGCGAAATAGCGAAATCAAGGGGTTAATTACTTATAATTCCACCAACAGATTCCACCTCAAAACGGTTGCCCAACAAATTTTATTTGTTGCCCAACGGATGATCAACGGTTGCCCAACAAATTTTATCCGTTGCCCAACCATTTTCAGCACGTCTAGTCTCCAGGCACACACTCATTTCGCTACTTCGCTTTTCGCCTTTCGCTTTTTTGTTTCATGAAGGCCCTATTGTGTCCTACTGTGCCTATTGTGGTTAATAAGGCATGCGGTAAACATCAACTATAAACCGTAAATGTCCAATGCCGTTACCCTTTAATTTGCTATTCTAAAAATCTTGAGATGACGATTAATGTGATTTCAAGCAGGATCAGCATGGAGCTGAAGAAGATCAGGTAACTCAGCAACGAGAGCAAAAGGGCTTTGGCCGGTTTAAGCCGGTTAAAGAACTGGCAATATCCCCAGGACAACAGGATGACATCCGAAAGGATATAAAGCCAGATCAGGGTTCGGATAAACGTTGTGCCGTTAAAAACAAGGAATATAGGAAAGGTGGCTATGCGGAACAGGAGCCGCTGGCTTGACAGGTATGCATTAAGCACCAGGTGTTCGGCGAAATTGTAACCCTGTTTCCGGAAGGCGATAAACGACCCCAGCGTGTAGACGGGCAATAACAGGCATGTTGCCAGGGAGTAATGGGTTGCCAGCCAGTCGTTGATCATCCCGGCATCAACATTTTTGTATTCAGCCGGGCTTGGTGTGATTTCATTGAACGGAACAATGTGAAAAAAGTGATACAGAACCCCGTACAGGGCGGCCAGCGTTACCAGCAGTGCCAGGGGCGCGTAATGCCTGACACGCTTCCCGTCAATGTATTCCCGGATTGAATTTCCGGGCCGGGTAATGAGTTGCCCGGAGGTGTACAAAATGCCCTTGTCGAAAACTGTTAGAAGCTGTTTCAGGACGTGTTTCCCCAGGAAATGAAAGTCAAGCCTTTGGGTATTTGAAGCCTGTCCGCAGTTACTGCAGAATTTTCCTTCAAAATGATGGCCACAATTTTTGCAGGTTATCGTCATATTTTCTTTGTCCGATCGATGATCAAAAATAAATAAAAATGACGATACAGCATCTTAAGGTGCCAAACTGGCACATCCAATTTTCAGGCAGATCGGGAACGCGTCAGAGACGCACGCCTGCAAAGAGAAAGAACGCATTCAAAATCTGTTTGGCAAAAGATCTCTGTGAACCTCTGTGTCTTCTCTGTGGTTCACTGTGAAACAAAAATTTTATTACACAAAAATCCACGAAGGACCTATTATGACCTATTGTGCCTATTGTGGTTAAAAGGGATGGCAGAGGTCAGATGGCGGAATTTGGAGGATAGGAAAAATTGGAGGTGCCAAATTGGTACATCCAATTTTAGAGCTGACCGGGCACGCGTCAGAGTGCGAAATGCGAAATGCGAAATGCGAAATGCGAAATGCGAAATGCGAAATGCGAAATGCGAAATGCGAAATGCGAAATGCAAAGTGCTAATGGCTAATGGCCTGCTTTACGATCTCCTCCATCTTCCCTGCATTCTCCTCCATGCTTTCCAGCAGTTTGAACTGCGCCCTTGCACGTTGAAGATTATGCCCGGGGAAGGTGATCTTGTAATACCGGTCGCCGTCGATGTGATCGGTGAAGAAACGTAAACCAATGATGTAGGTCATGAAGCGGGCCGAAAAGGCGAGATGGCTGATTTCAATCGGATTGAGAAAGTGACCAGCGGTTTCGAGGTAGCCTTTTGCGTAAGCGTCAAAAAGTTCAAGGTCGATGTGGATTTTACTGAGATCCTTTTCATCTTCCGCCGCAGGGTTGGCCCCGGTGCGGATCGCATCGCCGAAATCATACAGGATGTAGCCTGGCATTACGGTATCGAGATCAACGATCCCCATGGCCCGGTTATCGTCAGAGAAAAGGATGTTGTTGAACTTGGTGTCGTTGTGCGTAACGCGCAGCGGGATCTTCCCCAGGCTTCCCAGTTCCCGGATCAGCATCATCCCGGATGCTCTTTCTTCAATAAACTCTATCTCTTTCTGAACCTCTCTTGCCCTCTTCACAGGATCCTCCTGAACGGTGTCATGGAATCTCCTGAGCCTTTTTTCAAGATCATGAAAATGAGGGATCGTTTCAGCAAGTTCTTCTGCCGGGATATCGGAGGTGAGATACTGGAACAAACCGAAAGCCCGGCCGCCTTCCCTTGCCAGTTCAGGGCTTTCAACAATATCGTAGCTTCTGCTTCCTTCGATGAAATTGTAAAGGCGCCAGTATTCACCGGCCGGATCATGGAAGTAAAGTTCGCCGTCAATCGCAGGGATCAGTCGCAAAACCGAAAATGAACCGGCATTTGGATCTCCCGAAAGGATCTTTTTTTCAAGATGCCTTGTCACGATCCCGATGTTCCGCATCAGCCCGGGAATATTTTTAAAGATCGAGGAGTTGATCCGCTGGAGGACATAACTTTGGCGAGGATCCGCTGTCGTGATCCGGAAGGTGTCGTTGATATGTCCCGACCCGATCCGGGAAGCAGAATTGAAGGAGGCTTCTGCCTGGAAAGCGGAAAAGACGTTCTTCAGTTTCAAATGATCAACCTCAGCCATCTTAATTATTGGTTTCTTCTTTTTAAAAATCTATCGGTCTTCATTAAATGTCCTCTGTGAGCCTCTGTGTCTACTCTGTGGTTCTCTGTGTAACAAAAAATTTATTACACGGAGGTTCACGGAGAAGACACAGAGTTACACAGAGAGCATGATGAAATTCTATTGTTCCAAATAAATGTTTTGGGGCGAATTGTTATCAACTGAAAACGGAACGATCCAGAACGACCAGGAATAAGGCTTTGCCGGGATGGTGTACTGCTCATGCGTTCGTGCCCCCCAGCTGTCATCTCCACCGACACCCATCTGCCTGTAATCGATGTTAAGATCCACAAAGTTTTCAGGTTCAAGATCGCCGGAATGTTTTCCTCCCTGTTTGAATCCCTTCATGTTATCGTAGGTATATGGCCGGGCGCTGAAACAGATCAGCGAGTCGCCGGAAAAGTACAATCCTTTTTTCGATCCCGGAGCGGTGAGCGTCATCCACCGGACATCCGTCCTGTACCCGTATTCCTGCGGGCGCACATAGGGGATATACTGCTCTCCGACAGTGGTTTTGTAATGCCCGACAAAGGAAGCAGTCTTGCGGTCCTGGTAATTCTCAAACGGTCCCCGGCCGTACCATTCGATGTTACTGAACCCCTGATCAACCTGCAGGTTCATCCCGAGCCGCGGAATCTCCGGCAATCCTTTTTTACCAGGCGTCAGTTTTATCTCTGCCCTGATTTCTCCGTTGCCCCGGATCGAATAAACCACGGTCTCTTTTCCTGTGCTGTCAGGGAAAGTATAATTCACCTCTACCTCAGCTACTGAAGGATTAATCTGCCTTGCAACCACGGCATCGGTCGCCCGCTGTTCGCTGGCCGTGAACCAGGGTTTGCAGCGTTTCGGCATGCCGTTACCGATATCATTATCCGTTGGCGCACGGCGGAAATCAGGAATGGCCCCCCTCCGGAGATATTCAACGTCATTTGCCTTGAGGGAGGTCATCAGGCCGGTGGATTTTGAAAACCTGACCGATATGTTTTTCCCTTCAACAGAAATACTACTGTCGGTTTCACTGAATGTCACATTCGGCCAGAGTCCCATGATCTGCATCTTAACCCGGTTACCAACCGGCAATTTGAACTGTTCACCTGCCAGGGTATGACCTTGCTTCAATAATCCGTTTTGTGCAGTAAGTTTAAGGTATACATTCAGGAACCGTTCTTTTGCCGTGGCCGGCGCTTTTGGCTTATAAGGAAGTGAAAGTGTTTTCTTCTCTTTCGGGTTCAACATAAAACCGGGTAAAATTCCCGAATCAACCACCTTCCCGTCTTCCGTTACCTCCCATGAGACTTGGGTGTTTTTCAGGTCAAAGAAGTCATACCGGTTACTTATTTCGAAGGAGGGCACTGCCAGGTCAGCCGCTTTGAATTTAACCGACTGGTAGACTTTCTTCACTTCGTAATATCCCGGATGAGGGATACGGGTGGGCGAGACAAGCCCGTTGCAGCAGAAATTGCCGTCGCTGGGAACATTCGTCGGACCGTAATCTCCGCCGAACGTAAAAACCTCGATTCCTCGTTCATTGGTCTTTACCAAACCCTGGTCGACCCAGTCCCAGATGCAGCCTCCCTGCAGCTGGTCGTATTTTTCGATCTCATCCCAGTCGTCCTGCAGGTTCCCCGTGCTGTTCCCCATGGCATGGGCATACTCGCACATGATGAGCGGCCGAAGCTGTTTTACATAGCCGTACCATTTCAGGTCCCAGGTAGTCCAGTACATCGGGCAGAAGATATCGGTGTTGTAACCCATTTCAGCCCTTTCATACCATACCGGCCGTGAATGATCGCGGTGTTTGATCCATTCGTAGGTGGCGACAAAATTGCACCCGTTCCCGGCCTCATTCCCGAGCGACCAGATGACCACGCTTGGATGGTTCTTGTCGCGTTCCACCAGCCGCTGCGTACGGTTGAGGTGCGGAGCCAGCCAGGCGGGGTTGTTCCCCAGCGTCCGGTCCGGATCATAGCCCATCCCGTGCGATTCGATGTTCGCTTCGTCGATCACATAAAGACCGTATTCATCGCAGAGGTCATACCAGTATGGATCGTCGGGATAATGGCAGGTGCGGACGACATTCATGTTGGCCTCCTTCATCAGCCGCACATCCTGCAGCATCATCTCCTTTGTGATGACATGTCCCGACTGCGGATCGAATTCATGCCGGTTGACGCCTTTCAGCTTCACGGCAACACCGTTGATGAAAAACTGTCCGTCCCTGACCTCGCTTGTCCTGAAGCCCATCCTGCAGCCCGAAGATTCCACAACCGTCCCCTTCGGATCGACGAGGCTGATCACCAGGTGATAGAGGTTCGGCAGCTCCGCGCTCCATTTATCCGGGTTCATCACCTTCTTCTCAAACCGAACCGTATCTTCTTCCTTCCCTTTGAATGTAAAAGGAACTTTTTCCCTGAATACAAGTGTTGTTGTGTCATCAGATTTGTACAACCTTACATCCAGCATCCAGTTTCCAGCATCCAGCATCGGTTTGCCACTTTGTGGATGTCTGATAACCGTTGCAAGTCTGAAAACGCCATTCATGTAATTATCCGCCAGATCACCTTTCACCTCAAAATCCCTGATCCTTGTTGCTGGAGCTGAATACAGGTAAACGTCCCTGTTGATCCCGCTCATGCGCCACATGTCCTGGCATTCGAGGTAAGTGCCGTCGCTCCAGCGAAACACTTCCAGTCCGAGAATATTCGTTCCTTCTTTAAGATATTTTGTGATGTTGAACTCGGCCGGGGTCTTCCCGTCCTTGCTCATCCCGATCTTCTGCCCGTTCAGGTAAACATACATAAACGATTTTACCGCGCCGAAATGAAGGAAGACCTGCCGGCCCTTCCAGTTTGCAGGAATTGTGAAGGTAGTGCGGTACGATCCCACAGGGTTGTAGTCGTGAGGAACATGCGGGGGATCGGGCTTCATCAGGTGGGAAAATTCATAACCCCAGTTCACATAGATCGGGTAGCCATATCCCTGGATCTCGATCGTGGACGGGACGGCAATATCGTTCCAGCCGGAAGCATTAAAGTCTGCTTTCGAAATATCCTTCGGCCTTCCGGCGGGGTTCTGCGACCAATTGAATTTCCAGGTTCCGTTGAGCAGTTGAAACCATGGAGAAACTGTCCGATCATTCTTCAGCGCAGAAGCCACATCGGAATAGGGGATAAAGGTGGCATGCGGTGGTTCATTGCTGATACCTGTCAGAAGCTGGTTTTCCCAGTCATTGGGCGTTGATTGCTGAGCGTGGAGGAACAGTGGAAAAAATAGCGAAATAGCGAGATAGCGAAAGGCGAAGCCTTCACGAACACCTTTAATAAAACTAAAAAGATCGTGAGTAAATGGCGAAATTTTTCTCCGGTGCAATGGTGCAGTGGTGCAGTGGTGCAGTGGTGACATAGTAATTTTATTTTGTGGTGAACTGGTGAACTGGTGAATTTAATTATCAATTTTCAATTATCAATTTTCAATTATCTCGCATTCCGTATTCCGAATTCCCGCATTATCGCTTTTGCGTTCCTGATCTTCTCTGCATCGACGATCACGCTGTCGTACTCCGAAAGCTCCGGTTTCCCCATTTTGACGCCTTCGCGGTGGAATTTCATTTCAGAAGGACGGTTCTTTGTCAGGTAGAGATGGAATTCACCGGCGCCGGTTTCGCGGATGGCCTGTTCCAGGTTGTTCTCCTTGATCCCGTGGCCGGGCATTAAAATAATTCTTCCTTCAGCTTTCCGGATCAGTTCCCGGATCAGCGGTGCTCCGAGCAGGGCGCTGTCGCTCTGACCGGAGGTGAGGATCCGGTCGATGCCGAGCCGGATCAGATCGTCGAGCGCTTCGAAGGGATCACGCGTCATGTCGAAGGCGCGGTGGCAGGTGATCCCCATCGGGCGGGCAAGTTCTGCAAGCTGTCCCATCCGTTCGGAATCGATGCTTCCGTCAGGCTTTAAAATTCCGAAGACAACGCCATCGGCTCCCAGTTCCTTCGCCATGGCCACATCCTCCTTCATGATTTTCATTTCTTCATTGTTGTAAAGGAAATCAGCACCCCTCGGACGGATCATCACGAACAGGCCAATGTCGAGGTGCTTCCGTGCAAATTCAATCGCACCAGCCGAAGGCGTGCAACCTCCATCGGCCATGTTCTCACAGAGTTCAACCCTGTCGGCGCCGCCTTTCTGTGCTTCAAGTGCGGAAAGGGCTGAGTTTACGCAAGCTTCTAAGATCATGTCAGTTTATAAAGTTTGTAGAGTTTTTAAAGTTGATAAAGTTAGTAATCTTCGTTTATTCTGTAAATGAAAAATGATAATGATGTCGTAAGTCGGAGGATTGAGGATGGAGGATGGAAGATTGAAAATTGAAAATGGGAAATGGCTCCCCTTCTCCTTCAGGAGAAGGGGTTGGGGGATGAGGTGCATCATGTAACGCAAATCCTTACATTTGAACTTCAATAACAAGATCATCATGACCATAACTGACCTCATCGGCTTCACGGGTGTATTCCTGCTGCTGCTGGCATTCTTTCTCAACCTTATTGCTGTTCTGCGTCTGAACAGCCCCTTGTACCTGGTGCTGAACCTTGCTGGTTCAGGCCTGGCCTGCCTGGCATCCGTCTTTCTTCATTACCTGCCTTTCATTATCCTGGAAGGGATCTGGGCACTGGTTTCACTGGTGGCGCTGGTACGGTCGCTCCGGCAGGGAACAGCTCTCTTTTGGATCATCCCCTGATTTTTAGTACTTTCGCTGGCGGAAATATCCCGGGACCTTTTCCCGGATAAACAAAAAGCTTATTGTTGAAATGGCGGCACAGATCTTCATCCTTATTTTTCTCATCATCCTGAACGGACTCTTTGCGATGTCGGAGATCGCTATAGTTTCTTCCCGGAAATCCCGGCTGGAAGAGCTCATGCGCAGGGGAAACCGGAAAGCGAAGCTGGTGCTGGAACTGGCCGAATTGCCGAACCGGTTCCTTTCCACGATCCAGGTCGGCATCACACTGATCGCCATCCTGATCGGGGTATTGGGCGGTTCAGGGATAACGGATGCTTTTGACATGCAGCTGCAGAGCCTGGGCATGACCTCCTACACGCATCAGATTGCGTTGGTTGTCGTCATCTTTCTCATCACCTTCTTTTCCATCATCGCCGGCGAACTGGTTCCGAAAAGGATGGGGATGACCAACCCCGAAAGCATTGCCATGGCGATCGCCAGGCCGATGTTCCTGTTATCGAAGATCCTGACGCCGTTTGTCTGGTTATTGAGTGTTACCACCGATTTTATTGTGAAGATTTTCGGGATCAAGCGAAAGACCGATTCGCAGGTCACCGAAGAAGAGATCAGGGCGCTGCTGGAAGAAGGTACAGAAGTAGGAGAGATCCAGGAGATCGAACAGGACATTGTCGAACGCGTATTCCACCTCGGCGACCAGCGCATCGGGGCACTGATGACACACCGCAACGACATTGTCTGGCTGAACACCGAAGATTCCAACGACGACAACCTGAAGATCATCACGGGAAGCTCCCATTCGATCTACCCGCTTTGTGAAAAGGAACTCGATAATGTAGTCGGGATCATCTATGCAAAGGACCTGCTCATCGCCATGCTCAAAGATCCGGACCTAGAGCTGAAGAAATACGTCCGGGAGGTGAATATCGTACCCGGCGACAAGAAAGCCTACCAGGTGCTTGAGAAGTTCAAGGAAACACGCATCCATTGCGGTGTCGTGGTGGACGAGTTCGGATCTGTGGAAGGCATCATCACCCTCAACGATATCCTCGACGGTCTTGTCGGTGACATCACCGACATGGACGAGCCCGAAGTAATCCAGCGGTCGGAAGACAGCTGGCTGATCGACGGGAAACTGGCTTTTTTTGAATTCATCCATGAATTTGAGGTGGAAGATTACGATCCGGCGTATGCACAGTTTCACTCTATTGCAGGATTTGTGATCCACCAGCTCAGGGAGATCCCGAAGACAGGCGATTCCTTTACCTGGGGAGGATACCGGTTCGAGATCGTCGACATGGACAGGAACCGCATTGACAAGATCCTGCTAACCAAACTGGGATCCTGAAATCCCATGAGACCAGGTACTAAACACATCCGTAAATTACTGATCGACCCGATCCGGTCACTCGCAGCCGAAGGAATGCTGTCCGGGATCCTGCTGCTGGCGGTTACCATCATCTCACTTGTCGTCAGCAACCTGAGCATTGCCCCGTCCTACCTGGCATTCTGGAAGGCAGACCCGGGGATTCCCTTCTTTCATCTGAATGTGGTTGAATGGATCAACGACGGACTGATGCCGGTTTTTTTCCTGCTGGTCGGACTCGAGATCAAGCGTGAACTGATCAAGGGAGAACTGTCGCGTCCCCGTAAGGCCCTGCTTCCCGTCATTGCAGCGGCCTGCGGGATGATATTCCCGGCCCTCATATACATTGGGTTTAATCTGTCCAACCCGGAGGTTCTGCACGGATGGGCCATCCCCACAGCCACCGACATTGCATTCTCACTGGGCATCCTTTCGCTTCTCGGGAAACGGGTTCCTTTCCCTCTTGTGATCTTCCTGATGGCGCTGGCGATCATTGATGATCTCGGTGCCATCCTGATCCTTACCACTTTCTATGCAGGAACACTGCACATCTGGATGCTTCTTGGTGCACTCGGGACATTGGCGCTGCTGATCGCACTGAATTTTTATAAGGTTCGCACACTCTGGGCATACCTGCTGCCTGGACTGGTATTGTGGTATTTCGTACTGCATTCCGGTATCCACCCCACCATTGCCGGTGTTCTCCTTGCATTGACGATACCATTACCGTCCGGTGAAATCCTGGAACACAGGTTGACAAAGATCGTATCCTACGTCATTTTGCCGGTCTTCGCACTTGCAAATACCGCCATTCCGCTTTCACTCGACCTTGCAGGAAACCTGGTATCGACACTTTCGGCCGGTGTAATTCTCGGGCTTTTTATCGGCAAACCCCTCGGAATTGTTTTCTCCTCGTGGCTGATGGTGAAAACAGGAATAAGCCCGATGCCGAAAGATGTAAACTGGAAAATGATGACCGGTCTGGGAATGGTTGCCGGTATCGGGTTCACCATGTCGATCTTTATAACAACTCTTTCCTTTCAGCATGAGATCCTGGCCGACACCGCCAAACTCGCCGTGATCTGCGGGTCGTTGCTTTCAGCGATCGGGGGGCTGGTGGTGTTGCGGTTTACGGCGCACGGTGCACGATGAGCGATGTGCCAATGCACTTCATCCCCAAACCCCTTCTCCTGAAGGAGAATGGGCTCCATTATCCTTCTTCAACTCTTGATTGTTGTTCTTCTGACTTTTTTAATTATCCCAGTTAATATAAACAATCGTTCTCCCCCTCGCCTTCAGGAGAGGGGGCTGGGGGGTGAGGTGAATTCATCCTTCGTTCCTCAGTGTGGTCCCGAAAACTCAGTATTGATGGTAATATATCCAGGATAGGTCAGCGGAGTATTTCCGATCATGATCGTGGGCTGGATCTTTGCCGTAATGCGGGTGGGCTTGTTGCCGACGCCTGCCAGGTTGAAGGCGAAGTTTGCGATTGCATCAAGCGATTTTCCCTGGAGCACCTGTTTCAGGTTGATGTTGATCTGGAGGGGGATGTTTGCCGTTCCGTTGTTGGGCGGTATCGTAAAACGGTTATTCACGCTACCGGAGGTCATCTGGATGTTGTCGATCAGGAGGATCCACATCATCTTGTTCATTCCGGCAGGGGAGGAGTTGGGGTTTTTCCCTTCGATGTTCAGCTGGAAAGTCAGCGGGAATGAACTGCCGGCAACCGCCGTCATGATCTTCGCCGCATCCATGAGGTTCAGGCTTTTCAGGCTCTGAACATTCTGGATGTTGACCCCGGCCAGCATAAGGTTCTGGACGGATGCGATCCGGAAGTCGCAGTTGACAAGGTTTGCCATTTGTTGTGTCTGCTGTACGACTCCGCACCGGTTGGAAAAAACCATGAAGGTGAGCAGGAGAAACAGTGTGGCTGAAAATCTGATCTTGTTTTGCATGATCTTCGGTTTATGAATCTATACAAATATAGCGATTTCCAGGTTTAAATAAAATCGTTATTTTTGAAGATCAATCCATGCGATGATGAAATATGAAGACGATCCCGGGAGCATCAAGTATCACGTAAAACAATTCCTGCTGGAAAACAGGGAAAGGTTCAGTGGTAAAAAGGTGATCGATTTTCCTGCCGGGAACGGTATTACCTCTGCCATCATTCGTGATATCGGGGCGGTTCCTTTCCCGTTCGATCTCTTCCCGGAGTATTTCACGCAGGAAGGAATTCAGTGTGTGCAGGCCGATGCCGAGAATGGTCTTCCCGTTCCTGATGCATTTGCCAATGCAGTGATCTGCCAGGAAGGGATGGAACATTTCAATGATCAGCTGAAGGTGCTGAAAGAGTTCAACCGTGTACTAGCAAAAGAGGGAACCCTGCTGGTAACCACACCGAACTATTCAAACCTCCGTGCAAAGCTGAGTTACCTTTTTTCAGAAAGTGAACGTTTCCTGAGCTTCATGCCGCCCAATGAAAAGGACAGCATCTGGATGAAGGCGGAAAACGATACCGGCAGGATCTATTTCGGACATATTTTCCTGACGGGGATCATCCGGTTACGTTTGCTGGCGAAGCTTTCGGGCTTCCGGATCGAAAAGGTCCATGCAACCCGCAACAGCTCCACCTGCCTGTTTCTCTTTCCTTTCCTCTATCCATGGATCCTGCTGATGAACTGGCTGGCGCTCAAAAAAAATCTCCGGAAAGCCCGTGCTTCCGGAGATCCTGAGAAAGTGAAGACCTATCGTGAGGTTTATAAGCTGGCGATCAGCCCGCGCATCCTTACCGACAAGCACCTGATGGTGGAGTTCCGGAAAGAGGCTGAAGTGCGTGAAGTGGCGGACCGTCTTTCAGGAACCAACACCTCCTTCGGGCTGACCTGACCGCTCCTTATTTTTTATGACTTTCTTTCATGTCCTTGAGATGCTCCATCCCCTGGATGTTCATGTTTTTGGAGATCTTCGAGATCGTTGAAAGATCAATGGTACCGGTCAGGCTAAGGATCACCATTTCATCCTTGCCTTGTGCCATCATGACCATCTCGGAGATCTTGCCGTTTCCGCCCTGCCTGGTGAGGAAACGGACATTGCTGCCGTCTGCGTTGATGGTCATCAGTTCCTTATAGGCAGAGTTGTTAAAAATGGCAACGGCTTCGTTATAGAAGATGGTTGCCTTGCCGGGTTTCAGTGAGTCGGGTTTGCAACTCAGCACCTTCATACCGTTTAACTGGTCCATCACCTTTTTCATTTCCTGGGCGCTGGTGTCGTTTTTGTCGGGATTCATGCTGGCGAACATCTGGAAAAGTTCCTTGGTAATGTTCACGGCTGTATATCCCTCCTGGGTGCTGTATTTCTCGTAGAATTTGTCGAACGGACTCTGGGCATTTGCAGCGGCCGAAAGAAGGAGAAATGCCCCAATGGCGAATGTTAATTTCAGGGTTTTCATTTTATTTTAAGGGATTTATGGACGGGTTTTTCCGTCCGGGTTAATAATGAAGGGTTGATACTGGTAGAATTTCGAGAGTTTGTTCATATTGTCAAGGCCTTTCTGGAAGTTCTGCAACTTTGCTGCATGATCGAGGCCGTGCTGGAAATTATCCAGCCGCTGCACCTGGTCGAGGCCTGTATTCAGGTTGGAAGAAAGCAGGAGCAATGCCTTCTGAGCATTCATGTAAGCTGCTGCAGCCTCTTTATCGCTGTATGAATGCCGCAGAACATCATTCCGGAAGGTAAAGAAAAGGCCGACCAGCAGCAGGAATGCAGCAGCCATGCCGGCGAGGTAAACGAACTGCTTTCTCCGGGAATAGAGCGGTATAACCGGTGTTTCCCCGAGGCGTGCGAGCAGTTTGTCTTCAAAACCGGGATCCGGGATCGTCTCTTTTTCCGATTCTTCATAAAAACGGAACAGACCGGCATGAACGGCAAGGTGCGGCGGGATCTCCTCCTGCGAGAAAAATTCCCGGAGCTGCCGTTCTTCCTCCGGGGTGGTAGCCCCTTCGTAGAACTTTCCGATCAGTTGCTCAATTTCTGTGAAATTCATACAATTTATTTTTTATCAGGATTTCCCTTACTTTTTTACGTGCCCTCGACAGGTTGACCCGTACCGCATTTTCATTCATCTCCATGATTCCTGCGATCTCTTCATAATCGTAGCCTTCAATGTCGCGCAGCTGCATGATCGTCTTCATCTGTTCCGGAAGGGTCTGTATAATCTGCCGTATCCGCCCTGAAAGTTCCTCAATATCCACTGCAGATTCTGTTGCCGGCTCCGCGGGATCGGATCTCAGTTCATCGATCCTTTCCACCGGATATTTTTTTGCTTTCAGTTTGTCAAGGCACATATTCCGTGTTGTCACTACCGCCAGCGCTTCCACACTCCGGTATTCATCCAGCTTATCCCTCCGGTTCCACAGTTTGATAAAGACCTCCTGAACGATATCCTGCGCCTCATCCGCGTCTTCAAGCAGCCGCTTTGCAAGCCTGTAAAGCTTGTCTTTCAAAGGGATGACCTGTATTTTAAATTCGCGGAGCTCCATAAACAAGAGGAAGACGATGAAAAGGCAAATCTATTACAGCCAAGATACAAATTTGTTTATTTTTGCAACGATCATTATCCGGATTTATTCATCACTAAAACATAAGCTTATGTTCAAAGGACACCCCAAAGGACTTTTCGTTGCATTTTTTGCGAACATGGGAGAGCGGTTTGGCTACTATACCATGCTTGCCATTTTCCTGTTGTACCTCCAGTCAAAATTCGGATGGACCGCTACCCAGGCCGGCCATGTCTATGGCACATTTCTCTTCGGAATCTATTTCCTTCCGTTGTTTGGCGGGTATATAGCCGATAATGTTCTTGGTTACGGAAAGACCATCCTGCTCGGGATTATCGTTATGTTCTGCGGGTATGCTTTGCTGGCCATGCCGGGAACCGGGGAGATCTTTATCTATGTCGCCCTTGCCGTGATCTCGCTGGGAACAGGGTTCTTCAAAGGAAACCTGCAGGCACTGGTAGGAAATATGTACGATGACCCAAAATATTCCAGTCTCCGCGATTCGGCATTTAATGTCTTCTATATGGGGATCAACATCGGGGCATTTTTTGCCCCCAGCGCTGCTGAAGCCATGAGGAAATGGATCATGGGCATGAAAGGATTTTCTTACAATGCTTCAATACCTGACCTCGCCCACAAGTGCCTGAACGGGACGCTGACCAACACGGAGCAGCTGGAGGCACTTTCCAGGACCCAGGTAAATGCACATTTTACCTCCCTCGCCGATTTTAGTCACCAGTATATAGATGCCATCAGCGGCGCTTATAACGCCGGATTTGCTGTTGCTGCAGTAAGCATGATCGCATCTTTGCTGATCTTCATTTTATTCAGAAAATATTATAAAACTGCAGATGTGACCCACAAACAGAAGAAGGCTGAGTTTGGGTCTCAGATTGTAGATTTGACCAGATCGCAGGTAAAAGACCGCCTCGTGGCGCTGGGCCTGGTTTTCTTTGTGGTATTGTTCTTCTGGATGGCGTTCCACCAGAACGGATTCACGCTGACTATTTTTGCCCGTGACTATACCGTGGCATCCGTGGCAAAAAGTACGGCGGTCATCTTCAATATTTCCACATTCCTGCCGGCACTCATTGTCATCCTTGGTTTGTTTATCGTTTTTGCAAAGGGTTCTTCCCGCAACAACCGGATGTTCGGAGGCATCGCTGCCGTTGCAGCTGCTGCCGTCTTTGTCTATTTCTTCAGGGAGCTGACCGACGAAGGGAATCCCATCTCTCCTGAGAAATTTCAGCAATTTAATCCCATCTTTATTGTATTTCTTACACCCGTCGTCATCGGGATCTTTTCTTACATGAGGAAACACGGCAAAGAGCCTTCGTCTCCAGTGAAGATCGGTATCGGGATGCTGATCACTGCCATCGGGTTCCTGATCATGGTCATCGCCTCAAGGGGATTGATCAGTCCTGCCGACCTTAAGATACAGGGCGGGGTTTCGGAGACGCTTCGTTCGCCTTACTGGCTCATCGGCACCTATCTGACCCTCACAGTGGCTGAATTGTTTCTGAGTCCCATCGGGATATCGTTTGTTTCGAAGGTCGCACCCCCGCAGCACAAAGGACTCGCACAGGGCGGATGGTTCAGCGCTACGGCCATTGGGAACCTCCTGGCGGGGTTTATTGGTCCGTTCTGGGATAAGTGGGAACTGTGGCAGTTCTTTATGCTGCTTGTAGCGGTTACTGTGATTTCTGCCATCATCATGTTCTCGATCCTGAAGCGGCTGGAACGGGCGACGACGAGCTAGCTCATAACTGGTGATTTGGTGAACTGGTGAACTGGTGAGTTGGCGAGCTGACGAGCTGACGAGTTGATAGCCTAATTACTCTGTGACTCTGTTACTTTGTCACTTTGTCACTTTGTGATTTTTTAACCATGTCCATTCTCGATCCTCCATCTTCAACTTTCCCGTGGGGTCACTCCCGCAGATACAACTCCTATTCCGAGTACATCAAAAAGTTATTCGGCGGGAGGATCCAGAAGGTGGCGGTGGATGCCGGGTTTACATGTCCTAACCGTGACGGGTCGAAAGGCAGCGGCGGATGCACCTACTGCAACAACAATGCGTTCAACCCTTCCTATTGCGATCCCATAAAGCCGATTCGTCAGCAGATTGAAGAGGGGATTGAATTCCATGCAAGGCGTTACCGGAGGGCAAAGCGATTCCTGGTCTATTTTCAGCCTTTCTCCAATACATACGCACCGCTGCACGTGCTTAAGGAAAAATTTGAGGAGGCGTTGTCGTTCCCGGATGTTGCCGGGCTTGTCATCGGTACCCGTCCCGATTGCGTCGATGAGGAGAAGCTGGAATACCTGTCACGGCTTGCGGAAAAATGGTACATCCAAGTGGAATATGGAGTGGAAACCCACTGCAATGCCACCCTCGAAAGGATCAACCGGGGACATTCGGCAGAGGTGGCCGAAGCGATGATCCGGAAGACCCATGATTACGGGATCCATACCGGGGCGCATTATATTTTTGGCCTGCCCGGTGAAGATATTGACGAGATGTTCCGGACAGGAGAGAAGATATCGACGCTTCCGCTCGACTCCGTTAAGTTTCACCAGCTGCAGATTGTCAAAGGAACAAGGATGGCAAAAGAGTTCATCGAAAAACCGAAGGATTGTCATTCTTTCACACTTGAAAACTATATCGATTTCATCATACGCTTTATTGAAAAGCTGAACCCGGCGATAGTGATCGAACGGTTTACCAGCGAAATGCCGCCACGGTTCCTGGAAGGCCCAAACCTGGGACTGATACGGTATGACGAAGTACTGCGCCGCATTGAGGCAGAGCTGGAAAAGCGCGATACCTGGCAGGGGAAATATTATGCGTGAATGGAAACGTTGGAGGCGGCAATGGCCCTCCGGATGGAACTGTTGATGACGCTGAGCAGCTTCACATCTTCAAGCCCGGGCTTGTCGAACTGAAGGATCTCCCTGATCTTTCTTGCCACCTTTGCATGATGTTCAAAATGTTTGAAGTTCTTCCTGACGATTTTGCAGGAATCCATCACGACAAACAGCATCAGATCTTCGCCGGTAAGCTTTTCATCGTTGATGATCTTATGGTAAAGCTCTTCCTGTACCTGGTGCTTGATCTCATGGTTTACCAGCGGGTATTTGAACTGGTACATCACCCAGAGCAGGTTGTATTCTTCCTTTCGCACGATTTTCTTTGCAATGAGCGACCGGATGATCGTCTTGCGCAGCATCAGCTTTTTATAAACGATACGCTGGATCCATGAACGGATGCTCCGCTGCTTTTTCCCCGGCTGGAAAAGCTCCAGTACACGGTCAAGAAGCGGATCACCGCAAGGGGTTGGGTCTTTCAGCACGACCACATTCTCCCTGAATTCGATCCTGCCGTTTTTAAAGAGCTCATAAAGGATCGCTCCAGCAAGTCCGAACTTGATCTTGTGCTCCGAGCTGCCAAACCATCCCTTGTCATCAAGTGCGAGCAGAATGATCTTTTCAAAATAGCTTAAGCCGGTCGTGTTATCGTTTTTATCCATTACGGGAAATGGTTTTCAGCTTCTTATTCTTTAACAGATGCAAAATTGCAAAGAATTTTGCAAAGATAAAGGAGAAATCGGCGGAGAGGATAAAAAAAATTCAGATCAGGCTCCTTCGGAGCTCTCGGGCATGGTTTGCGATCGCAAATCATTTTATTCTATTTTTGTAAAAAATCAGTTTGGTCCGGATTTGAAATTTACCTTATGGCTTCAAAGCAGATATCCACCCAGCAAAAAAAAACAATACATCCGCAGCGGACAACCTCAAAAACCTTACAACCGCCAGTGCAGGAAAATATGCGAACCCGGTTAACTGAAAAATCCTGGTTTGTCCTTCTTCTTATTTTAGCGCTGACGTTCATTTCATTTATTCCTTCCCTGAAAAACGGATTTATTACGACGTGGGATGATGCTGTTTATGTTATCAGCAACCCGATCATCCAGCACCTCAACCTGCACACGATCAAAGCGATGTTCACAACACCTGTTGCAAGCAGCTATGTGCCTGTGCCGCTGTTGAGCTTTGCCATCGAGTATAAGCTTTTCGGGTTGCATCCCGCTGTATTTCATCTGACCAACCTGTTGCTGCACCTGCTCTGTGTTGCCCTCGTTTACCATATCCTGAAGAAGTTAAAGCTGAGCACCTTGTTTGCCGCTCTGGGTGCAGCACTGTTCGGTGTTCACCCGATGCATGTCGAATCAGTGGTCTGGATCAGCGAGCGCAAGGACCTGCTTTTTGCCCTGTTCAGCCTTGCTTCCATTGCCATTTATTTCAAGTATCTGAGCTCAGACAGGAACAAACTCTTCCTGTACCTCACGAGCCTGCTGTTATTCATCATCGCATTATTTTCGAAGATCACCGCGGTTACTTTACCGTTCAGCCTGCTGATCATTGACTATTTCATGGAAAGACCGTTGAAAAGCCGTGTTTTTATTGAAAAGATTCCGTTCTTTCTTTTGTCGCTTATCGTTGGAATAGCGCAGATCATCGCCTTCCGGAACCAGGGGATTTTAAGAACACCGGCGGAAATCGGGTTCACCGATCAGATCATTTATGGATTCTATGCACTGGATGCCTACATCCTGAAGTTTTTTATTCCGTTAAACCTGAGCGCGATCTATCCTTTTATCAGTGCTCCCGGGCAGTCGCTGTCACTCCTTCATTACCTCAGTCCTCTTCTGGCTCTTTTACTGGGGTACCTGATCTACCGGTCGGTCCGACATACCCGTGCAGTGCTTTTCGCCGCCCTCTTTTTCCTGGTCAACATCATCCTGATGTTCCAGACCCAGATCCTCACGGGTGGGATTGGGTTCCTTGCTGACCGTTTTTCCTATCTGCCTTACTTCGGATTATGTTTTCTTGCGGTTTGGGCTGCAGAGAAACTGGTCGTGAAGCACAAAGACCTGAAACAACTTGTGACCGGAGTATTGATCATCATCTGCATCATTTTTACCTTCGTTTCATTTAACCGGAGCAAGATCTGGGAAAACGACTTCACCCTTTGGAACGACACCATCGAAAAATATCCCGAAGAAGTTTATAAATCCTATTCCAACCGAGGGATAGCTTTTACCTCGATCGGAAGATGGGATGATGCGATCAGTGATTTTAACAGGGTGATCGAACTGGATCCGAAATATGTATGGGGTTATAATAATCGCGGGGTAGCCTACCAGAACAAAAGCCAGTGGGAAGGAGCCGTTGAGGATTTCTCAAAAGCCATCGAAATTGATTCAAACAGCCTGGATGCTTATGCCGGCAGGGGGATTTCATACGGTGTACTTGGCTTTTATGATAAAGCAGTCAGGGATCTTTCAAAAACAATTCAGATAGACCCGAACTACCTGAAAGGATACTCGAACAGGGGAGTGACGTATGCAAATCTCGGGCAATGGGACAAAGCAATTGCGGATTATTCCAAAGCGATCGAACTTGACCCCGAATTTCAAGATGCATATGTCAACCGGAGCATAGCATACGGAAAACAGGCAAAATGGGATCAGGCGATCGCAGATGGCCTTAAGGCCATCCGCATTGATCCTGAAAATGCCGCATTGCATGATAAGCTTGGATATTACTATTCGGGGAAGGACGATATGAAGCGAGCGGAAGAACAATTCAGGAAAACCCTGGAAATTGAGAACAATAACTTTGATGCCATGCTGGGACTGGCCGTGGTGAATTTCAGGAACGGGGATTTCGTTCAATCAAAGAATCTTCTTGACCAGGCGAAGAACATTCAGCCGAAATTACTGAAAGGTATGGAAGGGATCGCAGAACTTGAAAACCTTGGCTTCTTCAAGCCGGCTTCAGTAAAAGTGATGCTGGAGAAGATGATGAACGGGAAGGATCAATAAATCTTGTTGACAAGTATACAACGAATTGACTCAGGCAATTTCCGGGATTTAATTGAACGTACCGCCAAGGTACTGCTTCGTCTTTTCCATTTTCGGGTTGCCGAAAACCTCCTCGACGGTGCCCTGCTCTATCACTTCACCCAAATACATGAATACAACATAATCGGCGATGCGCCTGGCCTGGCGCAGAACATGGGTGACCAGCACAATGGTGTAATCGTTCTTTAATTCGGTGAATTTTGTTTCGATGTACTGGCTCGAAATGGGATCCAGGGCGGAGGTGGGTTCGTCGGCCAGGATGATCTCCGGGTTCACTGCAAGACCGCGGGCGAGGCAAAGACGCTGCTGCTGCCCGATGGAAAGCCGCGATGCCGGTTCGCGGAGGCGGTGCCGCACTTCATCCCAGAGGTTGGCCAGCTGGAGGTAGTGCATTACCTGCTTGTGCAGATCCCTCCTGCTCTTAACACCTCTTAATTTCAGTCCGTAAGCGATGTTGTTGTAAATGGTCATCGGAAGCGGGTAAGGGCGCTGCATGAGCAGTCCCATGTATTGCCTGAGGGTGACGATATCGGCGTGGGGATCGAGCACATTTTTATCATTGATCAGCACCTTCCCGGTGACTTTCAGCTCAGGGTAAAGATCGGTCAGGCGGTTCATGCATTTCAGCAGGGTGGTCTTTCCGCAGCCCGATGGCCCCAGAATCACCGTGATCTTATTCTTCGGGATGTTGATGTTGATGTCCTTCAGGATCTGCTGCCTGCCAGCAAAAACATTCAGGTTTTCAATGTGTATCTTGTTCATCTCCATATCAAGCATCATGATTGCCTTTAAAAGTTGATCTTTGTTTTATGATATCGCTTCCCGAGTCCCCGTGAAAAAAGACTTACCAGGAGGATGATCAGCGTCAGCACAAGGGCGGAGGCATAGGCACGGTCCTGGACAGCCGGAACCGGCGACGAGAGCTGGAAGAAGATCGACAGCGGCAGCGTTGCCACCGGCTCCATCAGTGAATTCGGGAGGTTATCCGTGTAACCTGCGGTAAACAATACTGAGGCGGCATCCCCGATCCCTCTTCCGAATGATAGCAGGATCGCGGTGATGATCCCGGAGATCGTCTGCCTCGTAAAGATCTTGAATGCCAGTTCCGACTTGTTGGATCCCAGTGAATAGGCTGCTTCCGACAGGCCGATCGGGACTGTCCGCAGGATCTCGTCCATCGACCGGATCATAATCGGGAGGATGAAGAGTGTCACCGTGATCGTCCCGGCCAGCAGAGAGGTCTGTATTCCCAGCAGGATCATCATGGAGAATCCGAAGGCGCCGTAAACGATCGACGGGATTCCCCATACCAGGTCAAGTATAAACCTGATCATCCTCACCGCATTCTTGTACCGTACCAGAAAAACATTGATGTATAGCGCCACCGGCAGCCCGATCAGGAAAGCCAGCAGTGTCGCACCGAAGGCCAGTGACAGCGAACCAAGGATGGCATTCAGGATGCCGCCTCCCTTTCCGTAATAATAGCCGCCCGAAGGAACGGTCGTAAGCACTTCCCACGACATGGCCTTGATCCCCTTGGCAAAAATGCTGTACATGATCAGGGCCAGGACGGCAAGGATGGAATAGGTGGCGATGACCATCAGCACCTTGAAGAACGATTCTTCTATTTTCTTCGATCGTTTCATGCCGCCAGCTTATTGTACCGGTCGATGAAGAAATGCATCACCAGGTTGAAGAAAAGTGAAACGGCCAGAAGTATTAGCGCAGCAAACATCAGCGCCGAATCGTACTTCGGGATCGAAAGCATCTCCCCGTAATTGTTGGCGATCAGGGCAGGAAGGGTGTAACCCGGATCGAAAACGCTTTTCGGCAGGTTAACCACATTCCCCACCACCATCAGTACTGCCATCGTTTCGCCGAAGGCGCGGGCAAGGCCAAACCCGAATGCTGCAATGATGCCCGGAAGCGCTTTCTTAAACAATACGTGCTTGATGGTTTCCCATTGCGTTGCGCCCAGTGAAAGCGATGCCTCCTTAAGTTCAATCGGGATCGTACGGAAGATCTCTATCAGGATGTTCAGGATGAAGGGAATGATCATGATGGAAAGCACCAGACCTGCTGCAAGGATGCTGTAGCCCAGCGTTTTTACACCAAAGAGGGGCCCGACGAAATCGGAGATGAACGGAACGATCACAAGGATCCCCCAGAGACCATATACCACCGACGGGATCCCTGCCAGGATGTCGATGGCCGGGTGCATGATGCGCAGGAACCGCTTCTTTGTATATTGCGTCACATAGATGGCAGTTAAGATACAGATCGGCCCGGAGATCAGCATGGCAATCAGGGTGACCCAGATGGAGCCGACGATAAAGGGATAAAATCCGAACTTGCCGCTTCCCGGCTTCCATTCTTTTGAAAAAAGAAGATCGCCCAGGTGATAATCATGGATTAGCAGGAACGATTTCAGGTACAATCCAAGGAATAAAAGGAAAGGCAAAGATGCAACCAGAACCAGGCTAACGATCATCCAGGTATAATTGACCCGGTGGCGCTGTATTCGGTTGAGCAGGTACATTCTTCAGTGTTAAGTTTATTCTTCCCGGGATCATTTCACCTTCCCGAGGCTTTCCTTGAGTTTGTCTGGTGAAACCGCCACATATCCTGCTTCGGTCAAATATTTTTGTCCGTCGGTAAGGATCCAGTTCAGAAATTCCAGAACCAATTTATTTGTAGGCTTTCCAGCCGATACGAGGTAAAGGTCGCGTGCAGGCGGGGCGGGATAAACTCCTTCACGAATGGCTTTCATCGCCTCGTCGAGGGTGCCGTAAAAATTTTCTTCGGGATCGATTTTCCCGTTCTCGTTCAGGTCGATGGGAATGACATCGATGCCTTCATACGGCTTGCGGGTATTCATGTCGAAAACGAAATTGAGGTTGTTGAAACCGATCCCGCCGATGTTTCTCCGGATGGCATCGGCCACACCGGGATCACCGTTCACCCCCAGTCCCTGAAGGTCTTCCTGCTTCTTTTTATTCAGGTATTTGGCCCACATCTCGGCAGCGCCGCATGCATCGGAACGGGTGAAGGGCTGCAGTTCCTCTTTTGAAGCGGTACCGGTGGCTTCTCCCCAGGTAAGGATCTTCTTTGAAATGAAGATGTCGAAAAACTTCTGCCTGGTAAGTCCTTTGGCTTTCAGTTCTTTGAAGACAGGATTCTTCGTGTTCATGGTGGGGAAAACAGCGTCCTTTGAGACGGCCAGGTACCATGCGCCCTTTGCTCTTTCCTCCGGGCTGACCTCTTTGGAATACATGCCGAGGTCGACCATTTTTGAAAGCGCATCGGCCATCCCTTTACCGGCGCCTCCGGCGGAGATGTTGATCGTGACTTTCGGATGGATCTTTTTGAATTCCTCCGCCCATTTGATGGTCATCGGATAGAGGGCAAATGCGCCGGAAATGGTGATCTTCCCGGAAAGTTTATCGGTGCTTTTTCCTGATGTTCCTGTTCCTGAATTGCACGAACAGACCAGGACGATCAGTACAAGCGAAGTGCAAAAAGCAATAAACGAAAGAAAGATTTTCTTTTTCATGATCTGTTTTTTCGCCAAAATTAAGGGGTTTCAATTTCCCTTTCAGAATGTGAATATAAGATATTTCAGGTAAAAACCTGAATTAATGCAGCGTTTATTTCAAAAGGTTGTCAATGATATCCTCAACCCGGATACCCTCTGCTTCAGCCTTGTAATTCCGGATGATCCTGTGGCGTAGCACGGCATGGGCGACAGCGCGGATATCCTCGATGTCGGGAGAATATTTCCCGCTGATGGCAGCATGGCACTTGGCACCGAAGATCAGGTACTGGGATGCCCTCGGGCCTGCGCCCCAGGTGAGGTACTGGTTTGCCATTTCGTCTGCCCTGGGCGTTTTCGGGCGCGTTTTGGCCACCAGGTTCACGGCATAATTGAAGACATTGTCGGGAACCGGGATCTTCAGGATCAGTTCCTGGAAAAAGAGGATCTCTTCAGAGGTGAGCACCACCTCCGGAATATTCTGATGACGCGAGGTTGTGTTTTTGACAACGGTGATTTCCTGGTCAAAGGTGGGATAATCCAGCCATATGTTGAACATGAAACGGTCGAGCTGGGCTTCCGGCAGTGGATAGGTGCCTTCCTGCTCGATCGGGTTCTGCGTGGCAAGCACAAAGAACGGCTCCTCGAGGTGATAGGAGATGCCGGCCACGGTCACCGCCTTTTCCTGCATGGCTTCCAGCAGGGCCGACTGGGTTTTCGGCGGCGTACGGTTGATCTCGTCGGCAAGAATGATATTGGCAAACACCGGTCCCTTGATAAACCGGAACTTCCGGTTTTCATCCAGGATCTCGCTTCCGATTATGTCGGATGGCATCAGGTCAGGCGTAAACTGGATACGGCTGTAGTTCAGTCCCAGCGCCTTTGAAAGTGTATTCACCATCAGCGTTTTGGCCAGCCCGGGAACGCCTACGAGCAGGCAATGGCCTTTGCAGAAAATTGATATCAAAAGGTTTTTCAGTACATCTTCCTGGCCGATGATCACCTTGCCGATCTCTGATCGTAAAAGGTTGTACTTTCCGACAAGCGCATCAACGGCTTCAACATCCGATTTATAGTGCATCATTTCCATCCTTATTTTTTTACCCATTCACGCTCGAAAGGACATTTTCTGTAACTTTCGCTTATCATGACGTAGGTTTTTAATATCTTTTCCCTGATCCATTCCTTCATAACATCCGTCTTTTTGTCGTTCTCTGCGATGTCCCGGATAACACTATAATCATCCTGCAGGTTTGCTTTGTGAGGATTCGTCCGGGTTTTCAGGTAATAGATCCGGTACTCTTCCTTGTTCCGGTCAGTCCTGTACAATACCGGTGCAGAGATCTCGCCTACTTTAAGTTTGTCAATCACAAAGAAGATCTTGGGATCAAGGTCTTTGGCTTCATTCTTACTGGTGCCTGTCCGCGGGTTGAGGATCAGTCCCCCGTTGTTTTTCGAAACATCATCTGAATATTTGGCCACGGCATCTGCAAAGGTCATCTTCTTCTGTTCGATCATTGTTGCAACACTGTCGAGAATGCTCTTGGCACGTGCAAGGCTGGCCTGCGATACCTTCGGCTGCAGCAATATGTGCCTGACATTAATATACTCCCCTTTCCGTTCGATCATCTGGATGATATGGAACCCGTCTTCCGTTTCCACCACATCGGAGACTTCGCCCGGCTTCAGCCTGAATGCGACGGCTTCAAATTCAACCCGCATGTCGCCCCGTTTGAACATCCCCAGTTCCCCGCCTTTCTTGGCAGAACCGGGATCTTCGGAATAGAGTACCGCAAGCGTCGAAAACTCATCACCTTTTTTGATCCTCTCCTTGAATCCTTTCAGGCGGTCGATGCAGGCCTGCTTCTCGGCATCCCCGATCGCGGGTGCTTTCATGATCATGCCAACCTCGATTTCTGAAGCGATATCGGGCAGACTGTCTTTCGGGAGCTTTTTGAAATAGGCCTTGACTTCAGAGGGGGTGATGCTTACATCCTTGGTGATCTTTTCCTGTGTCTGCCCTACCATGATCTGTTCCCTGATGATTTCCCGCATCTCATTTTTGATCTCCGAGATCGATTTCTGGTAGTATTCCTCCAGCTTTTCAACCGAGCCGATCTGGCTGATGAACATCCGCATCCGGTGATCCATTTCAGCATCCACCTGGGCATCGGTGACCTTTACACTGTCGACCTGTGCCTGGTTCAGCAACAGTTTCTGGAAAAGCAACCCTTCAAGGATCTGGCATTTGACCTTCTCCGAACCTCCCTGGATGCTGCCCTGTGCCCGGAATTGCATGTACTGGCTCTCGATGTCGGACCGGAGGATCATGCTCGCGCCGACAACCGCCACCACGCCGTCCACGACGGAATCATTTATAACCTGCGACCGGACAGGCAGGGCCGAAACGGTGATCAGGAGGGTCAGCAGGAGGATTTTCAGGGTTTTCTTCATGGATTGCACGTTCGGTTGTTCCCGTTAATATTTTTCAAAATCGTTTTGCTTCTGGGCCTTTTCAAAGATGTCTTCATGCATTTTTTTCGTCAGCTCGATCTTCCGCTTGTTCAGGATGATGTTCCGGATGCGTGTCCGTTCGAAACTCAACGGGGAGACGCTTTCCTTTATCTTAAAATCCCTGAACCTTACAAGGTATGTAAAAGCGGAATCCTGGTAAACCAGGTCACGGTGGTTCTTCAGGAATTCCTCCTGGTTGTATGTCTTGACGGGAATCTGTTTCAGCAGGTCATTGAACGGCACCCAGTTCTGATCGTCAAGAAAATAATCGGCTGCATATTGCTCACATTGACGTGAAAGCCTGGTTTTATCTTCCGGGTTGTCGGACGAAAGAAGTTTCTTGAACTGATTTACATAGGTTGATTTCAGGGGCAGTTTGACATACTGGAACTGAACGATGTTGTCTTTCAGAAGGAAATTCTGCTGGTTTACATCATAATAGTTCTCGATGTCTTCGTCGGTGACCAGCGTATCCAGCTTCTGCTTCACAAGTTCATTCTCATAGGCATAGATGATGAGCGAATTCTTGTAGTTCTCCAGCTGCTGGGTGAAATCCATCTGGCTGCTCGTCAGGTTCTTTTCGGCCTGGTGGATCACCAGCCGCTGACGGATCCAGTTATCAATGTAACTTTTAACCAGGGTAAGGCTGTCCTTCGATTCAGTCCCCGGAGGGATGACGCTTTTCAGCTCCGACTCATAGAGGTAATCGTCATACACCCTTGCAACTGCATGCTCTGTTTTTTTTTTGAAAAACCCAGAACAGCCGGTGAGAATGATCAGGGCTACAAGGATGAACTTCTTCACGTTGCTTTACTTGATTCTTGCGAGAACTTCTTTGTTTACAATGACGGTGAATTTTCTGTGCAGGTATTCCACCCAGATCTTTTCCAGGTAATTCTGGTAATCGTTGGTGATCAGCCCACGTGCTTCATTGAGTGTTTTAACTTCAGGAGGAATGATCTTCCGGACATTGACAATCACAGCACCCGTATTGGCCTTGAGTTCGCCGGATAGCCCGGGCGCCCAGGTGATGGCATCGATGTACGGATTTTCTTTCCTGGAATATTTCCCGCTTTCGATCTTGAGGATCTTGGCCGTATCGGTGTTGATCTCCTTCAGGATGGCGTCATCAGTAAGTCCTGAGATGATGAAGTTCCGCACCTTCTGAGCATATTTCTGATCCCTGACGGTATAGATGGTGGCATCCATCCGTTCATCCCACATGTAATTTTTTTTGTTGTTCTCGTAATACTCTTTGAGGCCGGTGGTGTCTTTCACAGCCTTCGACCATACTTTCTGATCCGTCAGGTCGAAGAGGAGAATTCCGTCGCGGTATTCGCCCATCAGGTTGCGGAAGTCGGGATATTTCGACTCCAGGCGGGCGTTTTCCCATTTTATAAGACCTTCGGTCACAAAATCCTTATATGCTCTGTCGATGAAGAAGATGATTTTCTGTTTCTCTGTCTTGCGCTGATTTTTCTGAAGGTAGGCGGTAAAGTCCTTCTGCGTGTAACGTGTGTCTCCGACCGTGAACATCGGTTTGCTCAGGTTCTGGGCTAACGCCGGATCCCATTTGCCGTTAAAAATACTGTCGGTGACAACGGTGTAGAAATCTTTCTTTGCATCAGGATTCTCAGTGAATCCGGCTTCTTTGCGGATGTTGCTCAGAACGGTCTGCTTGGCAATTTCAGAACGTCCGTCTTTCTGGACTTTCTGCTTCAGATCGGCTTTCTCATCCTCGAATTTTCCCGGTGTTTTCCGTTCGACGAGCCGGATGATGTGCCAGCCGTAAGGCGTCTTAACGGGTGCGGAATAATCGCCGGGTTTCTGGAGGGCGTAAATGGCATCGATGAACTCGGGAACCATTCGGTTGACGCCAAACGGCGGCAATGTGCCGCCCTTTCCTGCGCTGCCTTTATCATCGGAATATTTTTTTACCAGGTCATCCCATTTCTCGCCACCCTTCAGCAGCTGGTAAACCGAATCGATCCGTTGCGCCACGCGCAATGAATCTTCATGTTTTGCATTTTTCGGGATCGACATATAAAGGTGTGCAGCCGTGATCTTTCCGAGCGCGTCGTGCCTGCTGGTGACCTTTATGATATGATAGCCGTATTCGGTGCGGACGATCGGGGAGACTTTCCCGGCTTCGGTTCTATAAGCGCCGTTCTCGAAAGGATATACATAATCGAAGACGGTGAAATAGCCAAGATCGCCGTGATTCCCGGGCAGGAACGGATGCTGCTGGGTGGCTTCGCGGTCGCGTGCCGACGGATCCTCAGAAGCTTCAGTTGCTACTTTTTCAAACGATTCACCGTTCATGACCCGCTCACGGATCTTTGAGATCTTCTGCCAGGCCTGCAGGGTGTCGTCAGGAAGTGCATCCGGGGCCAGCTTGATGAAAATATGACGGGTACGGAGGTCGAAATGCTCACGGTCCCAGGCTTCTTTGGTGAGCCGCTCTATGGTGGCTTCATCCGAGAAATAGGGCTTGGCAAGCTGGTCGCGGTAGCCTTTCAGCTCGTTAACGAAGGTTGTAACGGTGTCCAGTCCGAGTTCTTCGGCTTCCCTGACCTTCAGCTTGAAATTGATGTACAGTTGCAGGTATTCCTCGAGTTTTTTCTGGTCGACCGGTTCACCTTTCTTCATATCGTTCTTCTGGTAAACGGCCATGAATTCGCCTACGGTGATCGGCTTTCCGCCGATGTTGAGCAGGATTTCGTCATTCTTGACCTGTGCAGTTGAGGGTAATGATATTCCAATCAGGATCAGCAGAGCCAGAAGTTTCGCCATAAAAAGTTTCATCGTAAAAAAAGATTTAATTAGACAATTCTGTTAACTATTTTGTTTTTGATTGATTTGTTTTCACCGGCTGTAATTGGGAGCCTCGCGGGTGATGGTCACATCGTGCGGATGGCTTTCAACCACGCCGGCCGAGGTGATCTTCAGGAACTTCGCTTTCTGAAGCTCCTCAATGTTCTTCGACCCGGTGTAGCCCATCCCGGAACGCAGCCCGCCTACCATCTGGTAGATGACTTCCGAAAGGGTGCCTTTGTATGGAACCCTTCCGACGATGCCTTCCGGCACCAGTTTTCGGATGTCGTCTTCCATGTCCTGGAAATAGCGGTCTTTTGAGCCCATCTGCATGGCTTCGATTGATCCCATGCCGCGGTACGTTTTGTATTTTCTTCCTTCAAAGATGATGGCTTCGCCCGGCGATTCATCAACTCCTGCAAAGAGCGATCCTGCCATGATCGAATGGGCGCCGGCAGCGATCGCCTTCACGATGTCGCCGGTATAACGGATGCCGCCGTCAGCAATGGCAGGAATACCTGATCCTTTTAAGGCGCTTGTAACCGAATAAATTGCGGAGAGCTGTGGTATGCCGATCCCTGCGATGATGCGGGTGGTGCAGATGGATCCGGGGCCGATACCGACCTTCACGGCGTCCACACCGATCTTTGCAAGGTCACGTGCAGCTTCGGCCGTGCCGATATTCCCGACGATCAGGTCGATGTTGGGGAAGGTCTTCCTGACCAGTCGTGCCATCTCCATGACATTCTTCGAATGGCCATGGGCGGTGTCGATCACGATGGCGTCGACGTCTTCATTCACGAGGGCGGTGATGCGCTCGATCGTGTCGCTTGCAATGCCCACGGCTGCGGCAACACGCAAACGGCCGCGCGAATCCTTGCAGGCATTGGGCCTGGCCTTGATCTTGATGATATCCTTATATGTGATCAGCCCGACCAGCTTGTTCCTGCGGTCGACCACGGGCAGTTTTTCAATCTTGTATTTCTGGAGGATCTCTTCAGCCTTTGAGAAATCGGTGAACTCGGTCGTCGTTACAACCTGCTTGGTCATCACCTCGGTGATGGGGCGCATCACTTCGCGTTCGAACCTCAGGTCGCGGTTGGTGACAATACCCACCAGCTTGTTCTTGCCGTCTACAACCGGGATACCGCCGATGTTATATTCTTTCATCAGACCCAGCGCATCACCCACCAGTCCGTTCTCGTTGATCGTGACCGGATCGAGGATCATCCCGTTTTCGGCACGTTTCACTTTCTTTACTTCAATCGCCTGGTCGAGGATCGTCATGTTCTTGTGCAGCACACCGATCCCGCCTTCCTGGGCCATGGCAATGGCCATCCTGGAATCGGTGACGGTATCCATGGCGGCAGAAACGATCGGAATGTTGAGGCGGATGTTTCTCGAAAGGAGTGTAGTTACATCCACATCGCGCGGGAGAACTTCGGAATATGCCGGTAAAAGGAGCACATCATCGTAGGTCAGTCCTTCGCCCCGGAACTTCTCTGAATCCATTATCATACGCCAGAAAATTAGGTGTGCAAAGGTAAGAAAATATATTTTATGATCTATAACAGAAAAGGCCGGGAAATATTATGCGGCGGTCACAAAGTAAATAGCGAAATAGCGCTAAGCGCAAAGCGCCAGGCTCAACTTATCCGCCCGTCTATCGAACTCCGACTTCCACTTCTTCCACTTTGATGGTCTGCTCATAAACCCCCTCCGCGAAGGGCTTCGGCGGCATTGAACGGGGAACGATTTTGTTGTATGTGGTAAAAACAAGCGGTGTGGCCTTTTCCTGTTGCAGGCTGATCAGGTAAACCGTTGCTTTCCCTTTCCACTCCTTGGTTTTAGGACCATTGATAAAACGTGTGCGGATCTCTTTTGTATCCTTCCCAGTGATCACCGAATTCCACGACCACAATCCCTTCTGTTGCTGGACCATCGCTTTGATCTCTTTAGCTCCTGCATAAAAAGTGACTCCGGGAAATTCGGCCTCCTCGTACCCTTTCTCGGGCTTCAGCAAAACGGCATACCGCACTTCGGCGACCGTAGGATCAAAGGAGAGCTTTTGTGTGAACTCCGCTCCTGCCTTGATTGATGTAAAACTGATCTTTTCAGTCTTTACTGCTTCAGCCGGTTTTGAAACAGGAATATTGATCTGGTAAGGATCTGATTTTGTTCCGTTCACGGTGGCATCTTTTACAGTTGCAGGATTCAGCAGCCGGATGCCAAGGGGTGCATCATAAACATTGACAGTAAACTGGTTTTCACCGGTGACCCGTGAATCGAACCTTGCACCGCATACCAGTGGTTCTGTTGCGTTCTGTAAGGGATACAGTTCAAAGACCGCACTTTCATATCCCCCGAGCGGGATCTCGATCGTGGATCCTGCAGCATACAGGCGTGGGGAGATCCAGTGGTAAGGATAAATTTTTTCCAGAACGAGGTTCGATGCAAAGGGATCGAGTCCGTATTCTCCCGACAAATGAACCGTGATGTTGGCGGGTTCGATGGAAGGATTTCTTAATGCAAGGATGCCGTTTGAACCATTGAAATGAACGTAACCGTAGGCTTCCCGGTTGGTCGGATCACCGCCGATCATGGCTGTATTTGAAAGAATAGTGAACCGTTCTTTTGCCCATGTGATCGAAGAGCCGATGGCATTCCATTCATCATCGGTTAGAAGATCCGGTGAAATATAGAGTTCGTACATCGAGATCCCGCGGGCAAAATAGAACATCGCATCATTGGTGAATTTATCCAGCGGATCGTCCTCCCCGCCGAGACGTTCCAGGTTCCCCTTTATGATGCCGTGGGTCATGAGGTTGGAGATCGGGAACCAGCAGTCCTGGTTATGGAAATCGTCGTAAAGTACAAAGTCTTTGTAAGTGATGGCTGCATCGCGTTCGCTGATGGATGGAACATCGGCATAGCCGTAATCGGCGCCCTGCATCCAGATCTGGTTGGCATATTTCACCCACCACGGACTGAGCCATGTACCGGAGGTGATGTTCAGATAAGTGTTCGGGTTGATCGCCCTGACGGCCCTACATTTGCTGATCACCGAATCCAGGATGGCCCGGCGTGAATAAATACCTACCGGATGGCCATGGTCGGGCTCACTGCAGGCGAACTGGATGCCGTCCCATTTAAAGTAGCCCACGCCTTCCTTGCTTACGAAGTCAGTTACGCGTTTCCTGAACAGTTCCGAATAATTTTTTCCGCCCATGCAGAGCATTGCATAATCCCGTCCTTTTCCGACAACCTCATAGCCATGATCTTTCATCCATCCCACGCGTTTCATCCGGAAGGAATAACCTCCTGTAGGACCAACCCATATTCCCAGGTTGGTACCGGTCTTTTGCAGCGAATCTGAAATCGGTTTCAGCCCGTTCGGGAACATCTCTTTCCTCAGTACCCAGTCGCTCTGATAGACGTCCCATCCGTCGTCGAGAACAAATGCATCCAGTTTGATATTATGCTTTTCGATCATATTTTTCCGGAAGAGACGAATGATGTTCTGGATGTTCTGCTCATTCATGACATGATCGGGCTGAACCTTCGGATATTCCGGCGAACGGAGGTCGTACCAGCTGTTGTAAAGGGTATAGGGTTTGGCCGGCGCCACGCGGATGGCATCCAGGTAGCGAAAAAACCAGTCCTTCACATGGAGGGTCGGCACCAGTGCTTCCACGACCCAGTCAGTTTCAACCGGATCTTTACCAACTTTCATCCCGAATTCCACGGAACATTCGAGCGCAGCCCGGCTGGGATCAAGTGCCTTTAGAACATTAACGGAAGCCGGGTATTCCAGTCCGAAAAAGGCGCCGGTGGAGGCAAAGGTCATGGCGACCGGCTGGCCGAAATCTCCTTTTTTCAGGATGTTCAGAGGTTGTGGCAGGTCTGAACCTTCCATGGAATTCTGCAGGGGTTGGCTCGAAACCGAACTTTCTTCGCGCATTGTTGCGGACTCACGCCCGGGTGTAATGGTGTATCCTGCAACGGTTCCTTTCCGGCTCCAGATTTTCTCCAGGAAATGAAAACCAAAGGTGGTATCCGAAACTGCCAGCTTTCTTTTGCAATAGAAGGTTCCGGGATCGAGCCGGTATGTTACCGTTAGCAACAACGGATTATTATTGCCGTGGAATAACAAATCCAGTTCTGCACTGCCGTTGGGAAGATTCCGGAATTTGTGCCCGGCCATCTCCATGTCGGATTTGTCGAAGATCACAGGGTTGTCTGCATTCACCAGCTTCTTCGGCGCAGACCAGTCGGTCCAGGTGAACTGCAGTCCGAAATCGCCATCCGTATGCAATGCAAACGGTGACGATTCAAAGGAGCGCAGCCACGCCGTGTTCCCGATAAGGGAATCACCTTCCAGGATCTTGTCTCTGATCACAACCCTGCAGGTGATGTTCTCGTTCTGCAGGGTGTAGATCTGACGATTACCCTTTGCGGATTCGGAAGTTTTAACAACCTGGGCACTGGTGGGCAGCAGGGCAGCTTCTGCGAAGAGTAATGAAAGGAGAAAGATTTTTATTTTCATAGTTCAATCTTTTACTCCGTGAACCTCCGTGTCTTCTCTGTGGTTCTCTGTGTTAAAAAAAATATTACACAGAGGTTCACAGAGTAATCACAGAGGCTCACAGAGAAGTTAATTCTTAAAAAAACCGGGAAATCCCTATTCCCTCGGTACAGTTGCTACAAATATCAATTTTTTTTCTGGATGATAAAATCTTTTGCCTGAAATCCTGATAGATCTTGTTTCTCCAGATGACCCCGAAATTCGCATCCCTGATATTCCCCATTTTGTAGGTAGCATCCTTATCGAAACAACAAGGAACAACCTGTCCGTCCCAGGTGATCACACAGGAGCTCCACATCCGGAAACAATGATTTGGCAAAAGGTTCCGGATCTCAAACAGAGCTTCCTTATTTGCTGATCTGACCTTCCGGTAACGGGAATGCTTTGGATTCTCCGGCATCAGCGGGTTACCATGCTGAAAATCGTAAAACTGCGCCGTTTTCAATTCTACCTTATCCACTCCAAGCTCTTTTCCAAGCTGCCTGATCTTCATTATCTGGTCTTCATTCGGTTTGAGGACCAGGAACTGAACGACAAGTTTTGGTTTCCGTGAACCCGACAGCTTTTTCTGCTGTACCAGTTCCCGGATCCCTGCGATCACCTTCTCATAGTTGCCACCCACCCGGTACTTTTGATACGTTTCCTGATCGGTTCCATCAACCGATATGATCAGCCGGTCGAGTCCGGAATTTACAGTGTCTGCTGCCTTCTCCGGCGTCAGGTAATGCCCGTTGGTGGATGTTGAAACATAAATACCCTTCGTTTTGGCGTAAGAGACAAATTCTGTAAAATGCGGATGGAGGTAAGGTTCTCCCTGGAAATGGAGGTTCAGGTAGATGACATGCGGGTGCAGCTGATCGATGATGTTCCGGAAGAGATCAGGATCCATCGTGCCTTTTTCGCGGGTGAGGGTGTCCTTGCCGCTCGGGCATTCGGGGCAATGCAGGTTGCAGCAGTTTGTTGGTTCGATCGAAAGGCTGAACGGAAATCCCCAATGTACGACACTATGGGTGATTCGCGATAGAAGGTACCCGGTAATCAGTTTTAAAATATTATAAAACTTATGTAGGGAAATCAGTTTTTAAAGTTTATAAAGTTTGTAAAGTTTTTAAAGGACGATTATATCCTCAACCTTGTCATTGCGAGGAGTGAAACGACGAAGCAACTTCCATCCTCTTTTTTCACCACAATAGGCACAATAGGTCACAATAGTTTTTCGTGGATTATCGTGTTATAATATTAACCACAGATTTCACAGATTCCACAGAGAATTTTCCGACCTCTATCCTCCATCCTCCATTTTCTGACCTCTGTCCTCAGACCTCTGTCCTCAGACCTCCGTCCTCAGTTGCTTCCTTTTTCTTCTTCTTTTTCTTCTTGAAGATGCTTCTTGCAGCGGAGATCACATTCGAAATGGCGTATGTCTGGTTGCTCAGCTCGGTTACAACGGTTGTGATGATGTTCCTAAGGGCAAATGCCTCTTTAATCTGCCGGTAGTTGCCTTTGATCCGCTCTTCGGCCATAACCACATCCATTTGCAGCCGGGCCTTTTCCAGTTTGAGTTCATTCATCGAGCGAACCTTGCGGAAGTTTGAACGGGGTCTCTTAGTTGTTTTCATCTTCGTCCTCCTCCAATAAAATTTCAGAAATTTTCGAAACCAGCGGATCGACAAATAACCGGTTCTTTAACAGGAAAACAATCACTCCCAGGACAAGGTAAAACCCTGCCACAATCAGCGCTCCGGCGTAAAGCGGACCGGCATGTTCCCGGAACCAGAAGATGAAGGCAAGGCTGATGAACAGGGTGATGAAAAGGAACAGGATGAAAAAGATCACCGAAAGCAGCAGCGCCGAGGTGATCAGCGAAAGTTTCTCGGTCAGTGAGACCTTCAGCAGATCCATCTGCAGCCGGATATAGGACCTGACGTTTTCCGACAGCTCGTTAAAATTATCACTTAGTCTTCTTGATTCCATAATGGTTCATTTTACATAATTATTTTATTCCCGCATTCCTGCATTCCTGTATTCTGAGTATTAGTCCTCCTCCTCATCCTTTTCCGCCGCCTCTTCATCCACTTCCTTCCCGGAGAACGCGGTTTTCAGCGCCCCGAGCTTGTCAGAAAAGTCATCCTCGATGATATCCGCGAGGTTCATGATCTTCTTCTTCAGTCTTTTCCGGGTCTTCGACCCCTTTGCGGGCGCAAACAGCATCCCGATCGCAATTCCTGCAGCCAGCCCTGCAATGCCGGCCAGCAGAACCTTTGAGCTTGATTTCGACATAAACGTTTTTATTTACGGTTTACGATTTACGATTTATTATTCTTCACCACAGATTTCACGGATTACACAGATTTTTTTTACTTTGTGACTCTGTGACTCTGTGACTTTGTCACTTTGTTACCATTTTATCAGCTCGTCAGCTCGTCACTTCTCTGAAATATCCTGAACTGGCTCAGAAAGGTATCCGCAACAATCCTCAGAAACGCATATCCGGGTACAGCCACGATCATTCCGGGAATACCGCCAAGGCTTCCGGCTGCGATGATCACGAGAAAAATTTCAACCGGGTGAACCTTCACGCTTTTGCCCTGTATCATCGGGCCATAGACGATGTTATCCAGCAAAACAACGATCACCATTGCAATCAATACATGGATGGCCGTTGATCCGATCGATCCGTAGAGGCCGGCGCTGACCACGCCGGTAACCCCGAGAATGATGCCTGTAGCTATGGCGATCAGAGGACCAATGTACGGAATGATGTTCACGATCCCAGCAAAGAATGCGATCACCAGCGCCCCCCTGATCCCGGCGATGCTAAGCGTGATGGAATAGGAGGCGATCATCACCAGGACATTGATCACGAGTCCGATAAAATAACGCGACAATACTTCCTTGCTTCTCTTCATCACCTGCTTCGTCTGCAGCTCATATTTCTTCGGAACCAGGAGCAGGATGAACCGCGGAAGCATGTTGGTATCGTTAAGGAAAAAGAAGGAGAGGAACAGGATGGCGAAGAAATTGAAAAAGAAATTTCCTGCAAAGGTGATGACCGAGGAAAGAATATTCGAGAATATGCTGATATCAAGGAAATGCCTGATATTGTCCGTCAGCAGCGAGTCAACCGTGGCATTCTTTGCAATGACGCCATACTGGATCAGGGTGTTTTGAAGCCACTGGATCTGCGGATGGTAATAATCTAACAGTTTTTGCCCGTCGATTGATGCGATAAGGCTGCTCTCTTTCACCACCAGCGGAATGAAAAAACTGATAAGCCCGAGCAGTACCGCCAGCATAAGGATCAGCGCCAGGAAAACACTCAAAACATGGGGAAACCTGATCTTTTTGATACGGATCCGGTCGAACAAATCAACCAGGGGGGATCCTATGATGGATATGACCCCGGCCACGATGACGCAGATCAGGATGTTTGAAAAATACCATGCAATAAAGCCAATGACGCAAACGATCAGGATGATGAAGAAAAGCTTGTAACGTTCGTAAAGGTTGTTGCTCATCGTCTTATATTTTTACAAACGTACGTGTTTTTCGTTGCAATGTCAAGGATTCCGTATGAATCAGAACGGGAAGATCAAGCTGATCTTGAATGCCCAGTCGTCGATCTGCTTGTCAAATGAATAAGGCCCCCATCGGTAGAATGCCCCGATGCCGATGGTATAAATTTTCAGGTTGACCAGGTTGTTGACCAGCAACCCCGATTCGTAATACCCCAGGTCCATCGTCTTGTAAGGTTCATTGAAAGTACTGATAAATTTATAATGTTCCGGGTGATCGAGCCAGCCGAAACCGATGTTCTGCGAAAGTGCAAATTCGGGATGGAACCATTTCTTCCCTTTAAAAAGCAGGTATCCGAAATCGTGGTAAATGTACAAAGAGGCATACTTGTTCGACAGGAATTCGTTCATCCGCATCGTACCGAAGCTGTTTGGGGCATATATCGTAAACATCCGGTAGCTGGCCTCACCGTAATAGAGATTACAGGCCGGTATCGCCTGGTCGACGTACCCTCCGTTCACCTGGAAGGTCAGCTTTCCAAGGTATTTGATCATGAAGGTCTTCCGGATCTTCAGGTCATAGCGGTTGTAGTCGTACTCCCCGTTGATAAATCCTTTGAACCCGTGGGTATATTGTAACCAGAGTGTCGGGTAATTCGTTCCGAGCGAGATCTTGTCGTCGATCGTCTGGATGAATTTCTCCTTATAGGCAAATTTCAGTGCGGCGCTGGCTTCCGTAAAGATGAATTCATTGTCGAGGATCACTGCATTCTCCACGCTGGTGGCGAAGTCGCTGGTGGTTGATTTCTTGAACGAATGCGAAAGGCCCACGTTGAACAGCCAGTATTTTCTGGCCCGGAAGGTCAGCGAAAGAAATTCATTCTCTGTCCGGTCGAGCTTTTTGATCATGAGGGGACGAAAATTGCCGCCCAGGATGGAATTGTAATCATCGAAATAGTTGACGCCGCCGGATTCAACGAGATCATACGAATATCCTCCCTGGATGCTCACATCGTTTCGCTTGTTCAGCAGAAAACTTGCATCTCCTCCATACTTTGACGTGGAAATGGCAAAGGCGTACTGGTAGAATCCGCCGATTTTGAACCATTTTGAGACCTTGTCGTTGGTATGAAGCCCGAGTCCGAGGATCAGTCCTTCATAATAGTTATAACCCAGGATCCGACTAAGATCAATGTCTACGATCTTGAACGGGATACGTCCTGAAAGAATGGTCTTCAGTGATTTTGCCATCTTGTCCAGGTTGGCTTCCTTGCCAAGGCTGTCGATGACATGATATGTTTTTCGGTCCTTTAAGGTCAGGCTGTCGACCCTGTACTGGTTCCAGTAATCCTCGGTACGCTCGGTGGCGGCTTTCTCCACTTCCACATCCAGGTGGTTGAATTCCCTTCGCACCATTTCAGGATTCAGCACGATGTCGCGGATGTAGCTTCGGCCTTTGGCGATCGCCCTGTATTTGCCCACTTCGATCATCTTGAAGGTCACGTCGGTATTCAACTGTACCGGGAACCAGTGTTCGCCGTCTACCAGCTGATAAAGCTGCTGGATCTTGATCTGCAGTCCGCCGGTTGCCTGGTTGGGCTCGGCAATGACATTCTGGATGGCCCAGCCATTCGTGTTGATGGAGATGATCCCTTTCATCCCGTCGAAATTGGTGCCCTTCCGGGGACGGAAGGAGATGATGAAGACGGTGTCTTTCCCCATGAAGGTGGTATCTTCCAGCTTGAAGAAATATTTGCCGAGACTACCGGGGCTGATCGGGTTCACATAGGTGCTCTGGAAGATCGTAATGAATGACTTATAGAATGAAAATGACTGGATCTGTGTCGTAAGGAAGACAAAGATCGGATCCTTGAATCCTGACATCCGTGTAGCAATGACCTGGTTGTAATTTCTCTCGGGTGCCATGAATTTCCGTTTCGTTACATTCTCCATAAGGAACAGGTATTGCTGCTGAAGGATCTTGTTCATCAGCTTCTCAACAGAGTCATTCCGTGTTGAATCTTTCCGTTTAGAATCTTTTCCTGTAGAATCGGCTTCCCTGACCTCGAAAGAAATAAAGGCATTCTTATCCCCGCTTGTTATAGTGTCCTTGAATTCTTTGTTGAGGGAGGTGTCCGATTCTGCGGAAAAGACCGTCTTGTCGTAGGAAGTATAGGAGAAGGTACTCAGCTTTTCGGGGTCGTTCCGGTCGCGGTTATCTATGGCATTGCGGATGATCCGGTGCGCCGGGTTGATGCCGGGAAGGATTTCCACCTCCGTAAGCTCGATTTCGGTCCGGGTAAGGGTGATGACCAGATTGTCTGTTTTGTTGCTGATGGGATAGGTGAGGGGAACATATCCTACATAAGAGAGTTGCAGCTTCTGGATTGGCTTTGAATAGCGCAGCCTGAACTTCCCGTCGATGTCAGTGGTTCCGCCGTACTGGCTGTTGTTGATGACGATGTTCACAAAGGCAAGCGGACCGCGGGTTTTACTATCGATCACCTTGCCGGAAACGGTATACGCTTCCTGGGAAAAGCCATGATTGGAGAAAAAGATCAGAAGCGACAGGAATAAAATTCGGATAGCCCTGGTCATATGTTGTTTGAGTGATGGGGATTTGTTATCAGTTCCAATTTCAAAGATAACAATCATTTTTGATCTTCTGTTTTTCCCATGGAAAATATTTGTACTTTTCAATGCTGAAAAGATACTCTGTGAACCTCTGTGTCTTCTCTGTGGTTCTCTGTGATATATTTTTTTACACGGAGGTTCACGGAGGAAACACAGAGTTTCACAGAGAAAAAATACAATGAAAGAAAAAATCATTTATACTGCGAAAACCCTTGCGGGAATGGAAGAACTCCTTCAGCAGGAGTTACTTGCCATCGGCGCTGAGAACACCCAGCTCCTGAAGCGGGCGGTTGCATTTGAAGGTTCGAAAGAAGTTCTTTACCGCGGCAATTACAGTTGCCGGACTGCCCTGCGGTTCCTGGTCCCGGTTAAGACGTTCCCCATCACAAAACAGGAAGATCTTTACGAAAACATTAAAACCATTCCCTGGGAAGATTACCTGGAAGGCTCCGGCACACTCGCGGTTGATGCCGTGAACAGCACCTCGGTCTTTACCAATTCGCAGTATGTGGCACTGAAGACCAAGGATGCAGTCGTTGACCGTTACCGCGAACGGACCGGCAACCGTCCTTCTATCAACCTTGATGATCCCGACCTGCGGATCAACATTCACATCTACAAGGAGACCTGTAACGTTTCCCTCGACAGTTCCGGCTCATCGCTTCACAAGAGAGGATACAGGAAGGTTACCGGTCCTGCGCCGCTGAATGAAGTGCTGGCGGCAGGATTGGTTCAGCTTTCGGGCTGGAACAAAACCGTTCCGCTTTATGACCCGATGTGCGGTTCGGGAACGATCCTGATCGAGGCAGCCATGCTTGCACGGAACATCCCTGCCGGCTACTTTCGCCCGGTTTTCGGTTTTCAGCGCTGGAAGGATTTTGATGAGAAGTTATGGGATCGTGTTAAAGCGGAGGAGAATGCAAAGATCAACGATGCTGCGGTCACCATCAGTGGATCGGATAAAGCGTCTCGGGCCGTCGCTACCGCACTTGAGAACATTGCTTTTGCAAAGCTGACCGATACGATCAAAGTCACGGCAGCAGCCTTTGAATATACAGTTCCCACCAGCGATCCCGGTGTGATCATCTGCAATCCTCCCTACGATGAGCGGCTGCAGATCGACGATATCATCGGATTTTACAAACAGATCGGTGATGTCCTTAAGAAGAATTACAAAGGCTACGAAGCATGGATCATCTCTTCCGACCTGAAGGCGCTGAAATTCATCGGCCTTCATCCGTCAAAAAAGATCACCGTCTTCAACGGACCGCTGGAGTGCCGGTTTGTGAGGTTCTCTCTTTATTAGCGGCGCACGGTGCACAGAACACGGTTCTCGACAAAAGACAAAGACATAAGTCATAAGTCAAATGTCGTGTATCGCGCTTCTTGTTTCGTATGTCGTATGACGTATGACGTATGTCATTTGTCAATTGCCACCTTTCCATCTTTAATAACATACGAAACAACCGCTTTTTTTCCGGCATGCAGAACCAGATCCCCTTTTTCAATAATGAACCGGAACTGGGCTTTACATGAATCAGGTATATTAAAAATGATCTTCCCATTTCTCACCCGGATCAGGTAAGAGATCGAATCACCGGGAGGAATTCCCAGCTTAGTGTTGTTCCTGACTTCGGTAAACCAACCCATGTATTGAACCGTGTACCGGCATGTATCTCCGGCGATCCACATACCCCGAAGTTTACTGTTGGGAAAACCGAAAGCATTCACGGTATAATCAACCCTGAAACATGTATCCGGTCCGATCTTCACGGTTGCATCCTTCAGATCCACATCTATGAAATGACAATTCACTGATTTCAGTTGTGATTTTGTGAAGAAGAAATATTTTGTCGAGATGTAGGGAGTTGCGAGCATCAGTCCGATAGTAATGACCGGCAGCAGGATCCCGATGATCAGCGTGGCGCGCCGGGCCCTCTTTTTCTGCTGCTCACCGGTAAGGACAGGCATCTCCGGAGGTTTGTCCACCCGGAAAAGATAATAACCAAGAAGCGCGACAGCCCAAGTCAGTCCGCCGGCCCAGAGCACATCGCTGGCAAAATGACCACCGGCCATCATCCTCGATATGCCGATCAGTATTCCATATGAAATCCCGGTTGCCAGAATGGAATATGCAACAACCTTTTTCCGGTTCCTGTAAAAAAGGTAGGGGATGGCCAGGTAGAACCCCATCGAGCAATGGCCGCAGGGAAAGGATTTTCCGTCATTGGTTTTCCCTTTCTCGCAGATGCAGATGTACTCCTCCGTTCCCCCGAATTCGGTGATCTCACGCGGCCGCGGACGTCCGCTGTGATCCTTCAGGATCAGGTTTACAATGAGACCCGGACCGACGATGATCGTGAAGACCAGCACCAGAGCAGCCTTCCGGAAACGGATGTACTTCACATTCCAGTAGGAGACCGAAATCATGATCAGTCCACAGAAGGCAAGAAAATAACCCGGAAAGATCCCGAACCGGTAGATCAGGTCCCAGAAGGGTTTGTACTGCAGGATCCAGCCTTTGTCCTGACTGTAGAAATAGCGTTCAAGGGCGATATCCAGGTTCGTATAACGGAAAACCAGCGTCAGCAATCCGATGATCAGGATAAGGATGGAGAAGTCTTTGAAGATTTGTTTTTTAGGAAGTTCTTGCATCGGAGAGAAAATGTCGGGTAAAAGTAAGAAATTTCAGGTGATTCCTTTTTCAACACAATAGGCACAGTAGGGCACATTAGAAAACTATTGTGTTCTATTGTGCCTACTGTGGTTAATTTAAGGCTATCCTGAGTCAAGTTATCAACATGTTCCGCCGATCCTTTTTATTGACTAATTTTGCTGTAATCAAAGGAAAAAGAATGAAAAGAATAGAGAGAATCGGGTTGATGACTTCCGGCGGCGATGCCCCGGGGATGAATGCGGCGATCCGGGCCGTTGTCCGTACGGCGATGTTCAATAACCTGGAGGTTTTCGGAATTTACCGCGGGTATGAAGGGCTGATCGACGGACAGATCGAGCAGCTTTTCAGCCATTCCGTTTCAAACATCATCCAGCGGGGAGGTACGATCCTCAAAACTGCGAGAAGCGAACGGTTCATGACCAAAGAGGGAAGACAAAAGGCTTATATGAACCTATTGGAGCATAAGATCGATGCCATGGTGACCATCGGCGGGAACGGAACCTTCACCGGTGCAAAGATCTTTGATGAGGAATACGATTTCCCGGTAGTCGGATTGCCGGGAACCATTGATAATGATCTCTACGGAACGGATGCCACCATTGGTTATGATACCGCCATCAATACGGTTGTTGAGGCCTGTGACAAGATCCGTGACACGGCCAATGCACATGACCGTTTGTTTTTTGTTGAAGTGATGGGACGTGATGCAGGATTCATTGCTCTCCGTAGCGGCATTGCCGCCGGGGCTGAATTTATCCTTGTTCCCGAAACCACAACCTACATTGATAATCTTGCACGGCTGGTGAAGCATGACTGGCGGCGCAATAAGACCTCCGGCATCGTGATCGTGGCAGAAGGCGATGATGCCGGCGGCGCATACGAGGTGGCCCGGAAGGTGAAGGAAAAGATCCCGGAAATGGACACGAGGGTCACTGTGCTCGGGCACATCCAGCGCGGCGGGGCGCCCAGCGCATACGATCGCGTGCTTGCCAGTACGCTGGGATACGCAGCCGTGAGCGGAATGCTCAGCGGCCAGCGCGGCGTCATGGCAGGTATCATTGACAAAGCAGTCGTCTTCACCCCATTCGAGAAAGCGATCAAACACCACAAGGACATCAATCTCCAGATGCTCGAGATGTCGCGCATCCTGGCATTGTAAACAGTTTAACATTTACGATCTTGAACACCTATTCCCGGTTTGCCGATGTGCTGCTGCCGTTGCCGGTCAGCACATACACCTATGCCATCCCCGGAATGCTGGAAGATAAGGTGATGGAAGGCGGCCGGGTGGTGGTCCAGTTCGGGAAAAGGAAAATCTACACGGCACTGGTGCTCGCGATTCACGATCGGAAACCGGCTGAACACGAGATCAAGGAGATCCTTTCGGTCCTCGACGAAACACCTGTGATCCATCCGTTGCAGATGAAATTCTGGTACTGGCTTGCATCCTATTACCTCTGCCATCCCGGCGAGGTGATGAATGCAGCGCTGCCATCCGCCTTCAAGCTGGCGAGTGAATCAAAAGTAACCCTGAACCCGGATCAGGAGCCTGATCATGCCACATTGAATGAAAAGGAATCCCTGCTGATCGAAGCATTGCAGAACCGAAAGGCCATCGAAGTCTCGGAAATCTCAAAGATCATCGGCCAGATGAAGGTGATCCACGTTATTAAAACAATGCTCGAGAAAGGATTGATCCTGATGGAGGAGGAACTGCATGACCGCTACAGGCCAAAGAAAGAGACCTTCCTGAGGATCCCGGAAAAATATTCAGGAAATGAATCTGCCCTGAAGGACCTTTTCGACCTGCTTGAGAAGAAAGCAAGGAAGCAACTGGAATTACTGATGTCGTTCATGATGCTTTCAAAGTACGATACAGAGATGAACCGCGAAGTGAGCCGGACAGAACTTCTGAAAAGCATAAAAGTAACGCCGGCCGCTCTGGAAGGACTGATCACGAAAGGAATTCTGGAGCCCTATGACAAGCTTGTCAGCCGGATCGGGGAGGGAGAAAAAACCGGTGATGTGGGTTCGATCCGCCTGATGGATTTTCAGCAAAAGGCATACGATGAAATACATTCTGCTTTCCTTGAAAAAGATGTTGTTCTGCTTCATGGCGTGACATCCAGCGGGAAGACGGAAATATACATCAAGCACATACAGGAGACCCTCGATAAGGGGCAGCAGGTCCTTTACCTTCTTCCCGAAATCGCCCTTACGACCCAGACCATCAGCCGGCTGAAAAAATATTTTGGCGAGCGGGTCGGTGTTTACCACTCCAGGTTCAACGAGAATGAGCGGGCTGAGATCTGGAACAAGGTGTTGTCGGCGGGAAGAATGGGTACGGAAGGCAATGCCTACGATATCGTCCTTGGCGCCCGCTCCGCGGTTTTTCTTCCTTTTACAAAACTAGGGCTTGTCATCGTGGATGAGGAGCATGATTCATCCTTCAAACAGTATGATCCTGCACCCCGTTACAACGGCAGGGATGCAGCACTCTACCTGGCGCATATTCATGGCGCCAAAACGATCCTGGGTTCTGCAACGCCTTCCATTGAAAGTTACTTCAACAGCAAAAACGGGAAATACGGGCTTGTTGAGATGACCGAACGGTTCGGCAACATGGAGATGCCGGAGATCCGCGTGGTGGACCTGCGGCAGGAGATCTACTGGAAAAAGATGAAATCCCATTTTTCATCGGTCCTTGTTCAGCAACTGCAGGATGTATTGGACAAGGGTGAACAGGCCATCATTTTCCAGAACCGGCGGGGGTTCTCCCTCCGGCTGGAATGCGATACCTGCACCTGGATGCCTTCCTGCAAGAATTGCGATGTTACACTGGTCTATCATAAGAAGAATAACCAGCTGCGCTGTCATTATTGCGGTTATACAACGTTCATCCCCGAAAAGTGCCCTTCCTGCAAGGGAACATCATTAAAGATGAAAGGTTTCGGCACCGAAAAGGTGGAGGAGGAGCTGCAGCTTATCTTCCCGGAAGCAAGGATCGTACGGATGGACCTGGACAGTACGCGCACACGTCATGCACACCAGAAGATCATCAATGACCTGGAAGACCGGAAGATCGACATCCTGGTCGGCACCCAGATGGTCACCAAAGGCCTGGACCTTGAAAACGTAAGCACGGTCAGCATCCTGAACGCCGACAATATGCTCAGCTTCCCGGATTTCCGTTCGGCCGAGCGGAGTTTTCAGCTGATGGCGCAGGTCAGCGGCCGGTCGGGACGGAAGAACAAGCGCGGAGTTGTGATCATCCAGGCGTTCAATCCAAAACACCCGGTGATCCTCGACGTAGTGAACCACGATTACAAGGCGATGTATGAGCAGCAGCTGGTTGACCGGCGAAAGTTCAGGTATCCTCCCTATTACCGCCTCGTTCTCATAAAGGTCAAGCACCGCGATCCGGAGATGCTCAACAAGGCTGCCGCTGAACTGGCACGGCGGCTGACGAAGGTCTTCGGGAACCGCATCCTTGGCCCGGAATACCCAATGGTCGGTCGCATCATGAACTATTACATCAAACAGATCATGGTGAAGACGGAACGCAGTGTTTCGCAAACAGAAATGAAGGGCAGGCTGATGAAAGAGCTCGAAGAGTTCGGGAAGCTGAAGGATTTCGGAGCCTTCAGGCTGGTCATTGATGTCGATCCTCAGTAGTGGTGTCAAGGATAAGAAAAACATCTTCCTTATCCTTCTTCATCAGGTAATGTTCACGGGCGAATTTCTCAATCTCGTTTGAATCGGAGAGCAGCTTCTGCGACAGAACGGAGTCATGCCTGATCTCATCGAGGTAGAACTTCTTCTCCTGTTTCAGTGTATTCAGCTTCTCCTTATGCTTCATCCGGTTGATGACGCTGTTACTGTCGAAAAACACCATCCACACGGCAAAAGCCGCAATCGTAATGGTATATTTATTTACCAGGATTTTGAAGATTTGCTTAAACACTTGTCAATTTATTTTTGAGATAATTGTAGATGTCGATCTGCGACCTCACCTCCTTACTGCCTCTCTTCCTATACCGGTTTGCTTCGCCCGGGCCGATGATCCTTGCCTTCACATTATCACTCATCTGGATGTTGAGAATATCCTTCAGCTCCTGCTGGATCTCTTTATCATAGATCGGACATGCAACCTCGATGCGGTGATCAAAGTTGCGTACCATCCAGTCGGCCGAGGTGATGTAGTACTGCGGATCGCCTCCGTTGGCGAAAACCATGATCCTTGAATGTTCAAGGAAGCGGTCGACGATGCTGATGGCCTCGATGTTTTCGCTCAGGCCGTGTTGTCCGGGCATCAGCACGCAGATGCCGCGGATGATCAGCTTTATCTTCACCCCGGCATTGCTGGCCTTGTATAGTTTTTTGATGATCGTTTCATCCAACAGGTTGTTCAGCTTGATGATCGCCCAGGCTTCTTTTCCCTGCTTTGCATTGCGGATCTCTCCCGAGATCAGGTTCATAAAATGATTTCGCATGATGAACGGGGCCACAATCATCGTTTTGTATTTCAGCGGACGGTAGTTCGCTTCCATCTGGTGAAAGGCTTTCGCCACGTCGGTGGTGATCTTTTCGTTGGCCGTCAGGAGGCTTTCATCGGCATAAACCCGGGCGGTATCTTCGTTAAAATTTCCTGTCCCGATGTTCGCATAAAAGAAATCCTTGTTGTTCTCTTTTCTTCGGATAAGAATAAGCTTGCTGTGAACCTTAAACCCCGGGATTCCCTGGATGACCTTCACGCCTTCCTCATGGAGCTGGCGGGTGTAATTGATGTTCTCCTCTTCGTTGAACCGTGCCTGCAGTTCCATAAAAACGGTTACAAATTTTCCGTTCCGCGCCGCATTGATCAGGGCATTGATCACGCTGGAGTTTTTTGCAGCACGATAGATCGTCATCTTGATGGAACGTACTTTCGGGTCGATGGATGCTTCCCGCAGCAGGTCGATGATGTATTGGAAAGACTGGTAAGGGTAATGAAGCATGATGTCTTTCTTCCGGATGGCAGCCAGGATGCTTGAATTCAGCGGAAGGTCTTTGTGCAGGAGTGGCATCAGCGGGGCATTTTCAAGGGTTTCGGAGCCGAGGTCGGGGAAGTTCATGAAGTCCTTGAAATTATGGTACCGGCCGCCGCCGCGGATGGGATCATCCTTGCGGATGTCGAGGCGTTTTAAGATTGTTTTTAAAAGGCTTTCCGGGATGGAATTGTCATAGACGAACCGGACCGGGTTCCCGCGTTTCCGCTGTTTCAGGCTGTCTGACATGATCTCGAGGAAGCTTTTGGAAACATCGGTATCAATGTCCAGCTCGGCATCCCGGGTGAATTTCACCGTGTGGGCGCTGAAAATGGAATAACCGAAAACTGAGAAGATATCCGACAGGCAATAGCGGATGATATCATCCAGCAGGATGATGAATTTTTTATCTCCTTTTTGCGGCAGGATCAGGAAACGCGACAGCATCTTCGTCGGCAGCTCGATCAGGGCGTAATCCTCAGCAGCGGCTGCTGACTTTTTCAGCGTTACTGCAAGGTAGATCGACTTATCCCTCAGTGATGACATGTCTTTCAGGCTGCTGATCATCATGGGAAAAAGAAAAACCCGAACCTGTTCCTGGAAATATTTTCTCACAAGGGCTCCCTGTCCGGGTGTCAGTTCCGTTTCATTGATAATGAAGATCTCCTTGTTTCTTAGTTCCTTCAGGATCTCATCGTAGATGCGGATGAAATCCTTTTCCTGCGAAACGACAATGTTGTTGATTTCCGTGAGCGTTTGTTTGGGATTTAGATCCACATCATAATGGATGCGGCTAACCTTAAGCATGCGTGTCAGTGTAGCCACCCGCACCCGGAAGAACTCATCCCGGTTGTTCGAAAAAATACCCAGGAATTTCAGCCGCTCGATCAGCGGATTCCGCGGGTCGGCAGCTTCCTGCAAAACCCTGCCATTGAAATGCAGCCAGCTGGTTTCGCGATTTACCTGTGGTGTTTTTCCCGGTTTTCCCATGGTTAGCGGAGTTGCTTGGGAATAACAACGAATTCTTTCACCGGCTCAACGGAGGGGATCTTCTCCCATTTATCGGTATCGAAGGAGATGCAAACGGTGCCGGTGGTCGGCAACGGCTCAATGCCGGGATTCAGGAAAAGGTTTGAAAGAAGTGTGATGGTCGGGTTGTGCCCGAAGATCATCAGTGAATCGACATGGTTGGGGATCGAATAGATCAGGTCGAGGATGCGGTCGTAGTAGCCGTCATAGATCTTCCGTTCCAGCCGGATCTCATTTTCAGGGTAGTCCATTCCTTTGGCAACGAGAATTGCAGTCTGGAATGCACGTTCAGCAGGACTGGAGATGATCAGGTCGATTTTCACCTTCCGTTCCTTCAGGAACCGGATCACCTTCTGCGTCCGCTGGATTCCCTTCTCGAGCAGGGGACGGTCAATGTCCTGCATCCCCGGCTCTTCGCGGGAAGATTTTGCATGCCGCACCAGGTAAAGTCTTTTCATCGGATCAAAGCCTTGTTGGAATTGGTTACAATTTTCTTCTTCGCCTTTGTGAATTCCTTTGTCGCCTTAGTGGTTAATTTTTTAAAGACGTAACCACAAAGGGCTCAAAGTACACACAAAGGCGCAAAAAGAAGGGTTTCTCAATAGTTCTCTTTCGTCAGTTATATGGCTTAATAAGCAAACAGCGGGAAATCCTTCATCATTTCATTGACCTGTTTCCCAACCATTGCGATCTTTTCTTCATTTTCGATATCGCTGATCACCGCATCGATCAGGTCAACGATCGCCGGCATGTGTTCCTCTTTCAGTCCGCGGGTGGTGATGGCCGGCGTTCCGACGCGGAGACCGGAGGTCTGGAACGGCGAACGGCTGTCGAACGGTACCATGTTCTTGTTGACCGTGATGTCTGCTTTCACCAGTGTATTTTCAACCTGTTTTCCGGTAATGGCCGGGAATTTTTTCCGCAGGTCGATCAGCATGAGATGGTTGTCGGTGCCGCCGGAGATGACATGATATCCTTTGTCGACAAATGCTTTTGCCATCACGGCTGCGTTTTTCTTCACCTGGAGGACATAATCCATGTACTCGTCGGATAAAGCTTCGAAGAAGGAAACGGCCTTTGAAGCGATCACATGTTCCAGCGGTCCGCCCTGGATGCCAGGGAATACGGCCGAATCAAGCAATGCAGAAAACATCTTTGTCTCTCCCTTCGGGGTTTTCAGTCCCCACGGGTTCTCGAAGTCCTTGCCCATAAGGATCATCCCGCCGCGCGGTCCGCGCAGGGTCTTGTGTGTGGTCGTGGTGACGACGTGGCAATACGGAATAGGATCATTCAGCAGTCCCCTTGCGATGAGTCCGGCCGGGTGTGCGATATCAGCCATCAGGATGGCTCCGATCTTATCCGCAATTGCACGCATGCGCTTGTAATCCCAGTCGCGCGAATAGGCGGAAGCGCCTGCGATGATCAGTTTTGGCCTGACCTGAAGCGCGAGCTCTTCCATTTTGTCGTAGTTGATCACACCGGTGGCTTCTTCAACCTGGTATCCTACCGGTTTGTAAAATATTCCTGAAGAATTGACAGGTGATCCGTGCGACAGATGGCCTCCGTGAGAGAGGTCGAGACCCATAAAGGTGTCGCCGGGTTTTAAAACGGTCATCAATACCGCCATGTTGGCCTGGGCGCCGGAATGCGGCTGCACATTGGCCCATTCGGCGTTGAACAGCGCCTTTGCACGGTCGATCGCCAGCTGCTCCGATACATCCACGAACTGGCAGCCTCCGTAATACCTTCTGCCCGGGTATCCTTCTGCATATTTATTGGTCAGACAGGAACCCATGGCCTTCAATACCTGGTCGCTGACAAAATTTTCGGAGGCGATCAGTTCAATCCCGCTCGTCTGGCGGTGCAACTCCTTCTTAATGATGCTGAATATTTGTGAATCTTTTTTCATAAAATAGTGGAATTAAAGAAATTCGGGTATAATGGAAGAAAACTTGCGATTCTCCCTACAAAAGTAAGATTTATTTGAAATAAAATCAGCATATTTGTGTTGAATTTAAAGTGAAGAGTGAAGAGTGAAAAGTGAAAAGTGAAAAGAGTTTTTGCACCACTGTACCATGTGAACCAAAAAACCACATCCAGCATCCAGCATCCAGCATCTCCTTAGATTAAGCACAAAACCTGGCATGAACCGACTAAATCTCATAAAACTCCTCTTTCTATCCTCCATCCTCTATTATCCATTTTCCGCGAGAGCGCAACTGGATGCCGGCCCGAACGACACCATCAACCCCGGTGTACCGGTTACATTAACCGCCACCTACGGTGAACTTGGAATTCCTGTGACCATCGGCGATGATGATGTGGAGGGGCCTTTCCCGATCGGTTTTACCTTCAGGTTCTTCGGGAATATGTTTACGGAATTTTACATCGGCTCCAACGGCTGGATCAGTTTTACCTACAATCCCAATTCGGTTGGTATCCGGAATCCGAAAGCAGTACCGACCACTGACCCCACCTACCCGAAAAATGTCATCATGGGGCCCTGGGTTGACTTGTTCCCAAGGATAAGCGATACCTACGTTTTCTACCTAACAACAGGGGATACAGCAAACCGCATCCTGACCGTCATGTGGTGCCAGGTTCCGATGTATTCCAATCCTCCGTCGGCATGCGGTGATTCTGTCACAACCTTCCAGATCATCCTCCATGAGGGTACCAATACGATCGAGAACCAGATACTGGCGAAGGAATCATGCTCAAACTGGTTCAATAACAGGGCCACGCTTGGCCTTCAGAACAGTGACGGAACGGTCGGTTTTGCAGTGCCGGGAAGGAACAACACCTCCTGGACAGCCCACCAGGAGGGTTGGCTTTATACACCCATTTCTGTCGACAGTTTCCAGATTGCGCCGATACCGTTTCACCTTCAGAACCTTATCCCGGCCAACAAAGTTGCCTACCGCTGGTACGAAGGTTCAGAGCAGATCTCAACCGACCAAACGGTCACGGTCGCTCCGAATCAGACCACATGGTATTATGTCTATTTCGACCTCTGTTCCGGGCTGGTCCTGAAGGATTCCGTTCTGATCTTTGTCAGCCCGCCCATTCCCAATGCCTTTACTCCGAATGGCGACGGTAAGAATGATGTGTTCAGGATCCTTGGAACACCGCCTGAAAACATCACTCAATACAATTTCCATATTTACAACCGCTGGGGACAGATGATCTTCAACACGACCGATATCACCGAAGGCTGGGATGGAAGGGATAAGGGGAATTATTGTCCGGCCGGTATTTATGTCTGGGAAATCTTTTACCTTGACAGCAAAAAAGTAAAGGTCACGAACAAGGGGACAGTAATGCTGATCAGGTAAAATAAGAGTTCAGAAAGTTTCTCCTTTATAATTGTTAGACGTTCTTTCTTTTTTTACAACAATAGACACAATAGGCCACAATAGAATTCTAATGTGATCTATTGTGCCTATTGTGGTTAATTATTAGTTTTGTCATCGACGGAGGATTTTTTCAACGAACCGTTTCAAAAGAAAATATTGTAAAACAAACATCCAAATAATGAAAAAGATTTACTCTTTCCTTTTGATTACCCTGTTTTCAACGACTGTGCTATCCCAGAATTCAACCTCTGCCTCCGGCGACCGTATGCAATGGTGGCGGGAAGCCCGCTTCGGGATGTTCATCCACTGGGGACTTTATGCCGTTCCGGCCGGCGAATGGAACGGGAAAACCGGCTATGGCGAATGGATCCGCAATTCGGCCGAGATCCCCATCGATGTATATGATCATTTCCGGGAAAAATTCAACCCGGTGAAGTTTGATGCCGATGATTGGGTAAGGATGGCCCGGGATGCCGGGATGAAATACATCGTGATCACCTCCAAGCATCACGACGGCTTCTGTATGTTCGGAACGGATCAGACCGATTTCAACATTATAAATACACCTTTTCATCATGACCCGATGAAAGACCTTGCAGCAGCCTGCAGGAAGTACGGCCTAAAATTCTGTTTTTATTATTCCATCATGGACTGGCACCATCCTGATTACCTTCCGCGCAGGTCCTGGGAGAAGTTCCGTCCTGTGACCGGAGCCGAATTCCGCAAGTATGTCTTTTATATGAAGGCGGAACTGAAGGAACTGCTGACAAACTATGGCGATATAGGTGTTTTGTGGTTCGACGGGGAGTGGGAGAATACCTGGAATGAAAAATTCGGGAAAGAGATCTATTCTTATTGCCGCAGCCTTCAGCCGAATATCATTATCAATAACAGGGTGGGAGCGGGAAGGATGGATATGGAAGGCCTCACAAAGGAAGGTGCTTTCGGGGGCGACTTCGGAACACCCGAACAGCAGATCCCGGCCACAGGTCTTACGGGCGTGGACTGGGAAACCTGCATGACCATGAACGATCACTGGGGATACAATAAGAATGATAAAAATTTCAAATCAGCCAATGAAATGGTCAGGATGCTGGCTGATATCGCATCAAAAGGCGGCAACTACCTGCTTAACGTAGGACCAACGAGCGAAGGCGTATTCCCGGATGAAAGCATTGAACGCCTGAACACCATCGGTGGATGGATGAAGGTGAACGGGGAGTCGGTTTGGGGGACAAAGGCAAGTCCGTTCCGGTCGCTCGACTGGGGCCGGTGCACACGGAAGGAAATACCCGGCGGAGTGCGGCTTTACCTGCATGTATTCAACTGGCCGGAGACCTCGAACCTGATCCTGCCCGGCATCCTGAACGAACCGGCCAAAGCCTTTATGCTTTCAGATGTTGGCCAGTCGCCATTGAAGGTCACCCGTTTCGAAGATGCTTTGATCATCGCCCTGCCCGTCCAGCCGTCGGACAGCCTTCACCCGGTCGTGGTTATTGACCTGAAAGGGAAGCTGGACCTGACTGAACCTCCGCGGATCGTCTCCGACTTTAATGCGTTTGTCGATTCCCTGAAAATTAAACTGCAAACCGACCGTGAGAATGTGGAGATCCGTTATACCCTCGACGGAAAAGATTGCGATCTCAGTTCACCTGTCTACAAAGTCCCGTTTTATATCCGTAAAGCCTTACAGATCAATGCAAGGTGCTTCCGCGACGGAAAACCTGTTTCAGGAATGAATTCAGCGATCATCCGCAATGTCGATGCTGCACCTGCTGTCAAGGTTAATAACCAGGCTCCGGGATTATCCTATGCTTATTATGAAGGGAACTGGGACAGTATTCCTGAATTTAGCGGTATGAAACCACACAAGGAGGGAGTTTTGCCGAACATCATCCTGAACCCGGCCACAGCAAAGGAATTCTATGGATTCAGCTTCGGCGGATTTGTCAACATTCCGGCCACCGGCATGTATGCGTTTTATACTGAATCCGACGATGGCAGCACCCTCTGGATCGACGGCAAAAAGCTGGTCGACAATGACGGACTTCATGGCGCTGTGGAAGTAGAAGCAGTAGTGGCATTAAAGAAGGGATTTCATTCCATCCGGGTGGATTATTTCAACAAGTCAGGCAGCGACGGGATCACGGTTTCGATACGGAGTACTACCTTGAAGAAGCAGGTGATGCCGGACGGGATGCTTTTCCATGAAGTAGCGAAGTAGCGAAAAGCGAGAGAAGGTTATATGCCTGTATGAACTTTAAAAACAAACTCTAGTGAAAAAGCATTTCTTGTTATTCGTTTTATTTTTTTTGGGATGGAACATGTTGCAAGCCCAGCAGGAAACAGCATGGCCTGGAAAATTCTTTCGAGGATATTCGAAATCGCTGACTACCGGAAAGTTTTCCTATCATTCCCCGCAGCCGGATGTGACCGAATCCCTGTTGCTCAGGTCGGTCGATTCGGCCTCTTTTATTTCGTGGGAGACCGAAAAAGTTCCTGTCGATTTCAAAGATCCCTCCGCCAACTTTGTCTGGATGTTCGGCATCGATGCCAATGCGGAAAGTCATAAATACCGGCTCTATGTGAACGGAACCTGGTGTCTGACCTTTGCCAACCCGGTGGCTTTGGAGCTCAAACCGTGGACGGTTACCGGCAGCCACGGCGCAGCCTTGACGTTTCTGACGACCATGCTGGATAAATACGATGATCCCATGGGATACGCCATTCTGAAGCTTCCTTCTGCCTTGATCCGGAAAGGGGAACCGCAGGTCATCAAGGTCGTGGGTGAATCAGCAGGGAGCAGTGTCTGGTACATGACCTTCGAATCCGCAGTGGAAGAAAAACTGGATATTGTCCAGGAAGAGGCTGTTTTAAGAAATGGGGATCAGCAGGCATATTCTGTCTTGTTCAATTTTGTTCATCTTGGACCTACGGTTACCGGCAAACTGGCGATCCCTTCATTTCCTGAACGATCATTGAAATTACAACCGGGCTACAACCGTGTCCAGGTGCTCGTTCCTGTTTCCGCCGATACGGTCCGGTACCGGGCAGCAATCAGCCTTTCAGGCCAGGAAACGTATTCACGGGATTTTATGGTTCATTCAGTCCGCCACTGGACCATCTACCTCGTGCAGCATGCACATACCGACATCGGGTATACGCGACCGCAAACGGAGATCCTGCCCGAGCATTTGCGGTATATCGATTACGCTCTTGATTATTGTGATAAGACCGATTCACTCCCGGATGACGCAAAGTTCCGCTGGACCTGTGAAACCTCATGGGCACTGAGAGAATACCTTTCCACTCGTCCCTATGCACAGATTGAACGGTTAAAGAAACGGGTGGCCGAAGGCAGGATCGAACTGACCGGTCTCTTCCTGAACGGTTCGGACCTATCGGATGAGGCGACGATTGCTTCCTGGCTGCAACCTGTAAAACAATTCAGGGACCTCGGTATCCCTGTTTCTTCAGCAATGCAGGACGATATTAACGGTGTTCCCTGGTGCCTGACGGAGTATCTTCCGGGTTGCGGGATCAATTTCCTGACCATGGGGGTCAATGAAACCCGGTCGCGCAAGCCGTTCAGCCGTCCGACCACCTTCTGGTGGATCTCGCCGTCCGGTAAAAAGCTCCTGGTGAACCGCCCGGAACATTACATGTTTGGCAATTCCCTAGGGATCCTGACCAATACTGAAACGTTCGGAAAAGGCCTCTTTCTTCATCTTTCCGACATCATGAAAAAGGGATACCCGTATGATCACTATGCCATCCAGTTCAGCGGATACCTGACCGATAACTCGCCACCCTCAACCACCGCCTGCAGTCTGGTCGAAAAATGGAACAAACAGTATGTCTGGCCGAAGCTGCGCCTGTCGACGATCAGTGAATTCGGGAAATACATGCTGCAGCAGGATCCGGCAACGATACCATCGTACCGTGGCGCCTGGCCCGACTGGTGGATGGACGGATTTGGCTCTGCCTGTATGGAAACCGCATACACACGCATGGCTCATGAAGATTTTATCGCCAACCAGGGGATGCTTGCAATGGCCATGATGCTTCATTTACCGCTTCCGGAAAGGGTGTTCGCACTTACAAGGGAGATCATCGATGATCTTGCATTTTATGATGAACATACCTTTGGAGCTGCCGAAAGCATCAGCGATCCTCTCGTTGAAAACAGCGTTGTGCAGTGGAATGAAAAAGCTTCCTATGCCTGGGAAGCAGTCAAGAAGAACAGGATCCTCCGCGAAGAGATTGCCGGTTTGATCCAGGAACAATTGCCGCGCCTCGATCTTCCGTCGGTCACGGTGTTCAATACCCTGGGCTGGTCGCGGTCGGGCGTAGTGAAAGTTTACATTGATCACCAGATCCTGCCTCCTGATAAGTCGTTTTCTATCATTGACAATATGGACATCCCGGTTCCTGTACAGAAGCTGGAATCGCGCGAGGAGGGATCATACTGGGCCATACATGCCACCAATGTGCCACCGTTCGGATATGCCACCTATCGCATTGTCGTTGGAAAAGAACCGAGAGTGGATAAAAAAACAGCCTTTAATGGTGTTCTTGAAAATGAAGATTACAGGATCCGTATAAATTCATCGAAAGGAACGATCGAAAGCCTTTTTGACAAGCACCTTCAGAAAGATCTTGTCGATCAGAAAGCGCCCTACCAGCCAGGGCAGTTCATTTATGAACGGTTGGGAAAGAACCGGCACCAGCTGGAAGTGATGAAGCTGGATGAGTCGGTGCGGACTGTGCTGGAGAACGTGACTGTTTCCGGGACGGTAACTGACGGTCCCGTCTGGCAAAGTATCACCATTAATGGATCCGTTTCCGGTTGTGCCGAAAAAAACGGCGTAAAAAGCGAGATCAGGCTTTACAAGACGGAAAAGAAGATCGAGTTCCTTTATTCCCTCAGAAAATTTCCGGTGACCGACCCCGAAGGAGGGTATGTTGCATTTCCGTTTACACTGGAGAATGGTCACCTGCTTTTTGAGGTCCAGGGCGGACAGGTTGTGCCGGGAAAAGATCAGCTTGAAGGCTCTGCGTCCGACTGGGACGGAATCCAGAACTTCGTGGCTGTGAAGAATGAAAAGTCTCAGATTGTCCTTGTGAGCCCAGAGATTCCGCTGGTTCAGCTTGGTGCCATTAACCTCGGCAAATTTTCCATGGTTTCTCGTCCCGAATCCAATTCGATCTATTCCTGGGTCTTTAACAACTACTGGACGACCAACTTCAGGGCTTCCCAGGAAGGAGAATTAAAATGGACCTACAAGCTGACATCCGCGAAGGATACATCCAGCGTATTTTCGACGAAATTCGGGTGGGACGAGCGTATTCCCCTTGTGGCACGTGTATTCCCGGAAAGGGGGAAGGATACGATGGCCTTCGGTAAATCACTTTTGTGCCTTCGTGAAAATATTTTACTTGTCAGTGCACGCCCGTCGAACGATCTGACCGGAATCATCCTTCAGCTTCGCGAGATCGCAGGGCGTAACGGGCAGCTGGATTGGGATGATCCTCTTTCAGCAATGCTGGATCTTCGGACCTATACCCGAGCACGGTCAGCATTCGAGGTCAGTGTGCTGGAAGAGAAGATCGCACCCATCTCGAACCGGCTGGAATTTAAACCGTATGAGACGAAGTTTGTAAAGATTGTATTTTAGGTGAAACCTTCTCTGTGTAACTCTGTGTCTTCTCCGTGAACCTCTGTGAAACAAAAAAAATATTACACGGAGTTACACAGAGTAGACACAGAGGCTCACAGAGCTTTAATCTGAACGTTCTCCTAAAATCGAAATCTGACCTGCACTTCCATCTCCGACTTTGTATTTCCGCTGACCTGATCCAGCCCCGTTCCGATCACATTCCGGTCGGAATACCAGGTATGTGCATAACGAACCCAGAAGTCCAGGAACCTGAACGGATTCCATCCAACCAGCAGGAGAAACCGTAAACCTTTGCCGGAATATGCCGGAACCGAATACCCGTAAGGCACATCACTCTCATAGGCATAGATCCGTTCATTGTATGAGTCGGTATCAAAGAGCGCATAAAGGAATGAAAATGAGATGCGCGGTTTCTGTATTTTGTATGAAAGATCCTGGCTGATCAGGTATCCTGAACCGGGTTTGGCATTTCCGGTGCGGCTCTGTAGCCATTCAACCCGTGTTCTCAACGCTGTGGCGGATCCAACCTGCCACTTCGCCTGGTACCTCAATGACGTTGATCTGACACTGGCAGGTACATTGACCATCCGTACATTCTCCCCGTCATTAATCTGTCCCGACCGCGTTCTGAACCGTAAATACATGATAACAGACTTCACCGCGCTGAGATCGGCCTGCACCTGGAATTCCTTTCCGAGCGAAGGATTGTCATTCCTGTATTTCAGCCAGGGGAAGCGGTAAATATCAGCATATCCTGAAAGTCCAAGACGAGGAAGGATCGCCGCGCTGAATGAGAAGAGAATCCCTTCTTCGTTGGAATTCGTGCTGTTCTGCCCGATGGCATTTGAAAGAAGATTCTGGTAATTCCGCTGGTAATTGCGATAGGTCAATGAAAAGAGAACACCTTCGGCATTAGCCTGGATGCCGGAAAGAAACGCCATTCCGCCATTCTGGCTACGTGATGCCTCACCGAAAAAGAACAGATCCCTCCACAGCGCCTGGAGATCGATCCCAAGAACCAGGTTTTCTTTTCCGCGAAGCGCAAAACGGGAATAGGGATGAATTTCCGGGTTCAGGCTGGCGCTCCAGTGGCTCCTGATCCCGGTTAATCCGACAGAAAGAAATGAATTGCGGAAATTCAGGTTGCCCCCGATGCGTGTCTCGCGCAGCACATTTTTATTCAGGATCTCTTTTGGAAGACGGTGGTAACCGGTTTCGGTAAATGTGCTGAAATCAGACGGCTGTCCTGAGATTGAATCCACAACAGTCACATTTGCATCGCGCCTATGATTGGACCAGAAACCTGAGAACCGGAATCTTCCTTTCTTCAATACCACCGCAATTCCCCTCAGGTAGTTTTCTTCATTCAATGACTGGCTGGGACGGATCCCGCCGGCATAACGTCGTAGATTCCCGGTGCCGGGGATGGCGCCTGAAGAGATCCCTGTTGACAAGGTTAATCCTTGTCCGAAATCTGCATTGAACGTCCCGAGAGTCAACTGCTGAAGGATGCCGGTATGCTGCAGGCTGACAAATCCTGAATAAAAATCCATGCCGTTCTTCTGGCTGCCTTTGAAGAATTGCTCTCCCGGATCCTTCTCGCCGCTGATGCCAAATGAAAGACGGTCATAATACGTCCAGGTGTACCGGAACATGAGCCTCACCGGGCTTCCCATATAACCGGCATCCGGATCTTCTGCCAGTATCGAATCGGCCACACCATATCCTGCCTGTTTTTGAAGAACCTGTTCGTAACGCAAAATGAGCTGACTTTTCCCGTATTTAAAGATCTCTTTTGGCCTGAGCGGATGCTTTTCAGTTTCCGGGCCAATCCTGATGTAAGGCTTCATCTTCATCACCGTGGCTGAATCAAACCCGTCGATCGCCATCAGTTCATAAATGGAATAAACAGTCCCGTAGGTCTGGAGGTATTGATTGAGATTTTTGATCTGGCGGTCATTCAGGAAGGTCAGCTGACTCAGTTCCTCTGTGCCTGCACTATTAATATTCACGGGATGATCTTTCATCCGTTCCAGGTGATCCGTGAGGTCTGAAAAATCCACAGGGGCTGGAGTAATCTCTGAATACCTTTCCGTGGTGCGTTCGATGAGATCGGAATTTTCTGACTGGCTATAAGCTTCCGGAGAATAAAGAAGAATGAAGATCAGCAAGAGCTGCAGTATATTTTTCATCTCCTGATCATTTTTTGTTTTTCGTTTTTCCGAACGACCAGATCAGCGATGCCTGGGGTGAATATCCGAGTACCATATGATAGGAGGAAGCCAGGTCGAATTCCAGGTTCCCGGCTTCAATGCCGGCGCCGAATGTAAAGGTCGCCGGGTTGCTCAGGAACCCGATCCGGATCGAAAATGCTTTTACCGGGCGGTAATCGATCCCTGCTCTCAGGACAGGTTTCTGCGTGAGGTTCTTTTCGACCTCTATATCAGAACAAAGGTTCCCTGTCATTTTCCAGCTGAGACCTAGGCGAATTACCGTTGGCAACTGTTCATTGGATATGGACGAGACTTTGTAAGGAACCGGATTTGCCGCGTGCAGCCCCATCCATAACCGTTCGCTGGCGCGGAACTGCAAGCCGACATCGACGGAGACAAGGTTCTGATCCGTGAATCCGTCCGAGATATGCAATCGCAGCCACCCGATCCGCACGCCTGCGCTGAACGACTTTCCAAGCCTCAGCCCATAGCCGATCCCGGCATTCATCTCCGAATACAATGAAAATCCGAAATGCTGGAAAGAGATACCGAAGGCGCCCCTGCCTGCCGGGATGGTGACCCCGATGGCCTTCAGGCTGAGCTCTTTCAGCAGGAACCGGTTCTCAAAATAGATCCCGGCGCTGAACCTCCTGCACCATGCCAGCCCGGCCTGGTTGTTGAACACCGACCATCCGTCCGCCTGCGCCACCGAAGTGAAACCCAGTGAAGCGGCCTTCCCGCCGATCACCCGCTGGTCACCGGCTGCATGAACGAACAACGAAAAAAGAAGGAAAATCTGAATAAAACATCCCCGCATATCCATCGCTTCATTATTTTCTGCTTAATCGGGGAAAAAGGAAAAGGTAATACGGTTTTGGGAAAATAATTATAAATAACTCTTCACCTTTGTATCTTTGACTAACAAAACAACGCACTTCTATGAACCCCATCATCGTAAAATTTCTCGAAGACCTGGCGAAGAACAACAACCGGGAATGGTTCCAGGCAAATAAACCGAGGTACGAAGAAGCCAAGACAGCCTTTGAGCTCTTTGTGAATTCCCTCCTTCCTGCCATTGCAAAGTTCGACGACTCTGTTAAGTTTCTCACTGCAAAGGATTGCATCTGGAGGATCTACAAGGATATCCGCTTCTCGAAGGACAAGACACCCTATAAAACCAACATGGGGGCGTTTATGGCAAAAGGAGGGAAGAAGAATCACGGACCGGGCTATTATTTCCACATCGAGCCTGGTAACTTCTTCGTCTCAGGCGGAGTCTGGATGCCTGAATCCGATATCACCAAAAAGATCCGGCAGGAGATCTATTACAACTATGATGAATTCAAAGGGATCTTAAATAAGAAGGAATTCAAAAAGTATTTCAGCGGGATCGACGACTGGGACCGCCAGAAGCTTCCTCCCCGCGATTTCCCGAAAGATTTCCCCGGCATGGACCTTCTTTTAAACAGAAGCTTTACCGTTTCCCATGAACTGGATAAGAAGATCTTCTACAGCGAAGGCTTGCTGGATCATGCCGTGAAGGCGTACAAGGCGATGTTGCCGTACAACAGGTTTCTGGCGCGAGCTATTGAGTAACTTGCAAACTAGTAACATCGCAAGATAGTAAGGTCGCAAGATGTTGCGACCTTATAGCCGCCCAATGATCGTCTGCTTCCCAATGACCATCTGGTTCAGCGTAACATCGAGCTTGGTGTCGAGCGGTAACAGCAGGTCGACTCGTGAGCCGAATTTGATAAACCCAAGTTCATCGCCCTGGAGTTCGGGGGTGCCGACTTTCGGGTAGGTGACGATGCGCCGGGCCATGGCTCCCGCGATCTGCCGCACAAGGACCTCTTTCCCGCTTGCAGTCTGTATCACGGTCGTGGCGCGTTCATTCTCCAACGATGCTTTTGGATTGAATGCCACCATGTGCTTCCCCGGATGGTAAAAATAGTACTTGATCATCCCGGAAACGGGGAACCAGTTGATATGAACGTTCCTGGCCGACATGAAGATCGACACCTGGATGCGCTCATCCTTGAAATATTCTGGTTCAATGGTTCGCTCGATTACGACGACTTTCCCATCGGCCGGGCAGGAGATGATATCCTCTCCGCCATTCAGATCCCTTTTGGGTGACCGGAAGAACCGGATCACCATGATGACAAACCATAGTGCCACTCCATAAAGAATTACATGAAACCAGGTCTGGTCGGGAAAGATATGGTTGAAGGCCAGCAGCACTGCTGCTGCAAAAAGAAAGGCAATGGAAATGGTCGTGTATCCTTCTCTGTGAATGGTCATCGTAGAATTTTAAATCATGATCAGAAAGACGAAATACAAAAATACAAAGGGCGCTGAAATAAAAATCGTGTCGAACCGGTCAAGAATACCACCGTGTCCTGGCAGGATGTTGCCGGAATCTTTCAGGTTCAGGCTTCGTTTGAAAAGCGATTCTGCAAGGTCGCCGAAGGTGCCGAAAAGAATGACCAGCCCGGTCAGGATCAGCAGTGCGGCAAGACTGATCCCGTCTGAGATGAAATACAATCCTGTCGCCGCAAACGCTGCAACCACAACTCCCCCGATCGTTCCTTCCCAGGTTTTCTTTGGCGATATCCGCTCAAAAAATTTATGCTTTCCGAAATTCATGCCAACCAGGTAAGCGCCCGTATCATAGATCCAGGTGATGAGGAAATAGACTGTCAGGTAAGCAGCAAAATGATTGAAGATAGTCCCTCCCCGCGGATTGTTCATGAAGTTTAGCAACGAGAGCGGAATGGCAACGTAGATCATCCCCATGATCGTGACCGCAACATTCAGCAGGGGTTTTTCCTTTTTTCGGAATATTTCCATGACAAATGGCACGAAAAAGAACGAAATGAGTAAAACAACTGAGAGGTAAGAGCGGCCCTGCGCCGGCCACAGCGTGCTCCAGGCGCTCAGCAGGTACCATATGGTCCCGAGGATTGTCCCGGTGAGTTTTTGTGGCTGGCAATCCCCGTTATTGGTGATGGTGTAGAATTCGATAAGACCAAGAATAGTGACCAGGAGGAAAATAGCGGCAAATCCGATGTTGGTGAAACAGAGTGTCGCCAGGATCAGGAAGACCATGGAAAGACCTGTGATGGTGCGTGCCCAGAAATTACTCATCTTCAAGGAACCGGTTTACAATGATCTTGGCATCCAGAACGTCTTCCTGCAGCACATGAAGTTCTATCTCTCCGAAAGCCAGGTATGAGGAATCTTTTTTATTGATGATGACGGCCGGTATGCCTTCATTCGTGAGCAGGTCCTTCAGCATTTCCACCCTGTAGAGCAACGTGGAGCTGTAGATCATTTCCCAGTGTTCTTCAGCCGGTTTACTCATGTTCCTGGACCCGGTCTTCAATAAGAAAAACATACAACTCTTTCGGGCCGTGTGCGCCTAATACCAGTGTCTTTTCAATGTCGGCGGTCCTGCTGGGCCCTGTCACCAACGTGATCACGGACGGAAAATCATCTTCATATTTTTTCCGTAGATTCCTGAAGGCATCCTTCAGATCCGGAACAAGCTGGGAGGTGTAGGCAACAACGAGGTGCGTTTCCGGAAAGACACTCATCTTCCTTCCGGGGGAAACACGTGAGGAAACCATGACTGTGCCCAGCCGGGCCACCAGGTATTCGCACCGGGTGATCCCCAGCTTCATGTCCGTGAGCTTTTCCGGGTCCGACTCAAAAGGGATGCCTCCCTGTCTCAGCAGGTTCTGCAACTGGTAATCATAGCAATAGATGACCGGCCAGTCCTGTTCAAGGATGTAGGTCTGAAGAAAGGTAAGAAACTCATCCTCGCTTTCATAATAGCCGAATTTCCCGGATACCTTGACAAGTTCAGTGGCAAAGGTCACATCGAGCGATTCGGTCATCGGCACATAAAGCGGGGCTTCCATGTCGATGATCGGGTAGGGAGGTTCCGTCTTTTCGATCAGTGCGTCACGGATCTTTTTCAGTACCTTTTCTTTCGATGTGCTTTCTTCCATTATGCAGTTGGTTTGTCGGAACCGGCTTCAGGAAGGTTCAGCGGCGGCTCATTCTTCTCTTTTTCTTTCTCTGCGGATTCAGCCGGCTTGCTGCCATTCTCTGCGATCAGCTTGTCCGCTTCATCGTCGAAGGGTCGCTTGCCGAAAACAGCTTCCAGGTCTTCCCTGAAGATGACCTCTTTGTCCAGCAACACGTTGGCAAGCTGCTCCAGCTTTTCCTTGTTTTCGGTCAACACCTTCTTTGCCCTTTCATAGGCTGATTCGATCAGCTTGGAGATTTCTTCGTCAATGACCTGGGCCGTCCGTTCGCTGAAGGGTTTCTGGAAGGAATATTCCGATTGTCCGGAAGAATCGTAAAAACTGATGTTCCCGATCTTTTTGTTCAGTCCGAAATAAACGACCATGGCATAGGCCTGTTTGGTAACCTTCTCCAGGTCGTTCAGGGCGCCGGTTGAGACTTTTCCGAAATTGACCTCTTCCGATGCGCGTCCGCCCAGTGCTGCTGTGATTTCGTCAAACATCTGGTCGTAGGTGGTGATCTGCCGTTCTTCGGGCAGGTACCATGCTGCGCCCAACGCTTTACCGCGGGGTACAATTGTCACTTTTACCAGCGGATGTGCATGTTCGAGCAGCCAGCTTACAGAGGCATGGCCGGCCTCATGAAATGCAATCACTTTTTTCTCATGGCGGGAGATGATCTTGTTCCGTTTCTCCAGTCCGCCGATGATGCGGTCGATGGCATCCATGAAGTCCTGTTTGCCGATGATGATCTTGTTCCCCCTGGCGGCGATCAGTGCCGATTCGTTGCAGACATTGGCAATATCAGCCCCGGAGAAGCCCGGTGTTTGTTTGGCAAGGAATTCAACATTCACAGATTCATCCAGCTTCAGCGGCTTCAAGTGTACTTTAAAGATGGCTTTACGCTCTTCTAGATCCGGCAATTCGACATGGATCTGGCGGTCGAAACGGCCGGCACGCATGAGTGCACGGTCGAGGATGTCGGCCCGGTTAGTGGCTGCCAGGATGATGACACCGGCATTGGTGGCAAATCCGTCCATTTCGGTGAGCAGCTGGTTCAGCGTGTTCTCACGTTCATCATTGGCTCCCGTTATGGCATTCCGCCCGCGGGCACGTCCGATGGCATCGATTTCATCAATGAAAATGATACAGGGTGCTTTTTCCTTTGCCTGGCGGAACAGGTCACGTACGCGCGAAGCCCCTACACCGACAAACATCTCCACAAAATCAGATCCCGAGATAGAGAAGAACGGAACCTTTGCTTCGCCTGCAACGGCTTTCGCCAGCAGTGTCTTTCCCGTACCGGGAGGACCAACCAGCAACGCTCCCTTCGGGATCTTACCCCCGAGGGTTGTATATTTTGAAGGATTCTTCAGGAAATCCACGATCTCCATCACCTCCACCTTCGCCTCTTCCAGTCCTGCAACATCATTGAAGGTGATGCTCACGCTGGTGTCCCTGTCGAAAAGCTGTGCCTTCGATTTTCCGATGTTGAAGATCTGTCCGCCGCCGCCGCCACCGCCGCCACGGCTCATCAGGCGCATGATGACAAACCAGACGCCGATCAGCAGGATAATGGGGATCAGGTAGGTAAGGATATCCCCGAATACATCTTTACGGGTGTTGAATGAGGGTGGATACGGATATTGCTTCAGGAACTCCTGTACCTGGGCTTTCGATTGTGTCGAATCCCGGTCCATCCTGGCTGCAATGCTGTCGCGCGTTTCCTTCATCAGCAGACGGAGGCTCTCTTCCGAGCCGATCTGGTAATAGAACTGGGGGTTTTCGCCGAACGAACTGGAAATGTTTTTCTTTACAAAATCCTTGTAGACCGTGTCTTTCTGGAGTCGCTCTTTCTTGATATAGACTTCCGCACGTTCTTTATTTATCACAACGATCTTGTCAACATCCTGCTTCACCAGCATTTCTTCGAGCTGGGGCCAGGTAATCTCTTTCTGGTTGCTGCTGTAATTAAAGATCTGTATAGCGATGAATATGACGGCCAGGATCGCGTAGATCCAGTAAAAGCTGAATTTTGGCTTCCCTTTCTTCGGATTGGGAAAATTGGGCGGTAAATTATCCTTGTTCTTATTTTTATCTGCCATTCTGTCTGTTCCTTCTATAAAATTACCTGTTTCTTTGGATTCGGATTGACCTTCGTGATCTCCGCATCACCCCATAACTGTTCCAGGTTGTAGAACTTACGCATAGATTCCTGGAAGATATGAACGATGATGTCGCCATAGTCGATCAAAATCCATTCCGCATTTTCAAATCCTTCCTTATGATAGGGATTCAGCCCAGTTTTTTTCTTTACACCGGCGATCACACCGTCGGCAAGCGCTTCGGTTTGTGTGCGTGATGTTCCGTGACAGATAATGAATGAATCACAGAGTGAACTGTTGATCTTCGTGAAATCGAGTATGACCGGATCGAAGGCTTTTTTGTCAAGCAGCGCGTCAACGATTGCTTCTGAAAGCATTCCAACGGGGTCTTTTGTTTTCTTTTTCGGCATTCAGGATTTGAAATTACACAACAAAGGTAGTATAAATATAGATTTGTTCTGCAGGTTGTTGAATCTCAGAAGTTCGGCTTGAGCTCATATTTTGTGTAGAACTCATTGATGTGGTTCACGGTCTCTTCGGCTGTATCGGTGACCTTTAAAAAATCGAGGTCTTCCGGGGAGATGTTCTTTTCGTCGAGAACCATGGTTTTCATCCAGTTGATCATCCCTTCCCAGTAATTTTTGCCGACAAGGATGACGGGAAAGCGTACCATTTTGTGCGTCTGCATCAGGGTGATTGCTTCAGTAAGTTCGTCCAGTGTTCCGAATCCTCCCGGCATGGCGATGAACCCCATCGAATATTTGAGGAACATGGTCTTCCTGACGAAGAAATAATCAAACGTAAGAAGTTTATTATTATCGATGAAGATGTTGGGCTTCTGTTCAAAGGGCAGGGCAATGTTGAGCCCGACCGATTTACCTCCGGCAAAATGGGCGCCTTTGTTGGCCGCTTCCATGATGCCGTGGCCGCCCCCGGTAATGACTCCGAAACCCGACTTGGCCAGCAGGTAGGCGATCTCTTCGGTCAGCTTGTAGTATTTATTATCCTCCGTGGTCCTGGCCGATCCGAAGATCGAAACACAGGGGCCGATCTTGGTGAGTTTCTGAAATCCCTCCACCATCTCCGCCATCACCTTGAAGATCTCCCAGGTATCCTGGCTGATGGTTTCCGACCAGGTTTTGGCTTGAGCGGTTGCCTTGATTTTATCGATTTCCTCGCTGTTCATGAAATCACGATTTTTTCTGTAAATATAATAACTATTTGCCTTCCAGAACCGGTTTCAGATGCATGGCCGTATAGCTGGTAGGGTGATGAATGATCTCCTCGGGCATACCTTCGCAGAGGACCGTACCGCCGTTTATCCCGCCTTCAGGCCCAAGATCGATGATATGGTCAGCGACTTTTATGACCTCCATGTTATGCTCGATGATCAGCACTGTATTTCCTTTGTCAACCAGCCTGGTCAGCACATGGAGAAGCACCTTGACATCCTCGAAATGCAGACCTGTCGTGGGCTCATCCATGATGTAAAGGGTGTTGCCTGTATCATTCTTAGAAAGTTCGGTGGCCAGTTTCACACGCTGGGCCTCGCCGCCTGAAAGGGTTGTCGACTGCTGTCCGAGTGTGATATAACCGAGCCCGACATCGTTCAGGGTTTTAATTTTATGCAGGATCATCGGGACATTCTCGAAGAATTCAACGGCCTGCTCGATGGTCATGTTGAGCACATCGTTGATCGATTTTCCCTTGAACCTGACCTCCAGCGTCTCCCGGTTGTAGCGTTTCCCGTTGCAGGTTTCGCAGAGCACGTAAACATCCGGGAGGAAATTCATCTCGATCACGCGAAGGCCGGCGCCCTTGCAGGTTTCGCATCGTCCTCCTTTCACGTTGAACGAAAAACGTCCGGGCTTGTACCCGCGGATCTTCGATTCGGGCAGCTCCGTGAAGAGCTTCCGGATCTCGTCAAAGACCTTCGTATAGGTGGCCGGATTGGAACGGGGCGTCCTTCCGATGGGCGACTGGTCGATCTCAATGACCTTGTCAATATTTTTAATCCCGTCGATCGACTGGTAGGGAAGGGGCTTCTGATCGGATTTATAAAAATGCTGGCTCAGGATCGGGTAAAGTGTTTCATTGATCAGGGAAGACTTGCCACTGCCGGATAAGCCGGTGACACAAATCAGCTTCCCGAGTGGCAGGACAAGGTCGATATTTTTCAGGTTATTTCCTGTTGCGCCACGCAGGATCAGGAACCTGCCTTTTCCTTCGCGTCGTTTTGCGGGAATTTCAATCGATTTGCGGCCCGTAAGGTAATCGCCGGTTAGTCCGCAGGAATGCATGATCTCTTCCGGGGTTCCTTTTGCAACGATCCTTCCGCCGTGAACGCCGGCGCCCATTCCGATGTCAACCACGACGTCGGCTGCAAGTATGGTTTCCTTGTCATGTTCCACCACAATGACCGAGTTCCCGGTATCCCTCAGATTCTTAAGTGCATTGATGAGCCGCATGTTGTCGTGCTGATGAAGGCCGATGCTGGGTTCGTCGAGGATATAAAGAACCCCGACAAGCTGGGAACCGATCTGCGTGGCGAGCCTTATCCGTTGCGATTCCCCTCCCGACAGGCTTCGTGCGGTGCGGTTCAGCGTCAGGTAGCCGATACCAACATCCAGAAGGAACCGTATACGGCCGCGGATCTCGCGGATGATCTCATAGGCGATCACCATTTTGCGTTCATCGAGGAGTTTTGAAGGGTCGCTGAACCACTCATCCAGCATGATGAGGTCCATGTTGGCCAGCTCAGCAATGTTCCGGTCGCTGATCCTGAAATGAAGCGACTCTTTCTTCAGCCGGTCGCCGTTGCATTCGGGACAGGCACTCCTGTTCATGAAGCTGCTGATCCATTTCGTGATGCCGCTGGGTGCTGCATCGGCCTGCTGTGAATTGATGAAGCTGACGATCCCTTCAAAATTCAGAGAATAGGTGGAGGTCACACCAAGGTAATCATTCTTTACCCGGAAGATCTCATCTGAGCCATAAAGGATAACATTGATTGCCGCCTCCGGTATTTCACTGACCGGCGTATTCAGGTCAAACCCGTACTTTTCGCCGATGGCCTCCATCTGCTTGAAGATCCAGTTGTTCTTGTATTCGCCGAGCGGCACAAAGCCTCCCTTGCGGATGCTTTTCGACCGGTCGGGAATGATCTTGCTGATGTCGATCTCCGAGATCGAGCCCAGTCCGTTGCATTTCGGGCAGGCGCCATAAGGGGAATTGAAGGAGAAGGTATTGGGTTCCGGTTCATCATAGGAGATGCCGGAGGTCGGGCACATCAGGAGCCGACTGAAATGGCGGGCCTTTTCTGATGATGTATCGTAAACCATCAGCACATCCTTCCCGTGGTGCATGGCAAGCGTGACCGAACCTGCCAGCCGGGTTTTCGAATCGGCTTTGATCGTGATCGTGTCGATCACCGTCTCAATGTCATGGATCTTGTAACGGTCGAGCTGAAGCCCGTGGGTGATCTCGGTGATCTCCCCGTCGATCCTTGCTTTCAGGAATCCCTGCTTCCGGATCTGTTCAAAAAGTTCACGGTAGTGACCTTTTCTTCCTTTCACCATGGGCGCCAGGACGAGGATCGTTTTTCCCTGGAAATCGGAAAGGATCAGGTCAACGATCTGCTGTTCCGTATACCGGACCATCTTTTCCCCCGTGACATACGAATAGGCATCCGCAACACGTGCATAAAGAAGACGCAGGAAATCATAAATCTCGGTGATCGTTCCGACGGTTGAACGGGGATTCCTGCTTGCCGTCTTCTGCTCGATGGCGATCACCGGGCTGAGGCCGTTGATCTTGTCCACATCGGGCCGCTCAAGGTTTCCGATGAACTGCCGGGCATAGGCCGAAAAGGTTTCCATGTACCGGCGCTGGCCTTCGGCGTAAATTGTATCGAAAGCAAGTGAGGATTTCCCGCTCCCGCTCAATCCCGTAAATACCACCAGCTTGTTGCGGGGAATAGTGAGGTCGATGTTCTTCAGGTTATGAACGCGTGCGCCAAAAATTTCCAGGTTCTCTTCCACGGCAAATCGGTAATTCTTCAGGTTAATTTGAGAGGCTGATCTTCAGCGTATCGTGGAAAAAGGTTTCACTCGGGGGTATGTTCTTTTTCAGTGCTTCCTGGCTCAGAAAACCCTCCTTTGGCAATGTAATGATATATTTTTTTCCTGTTTTGTTGGTGAGCGTGTAACGCCGCAGCCAGGGATTGAATTCACGCAGGATACGGTAATTGATTTTTTGTTTCTGCGCAAAGGCCGGGAGGTCCGTAATCGTCGAATCCACTGTGATGGTATAGGTGGAAAGCGGAGGATAGAAATCGGCCTGCTGCAGGAATAATCCGTACTGGGTAGGATGGTTGTATACCTGCTTTATCGCCAGGATGCGGTATACATAGCGCGCTGTTTCCTCCACGAGGTATAGGCTGTAATAATCGGAGGTGCGTTGTTTTTCAACGGCTTTCCCCACACCGTCAATTCCGCGGTTGTAAGAAGCGGCAGTCATTGTCCAGGTCCTGTATTCCCTGAATCCATCCCTGAAATACTGGCAGGCAGCTTCGGTAGCCTTTTCCACGTTGTATCGTTCATCCACCTCTTCGGTGATCTCAAGCCCGTATTTGATGCCGGTTCCTTTGAGGAACTGCCAGAACCCTTCCGCAAAGGAGGAAGATACAACATTGCCCAGGTTGCTCTCGGCAATGGCCAGGTACTTGAAGTCATCAGGGATGTTGTTTCTTTTCAGGATCGGCTCTATGATCGGGAACCAGCGCATGGCCCTCTTGAACATCGTGATCGATGCGGAATGCATGAAGGTGCTCGCCATGATCTCGCGGTCGAGGCTTTCCCTGACAAAAAAGAGATCGAGCGGAACATTCTCTCCTGCAAAATCCATTTTAGCAGGTAACTCCGGGGAATAGATCCGGTAATGACGTGCAAACTGCACACGGTAATCCTGGTCCTGGTTCCGGATTTCCTTTACGGCATAGATGCAGGTTCCGCATACCAGGATGATGCCTGTAAAAAATAAGATGTACTTGAGATTGTTTTTCAATTTGTTCTTTTTTCGAAAGTCGATACTTGTTCTTCGTGATCTTCGTGTCTTCTTCGTGATCTTCGTGTAATAATAAGGATATCACCACGGATTTACACAGATAACACAGATTGGTCACAGATTGTACTTCATCGCCCGCACTTCAAAACGGACTGATAAATTCCCTAAACTTCATCCCGTTTTTATCTTTCTCAGAAATGACCGGATCTGCCACGCCCCATTCGATCTTCAGATCCGGATCATCCCATGCGATCCCCAGTTCGGATTCCTTATGGTATACCTGGGTGCATTTGTAAAAGAAGATGTTTTTTTCTTCCAGCGTCACGAAGCCGTGGGCAAATCCCGGCGGGATCCAGTACATCCATTTATTCTGTTCTGTAAGTGTGATCGAGGCCCATTGTCCATATGTCGGCGAGGATTTCCGAAGGTCGACGGCCACATCCAGTACAGCGCCCCTCACCACCCTGACCAGTTTCCCCTGTGCATAGGGCGGAACCTGGAAATGAAGGCCACGCAGAACGCTTTTTCCCGAAAGGGATTCGTTGTCCTGCAAAAACGTCACATCAATCCCGTGTTGTTTGAATTTTTCCGCGTTGTACGATTCAAAAAAATATCCCCTCGGATCTTCATAAACATCTGGCTTGATAACCAGCAGGCCGTCAATATGGTTTTTCTCTATTTTCATTCCTGCATTTTAAAGATTCACACACTCACCGTACGCCTGTGAAACCGCCTCCATCACTGCTTCCGACATGGTCGGATGCGGGTGTACTGCATCGATGATCTCACGGCCCGTAGTTTCAAGTTTCCGGGCAACAACAACCTCTGCGATCATCTCTGTTACATTGTCGCCGATCATATGCGCACCCAGCCACTCCCCGTATTTTGCATCGAAGATCACCTTGATCATCCCTTCACGGTTCCCGGCGGCGGTTGCCTTCCCTGAAGCGGTAAAAGGAAATTTACCGACCAGGACCTCATATCCTGCTTCCCTGGCAGCTTTCTCGGTCATCCCGACAGATGCAACCTCGGGTTGTGTATAGGTACAGGCCGGGATGTTGTTGTAATCCATCGGTTCAACCTCCTTGCCGGCGATCTTTTCTACGCAGATGACGCCTTCGTGGGAAGCTACATGCGCCAGGGCGGGACCCTTCACGATATCGCCGATGGCATAGTATCCCGATACATTCGTCCGGTAAAATTCATCCACGACGACTTTGCCCTTCTCCGTGGTGATCCCGGTCTCCTCAAGTCCGATACCCTCGATATTTGTGGCAACACCCACGGCCGACAAAACAATATCTGCTTCAATGACCTCTTCTCCTTTTTTTGTTTTTATGGTGACTTTGCATCCATTCCCACCGGTATCAACGGATTCCACGGTGGAGTTGGTCATGACTTTCATGCCGGCTTTCTTGAAGGAACGTTCCAGCGTCTTGGAGATCTCTTCATCTTCCAATGGAACAACATTCGGCAGAACTTCTACCAGTGTGACTGCTGTTCCCATAGAGTGATAAAAAAATGCAAATTCGGATCCGATGGCCCCGGAACCGACAACCACCATTGACTTTGGTTGTGAAGGAAGTGTCATGGCTTCGCGGTAACCGATGATCTTCTTCCCGTCCTGCACCAGGTTTGGAAGCTCGCGTGAACGTGCGCCCGTTGCAATGATGACATGGTTCGCCTGGTATTCAGTTGCATTGCCTGCAGCATCCGTAACTTCGACAACTTTGCCGGGCTTTACTTTTCCGGTACCCTGGAGGATGTCGATCTTGTTCTTTTTAAAAAGGAATTGCACGCCTTTGCTCATCTGGTCGGCAACAACTCGACTCCGTTTCACAATGGCTTCAAAATCGGCTTTTGCTTCTCCTGCAGAAACGCCGTACTCTGCAGCATGCTGTATATAATGAAATACCTGTGCACTTTTTAGCAATGCCTTAGTGGGAATGCATCCCCAGTTGAGGCAGATTCCCCCGACCTCTGCTTTTTCCACAACACCAACCCTGAAACCCAGCTGTGAAGCCCTTATCGCAGCGACATACCCCCCGGGTCCGCTGCCAATCACAATGATATCGTAGTTCATTTTGTTCTGATTTTTGGAATCTGCGAAGGTAGAAAAATTTCACGTTCCGTGAAAGTAATCTGTGTCAAATCTGTGAAAATCTGTGTCAATCTGTGGTGAATAATGAAGATGGATGATGGAAAATGGAGGATGGAACGAATGTAGGGTATTATTTCTTTGTGAAAATCTTAACATCATTAGCAATTGTAAAAAATACCTGCTATTTTTGTTACTCATCCACGCAGTCATTTTCATTAACCACAAAACCATTAAAACAGGGAGGTTCGCATGACAAAACACGGTTTCAGTACCAATGCACTTCATGGCGGGGACACAAGTTTCCAGCCTGATTCTATGTCAACCCCGATTTATCAGTCGGTAGCTTATCCGTTTTTTGATGCCGTGGAGGCGGCTGCCATCTCCTCCGGGCAGAAACCCGGCTTTACATATGGAAGGTGGGATAACCCCACGGTGCAGGTTTTTGAAAAACGGATGGCGGTACTTGAACATACGGAAGCAGCTATCGCCGCCGCATCGGGCATGTCGGCGACATTTCTGCTGACCCACCACCTGGTTGGTCCGGGCGACAATGTAGTTTCATCCAACCGGGTTTACGGAGGTACATTCGGCCTGTTCAACGTTGGCCTGCCGCGCATGGGCGCCAACATCAACTGGGTCACGAATCCCGAATCCATCGAAGCTTGGGAAGCTGCCATCACTCCGCGGACAAAATTCATTTTTGTCGAGACCCCCAGCAACCCCGCGCTATTCATTGCCGATATCCCGGCGCTGGCAGCGCTCGCAAAATCGAAGAACCTGCCGCTGGTAGTCGATAACACCATCGCGACACCTGCCCTGCAGCAACCGGTATTGCTCGGAGCTGATATCGTGGTCCATTCGACCACAAAATACATCTGTGGTAATGCGACAGCCCTTGGCGGAATCGTTTGCGGTTCACATGAACTGATCGACGGCATCCGCCAGAACTGCATCCGGTACCTCGGCCCCGCCATGGCCCCCTTCAATGCCTGGCTGAACCTGCTCGGGCTGGAAACGCTCGCACTCCGCATGGACCGCCACTGTCAGAATGCCCTGGCCGTTGCAAAATTCTTTGAAAAACATCCGAAAGTGAGCTTAGTGAATTATCCCGGTCTTGAGTCAAATCCTTACCACAAAATGATCAAGCCCCAGATGAAAGGCTGCAGCTCGCTGATGTCGATCGAACTGAAAGGCACATACGAACAGGCGACCCGTTTCATCGATTCCCTACTGATCATCACCCATGCAACACATCTCGGAACCTGCCGGTCGATCGTTACGCATCCTGCATCAACGACACATGCGGCGATGGGAGAGGAAGAGATGCGCAAAGCTGGGATATCGCCTTCCATGATCCGTTTTTCCATCGGGATTGAAGATGAAGCCGACCTGATCAACGACCTTGCACAGGCATTTGATGCCATCGACAAGAAAGCAAAGGTGAAGGAAGACTTTACCACCGGAAAATATCCACAGGCTTACTAAATCTGCACTTTATCCGACTGAAAATGACTGCACCCACAACTAACCGATACATAGAAGCTGCCGCAAAAGCCGTTCAATGGCACCAGGAATACCGGATAAGGATGCGTTCCTGCCGGTTTGATACCATTGCCGTTCACGGGATCTATTCCATGCAGGAAGCCCTTGATTTCAACCAGGGCTCGATCATCGAACCGGTTTACATGTCGACGTCACAGGGATACCGTGATTCCGACGAGATGGAAGCCGCTCTCGGTTACAAGATCCCGACCTGGTGCTACTCCCGGATCGCCAACCCGAGCATCTACTACCTGGAGGGTGTCCTGGCGCTGCTTGAAGGTTTCGGTACAGATATCGATACTTCATGCCTCGCCACATCTTCAGGGATGGCTGCCATCCAGAGTGCTACCGACCCGTTCCTTATAACATTACCCGGGCAGCCGGCAAAACCGATGAATTTTGTTGCCACAGCCCAGGTTTACGGGGGCACCTACCAGCAATTCTCCGTCCGCAAGCAGCAGGAACGCAACATTGAGTGGAGAAAAGTGATCCATTCAACCGACCTGAACGAATGGGAGAGCCTGATCGACGAAAATACCCGCTTTCTTTATGGTGAACTGCCCAGCAACCCTTGTCTCGCATTCTTTGATATCAGGGCTGTTGCTGATCTTGCCCATAAATACGGGCTGCCGCTGATCATTGATTCCACCGTTGCCACGCCTGCTTTATTACGGCCCCTGGCTCATGGCGCCGATATCGTCGTGCAATCGGTAACAAAGTCGCTGTTCTCAAGTGGTTTCGGTATTTGCGGCGCCGTGATCTCAAAAAAGGATATCACAACCAGCATCGATATTCCGGAAATGAAATCGGATTTTGCAACCTACCTGAAACTTCTGCCCGACCGTGACAATGGTCCCAACCTTTCACCGATGAATGCGATCCTTGCCCTGAACGATATCCGTTTGATCAGGACCAAGATGGATCTTTTCAGCCGGTCAACCATGACCGTCGCGAAGTTCCTGGAAAGCCAAAGTCATGTGGACTCCGTGAATTACCTCGGACTGGAGTCAAACGACTGCCATGAGCTTGCATCAAGGGACATGGTTCTTGTCGATTCTGAATTTGATGAACAATATGGGAAGAAGGTCAACCGCTACGGGCACCTGATGTCGTTCCGGATCAAAGGCAATGCAAAGCAGACCCGCGATGTCTTCGATGCGCTGCAGATGATCTGGCGTGCAACCGACCTGGGAAGGGTCAAGTCCGTCGCCACGATCCCTGCGATCTCGACACATTCGCAACAGGGCGAAGAAGGGCGGAAGATTGCAGGGATACCCGACAACCTGATCCGCCTCTGCGTCGGCGGCGAACATCCCGACGACATCATAAAGGACCTTGACCGGGCGCTTTCTGTGCTTGACGGTAAAACCTTTGCGGTTTCTTCGCCGGAATTTTCGGCTGGAGGAGCTTCATCGGCAAAATTAGGTGATGGGTGATGGGCGATGGGGGACATAGTGAATAGAAATCTGTGTAATCTGTGGTGAAAAATTATTACACGAAACTCCACGAAAAAGACACGAAAGACACGAAAAACTATTGTGACCTAATGTGACTATTGTGGTGAAAAAGGAGGATTGGGAGCGGAGGTTGCTTCGTCGTCTCGCAATGATAAACTGGAAAACGACAACGAAATAATGAACCCACTTAAGTTTTATTCAACAAATCATCTATCCGAAGAGGTAACCTTCTCCCGCGCGCTCCTGCAGGGACAGGCGCCTGACCGAGGGTTGTACATGCCCGTCGCGGTTCCGAAGATTACCGCTGCGGAGATGGAACGGTATCACAATCTCGACTATCCCGGGATCGCCTTTGATGTCACCCGCAGGTTCATGGTTGGGGAAATACCGGATGAAGAGCTGATGCGGATTGTAAAGGAATCCTACAATTACGATGTCCCGCTTGAGCCTGTGTACAACCGGAATTACGTCATGCGCCTCGACCGCGGACCAACCGCTTCGTTCAAGGATTTCGCCGCACGGATGATGGGCCGGCTGATGCAGTATTACCTGAAGAAAGAGAACAGAAAACTCTTGATCCTCACCGCCACCTCCGGCGATACCGGCAGCGCCGTGGCCAATGCCTTTTACGGACTGGATAATGTGACGATCGTGGTCCTGTTTCCCGAGCATGAAGTGACTGACCGCCAGCGGAAGCAGATGACGACTCTGGGAAAGAATGTCCATATCCTTTCGCTCGATGCAAAGTTCGATGACTGCCAGGCCCTGGTCAAGCAGGCATTTTCGGACCCGGAATTGAAACACCTTCCGCTTTCTTCGGCCAATTCCATCAATATAGGCCGGCTCGTGCCGCAGATCGTCTATTACTTTTATGCATGGTCGCGGTTGAGCAAAACGGAAGGGGAGAAGGTCGTTTTTTCTGTTCCTTCCGGGAATTTCGGGGATATGATGGGAGGCGTTCTCGCCCTGAAAATGGGTTTGCCGGTCAAGCGGTTCATTATCGCCACCAACGAGAATGATGAATTCCCGGTTTACCTTAACACCGGAACCTATAACAAGATCGAACCTTCCCGGAATTGCATTTCCAGCGCCATGAATGTCGGCCACCCGAGCAACCTTGCCCGGCTGGTGGATCTTTACGGCGGGATCATGGATGAAAAGGGGAACATATCAAATCCTGCCGACATGGTTCTGATGCAGAAGGAGCTTTTTTCTGTTAGCATTAATGACGAACAAACCCGTGCAACCATCAAGGAGGCTTATGATAAATTCGGTTTACTTCTCGAACCGCATGGCGCCGTCGGCTGGGCCGGACTGATGGAATATTTCAGGTCAGAACCCGGTCATAATGATCCTGATCAGCTTTGTGTTTCCCTCGAAACCGCCCATCCGGCCAAGTTCCCTGATGAGATCACAAGGATCACCGGCATTAACCCGGAATTACCGGAGAGTTTGAAGGGAATTGACCATTTACCGGAATTTGTTACACCGCTGGAGTTCAGGTACGGGGCGTTTAAAGAATACCTCAAGCAATTAAAATAGCGACTTAGCGCCTTGCGCTCAGCGCTAAGCTAAATAATCTGTGCAATCTGTGTAATCTGTGTAATCTGTGGTTAAAAATTATTACACGAAAATCCACGAAGAAGACACGAAAGGCACGAAATAAATCGTAAATCGTAAATCGTAAATCATGTACATCATCTGCTCCGACCTCGAAGGCGTCTTTGTTCCGGAAGTATGGATCAACGTTGCCGATAAAACCGGTATTGAAGAACTACGCCTCACCACCCGCGATGTTTCCGATTATGATGTCCTGATGAAGGGACGAATTAAGATCCTTGAAGAACAAGGACTCACGCTGAAGGATATTCAGAACGTGATCGCCCAGATCCGCCCGCTGGATGGCGCGCTGGAATTCATTGCCTGGATGAAGGAACGCACCCAGCTCATCGTGGTCTCCGATACCTTTATCCAGTTTGCCGATCCTTTGATGAAACAACTGGGCCGCCCGACATTGTTCTGCCACTCGCTGGAGATCGATGAAAGGAACATGATCGTCGGCTATACCCTCCGTCAGAAAGATCCCAAGCGCAGAACCGTGGAAGCTTTGCAGAGCCTGAAATACCAGGTGATCGCCATGGGCGACTCCTACAACGACATCAGCATGCTGCAGCAGGCCGAAGTCGGCATCCTCTTCCGCCCCCCGGATAATGTTGTGAAGGATTATCCCGATCTGCCGGTTGCTTACGATTACGACGCATTGAAGGAAATTCTCTCAAAGTACCTTTAAGCGCATGGTGCAGTGGTGCCATGGTGCAGTCGTAATAAGTCATTGGTGATTTTTCAGGAAAGATCTTCTGTGGCAAATCTGTGAAAATCAGTGTAAATCTGTGGTGAAAATTTATTACACGAAACTCCACGAAATAGACACGAAAGACACGAAAAACTATTGTGATCTATTGTGCCTATTGTGGTGAATAAGAAATAGCGAAAAGCGAATTAGCGAAAAATAACCAGCATCCAGCAACCAGCATCCAGCATCGATTTATTCCCGACCTTTGCCGGAAATTAGACTCCCATGACTTCAAAGAAAAACGACCCCTCATCACGGATCTTCGATCTGCTGCAATTCGGCGAATTCGGAGACGTAAACCCCTCCATCACCGACTCTGCCACCTATACCTTTCTCCAGGCCCATACCATGTCGGATACCTTTGCCGGGCTCCAGGAAGGGTGCTACCTCTATTCCCGCCACTGGAACCCCAGCAACAAGTACCTGGCCGATGCCCTCGCCGCGATGGAAGGGACAGAATCCGCCTGGGTAACAGCTTCCGGGATGGCTGCCATCACCTGTGCCATCCTCCAGCAGGTCAGCACCGGTGATCACATCGTCTGCAGCATGACTACCTACGGCGGAACCTTCGCCTTTCTATACAATTACATAAAGAAATTCAACATAGCGGTCACCTTTGTCGATATCTCGAAACTTGACGAGGTAGAGAAGGCAATCCGTCCCAATACGAAGATCATCTATACCGAAACGATGACCAACCCGCTGCTGCAGATCTCGGATATCCCTGCACTGGCAAAGATCGCCGACAACCACGGTATCAAACTTGTCGTGGATAACACCTTCACCCCGCTGATTGTATCTCCTGCATTGCATGGCGCCCACATCGTCGTCCACAGCATGACCAAGTTCATCAATGGCAAGAACGACTGCGTGGCCGGTGCGATCTGCAGTACAAAGGAATTCATCGACGCGCTCTGCGATGTGAACAGCGGCACGGCGATGCTGCTAGGGCCTGCTCTTGATCCCCTGCGTTCATCAAGCATCCTTAAAAATCTTCACACACTTCACATCCGCATGAAGCAGCACAGTAAAAATGCTCAATACCTGGCAGAACGTTTCAGGGAAGCAGGCTTGAAAACCATTTATCCCGGTTTTGAAGATCATAAAGGCCATGAGGTAATGAGGAAAATGATGAATGAGGAGTTCGGTTTCGGGGGGATGATCGCCATCGATCTCGGTACGTCCGAACGGGCTTCGCGACTGATGGAAAAGATGGAGACCGAAGGCGTTGGATACCTGGCCGTCAGCCTTGGCTATTTCAAAACGCTCTTCAGCAACTCCGGAAAGAGTACCTCTTCCGAAATCCCCGAAGATATCCAGCAGGAAATGGGATTATCCGAAGGCCTTATCCGTTTCTCCGTCGGGCTGGACAATGACATCGAGCGGACATGGGGGAAAATTATAACCTCACTAGAGAGCTGTAAGTAGTGAGCAGTGAACGGTGAACAGTGAACGGCACGCCACCACTCACCACTCACCGCTCACCGCTCACCAATTATACCACAAACCTCAAACCCATACAACCATGTCCTTCAACTTCCATTCAGTTTACCGTATCGATCCGCGGAAGCCGGCGGAGAAAGGCAAGCACTACCCGGCCCCGGAATATCACCGCACCGTCAACCAGCGCGAGCTGGCAAAGGAGATCGCCCAGCGTTCCTCCCTGAGCTCCACCGATGTCCTTGCCGTCATCGAATCCCTCAAGGATGTGATGCCCTACTTTTTAACCGATGGCTATATTGTTGACCTGGAAGGCTTCGGAACCTTCCGGCTGCTCCTGAAAGGCAATGGCCGGGATGAGGGCGATCAGGTATCGGCAAAAGACATCAAAGAGGTGAAGCTGAATTTCCTTCCCGGGAACGAGATAAAGGAGAACCTGAGGAACATCGATTTCTCCCGGTCAAAGAAGAAAAACAAAAGGACATAATCCTTATGATCTCCTTATCCATCACTTAATATAAAAGCATCCGTTGCAGATTTCAAACGTTTGAAATGATAATTTCAAACGTTTAAAAGTTTCAATTCAAACGTTTGGATTTCCTAAAACAAACGTTTGAAATCAAATGAAACTCCTTTTCTTTTCATTGATCCTTAAGGAAAGATTAAGCAACCAGTAAGGAATAATTCATCATATTTCTTGCATTTGTGTTTTACACTTCCTGGATACAATGCTTTGATGGTGTTTATCGTCCGAACAAACTATCCCTGCTTTTCCCGTAGTATTCTGAATTTTATCTTTTTTTGGTTGTTGACGTGAACCATGCTATCTTTGTATCAAACATTTAAGTCATGACAACTCTTGAATTAAAAAACAACTTTCATCATCTTATTGACAGCATTGATAATGATAATCTTCTTAAAGAATTTTATGAATTAATGTTACGTAAAAGGGCATCTAAGGCTGGAAGAATATGGACTATGCTCTCAAAAGATGAGATTGAGGAATTATTAAAAGCAGACGAGGAGTGTGAAAATCCGGATAATCTCATTCCTCATGAGGAAATGAAGAAAAAATATTCCAAATGGCTTTAAAAATTGTTTGGTCAAAAAGAGCAAGTTTTAAATTTGATCAAATTATTTCATACCTGGTTGATAAGTGGGGCGAGAAATCTGCAAAACAATTTATTGGCAGAGTATTTGACTTCCTTGAGATCCTTTCCGAATTCCCGGAAATTGGTTCTGTCGAAGATAAAGAGAAAAACATAAGAGGTTTTACCATTGTAAAGTAGGTTAATATTTTTTATCGTATCAAGGGTGATACCATTATCCTGATTTTATTTTTTGATAACCGACAGAATCCCAAAAAGAAGAAGATATAACCCTGGATGCACTGACGGGCAGCTAAGCCCAATACTACGTGCACCGGGATCACAATTACAGTAAGAAAGTTTTGTATCTTTGTAAAAAGCTTAATTCAAAATGAATATTTCGGCCGAAAAATTAGATATCATTCAGAAAATCTGCGAGATTCAAGACAATGAACTCATTGATCTCATAAAGAATATTATTGATATTCCTAAAACTGCCAAATCAGATTGGTGGAGTAAGATTACTCAAGAGGAGCAAGATTCTATAAATCGGGGACTTAATGATCTTCAACAAGGGAAGGTGCATTCCCATGATCAGATAAGAAAGAAATATGAAAAGTGGCTTAAAGATTAGGTGGACTGAAGAAGCCACAAAGAATCTTGAAAATATTATAATCTATCTGGAAACCAACTGGACGCCAAAAGAATTAAAGAAGTTCTTTCGAAAGTTGGAAAAACAAATTCTTCTCCTATCATTATTTCCTGAAGCCTACCCTGTTTCTTTGACTAAGAAAAGAATTCATCGTTGTATTCTCACTAAAAATCTGACGATTTATTATACTATAGAAGATGATTTTCTTATCTTACTTTCGATTTTTGATACGAGACAACATCCTTCTAAGGCAAAGATATAAATCGGTCTGGGGCTAACGTGCAGGTAAGCCCAATGCTATACACAACAGGGATCGCTGGCACGATCCCGAAAATCAACGCACAAGGCATGGTTACCTGGCGTTATGGCAAGTTTCAACCAAAAGCAAAGATTAAGCAACCAATAAGGAAGAATTCCTCTTTTACACGGTATTTAAGTTTTACCCTCCCAGAGTGCAAAATCCGCTGATATTGACCACCTAATTCCGCTTCAAAGTGACCACCTTCTTTCCGGTGCAAATTGACCACCCCCATTTTCCCCTCATTTTCTTTTGATTTTATCGGTTTTAGACGGTTATACAAATATACATTTTTTCATTGCCGGTAATTCTTTTCGTTTTAGTTCAATAATTGTTGCTTTTTACGTAATGATTCGCCGATCATTTCTATGCGATGAGCATTGTGGACAATGCGATCCAACACTGCATCAGCAATGGTTTTCTCTCCAATAACATCATGCCACTGGCCGACGGGGAGTTGCGCTGCAATGATGGTAGACCGTTTACCATGCCGGTCTTCAATGATCTCAATGAGCGCGGAACGGTTATGACTATCCAGGGGCTGCATACCAAAATCGTCGAGTATGAGCAGGTCCATCTTCTCGATCCTGGCAGTTTCGCGGATGTATGAACCATCTGCCCGTGCCATTTTCAATGTTGCAAAGAGTTTGGATGTACTGGCGTAAAAGACTTTGTATCCAAGCATACAGGCCTGGTTGCCAAGCGCCGAGGCAATATAGCTCTTGCCAATGCCCGTGCTTCCGGTAATAAGGATGTTTTCGTTTCTATCAATGTAAGAACATTCGGCAAAACGGTTCATCAGGTTCTTGTCCAGGTTACGATCGATCTTAAAGTCGATTTGTTCAATGTTGGCTTTGTAACGGAACCGGGCTGTACGAATGCGACGTTCAATGCGCCGGTTATTCCGGTCGTCCCATTCCGATTCGATTAAAAAAGAGATCATCTCATCGGCTGTAAGATGAACTTTTCCGCCATCTTCCAGGCTGGTTTTGAAGGCGCCGGCCATGCCGTACAACTTCATTTGTTTCATTTTTTGCAGGATTGCTTCGTTCATGATTTATCTGTTTTTAGGTTAATTGGGTTCAGTAAAACCCACCACATCCGGTCGGTGTGAAGACCGGATAAGGTGAGGAGTTCATTCAACATCATGCATAGTAAGTATTGCCGCGAATGTTGCCATGCACTGGCATAGATGCACGATCATCATCCGGTTCTAACGGCACACTATCAAGATGTTTATCCAGGATGGCCAGGATGGTTTTATAGCTGTAGTCTCCATAGAAGTTTGCCCGATGACAAGCTGCGTTAAGTCGTTCATTACCGACTTTGGCTACATAGTTCAGGATCCCCTGGCAGGTTTTATATGCCTGCTCGGGATGTTGTCTTCGGATCAGGATCTCTGTGATGTACTTTTCGGTTTGTTCTCCGATTGCCTTTGCCCGTTCGAGGAACTTCTCCGGGGTCCAGTCTGACTGGAACTTGTGTTTGCTTGCAAGGTGATCATCAACCGTGGTGAACAAAAATGCCCTTCGGTTGCGTTTGTGAGTGGCAATATGTTCATAGCGGTAATAAATATCTACATTGCTCTGACTGTAAAGGATGCTGACCTTTTTGCCGATATAGTGGTAGGGAACACTGTAATAATGCTTGTCTTCACCCAGACAGACATAGTTGTTCTTTGACACCATCGCAATCCGCTTATTTTTTAGTTCGTAGCGATATAAAGACAAAGGCTGAAGGGTCGACCGTTCGATCTCTTCAAACATCTGGCGGCGACTGTAGGGACGCCCCCTAAGCGGGTTGTTGTTGTGGATTTCCAACAACTCCCATATTGCATTGTTCAAGGCCTCAATGGAAGTAAATTCTTTTTCCCTGATGATTGTATAGATCACCTGGTAGATGATTTTGACGGCACCCTCAACCAGGGCTTTGTGCCTGGGCTTATAAGGTCCGGCAGGAAGTGCAACCATCCTGTAATGCTCTACAAAGTCGCGGAATGACTCATTGAGCGTTGGCTCATATTTATCGCTCTTGATCACAGCCGACTTCAGGTTGTCCGGAACAATGGCCTGGGGAGCTCCTGCGAAGTAATACAGGGCATTTTCACAAGAAGCGATAAAATCCTCCTTGCGTTGGGTCATCGTCGCTTCTACATAGGTCAGTTGGCTTGCACCGAGAATGGCTACAAAGACTTCAACCTTGATTACTTCACCGCTGTCCGGGTCAATGATCTGTAGCTTCTCCCCGGCATAGTCCACATACATCTTATCACCTGCCTTGTGGTCTATATGCATCGTGGCATTGGTCCGCTTTGACCATTGCCGGTAATGTTCATTAAACCGGGTGTGTTTAAAACCATCCGGATTTGTTTTTAGATAGTCTTTCCAGAGCTTATGCAGGGTATTTCCCTTCTTCTTTAAGGCCTTGTCTACCTCAGGAAAGTAGGATATCAGCTCTTTGTAGCGGGGATCCGGTTCCTTGATTGGTTTGTATAAAAAGAGCTGCTCCAGTTCAGAATCTTTCATGCTCAGGATCTCTTCCAGAGATTTATCCATTGCGATAAACTGCCGGATGTAACTCTTCACGGAGTTACGCGATACGCCTGCCTTCAGGCTGATCTTTAATTTAGGGACACCCTCGGTGTACCATTGCAAAATCTGTTTAACTTTGTTCATAGCGATTAAGTTGTTTGGCATAAATAGTTAGTATTGAGAAAATAGTTGTTCGCAACATTAACTATTTATGCTGTCCTTAATCGATAAAATCAATGAAAATGGGTGGTCAATTTCCTCCGGAATGGAGGTGGTCAGTTTGCTCCGGAAAACACCTAAAATGTTGCCTGGTCAGAGGTGGTCAATTTGCTCCGGAATCAGGTGGTCAATTTGAGCGGATTCTCCACTAATATTCTTGAACATATTAAAAAAGCGAACCACGGGATTACTCATGAAGAATTCATAAAAGGATTACAAAATAATACATTGGATTTTAGAATGGCATTTCAAGAGCCTCGAGTATTATTATCAAGCAAACGAAAAATTTATTTTTCTATTTATTGTATGATTTATCAAATTGTACCTTTACTTCTGCTTCCATTATTATCCTTATTAGAGAAAAATTGGTGGCTGCTGTTGGGAATCGGGTTTTCATATTTTGGATCACTATTCTCAGCAAAATTTGTAAGCCAATCAAAAAAACAAAATTCAATTGGTGGATTACTTTTGTTGATATTTGTCATCTTTTGGATAACATTAGGATTTTCAAATTATTTTACAATTTTCACTCTTTGTTTTTTATTTGGTTTTATATTTTTCCATATTGCTGATGAGATTGAAAAATATTATGCAGTTAAATCATTGCAGGAGGACAAAAATTTATTTAATAAAGCAATTGAGCAAAATATAATAATAATTGAAAGAGAACCAGGACTTACTCAAGAAGAAAGAATGCAAAGAGATCTGGAGAAAATGAAAAATATTGAAAATAATTAAAAACAACTGCGGGCAAAACATTAAACTCATTATGTTATAACGCTAATGGTGATCGTCATTTTTACTTCCGCGGGGAATAAAAGAAATTTAGCCTTTCGCTACTTCGCGTGACGCAATTGCACCACTGCACCACCGCACCAATTCAAACCTTTCTAACCCGAAATCCTGAAAGCCCATAGTACAGCACAACCCCAAAACAAACCAGCGGAACCACAAACCCCCATTGCATCGAGGATTTATCAGCAATGTACCCCATCAGCATCGGGCACAGGGCGCCGCCCACGATCGACATGACAATAAAGGAAGATGCTTTCTTTGTGAGCGGGCCGAGCTCTTTCAGCCCCAGGACGAAGATCGTCGGGAACATGATCGACATGAAAAAATAGGTCACGAAGAGGGCCGTAACCGAAAACCAGCCCAGGCCGGCAACCACCATCAGCATCAGGAAAACACAGATGGCTGCGTAGGTTGATAACAATTTATTCGGGGCGAACTTCCGCATGAAGAAGCTGCCGGAAAGACGGCCGGCAAAGAAAAGTCCCATGCCGCCGAACGAAAGGATCTGCGCAGCCTGGAGATTTGTGATGCCCTCTATGTTTTCCGTTACATAGTTGATGAAAAAGCTGTTAACCCCTGTTTGTGCCGCAACATAAAAGAACTGCGCAACAACAGCGAGGATGAAATGCGGATGGCTGAAAAGCTGCCGGATCCTGACATCTTTTTCTTCCTGCCGGGTACTGCCTGTTATTTCCGGCAGGTGAATGAAATAGAACAGCACACCTACCATCAGCACCACACAGCCGATCCCGATATAAGGCAGCGCCATGGAAGAGAACTTGTTTGCGCCGCCTGAACCGGGTGAAAAGATCAGCAGTCCGCCGATCAGCGGGCCGAAGATCCAGCCGAGGCCGTTGAACGACTGCGAAAAATTCAGCCTCCGCTCGGCGCTCTCCTTTGGTCCGAGGACAGAAACATAAGGATTCGCCGCCGTTTCAAGGAAGGTCAGACCGAAAGCAATGATCATCAATGCCGCCAGGAATGGCCAGAACGACTGGATATAGGTAGCCGGGTAAAAGAGGAAGGCGCCGCCGGCATAAAGCAGCAGTCCGAAAATGATCCCTTTCCGGTAGCCGAACCGGTGCATGAAAAGTCCGGCCGGGATGGCTGCCACGAAATACCCGAAATAAACGGAAAACTGCACCAGCCCCGATTCCGCCTTCGACATGCTCAGGATCTCCTGGAAGTGCTTGTTCAGCACATCGAGGATGCTGTGCGCGAAACCCCATAAAAAGAAAAGGCTTGTCACGAGAATAAAAGGAACCAGGTAGTTGACGCCCTGGCCATTTTTGATCAGTTTTATTTTTTCCTTCATAATAGTGAATCAGTTTTCGTTGAGAATGAAGTTCCCCGCGGCAAACTGCGGGGATTTAACCATACACCAACCCCCGTGGGGCTGACTTAAAAGTTGGTTTCTCGCAAAGAACGCAAAGATTTTCGCAAAGGACGCTAAGAGAAAATATCAGGAATTAACCCCTTTGCGAATTTTGCGTTTTATCTTTGCGGCCTTTGCGTGAACCATTTTTAACCTTTTGATACAACCTCTGCAGGGGATGAGGCTGATTAAAGTTTAAAGATCCGCTCCATAAGCTTCCATTTTTCTGAAGAAGCCTGGCCCGGAACAGATGCCTGGAACCGGGATACAAAATCCTCCCACTCCTTTTGCCGCGGAAATTCAGACAACCTTTTCATATCCTTCTCCCAGTCAAATTCAGGAGTCGTTTCCACGATCATGAACAGCCTTGTACCGAGCAGGTAGATCTCCATGTCGAGAATGCCTGCCTTTCGGATTCCTTCCGGTATCTCCTTCCAGATGTTTTCGGGACTGTGCCAGAACCTGTATTCTTCGATTAGCTTATCATCAGCCTTTAAATCCAGCGTCAGGCATCGCCGTACAGTGTTTTTCATTTGCCCTTTTTCTAATGACTGCGCAAAGGTTATAAAATTTTTTCACTGTTTATAGGTAGAATCCGCCAAAGGCAATATTTTTGAAGGACGATTAAGAATAAAGCGACCATCAGATATCCGAAGCGATGCAGAAACTATTCACCTTACCCGGAAACTTTGTCAAATACCTGACCAGTGAACCTTCGTTGTTACCCGGAAACTATTTTGCCTGTTCCGATCCGGAAGAGGGCAAGGTTGGTTCCGGCGGAGGTACAGCCAATCTTCTTTACAGGTCCTTTCTTGACAGGAAGGATTCAGATTCAAAACCCGGTCCTGCAACTGATTTCTGGTCATGGTACCGGTCTGACAAGCGGATCCTGATCCATGCCGGCGGCGAGAGCAGGAGGCTTCCTTCGTATGCTTCAACGGGAAAATTGCTTGTTCCGGTGCCAGTCTTTCGGTGGGAGCGGGGACAAAAGATCGACCAGACGCTGCTTGACCTTCAGCTTCCGTTGTACGAGAAGATCATGCAGCGGGCGCCGTCCGGGCTTAAGACGCTGCTTGCCAGCGGGGATGTTTTGATCCGTTGCGATGAATTGCCTGAGATCCCCGATTGTGATGTCGTTTGTCTCGGCCTTTGGGGAGATACCGAACTTGCTTCCCGTCACGGGGTGTTTGTCTGTTCAATGGATGATCCCTCGAAACTTGAATTCATGGTGCAGAAGCCTTCCATCGCTGAGATCCAGGCGCTGGCAACAGGTCACCATTACCTGGTCGATACGGGAGTCTGGCTGCTGAGCGAAAAAGCCGTTTCAGTATTGTTCGGCAAATGCGGATGGAATGAGAAGAAACTGCAATTCCCCGGCGACAGGATTAAGTTCTACGACCTCTATTCCGAATTCGGCCCTTCACTGGGAAGCCGTCCGGAAAAGAAAGACCACCAGATCAATTCTCTTTCAGTCTCTGTCCTGCCGCTACCTTCCGGCAGGTTCTACCATTTTGGCGCCGCATCCGAACTGATCACCTCTTTAAGCAATCTTCAGAACCTGGTCACCGACCAGCGCGAGATCTTGCACCGGAAAATAAAGCCCAATCCCGATATCTTCATCCAGAATTCCATCACGACGATACCGCTGAATTCACTTCACCACAGGATCTGGATCGACAACAGCCACATTTCGGCAACATGGAGCCTCGAACAGGGGCACATCATTACCGGTGTGCCGGAAAATAAATGGAAGATCGTTCTCCCCGCCGGAATCTGCCTTGATATACTTCCGGTTGAAAAGGATAAATGGTGCATCCGCACATACGGGATCAATGATCCTTTCAAAGGACTTATCGGTGAAAAAGCAACCTCCTGGCAGAATGAACCTGCACTGAACTGGTTTAAGAGAAGGAAGATTGATCATAAATCTGCAGGTATTCCGGCCGGGACCGATATTCACTTTGCACAGCTTTTTCCTGTTGTAAGCAAGAAAGATATGGATGAAGGTTTCATATCGTGGCTCGTGAATCGTGAAGCGGGAACCGGAACCAAGTACAGGGATCTCTGGTTGAGACTGCCGAAGTTTTCTTCATCACAGCTGAACGGCTCCATCGACTTCAACCGCTATTTCAAACAGAAAAATACCTTCCTTTTTGACAGGCTTCCGGTGATGGCTGCCAATTACAGGCAAAGCGTCTTCTACCAGCTCGACCTTAACGATCTTGCAGCAAAATATGCCACAGCTGCATTGCCGCTTCCGGAGCCGCTTCCTGAAGATGCCCCGGTAATGACACGGATCCATGACCAGATGTTCCGGTCGAAAATAATGGATCAGACAGGCAAGAAAGGATTAGAGTATTCGGATAAAGCCTTTTCGCTGCTGAGCGAAGGGATCATGTCGGTGATCCGGACCAAAACCGTCACGCCTGAAATCACCATCTTTCCCGACCAGATCGTGTGGGGGAGGAGTCCGGTGAGATGGGACCTTGCCGGCGGCTGGACCGACACGCCGCCCTACTGCATAACCCATGGCGGAAAGGTCGTGAACATGGCGATCGAGATCAACGGCCAGCCGCCGCTTCAGGTCTTCCTCAAACCGACAACGGAGTCGAAGATCATCCTGCGCTCCATCGACATGGGCGAGCGCGAAGATATCGAAGAATATGATCAGCTTATCAGGACATCAAAGGTCGGATCAGCATTTGCCATCACGAAAACCGCCCTGAACCTGGCCGGGTTTACTCCACTGTTTTCGTCAGGGAAATACAAGAATCTCAAAACGCAGTTGAAAGAACTTGGCGGCGGTGTCGAAATCTCACTTTTATCTGCAGTTCCAAAGGGATCGGGATTGGGCACAAGTTCGATTCTTGCTTCTACGGTAATGGGAACCTTGTCGGATTTCTATAATTTAAAGTGGGACCGGAATGACATCGCTTTCCGCACGCTGGTATTAGAACAGTTACTGACCACGGGCGGCGGCTGGCAGGACCAGTTTGGCGGGATACTTCACGGCATCAAGCTGCTTGAGAGCAACCCCGGCTTTGAGCAGATGCCTGCTGTCAAATGGGCGCCGGAATACATCTTTAACGTCCCCGAAAACCGGTTGCAGGTATTGCTCTATTATACCGGCATCACGCGGATCGCGAAAAACATCCTTGCCGAGATCGTCCGCTCCATGTTCCTGAACGGCTCGTCCCATCTTTCGATCCTGGCTGAAATGAAGCATCATGCAGTGATTACCTACGAAGCCATCCAGCAGAACGACTGGAACCGGATGGCCGCCTGCATCAATTATTCATGGGAACTGAACCAGCGGCTTGACAAGGGAACCAATACACCCGGCATCCAGTCGATCCTGGACAAGGTTAAGGATCATCTGCTCGCCTGTAAATTACTTGGGGCAGGTGGTGGCGGCTATATGCTGATGATTGCCAAAGATCCCGAAGCATCCGCACGTATCCGCCAGGCGCTGATTGCTTCACCGCCAAACCCAAGGGCAAGGTTTGTGGATTGGGCGATTTCGTCGACGGGGTTGAAAGTTACCAGGAGTTGAGGACGGAGGTCAGAAGACTGAAGACGGAAAATGGAGGTTGCTTCGTCTGCCTGCGGCATCCTCGCAATGACAACATTGGGTTGTAATTGAAGGAGATTGCTTCGTCCCGGGGAAACCGGGTCTCGCAATTTAGCACAAATTATCTGTGACAAATCTGTGATAATCTGTGAATATCTGTGGTGAAATAAATGAAGCCTGATAATAATAACGTATCATGAAAAAGCTCAGATTATCCGTCATTGTCATCCTGATCTTCATCACGATGCACTACCTGAAATATTTTTTCGGATATGTCATCTTTGGAAAAATGACATGGAACGCCATGGATGAAGACCTGATGCTTTCGATGGTCAACTATTCGCAGGTTGCAATCGTTCTGGTGGCCACATGGATGCTTTTTAAAAAAGCTCCCTTTGGCATCCTCGGGATCGGCAACGGTTTCTTCAGCGGGTTGCTGTGGGCATTTCTTTTCACGATACCCATGTTCCTCGGGTATGGCTTCCTTTCGGACTTTCATCTCAGCCTCTCACTTGCAACAGTACACAGGGATATGATCCTGGCAGGGTTTTACGAAGAACTGGTGTTCAGGGGATTTTTGTTCGGGATCCTGTTCTGGTATTGCGGGTGGGGATTTGTGCCGGCGGTGCTGATCCCTTCCGTTTTCTTTGGCATCGGTCACCTGTACCAGGCGGAAACCTTTACACAGGGAATCGCGGTCTTTCTCTTTACAGCACTTGGCGGGGCCGGATTTGCCTGGTTCTACATGATCTGGAGGAACCTCTGGCTGGTCATTTTCCTCCACGGGTTCATGGATCTATCCTGGAGCATGTTCTCCATGCAAGGGAACGTTACGGGAAACCTGTATGTCAATATCTTCAGGTTCATCACCATCGGCATCGTGATCGCCTTCACGCTCCGGAAGGCCATCGCTGAAAAAAGTCTGTCGATGAAAGGAAAGGTCTGGGTGAACAGTGAGGCGAAGTAGCGAAATGGCGCCCAGCGCAAAGCGCTTTTAACCTAATTCCGGATCACCTTTTGAGTGTAGAACTTCTCATTTACTTTTATCCGCACGAAATAGATTCCATCAGAATAAATTGAAAGATCGACCGTAACCTCTGCGGAAGCCTGTTCACTGAACTGCAGAATTGTCCCGGTGGAATTCAGAACAGTGACCTGCTGCAACGGTTCTGCAGACCTTATCTTTATCAGACCATTTGTCGGGTTCGGCCAGATCTTCAGTTCCGGTACCTGATGCGCCTCTGTTCCGACCGTGCTTTTATGAATAACCAGTGTTGTTGTTTTGGTGGACCTGGGCGGCACAGTTACTTCGATCGCACCATAAAATGTAATGTCATCATTACCGGTTGACGGCGCTTTCCAGGTAAAGCTCCATACGGCCGGGTTGGCAGTTTTGCCACTATTATGTGTGACGTATTTGCCGCTTCCGACCAGGTGATTGTCGGTTTCTGCAGTCAGGGTTCCAACAAGGTTTCCGAGGAGGTCCTGCGGCGAAACTTCAAAGCCTTTGGTTCCTGCAACAGCCGCTGTTACTGTAATTATATACGTGGAATCATTTTTATACCCGGTTGAAGGCACATCAGAGGTGATCCAGCCTGCAACAGCCGTTGCCGATCCATTCATGCAATGGGTGCAGTTCTGCCCGTCGCCCGGTGAATTGGTGTTTCCCGCGGGAGCGCCGCTGTTATTTTTCATATCATCGGTGGAAGCCGTAAGGATGAAAATAAAGGCAATCAGCCCTGCAAGGATAATGTAAACCGGATGGCGTTTCATAGCGTTGGATTTTTAATACAGGATAAAGTTAAAAAATTTATTTCCATTAAAAATCTTCTTTTTTCACCACAATAGTCACATTAGGTCACAATAGTTTTTCGTGTCATTCTTGTAAAGATTATTCACCACAGATATCCACAGATTAACACAGATTACACAGAATTTCTTCTCCCCCTCGCCTTCAGGAGAGGGGGGCGGGGGGTGAGGTGGATTTATCCTTCGGACTTCTGCCCTCCGTCCTCCGCCTTCCTTTCCTTCTCAATCTTCTCCAGCCGTTCCAGTCGCTCAACGATATCCGGGAAGTTCCGGAAATAGACAGCGGATTTTCTGAACCTGCTGACTTCGAGTGCCGGGGCGCCGAGGTAGCTCTGGCCGGGTTTGGTAAGGCTTTTTGAAACGCCGGTGGCGCCGCCCAGGATGGTTCCGTCGGCGATCGTGATATGGCCTGTCATCGAAACATGACCGCTGATCAGGCAGTTCTTTCCCACCTTGGTTGAACCGGCAATCCCGGTTCCTGCCGCAATGCAGGTGTTTTCTCCAACTTCCACGTTATGGGCAATGTGGACCAGGTTGTCGAGCTTCACCCCCCTGCGGATGATGGTCGAACCCAGCGTGGCCCTGTCGATGGCACAGTTTGCACCGATCTCCACATCATCTTCAATCACCACGTTGCCGATCTGGGCAACCTTTATATTGCCATCCTTGCCTGGAACGAACCGGAAGCCGTCGCTCCCGATCACTACCCCGGCATGGATGATACAGTTCTTACCGATACGGTTGTCGGAATAGATCCTGACACCGGCATAGGCTACAGTATTGTCTCCGATGATAACATTATCACCGATAGAAACATGCGAATAGATTTTTACATTGTTGCCGATCATGACATCCTCGCCGATGACCACAAACTCCCCGATGTAGACATTCTCCCCCAGTTTTGCAGAAGGCGCTATGAAACTGAGAGACGAAACCCCGCTCTTATTGCTTTTGATCTGGTTGTAGACTTCCAAAAGCCTTGCAAAGGCCATCTCTGCATTGTCGACCTTTACAAGAGTCGTCTTAACAGGATGTTCCGGGACAAAGGATTTATTCACGATCACGATGGAAGCATCGGTCGTATAGATGTACTGTGTGTACAAAGGATTGGAAAGAAAGGAAAGCGAACCGGGTTCGCCCTCTTCGATCTTTGACAATTTGTGAACGGTGGCTGCAGGATCACCTTCAATCACCCCGTTCAGCATTTCAGAGATTTGGTTTGCCGTGAAGTTCATCCGGAAAGTTTTATGGTTTGACGGCGCAAATTACCATTTTTAAGGTTGTAATATCCATCCTGGATGGAATATTTTTGAATGAAAAACCAGCATCTTCTATTGTTTATCGAATCCGGATTATCATTATTTTTACAACCTGAATATCCCGGATCATCCTTGGAAATATTAAAAATCATGTATAATTTTCTAAAACTAAAAAACGATGAAACGTAAAGCAACAGCCAAATGGATCGGAAACGGCCCGGAAGGGAAAGGAACCCTCACATCCGTCAGCGGAGTTCTGAATAATACTCCTTATTCATTTCTTACCCGCTTTAAAAATGAAGACGGCCTGGCCGGTACCAATCCTGAAGAACTGATCGCTGCCGCCCATAGCGGCTGTTACGCCATGGCACTCAGCTTCCTGCTCACAAAGGAAGGCATTGTTCCGGAAGAATTGAATGTCACCGCAGCGGTTTCCATTGAACTGATAACGGATCATTTTGAAATTACGCACATTCAGCTTGATCTGACGGGCGTTGTTCCCGGTATCACCCCCGACCGGTTCGCAGAACTTGCCAATGTTGCCAAGGCAAATTGCCCGGTCTCGATGGCCCTTAAGGCCGTAGAGATTACACTTTCGGTGCAACTGGCGGAATAGGGTGGAGAAGACACACGTCATACGACATACGTTAAATCACTTATGACGTATGACGTATGACGTATGACATATGACATATGACATATGACATGTAACGTGTGACATATTGCGTCTTCCGACCTCGCTGATAAAATCTCCCGTTCCGGCTGGAAAATCACCCCGTTCATTGAACTCTTTTGTCATCCCTTCCTTTTGAGTATACTTTTGTTTCATCAACTTAAAAATGAATTCTGAACTGATACGATGAGCATGAAACAAATCGACCCTGAAGATCATTAACATCAGGTTTCACATCAAAAACTCAGAGTCATGAAGACAAAAGAATTCAAAAACCGGAAGGATCAGGATCGGGCTGAAAGCAGCAGGATCAGGATCGCATTGAACAACATTTTCAAAAACAGATCTTTTGGGATCTTAACCATCATCATGGTTACGGCCCTTTCATCAATCCTTGCTCAATGCAAAAAGAGCAGCGATGAAACAGTTGCCACAGGAACCACCGGGGATCAGTATAACATTGAACAGGCCATTTCGGATGAAGCCCAGCGGAACACGATCTCTTTTGACGGGCTGGCATTTCTTACAGGCTGCCTCGGTTCGCAGTCGTTCCTGCCGCCGGGGAAAGTCGCCGACTACAGTGGGTTCCAGTACCTCCGTGACAATGATCCCACAAGTCTTGGCCACAATACCAGTTTCGTCACCATCATTGCATACAATGTCCTTCATATCCTTACTACGGATCAGATCAACATGTATGTAGAACGGGCCCAGAACCAGATCGACCTGATCAACGAGTTTGCCTATAAACGTTACCCGCTGCTGAAGGCCTTCCGCAGGTTAAAGGAAGGCGATCTGCCATCCGGTGCGACAGGTTTGGATAAGGATGCCGTGATGGCGTATGCTGCAGAGTTATATCAGCTCGACGGTCGGATCAGCTACGACAGGGCAAAATTGTTCGGCCAGGTGGTTAATTCTTTTACCACCGAACAGAAAGCAAAGTTTGACGCCCTCAAGGCCCTTAACGGGATCGGACACTGGGACGCCACCGTGAGCGACCCGCTGCAAGGATTGGGTTTGTCGCAGGACGTCAATGTCGCCGTCATGACCTATGCCAGCGAGATGTATGCATGGTATGCAGGAAGCACGACTGCCGACGTCTATTTCTGCCCTGAGCGTCATGGAACCTATTTCGGCTCCTTCTACCTGAAGGACTGGCCGGCCATGGGGAATCCCAACTATACGATCGATGAGACGCTTACCGCCAGCGCCGGGCAGAATTTCCTCTCCATCCTTACAACCACTCAGGCTGACCAGGTTAAAGGGATCGTCGACGATCAGCGTAACGCCTTACTTGAAATTGTTGCAAAAAGAGAAGCAGTTTCAACCGAACTGCGCAAGTTCCTGGCTTCGCAGACTGCCGATTCAGCTACCGTTATTGCCCTTTCTGAAAGGTATGGCGAATTGGATGGTGAACTCAGCTACTATTATGCAACTACCTTCACCCAGGTTTATAACAGCCTTTCGACAGATCAGAAAACAAAGCTGACCCAGCTTGCAGGCGATCTTGGTTACATCGATCCGACCGGCGCATTTCAATATTCGCAACCGATTGCAATGCCGGAGATCATCAATACGGATTTCATGTTCAAATAGATTTTAATCTGTAATGGCTGATTAATATGTATAAAACGATGTCACGCAGAGTTAAAATTTATCTTAACAATTATCTGCGGAACTCTGTGATTCATCAGCGTGACTCTGCGAGAAAATAAAACTATTATTAATCAGCCTCTGCAATAATAAAAACAAATATGAAAAAGCAAATTAAAATAAGAACATTGGGAAGCATGTTAATCGTGCTAATGCTCATCAGCTTTATCCAGGGAAAGAGCTTTTGCCAGACCACTCCGAATGCAGCGCCTAAACCACAGCAAAAGTCACAGGCTTTGATATCCTTTCGAAATACAATGCCTCAACATTACCCGCAGCCGATGCAAAGGCCATCCATGAAAAATTAAGGGAAGCAGGTCTTCACGGAGGTCCTGAAACCAATGATGCGATTAAAGCTGCAGGGTTTGATCCTGATAAATTAAGAACGCTTGATCCTCCGCCGGATGCCGGTAAACAAGGTCAGCCTGGCCAATCCGGGCCCCCATCGACGGAAGAGAGGATGAAGACTGTGGAGACTAACATTGTAAAACCACTGGCCCTGAATGCTACCCAGAGCGACGTTGTGATGAAGGCCTTCAAAGACTTTTATTCGGAAATGGAAACCCTGAAGAAATCTTTGGGGAATCCCCAGGGGCCGCCGAACAAATCGAAGGTAGAGCCCATCGAAAAGAAGAGGGACGACAAGATAAAGCAGGTCCTCTCTGCGGATAAATTTAAAAAGTACCAGGAACTTGAAAAAGCTTCCCGTCCTCACAAGGAGGATGCACACGGAGGTAAACAGAAATAGCGGTTGTAAATTTTCATAACGGATTGTTGGATATCTTTGTTAATGAAATCTCCAGGAAAAATAAGGCATCATAAAATGGACAACCGGTATAAAACATTAAGATATTCGGAGATCGGTCTCCTCGTCTTTGTCTGGCTGGTTCTGATGATGACCCCCGTTCTTTTCAGGGAGGACAACAACCGTCCCCTGATGAGAAGCATGCTGAATCAGCTCGAGATCCTGGTCCCGCTGACCATCCTCTTCCTGGCAAACCGTTTTGTTCTTGTGCCGCGTTTTCTTTTCAGGGGGAAGGTGATCTCTTTTTTCACATCTGTCCTGGGAGTCATCCTGTTGCTGGCGGTTGCTTCGTATGTTTACGATGAAAAGATCAAGCAATACCCTTCCGAAAGGGTAGAACGGGCAGATCGTCCGCCAAGGCGGGGCGAGAATCCTCCGCCTTCAACCGATAGCCGGCCGGAACGACCGGAGCAAACGGATCAGGCCAGGGGCCGCCAGCCGAGACCGGTTCCTCCATTCGCCAACTTCCTGATCCTTGGCGTCCTGGTGGTCGGTTTTGATACGGGTTTACGCTCTGGTCTGCGCTGGATCATGGCAGAGGATGAACGGATCAGGCTGGAGAAGGAAAATGTGACCGCCCAGCTGACATTGCTGCGCAACCAGGTCAGCCCGCATTTCTTCATGAATACCCTGAATAACATCCATGCCCTGGTGGATACAAATACGGCAGAAGCAAAAGAGGCCATCATCAAGCTGTCGAAGATGATGCGATACCTTTTATATGAAACTGAAACGGAGAAAACGACGTTAAAAAAAGAGGTGGAGTTTCTGGAAAGCTACATCAACCTGATGAGACTCAGGTTCAGTGAGAAGGTCAGAATTACACTGAACCTGCCCGCGATTGTTCCCGATGCTTTCATTCCCCCCTTCCTCTTCACTGCATTCATTGAAAATGCTTTTAAGCACGGGATCAGCTACAGGAATGAATCCTTCATCACGATCGACCTGATCCCGGGGAAAGAACGGCTTTTGTTCGTTGTAAAGAACAGCAGGAGCAATCATAACGGCGGTGGCGAGTTCTCCGGCATCGGAATCGAGAATACGCGGAAACGGCTTGACCTCCTCTTCGGGGATGCGTATCACCTCGACATCATCGACACGGAAGAACTGTTTACAGTAAATTTATCCATCCCCATATGATCCGATGCATTGCAATCGACGATGAACCTCTTGCGCTCAAGCAGATCGCGGAATACATCAAAAAGACACCATTTCTTGAACTGGCAGGACTTTGCGAAAGCGCTCTGCAGGCTATTGAACTACTTGATACGACACTGGTTGACCTGATGTTCGTCGATATCAACATGCCTGACCTCAGTGGAATGGAGTTCGTGAAAACACTGGAAAATCCACCGTTGGTTGTCTTTGTAACAGCTTACAGTGAATATGCACTGGAGGGCTTCAGGGTCGATGCCGTCGATTACCTTTTGAAACCCATCAGCTACGCCGATTTCCTGAGATCGGCCAACAAGGCCAAAGCCTGGTATGATGCGCTGCAGAAGAAACCGGCCGAGGTTTCCAGCAACAAGGATTTTCTCTTTATAAAATCGGAATACAAGATCCTCAGGATAAACTTTGATGAGATCAAGTACATCGAAGCCATGAGCGAATACATCCGCATCCATTTAGCCAATGCAAAGCCGGTCATGACTCAGCTGAGCATGAAGTCAATCGAAGAGAAGCTTCCCGAAGACCGCTTCATGAGGGTACACCGGTCATTTATCATCAACCTCTCCAAGATCTCCGTGATCGAGCGGAACAGGATCATCTTCGATGGTAATGTCTACATCCCGGTCAGCGAGCAGTACAAGGCCAAATTCCAGAACTACCTCGATAAAAATTTCCTGGCATAAAATATCAATGTTGATGAAGGTGGCTGGAAAATAGTTTTTATTTTCTCGCAGAGGCTCGCTGATTAAACGCAGAGTTCCGCGGAGAAGTGATAATATGAGATCTTGTCCCAAACTTAGTTGAAATATAGTTTAAAAAGGAAGAACCAGACATAGCTGGTCCTTCGCTAAGGTTCCGTAATATTGAATTGCGAAAAACAATATAATATGGAACCAAAGAATAAAAGTAATGAATTAAATC